>CAWGXD010000001.1:0-138380 GCA_963826445.1 uncultured Actinomycetota bacterium
CAGCTGAAGGTCACTCGCGAGCGCGCCCGGTGGCCGCACTGCAAGGTCGTCGCGAGACGCCGCTTTCGCAGGAAGGCAGACGCCCTATCTCGGCTCCCGCAGATTGTCGAGGAGGTCCACACCCAGGGGCCGGCCGTGCCATGAGATCCCTTCGGACGGTTCCACGGGCTCGAACGATGACGGTGGGGCTCTGAGTGACTATCCGAGTGACAATCGGATGCCGACCCACCCCTCCCCCGACGGACGCGGATGGACCGAATCGTGCTCGGCGGCAAGGGAACCCACAGGGCTGACCGTACTTCGGGACGAAGCGGTCAGGACGGTCGCGAGGGATCCTGGCTCCGCAGGAGCGCCGAGCTGAAGGATCGCCCAGTCCTCCTGGGCGAGCGCGACAAGGATCCCGCCGTTGGGCGGGTACTTCATGGGCACTGCAAGCAACACCTCCCCGTCCTGCTCCAACGACTTGATGGAGCCATCACGGGCAGTCTGGGTGAGGGTGTTCCAGAACTCGTCGTCGAATCCGGGGACCATTCCCCCGCCGCGCACCTTGATCAACCCTCGGTCCTTCGAGCAGCTGACCCGCGCGCGACCGTTGAGACCTGCCGGGATGGTGGCCGGCAACCTCGATCCGTCGGACCGGAACTCGACGTCGAGAGGCAGAGAGACCGTATGCCCGGATTCGAAGCGCCGGAGCCGCGAGTGGGGATTCCCCATTCCGCGGTGAGACCCAACAAGAACGAACCCGAACGCGACCATCAGCGCGATGATGAGCGTGGAGAGTACCTCTCCCCACCAGGGCCTCCTTCGAAAGCACAGTTCCGCGGCGCAGCATGGCACAGGCCCCGTCGAATGGCGTCGGTTTCAGGTGGACGCACGTGCAATCTACGTGCAACATCGAGCCGGCTGAAGCGGGTTGCCGCGGTCCCCAGCGGTCACCGGTGCAAGCACAGCCATGGGCTCCGCCGGGTGATCGACGGACTTGCCCAAGCTGGATACGCGGGTTCGATTCCCGTCGCTCGCTCCACCGCGACGCATTGCATGAGTGCTAGCGCGTGACCGTCCCTGATAACACTTCGCGAGCCGGTACGCTGCTGTCTTCGGGGTCGAAGCTGACCTCCATCTCCCCACTGCCGCGCAGCCCCTCGAAGGCACCAGTGCCGCTCACAATCCTCCACGAACCGGTCTGAGTGGGGCCCTGAGGGTCGTCCGGCGTGAAGCCGATCCTCACGGTGCCATCCGGGCAGGTGATGGTGCGGTCCATCAGGCCGTACGGCTCCACGGCGGGATTGAAGCTTCCATGTGAATCGACGATGGATCCGCCGGCGCAGAACGGCGATCCACCAGAGGTGACCCCTCAAGGACTTCGCCAGTGGCCTTCGGCTCCGCGCCTGATGCGGCGATGAGCACGCTCGTACGGATCACGATTCGCTCGCCGCCATGCTCGATGGTCGACGCCGCGCTCGCCTCCACCTCGCCCTTCGGCCCCCCACTGCACGCCCCGACGAAGAGCACGCCTAACAGGACACATGCTATGGCTCTAGCCATGACGGGCCCCTTCAGCCCTGACGATCCCTCCCGGCTACAGTGTCCTCGCGAAGTGAGAAGTCGGCAACAGTGCGCGCTTCGGCGTGACAGAGACACACGCCGGCTAGGCCTTTGCAACTGCGTGTTCAGGATGATTCAGGGAGCCGTCCCACCTACGCTGGCGGCGTGAAGACGGCAACGAAGATCCCGAGGCGCGGCACTCGTGATTGGGATGACGCTCGTTGCGGCGTGCACCGGGGAGCCCACGGCCTGGCACCACAACGGGCGCCACGGCGATTGGCACCTCGTCGGCGGCGAGCTCGACGACGACCACCGAGGCCGAGCCCACCACCTTTCCGTTGGCCGTGGTCACCGGCATCACGAACCTCAAGGCGACCACGACCGTCAAGGAGCTTCACGTTGCCAGCCGGGGCGAGCTGGTCATCCCCTGCGGAGTAAATGTCACCAAGCCGGCTCTGACCTCTGCTGCCTCCTGTGTGAAGGCAGACGAGATCCCAGCGACGCTGAAGAAGGGTCAGAAGCGCATCGCCCTCCTGCCGCCGGGTCTGGTCGAGCCCGCGACCAAGGTGCTGCCGATCGCCGGCAACGGTCCGTTCGGCCTGTTCGGCCCGGACCTGTTCGGAGACAAGGCGTCGCGTGCCCTGCCCTATCCGGTGAAAGGCGTCGCGAGCGGGTCGGGAATTGACGCTATCAAGGCCAGCTGGATCGCCTACAACCCAGTGCAGGTCTGGACCCTGACCTCGGTCGGCAGCCTGTGTGCGGATCGGCTGGGCGCCTATCAGGCGGTCACGCTCGGAAAGGGCTGGGACTGGGTCTTCAACGGCGGAACCGCGCGCTACACGGGGCGCCGTTCCTCAACCCGACCGCCCGCCGGAGACTGACAGTATCCCGATCATCCGGGAGTTGACACCGGAAACGCCGGCGTCCGCGGCCATCACCAGGCGATCCGACGTGGCTCTCGCCGATCACAAGTGCCCGATCCTGCCGACGAGCGACTGGGCGCCGAGCCTGAACGGCCCCCAAGCCTGGCCATCCCGGAGGCGTGCTGCCTCGCCTGGAAGGACTCCTCGGCCTCGACGTCGTCTACCTCGGCGGCCGACCACATGAGCGACGAGGCGTCTACGGAATCATTCGACGATCCAGCTCCTCGACAAGTACAGATCCCGCATACCGGCCTGGGGATGAACCTGGACCAGGCGCTCCAGCCGGCTATGCCAGGTTGCCGGTTGAAAGTTGCCTTCGTGAACTGGTAAACGACGTCAGTGGCCTCGCGCACGCCGGACCAACCACGCCCGGGGTCGCGTGGATCACCCAGGAGAACATCGAGAGGGGGTCACCGAGCCGGGAAGGAGCGGCGCGGACCTCGTGATCTGCGACCCGCAGTGGTGGGGCGGTGACGAATACCACGCGGACCTGTGGCCAACGCAGGAGCGAGCGGTGGGCTGGTTGGACAAGGCGGGCTGCGACCAGCGTGATCGGCTGCGGGACTCACGTGGCGGGTCCGTGATGTTCCGGCGCCGGAGACGGGCGAGTGTCGTGCTCGTCGGCCCGGGCAACCATTAGTTCGGGCAGGGGTGGTGGCAGGAGACGCAGGAGGGCGTGATCCTCGACCTGACGTTCCGAGGGAAGAAGCTGGTCAACGTCCGCATGCACCCGACGTCATGATCAACGAGGCGCGTCCTGCGCTGCTCGACCCCCAGGGCGACGGCAGCTACGTCCTCGAGCGATGTGGAAGTACTCGGCGGTCGACGACAGCGCTGAGGGCGCTTTCGCCTCTGCACCAACGCTTCCCCGTACCGCTGTGCCTTGACAGCCTCACGCCCGCGCCACCAACCTTGTGAGGAGCGGTGCATGAGAACGCCGCCATGTGCGGCCGGTCAGAACGGGCAGTTCCTTACCACCCACCACATTGGGGAGTGTGTGATGGCGCACGAAGTGGTCCGCAGTCGATCCCGCATCATCACAACGATCGCGGCAGTCCTCGCCGTCGTGGCCCTGACTGGGGCGCAGTCGAGCTGCGAGGCGCAGCGCGCCAAGCACGAAAGCGCCAAGGCCAAGGAATCGAACGCCCAGGTCGAGGACTCGAACTCCAACGTGAAGGTGGAGGCCTCGGTCGTCGAGTACTCCGTGACCTCGGACGCCCGGATCGGAGCGTCACATACCTCGACGCGGACGGCGACATGGTGACCAAGTCCAATGTGGGCCGGTCGTGGTCCGGGACCGGTCCCGCGGACCACGGCACCGTGTTGATCCAGGCGACCACCGGGGGCGGGAGCTCGATGATCAAGTGCACAGTGCGCGTCCATGGCGAGGTGGTCCAGCGGGCGAGCGCCGTCGGCGGCGGCGCAACCGCGGTCGTCTGCAGGACGTCGTACTGAGCCCGCTCGGCGCACGCGGTCGTTTCAACCTGACAAAGAACCCCGGGCCGCGCTACCGTGATTTCGGGGCAGGAGTCAACCTGTGCCCATTTTGCCCAATCGCAAGGTGCCGCCTGATGACTCCCTCCACGAAACGCAGCAGCACTACCCCGGATCGCCGTCGCGGCAACCGCTGTCCTGCTCCTATCGGTCGTAGCGATGCCCGCCTGGCAGGCATCGGCCCGACCCGATGCAGGTGGCACGACGTCGGTGGGCCCTTCGGGACCGGCCACCACGACGATCCACGGCCTCGCGCCAGCCGACAAGGTCCCAGGGGTCGGGTCACTGAGCCGCGCTGACTCCGCCGAGGCGAGGGAGCATGCGCGAGGCCGGGCAGTCGAAATCGCCTCGGCGAGTGAGGCTGTCGACGTGCCGCAGCTCGCGGTCGTCGGCGTCACGTGGGACGCGGGCTCGGCACCGGGCGGCACGGTGCAGTACCGCACCGCCGAGGCAGGCATCTGGTCCGAATGGCGGTTCCTCGAGGCGGAGGGTGACGGGCCCGATCCTGCCGAGGCGAAGGAGGCAGCCGCCAAGACAGGCGGTGCTCGCGAGGGATCGGCACCCCTTGTCACCACGGACGCGGATGAGATCCAGGTCCGCGTCATCGCCGAGGCGGACTCGAGCCCCGTCGATGCTGAACTCATGGTCGTCGAGCCCGGCGCCTCGAACACGTCGAGCGTCACCTCGAGCGCCACGCCGACCGCATCACGGACAATCCCCAGTACATCGCCGAGTCGACCATGGCGATCACGACCGATGCGGTGACGACGGAAGCGGCCACGGCGGTCGCCAAGCCGATGATCTACTCGCGCGCCCAGTGGGGCGCCGACGAGCGGATGCGCGAGCAAGTCCTCGCTGCACTACGGCGAGGTGCACGCCGGCTTCGTGCACCACACGGTCAACGCCAACAACTACACCGGCCGCCCAGGTGCCCGGCATCATCCGCGGCATCTACGCCTACCACATGCAGTCCCGCGGCTGGTGCGACATCGGCTACAACTTCCTCGTCGACCGGTTCGGCCGGATCTGGGAGGGCCGGTACGGCGGCGTCGACAAGGCCGTCGTCGGTGCCCATGCGGCGGGCGTCAACTCGGTGATGTTCGGCGCCTCCGTCCTCGGTGACTTCCAGACGGCCGAGCCGCCGTCCGCCGTCACCACCGCGCTGCGCAACCTCATCGCCTGGAAGGCGGGCGTCCACCGTTTCGACGTCCTCGGCACGACAGTCGTAGAGGGCACGACCTACAACAACATCTCGGGGCACCGGAATGTCAATGCGACCGACTGCCCGGGTCAATACCTCTACGCCAAGCTCCCCGCGTTGCGCACCGCCACCGCGGCACTGTCGCCGAGCGCCACGCGCATCGGTGGCGCCGACCGCTACGAGGTGGCCGCAGCCACGTCCGCGTCGACCTTTGCGGCCGGCGCACCGATCGCTTACATCGCCACCGGCGGGACCTTCCCGGATGCCCTGGCCGCCGGGCCCGTCGGCGGCCACCGCGGCGGCCCCGTCCTGCTCACGCGAAGCGACCTGCTCGTCACGCCGACGATCAACGAGCTCAAGCGGCTCAAACCGGAACGGATCGTCATCCTCGGCGGAACCGGCTCCGTCTCCTCCGCGGTCGAGCAGCAGCTGCGCACCTACGCGCCCAGCGTCAGCCGCATCGGTGGCGCCGATCGGTACGTCGTCGCGGCCGCCACGTCTGCCTCGACCTTCGCGACCGGCGCCCCCATCGCCTACATCGCCACCGGCACCACCTTCCCGGATGCCCTGGCCGCCGGCCCCGTCGGCGGCCACCGCGGCGGCCCCGTCCTGCTCACGAAGACCGACCAGCTCGTCACCCCGACGATCAACGAGCTCAAGCGCCTCCAGCCGCAGCACATCGTCATCCTCGGTGGAACCGGCTCCGTCTCCTCCGCCGTCGAGGAGCAGTTGCGCAGCTACTCATCGGCCGTGAGCCGCATCGGTGGCGCCGACCGGTACAACGTCGCCGCGGCCACGTCCGCCTCGACCTTCGCGACCGGCGCCCCCATCGCCTACATCGCCACCGGCGGGACCTTCCCGGATGCGCTGGCGGCCGGGCCCGTCGGCGGCCACCGCGGCGGCCCCGTCCTGCTCACGCGGAGCGACCTGCTCGTCACCCCGACGATCAACGAGCTCAAGCGGCTGAAGCCGAGAAAGATCGTCATCCTCGGCGGCCCCGCCTCCGTCTCAGATGCCGTCGCCAAGCGCCTCTCCAGCTACGAGGAGCCCGCTACGTCCTGACCAGCTCCATCATCGGGTATCAGCCCGAATGCCCTGATCCTCTGCTGATCGGGGCATTCGCCTGCCGGGCACCAGCCCCGTGGCACACCATGGAGTGACACTCAGGAGGCACCGTGGCTCATCCGACGTGGCGTGGCGTGACGATCTGTCCTTGTCTGAAGGAGCCGTTGGACGAGCTCGCCCGCTCCTCCGGCAGAGACGTCCTGGTCTCCCCGATCAAGGGCTTCGGTTCTTTCCAGGTTGGCAAGACCGCCTCTGCCGGAACAGGATCCGGCGGCGGCCACGTTGACCTTTCCCTCGGCCGCCTCAACGCCCAGCAGAAGCTCCGGCTCGAAGGCCTGGCCCGTCAGATCGGCTTCTACGCCGACATCCGCGAGCCGACGTGGTGGTCGCCGACCCGCAAGAGGTGGCTCCGAGAGAAGTGGGCCCCGCACCTGCACATGCTCCTCAAGGACTGCCGCCACCTGTCACCGGAAGCGAAGGCGCAGCTGCGCGAGTGGTACGCCGGCGAGAACGGCCTCGCCGGCGACGACCCTGACGATGGCGACCGGACCTATCTGCGCCAGACGTGGAAGCAGTACCGCGCCTCGAAGACCGGCATCAAGCCTCCCCCGCCCCAGCCCACCATCGCCGTCGCCAACCTCAAGCAGGGCCGGCGGAACGGCGACGTCAAGCGCTACCAAGCCGTCGTGTGGAAACGTCTCGCGTCGGCGACCCGCACGAAGATCCTGACGAGGAACCGTCTCAAGGAGACCCAGATCGCCGACGGCCTCTACGGGGACGTCACCGTCGAGATGACCAAGGCGCTCTACGCGCAGATCGCCGCCAAGGAGCCCAAGGGCGGCTGGCCGATCTGGGCCGAGCCCGGCCCACGCCTGCTCCAGCGCCTCGGCTTCATCCCGATCGGCACCAGGGGCCTCGACGACCCGCATGACGAGTTCGGCGAGCCCGATTCGGTGTCCGACCCCGTCTCCGCTAACATCGACCCGCACCCCGCGGGTGTAGTTCAGTAGCAGAACACCTCCCTTCCAGGGAGGAGACGTGAGTGCGATTCTTGCCGCCCGCTCCAGCACGTTGGGCCCGGTCAGCCGACCGGGCCCTTCGTCGTTCCCGGCCACCCACCCAAGCAGGCCGTATGCCGCTGAGCCGGCTCAGCGGCATACGGCACCTTTGTGGTGGGTGGGCTCTCAGGCAACGATCCGCGCGCTCCGCAGGCGTCGCAGCGTGTCGTCCAGCGCGTCGAGTTCAGCGTCGGTGAAGTCGGAGAGCACGCGGCGCAGGTTCTCGTCGTGGATGGAGACGGCCTTGTCGAGGACGGCGTGTCCCTCCGGCGTCAGCTGCGCGTAGACGACCCGGCGGTCGCTCGCGCACGGCACCCGCTCGACGAGTCCGGCAGCCGCCATGCGGTCGACCATGCGGGTGACGCCGCCGCCGGTGAGCGCCACCTGGTCGGCGAGCGACCCCATCGGGGCGAGGCCGTCGTCCGCACGGGAGATCCGCAGCATGACCTCGAACCAGTTGTGCGGCACACCGACCCGCTCCTCGAGGGAAGCGCCGAGCTGCTTCTCCAAGGAGTTGTACGCCTCCATGAGGAGGCCGAAGGTCGAGACCAGGTCGTGGTCAGTCTGCGCGCTCATAGAGGTAGTTTAACATGCAACTATTGACACGACAGACAGCTTGGAGAATAGTTGAGCGACTCAACAACCTCTAGGAGTAGACATGCGTATCGCGATCATCGGCTCCGGCAACGTCGGATCCGCCCTCGGCGCTGCCGCCACGAAGGCCGGCCACGACGTCACCCTCTCTGCCTCGGAGGCCGAGAGCGCCCGCGAGGCCGCCGCAAAGGTCGGCGCAAAGGCGGCCGACAGCAATGCGGACGCGGTCCGTGACGCAGAGATCGTCGTGCTGGCGGTGCCCGGCCTGGCGGTCAGCGGCATTGCCGACGAGCTGGGCAGCGGCCTCGACGGCAAGGTCGTCGTCGACTCGACCAACCCGATCAACGAGACCTTCGACGACCTCTTCACGACCGGTCGGTCCTCCGCGGAGGAGCTGCAGGACAAGCTCCCGAACGCCAAGGTCGTCAAGGCCTTCAACACGATCTTCGCCGGCCGGCACGGCAATCCCTTCGAGGGCGAACAGCCGCTCGACGCCTTCGTCGCGGGAGACGACGCCGACGCCAAGGCCAAGACCGGCGAGCTCGCGACGTCGCTCGGCTACCGGGTCATTGACGCGGGCGGCCTGCGCATGGCCCGCTCCCTCGAGGAGATGGCGTTCCTCAACATCTCGCTCAACGCGACGAAGGGCTGGGTCTGGCAGAGCGGTTGGAAGCTCGTGGGTCCGACGGAAGCGCAGTGACGAGCCGCTTCGCGACGGCAGAGGTGGCGTGGGCCGGGTCGGGTGACCCGGCTGCGCCGCTCGTCGTCCTGCTCCACGGGCGTGGCGCCGACGAACATTCGATCCTGATGATGGCCGACCACCTGCCCAAGGGCCCTGCCTACGCGGCCGTGCGAGCGCCGATCGCCGAGGGTGGCGGGTATGCCTGGTTTGCCAACCGTGGCATCGGGCGGCCAGTGGCCGAGTCGCTGGCGGACACGATGGCGTGGTTCCGGGACTGGCTCGACGAGGTGGCCCCGCAGGGTCGGACGGTCGTTCTCATCGGCTTCAGCGGTGGCGCTGCGTTCGCGGGCGGGCTGGTGCTGGCCGATCCGGAGCGCTTCCGCGGTGCGGCGATTCTCTACGGGACGCTGCCCTTCGATGCGGGCGTTCCGGTGACAGCCGGCCGCCTCGAAGGCGTCAGCGCCTTTGTGGCCCAGGGCGACCAGGACGTGGTGATCCCCCGGGAGCTGCTGGACCGTACCTGGGACTACGTCACCGGCGACTCGGGAGCCATCGCGCGAACCCGACGCGATCCCGGAGGCCACGGGATCACGCCGGAGACGGCAGCCGAGCTCAGCGACTGGGTGCGCTCTCTGGTCGCCGACGCCTGAGTCTTGCCGACTCCCGGTCGAGTGTGCACTCCGCGCCGCCCCCTCCCGCCAGAACGCGCAACTTGCACACTCGACGAGAACCAGGCCCGGCGCGGAGTGCACACTCGACGAGAACCAAGCCCAGCGGCATACGACCCTTGTCTTGCATTCGTTACTGCTCGGTAGCATCATGGAAGTGACCCGCCAGTAACTTGGCGTGCGCCCGAAGGGCGGCACCTTTCATGGACGAGAGCAGCGGAGGACCTCGATGGGCCACTACAAGAGCAACGTACGAGACCTTGAGTTCAACCTCTTCGAAGTCTTCGGGCGCCAGGACATCCTCGGCCAGGGCCTCTACGCCGACCTCGACGTCGAAGCCGCAAAGGACATCCTCCGGGAGATCTCCCGCCTCGCCGAGAACGAGCTCGCCGAGAGCCTGCTCGACTCGGACCGCAACCCGCCGGTCTACGACCCGGCCACCCACTCGGTGACGATGCCGGAGTCCTTCCGCAGGTCCTTCCGCGCGTACGTCGACGCGGAATGGGGCAACCTCGATGTGCCGGTCGAGCTCGGCGGCATGGTCATCCCGCCGTCGCTGCGGTGGGCCACGGCGGAGATGATCTGCGGCGCCAACCCGGCGATCCACATGTACACGGCGAGCTACTCGTTCGCCAACCTCCTCTACCGCCTCGGCACCGAGGACCAGCAGAAGCTCGCCAAGCACATTGTCGACAACGCCTGGCACACGACGATGGTCCTCACCGAGCCGGACGCCGGCTCCGACGTCGGCGCGGGCCGGACCAAGGCCGTTCAGCAGCCGGACGGCACGTGGCACATCGAGGGCGTCAAGCGGTTCATCACGTCGGGCGAGTCGGACCTCGTCGACAACGTCGTCCACTTCGTGCTCGCCCGTCCCGAGGGCGCCGGGCCGGGCACCAAGGGCCTCTCCCTCTTCATCGTCCCGAAGTTCCACGTCGACCTCGAGACGGGTGAGCTCGGCGACCGCAACGGCGTCTACGCCACCAACGTCGAGCACAAGATGGGGCTGAAGGTCAGCACGACGTGCGAGGTGACCTTCGGTGAGCACGAGCCGGCCGTCGGCACGCTCCTCGGCGACGTCCACGACGGCATCGCGCAGATGTTCCACGTCATCGAGAATGCGCGAATGTTCGTCGGCACCAAGGCGATCGCCACGCTCTCGACCGGCTACCTCAATGCCCTCGAGTACGCCAAGCAGCGCGTCCAGGGCGCCGACCTGACCCAGATGACGGACAAGACCGCACCTCGGGTCACGATCACGCATCACCCGGATGTGCGCCGCTCCCTCATGCTGCAGAAGTCCTACGCCGAGGGGTTGCGGGCGCTCGTCCTCTACACCGCCACCCAGCTCGACACGGTCAGCGCAGGCGCAGGGCGGCGACCGGACCAAGGAGGTCGAGAAGGGCTCGGACGCTGAGCTGGCGAGCCGGGTCAGCGACCTGCTCCTGCCCATCGTCAAGGGCCTCGGCTCCGAGCGGGCCTGGGTGCTCCTCGGCACGGAGTCGCTGCAGACGTTCGGCGGGTCGGGATTCCTGCAGGACTATCCGATCGAGCAGTACGTTCGCGACGCCAAGATCGACACGCTCTACGAGGGCACGACTGCGATCCAGGGTCTCGACTTCTTCTTCCGCAAGATCGTCCGCGACAAGGGGCAGGCCCTGCAGCACCTCGCCGGCCAGATCCAGGAGTTCGCGAAGGACCTCGGCGGCTCGCTCGACAGAGAGCGGGAACTGCTCGGCAAGGCCCTCGAGGACGTGCAGGCCATCGTCGGCCACATGATCGGCGACCTGATGAAGAGCGACCCGCGCGTCGGCGGCGAGGTCACGAACCTCTACAAGGTCGGCCAGAACAGCACACGCCTGCTCCTCGCGGCGGGCGACCTCGTCGTCGGCTGGCTCCTGCTCCGCCAGGCAGCCGTCGCGCAGGCGGCGCTCGACGCGGGTGCAACGGGCAAGGACGCGGACTTCTATCGCGGCAAGGTCGCGGCAGCGTCGTTCTACGCCAAGAACGTGCTGCCCAAGCTTGCGGCGGAGCGCGCCATCGCCGAGGCCACCGACAACGACCTGATGGACGTGCCCGAGTCCGCCTTCTGAGCCCACCCTCGGCAACACGCCCGGCAACACGGAAACCGCCCCTGACGTTTCAGGGGCGGTTTCCGTGTTGCCGGGCGTGTTGCGTCGTGGGCCGAGCCGGAAAACTCGGTGGCACCACGGTCTAGCGGGTCCCTACCGTTTTCGTATGCGCACCATGCAACTCGACGTCCACGACGACGACCGGACGCGGCGGGCCTACGAGGCGCTGGCCGCCAGCCGGGTCTTCGGTCGCCCCTGGTATGAACCGTCGTCCTTCACCGAGGTCGCCGTCGACTGGCGGCACGAGGACAAGGCCGAGCCCAAGGAGATCTGGGTCGCGGAGGACGGCGGTGACGTCGCCGGCGTCGCGACCCTGTTCCTGCCGATGGAGGACAACACGTCAATGGCGTGGTTCGACCTCCACGTGCACCCCGACCACCGTCGACGCGGCCATGGCTCCGCGCTGATGGACCGGATGGCCGAGCGGGCGCAGGATGCCGGTCGAGCCTGCCTGCTCACCGAGATCATGGTGCCCGTCGACGAGCCGGACCACGGGTACCGTCGCTTCATCGAGCGACACGGCTACTCGCTCAACAACACCGAGGTCATGCGCCACCTCGACCTGCCCGTCGCCGATGATCACCTGAGCCGTCTTGACTCCGAGACCCGGCCGCGATGGGAGGGCGACTACCGCCTCGAGGCCTACGTCAACGGCGTACCCGAGCCACTGCGTCAGTCCCTCTGCGAGGTCATGAACCAGCTCATCGTCGATGCGCCGACGGGCGATATCGAGTTCGAGCCGGAGTCGTTCAACCCCGCGCGCTACCAGGAGTACCTCGACGTCGAGCGGGAGATGGGAAGGCAGCGACTCACGACCGTGGCGATCAGCGGCACAGGCGAGGTCGTCGCCTACACCGACCTCGTGCTTCCCGTGGGCGCACCGTCGACGGTCTGGCAGTGGGGCACCTACGTGCACCGCGAGCACCGGGGCCGCCGCCTCGGCATGGCGGTCAAGCTGGAGAACCTCGGCCGGTTGCAGGCCGAATACCCCCAGCGGCGACGCGTCGTCACCGGCAACGACGGCACGAACTCGTGGATGGTCAGCATCAACGAGGCCCTCGGCTTCCGCATCGTCGAGCTCTGCCCGGCCTACCAACGCAAGCTCGCCTGACGAACCCGATCGAGTGAACAGCTTTCGGGGCCAGTGGCCCCGAAAGCTGTTCACTCGATCAGTCTGGGGGCCCGAAAGCTGTTCACTCGATCAAGGTGAGGGCGCCGATCCCTGCGCCGAGCACCGCAAACCCCACGGCCGGAGTGACGTCGCCGACGAGGAAGAAGACCGCTCGGTTGCCGAGAACGTCCACGCCGACGATCGAGATGACGAGGATCCCGAAGAAGACCAACAGGGCGGAGACCCCGGCGGCGACGTCGGCCCACCGCGACCCGTGAACCGGCGCTCTCGACGCGGTGCGTGGGCCGCGGTCGAACCGGACGAAGATCGCCACGAGGACTACGGTGACCAACGCGAGCACGACGAAGAGCACCGGACGCGTCAGCCACCAGGCCCACGAGGCCACCGCCGGCTGCTCCACGCCGAGCGCCCGCATCGCGAGCAGGACGACCATCAGCCCGGTCAGGTGCCACAGGAAGGCCGTCATCGCAAACGGCGCGGCCCGCACGACCGCCAGCCAGGCCCGCGGACGGGACAGCATCCGGTTCATGGCCGACCGCAGGAGCACGGCCAGCCCACAGATGCCGACACCCTGGGCGAGCAGGGCCATGGTCGGCGGAGCCATGTTGGAGATCGGCTCCCCCGGCAACCCCACCATCGACGTCGGGTAAGGGCCAACCGTGATCGCGACCAGCATCGCGCCGTAGCCGCCCACGAGCATGGCCCAGCCAACCCGCCGCGTCAGCCGACCGTCCCGCCAGAGAAATCCGAGCTGGTGGAAGGCGAGCCAGACGAAGACGAAGTTGAGGGTGCCGACGACCTCAACGGCCGTGAACCGCACCACGTCGACGAGGAGAGCGAGCCCGACAAGGAGCCCAGCGGCATACGGCCCCCATGCTTCATGGAATGACCGCATGAGGGGGGCGAACGCACACGTCCCCAGGTAGATGCCCACGAACCACAGCAGCTGCGGCACGGCCACGAGCGCGTCGCGGGCGAAGCGACCCTCGACGCCCGGTCGGGCGGTCGACCCGCTGACGTGCGCGACGACTCCCAAGGCGACCCAGACAGTGAGGAAGGCGAGCGACGGGCGGAGCAGTCGGACGGCCCGCGCGCGGAAGAACGCTGCGTAACGACCAGGAGAACCCGGCGGCACGCGCCGGTCGAGCGAGTCGAGGGCGTAGGAGTGGGCGACGCCACCGACGAGGAAGAAGAGTGGCATGACCTGGAGGAGCCAGGTCAGCGGCTGCAGCGCGGGCACGATGCTGAGGGCGTTGGTGATCTGGCCGTCGGGGGTGAGCACCACCATGAGCCAGTGCCCGAGGACGACGACGAGCAGGGAGCCTGCACGAAGGGCGTCCACCCAGCGGTCCCGAGTGGCCGGGGTTGCCGCGGCGGCGACGGTGTCTAATGCCCCGGCCCCGCGGCGAGCCGGCGCGCGATGAGTCGTCACGCACCAATCGAACTACGAAGGCGGGCCGAGCGCGTGAGTGCTCGCGCTCAGCCCGCCTTCGTGGGCGCCGAGTGGATCAGTAGGCGTCGTCGCGCCGCTCGACCACTTCAGGACCGCCACGACGCTCGGTGACCGTGGTGTGACGCTGGCGCTGAGCGTTCTGGATGACGCCCATGATCAGGGCGAGGGCGCCGCCGATCATGAGGATGATCCCGACGGTGTCGAGGTCGGTGTTGAAGATGCTCTCGTCGAGCCCGGTGAACGTCAGGATCGCCCCGAGAACCAACAAGGTGACTCCGAGTCCGATGCCCATGTCGTCTCCTTCTCCGTGCCTTCCGTGGCCGGCCACGTTGCCCGCCTCGGCCAGCACTTACCCGCGACGACCGAGGATCACACGCACGAGTCCGACAATCAGGGCAATTGCCAGCAGACCGACCGAAACTCCCAGGGCGATGCGCGTCTCGGCCATGAGGCCGTCTTCCGCCAGCACATAGGCGGAGGTGATGACTGCGGAGCCGATCGGGTCGCGGACGACATCGGCGGCTTCGTCCCGGCCGACGACGAGGCCGGCCGCGAAGGCCACGCTGGCCATGATGCCGCCGAGCCCCAGCAACCCGAGAGCCCGGACACGTCGGCGTGCCAGCAGGACGGAGACGGCGGCAAGAGCCACGACGATCCAGGGTGCTGCCGGCCCGGCGATGGAGCCCACGGCGTAGGTGCGTCGCGCCGTGGCGAGGTCGTCGGCCGAGAAGAGTGGGACCTGGATCTGCGACGCGACGGCGACGTCCCCCGCGAGGCCGAAGCCGCTGAGCAGCTGCTCCAGCCCGGTGAGCTCAATGGTGAGCGGCATGACGACCCGCCCGGTCGAGTCGACGCTGGCCGGCCGGTCTCCCTCCATGACCGCCACGAGTTCTCCGTGGGCGCTGCGCAGCCCCGAGGCCCAGGCACGGTCCACCTCCGGTCGCGCGAGCACGGTGCCGACGAGCTCGCGCAGTGGCGGCTCGAGCTGCTGGGCGAGGCGTTCGGGCAGGTTCAGCTGCGCCTGAACACTGGCGATGGTGCGGTCCGTCAGGGCGTCCCGGACCTCCGGAGATGACGCGACCGGCCGCATCTCGGTGACGAAACGGTCGGTGTCGGTACCGACGGAGGACACCCACGCGACGAGCAGCGCGACCGGCAGGAGCACGACGGCGAGCAGTCCCGCGGGGCCGGAGGCCAGGGAGCGCACGTCAGGCGCCTCGAAGATCGAGCGTCAGCGTGCCGGGCGCCCCGTTGACGAGGATGAGCGGGATGCCCCAATCCTGTTGGAAGAGATGGCAGGCCGCGTGCTCTGGAACCTCCCCGGTGAGCGGGTCACCGTCGCATGCCGCCGCCTGCACCGAGACGTGCAACGTGCCATGCCGTATGCCGCTCGCGACGGTGATCGCCCGACGCAGCCCAGGTGCCCTGCCGCCTCCGTCGAGCAGGAGCCCCTCGGGCGAGGCGGACACGTCGAGCATCGTGGGGTCACCCCACCGGTGGTCGAGCTTCTGTCCCTTGGGCGGCACGAACGTCACCTCGAGGTCGATCGCCCCGGGTGCGAGCTCGGTCGGGGGTCGTTGGGTCCGGCGTGCCGGTCCGTCGACCCGCTGGGCGTCTTGCGGCAGGGCAACACGGGTGAGGCGGTGGGCCGCGGACTCGACGACGACGAGGCGGGTCTCGCCGGTGTCCGGATCGCGCTCGACGACGGCGTCACTTGGCTCGGCGAGGCCGCGAGCGAGCGTCGACACGTCTCTGCGAGCAGGGTCGTAGCGGCGGATCGCCCCGTTGTAGGTGTCGCTGATCGCGACCGACCCGTCGGGCAGCTCGGTGACGCCGAGGGGGTGCTGGAGCAGCGCCTGCTCGGCCGGCCCGTCGCGGTGGCCGAAGTCGAACAGGCCCGTGCCGACGTGGGTCTCGACGATGAGCGCGCCGTCGTCGCCACGAGTGATCGACGCGCAGGGCCGAGGTCTCGGAGTCGGCGATCCAGACGCGTCTGCCGTCGGCGGAGGTGCACAGCCCAGAGGGCTGGGCGAACCACGCCTGGTGCGCGTCGCCGTCGCGCAACCCCTCGTTCGCCGTGCCCCCGACCACCTCGATCATGCTCTGCTCGATGGTGTCGCCTGGTGTCCAGGCCCACAGCTGATGGGTGCCGGCCATGGCGATGAGGAGGCGCTCGCCCAGCCACGCCAGGTCCCAGGGGGTCGACAGGCCTGGGTCAGGGCCGGGCCGCCGCCAGTGCGTTCGCGCAGCTGTCTGCCGGTCCCTGCGAGGGTGTGGATGCTGCTGTCGGAGAAGCGGATTCCCTTGAGCTGGTGGTTCACCGAGTCGGCGACGAGCAGGTCGATGCCGAGCCCGTCGGCGCACGGCCGGGGTCGCGAGCAGCACGCCCTGCGGCTCGTTGAAGCTGCCGCGACCGCCCCAGCGGGCCCGCTCGGTCTCGAGGTCTGCCTCGAGGTGGACCACCTGGTGGTTCGCCGTGTCCGAGACGATGAACGACCCGTCCGGCAGGGCGACGGCCTTGCCCGGGAAACGCAGCGCCGTGTCGGGAGCGGGCGGCGGCACGTAGGGGTCGTCGCCGGGCTGGAGCGTGCCCTTCGCCGCGTGCTCCTCGATCGAGCTCGGCGACGAGCGAGGCGAGACCCGGGCCGTGGCCCTCACCCGACATCGACGCGACGACGTAGCCCTCGGGGTCGACGACGACGAGCGTCGGCCACGCGCGTGCCGCGTAGGCCCGCCACGTCACGAGCTCGGGGTCGTCGAGCACGGGGTGGTGGACGGCGTACCGCTCGACGGCCGCGGCGAGGGCGTCGGGATCGGCCTCGTGCTCGAACTTCGGCGAGTGCACCCCGACGATCGTCAGCGCGTCGGGGTACTGCGCCTCGACGGGTCGCAGCTCGTCGAGGACATGGAGGCAGTTGACGCAGCAGAAGGTCCAGAAGTCGAGGATCAGGACGCGGCCACGGAAGTCGGCGATCGAGTACGCCTTGCCCCCGGTGTTGAGCCACCCCCGACCGACCAACTCGGGGGCCCGGACCTTGACGCGGGCCCGGGCAGCCGACGGCGGAGGTCACCGCAGCCGCCGGTCGGCCAGAGCCGGGAAGGCCTGCGCGCCACCGCTGGGTCGCGTCGGTGTCGACGTCGACGCTGAGCACCTCCTCGTGTGGTCCCGCGGTCGCCAGGACAGTGCCGGTCGCGTCGACCACCTGCGAGCGACCGCCCATCTCATGGCCGGCATGCGTCCCCGCGGTGTTGCACTGGATGACGACGCTCTGGTTCTCGATGGCGCGGGCCTGGCCCAGGACGGTCCAGTGGGCGACGCGCTTCGCCGGCCACGCCGCCGGGACGACAAAGACCTCGGCGCCCCGGTCGACCAGGGCGCGGTAGAGCTCCGGGAAGCGCAGGTCGTAGCAGGTGGAGAGCCCGACTGGGACCGTCGGCGCCGACCCCGGGGAGTCCCCGGACATCACTGGAACGTCGATGACGACGAGGTCCTCGCCGGGATCCATGAGCCGTGGTTCCCCCTCCCCGAACCCGAACCGATGGATCTTCCGGTACGAGGCCACGAGCTCTCCGGCGGGTGAGAAGACGAGCGAGGTGTTCCATACGCCGCGGCCCTCGGCGCTCGTCGGGTCGCCCCGTTCAACGATGCTGCCGCCATGCAGGGTCACGCCGGCATACTTGGCCGCGTCGGCGAGCGCCTGGGCAATGGGGCCGTCGACCGGCTCGGCCCGGGTGTCCCAGCTGGGGTAGTCGAACCCGCCGGCCGGCCACAGCTCGGGGAGGACGACGAGGTCATGCCCTTCCTGGGCACGGACGAGGTCGACGACGCGCGCCGTGCGGTCGGCGACGCTCTCGTCGTCACCGTAGGCGAGCTGGATGACGGCTACCTTCATGCCCCAACTCTCACACACCGGGTGCGGTCGTCAGAGGACCGGTCAGCTCGCGGCGAGCTGCTGGGGCCGGACCTCCCGACGCTTCTCGGCGAGCTGCTCGCGCCACTCGGGGTCCGACTGGACGAGGTAGACCAGACCACAGTCCTGCGGGCCTTCGGCTCCGGGGAAGCACAGGCTGCACGGCTCGCCGACCCGGATCGGGCACCTCGGTTGTGGTGGCCTTGCCATGTAGCCAATCCTACGCTCCGTAGTAGTTGAATGCAAAACCACCATGCCGTATGCCGCTGAGTTCCCTTCCGCTCGAGCCCGCGGCAGGTGCCGGGCCGGGCCGTCAGGGCTGGTTGGTGCGGTCGCGCTCGGCGAGTCGGGCCAGCTGCTCGTTGTACGCGGCCAGCTCGGCATCGCCGTCCCGGTCCGCACGCCGGTCGCGGCGCCGGCCCTCCCTCTTGTCGGCGCGGGCCCACTGCGTGGCCACGAGCAGTGCCAGCACAAGCGCGGGGAGCTCCCCGATGGCCCAGGCGATGGCGCCGCCATTGCGCTGGTCGGCCAAGGGGTCGTCGATCCACGACACGTTGATCGTCGTGAAGAAGTCCGGGGCGAGCAGGGTCGTCCCGCTGATGATGGACACCCCGAAGAAGGCGTGGAACGCGATCGTCGCGAAGAGCACGATGAGGCGCAGCGCAGGACTCCACTTCGGCGGGCCGGGATCGATGCCGACGAGCACCCACGCGAAGAGGTACCCCGCCATGAGGAAGTGGACCGTCATGACGAGGTGTCCGGTGTGCGTCGTCAGCGCCAGCTCGAACAGACCCGTCCAGTAGAAGACGACGAGGCTCATGAAGAAGAAGGCTGCGGCGAAGATCGGGTTGCCCACGACCTTGAGGTACGGCGAGTGGACGACGCCGAGCAGCAGCTCGCGGGGTCCCAGGGTGCCGTCGGCGCGTTTGCGCAACGCCCGGAGGGCCAGGGTGACCGGAGCCCCGAGGACGAGGAGGATCGGGACGACCATCGCCTCGATCATGTGCAGCGTCATGTGCCAGGAGAAGGCGACCCTGCCGTAGATGCCAAGTACGCCGCTGGTTGCCCAGACGAAGACGAGCCAGCCGAGGATCCAGTTGACCGTCCGCAGCACGGGCCAGCGGTCCCCTCGCCGTGCCAGCCGGACGACACCGGCGACGTAGAGCCCGATGGCGAGCAACGCCACCGCGAGCAAGAGCCAATCGACCCGCCAGGCCGTGACCCACGACAGCGCCGTCGGCGCAGGTGGCTCGGGGAAGTCCGTGAGCGCAAGAGCCGCGGTCGGGTTCGGAAGCGTCTCGGGCACCGGCGGCTCCGTCCGGGCCAGGGCAGTGGCCAGACCGAACGCCAGTCCCATGACGACGACCTCACCGACGGCAAGTCGCAGGAAGGGCCTGCTCTGTCCCGGCCCGTCCGGTCGCCGTCGCTCGAGGGCATCGATCGTGACTCTCCGGTGCCACCATCCGGCGAAGCCGAGGAGTACGAGAGCGGCTGCCTTGAGCAGAACGATGATCCCGTAAGGCGTCGTCAGGTCCGCGATCCTGTCGAACCGGGTGGTGGCGGCCAACACTCCCGAGGCGCCGAGCGCGATGAACGCCCACAGGGCGACGGTGGAGTAGCGGCGGACGACCACCGGCAGGGCGGCGCCCAGCTGAGGCCGCAGCACGATGAGGGCGAGCAGCCCCCCGGTCCACAGGGTCGCGCTCAGCAGGTGCACCCCCATCGCGTTGACCGCCGTCTCGTGGTCGGAGGACCCGCCCGCGTGCCCGGTCAACCCGAGGACCGCGATGCCGAAGAGGGCGACGACCGAGAGCGCCACGGCGACCGATCGCGCGCGGGCGACGGCCGCTCCGGAGGCCACGACGAACGCCGCCATCGCCGAGATGAGGCCGATCCGCAGCGTGTCGATCGCCCACACCGAGCCCAGCAGCTTCGACCCAAAGAGGGGATCGCCGAGAGAAAGCCCCGCCGCGTCAGCGAACGTGAAGAGGACGACGACGACCCCTGCGATCGCCCACACGAAGGCCGACGCGGTGGCGATCCGGAAGGCTGCGGCCCGGCGCGGCTCCTCGAGAGCCGCCGACGCCCGTCGGGTCGCCCCCGGGACCATGGTGGCCGCCAGCACCAGGGCGCCCACCGTGAGCGCCGCGGCGACGTCGTGCACGAGTCGAACGAGGGGAAGCGCCCAGCGCACCACCGGCCCTGCGTCGCTGAGGCCACCTGGCGGTGGCGCGACGGCGCCGCTCAAGGACGCGGCGAGCACGCTGGCGCCCAACCCGGCGAGCACGACGAGCGCCACGGCCCAGGGACCCAGGGACCGGAGAGCGGCGACGGGACGGGCGGGCGAGGGCATGGCTCAAGCCTAAGTACTCTGGGGTCATGCCTCTGCACCCGGCCGCACCTGACGACCTTGGCGGCTTGCTCGACGCCTTCGAGCAGGTGGTCCAGGCAATCGTCGACCTGGGCTGGGCCTGCCGCGAGGAGGACTTCGACAAGCCGACCGAGAACCCCGGATGGACCGTCAAGGACCACTTCGTCCACGTCGTGGCGACGGAGAAGGCCTTCGCGGCGCTGCCTCGGGAGCCGCTCAACCCGCCGAGCCCCAGCGACGTCCGCGGCCAGTTCGACCGCATCGTCGACGTCGAGGTCGCGGCCCGCAGGCAGTGGACCGGCCGCAGCGTCGTCTCCGAGCTCGCAGACTTCCACCAGCACCGGATGTCACAGCTCCGGTCCCTCGACCTGACCCTGGAGACGGAGATCGCCGGGTTCTTCCGGGAGCACACCACCTTCGGTGACCAGCTCCGGGCGCAGATCACGGACACGTGGGTGCATGAGCAGGACCTCCGCACGGCGCTCGACCGCCCGGGCGACCTCGACTCACCAGCCGCGGCCGTGTTCACGTCCGCGATCATCGACGCACTCCCGCTCATCGCCGTGCGCGACGCCCGGATCGAGCCGGGCCACGGCATCGTCTTCGACGTCACGGGCCCGGTCCTCGCCAGGGGCGGCGCGCGGGTCGTCGAGGACGAGCACGGCGAGCCCCAGGGTGAGGAGCTCTTCAGCGGTCAGGACCGCCCGGAGGGCGAGGAGCCGCTCGACGTGACGACCGTCCAGTTGACGACCGAGGCGCTGACCCGCCGTGCTGCGGGCCGTCGCGCGACAGACGAGATCCACTGCACCGTCACCGGTGACACGGACACCGCACGCCGGGTGCTCGACGCCTTGGACCTGCTGTCGCCGTCGCGCGGCTCTGCGGGTGCCCCACAGGCGGGCGACAGCCTCCCCAACTGAGCCTGCCACCCGCTGGGAGCCGCTTGTGCCGTCCACCGGGACGGGGACGGCGAACGCCTGCGGCCTGGCGCGTCAGTTCCGGCTCGGAGGCACCTTCCCGCCGTACTGGCTCTCCTGCCCCCGACCACCTGCTCGGCCACGTGGGTGAGCTTCATGTTGAGGTCCTGCGACGTGCGCCGGAGCAGCTCGAACGCCTCCTCCGCTCGACCCGGTGCGCGGCCATGAGCAGGCCGACCGCCTTGCCGATCTCGCGGTTGCTCTGCAGCCCGAGCCGCAGCGTCGCCGCCTCCTCACGGGCGCGCGGATCGCCATGAGCGCGACCGACGCGAACGAGGCGAGACTGCGCCGGTCGGCCGACCGCTCGGTCAGGCGTCCGGGCTCGTCGGAGAAGATGTTGAGCGCACCGACCTTGTCGCCGTCGAGCAGGAGACGGTAGCCGATCGCCGAGCGCACCGGGGTCTCCTTGACGATGCGCTCGGTGAATCGCGGCCACGGGCTCGTGGCGGCCGTCAGGTCGGTGTCGTGCTGGTAGGCCTCGTCGAGGATCGCGTCGAGGCAGGGTCCCTCGCGTTCCTCGCTCTCGATCTGGTCGATCCTCGCGCGATGTCGTCGGTCGCCGCAGCGGTGAGGAACTGGCCCCGTTGCCGGAGCATGAGCGAGGACCGCTCGCACCCGTCGACGAGCCGGTGTGCTGCGTCCACGATCGACTGATGGATCGCGGCCTCGCCGGCCTCGGCGTAGATCAGCCCGGAGAGGCGGACGAAGGTGTCCCGGGTCGCGTCGTCGGTGGGGACGTCGTTCACGCCCGCCATCCTCGCACGTCTCGACCCGCTTCGTACCCCCGAAGGAGGTGGCACCCGCTGCCGCGGGGCGCGCGGGAGTGAGCTCAGCGGCATACGGCAGCCGTATGCCGCTGAGCCGGCACCCGCTGCACGTGGCCGCTGACGGGGTGGGGGGGTTTACCGAAGGTTGGCCATCTCGCGCCGGGTGAGGAAGGCCCGCGTGCCGAGCGCCATGACGAAGGCGAAGCCGCCCGGCGATGACGGCGACCCAGTAGCCGTGCTGCGGCGCCGACCCGGTCGATGACGACGCCCGAGACGGCCGAGCCGGCCGCGATGCCGATGATGAGGCCGGTGAGCACGATCGTCATGCCCTCGTTGAGCTGGGCCTTCGGCACGATGCGCTCGATGAGGTTCATCGTCGTGATGAGGGTCGGGCGCGGTCGCCATGCCGGCGACGAGCATGAGCGCCGGCGAGGACCCAGAGGTTGCCGCGCGAAGAGCACCGGCACCTCGAGCACCGCCATGCCGAAGCGTGCCCGCGATGAGGAGCTTGACGAGGTTGCGGCCGTGCGAGATCGTGGCCGAAGACGAGGCCGGCGGCGGCCGACCCGACGGCGATAGAGCGCGAGGATCGCGCCGGCGGCGCTCGCGCGCCCCGGCTCCTGCGAGACGGCGAGCGTGACGACCTCGTTGACGCCGAAGATCGCGCCGGTCATGACCATGATGAACGCGAGCGGGACGAGACCCGGCACCGTGTAGGCGTGCTCGGTCGGGCGCTCGTGGTGCGGCACGACCGGCGGCTCCGTCGAGCGGGCCGAGATGAAGACGAGGACGCCGACGGCGTAGCGCGATGGTGGCGAAGAGCGAAGCCCGCCTCGGGGAAGAGCGTCGTCGAGAGCCAGATCGCGAGGACCGGGCCGATGACGAAGGTGACCTCCTCCATGACCTGCTCGAACGACATCGCCGCGTGCAGGTTGCTGCGGGTCGTGGGCGAAGATGTGCGACCACCGGGCGCGGGCCATCGTGCCGAGGTTGGGGATGGCGCCGCACAGCGGGAAGGTGATGAAGAGCAGCCACGCCGGCCAGCCCGCGCAGCGAGGTCGAGCAGGGTCATGACCGCCCAGAAGCCCGACCAGAGGAAGAACGGGATGGCGATCCGCCGCTGCCCGTAGCGGTCGACGAGCCGGCCGAGGATCGGGCGCGAAGACGCGCCAGCGACACCATGCCGGCCGCCACGACGGCGCCGGCGAGCTCGTAGGAGCCGCGTGCGGGCCGCGACCATCGCGACGACGGACACGCCGAACATCGAGCCGGCCGAGCGGGCGGTGAACCCCCCGACGATGAAGATGCGGGCCCCCGGCACCTCGAACAGAGGTCGGTAGGACGGCCAGCACGGGTCCTGCGTCGCTTCTGTCGGGTGGACGGGGGTCGTGGCCCGAGCCATCGCCGCATGCCCGGCACCGATCGACTCGTCGCCTACGTGCGGCCAGGCCGGGGTCGTGGGGCGCCGCTCGGTCGCCTGACCGTGCTTGCGGCGCAGCGACCACATCTGCGGCGAGCGCTCGAGCTCGACGGCGACGTCCCACGGCATTCCGCCGGGGGCGGTCTCGCGGCGGAAGCTGCGCGACCGGCGCCGGGCGAGCGCGGGGTCCGCGGCCACGCGGGCCGCCAGCGCCAGCGCCTCGCGCTCGACGTCGCCGTCGTCGTATGCCGCCCAGGCCAGTCCCAGCGCGACGGCGCGCTCGCCGTCGACCTCCTCGCCGAAGAGCCCGAGGGCTGCCGCGGCCTCACGGCCGGCGACCCGGTTGAGGAGGGTGAAGTGGCCGCCGCCGGGGTGGATGCCGATCTGGGCGAAGCCGGGGAGCAGCCGGGCGGTGCGCGAGACGATGCGCAGGTCGGTGGCGAGGGCGAGGTTGAGGCCCGCGCCGACCGCGGCGCCCGCGGACGGCCGCGATGGTCGGCACGCCGACGTCGCCGATCGTCGTGAAGGCGCGGTAGACGGTCTCGAGGTTGCGGTAGGCCTCGTCCTCGACGGGGTCGCGGCCGGTGTCGGCGAGGACGCTGCGCACGGCGCCGGCGCAGAAGTGCTGGCCGCCGGTGACGACGAGGGCGCCGACGGCGGCGTCGGCCTCGGCGGCTGCGGGCGGCGTCGATGAGCTCGCGTGACATCTCGACCGAGAGGGCGTTGCGCCGCTCGGGTGCGTCGAGGGTGATGATGGCGACGCCGTCAGCGACGTCGTAGCGCGATCTCGGTCATGGCGAATCTCCTTGTCGGCGGCTCGGCGGTGGAGTTGCAGCCAGGTCCTCAGTCGGGGCCGGGGGCGGACGGTTCGAGGCTGGCGCGCCGGTGCGTGATGAGGGGCCAGAGCCGGTCGCGGCCGGCCGACGTGGCGAGGCTCGGTCAGGGTCTCGTCCCACTCGTGGAGCGAGCCGTACTCGCTGCGGCGCGCGAGGATCGGCTTGGTCAGGGTGTGCAGCTCGTGCTCGAGGGTCGTGCCGATGGCGCCGAGCACCTGGTGGGCGTCGCGGACGACGACCGAGGCGGCGTGGCCGACGCAGGACTTGGCGACGCCGACCGCGAAGAGCATGCCGGGGTCCTGCCAGTCCGACGCCGCGGCACGGGCGACGGCGGCGTCGGTAGCGGCGCGGGCGAGGGCGGTCTCCGCGGCGATGTCGGCGACGAGGTGCTGCACGGCCTGGAAGCGCGCCGATGGGCCGGCCGAACTGCTCGCGCTCGCGCGGCATGCGTGAGGACGAGCTCGACGATGCGCTCCATCGCGCCGCACGACCTGGGCGGACCGGGCGAGTGCACCGCGCAGGTGGAACTGCTCGCCGACCGCGTCGCGACGACGACGGTGCCGGCCTCGAGGTCGGCGAGGTCGAACTCGACACGTGTCACTGGGCTCGCCCGGCGAGGTTGCGGCCGCTCGTGATGGTCGACGTGGTCGACGCGGCACGTCGGCCACCCGCCAGCTGCTCGCCGTCCTCCCAGAGCGCGACGATGAGGTGCGCGTCCCGGGCCCACGTGACGTTGAGGGCGACGCCCGGACGGGTCGGGGCGGCATACGGTCCGCAGGCCGCCGTCGTTGGGCAGGCCCGGCCGCCTCGAGCAGCCACGCCGCCGAGCACGTCGTGCTCGGCGAGCGGCACCGGGCGCGGCCGCCGCGGCGGCGAGCCCGAGCAGGGCGGCGGCCTCGACCCAGGTGGCGCCGCTGCCGCCGCGCTCCTCCGAGGCGGTGAGCCGGGTCAGGCCGAGCTCCTCGAGCTGCGTCCAGAGGTCGCGGTCGAGGTCGACGACGCTCGGTCGGGGCCGGCGCGCTTGGCGCGGTAGTCGTCGAAGAGCTCGGTCGAGCACGCCCACGAGGTCGGGGTCGGCGACCGTCGGCGTCGACGCAGCGGGGGTGTCGTAGCCGGTCGGTCGTCATCAGCGCATCCCCAGTCCGCGGGCGATGACGCCGCGCAGGATCTCGTTGGTGCCGCCGCGCAGGGTGAAGCCGGGGCGCTGGAGGATCGCGGCGTGCAGGAGCGCGTCGAGCTCCTCGTCCTCGACCCAGCCGGTCGCGGTGAGCAGGTCGACGTAGTCGGCGATGTCGCCCTCCGTCGTCGTGCCGAGCACCTTGACGACAGCGGCGCCGTGTCGGCGCCGGGCGTGCGCCTCGAGGGCGGTCGACGACGGCGAAGGACATCTGGTGCAGGGCGGCGACCCGGGCGACGTGGCGGCCGAGGCCGTGGTCGGAGGGCAGCCGCCGTCATCCATGGCCTGCGCGGCGGCGGCGAGCAGCTGGAAGGTCGAGAGGACCCGCTCCGGGCCGCTGCGCTCGAAGCCGAGCTCGGACGTGACCTGCGCGCCAGCCGTCGCCGACCGCGCCGAGCACCCGGTCGTCGGGGACGAAGACGCCGTCGAGGTGCACCTCGTTGAAGTGGTGGTCGCCGCCCATCGAGACGATCGGGCGGATGCGCCACGCCGGGCGCGCGCAGGTCGACGATGAACTGGCTCAGCCCGTCGTGCCGGCGGGCCGGGTCGAGCGGTGCCGTGCGGGCCAGGGCGAAGAAGGCGTCGGCCTCGTGCGCTCCGGAGGTCCACACCTTGGTGCCGGTGAGCCGCCAGCCGCCGTCGACCTGCTCGGCGCGGGTGCGGACGCTCGCCAGGTCGGAGCCGGAGTCGGGCTCGCTCATGCCGATGCCGAAGACGATCTCGCCACGGCTGATCCCGGGCAGGAACGCCCGCTTCTGCTCCTCGGTGCCGTAGGTCGAGCAGCGACGGGCCGATCTGGCGCTCGGCGATCCAGTGCGCCGCCACGGGCGCGCCCGACGACGAGCAGCTCCTCGGTGACGACGAACCGCTCGAGGTAGGTGCGGCCCCGCCCGCCGTACTCCTTCGGGATCGACCATGCCGAGCCAGCCGCGCCGGGCCGAGCTCGCGGGTGAAGTCGCGGTCCCACCGCGTCAGCCACGTGTCGACGTGCGGCACGAAGCGCCCGGCAGCGATCTGCTCGCCGAGGAAGGCGCGAACCTCCAGCCGCAGTTCCGTCAGCGCCTCGCCCTCGATCACGACGGGAGGCACCAGCTGCCGACTCATGTCCCACTCCTCGCGTCCTCCGGGCGACAGCCACAGCGTGCCACGCCCGGGTTCGCGCAACACGCAGGGTGGGTCAGGCGGCGGCGGTGGTGGTGCGCCGCATTCGGGACGCGACGGCGACGAGCACGATGCCGAGCAGGAACCAGGCGCCGAGGACGACGAGGTGCGGGCCGGCTCCGGCACCCTCGAAGTACGCAGCACTGCGGAGCAGCTGGCCGCCGGCGCCCGGTGGCAGCCACGCCCCGATCGTTCGCCAGGGCTCGGCGAGGAACTCGGGAGCAGTCGCGAGGCCCGACAGGGGATTGCCGAGGAGGAGGAACAGCGCCACTCCCAGGCCGAAACCGGGGAATCCGGCCAGGAGGAGCAGTCCGAGCAGCGCAGCCGACATCGCGGCGAGGACCGCGGCCATGGCTGCGGCGTCGCGCAGCCAGCTGCCCTCGAAGACGCCGTACCAGTGCAGCAGCCCGGCCAGCGCCGCCCCGAGGACGACTGCGGTCGTGAGGACTGCCGCCAGCTTGGCCCAGGTGCCTCTGACGAGCCGGTTCATGGCGATGACCGGCGCGATGGCGCCGATGAGGAGAGGCAACAGGGCTGTTGCGAGACCCACTCCACGACTGTCCCCAGCCGGCAGGGAGACGACCGCCTTGACCGGCACGGCTTGGCCCTGCTGCTGCCCGAGCTGTGCAGCAAGGCTGGAGAGACCCTGGGCGACAACGGGACTCCCTGCAGGAGCCGTCAAGATGGTGGCCCCGCTGGGCCCGAGGGCAATGCCACCGTAGACCGCACGGTCGCGGATGGCCTGGGACAGCTGCGCCTCGTCAGTGAACGTGGTCACGGAGAACGCTTCGGACCCTTGAGCGCTCAGGCCTCCGGACAGCTGTTGCACCGCCGGAGCGGGACCGGCGATCCCGATGGGCACCCCGCGCGGCTCACTGTTGATGGCGGGCAGGGTGAAGGCAGTCAGGACCAGGCCGAGGAGGATCGTCAACGCGACGATCGCCCCCCAGGCGCCGCCAGGCGGGAAGTGCTTGACGCCCTGGCGTGGAGGGGATGAGGCGGCCGGTCCGGAGGCTTGACCGGCTACGCCGACCGGGGACTCATGGGCTGTTCCGAACGACATGAGTGGCTCCTTTCAACGTTTGTTGAAACCACGGTAGTCCTCCGGCCCAGACGTTTCAACGCTTGATGAAAAAGATCTATGCTGGCCTCATGTCGCGTCGACCCGGGCCCCGCTCCGACCGCGTCGACGTGCGGGGCGACATTCTGGATTCGGCTCGTGCGCTGTTCGCCACGCGGGGCTTCGCCGGCACGACGATGCGTGCAGTCGCACAAGGCGCCGGAGTCGACGTGGCCCTCGTGCCGTACTACTTCGGCAACAAGGACGGCCTCTTCGCGGCGGTGCTCGAGCTGCCTGTTGACCCGCACCAGAAGATCGACGAGATCTTCGCGCAGGGCTTGGACGGCGTCGGCGAGCGGATCGTCCGCGAAGTCGCGGCGCTCCTCGACGATCCGGTCACCGGCCCCGCCCTCCTTGGCCTCATGCGCTCCGCGATGACGGAAGGCCCGGCCAATGATGTCGTGCGCGAGTTCATCGACAACGTCATCATCGGCGCCTACGCGCGGCACCTGCCCGGACCGGATGCCCGGCGCCGCGCAGCGCTGGCTGCGTCACAGATCGTGGGCCTTGCCATGGCCCGGCGCGTGGTCGGCATCGAGCCCCTCGCGACCATGACGGTCGACGAGCTCGTCGCCCATGTCGGGCCGACACTCCAGCACTACCTCGCAGCCGACCTCGACTGACCGACCCACCCCGAATCCTGTTCACTCGATCGAGGAATGTGCACTCAGGTCAGGCGCCGCTGACGATGAGGAAGCCGACGAGGCCGACGATGACCGCCGTGATGAGCCAGGCGACGACGGTGGTGAGGCGGTGGTTCGCCAGGCGCCCCATGAGACGCCGGTCATGCGTGAAGAGCAGCAGCGGGATGAGCGTGCCGGGCAGCGCGAAGCTGAGGCACGACCTGGCTCCAGACCAGCGCATTTGTCGGCTCGACGCCCACCCCGAGGATGATCAGCGTCGGCACGACGGCGAGCATGCGGCGCAGCAGCGCCGGGATCGGCCGCCTGCCGAAGCCGGTCATGACGACGTCACCGGTCTGCACGCCGACGAGGGTCGACGCCAGCCCGGAGGCGAGCAGGGCGACGGCGAGCATCGTCGCCGCGATCTGCCCGGCCTGCGCTCCGAGCGCGGCATAGGCGCGTCTCGATGCTGGCGCCGGCCTCGGAGGGCAACGCCGCGGAGAAGACGACGAGGCTGACGTTCGCCACACCGGCGATCGACATGGCGATGACGACTGACCGCGACGGTGCGCCGCCCGGTCCGGATGCGCTCAGTCTGTGACGGCTCGACGGTGCCGTCGTCGCGGGCTCGCGAGGCGGCCGAGTGGAAGTGCAGCGCGTGGGGCATGACGGTGGCCCCGACGATGCCGACGGCGAGCAGCGCCGCCGACGAGTCGAGCGGACCGGGCACGACCGAGCGGAGCAGCGCGACCCGGTCGACGTCCGCGATGAGCACCTGCCACAGCAGCGAGCCGATGATGACGGCGAGCAGCACGAGGACGACCGACTCGAAGTGGCTGCGCCCGTGCACCTTGAGATAGAGCACGACGAGGCTGAACGCCGTCACCACGACGGCGCCCCACATGAGCGGCAGCCCGAAGAGGAGCGTACAGGGCGATCGCACCGCCGACGATCTCCGCCAGGTCGGTCATGATGACGACGATCTCGGCCTGCGTCCACAGCAGAACCCGACCGATCGCCCGGGTAGCGCTCGCGCGCTGTGCTCCGCGAGGCTCATCCCGGTGACCATGCCGAGCTTGGCCGCGAGGTACTGGATCACCATCGCCGAGCAGCTCGCGAAGACGACGACCCAGACGAGGGCGTAGCCGTGCTGGGCCCCGGAGCTGATGTTGACGCCGAAGTTGCCCGGGTCGACGTAGGCGATCGCTGCGAGCAGCGCGGGGACGAGCGTCCGCGGCGCGCTGAAGGTTCCACCGAGCCCATGCTCGGGCGAACGGTCGTCGACGCGCCGCCCCGCCAGCTCGTCGAGGTGCTCTCGGCCATGGTCAGAGCATTATGCCTGCGTGCTCGTGCTGCCAACTCAGCGGGCCGCCGCGAAGCCGAGCAGGGCGGCGATCCCGAGGGCGCTGCGCGGGTCGTAGGCCGACGGTCCACAGCCCGCCGTGGGCCGCGCCGTACGCCTCGTCCTGCCATGGGTGCTGGCGCGCCGGCGCGCCGGTGCGCAGGTCGTGGACCAGCAGGATGGCCATGAGCGTGTTCGCGGTGCCCGGCTCGAAGACCTCGACTCCGAATCGGTGCGCGCCGGCATAGGCCGCCGCGAGCGCCCGGTTCTTGACGACCGAGCGAGTCCGCGTCGGCGGCGCCACCTTGAGCGACACGACGCCGCCATCGGCCCGGTGCGTCGTCGCCCGCCACCGCTGGAGCCGCTTCGCGAGCAGGTAGTTCGGTCCCTGCTGGAGCACGACCAGTCGTTGATCCCCGGGTCCTCGCCGGGCACGTAGTTGCGCCGGAGCAGGCGCCCACCGCTGAGGGTGCGCAGCGGCACCCGCAACACCTTGGACGTATGCCGCTGGGCGTAGTTCTCGACGGACCTGGCCACCGCGCCACCGGGCACCGCGAACACGTCCGTCGGGGTGGCGAGAAAGGCCAGGGCCACGTCATGACCGCGCTGGTCGACCACCCGCTGGGTCAAGGCGTCGACGGCAGTGGACACGCGCACGTTCGTCTCCCCGTCGGCGTAGACGTAGTTGCCGAGGACGAGCCGCCCCTCCCGCTCGGTCACCCACTGCGTCACCGAGCCGAGGTCGTGGATCAGGTCGCCGCCGAGCCTCCCCTCGACCGGTTCCCCGCCGGGGCGTGCCGGAACTGTCATCGAACCAGCCAGCCGCCGCGTGTCTGCGATCAGCTTCTGCCACAGCTCCTTCCGCGGCAGGTCGACAGCCACCACGTCCGCGCCCCACCGGAGCAGGGTCCGCAACGGTCCCATCTCGGCAGCCGCCCCGAGCACGACGACGGTCTGGTCCGACAGGTCGAGCCAGTCCGGGTTGGCCATGACTCGCTCGACCGCCTCGGCACACGTCGGCTCGACGACTCCCGCGTCGACCCACCCAGCCAGCACGCGACGAAGCGTGTCCCCGGAAGCGCGCTCAGCGGCATACGGCATGGAGATGGTGCGGTCCGGAGCACCCTCCCCGCGGATGGTCTCGGAAACCAGCGGCGTAGGACTGCTCTCGAAGGCCGTGGCGAGCGGGCCTTCGCCCGACGGTCCGACCCAGCGCATCCGCTCGTGGAGCGAGGCGAGTCCGTCCCGGGCGATGGAGTGCGCCGCCTCCGCGCCGGGGAGACCGGCCTCGATGAGGCGGCGGAAGTGCGGCAGGTAGCCCTGCCGCCAGTTCGTCTCGCGCGCCGCCGACGCGGAGCCGACCGGGTCGGCCCGTCGCAGGGCGTCGGCGACCACGGCGCGGCCCAGCGCCGTCGTGCTGCGGCGGCCGTCGGCCGTGTCGGCGGTGGGGAAGACGACGCCCGTGGACTGGTGCGGCTCGCTCATGGCCCCATCCTGCCTGCTAGCCGACGAGCCGTGACGCGCTCCACAGGCACGATGCTCGCCCCCGGGGCAGAATGGGTTGGATGTGTCGGGACAGGCGTCGAGGCAAGGAGGCCCGCGAGTGACGGACACGGCCCACAGCACACGGCTGGCCGAGGAACGCCGGATGACCGTGGATCGACTCGAGGCACTCCAGCGGGAGTTCGGCCAGGTGGTCGAGGCGTCCGTGGACTCCAACTCCGACGACGAACACGATCCGGAGGGAGCGACGATCGCCTACGAGAGGTCTCAGGTCGCCGCGCTCATCGACCAGGCCGAACAGCACCTGTCCGAGATCGATGCTGCCGAGACGCGCATCGCGGAGGGGACGTACGGCACATGCGTGGTCTGCGGTCGACCGATCCCCGATGAGCGGCTCGAGGCGCGACCCACGGCCACGACCTGCATCGACCACGCGGGCGCTGCTCATCGCGGCTGACGTTGGGCGGCGCGGAGACCCCGACTGCGCTCAGCGGCTCCTCAGGCCAGGCCGGTCTCGAGCAGGGCGAAAGCCTCGTCGACCGCGTCCTCGACGGTGCCGGTGCCACCGGACTGCTGGTGCTCGATGGACGCGCGCACGGCGGCCAGCGCGGTCGCCACGGTGACCCGCGGCCGCACCGACTCCCGGGGGTCCACTCCGAGCCGGGCGGCCACGACGTCGGTCAGGACGTTCTCGGTGCGCAGGTTGTTGCCGACCAGGGCGGGACCGAGGGCCGGCTCGCCGAGGAGCACCCGACGCCGCTGCGCCCGAAGGTCGGGGTCGTAGCTCGTCGGAGCCAGCCTGTCCCGGACGATGACGCGGATCGAGTCGAGGATGGGCTCGTCCTCGGGCCGCCCTGCCAGCTGCGCCCTCAGCTCCTCAAGGTCGGCGGGAGTCGTGCCGAGGACCGCACCCTCCTTCGTCGGGAAGTAGTTGAAGAAGGTCCGGGGGCTGACCCCGGCGCGCCCCGCGATCTCGTCGGTCGTCACGGCGTCGAAACCGAACTCCTCGACGAGGTCGAGCGCGGCGCGATGGATGGCGCGACGGGTCTCGCGCTTCTTGCGCTCGCGCAGTCCTCTGTCCGGTTGCTCCATGTCCGCATGGTAGGAAATTAATGCAGCGTGTGCAATTTTGCAGCGAGTGCAATGTTCGCGTACCGTTCTCCCATGCCCCGAACGTCAACGCCTGCCCCGACCGCTGACCCGGCCGGTGCGCCCACCGGGTTGGATCCCCGATCGCGCCAGATCTTCACGGCCCTCATGCTCGGCATGCTGGTGGCCTCGATCAGCCAGACCATCGTCGGCCCGGCGATGCCGCGCATCGTCGCGGAGCTCGGCGGGATGGAGCACTACTCGTGGCTCGCGACTGCCGCCATGCTCGCCAGCGCGATCACCGTGCCCATCGTCGGCAAGCTCTCGGACGTCTACGGGCGACGCGGGTTCTACCTCGGCGGGCTCGTCGTCTTCATGGTCGGCTCGGTCCTGTCCGGCCTGGCGCAGAACTTCTGGTGGCTCATCGCCGCCCGGGCAGTGCAGGGCGTCGGGATGGGGACCCTCATGCCCCTGTCGCAGACGATCATCGGCGACATCATCCCGCCGCGGCAGCGGGGCAAGTACCAGGGCCTCATGGGCGGCGTGTTCGGCCTCTCCTCGATCCTCGGGCCGCTCGTCGGCGGCTTCGTCACCGACCACTGGGGCTGGCGCCTGCTCTTCTTCATCAGCCTGCCCGTCGGCATCGCGGCGTACTTCGGGATCAGCCGGTTCCTCCACCTCGAGCACGTCCGGCAACGGCCGGTCATCGACCGGGCGGGCATCGCGCTGCTGTCCCTGGCGCTCATCCTCCTGCTCGTTCCCACGTCGCTGGGCGGCACGACGTGGGCCTGGGACTCGCTGCCCGTCATCGTCATGTATGCCGCTGGGCTCGTCACCCTCGCAGCGTTCCTCGCCGTCGAGCGTCGGGCCGCGGAGCCCGTCCTGCCGCTGCACCTGTTCCGGAGCTCGGTCTTCACGCTGTCCAACATCGCGAGCTTCATGGTCTCGGTGATGATGTTCGGCGCGATGATCTACCTGCCGGTGTACGCCCAAGGGGTACTGGGAGTCTCGGCGACCAACTCCGGCCTCATCCTGATGCCGATGTCGGTGGCGATGATCGGGTTGTCCATCATTGCCGGACTTGTCATCACCCGGACCGGGCGGTACAAGCTGCAGACGCTCGGTGGGATCCTGCTCATGGGCGCTGGCTTCTGGATGCTCATCCGGCTCGACTACTCCGCCACCGAGCTCGACCTCACCCTGGCGATGGTGGTCTTCGGCATCGGCCTCGGCATCGCGCTGCAGGTGTACACCCTCATCGTCCAGAACGCGACGGCCCGCCGCGACCTGGGTGTCGCCACCGCGTCCACCCAGTTCTTCCGCAACGTCGGGTCGACCGTGGGCATCGCGGTGTTCGGCACCATCATGAGCAGCGGCCTCGCCGGCAACATCGCCTCGCACCTGCCCCCGGGCGTCGCGGAGCAGATGGCCGCGTCGGGTCAGGAGGTCAATGCCGGTGCGGTCCTGGACCCGTCGGTCCTCGCGGGACTGCCTGCCGAGGTGGCCACGGGCGTCCAGCGCGGGCTCGCCGACTCGCTGCACGACGTCTTCCTGTGGGGGCTGGTTCCGTTCGTCCTCGCCCTGGTGGCAACGGTGTTCATCAAGGAGCTTCCGCTGCGCAACACGGTGCACACGGCCGATGAAGCGGGCCGCGAGCTGCTCGACACGCTGAACCAGACCGCGCCCGACGACGCGCTCGTCGTGCCGTTGGGCCGGGAGGCCGGCAACACCCGCACGAATGAGCGCCTCCTCGGCCTCCGGCTCGGGCTGCTCGCCGAGGCGGCCCTGACCGGCGACCGCCCGCTCCTGACTCGGGCCGTGACCGAGGTCGGGCAGGGGGACCTCCGACGCGGCGCCGCCCTCCTCGAGCACACCTCGCGCATGCTGACCACCGAGGACAACGGTGTCGCGGCGCAGACGGAGCCCTATGCGGTGGAGGTCGCTGCGCTGGCCCGTCGCTCGGGTGGGACGCTGACGGAGGAGCTGAAGCGCGAGCTCGCCGCCGCGGTGGCCGAACGTGACGTGCGGACCGTGCTGACCACGGTCGAGCCGACCCTGGCCGAGCGGTACGAGGCCGTCGACATCGGCTTGCTCGAGCGGGTTGGGGACGAACTCAGCGCCGCCTTCCTCGTCGACACCGCGCGCTCCCGCCCCTGACTACCCAACACACCGAGCAGTGGCCAAGCCCCGACGGTTATTTCCGTCGGGGCTTGGCCACTGCTCGGTGTGTTGCGGGTAAGTGCTGGGATACGGGGGTGCCGGTCAGCCCCAGACGAGGGCTTGGCCCGGGTCCTCCATGATCGCCGCGAGATCGGCGAGGAAGCTGGATCCCAGTTCGCCGTCGATGAGGCGGTGGTCGAAGCTCACGGCGAGCTGCGTCACGTGCCGGATCGCGATCTCGTCGTTGCCGTTGGCGTCGGTCACGACCCAGGGCATGCTTGCGGATCGCGCCGAACGCGACGATCGCCGACTCCCCCGGGTTGATGATCGGCGTACCGCTGTCGACACCGAAGACGCCGACATTGGTGATGGTGATCGTGCCGCCCGACATCTCGGCCGGCTGCGTGCGCCCCTCGCGCGCGGTCGCCGTCAGCTGCACCGATGGCCTGGGCCAGCTCGAGCATCGACATCGCGTGGGCGTCCTTGATGTTCGGGACGATCAGCCCGCGGGGCGTCGCGGCAGCGATGCCGAGGTTGACGTAGTTCTTCTGGACGATCTCCTGGGCCGCCTCGTCCCACGTCGCGTTGATGCCGGGGTTGCGGCGGACCGCGAGGACCATCGCCTTGGCGAGGACGAGCAGCGGCGTGACCTTGACCTCGCGGAACTCGCGCGATGCCCTTGAGGCGGTCGACGAGCTCCATCGTCTTCGTCACGTCGACGTGATCCACTCGGTGACGTGCGGCGCGGTGAACGCGGAGCCGACCATCGCCTGCGCGGTCATCTTGCGCACACCCTTGATCGGGATGCGCTCCTCGCGCTCACCGGAACCGAAACGCCAATCCGTATGCCGCTGGGCTCGCTGCCGCTGCCACGCCGGCTGCCGCCGCGGCTGGGGTGGGAGCGCCCTGGGCCGCTGCGCCGTTCCCGCCGTCGGCGAAGGACTGGACGTCGTCGCGGGTGATGATGCCGTCGGCGCCCGATCGCGTGCACGGACGCAGAGGTCGACGCCGAGGTCCTTGGCCAGCTTGCGCACCGGCGGCTTCGCCTTCGGTCGACCCTCGCGGGCCACCGGCGCCACGGCATGGAGCCGGCACCGCGTGGGCTCGCGACTCCGTGCGCGGGGCCGGGGCCAGCTCCTCCGCGATGGGCGCGGCGGCCGCCACCTGCTCGGTCTCGGTCGGAGCCGAGCGCGAGCCGGCGCGGCGTCGGAACCGGGCTCGGCGGCATACGGCCATCGGCTTGCTTGCGCGCTCGGCGGGCCGTGGCGCCGGCCTTGGCGCCGTAGCCGACGAGGATCGCCTCCTGCTGGTCCGCCTTCGTCCGGAGCCGCCGTTCGCCCGGGATCGACGGCGCGGCCGGCGCGTCGTCGCCGCCCAGGCCGTCGTCGATCGAGATGATCGGCGTGCCGACGTCGATGGTCTGGCCGACCTCGACGAGCAGGTCCTTGACGGTGCCGGCCCACGGGATGGGCAGCTCGACGAGCGACTTGGCGGTCTCGATCTCGAGCACCATGTCGTTGACCTTGACGGTGTCGCCCGGCGCGACCTTCCACTCGACGATCTCGGCCTCGACGAGGCCCTCACCGGGGTCGGGCAGGTTGAACGTCTCGGATTGCCAGTGTCGCAGCCCTCTGCTCAGTACGCGAAACAGCGCGCGGTCGACGCCGTCGAGGATCCGGTCGAGGTCGGGGAGGAACTCCTCCTCCATCCGGCTCGGCGGGTAGGGGATGTTGGCGCCACCGACCCGGATGACCGGGGCCTCGAGCTCGTAGAAGCACTGCTCGGTGACCTGCGCCGAGATCTCCGACGCCATGCCGAGGAAGCTGCTCGCCTCGTGGACGACGACGAGCCGGCCCGTCTTGCGCACGGACGACACGATGGTCTCGATCGGCAGCGGCGAGAGCGAGCGCAGGTCGATGACCTCGATGCGACGTGCCCTCGGCCTCTGCCGCGGCAGCCGACTCGAGCATCGTCTTGACGACCGGGCCGTAGCCGAGGAGCGTCACGTCGGTGCCCTCACGGATGACGTTGCGCCTCGAAGAGACCACGCGGCGCCTCCGCGGCCGCCGTGTCGTACTCGGCGCGGTCGTGGTAGCGGCGCTTCGGCTCGAAGAAGATCACCGGGTCGTCGCACTCGATCGCCTGCTGGATCATCCAGTGCGCGTCCTCCGGGTTGCGTGCACGCGACGACGCGCAGTCCGGCCGTGTGGGCGAAGTACGCCTCCGGGCTCTCCGAGTGGTGCTCCGGGCTGCCGATGCCGCCGCCGAACGGGATGCGGATGACGATCGGGCATCGTGATCGCACCGAGCGACCGGGCCCGCATCTTCGGCGACCTGGCTGACGATCTGGTCGAAGGCCGGGTAGACGAAGCCGTCGAACTGGATCTCGCACACCGGTCGGTAGCCGCGCAGGGCCATGCCCGACCGCGGTGCCGACGATGCCGGACTCGGCGAGCGGGCAGTCGATGACGCGCTCCTCGCCGAAGTCCTTCTGCAGCCCCTCCGTGATCCGGAAGACGCCGCCGAGCTTGCCGATGTCCTCACCGATGAGGACGACCTTGGGGTCCTCCTCCATGGCCTTGCGCAGCCCGCTGGTGAGGCTCTTGCCGAGCGTGACCTTCTCGAGCGCCATCAGTTCGCCTCCTCGAAGCTCGCCTGGTAGGCCAGGAAGGCGGCGCGCTCAGCCTCCATGACCGGGTGCTCCTCGGCATAGATGTGGTCCCACATCGTCTCGCCCGGCAGGAGTCGCCATGGTGATGCAGCCCTGCCGGAGCTCGGCGGCGAACGAGTCCGCCTCCTCGTCGACCCTGGTGAAGAACGCCTCGTCGGCCCAGCCCTCCTGAGGCAGGTAGGTCTTGAGGCGCTGGATCGGGTCGCGGAACTTCCACTGCTCGACCTCGGCCGAGACCCGGTACTTCGTCGGGTCGTCGGCCGTCGTGTGCGCGCCCATGCGGTAGGTGAAGGCCTCGATGAGGAGCGGGCCGTTGCCGTTGCGGGCCTCGTCCAGGCAGTGCTGGGTCACGGCGTAGGTGGCGAGGACGTCGTTGCCGTCGACGCGCATGCCGGGGAAGCCGAAGCCTCGCGCCCGCTGGAAGAGCGGGATGCGGGTCTGCTTGGTCACAGGCTCGGAGATGGCCCACTGGTTGTTCTGGCAGAAGAACACCACCGGCGCGTCAAAGGACGCGGCGTAGACGAAGGCCTCGTTGACGTCGCCCTGCGCGGAGGCGCCGTCACCGAAGTAGCAGATGACCGCGGTGTCCCGCTCGGGGTCGCCGGTGCCGACGTTGCCGTCCATCTTGACGCCCATGGCGTAGCCGGTGGCGTGCAGCGCCTGCGCGCCGATGACGATGGTGTAGAGGTGGAAGTTGTGGTCCCTGGGGTCCCACCCGCCCTGGCTGACGCCGCGGAAGAGCTGCAGCGAGCTCTGCGGGTCCATGCCGCGCACGAAGCCGACGCCGTGCTCCCGATAGGTCGGGAAGCACGAAGTCGTGCGGCTTGAGCGCGCGACCGGAGCCGACCTGGGCCGCCTCCTGGCCGAGCAGGCTGGGCCACAGTCCGAGCTCGCCCTGACGCTGGAGGGCGTAGCCCTCGGCGTCGAGGCGGCGGATGAGGACGAGGTCGCGGTAGAAGCTGCGCAGGTCCTCGGGCGTGAGGTCCGCGACGTACTTGTCGTAGTCGGGGTGGGAGACGCGCTCGCCCTCGGGGGTCAGCAGCTGGATCATGTCCGGGCCGCCGTCGCCGACCGCCGGGGTCGGCTCGTGCAGCTCGGCGACTACTTTGTCGCTCACTGGGGCTCCTTCGCCGGAGTGGAGTTCCGGCATTTTTGGTCGGGCCGCGAGCGGGGTTCTCCCGCCCGACGGCTGGGTCACACGGGCCCGCCGAGGGTGACGGCGGAGCCTGAGGGTCCTCTCAACCGGAACTTACCGGAGGCCGCCAGAAATCTCACAATGCGGACGCCCGCCACGAGGGTTTGCCCGATGAAAACTCCTTGCTTCATACAAGTAGGCCGGGCTAGCGTGACTTGCATCATGCAAGTCCAACGGAAAGGCAACGATCCCATGAGCACCGACCTCACGATGAGCTTCACCGTGGAGCAGACTCCACAGCAGGTCTTCGACGCGGTCAACGATGTCCGGAGCTGGTGGTCCGGCAACATCGTCGGCGACACCTCCACCCTCGGGGCCGAGTGGACCTACAGCGTTCCCGACATCCACTTCTCGAAGCTGCGGATCACGGAGCTCGTCCCGGCCGAGTGTGTGTCGTGGCTCGTCCTCGACAGCCACCTCACCTTCATCGAGGACAAGGAGGAGTGGACCGGCACGTTGATCCGCTTCGAGATCACCGAGGAGTCAGCGGAAGCCGGCGGCAACCGCCGCACACGCGCTGACGTTCACTCACGAGGGGCTCAACGCAGAGCAGGAGTGCTACGACGTGTGCAACACCGCTTGGGGCCGGTACATCCTCGGCAGCCTGAGGACCCTGATCCGGGCCGGCGCGGGCCGACCAGACTTCTTCAGCAACCAGGAGTCGCTCGAGGCCGCCCTCACCGGCACCGTCGAGAGCCCGAACGTCTCCTGACCAGCGCCGCCCACGCAGCGGCGGTTGGTCAGATCGACTCCACACGTGCGGTGAGCGGTCCACCCGCGTCGCCGGTGTGGACCGTCCCCTCTGGCTCGATGAGCACGGCCTGCACCTCCTGCTCCGCCACCGGACAGTGCTCGACCCCGCGCGGCACGACGAACAGCGCGTTCCACGTGTCCTCGTCTCGGCGTTCGCCATGATGATGAACCTCTCCCGGGTCACGGACGCGTTCTACAGCCTCTACGGGGCCGCCGGTGCCGCAGCTGAGGCGGCCCAGGTCCTCCAGATCACCTACTCCCACCGGAATACGGCGACCCGGCCCCGACGCCGCCACGGTCGCACTAGCAGTAGCGGTGACCGCCACGTCCTTGACGTTCATGGGGACAGCTCAGGGCGCGGAGCCAGCCGCGTCGACAACAGCAATCGCCTCGCCGGCGGCAAGCCCCGGCGACGACCCCACCGTCAAGGCGTGGAAGGAGAAGATCACCAAGCAGGCGAAGGCCGCAGGCGACAACGCGCCAGTCTTCACATCGGCCGAGTACGTCATCGACCCTGAACGGCTGCCGCGCAAGCCGAAGGGCGAGGTCACGCCGCTGGTGTCGACCGCCTACCCGTCGTCAGGGTGCACCCTGCAAATGGTCGCCTACCACGACAAGTCCACGTCGCCGTCGTATATGCGGGCCTCGTCGCTGACCTCCTGCCTTCGCGACGCCGGCACGATCAAGCACTACGTCAGCCTCAGCCGGTTCGACTTCTGGGGGTGGAATAGGCGGGCCTGGAACGAGAGGACCGTGTACAACACCGATTACCTCGCTTTGACCGTCAGCAATCGTTGCAGCGACGCCAACTACAACGTGTGGAATGGCTACGTCCGCGGCGACCTGTGGAGGGCCGGTTACTACTACTACGCCACGTCATACCACGAGGTCGGCAAATACTGCGGCGGCAGCTGATCGACCCCCAAGCGGTCAGGAATGGGGGCCCGGGGTTTCCCGGGCCCCTCTCTTGTGCACGCGTACCATGTGCGCATGGGGGAGCAGATCAGATACCGGTTCCTATCGGGCATGCCGCCCCAGGGGCCGGAAGGGGACACGGCGCCCTACCTGCCCGCTGGCGACCCATCGCTGCCACGCACGACCCGGGAACGTCTCGAGCAGTACCCCTACCTTCGAGGGTTGAGGCTCGACTGGCTCGACCGCTACGACGATGCCGCCCTGGACGAGGTGGACGCGTTCCTGACCTCCCACACGGGAGACGTTGACGCCGAGCAGGCCGGGCATGACCTCGCGGTGTACCTGTGCGATTGGGTGGTCGCGCACTCGGACACCGCGCGGTGGCACCTCGACCCTGGCCGGGGCATGTGTTTCGTGGAGCTCCGAACTGGCGACTGGCTGGACCCATACCGCCATGTCGTGCAGTGCGTGGCAGGTCGCCAGCCAGTCGCCCGACGGTTCGTCGAGCAGGCTCGGAAGGTCGGCGCGTAGCTGACCTCGCGCGCCGCGGGGTGACCGCGCGACGCTAACGCTTCCCGTGCCGCACTCTCCGCGGCATGGGGGATCTTCTGACATTTTCTGGCGTGGCGTGCGCGTCTGCGCATGCATGGTTGCCCCTTTGGATGAGCTCGCGAAGCTCACCGGCAGCGGGTTCAAGGTGACCCCGATCCCCGGGTTCGGGTCCTACCAGTCCGGCTCCACCGCAAGCGGGTCCACCGCGACCGGCGGCGGCCACATCGACATCTACCTCACCGGCTACTCGACCGAGACGAAGAAGCGCGTCGAATCCCTCGCCCGGATGATCGGGTTCTACGCCGACATCCGCGAACCCAAGTGGTTTTCCAAGTGGTTCGCGAAGTGGATCACGCAGTCCTGGGCTTCCCACCTGCACATGATCCTCAAGGCGTGCCCGCACCTGTCCGACGGCGCGAAGGCGCAGCTGGCCGAGTGGATCGCGGGGAGAACGGCCTCGCCGGTGGGGACGACGGGCCCGGCCAGTACCTTCACCAGACGTGGGAGGGCTACCTCGCTGGCCGTGTCCCGTCGCCGGAGGACCCGCGGCCGGCGACGTACACCGTCAAGTCCGGTGACACCCTCGCGAAGATCGCGGCCGCGCTCGGCGTCACCCTCGTGGTGCTGCTCGGGGTCAACCCGCAGATCAAGTACCCGGACGTGACCCCGCCCGGGCAGACGATCACGGTCCCGGCCAAGCCCGCACCGGCGCGCCCGCTCCGAAGCCCGCGCCGGCCCCGGCACCGGCACCGGCTCCGAAGCCTGCCCCTGCGACCACCACCGTGAACACGGCGCCGCCCATGACAGCCAGCGGCCGCCCGAAGCTCCCGAAGCTCGACGTCCACCGGATCACCCGCAAGGTGCACGAGGACGTCTCGAGAACCCTTGACAGCATCGAGGACCCTGAGCGGCGCATCAAGAAGGCCGCGAAGATCATCGCCGCGGCTGAGAAGTACCTCGCCGACCAGACGATCGAGCAGGGCGGGCAGCTCGTCACCGTCGACGGCAACGAAACCCGGATGAGGAGCTCGCGCTGTCCCCCGTGGTGCACGAAGGTGCCCGCGGCATGTCGTCCGTCACCGGTATCTCCCGCTACGGGTTCTACAAGCTCGCCCACGCGAAGCGGGTCCTGCACTACCGCGACGCCGCCACCGAGCTCCCAGCCCTCGCGGAGGCCGTCTTTGAGGCGAACGAGCGCAAGCGGATCGCCATGCAGCGCCGCGACGAGATGATCGTCGCGCTCGTCGACTCCGGGATGAGCCACGAGTCCGTCGCCGAGCTGATCGGCCGGAAGCGGTCCCGGGTCACGCAGATCGTGTCCGCGCACAAGAAGGACGCCGAGTAGCCCGCTCCTCATCCAGCTCGACACTCGCCGGTGAAGCGACCGGCACACCACCACCGAGGAAGGACCACCCCATGAAGGTCACCCGCATCGACCCATCCCGGGCGTGCCAGACGAACTCGCCCTTGAGCTTCACGACCTTGATCTCGTAGTCGTTCAGTCGGGCGACCGCCTTGGGCGACCAGTGCTCCGAGAAGAGCGAGAGCTTCTGCGCGAGGTCGACATGGTCGAGGTCCATGCAGCCAGCATCGCATCGGGCGCGGCGGTCCCGAGTCCTTTTCACGGCGGGCGCGGGGGCACGTCGTCAGCGGCGAGTCCCCCAGTTCCACTGCGGCGTCTTCAGCAGCAGGGCGGCAGCCAGGTCGGAGCCGTCATCGGCGAGAACCGGAGTCCGCGTGCCCACGCCCGCCTGCCGGGCGGGTGCCGAAGCGTCGGCCCGAAAGCCGTCATAGAAGCGCCACCCGCGGATCATCCGCCGCACCCGCAAGAGCTCGGGCGCCCGGTCGGGATCGGCGAGCTCGGTCAGCATCGACTCCCAAGGGCGCAAGGTCCCCGACAACTCGGTCCACCCCGTCCGCCGGGCGTCACGTCGGCCCCCCGACCGCGCGAGCGGCTCGGGATCGGACTCCCACTCGTCGGCGCCCCAGCCACCGTCCCACTCGGCCTCCTCGACGGAGCGGGTCTCGACGATGGACCAGCGGCGGCGCACGAGCACCGTGTTGGGCCGCATGACGGGCCCGGCCCACACCAGCTCGCGCTTGATCTCGGGGTCGCGCAGGAAGGCCGATGACCCCTCGGCTCCCGAACTCTGCTGCGGCAGACCGAGGTCCACGAGGTATCCGAAGTCATCCGACGCGAAACCCAACCGCAGACTGACGGGGCCCTTGCGCCTGGTGCCCTCAGCGGCATACCCCTGCTTCCGGGTCCCGCCCAACGTCGCCGGACCCGCCCACAGCGCCGACTGCAAGCCGCCCTCGCGCGCGAGCGAGCCGATGACCTCGCCGCGTCCACACCCGGCGAGCAGCCGTAGCGCACGGTAGAGCGACGACTTCCCCGACCCGTTGGCGCCTGTGACGACGTCGAGCCCGTGGAGCGGCACGACGATGTCGCGCAGCGACCGATAGCCAGAGACGGCGACGCAGGTCAGCATCATGCCCCGTGCGGTGATGGCGGTGAGGGGTCAGGCGTCGAGGTTGACCCCGTCACCGCCAGCCCCGGTTGACCACGCCGGCAGCTCCTGAAGCGCCCAGCGGTTGCCATCCGGATCGGCGAAATGGACGAAGCGGCCCCACGGCTGCTCATCGACCTCCGACACGGGTACGCCGCGCCCGGCGAGCTCGGCACGAGTCGCGGCCGCGTCGGCGACGACCATCTGCAGGTTGTCCAGGGAACCCGGTGCCATCTCAGTCAGACCCTTGCCGATCGCGATCGAGCATGAAGAGTCCGGGGGCGTGAGCTGGACGAACCGGACGTCGTCGCTCACCGCGTGGTCGTGGTCGGCGTGGAAGCCGACCCTGACGTAGAAGTCCTTGGCCCGATCGACATCGCTCGCGGGTACTGCCACCAGCTCCAGCTTCATGTCCATGTCCTCACGCTAGGGGCCAGCACCGACGCTGCCGCCGAGCTGGCCCACTGATCACTCTGACGACTCAGGGGTGAGGGGCGGCGAGTGGCCGCTTGTCATCGTCGCTCCCAGCGGAACGTCAGCGTCTGGCCGGGCTGGAGCTGGGCCGCCCGGTCAACATCGGCGGTGCGCACCACGCCGATGACGGGGTAGCCACCGGTCACCGGGTGGTCATTGAGGAAGAGGACCGGCAGTCCGTTGGGCGGCACCTGGATCGCTCCACGCACCATTCCCTCACTCGGCAGCTCCGCGTCCCGCCAGGCCGGCCGCCGCTCGATCGGCTCGCCTTCCAGTCGGATCCCCTTGCGGTCGCTTCGCCCCGAGACGGTCCACTCGCACTCGGCGAGACTCTCGGGCTGCGCGAACCAGTCCTGCCTCGGCCCCGGCAGGACGGCAAGCTCGACCGGGCCGGACGGTGGTGGCGGCACCGGCGCAAGGTCAACATGCGGGAAGCCGCCCCAGGCGGCCCCGACCTCGAGCACCTGTCCCGACCGCAGCGGTTCCGGTCCGAGGCCCGACATCGTGTCGGTCGCCCGGGAGCCGAGGATCTCCGGCACGGCCAGCCCACCACGGAAGGACACGTACGTGCGAAGCCCGCTCAGCGGCATACGGAGGCAGAGCTCTTGGCCGTCACGCACCGTGAAGGGAGCGGCATAGGGGACCGCGCGACCGTCCACCTCGGCCGGAGCGAGTGCCCCGGTGAGGCATGCGAGAAGGTCCCCGCGCGCCCGCAGTCGCAGCCCCCCGAAGGTCACCTCGAGCGCGCCGAGCCCGGCCGGGTTGCCGAGCAGCCGACCGCCGATGAGGTAGGACGAGACGTCTGCGGCGCCCGCGCGCCCGACTCCCACGGCGAGGTGGCCGCGCCGACCGAGGTCCTGGACGAGCGTGAGGGGGCCAGGCTCGACCACCTCGATGCCGCGGCTCATCGTCGGTCCCGCACGAAGTGGACGATCGTGCCCGGCACGAGCAGTGCCGGTGGCTGGCGCGTGACCTCCCAGAGGACGACATCGGTCGTCCCGATGAGCTGCCAGCCGCCGGGGGACTCTCGGGGGTAGACACCGCTGTACTCGCCTGCGACAGCGACGGATCCGGCGGGGACACGGGTCCGCGGCTCCGCCCGGCGCGCGACCTGGAGGCGCGGGTCGCCCCCGACGAGGTAGGCGAAGCCGGGGGCGAACCCGCCGAAGCCGACCCGCCACGGTGTCTCCGTGTGCGCCCTGACCACCTCGTCCACGCGAAGTCCGGTCAGCCTCGCGACCTCCTCGAGGTCGGGGCCGTCGTAGCGGACCGGTATCTCGACGACCGGGCACTCGGCCTCCGGGACAGCGCGGCCGGCACCGGCCGCCGCCTCCACCACAGAAGCGGCGAGCGCGTCGAGGTCGGTCGTCGGGCGGGCGACGACGAGCAGCGTCCGCGCGGCCGGGACGAGGTCGTCGACCTCGGCCCACACGCCGTCGTTCGTCGCAACGAGCGGGGCGAGGACCGCATCGAGGGCAAGCACCGCGTCGATGTCGTCGGTCTCGACGAGCAGGGCCGCGTCGCCCATGGGCAGCAGCCGGAGGCCGGGGCCGATCGGCGACCCGGAGGATGCGTGCAGCGACATGGCTGCCTACCGGGTGAACGGGGCGATCTCGACGCCCGCAGCGGTCAGGGCGGCCCGGAGCGCCCGGGCGATGTCAACCGCACCCGGTGAGTCGCCATGGGTGCAGATCGAGTCCGCCCGGACCTCGATCTCCGTCCCGTCCACTGCGGTGATCCGACCCTCGACGGCGAGGCGCACCATCCTTGCTGCGATCTCCCGAGGGTCGTGCAGGACCGATCCCGGCTCGCGGCGCGGGAGGAGGTGGCCCTCCGGCGTGTACGCGCGGTCCGCGAACGCCTCGGACACCGTGCGCAGGCCGGCCGCGGCCGCGATCCGGAGGAACGCCGACCCCGGCAGCCCCATGACCGGCAGCGAGGGGTCGACGGCGACGACCGCGGCGACCACCGCCGCTGCCTGGGCCTCGTGCTGGACGATCGCGTTGTAGAGGGCGCCGTGCGGCTTGACGTACTCGACCCGGGTGCCCGCCACCTTGCACATGGCCTCGAGCGCGCCGATCTGGTAGATGACGTCGGCGGTCAGCTCGTCCGACTCCATCTCGATGAAGCGCCGGCCGAAGCCGGCCAGGTCGCTGGTAGCCGACCTGCGGCGCCGACGACGACGCCGCGCTGGGCCGCCTGGGCGCAGGTCCGCTGGAGGGTCAGGCTGTCCCCGGCGTGGAAGCCGCAGGCCACGTTGGCGCTCGTGACGATCTCCAGCATCGCCGCGTCGTCGCCGATCTCCCACCTGCCGAACGACTCGCCGAGATCGGAGTTGAGGTCGATGCGCGCTGCGGTCATCGTGCCTCCTCAGCCTGTCCTGGTCCGGCGAAGTCCCGGTCCTGTCAGCCTAAGCGTCCACCGCCTCAGTGCCGTCCCGCCTCCCGTCGTTGACCTCGCTGGTACGACCGAGGACGCTTGAGGGCGCAGGTGGGAGGCGTGTCGTTCAGGCATCGGTTGATGCACCGGGGCAACGCGATCGGCGTGTGGATCCACCACGCCTTCAAGGGCCGGCTCGACGCGTTCGGGGACCAGACGGTCCTCATGGTGACCTCGCCCGGGCGCCGGACGGGACGGCCGAGGTCGACGATGGTCCGCTACCTCGACCACGACGGCGGTTACCTCGTCTGGGGCACGGGCAGCGGGTCGCCGACCGACCCTGACTGGTTCCGGAACCTGCGCCGTGGTCGTGAGGCCAGCATCGAGATCGGCACCCGCGCCGAGTCGGTGACGCCAACGGAGCTGCGGGGTGTGGAGCGCGACCTGATCTGGCGCGAGGTCATCCTCGCCAAGGCGCCAGCCGTCGGCAAGTACGAGGCGAAGGCGGGCCGGATCATCCCGGTCGCCGTGCTGCGACCCGACGGAACGACTAGGCAGACGACTAACCGAGTCGTCGCCTGCGCCCTCCGACAATCGGGCCCGGGCCCGACGGACGGTGGCCCGCCGCCGGAAACGGCACCAACAATCGGGCCGCGGCCCGGTTGTCAGAGGTCTGCCCTAGGCCTGCTTGGGCGGCCGGAAGCGGTCGTCGCCCGTTGAGGGGTCGGTGAACCCGATGGACTCGGCTGGGCCACCAGCCCCAGCGCCCGGAGTCACAGGGCCGTCAACTCGGCGCTCGCCGTGGAGGATCACGCGGCCCCGCTCGTCTCCGTCGGCCACCTGGCCCGCCGACTCGTCGACGACCCGGGCGGCCGCCGCCCAGGCCGACACCCCCTTCCATGCCGATCGGACACCGGCCAGCAACGACCGCCACAGCATGACGACGAGGGAGGCGGCGAGCAGCACCGGAGACACGTTCTCGAGAACCCCGGCCGGGGGCGTTTCGAGGACGAGAGCGTCGTCGGGACCAAGGAACAACAGGTTCTGGCCGACCCGTTGGAACACGGTGTGCCCCGCATATGAAGCGAGCACGGCTGTGCCCGCCACGCCCAGGAGCCTGCCATGGACCCCTCGGAGCAGCATCCATGCGAGCGCCCCGGCGGCACCCGCTCCCAGAGCCATGACGAGGAATACGAGCCCGAACGTGTTGCTGGGTGCGGAATCCCCTCCGAAGCCGTCCGGCGCGTGCTCGATGCCGTACTTGCCCCAGCTCCACGTGAGGTTGACCAGCCGCTGCTGATCCGGGAAGGCCGGGTCGTCGACGGCCGGGTAGCTGAAGCTCGACGTGGGCCAGAAGATCGATGGGATCAGGGCGAGCACACCGGCCAGCGCCAGCACGCCACCCAACGCGCGGCCCCGAACCGGTTGGATCCTCATGTCCACTCCCCTGTCCCGCTGCTACCGCGCCCCGAACGCCTCGGCCACCTCGAGCAGGCGGGTGTTGGCCTCGGTCTCGCCGATCGTGACGCGGACGCCGTCGTCGCCGTACTGCCGCACCATGAGACCGGCCTCCTCGCACGCCTCGGCGAAAGCGGTGGAGTCGGCCCCGAGCGGGAACCAGACGAAGTTCGCGTCCGACTCGCGGCAGCTTCCAGCCCTGGTCCTGCAGGCGCCTGCACGACCCGCTCCCGCTCCGCGACGATCGACTCGACCCGCTCCTTCAGCTCGTCGAAGGCGTCGAGCGAGGCGATCGCCGCGACCTGGGCGATGCGAGTTGACGCCGAAGGGCGTGGCCGTCTTGCGGATCGCGGCGGCGACGTCAGGGTGCGCGACGGCATACCCGACCCGGAGGCCGGCGAGCCCGTACGCCTTGGAGAAGGTGCGCAGGACGACGACGTTGGGCCGCTGGCGCCACACCTCGAGCCCGCGGACGGCCTCGGGGTCGCGGACGAACTCGACGTAGGCCTCGTCGACGACGACGATGACGTCGCTCGGGACCCGGTCGAGGAAGGCCTCGAGCTCGGCCCGGTGCACGCACGGGCCCGGTCGGGTTGTTGGGCGTGCAGACGAGCACCACCCGAGTGCGCGTCGGTGACGGCGTCCGAACATCGCGTCGAGCCGGTGCCGGGCCTGGTCGTCGAGGCCGACCATGACCGGCGTGGCTCCGGCCAGCTGCGTGACGATCGGGTAGGCCTCGAACGAGCGCCACGCGAAGACGACCTCGTCGCCCGCGTCGCACGCGGCCTGGACGATCTGGGCGAGCACGGCGACCGAGCCGGTCCCGGTCGCGATGCACTCGGCCGGGACGCCGAGCGCCTGCGACCGAGCCGCTCGCGTCAGCTCGGCGACGGCCATGTCGGGATAGCGGTTGACGGTCGTCGCGCCTCGTTGATCGTCGGCGAGCACCGACGGCAGCGGTCCGTAGGGGTTCTCGTTGGACGAGAGCTTGTAGGGCGTCACGCCCGGCCGGCGCCGCGGCAGGCTTGCCCGGCTTGTAGTCGGGCATCTGGCCGAGCACCTGCCGCAGCCGCACGGTCGGGGAGGAACCGGGCGCGGCGGGAACGGGCTGCACGTCGTCGCTCATGCCGCCACTCTATGAGCCGGCCGGGATGAGCGGGAGGGCTGCGGACGGTCCCGGCAGGTGGACCGGGCTCAGCGGCATACGGCTCGATGTGGCTAGGCTCACACTGTCGCGCCAACGCCGCCTCGACGCATCTGTCTTGCCCACACACGAAAGTCACTGCTCATGCGCATCGGCATCCTCACCGGAGGCGGGGACTGTCCCGGCCTCAACGCCGTCATCCGCGGCGCGGTCCGCGCCGCCGAGGTCACCTACGACAGCACGGTCATCGGCTTCCGCAACGCGTGGCGGGGCGTGATGGACAACGACTACGAGCTGCTCGACGTCGACCGCTGCCGCGGCATCCTGCCGCTCGGCGGGACGATCCTCGGCACGAGCCGCGACCAGCCGTTCGCCCACGAGGACGGCCTCAAGAAGGTCCGCAAGGCCTACGACCGGCACGGGCTCGACGCGATCATCGGCGGTCGGCGGCGAGGGCTCGATGAACGTCGTCAGCCGCCTGCACGAGAACGGCTTCCCCGTCGTCGGCGTGCCCAAGACGATCGACAACGACATCTCCCTGACCGAGATGACGTTCGGCTTCCAGACGGCCGTGCAGATCTGCACCGACGCGATCGACCGGCTGCACACGACGGCCGAGTCGCCACCACCGCGTACTCGTCGTCGAGGTCATGGGCCGCCACGTCGGCCACATCGCGCATCTGGTCGGGCCTCGCCGGCGGCGCCGCGATCACGCTCGTGCCGGAGGAGCCCTTCGACATCGACGGAGGTCTGCGAGCGGATCGTCCACCGGCACAGAAGGGCCGGTTCGCGACGATCGTCGTCGTCGCGGAGGGCGCCGTGCCCAAGGCCGGGGACGATGGAGCATGCCGGCGCCGGAGATCGACAGGTACGGCCACCAGATCCTCGGCGGCATCGGCTCGATCCTCGCCCGCGAGATCCAGGGCCGCACCGGCATCGAGAGCCGGATGACGGCGCTCGGCCACATCCAGCGGGGCGGGTCGCCGGTCGCGTTCGACCGGGTGCTCGGCACCCGGTTCGGGGTCGCGGCGGTCGAGGCGGCGATGGACGGCGCCTGGGGCGAGATGGTCGCCCTGCAGACGCGGACACATCGTGCGCGTGCCCGTCGCGGACGCCGTCCGAGCAGCTCAAGGTGGTCGACCCCGACCTGCTGCGGCTCAACACGATGTTCCAGCCGCGCATCCCCGGCGACGAGCACCCCGGGCTTCCCGCCGATGCGGCCTGAGCGCGTGGAAGACTGACGCCCATGCTCATGAACTTCGCGATCAAGACCGTCATCAACGGCATCGCCCTGTGGATCGCCGCGTGGGCCTCCCGACGGCATCAGTTCGGCGGCGGGTCCAGCACGTGGGCGGACGGTGAGGACTGTCGTGCTCGTCGCCCTCGATCTTCGGCGTCCTCAACACGTTCGTCGCGCCCGATCGCGCAAGCTCCTCTCGCTGCCCTTCATCATCCTGACGCTGGGGCTGTTCGTCTTCATCGTCAACGCGTTGATGCTGCAGCTGACCTCGTGGCTGGCGGAGAAGTTCGGTCTCGCGTTCCACGTGCAGCGAGTTCTTCTGGGACGCCGGTCCTGGGATCCCTCATCATCACGTTCGTCTCGATGATCCTCGGGTTTCTTCAACCCGAAAGACTGACAGGCGAATTTGCCGTATGCCGCTGAGCCCGCTTCCGCTCGGAAGCGGGCTCGCGCGCGTGGCGGGGCCAGTCTGCGTCGAGTGTGCAGTCCGCGCCCCGCCACGTCGAGTGTGCAGTCCGCGCCGTCCCGACGACGTCGAGTGTGCGGTCCGCGCCGCGTCGAGGAAAGCGACCACTGGGCTCTATTTGGGGGGCAACGAGCGGGCGTAGCCGAGGCCGCGCTCGACCCAGCGACGCAGGTGGACATCGTCCTCTACCTCGGACGCGTCGACGCGCAGCCAGCCGTCCATGCTCCGGCCGCCCATCTCCATCCGTCCGACCCCGGGCTCCGCGAGGAGCGCAGACGTCTCGGCCGGGTCCACCCGAGCGAGCAGCCCGCCCTGGCCGCTCGCCGCGACCGCCATGTGGCCGCCGGCAAGGAATGCCAGACCACCGAACATCTTCTTCTCGACGACATCTGCGTCCATCCCGATGATGAACCTGATCCGGTCGGCGAGCTCCTCGTCGTAGGCCATGGCAGCAGTATGGCTCTCAGTCGAGACAGAACTCGTTGCCCTCGGGGTCGGTCATCACGATGTGACCGGCCGACATCGGTGGAGCGGGCTCGAACCGCTGGACGCGAGTCGCCCCCAGGGCGATGAGCCGCTCGCATTCCCGCTCCAAGGCGGCCATCCGCTCGTCGCCGGCGAGGCCGGGCGCGGCGCGGACGTCGAGGTGGACCCGGTTCTTGGCCGACTTCGGCTCCGGCACCTGCTGGAAGAAAACGCGGGGCCGCGAGCCTGTTGGGTCCACGATCGCCGAGGCCGACTGGTGCCGCTCTGGTGGCACGCCGGCTTCGGTGAGGAAGGACGACCACGCGTCCAGGACCTCGCTGGCCGGGGTCGCGGGCGGCAGGTTGCTGCCCGGCGGCGGCTGGATGACGAAGTCAAGCGCCTCGGCCCAGAACAGGCTCAGGCGGATCGGGTCTGCGGCATCAAAGGTCACTTGGATGTCTCGGCTCATGCCAACCCATGGTGCCGCTCCCCACCGACACTCGACGAGGAGTGGGCGTCAGAGGCGGTTCGGGCCGTTGGGATACGCCATCAAACCCGACTGGTAGGCGATGACGACGAGCTGCGCCCGATCGCGCGCGCCGAGCTTGGTCATCGCCCTGCTCACGTGGGTCTTCGCCGTGGCGGGGCTGAGTACCAGCTGCTGGGCGATCTCGTCGTTGGACAATCCATGGGCAACGAGTGCGGCGACCTCAAGCTCGCGGGGCGTGAGGACGTCCAGAGCCGACGAGCTCGCGAGGTTCGCTGGCCGAGAGACGAACTCACTGATCAGTGTGCGGGTCACGGCCGGCGAAAGCAGCGCGTCCCCGCGGACCGCGACCCGGAGCGCCTGGAGCAGATCAGCGGGCTCCGTGTCCTTGAGGAGGAAGCCGCTCGCGCCGGCGCGCAGCGCGGTGAAGACGTACTCGTCGATGCCGTAGTTCGTCAGGACGACGACGTGCACGGCGTCCAGGGAGCCGTCAGCGACGATTCTGCGCGTAGCCTCGATGCCGTCCATGACCGGCATCTGCACGTCGATGAGGGCGATGTCCGGGCGGTGCTCGCGCGCGAGCTCGACGGCTTCCGCGCCGTTGGTCGCCTCTGCCACGACCTCGATGTCATCCTCGGCGTCGAGCAGGCTGCGGATCCCCGTTCGGATCAGGGCCTGGTCGTCGGCGAGGAGCACGCGGATCATGACGCTGCGTCCAGCGGCAGCTCGGCCAGGACGGAGAACCCACCGGTCTCGCCGAGGCTCGGCGCGCAGGTGACCCCCGAGGGCGGTGACCCGCTCGCGCATGCCGATGAGACCGAGCCCGGGCACGGGCGACCCCGCGAGGCGCGGGCCGTCGTTCTCGACCCGCACGGTGAGGCAGCGAGGCAGATACGAGACGCAGACCGTCGTGGGGACGGAGCCCGCGTGCCGCCTGACGTTGGTCAGCGCCTCCTGGACGATGCGGTATGCCGCCAAGTCAACACTCGCGGGAATGTCCCCGCGAGTGCCATCCCGGTTCAACGTCACCTCGACTCCGCCGGCGCGGGCGCGTTCCAGCAGCTGGGGCAATTGGGCGAGTCCGCTTCCCGTGTCAGCCTGCTCGCGCAGCGCGCTCAGAGTCGACCGCAGCTCGCGCGTCGCGTCAGCGCTCGCCTCGACGATGGCCCGGAGGGATGCCGGCACCTCCTCGCCGCGCTTCTCCGCGAGATGCGCGGCAACGCCGGCCTGCACCTTGATGACCGAGATGCTGTGGGTCAGCGAGTCGTGCAGCTCGCGGGCGATCCGCAGCCGCTCCTCGACAGCGCGCCGTCGGGCTACCTCCTCACGGCTGCGCACGGCCTCCTCGGCGCGGGCCTCGATCTCGCGGACCCGGGACTGCCATAGGCGCAGCGCCACTGCGGTCGCGGCAGCTGACACGAGCCAGCCGGTCGCGTAGAACCGACGCCACCCACGATCGGTGCGCATGCGTCCTCCTTCACTCGTCGTGAGCCTAGGCCGCGCATCAGCGTCGGCGCATCTGGCTACCGGAGTAGGTGCGGGCTACCTCCCTCGGAGTACGCCGGTGCCGTTCGGACGTCGTGGGTCGGTCCGGCAAGTGTCACCCCGTGGGCGACGCCCAGATCCGCCCGACAGCGAAGGATCGACGGCATGCACTCAACGAACTCCATTTCCCAGCAAAGGAATGCGTCATGAACTCCGCCGATCTGGCCGTCGAGGTGACCGACCTCGTCAAGTCATTCGGGGCCACGCGGGCCGTCGACGGTCTCAGCCTCAGTGTGCCCACGGGCTCCGTTCTCGGACTGCTCGGACCGAACGGCGCGGGCAAGACGACCACGATCCGCATGGTCACGACGCTGACCACCCCCGACTCCGGCACGGTCCGGGTCTTCGGGCGCGACGTGTCGCGCGACCCCGACTCAGTCCGCGCGCGACTCAGCGTGACGGGGCAGTTCGCGTCCGTCGACGACGATCTCACCGGCTGGGAGAACCTCGTGCTCCAGGCTCGGTTGCGCGGCCTCAGAGGTCGCGCGGCGGACGCGCGCGTCGAGGAGCTGCTCGCCGTCTTCGACCTCGCCGACGCTGCCCGTCGGGTCGTGTCGACCTACTCCGGCGGCATGCGACGTCGGCTCGACATCGCAGCCGGGTTGGTCGTCACACCGGACCTGCTCGTGCTCGACGAGCCGACCACCGGGCTCGACCCGCGCAGCCGCGGCTTCGTCTGGGACATCATTCGTGCCGCGGTCGCGGAGGGCACGACGGTCCTCCTGACGACCCAGTACCTCGACGAGGCCGACCAGCTCTCCGACCGGATTGCGGTCATCGACCAGGGCCGCCTCGTCGCGGAGGACACCCCCGATGGGCTCAAGCTTGCGCTCGGCTCCGGAGTCCTGACCGTCCGCGTCGACCCGACTCGGCGCGATGACGCCGCCCGCCTGCTCGGGGAGGAGCTCGCTTCTCCGGTCGAACCGTCCGGCGACCCGGCCACGGTGCGGGTGCGCCTTCGCCCGGGACGGTGGAGACACCGCGGAGCGAGTGAGCCACGCGCTCATCCGCCTGTCGCGAGCGGGAGTCAACCCAACGGCATACGCCCTCGGCCGGCCGAGCCTCGACGAGGTGTTCCTCGCGCTGACCGGGAAGCCTGCTGACCACGCAACCGGTCGGGGTGCCGAGCCCACGCACGAGGAGGACGTGGCATGACCGTCGACACCGAGAGCCGCCGGACGCCGGCTCGACTCCCCGACGGGCCGGCTGCTCGCCTCACCAAGCGGCTCCGGCCACCCACGCGGCCCAGCCGCGTGTCGGCGAGCCTCACGATGGGCCTGCGGGCCCTGCTCAAGGTCAGACGGACGCCGGAGCAGCTGGCCGACGCGATCCTCATCCCCGTCATCTTCACCGTCCTGTTCACCTATGTGTTCGGCGGCGCGCTGTCCGGGTCCCCGCAGGAGTACCTGCAGGACCTGCTACCCGGGACCCTGGTCCTTGCCGTCCTGCTCATGACGGTGTACTCGGGCGTGGGACTCAACACCGACCGCGGCCTGGGGCGCCTACAGCGCTTCCAGTCCCTGCCGATCTGGCAACCCGCCCTCATCGTCGGCGGCCTCATCGGAGACGCACTCCGGTACCTCATCTCGGGGACGCTCGTCATTGGCCTCGGACTCGTCATGGGCTTCCGTCCCGACGGAGGCGCCGCTGGAGCCGGAGCCGCAGTGGCCCTCATCCTCGTCTTCGCCTTTGCGCTGTCATGGGTCTGGACGTCGATCGGCCTCGTCGCCAGGACCCCGCAGGCGGTGTCGATGACGAGCTTCCTCATCCAGTTCCCGCTGACGTTCGCGAGCAACGCGTTCGTCGACCCGGCGACGATGCCCGACTGGCTCGGCACGTTGGTCGACGCCAACCCCGTCAGCCATCTCGTCACCGCGGAGCGGGGACTCATGGCCGGTAGCGCAACTCTCGGGGACATCGCTCTCGTCCTCATCGCCGCGGCGGTCATCACCGCTGTGTTCGCACCGCTGACCATGCACCTCTACCGGCGCCGCGCGTGAACCGCGCCGACACACCCAGCCCAACCGAACCACGCACAGACAACGACACAAAGGAGACAGCCATGACCAGCCCATTCATCGTCATCACTCACCACAGCTACGTCACGAACACCGGCGATGCGCTCACGCTCGGGCACGTCCTCGTCGACGCGGCCGCAGCCGATCGGCACCTGACGGCTGCCGCACAGCTCATCGGCAAGGGCGCCGCGCTGACCGAACGCAACGTCCGCATCGACGTCCTCGGCGAACCCGGCCCCCTCCTGATGAAAGCGCTCGAGGGCAACCGCGCCAACGGTGTCCAGGTCACCGTCGCGGAGCGTGGCCTCGGGGGTTTCGCTCGCGCGGTGAGCGTGTGACCTCGACGTGATTCCGTATGCCGCTGGGCTCGCTTCCGCACGGAGGCGGGCCCACGTGGCGTGTCCCGTCGGTTGCTGTCGGCGGGTCGTCCTACCTTCGTGGCATGCGCTTGCTGCACACCTCGGACTGGCACCTCGGGCGGACGCTCCACGGCGTGAGCCTGCACCAGGCGCAGTCGGCCGTGCTGGAGCGGATCTGCGAGCTCGTCGAGGACCCGCAGGACGGCATACCAGTCGATGCGGTCATCGTGGCCGGCGACGTCTACGACCGCGGCGTACCGCCGGTGGAGTCGGTCCAGCTCTTCGAGTGGACGCTCTCGCGCCTCTCCCAGGTGACGACGGTCGTGGTGACGTCCGGCAACCACGACTCCGCGATCCGGCTCGGCTACGGCGCCGCCCTCTTCCGGGACCGCATCCGGATGATCACCGACATCTCGATGATCGACCTGCCCGTGCTGCTGCGGGGCTCGGACGGGGTCGAGGTGGCGATCTACGGCATCCCCTACCTCGACGTGGACCATGCCCGAGTGGCCCTGGCCCACGGCCGGGAGGTCCTCACCCGCTCGCACCAGGCCGTCGTCGGGGCGGCCTGCGACCGCATCCGTGATGACCTGGCCGGCCGCGACGGTGCTCGCTCTGTCGTGCGTCGCGCACGCTTTCGTCGCCGGCGCCGAGCCGAGCGACTCCGAGCGGTCCATCGCGGTCGGCGGAGTGGACCGAGTCGCCGGGACGGTCTTCGAGGGCATCGACTACGCCGCCCTTGGTCATCTGCACGGCCCGCAGTCGCCCGAGTGCGCCCCTGGGTCCGTGGTGCGCTACTCGGGCTCGCCGCTGCGGTATTCCTTCTCCGAGCAGGACCAGGTCAAGGCGGTGCTCCTCGTCGACCTTCCGGCCCAGGGACCCGTCGAGGTCACGGCAATCGAGATCGACCAGCCGCGGCCGATGGCAACGCTGCGCGGTACCCTCGACCACCTGCTCGACGACCCGGCCCTGACCACGCACGAGGAGTCCTGGGTGCGCGTCACCGTAACCGACCGCGTGCGACCCGACTCCCTGATGGACCGGCTCAAGTCCCGGTTCCCCCATGTGCTGCAGGTGTTCCATGAACCCGAGGGCCGGATCGAGCGAGGCGTGCGCGGCACGACCCTCGTCAGCGAGCGCGATCCGCGCGAGCTCGGCTCGGACTTCGTCGCCTACGTGACGAAGGCGGAGGCGAGCGATGGCGAGATCGCCTGCTTCGTCGCCGGTTACGAGGCCGCGGTGAAGGCACAGGCCCTCGCCGAGGCACAGGAGGGGGAGGTGGCCTGACGTGCAGCTGCACCGTCTGGAAATGACGGCCATCGGCCCGTTCGCCGGCACGGAGGTCATCGACTTCGGCATCGTCGGGCGCGCAGGGCTGTTCCTCCTCGAGGGTCCGACCGGGTCGGGCAAGTCGACCATCATCGACGCGATCACCTTCGCGCTCTATGGCAAGGTTGCCCAGGCCTCGGCGGACGTCGAGCGGATCCACTCGCACCATGCGGATCCGCGGGAGATCCCCGTCGTGACGCTGGTCTTCGAGACTCAGTCGGGGCTGTACCGGGTGCGCCGGACGCCGCGGTTCGAGCGGCCGAAGTCCCGCGGCAGCGGCCAGACCGTGCAGCAGCCGTCAGTCAAGCTGTGGCGGATCACGAGTCCGGACGACCTCGACGGCGGTGAGCTGCTCTCCACCAACATCGGCGACTGCGACGACGAGATCACTCGAGCCGTCGGACTGACGCGCGACCAGTTCGTCCAGACGGTGATCCTGCCCCAGGGCGAGTTCGCGACGTTCCTGCGGGCGAGGTCGGAGGACAAGGGGAAGCTGCTCGAGAAGGTCTTCGGTACGGCATTCTTCCGCCTGGTGCAGGAGGAGATCGTCGAGGCAGGGCGGGTCGCCCAGGCCCGGCGGCAGGGGGCGGTCGGCCAGATCCGCGATGCCGTCCACGCCTTCGCCGTCTCGGCCGGCATCGAGGCGGAGCGGCGCGACGAGCTGGTGGCCCTGGCCCAGGCATCACCGGGTGACCTCGATGGCGAGCTGACGCAGGTGGTCGACGAGCTGGCCACCCGGGAGCGCCACGCCGCCAAGGCCAGCCGTGAGTCGATCGAGGCGCACCGGCAGATGGCCGAGATGGTCAACAACGCCAAGCTGCGGCGACAGCGGCGGCAGCGGCTCATCCAGCTGCAGCGTGAGGACGAGTCGCTGGGAGCTCGAGCGGTCGAGTTCGACCAGCTGCGGGGCCAGGTGGCGCGAGCGCGTCGGGCCCGGCCGGTCGCGGGCGCCGTGCGCACGCTGGCGCAGAGCGAGGCAGCCCTGAAGCGGGCCGAGGCGGCGGTTGCCGCAGCTGGGTCGCGGGTGCTGCCGGACCAACGGCAGCTGACCATTGCGGAGCTCCGGGTCGCGGCCTCATCCACCCGCGAGGTCGTCGGGGCCCTGACGGCTGCGGCAGAGGTGGAGGGCGCGCTGTCCCTGCGGCGCACTCAGCTCGAGCAGGCACGAGCCGGGGCCGAGCGTGCCCGCGCTGGGCTGGCACAGGTCACCGCGGAGCTCGAGGCACTGCCGCGGGCGATGCAGTCACTCGAGGACTCACTGAAGGCCACTCGGCACCTCCACTCGCTCCTCGAGGCTCGACGGTCAGCCGCGGCTCGTGCCAAGAGGCAGCTTGATGCTGCGGTGCTCGAGGCGGCCGCAGCGGCGCGACTGCCGAAGGCCGAGGAGCAGGCGACGCTGGCCCTCGCGGCCGTGCGAGAGGGCGAGGCTGCTCTTGCAGGGCTGCGCCAGGCCCGCATCGACGACATCGCCGGAGAGCTCGGCCTCGCGCTGCTGGACGGACAGCCCTGTCCGGTCTGCGGATCCGTCGACCACCCAGCGCCCGCACGCCCGACGCCAGGCGCCGTCACGCCTGAGCAGATCACCGCAGAGGAGGAGCGCGTCGAGAGCCTGCGGTCCGCGGTCGTCATGGCCGGTGATGCCCTCTCCACCCTTCGAGCCGAGGTCGCCAGACTCGGGGTCGCCTCGGATGGTCTCGACGTCGAAGCGGCCCGCGCTGCGGCGCAGCAGGCGGCGGACGACCTGTCCGCATCGCTGCGGGCCGGGGACGACGCGGCCACAGCGGAGCAAGAGCTCACCGCCCTTCGGGCTCGGGCAACGGAGTTGACGGAGCGAGCGACGCAGCTCACGGCCGAGTCAGCGCGTAGCGAGCACACGGCCGCCCAGCTCGACGAGCGGGTCACCTCGGACAGCGCCGTGGTCGACGCCGCCCGTGACGGCCATCCCTCGGTGTCCGCTCGGAGCGAGGCGCTGGTCGGGGTGGCAGCGCGCGTTGACGAGCTCATCGACGCGATCACCACGCGCGAGTCCGTTCGGGCCAGCGTGGCCGAGGACGCGGCGGCCCGCGACGCCGACCTCGCGGCGGCGGGCTTCGCCGATGTCGCGGAGTGGCTCGAGGCCGACCGGTCCGTTGAGTGGATCGCCGCCAGGGAGAAGGAGATCGCCGACTTCGAGACGGCGTGCACGAGGGTCAAGGCGGGTCTGTCGGGGCCCGAGCTGGCCGATGTCCAGCTCGACACCCTCTTCGACGACATCGAGCCGATGGTCGAGCTCGAGAAGGCCGCGAAGAAGGACATGGAGACCGCAACCCACGAGCACGGCAGCCTGCGCAGCCAGGTGACCCGAACCAAGCAGCGCGTGGTCGACATCGGGTCGGCGCTCGCGCGTAATGCGGACTGCATCACCGAGACCGCCGACGCCGTGCGGCTGGGACAGCTCGTCTCGGGGAACGGGGACAACCAGCTCAACCTCGACCTGGCGAAGTACGTCCTCATCCGCCGCTTTGCCGAGGTCCTCGCCGCGGCGAACACCGAGCTCGCGCGGTTCTCGGGCGGGCGCTACTCCCTCGAGCACACCGACGCAAAGAAGGGCAACGCGAAGTCGGGCCTCGGCGTCCGGGTCCACGACATGCACACCAACCAGGTCCGCGACGTCGGCACGCTGTCTGGCGGCGAGACCTTCTACGTCTCGCTGTCGCTCGCGCTCGCTCTGGCGGACGTGGTCCGCGCCGAGTCGGGCGGCGTCGACCTCGGCACGCTCTTCGTCGACGAGGGCTTCGGCACCCTGGACCCTGACGTGCTCGATGACGTCATGCACACCCTCGAAGGTCTGCGGGCCGGCGGCCGCACGGTCGGCATCGTCAGTCACGTCACCGAGCTCAAGTCCCGGGTCGCAGACCGCATCGAGATCCTCGTCAAGGACGATCGCACCTCGACGCTCCGCGTCACCGCCTGACGCCATGAGCGCTCTCCGACTCAGGCGACCTGCGAACTCGCACGAGACATGGCAGCCCCGATCGCGAGGATGACGACGCCGACGACGGCGGAAGCCCCGGCGAGCCACGCGTAGCCGAGCGACCCGACCACGACTCCCGCCACGGCCCCACCCCCGGCGCCAGCCAGCCCCATGAAGACGTCGGCGAGTCCCTGGGTCGCCGGCCGCTCATCGGTGGCGACCGCCGAGGTCAGCAGGGTCGACCCCGACACGAGCGTGCACGACCAGCCGACCCCGAGCAGGAACAGCGCGACCAGCAGCAGCACCGGACCAGCCCGGCCTGCGACAGGGACGGCGAGGCCGGAGGCGATGGCGAGAATCACGCCGCCGAGCATGGCGATGGCTCGCCGCGCCCCACCGGTCGACAGCTGTACCCACGAGCAGGCGACAGGCGATACATCCCGAGGATGTGCATCGAGATGACGAAGCCGATGACCTCGAGCTCGGCATGCCCGTGCTTCATGTGGATCGGCGTCATGACCATGACGCTCACCATGACGAGGTGCCCGAGCGCCATGACGAGCACGCCTGCAGCGCCCGCGGGTTCGCGCGGATCACTGCCAGGCCGCGCCGCATCGACCCGTCGTGGTTGGGTGCCTCGCGGCGCCGGTCCCGTCGTGGTTCCCTCCGCCAGTCCGGCGCGTATGCCGCTGGGCTCGCTCCTCGTGCTCGCGTGGCGTCGAGCGCGCGGGCAGTCAGCAGCGGGTCGGGTCGCAGCAGGCGGTCGACGACGAGCCAGGCGAGCACGAAGCCGACGAGCGAGAAGAGGAACGTGCCGGCCAGCTCCGGGCATGCCCGAGAGGCTGGGCGACGCGCCTTGCCCGGTCCGACGAGGTTCGGACCGACCACGGAGCCGATCGTCGTGGCCCAGACGACGATCGACAGGTCACGGCCCCGGTGGGCCGGCGCGGCGAGGTCGGCCGCGGCATACCTCGCCTGGTTGTTGGCGGTCGTGCCGCCGCCGAAGAGGAACATGCCGACGAGCGAAGAGCGGGAACGAGCGCAGCACCGCCGCGATGATGCACGAGCGCGGCGCCGACGAAGGCGACGGCCAGCCCCAGCGGACGGCCGACGCGGCGCCCGCTGGGCGGCCGTCGACGCGCGCGACGGGGATCGTCGAGCAGCGCGGTGCCGAGGACCTGGGCGGTGGTGCCGACCCCGGCGAGCGCCTCGGTGCCGCTGAGGTGCTCGGCGAGCAGTGCGCCGACGGCGATGCCGCTCGCCATCCCGACCCCGCCGAGGATCTGCGACCCGACGAGCGTCCGAATGACCTTGCGCTGCAAGGTCGCCCGGTCGAGCCGGGTCATCGGTGGTACGCGGCGCTTTGCACACTGGACTCAGGCTCGCGGGCCGATTCCTGTCCACTCGATTGGAGCGGGCCTCAGACGTGGCGGCGCGACGTGATGACGCGGAAGCGGTTCGCGACGAAGGCGGCGTCGGTGTAGGCCGCGTTGGCGGCCGGGTTGGCGCCGGTGCCGTGGAAGTCGGAGAACGCGGCCGTCTGGTTGACGAAGATCTGGCCGGTGAGGTTCTCGGACAGGGCGACTCCACCGTCGGCGGCGGCGTCGCGGGCTGCGTCGAGCACCGTCCTCGCTCGTCGAGTAGACGGCGGCCGTCATGCGCGCCGTGCTCGCGCACGGTGTCGGCGAGCTGGGCGAGCGACTGGTCCGTCGAGGCGGTCGGATGAGGAAGCCGACCGGGCCCGAAGCACTCCTGCGTGTAGACGTCCTCGCGCGCGACGTCCACGGCGACCAGACCCGGGGCGCGCACGACGGCGTCGGCCTACGCCGGGTGCGTCGACGCGACGCGAGTCGAGCACGACGCGACCTCGGCATCCGTCGGCGATCGACGCGAGCGAGTCGGCGTTGTCGCGGACCTGGTCGTTGACCGTGGCGCCGAGCAGCTCGACGGCCTTGGCGTCGTCACCGGTGAGCCGCCCGACCGCGCCGGCGAGCCGCTCGCCGAACTCGTCGAAGGACAGGTGCCCCTCGTCGGTGTCGATCCCGCCCTCGGGGACGTAGAGGTTCTGCGGCGCCGTGCACATCTGGCCGGAGTAGAGCGTGAGGCAGAAGGCGAGGTTGCCGAGCATCCCCTTGAGGTTGTCGGTCGAGTCGACGACGATCGTGTTGAGGCCGGCCTTCTCGGTGTAGACGAGCTTGCCGTGGGCGGCCGCCGACTCCTCGAGCCAGGCGCCGAAGGTCGGGCCGCCGGTGTAGTCGATGATCGCGACCTCGTCGCGCTCGGCGAGCGTCTTGGCGAGCCCCTGCCCGTCGGCCTCGGCGGCGAGCTGCACGAGCGCCGGGTCGAAGCCGGCCTCCGCGAGCACCTCCGCGCGACCTCGACGGAGATCGCGAGCGGCAGCACGGCGCGCGGGTGCGGCTTGACGACGACCGGGTTGCCGGTGACGAGCGAGGCGAAGATGCCGGGGTAGGCGTTCCACGTCGGGAAGGTGTTGCAGCCGATGACGAGCGCGACGCCGCGCGGGACGATCCGGTAGTCCTTCTGCATCCGGGTCGGCGCGGGGTTGCCCTCGCGGTCACTGCCCGGCTTCTCCCAGACGACCGACGCGGGCACCCGCTCCTGCTCGACGAGCCCGGCGGCGACCGCCTCGATGGCGCGGTCCTGGGCGTGCGGGCCACCGGCCTGGAACGACATGACGAACGGCTGTCCGGACGTGTGCATGACGGCGTTGGCGATCTCGAAGCTGCGCTTGTTGATCCGGTCGACGATCTCGACGCACACCGCGGCCCGGACCTGCGGGCCCGCGTCGCGCCAGGCCGGCATCGCCGCCCGGGCGGCCGCGAGGCCGGCGTCGAGGTCGAGCGCCGGGTAGGTGACCCCGAGCGTCGGCCCGTAGGGCGAGACCTCGCTGCCCACGAAGGTGCCGTCGGTCGGCTGGAACCCGACAGGGCGGCATACGCCGCCGATTGAGGTGCGCCTCGTGCGCGGCCAGCCCCTCGGCGGCGGCCGTCTCGCCGTAGACGCGGGGGCTGGGCGACTCGGGGTAGCGGCGAGTACCAGCGAGCGGCTCGCCAGCGCCTGACGGATCTCGTCGAGGACTCCCGCGTGCGCGTCGAGCAGGGGGTGGGTGGGCGTCGTTGCCGGTGCAGTCACGGGTCGATGCTAGTCCCGGCGACACGCGGCGTATGCCGTCAGCGCCGTCGGCGACCGCCCGCCGCGACGGGGCGGGCGACCGGGCAGGATGGCGGGCATGGACACGGACATCACCGAGCCCGACCGACGACGCAGCCGCTGACGAGGGGTCGGCACTTCGGCCCCGTCGGCGTCATCGGGGCCGGAGCGATGGGGGCCGGCATCGCCCAGGTCGCCGCGACGGCCGGCCACGGCGTCGAGGCTCGTCGACGCGGTGCCCGGCGCTGCGGCCGGGCGCCGTCGAGAGGATCGGCGGCACCCTCGACGCGCCTCGTCGACAAGGGCCGGCTGGCGGCCGACGAGGCGCGACGCGGTGCTGGCGCGGATCACCCCGGCGGAGTCCCTCCACGACCTGCCCGAGTGCGGGCTCGTCATCGAGGCCGTGCCCGAGGACCTCGACCTCAAGCGGCGGATCTTCGCCGAGCTCGCCGACCGCCAGCCGTCGACCACGGTGCTCGCGACGAACACCTCGAGCATCGACATCGACGACATCGCCGCCGACGTCGTCCGACCCGGAGCGCGTGCTCGGCCTGCACTTCTTCAACCCGCCGCCCGTCATGGCGCTCGTCGAGGTCGTGCACGGCGAGCGCACCGCGCCGGCCTACGTCGAGCACGCCACCGCGCTCATGCGCGCCTGGGGCAAGACGCCGGTGCGGTGCAGCTCGACGCCGGGCTTCATCGTCAACCGCGTCGCGCGGCCCTTCTACGGCGAGGCGCAGCGGATCGTCGAGAGCGGGCGTCGCCGACGCGGCGACGGTCGACTGGATCCTCCGCGAGCGCGGCGGCTTCCCGATGGGGCCGCTCGAGCTCACCGACTTCATCGGTCAGGACGTCAACCTCGCCGTCGGCACGTCGGTGTGGGAGCAGACGGGCCGCGACGAGCGCTACACGCCGACGGACCTTCCAGCGGGGCCTCGTCGCGGCGGGCCGGCTCGGCCGCAAGTCGGGCTCGGGGCGTCTACGCGTATGCCGCCGACGGCTCGGTCGACGAGGGCCGAGCCCGACGTCGAGCTGGCCGAGCGGCTCGTCGGCGGACCGGTCGCGACCGACCCGCTCGCCCGGACGCTCGCGATGCTCGTCAACGAGGCCGTCGACCTCGTCGCGCGCGGCGAGGCGAGCCGCCGACGACGTCGACACCGCGATGCGGCTCGGGACGCGCTACCCGCAAGGGCCCGATCGAGTGGGGCCGCGAGATCGGCTTCGACGTCGTCGGCCGGCAGATCGCCGAGCTCGACGAGGCCTATCCCGGGCGGCCGCTACCGGCCGAGCCCGGCCCTGACCGACGGGAGCCTCACGTGAGCGACCCGGCTGAGCAGGACCGCGGTGCCGGGCGACCGGGTGCTGACACGGACGCCGACCGCGGAGGCCGGGGTCGCGTTCGCCCGGCAGATGTGGGCCGACGACGAGGCCTCGCGCCGGCTCGGCATGGAGGCCGCTCGTCATCGAGCAGGACCACGCCGTCGTGCGGATGGCGATCCGCGACGACATGGTCAACGGCCACGCCATCTGCCACGGCGGCTACATCTTCACCCTGGCCGACTCGTGCTTCGCGCTCGCCTGCAACTCGCGGGGGCGCCTCACGGTGGCTGCCGGGGCCGACATCTCCTTCACCGCTCCGGGCCGGCTCGGCGACGTGCTCGTGGCCGAGGGGCACGTGCGCTCGGCCTTCGGGCGCAGCGGCATCACCGACGTGACGGTCAAGCGGGAGTCCGACGGTCAGATCATCGCCGAGTTCCGCGGCCGCTCCCGGTCGCTGCGCACCTCAGGCGGGGGCCGCTGACGTGAAGCCCGGCGAGTTGGTCGCGAGCCACCGGATCGCCACGGGGACGTACGCGGCATACGTTCCCCATGAACCCGACGACCCGGCGACACCGGTACGAACCTGGACGAACCTCCCGCACGTGGCCCGGGCTCCCGGGATTCTCCGGACAGCCGTGCTCAGCACCACCTAGCCTCGGGTGGGTCGGCGTCATTTGGCGCCGCCGGGGGACTGACACGCCGGGAGGGCAGAGCCCTCCCCTGCACGCCCGAAGGGGAACCAGGACGATGCACCTACGCAGACTCACCTATGTCGTCGCGGCCGGAGCGGCTGCCTGCTTGGCCTTCGCCGCACCTGCCCAGGCCGACAGCAAGAACTGGCACAAGACGCTGTCCGACTTCGCACTCGGACCGTTCAACCTCGCCGTCAACCACAACAACGTCTACGTCGCCGACGGGTTCACGAACACCGTGGGCGTCGTCGGTCAGGACCCGTTCGGCTTCGGCCCCGACGGGGGGGACGTGGCGGGAGTCGACGTCACGGCCAACGGCAAGACCGTCGCGTGGACGTGGAGCAACGCCGACCACAGCGCAACCGGCCTGACGATCCGAACCCGTGGCGCGGGCGACGTCGTGGCGGACCTCGCGGGCGCCGAGACCGCGAACCCGGACTCGGTCAACACCTATGGGGTGACGGGCTACGGAGCCGGAGCCGACGCCGGCAAGCGGGCCTGCGTCGACGGGATCGCCGAGATGCTGACCGGCGGCCCGGCGACCTATCCGGGCATCGTCGACTCGCATCCCTACTCGGTGGCTCGGGTTGGGACGCGGTGGGTCGTCGCCGACGCCGGCTCCAACGTCCTGTGGTCGGTCAGCGACCAGGGGTCCGTGTCGACTCTGAGCATCTTGCCGCCGCAGCCGGTTACCTTCACCACCGAGATGACGGAGGCGTTGGCGGCCGAGGTGGGGGCACCACCCGAGGCACTGGCCTGCCTGGTCGGGGCCACCTACGCCTTCGAGCCGGTGCCGACTGACGTCGAGGTCGGCCCCGATGGTTCGCTCTGGGTCTCGGTCCTGCCCGGCGGTCCGGAGAGCCCGGCGCTCGGCGCCCGCGGAGCGGTCTACCGGGTCAACCCGAGCACCGGCGCGGCTACCCGCGTGGCCGGTGGCTTCCTCGGTGCCACCAACCTCGCCGTTGCCTCCGACGGGACCGTCTATGTCACCGAGCTGTTCGGCGGCAAGATCTCCAAGATCCAGGGCGGGGTCGTCAACACAGCGGCCACGATCGAGCGACCGGTCTCCGTTGAGGTCCACGGTGGCTACCTCTATGTCGGCCAGTTCGCCGACGTCAACTTCGAGACGGGCGACCTGAACGCACCCGGCTCGATCGTGCGGCTGAAGCGGTAGCCAGCTCAGCGGCATACCCCTGAACGGAGGGCGCGGACGCGAAGGAAACGTCCGCGCCCTCCGTGTCGCTCTCTGGGACGCCCGTGAACGTCGGTGGACTTGGTGGACTTGGTGGACTCGTTGGACTCGTTGGACTCGGTGACGGTGCACGGCGGCGCGGTGGCCGGGGTAGATTTCGGGCACCGGAGGGAGGACAGGACAGATGAGCGACCAGCAGGGGTGGACTGCCCCCGGGCCGGTGCCGCCGGACGGCAACGGTCCGCAGGACCGGCCCTGGACGGGCTACGGGCCTGGCTATCAGCGCGCCCCTCCGCCGCCCCCGGCACCGCGGCTCGAGCACCGCCCGGGCATCATCCCGCTGCGGCCCCTCATGCTCGGCGAGATCTGGAGCGGCGTCTTCGCCACGGTCCGCGGCAACCCCGGCGCCACCCTCGGCCTGGCGCTCGTCACGACGGCAGCCGTTCTCGTCCCGGCCACCGCGCTGGCCCTCTGGCTCGCCGGTCAGGACCTGAGGCTGGGCGTGATCTTCGAGACCGATCCCGGATCTCGCCTCCGATCCGTTCCTCAACGCCACCGTGGCTTCCTATCTCCCGGCCCTGGCGATGTTCATCGCATCGATCCTGCTGCCGGTATTCATTGCGCTGGTCATCGGACAGGCCGTGCAGGGACAGAAGGTGACCCTCACGCAGACGTGGCAACAGTCCCGCGGACGCATCCTGACCGCCGTCGTGACGACGTTCCTCGTCATCGCGATGTTCGTCGCCCTTGTCGTGGCCCTCATCATCGTCCTCGTGGTGCTGTGGGCCACCGACTCCACCGGGTGGGCCGCGGGCGGGACCGCCGTCGCGATCGTCGCGGCGGTGACTGGCGGCATCTACCTGTGGGTGAAGGTCGGCTTCGCGGTGTCCATCGTCGTGCTCGAGGGCGCCGGAGCCCGGCGGTCGATCGCCCGCTCCTGGCAGCTGACCAGGGGGAGGCCATTCTGGCGGATCTTCGGGATCCGGCTGCTCACCTCGATCGTGGCCACGATCGCCGGCTCGATCGTCGGCACCCCGATCGGCCTCATCGCGCTCTTCGCCGCCGGATCTCCCGAGTCGACGCTGATCTGGTTGCTGCCGCTCAGCCAGGCCGTGTCAGCCCTCGTGCAGGGCGTCCTGGTCACGCCGTTCGTGTCCGGAGTGGACTCGCTCCTCTATGTCGACCAGCGCATCCGCCGCGAGGGGCTCGACGTCATGCTGATGCAGCAGCTCCACCCGTCGCCGGGCCCGTGACATGGTGTCCGTGGTGGCCCTGCACGGCTGGCTGACAGCGGCGCCCGTCGATCCCTCTGCCGAGGAGGCGCGCGAGTGGATGCAGCGTGAGCTCGCCAAGCCGGAGTACGCCGACGACCGAAGCCTGCTGCAACGAGTCATCGACTGGGTCTCCGAGCTCATCGCGGACCTGCTGACCCGCGGCACGGGCGGGCTGCCGGGGTGGGTGCTGCCCGTGGCGCTCGCCGTCGCCGCTGTAATCGTCGCGCTGATCCTGCTCGTCAAGGTCCGACGCGAGCCAGGGGCCGGCGGAACTGGCCGACACGGGGCCGTGCTCGACGAGATGCAGGTCGACGCCGACGCCTACCGCGCCCGGGCTCGGGCCGCCTACGAGTCGGGCGACGTCGACGCCGCCACGATGGACTGGTTCCGGGCGATCGCCGCGGGTGCGGCGGAGCGCGTCATCATCGACGACAACCCGGGCCGCACCGCCCACGAGGTGAGCGTGGCTCTCGCGGGGATCTTCCCGGAGGAGGCCGAAGCGCTCGCGCGGGCGGCCGACCACTTTGACGCGATCCGCTACGGCGACGCCCGGGTCGACGCCACCGTGGCGCAGTTCGTCGGCGATCTCGACGGCCGGTTGGCTGCCGCCCGACCGTTCCTCGAGCAGGCCCGGGTGAGTTCGTGACCACGACCCACCTGCCCGCCATGCCCGCTCCGGTGACGCGCACTCGGCGTCGCCCGTTGCGTGTGACAGCCGTCCTCGTCATCGCGGCTGTGATTGCCCTTGCCCTGCTCGCCTTCCTGTCCGGCGGCGCCGACGGGGCGGGGAAGGTGGCCGATCCCGACAGCTCCCGGCGGTCCGGGTCTCGGGCCCTGGTCCAGGTGCTGAGGCAGCAGGGCGTGGACGTGCAGGTCGTGCGGTCCATCACCGCTCTGGAGTCGGCCCGCGTGGATGCGAGCACGAGCGTCCTCGTCGGGTCCTTCGAGTACCTCGGGGAGGCCGCGGCCCAGCGCACGGCCCAGCACGCTTCGGCCGCCCGACGGCTCGTCCTGCTCGAGCCCGGCGACCTGGCCCTGGAGGACCTCGGCGTCCCCCTCTCCTCCACCACGCGGGCCTCGGTCCGGTTGAGCGCCCAGTGCACGTCGGAGGTTGCGGAGCCCGAGGACCGGATCGACGCGGCGGTCACGTTCTACCGATCGACGAGCTCGATCGACGGCGACGGACCAGCCATGCCAGACGGGGCGACCGGCTGTTTCCCAGACGAGGACGGCTCGTCCGCCGTCGTCGTCCTGCCGGCAGGGAGCACTCGACCCGAGACTCTCGTCCTGGGGTCGATCGAGTCGGTCACCAACGCCAAGGTCAGCGAGGCCTCCCACGCCGCTGTGGGCGCTCCGGACGCTCGGCGCCACGAGCCGCCTCGTGTGGTACGTGCCCGACGTCACGGACCTCGCCGTCCCGGACGCGAGCGGCGAGTACGTCCCGACGGACCGGGCAGTACCGGAGTGGTTCGTCCCCGGTGTGGTCCTGCTCGCCCTGGCCTTCGTGGTCCTCGCGGTGGCCAGGGGTCGTCGGCTCGGGCGGATCGTCCCGGAGCCGCTACCCGTGGTGGTGCGCGCCGTCGAGACCACCGAGGCCCGGGGCCGTCTCTACCGTCGAGCCTCCGACCGCGGCCGCGCGGCCGGCAGTCTGCGGGGAGGAACCCGGAGCCGCTCGGCGGCTCGGCTCGGCCTTCCACACCACGCGAGCGCGGACGCGGTCGTGGGGGCCGTGGCCCGGGCGACTGCCCGGGATGCCACCGAAGTCCGAGCCCTGCTCTACGGTGCGGATCCCGGGAACGACAGCGATCTGGTGCTGCTCGCCGAGCAGCTGGCCCAACTCGAGGAGAACGTGCGAGGCGAATGAGCGACAACACCATCACCACCGGACCGTCCGGAGCCGACCGAGCAGACGGAGCTGATCGTGCAGCCAGCCCAGCCGGAGCCCTCGCGGCCCTGCTCGCGGTGCGCACCGAGGTGGGCAAGGCCGTCGTCGGGCAGGACGCCGCGGTCACCGGCGCCATCGTCGCGCTCCTGACCCGGGGGCACATCCTCCTCGAGGGTGTCCCCGGCGTCGCGAAGACCCTCCTCGTCCGCACCCTCGCGGCGGCTCTCGACATCACGACGAAGCGCGTCCAGTTCACCCCCGACCTGATGCCCGGAGACGTCACCGGGTCCCTCGTGCTCGACCCGCGGACTACGGACTTCACCTTCCGCGAGGGACCGGTCTTCACCAACCTGCTCCTGGCGGACGAGATCAACCGCACCCCGCCGAAGACCCAGGCAGCGCTGCTCGAGGCCATGGAGGAGCGACAGGTCAGCGTCGAGGGCGTGCCGCGGCCGCTCCCCCGCCCCTTCCTCGTGGCAGCCACCCAGAACCCGGTCGAGTACGAGGGCACCTACCCGCTGCCCGAGGCCCAGCTCGACCGGTTCGTGCTCAAGGTGACCATGCCCTTGCCGTCCCGGGAAGACGAGGTGGAGGTCGTGCAACGCCACGCCGCAGGCTTCGATCCCCACGACCTCGCCGCCGCAGGCGTCTCGGCGGTCGCTGGGGCAGCCGACCTCGCGGCCGGGGCGGCAGCGGTGCAGCACGTCGTCGTGTCCACTGAGATCGCCGGCTACATCGTGGACATCGCCCGGGCCACCCGCAGCTCGCCGTCGTTGGCGCTCGGTGTCAGTCCGCGGGGCGCGACGGCCCTGCTCGCGACGAGCCGGGCCTGGGCGTGGCTCAATGGTCGGACCTTCGTGACGCCCGACGACGTCAAGGCCATGGCTCACGCCACGCTCGCCCACCGGCTCACCCTCCGTCCAGAGGCGGAGCTGGAGGGCGTGAGCGTGGCGGCGGTCCTCGACAGCGCACTCGGCTCCGTCCCGGTGCCCCGGTGACCGGACGGCCCGGTGGGGTCGTGGCGTGGTCCTGACCAGCCGCGCCGCGCTGGCCGTGCTCCTGGGCGCGGTGGCCTTGGCGTGGCGCCCAACGGTCGGCACGGTCCTCCTCTGGACGCTCGCGGTCGCGCTCGCCGTCGCTGTCGACCTGGCATTGGCCCCCTCGCCACGCGGCTGCTCCTCGAGCGGTCGGGAGCCTCTGTGGTGCGTCTCGGCGAGTCGGTCACCACCGACCTCGTCGTCACGAATCCCGGGCGCCGAGCCGTGCGTGGACTGGTCCGCGATGCGTGGCAGCCGTCAGCCGGTGCGGAGCATGAGCGGCACGACCTCCGCCTCCGGTCCGGCGAACGGGTCCGGCTCTCCACCCGCCTGCGGCCGACCCGACGCGGGGACCGGCACGCCGACCTCGTCACGGTCCGCCTGAACGGACCGCTGGGCCTCGCGGCCCGGCAGCGCTCGTTCAGCGTGCCCGGCACGGTCCGCGTCCTGCACCCGTTCCACTCCCGCCGCCACCTGCCGAGCAAGCTCTCCCGGCTGCGCCAGATCGATGGGCGGTCCGCGGTCCGGCGTCGTGGGCAGGGGACGGAGTTCGACTCGCTGCGCGACTACGTCGAGGGCGATGACGTCAGGTCGATCGACTGGCGAGCGACAGCTCGCCGCGGATCCGTCGTGGTGCGCACCTGGCAGCCGGAGCAGCACCGACGCATCGTCATCGTCATCGACACCTCGAGGACGAGCGCCGGTCGGGTCGGCGACGTGCCCCGCCTCGATGCCGCGATGGACGCGACGCTGCTCCTGACGGCTCTCGCGGGTCACGCGCACGACCGGGTCGACGTCATCGCCGGCGACCAGCGGGTCCGAGCCCGTGTCGTCGGGTCATCCGACCGGACCAACCCGCTGGCCGAGGTCGTCTCCGCGCTGGCGCCCATCGACCCGGCCATCGTCGAGGCCGACTGGTCCGCCCTCGCCGCCGCGGTCGTGAGCCGCCACCACCAGCGGTCCCTCGTCGTGCTGCTCACCCCGCTCGAGCCCGCGGCCATCGAGGAGGGGCTGCTCCCCGTCATCCCGGCGCTCGTCGCCCGACACCGAGTCGTGCGTTGCCAGCGTGGCGGACCCGGCCGTCGGGGCAATGCTCGCCACGCGAGACACGGCGGCTGACGTCTACGGCGCGGCTGCCGCCGAACGCACCGTCGCGATGCGGCAACGCGTCGCCGCTGCCCTCGAACGGATGGGTGTGGACGTCATCGATGCCGACGCGGACGAGCTGCCGGCCCGCCTCGCCGACCACTACCTCTGGCTCAAGAGCGAGGGCCTCCTCTGACCTGAACCTGACCCTGAACCGCGGTTCGAGGTATTGATTCGCTCTCGAGAGCGAGATTCCACGTTGAACCGTGGTTCAGCCCACGACGGGAGCCGAGTCGCCCACGGCAGCCCGCGAAATGTCCCCGGTGACCCCGCTCAGGTAGGCCCGGCGTCCGACGACGAACACATACGCGAAGAACGCGGCCTCCGCCAGGACCCCGATCGCGATCCGCGCCCAGGTCGGGAGCGCTGAGGGCGTCACGAAGCCTTCGATCAGCCCACTGACGAGCAGCACCGCAGCGAGCCCCAGGGCGATCCCGACCACCGTGCGGCCCGCCTCGGCGAAGGCCATGGCGCGGGGTCGCGGCCCCGGCTCGATCCAGGACCAGAAGAGCCACAGTCCGGCACCGCCCGCGACGAAGACAGCCGTCAACTCGAGGAGCCCGTGCGGCAGGATCATCCCGAAGAAGAGGGATGCCCGGTCATGGCTGGCCATGAGCGCACCGATGATGCCGACGTTGACGATGTTCTGGAAGAGGACCCACAGCACCGGCAGTCCGAGCACCCCGAAGACGATGCACTGCGCCGCGACCCACGCGTTGTTGACCCAGACCATCGTCGCGAACTCGTGGTGCGGGAACTCCCGGTAGTAGTTCTCGAAGTTGGTGCCCACGTACGCCTCGATCTCCTCACGCGTCATCTGCGACGTGTAGAGCGCCGGGTGCTCGATCGTCCACCAGGCGACGAGGACGGCGACGACGACGTTGACGGCCAAGGTCCAGAGCCACCACCGCCGCAGCCGGTAGAGCGCGGCGGGAAACGTCAGCACGAAGAACGCCCCGATGTCCGCCCACGTCGAGGTGTTCTGCCCAGCCAGCGTGACGCGGGCACGGCTGAGGATCGTCGACAGGTGGCGGATGAGACTGGGATCCGCCTCACCGGTGCGGATGAGCGACAGGTGGGTCGACACCTGCTGGTAGAGGTCGAGCAGCTCGTCGGCCTCGTCCCCCGACAGGCGGCGGCGTCGGCTGAGCTCATCGAGCCGGCTCCACTTGGCGGAGTGCGCGGCGACGAGCGCGTCGAGGTTCACGCCGTCACGATATAGGCCGTATGCCGCTGGGCTCGCTCCCTGCGTACGCTTCCTCCCATGACGGCTGGCTCCCCTGCGGCACCGGGCTCGCGCAGCTACGCCCCCGAGGAGACCGTGACCGGTGAGGGGGTTGCACTGGAGCTGCCCGTCGCAAGCCTCGGGATGCGGGCGCTCTCCGGGATGATCGACGTCATCTTCCACATCGGCCTGCTCATCGGCGTCTTCACCGTGGCGGGCGCCCTCACCGAGGAGTCGTCCGATGCGGTCTCACGCACCGGCATCATCGTGTCCTTCGTGGGGGTGCTCATCGGGGTGCCGACGGTGTCCGAGACCCTTGGCCGGGGCAAAACGCTCGGCAAGCTGATCACCGGTCTGCGTGTCGTCCGTGACGACGGTGGGCCGATCTCGTTCCGCCACGCCCTGACCAGGGCCCTCGTCGGGTGGGTCGAGATCTACCTGCTCACCGGCATCCCCGCGGCCATCTCCGCCCTCGTCACCGCCCGCACCAAGCGCCTCGGCGACCTCGCCGCCGGAGACTATGTCATCGCCGAGCGAAGCCGCATCCAGCTGCCCCCGCCGCCCTCGGCCCCGCCGGAGCTGGCCGGCTGGGCCCGCAGCGCCGACATCGCGCCGCTCGAGGTGGATGTGGCGGTGGCGGTCCGCCAGTTCCTCCCTCGCGCGAACCTCCTCGACCCGCAGGCTCGGTACGAGCTCGGCCAGCACCTGCTCGGCCGGGTCCTGCCGCTCGTCGCGCCGCCGCCACCTCCAGGCCACCACCCGGAGTCCATCCTGCGCGCCGTCATGGCGGAGCGGTATCGGCGGGACCTGGCGCGACTGGGCCGCGACCAGGCTCTTCGCGACGCGGTACTGCACGGCGGCACGGCCGTCAGAAACGCCCGCTAACCTCGCGGACATGGCGTGGGCGGACAGGTACCCGGTTGAAAGGCTGGTCGCTCATGCGCCTGAATGGGCGGACCAGTATGCCGAGCTGGCAGCCGCGCTCGGCCGCGAGCTCGGCCCAGAGTGGGAGATGGAGCATGTGGGCTCGACCGGGGTGGCGCGGGTTCTGCATGACACACGCGGTTTCACGGCCTAGCGTCGAGACATGGTCCGCCCCGGACTTGCCTCCCTCGTCTGCGTGGCAGCTCTCGGCGCACCGATGCTGACGGCCTGTTCCAGCACCATCCCGACGACGCCTTCCTCTCCGTCAGCTTCAGGGACCGGGACCACTTCGAGCGCCGCATCGCACCCCACCGGGACGAGGGCGACCCAGGCGTCGGTGCCTACAGCACCGACGACCTGGACCACCTACCATGCTGACGGGGCGAGAACCGGTGAGCTGCGAACCGGCCCGAATCCCAGCCGGGCCAAGCGCGCATGGGCGGCGGACCTGGGCGCGGCCGTGCGCGGGCAACCGCTCGTCTTCGACGGCCTGGTCATCGCGGCAACCGAAGGCGACCGCGTCGTGGCGCTCGACCCCGCAGACGGTCGGGTGGTGTGGTCGACCGTCATCGGCGAACCCCTCACGGACGTCCAGGCCGTCGCCGGCTGCGGGGACATCGACCCACTGGGCATCACCAGCACGCCTGTCATCGACACGGACTCCGGCACCGTCTACGTCGTGGGTGAAACTCGAGTCCGCGGCGGCGGTCCGTCATGTCTTGGTGGGCCTCGCCGTGGCCGACGGTCACGTGCGGCTGCGGCGCGGCGCCGACCCGCCGTTCCCGGCTGGGGAGAGCCCGGTAAACCTCTTGCAGCGACCCGGACTCGCGCTGTCGTCCGGCCGGGTCTACGTGGCTTTCGGGGGCAACAACGGGGACTGCGGCCACTACCACGGGTGGGTCGTAGGAGTAGACGTCAACGCGTCCGCCCCGAACCTGTCCTTCGAGGTCGCCTCGGCCGCTGAGGGCGGCGCGATCTGGGAGGGCGGCGGTGCCCCGGCGATCGCGTCGAACGGCGATGTCTACGTCAGTACCGGCAACTCCAACCCGTTCCCGGACGGAGCCGACCCGGGAGCCTATGCCGAGAGCGTCGTGCGGCTCGATCCGTCGCTGCATCCCTTGGCGTCGTTCAAGGACAGCGCTGCCGGAGGCGACGACGACCTCGCGACGGGCAACCCCGTCCTGCTCGGCTCCACCGTCTTTGCCGTCGGCAAGACCGACATCGGCTACCTCCTGCGTGCCGATGACCTGACCCAGCTTGCCGCGATCCCTGGTGTCTGCGGCAGTGACCCGGCCGGCGGCCCGGCCTACGATCCGGTCACGCATCGACTCTTCGAGGCCTGCCGTGATGGTGGCATCCAGGTGATCGATGTGGCGAAGCGTGCGCTGGGGCCGCTCCTCGAGGGGGCGGACAGCGCACCCATCGTCATCGGGTCGCACCTGTGGGCGCTCGACCACGGGCGCGGTCGCCTCGTCGAATACGACACCGCGACCGGCAAGGTGCGGCAGGACGTCGCCGTCGGTGCCACGGTGCCCATCTTCGCCTCCCCGAGCGCGGGCCCCGGGGTCCTGCTGGTGCCGACTGCGAGCGGGGTGACCGCCTTCCATTAGCGGCCAGCGTTCGCCACTCTGGGCGGTTGCGGCGCCCTATCAGCCGAGGCGGGATTGACAGGGTGCCGAAGTGAGGCTCAGCGGGTGCCTCGCCGGCTTCCTGCGCGAGTGCCGGCCGAGAAGGCGGCGGCACCACCCGAGGAGCTCGTCGAGTAGACGGTCGCCGATCCGGGCCGGGTGGCCTTGCCACGGCCACGGCCTTGACCACTGCCTTGACCACGGGGCTGACCACCGCCCGGACCATTCCCTTGACCCCGGCCCTGACCACTGGCTCGGCCACCGCCATTACCCCGCCCGCGACCTCGGCGTGATCCGGCACCGGCCGCACCAGCCTCGGAAGCCCGCCGACCACCCGAGGGTGGGGCCTCGCGAACGAGCCCAGCGGCATACGACCTGTCGCCGGGAGCGAGCTCCACGAGAAGGGGGTGTCCGACGGAGACGCGCGTGGTCGTCGGCTTGATGCCGGCCTTGCGCGTGAGGTCACGGACGTCGCGCACCTGCTCGTCGAGCATCATCGTGACGACGGTGCCCTCGGCGCCGGCGCGGGCGGTTCGGCCGGACCGGTGGAGGTAGGCCTTGTGCTCGACCGGCGGGTCGGCGTGGATGACGAGGGCGACGTCGTCGACGTGGATGCCGCGGGCGGCGATGTCGGTCGCGACGAGCGTCTGCGCGCGGCCGCTGTGGAAGTCCTCCATGTTGCGCGTGCGCGCGCCCTGGCTGAGGTTGCCGTGCAGCTCGACCGCGGGAACCCCGGCGGCGTTGAGCTGGCGGGTGAACTTCTTGGCGCGGTGCTTCGTGCGCGCGAAGACGACCGTGCGACCGGGTGCGGCGGTGAGGTCCAGCAGGACGGGCAGGTGGGCGTCGGCGTCCACGTGGAGCACGTGGTGGGACATCTTCGCGACCGGCGACTGGACCGAATCCGCCTCGTGCGTCATGGGATTCGTGAGGAATCGCTTGACGAGGACGTTGATCGCGCCGTCGAGCGTCGCCGAGAACAGCAGTCGCTGGCCTTGACGCGGCGTGCGTGTCCATGATGCGGCGGACGCCGGGCAGGAACCCGAGGTCGGCCATGTGGTCCGCCTCGTCGATGATGGTGATCTCGATGGCGTCGAGGGAGACATGACCCTGACCGCATGAGGTCCTCGAGCCGGCCCGGGCAGGCGACGATGACGTCGACGCCGCGACGCAGGCCCTGGACCTGCGGGTTCTGGCCGACGCCGCCGAAGATCGTCTGGCTCGTCAGGCCCGCGACCTTCGCGAGCGGCGCGAGGGCGGTGTCGAGCTGCGTGGCGAGCTCGCGCGTCGGGGCCAGGATCAGGGCGCGGGGCCGGCCCGGGCCGACGGCGGTTGGGCGCCGCCATGAGCCGGGCGACGAGGGGCAGCAGGAACGCGTAGGTCTTGCCGGAGCCGGTGCGGCCGCGGCCGAGGACGTCACGGCCGGCCAGCGAGTCGGGCAGGGTCGCGGCCTGGATCGGGGTGGGGGTGGTGATCCCGCGGTCCGTCGAGGACGGCGGTGAGGGACGTGGGCACGCCGAGGGCGGCGAAGGTCGTGTCGGTTGACACAGGTGGGTACTCCAGAGGGTCGAATGGGTCGTTCTGCCCGGCGCGACGGCCACTCGACGGTGGGCGGCAGGTCGCGGCGCAAGAGCGAATCGACTGGGGCGAGAGCGATGGATCCCGCCAAGAAGAAGCGGCCCGAGGCAGAACTGGGCGGGCCGTTGACGTCAACCCTAGCGGACCTGGACGCAGTCCCTCGCATCGGGGTCGCCAGGCACAGGTCAGACCACGTCGACGACACCCTCCTCGCTGACCTCATCCGGCTCGATGACCATCGGGTTGAGGACGCGGTGCAGGAAGGACTTCGTCCGAACGTGCTGCGGGTCGCCGATCACGTCGACCGCCCGGCCCTCCTCGACGATGACGCCGCCGTCCATGAAGACGACCCGGTCGGCGACCTCACGGGCGAATGCCATCTCGTGCGTCACGATCATCATGGTCATGCCCTCTGCCGCCAGCGCCTTCATGACCGCGAGCACCTCTCCGACGAGCTCCGGGTCAAGCGCTGAGGTCGGCTCGTCGAAGAGCATGAGCTCGGGATCCATCGAGAGGGACCGAGCGATGGCGACGCGCTGCTGCTGGCCGCCGGAGAGCTGGGCCGGGAAGGCGTCCTCCTTGTGCAGCATGCCGACCCGCTCCAGATTGCGCAGGGCGACCTGCTTGGCCTCGGACCTGGAGCGCCTCAGCACCTTGGTCTGGGCCACCGTGAGGTTCTGCAGAACCGTGAGGTGCGGGAACAGGTTGAACGACTGGAAGACCATGCCGATCCGGCGGCGCACCCGGTCGATGTCCACGTCAAGGTCGGTGATCTCGTCGTCGCCGACGAAGACCGTGCCGGACGTGGGTTGCTCGAGCAGGTTCACGCAGCGGAGCAGTGTTGACTTGCCAGAGCCCGAGGGGCCGATGACGCACACGACTTCCCCATGGTCGACGTCGAGGCTGATGTCCGTGAGTACCTCGTTGTCGCCGAAGGACTTCTTGAGATTACGGATCGAGATCGCGTGAGTTGCCGCGCCAGGTCCCGCGTGAGTGGTTTCGGTCGTCATGGCTCATCGGGCCTTCGCATAGCGGTGCTCGAGGCGGCGCACGAGCAGGGACAGCGGCAACGTGATGGCCAGGTAGCACACGGCGCCGACCATCAGCGGTGTCGGATTGGTCGTCTTGTTCAGGAAGTCCTGGGAGAACTTGGTCAGCTCGTACTGGCTCGTCGCCAGCCCGAGCACGTAGACGAGGGACGAGTCCTTGACGAGCAGGATCAGCTCGTTCGTGAGGGGCGGGATGACGATCCGGAACGCCTGCGGGACGACGATCGTGGCCATGGTGCGGGAATGGCTCATCCCGAGCGTACGGGCGGCCTCCACCTGGCCCTTTGGGACGGCCTGGATGCCGGCCCGGAACGTCTCGGCCATGTAGGCGGCAGCGGTGACACCAAGGCCGACCATCACCATGCCGAGCTGGCCGCCGGGGAAGCTGAAGCCGGGGAACGCGTTCGGGATGCCGAAGGCGACCATGAACAGGACAACGAGGGCCGGGACGCCACGGAAGAACTCCACGTAGGCCGTCGCCACCCACCGGTACGGCCCGATCGAGCTGAGCTTCATCATGGCCAGGAGCAGGCCGAGCAGGAACGCGAAGACGAACGCGAGCGCGGTGTAGATCAGGGTGTTGACCACGCCGACGGTGATGACCCGCGGCAGCATCCGCAGCACGATGTCCCAGCGGCCGAAGGCATCGCCGAACTGCTGCCAGTTCATGCTCATCGCGAGAGCGACGACGATGGCCAGCCCGACGGCGTACTGGACGCCTCGGCCCAGTCGCGCCTTCTGTCGCCGCGTCAGACCGGACCGCCGCGGCCGCGCCTCTGAGACGTGCGTGCCCATGGTTCCTCTTCCCTCAGGGTGGACGGGTCGGAGAAAGGCTGGCGCAGACCCGTCGTCCACGCCAGCCCCCTTCGCGAGTGCGGCCGATCAGCTCGCCGGAACGTCGCCGATCCACTTCTTGTAGATCGTGTCGTACGTCCCGTCGGACTTCGCGGTCGTGATGACGTCGTCGACGACCTTCTTCAGGGCGGTGTTGCCGAGCTTCATGCCGAAGCCGTACTGCTCGCCGGTGTCGAACTGGGTCGCGATCTGCGCCTTGCCGGAGTTCTGCTTGACTGCCTCGCTCCACACCGGCAGGTCGTTGATCGCAGCGTCCACCTGCCCGGTGAGCAGGGCCTGCGTCTCGGCGGCCAGGTCCTGGAACTCGATGATCTCGCAGCCGCACTCGGACTTGTGCTCGTTGGCGTAGTCGAGGCCGGTGGTCGAGGACTGGGCGCCGAGCTTCTTGCCGTTGAGGTCGGCGAGCGACTTCACCGTCGACCCGGTCGGGACGAGCAGCGCCTGGGTGGCGTCGAAGTAGGGCTCCGAGAAGAGGATGGCCTTCTGCCGCTCCTCCGTGATGGTCATCCCGGCCGCGGAGATGTCGCACTTGCCCGTGGCGGTGTCCTGACCAGACTTGATGCCCTCGAAGGGCGTGTCAACGATCTCCTGCGTCGCCCCGAGCTTCTTGGCGACCAGGTCCATCATGTCGACGTCGAAGCCGACCGTCTTGCCCGAGTCGTCGTTCGACTGGAAGGGCGCGTACGGGAGGTGGGTGCACACCGTCAACTTGCCGTCGTTGACGAGGGAGACACCGGCCGCGGCGGCGCTCCCACCCGGCGCGGTGCCGCCGGTGTCGCTGCCGGGGGTGTCCGAGCTGCCGCACGCGGTCAGGGCGAGGGCACTCAGGGCAGCGATCGCGATGATGGGACGCTTCATGTGTCCAGACTTCACAGAGGACTCCTAACTCCTGGCCACGGGGCTGTGGCCGATATCGGGGCATCCTTGCACCGGCGCTGGGTCCGTAGATCCGTCGTGGCCATTTCGTGGTCGAATCGAGCGAATCGTGTCATACCGGCGATCCACGACAACGGTTCGGTTGCGCACCATGGGCACCGTCGTCCGGAAGTGGCAGTATCGGCTTCCTCAACAGGACCACGGACGCAACCGTCCGAATGTGGAAGGACCACCCTCATGCGTCGTTTGCCCGTACTCGCGGTGACCGGAATGGTCGCCGTCGGCCTCACCCTCTCGGCCTGCGGATCCGACACCCTCACCCCGTCCACCCCGGCGCAACCCTCCGCGCCCGGTACGGGCGGCACGTCCGCTGGCGGCGGCGTGGACGAGGCTTTGGCGGCCAAGGTCCCCGCAGACCTCAAGGCGGCCGGCAAGATCGTCATCGGCACCGACCCGACGTATGCACCCAACGAGATGCTCGCGGCGGACGGGAAGACGGTTGAGGGTTTCGACGTCGACATCTTCAACGCCGTCGCCGCGAAGCTCGGCCTCCAGACCGAGTGGCACCCCGCCGGCTTCGGCACGATCATCCTGGGCGTGACCGGCGACAAGTACGACATCGGTGTCTCCAGCTTCACCATCAATGACGAGCGCAAGAAGCAGGTCAACATGGTCAGCTACTACAGCGCCGGAACGCAGTGGGTCGTCGCCAAGGGCAACCCCGAGAAGGTCAACATCGACGACGTGTGTGGCAAGAGCGTCGGCGCCCAGAAGGACACCGTCCAGGCCGAGGACCTGGCTGCCCGCAGCAAGAAGTGCACGGACGCCGGCAAGCCCGCTGTCACCATGGTCATCCAGGAGAAGCAGGACCAGGTCACCGCCGACGTCGTGAGCGGCAAGACGGTCGCGATGCTGGCCGACTCGCCAGTCGGCCTGTACGCCGTGAAGCAGACGGGCCAGCTCGAGGCCCTCGGCGACATCTACGACTCGGCGCCCTACGGCTACGTCCTGCCGAAGGATCAGACCGACTTCGCCAACCTCCTCGTCGAGGCGCTGAAGGCGACCAAGGCTGACGGCTCCTATGACGCCGCGCTCAAGAAGTACGCCGTCGAGGCCGGCGGGATCGACAACTTCGCCGTCAACCCGTGACGATGCCCACCACGGCCACTACCGAGACGGCTGACCGGCCGGGCATCATCCACGCCCGGCCGGTGCCCCACCCCGGTCGGTGGGTGGCGCTCGTGGTCATCATCGTTCTTGTCGCGATGATGATCAGCTCATTCGTGACGAACGAGCGGTGGAACTTCCCCAAGGCGTTCGAGATCATGCAGCAGACGCCGGTGCTGGAGGGCCTCTGGAAGGGCACGATCATCGGCACGCTCGGCGCGATGGTCATCGGCGTCGTCGGCGGAGTCATCATCGGGGTCCTGCGCCTGTCGTCGAACCCCATCCTGCGCGGCGTCTCATTCGTCTACACGTGGTTCTTCCGCGGCATCCCGCGCCTCGTGCTCCTTGCCATGATCGGCAGCGGCGTCGGCTTCCTCTACAACCGAGTTGACTTCGGGCTCCCCTTCGGGCAGCAGTTCGGCGAGTGGCTGGGGCTCTCGCAGGACTTCACCTTCTTCACGCTCAACGTCAACCAGTTCTCGAGCACCCTGATCGCCGGCATCATCGGCCTCGGCCTGTCCGAGGCGGCCTACATGGCCGAGATCGCCCGAGCCGGAATCCTGTCCGTCGACAAGGGTCAGGCCGAGGCTGCCCAGGCGCTCGGCATGAGCAGCGGCAAGACCATGCGGCGCATCGTCCTTCCGCAGGCCATGCGGGTCATCGTGCCACCGACCGGCAACGAGACGATCGCGATGGTCAAGGACACCTCGCTGCTCTCGGCCATCCCGGTCATCACTGAGCTCTTCTACCAGACCAGCGCCATCGGCAACCGAACGCTGCTCATCATGCCCGCCTTCGTCGCCGTCACCGCGTGGTACCTCATCGTCGGGTCGGTCCTCATGGTCGGGCAGTACTTCCTCGAGAAGCGTTTCAGCCGCGGGTTCGGCGAGTCGAAGAAAGCGAAGCCGAAGGACTCGCGCTTCGCGCGTCCGGCGGGCGCGGGAGGTGCCTGATGACAACCACACCCATCCAGTCGGACCAGCCCCTGGTCAACGCAGTGAACGTGCTCAAGTCCTTCCACGGCACTGAGGTCCTCAAGGGGATCGACCTCCAGGTGCACCGGGGGGAGGTCGTCGTCCTTCTCGGTCCGTCCGGCTCGGGCAAGACGACGTTCCTGCGCTGCATCAATCAGCTCGAGACCATCGACGGCGGACGCATCTGGGTCGACGGAGACCTCATCGGCTACCGCGAGGACGAGACCGGGGCACTGCACCACCTCAACGACAAACAGGTGGCAGCCCAGCGGCGGGGCATCGGGATGGTGTTCCAGCGGTTCAACCTCTTCCCCCACCTGACCGCCCTCGAGAACGTCATGGAGGCGCCGATCCAGGTCAAGGGCACGAGCAAGGCGGAGGCCCGGGCCCGCGGCCTTGAACTGCTCGACAGGGTGGGTCTGGCCGACAAGCCCAAGGCCTACCCCGGTGCGCTCTCGGGCGGGCAGCAGCAGCGCGTCGCCATCGCCCGCGCCCTCGCGATGGACCCCAAGCTGATGCTCTTCGACGAGCCCACGTCAGCCCTCGACCCGGAGCTCGTCGGGGACGTGCTCAACGTCATGCGTGACCTCGCCCGGGCCGGCATGACGATGATCGTCGTCACGCACGAGATGGGTTTCGCCCGTGAGGTGGCCGATCGCGTCGTCTTCATGGACGGCGGCGTCGTCGTCGAGCAGGGCACGGCCAGCCAGTGCCTCGACAATCCGCAGCAGGAGCGGACCCGCACCTTCCTACGCAGGATGCGCCAGGAGCAGGAGCAGTACCAAGCAGACCAAGCCGACCAAACCGAACGAGCCGAGGCCTGATGCATCACGTGCGCGGTTGAATGGCCCCATGACAACGGAGTCACCTGCACCCACCCTCCCGGACCACGAGATCCCGACCCTGTCGCTCGACGAACTGCGCCACCTCCAGACTGAGCGGCTGCGCGCAACGATCTCAGCGGCATACGACAAGGTCCCGCACTACAAGCAGTCCTTCGACGCAAAGGGCGTGACGGCCAACGACATCCAGTCCCTCGAGGACATCTCCAAGCTGCCGTTCCTCACCAAGGCGGACCTGCGCGACAACTACCCGTTCGGGATGTTCGCCGTGCCGCGCACCGAGGTGGTGCGGATCCATGCCAGCTCGGGCACGACGGGGCGGCCGACGGTGGTGGGTTACACGAGGCAGGACGTCGACACGTGGGCCGACCTCATGGCACGCTCCATCCGCTTGGCTGGCGGAGGGCCTGGCGACATCATCCACGTCGCCTACGGCTACGGCCTGTTCACCGGCGGCCTCGGTGCCCACTACGGCGCGGAGCGGCTCGGCGCCACTGTCGTCCCGGTCAGCGGTGGCATGACAGAGCGGCAGGTCCAGCTGATCCGCGACTTCGGCGCGACGGTCATCATGGTGACGCCGAGCTACTTCCTGTCCCTCATCGACCAGATGGAGGCCGAGGGCATCGACCCGCGCTCGACCAGCCTGCGCATCGGGATCTTCGGCGCGGAGCCGTGGACCGAGTCCATGCGCCGGGAGATCGAGGAACGCACGGGCATGGACGCCGTCGACATCTACGGCCTGTCCGAGGTCATGGGCCCCGGCGTCGCGCAGGAGGCAGCAACGACGAAGGACGGCCTGCACCTCTGGGAGGACCACTTCTACCCCGAGATCATCGACCCGGTGACCGAGGAGGTGCTGCCGGACGGAGAACTCGGCGAGCTCGTCCTCACCTGCCTGACCAAACAGGCCCTGCCGATCATCCGGTACCGCACCCGCGACCTGACCCGATTGCTCCCCGGCACCGCTGTCCCGTCGATGCGCCGGATGGAGAAGATCACCGGCCGCTCCGACGACATGATGATCGTCCGCGGAGTCAACGTCTTCCCCACGCAGATCGAGGAGTTCGTGCTGGCCGATCCCCGGCTGTCGCCGTACTTCCAGTGCGTGCTGACGCAGCCCGGCCGGATGGTCGAGCTGACCGTGCTCGTCGAGCCGCACCAGGCGATGCCCGCGGGCGAGGCGGACGCGCTCGCGCGCCGCCTCCAACACGAGATCAAGACGAACATCGGCACGACCTGCCGCGTCGAGCTGCGGGAGCCCGGCTCGATCGAGCGGTCCGTCGGCAAGGCGCGCCGCATCGTGGACGAGCGCTCCAAGGGATAGGGGGTATGCCGCTGAGCTCGCCTCCTGCCCACGCGCGGTCCCGCGCCTCCCGCCCGCTGCCCTGCCGGACCTGAGTGCCGAGGCTCAGGCATCGGGCATCGTGGGGGCGAAGACTGCCCTCGTGGCTGACTCCAAAGATGGTCGAGCACAACGGCGGCCCGTGTGGCCGGTGACGCTTCTCGTCGTCGCCTGCGCCTACCTGCTCTCAGCGGTGAACCTCTACGGCGCAATCATCAGTGTCGCCCCCTTCTTCGGGGAACGCCCGTCGCGGGACGATTACATCCAGGGCGGGATGGCAGCGCTGACCGCCGTCGTGCCATGCATTCTCCTCGCGCTGGCAGGCTGGATTGCGGGGTCACGTTGGGGGCTGGCTCTCGTCTTCCTGCCCCTAGGCGCGCTCGCGCTTATCGGGACGTCGATGGTGGCCGACGCCGGTGACCCAGCGGATCCGAAGCCGACGCGGGCGGTGCAGGCTGCTGACCTGTTCGGCGACCTCACCCACCTCAATTGGATCGTTGCAGGCGGCCTCGCGGTGATCATTGTCGGCGTCGTGTGGACCCGGCGAGACAGCCGTCCATTGCCCGATGAGCGGCATCGCTGACCGAGTCGTTCTCGGGCAATATCGGAGCATGAAGACCCGGACGCCCTGGCTTGCCCTCGACGACGCCCTCCGACTGCACCTCGACCTCTGAGCCGAGTCCGCGTCAGCGGGCGAGAGCCCGGTTGATGGCGCGGACGACCGGCGGGCCGCCATAGATGAAGCCGGTGTAGAGCTGGAGGAGCGATGCCCCGGCGTCGACCATGCGCTTGGCGTCGTCGACCGTCGAAATACCCCCGACGCCGATGATGGGGAGCTCAGGTGACTCGCGGTGGATGAAGGCGACGACCTCACGCGCCCGCTCGGTGAGCGGCCGGCCGGACAGCCCACCTGCCTCCGCGGCAAGGGCTGCGTCGCGGAGCGAGATCCACTCCCGGGAGATCGTCGTGTTCGTGGCGATGAGGCCGGCGACGGCATGGTCGGCGCAGACCTGGAGCACCTCGGTGATCGCCTCGTCGGTGAGGTCGGGGGCGATCTTGACGAGCAGCGGGGTCCCGTCGGCCTCGGCCTGCAGCGCCGCGACGAGCTCGTCGAGCAGCCCCCGGTCCTGCAGCCCGCGCAGCCCCGGCGTGTTGGGCGAGCTGACGTTGATGGCGACGTAGTCGGCAAACGGCCGCAGCACCCGCATCGAGTGGACGTAGTCGCCCACCGCCTCCTCGACCGGCGTCACCTTCGACTTGCCGATGCTGATCCCGAGCGGCACACCGATGGGCCCGAGGGCCGCCAGGCGTGCCGCCAGGGCGTCGGCTCCCTCGTTGTTGAAGCCCATCCGGTTGATGATGGCGCCGCTGTCCCTGAGCCGGAACAGCCGCGGCCGCGGGTTCCCGGGCTGCGCATGCCGCGTCACGGTCCCGACCTCGACGAACCCGAAGCCGAGCGCGGCCCACGCCTTGAGCGCAACCCCGTCCTTGTCCATGCCGGCAGCGAGGCCGACGACGCTCGGGAACCGCACGCCGAAGACCGTCCTCGGGTCGTTCACGCCGTTCCAGCGACGGAGTGCGGCGACAGCCGGGGGCACCCGCGCCAGCCGGACGAGCGCCGCGATCGTTGTGTGGTGCGCGGTCTCGGCGTCCCCACCCCCGAGGCGGAACAGTGCCGGCCGGACGACGCGCTCGTAGATCACGGCGCCCATGCTCCCACCCAGTGGCGGCCCCCCTTCGGGGGTATCACGCTGCGGGTGCCGCATCTCTGAATCCCCAGGCCGGATGGAGCCGGCTCGGGGAGGTCAGTCATGAGCAGGCACCCCCCCACCTCTGATCGAGTGAACAGCTTTCGGTCCCGCGGCGAAGCCGCTCACCCGAACGTTGTTCACTCGATCAGTCAGGCGACGCCGGAACCGGTAGTGCGCAGCGCGGACCGGACCAGGTCGAGTGCCTTCGCCTCCTCCAGGCCAGCCTCGCGCACGGCCAGCGCGTACTTCATGGCCAGGGCGGCCACGGCGACATCCGCGGTGTGCTCGCCGGAGGCCACGACCGTCCCGGCTCGGCGTCGGGTCTCGACGAGCCCCGACGACTCGAGCTCCTTGTAGGCCCGCGCGACCGTGTTGACGGCCAGCCCGAGGTCCGTAGCCAGGGCCCGAACGGTCGGTAGCCGGTCTCCCGGCAGCAGCCGGCCCGAGGTGATGAGGCCGGCGAGCTGGGCCCGAACCTGCTCGAAAGGCGGCTCGGCGGACGTCGGGTCGACCGTCAGCCGCAGCTCGATCGTCATGGGGTCCCTTCCTGGCCGCGGCAGCTTTGTCTCAATACATCAAGCCAGTGCGCCAGACGTTCGTCAAGCGCGGGAGGAGCGGAAGGTCACGTTCCTCAGTCGGGAACCCAGCGGCATACGGAATTACTACGAGGCGTAGTATCTACTACGTCACGTAGTTCGCCCCATGCCCGCCGGGAGCCTTCATGGATGCCACTGATCTTGCGAGATGGCAGTTCGCCATCACGACCGTGTACCACTTCCTCTTCGTGCCGATCACGATCGGCATGTCCGGCATCGTCGCCGTCTTCCACGTCGCAGTGGGTGCGCACGCGCAAGCCGGAGTGGCTCCGACTGGCCAAGTTCTTCGGCAAGCTCTTCACTCATCAACTTCGCCCTCGGGCTCGTGACCGGCATCGTGCAGGAGTTCCAGTTCGGGATGAACTGGTCCGACTACTCGCGCTTCGTCGGTGACATCTTCGGCGCGCCGCTCGCGGTCGAGGCGCTGCTCGCCTTCTTCCTCGAGTCGACCTTCCTCGGCCTGTGGATCTTCGGCTGGGGACGCATCCCCGAGAAGCTGCACGCCGCGACGATGTGGATCGTCCACATCGGCACCGTGCTCTCGGCCTACTTCATCCTCTCGGCCAACTCGTTCATGCAGCACCCGGTCGGCTACACGTACAACCAGGCCACCGGCCGCGCCGAGCTGACCGACTTCTTCGCGGTCCTGACCAACAAGGTCCAGCTCGTCACCTTCCCGCACGTCATCTTCGCCGCCTACATGGTCGGCGGCGGCAGTCGTCATGGGCGTCGCGCTGCATCTCATGCGCCGCGAGGCGCTTCGCGCCAAGGACCCGAGCCGGCCGACGACAGGCCGCAGGCCGGTGTGGCCAAGGCGGACGACGTCCCGATGTACCGCAAGGCCGCGCGCATCGGCGCGGTCGTCACCCTCGTCGCCGGCCTCGGCGTCGCCATCACCGGCGACGTGCAGGGCAAGATCATGACCGAGGTCCAGCCGATGAAGATGGCCGCCGCGGAGGCGCTCTACGGGTCGGTGCCCGCGGGTGAGGGAGCGCCCTTCTCGGTGCTCGACGATCGGCTCGCTCGACGGCCAGCACGCCAACCCGCTCATCGAGATCCCCGGGCTGCTCAGCTTCCTCGCTACCGGCAGACTTCAACGGGCGCGGTCAAGGGCATCAACGAGCTCAAGGCCGCAGTACGCCCAGACCTACGGCGCGAGCGGCAACCCGCTCGTCGCCGACGTCGCGACGACCTACGTCCCCAACATCCCGACCACGTACTGGACGTTCCGTCTCATGATCGGGCTCGGCATGGCCGCGGCGGCCATCGCGCTCGCCGTGCTGTGGCTCACGCGCAAGGGGCGCGCCCCGACGCACCGCTGGCTGCTTATGCCGCCGTCGCCGCTCCGCTCCTGCCCGTCTTCGCCAACTCGCTTCGGCTGGATCTTCACCGAGGTCGGCCGCCAGCCGTGGATCGTCTTCGGACTCATGACGACCGCCAACGGGCGTCTCGCCCGAGCGTCTCGATGGGCGAGGTCATCACCTCGATGGTCGTCTTCACGCTCCTCTACGGCGCGCTGGCCGTCGTCGAGATCAAGCTCTTCCTGCACTACGTCCGCAAGCGGGGCCGAGCCCTTCGAGGAGCCGCAGGACCCCGCCGACCGGGACGAGGACGCACCCCTCGTCTTCGCCTACTGAGAAGGACTGGCTACCATGGATCTCGCCACCTTCTGGTTCATCGTCCTCGGCGTCCTCTGGACGGGCTACCTCGTCCTCGAGGGCTTCGACTTCGGCGTCGGCATGCTGCTGCCCGTCCTCGGCGGCAAGCGGTACGTCGTCGCGACGCCGCCGACGCCGAGAAGCGCCGCCGGCGTCCTGCTCAACACCATCGGCCCGGTCTGGGACGGCAACGAGGTGTGGGTGCTCACGGCCGGTGGCGCGACCTTCGCGGCCTTCCCGCACTGGTACGCAACGCTGTTCAGCGGTTTCTACCTGCCGCTGCTGCTCATCCTCGTCGCTCTCATCGTGCGCAACCTCGGCTTCGAGTACCGCCACAAGCGGCCCGAGGCCGAGTGGAAGGCGCGCTGGGACCAGGCGATCTTCTGGGGCTCGCTCGTGCCGGCGCTGCTCTGGGGCGTCGCGCTGACCAACATCGTGCGCGGCGTGCCGATCGACGCGCAACAAGGAGTTCACCGGCAACCTCTTCACCCTGCTCAACCCGGTCGGCCTGCTCGGCGGGCTCGTCTTCGTGGCGCTCTTCCTCACGCACGGCGCGATCTTCGTGGCCCTCAAGACCGACGGGAAGATCCGCCACGAGGCACGCCAGGCATCGCCGAGCGGGTCGGGGTCGTCGCCGCGGTGCTCGCGGTGGTCCTGCTGCTCTGGATCGGCCTGACCGACGGCAAGCCCGCCTCGTGGGTCACCACGGTCGTCGCTGCGGTTGCGCTCCTCGGCGCGCTCGCAGGCCAACCGGGCCGGGCGCGAGGGCTGGGCCTTCATCGGCACGGCGGTCACGATCGCCATGGCGGTCGCGACGTACTTCATCGTGCTCTTCCCCAACGTCATGCCGTCGCTCGACCAACCCGGCCTACAACCTCACGATCGACGAACGCCTCGAGCACGCGACTACACGCTCAAGGTCATGACGATCGTCGCGCTGATCTTCACGCCGATCGTGCTGATCTACCAGGGCTGGACGTACTGGGTCTTCCGGAAGCGCTTGACCACCAAGCACATTCCGGAGGACGCACCGCTCGAGCCGCAGCCCGCTGACCGCGCGACCGTCGAGCACCCAGCGAGGCCATCACGTGAAGCCGTTCGACCCGCGACTCCTCCGGGCGGTCCCTGCCGCCCGGAGGCCCGTCGCCGCCCTCGCCGCCATGGGCGTCGCGGCCGGCGTCGCCACGATCGCCACGGCGTTCGCGCTGACGGCGCGTCGTCGTCGCGGTCGTCGACGGTCGCCCCCTCGGTCCACCGGCGCACGTGGCTCGCTGTCGCTCTTCGTCGCCCGGGCGGTCCTCGCCGGCGGCAACTGAGCGTCGTTGCGGCCTGGGCGGGCGTCAGCGTGTCGACGGCGCTGCGGGCGGCGCTGCTGCGCCGCTGGGGCACGCGTCGACGCGGGCACCGCGCCCGAGCCGGTCGCGGCCGTGTCGCTCGCCACCGCCGGCGCGAGCGCCGTCGAGCCGTATGCCGCCCGGTTCCTCCCGACGCTCGTGACCGCCGCCGTCGTGCCGGTCCTCGCCATCGGACGCTCGCTCGTCGTCGACTGGCCGAGCGCCCTCATCGTCGTGCTCACCCTGCCGCTGCTGCCCGTCTTCGCGGCGCTCATCGGCAAGCGCGACGGCCGAGTCGACGCAGCGCCGCTGGGCGGCGCTCGCCGCCCTGTCGGGCCACTTCCTCGACGTCGTCCGCGGGCTGCCGACGCTCGTCGCCTACGGCCGGGCGCGGCGTCAGGTCGAGACGGTGCGCGAGGTCAGCGAGCGGCACCGCCGGGCGACGATGGAGACGCTGCGCATCGCGTTCCTCAGCTCCGCCGCCCTCGAGCTGCTCGCGACGATCTCGGTCGCCATCGTCGCGGTGACCGTCGGCCTGCGCCTCTCGCACGGGTCGATGGCGCTCGGCGCCGGCCTCGTCGCCATCCTGCTCGCCCCCGAGGCCTACTGGCCGATGCGCCGGGTCGGCGCCGGAGTACCACGCCGCCGCCGACGGCGCCGTCGCCCTCGACGACGATCCTCGCCCACCTCGAGCCCGCCACCGTCCGGCCCCGTCCCGCTGACGACCGGCACCTGTCGCGCACGGTGGAGCTGCGTGAGCGTCACCTCGCGTATGCCGCGGGCCTCCTCCCCGTCATCCGTGACCTCGACCTCGTGGCCGGGTCCGGGCCTCACCGTCGTCACCGGCCCGTCGGGCGTCGGCAAGTCGACGCTGCTCGACCTCGTCGCCGGCCTCAGGCGCCGACGCGGGCACGGTCGAGCCGCGCCTGCCGCGCACTACGTGACCCAGCGACCCTTCCTCGCGACGCGGGCTCCGTCAGCGACCAACCTGACGCTCGGCCACGACCCCGCGACGGCTCCGCACCGACCACGAACTGTGGGAGCGCCGTGCGAGCCGTCGAGGTCGACGGAGTCGGTCGCCGCGCTCCCCGACGGGCTCTCGACGCCGATCGGCGACGACGGCTTCGGCCTCTCCGCCGGACAGCGGCAGCGGCTGGCGCTGGCGCGCGCCTGGCTCGCGACCGAGACACTGCTGCTCCTCGACGAGCCGACCGCCCACCTCGACCCCGAGGGCGCCGAGCTCGACCAACGGCTCGTCGCCGAGCTCGCCGAGCGCCGCGTCGTCATCGCCGTGACGCACCGCGACGAACTGGTGTCCGACGCGGACCAGCACCTGCACCTGCTCCCGGCCGAACGGAGAGCGGAACTGCCTGCTGACGTTCCCGAGGACGAATCCGCAGGACCACGACCGCGTGGAGGTGGGCCGATGACCATCGCCACGACCAGAGTGCGCCTGGACGCGGCGCACGACCAACGCCGACGCATCGCCTTGGCGGCCTGCTCGGTGGCCTCGCGACCGTCTCCGGCATGGCCCTCACGGCGACCTCCGGGCTGGCTCATCGTCGCGCGCCGCCGAGCAGCCCGTCATCCTGACGCTGCTGACCGCGATCGTCGCGGTGCGGGCCTTCGGCATGGCACGGCCAGTGTTCCGCTACTGGGAGCGCCTCGTCAGCCACGACGCGCCCTGGCGCACGCTCGCCGGCGCCGGACGTCAGCGGCATACGAGGCTCTCATCCCGCTCACCCCGGCCCGGCTGGGACGGCGGCGCCGCGTCCGACGTGCTCACCGGGGTCGTGCGACGACCTCACCGACGTGGTCGACGCCCAGGTGCGCGTCACCGTCCCGGTCATCTCGACGCGCCGTCGCCGGGGCCATCGCCATCGCGCTCACCACTGGATCGCGCCGCATGGTCGGGCTGGTCATCGCGCTCGCTCTGCGTGGCCGTCGCCTCATCAGCACGGTCGGCGTACCAGCTCGAGTCCCGTTCGCTGGCGACGGCTCGTCGCCGCGCGCGCCGAGGTGACTCGCGTCAGCGAGCTCGTCGCGTCGCCAGGCGGACGAGCTGCGGGCGTCGGCGGCTGGGGCACGGCGACGCGCTGGCTCGACGAGGCCCACCCGCGCTCGCCCGGGCCACCCGGAGCGGGGTGCTCGGTCGCGCGCTCGCGGCGGCGCTCATCCTCCTCGTCGTCGGCGCCGCGGACGATCGTTAGCGGCTGTCATCGCGCCAGGACCTCGACGTCTCGACCCCGGTCAAGGCACTGCTCGTCCTCACTCCGGTCGCCGTGGCCGATGCCATCACGCCGCTCGGCGACGCGATGCGCGCCCGGGCCCGGGCCCGCGCCGCGGCGAGCAGCGCACGGCGGCTCTGCTCGAGCAGGACCCCGCGGTCGCACGACCGCCGCCGACGGCGCTCCCACTGGGACCGACGACGCACCGACGAAGCCGTCGCTCGAGGCGCTTCGGCTGCGGAACGTCATGGCCTCGTGGGCGAGCGCACGCCCGTCGGAACTCCCCACCCCGTCGTCGACTGTGCAGAACGCGCCGCCGATCGTCGGCCCGTTCGACCTGGAGCTTGCGCCCGGCGAATCGGTCGCCGTCACCGGCCCGAACGGCAGCGGCAAGTCGACCCTGCTCGCCGTTCTGGCCCGCCACCTCGACCCGGTCTCCGGGAGCTACACAGTGACGACCCCGGACGGCGACCCGACGTCGCTCAGCGAGCCACTCGAGGCGCCCGCGCCCGGATCGCCGTCGTCGACGACGAGACCCACGTCTTCGCGACGTCGCTGCGCAACAACCTCACGCTCGCCCGCCCCGGCGCGTCTGACGACGCCGTGCTCGAGGCCGCTCGACCGGGCCGGTCTCGGCTCGACTGACCTCCGAGCCTGCCCGACGGCCTCGACACCGTCCTCGGGGCGGGCGGCCGCGGGCTCTCCGGAGGTGAGCGGGCCCGGCTCGCCATCGCCCGCGCCCACCTCAGCGGCAGGCCGGTCGTCGCTGCTCGACGAGCCGGTCGCCCACCTCGACCCTCCCACCGCGCGCAGTGTCCTCACCGACCTGCTCGCTCCCTCACGCGGCACCGACGACCGCTCCCCCGGTGTCGTCCTGGTCACCCACAGGCCTGACGGGCTCGACCTCGTCGACCGCGTTTTCACCGTCACCCACCCGCACCGGTAGATTGGAACCACCATGGCCACGACTCCACGCCCCCGACTCGGCGACCTCGAGCGTGCCGTCATGGAAGCAGCTCTGGACCACCGCCGACGCCCACCCCGAGGGCCTCACGGTGCGCGAGGTCCACGACGCCATCGGCGTCGAGCGCGGCCTCGCCTACACGACGCTCATGACCGTGCTCGACCGCATGGCGAAGAAGGAGCTCGTCAACCGTGAGCGCGACGGCCGCGCCTGGCGCTACACTGCCGCCTCGTCCCGCGCCGAGCTGACGTCCGAGGCGCTGCACCACACCCTGGGCGAGCTCGCGGGCGACGAGCGTCGCACGCGCACTGCTGCACTTCCTCGACGAGTCGACGCCGGAGGAGATCGACGAGCTGCGGGCGGCTCTGGCTGAGCCTGGAGTCCGCGCGAGGGCAAGCGCGCAACCACGGTAGCCGCGCGAGTCGCCCATGCGTCGTCGCGGCCCTCGTCGTCCTCGCGATCCTGCTCGCGTGGCCGGTGCCGCGCCTCCTGGCGCGGGTGACGACGTTTCGTCGCGCGCCGCGGGCCGCGCTCGTCGTCTGGCAGTCCACCGCGGTCGCCGCCGTGCTCGCGGCGCTCTTCGCGGCGCCTGCCGCCCTGCCCTCGCTCATCGGGCCGACCGCTGCGACTGGCGCAGCACTGCGACCTGTCGCCGTCGCCGCGGCGGTCACCGGGCTCGTCGCCGTGCGGCTGCTGCTGTCGGCGACCGGGTGGGCGCAACCTGCGCTGCGGGCCAACCGCCGTCGCCACCGCGAGCTCGTCGACCTGCTCGGCATCCCGGCGTGAGGGCGACCGACCGCGCACATGCGCGTCCTCGAGCACACGACCCCGACTGCCTACTGCGTCCCGGGCGTACGCCGCCGCGTCGTGCTGACCCAGGGCACCCTCGACCGGCTCGGCCGCCGACGAGCTCGCGGCGGTGCTGGCCCACGAGCGCGCCCACCTGCGCAGCCCGCCACGACCTCGTCATGGAGTTCTTCACCGTCGTGCACGAGGCGGTGCCGCGCTTCCTGCGCTGCGACGCCGCGCTGCGCGAGGTGCACCTGCTCATCGAGGTGCTCGCCGACCGCGCCGCCGTGCGCGCGACGGGCGTGCTCGCCACAGCGCGGGCGATCGTCGCCATGGCCACGGGCGGCGAAGCCCGCCGGCGCCATGGCGATGGCCGACAGCACCCGGCCGCGCGCCGCGCATCGGGCTGCTCGACGCCGGGCCGGGTCGCCGGGCTGCCGCCTCCCGTCGCGGCGACGCTGATGTATGCCGTTCGCCGCCTCGTCGTGACGATGCCCCTCGCGCTCTCGTCGTGGCCTGGGCCACCCCCTGACCTTCGCCGTCCGCGGGTCGGGCACTCGACGGGCTCCAGGTCACCGACTCCGGCCCGTTCTCGACCCCTGCCGACTGGCACGTCGGCGACCGCATCATCGTCGCTCCGGCCGTGTCCACCGAGGACGCCCGCGCGCGCTTCGCGGAGGTCGAGGAGGTCAAGCCGTACCTCCGCTTCGCGTCCATCCCGGCCCCCGCTTGAGAACCGCAACACACCGAGCAGCGGGCAACTCGCGACGGTTATAACCGGCGAGGGTTGACCAGTGCTCGGTGTGTTGCGGTTGGGGGGCGGTGCCCGACCTCTCGATAGGGTCGGCGCCATGCGCGTACTCGTCAGCGGCGGAGCCGGCTACATCGGCTCGCACACCGTGGTCCAGCTCGTCGCGGCGGGGCACGACGTGCTCATCGTCGACAACTTCGCCAACAGCAAGCCGACGGTCGTCAACCGGCTCGAGGCGCTGACCGGCACGCACCTGCCGGTGCACTCCTTCGACCTGCGCGACCACGACAAGACCGAGCACCTCTTCGCCAACGAGCAGATCGACGCGGTGATCCACTTCGCCGGGCCTCAAGGCCGTCGGCGAGAGCGTCGAGATGCCGCTCGAGTACTACGAGAACAACCTCGGCTCGACGTTCTCGCTCGTTCGCGCGATGCGCCGGCACAGCGTCGACAAGCTCGTCTTCAGCTCGTCCGCCACGGTCTACGGCGTCAACGAGCCGCCGCTTCACCGAGGACATGCCCGACCGCGGCGACTCGAACCCGTACGGCTGGACGAAGGTGATGATCGAGCAGATCCTGCGCGACGTCGCCGCGGCCGACCCGATCATGGCGCATCGCGCTGCTGCGCTACTTCAACCCGGTGGGCGCGCACGCAGTCGGGGACCATCGGCGAGGACCCGCAGGGCATCCCGAACAACCTCATGCCGTTCATCGCGCAGGTGGCGGTCGGTCGGCGCGAGAAGCTGCGCGTCTTCGGCGGCGACTACCCCACTCCCGACGGGACCGCGCTGCGCGACTACATCCACGTCGAGGACCTCGCCGCCGGTCATCGTGCCGCACTCGACAAGCTCGGCAAGATAGAGGCGCCCGTGTCGACGTGGAACCTCGGCACCGGCGTAGCGGACCAGCGTCCTCGAGGTCGCTGCACGCGTTCAGCCGGGCGGTCGGGCGCGAGCTGCCCTACGAGATCGTCGAGCGCCGACCGGGCGACCTGCCCGCCGCCTACGCGGACCCCAGCCTCGCCCACCAGGAGCTCGGCTGGCGCGCGAAGCGCGACATCGAGGACATGTGCGCGGACTCCTGGCGCTGGCAGAGCCAGAACCCCGAGGGCTACCCCGACGCCTGAGGGCCTCTCCGGCAGCACCATGCAGTATGCCGCTGGGCCGGCTCCCGGCGCGGGGTGACCAAGGCGCGGGCCAGGGTACCCAGCGCGGGCTGGCATTGCACGCGCGGGAAGCATCGCGCGCATCGATGACTACCGCGCACGGGGTTGGGGACGCCGCGCGGGGTTGGGGACGCCGCGCGGGGTTGCGGACGCCGCGAGGGGTTGGGAACGCCGGGCCGGACCGAACTCGCGGTCCGGGTGGTCGGCCGCTAGGGGCGGGGATCCAGCGCGTCGTAGTCCCGGAAGACTGGGGACCCGCGCAACCGCGAGGATGACGAGCACGACGACCAGGATCCCGCCGACGACGGGTGGCACCCAAATCACCGTCAACGTCGCCAGAGATCCGGCCAGCATCTGACCAAGCCGCGGGCCACCGCTCACGACGACCGTGAAGATGCCCTGCATCCGTCCCCGCAGCCGGTCGGGCACGGCCGCCTGGAGGATGGACTGCCGGAAGATCGCGCTGACGTTGTCCGGCACCGCCCGCGACGGCCAGGCAGAGCGGCGCCAACATCAAGGCCGGCTGGTTGACGTCGCCGAAGTCGCGGCGACGTCACGGCGTGGCCGCCCACCGTGACGACGGCGAGCACAACGCCGAACCCGAGGATGGCGAGGCCGTAGGACGACGATCGCGTTGCGGATGGCGCGGCCCTGCCACCGCAGGCCGGTGACGCGACCGGACCCGAGGCTCGAGACGATGCCGCCGACGGCGAACGAAGCGAAGAGCAGGCCGGCCGTGACCGTCCCGCCGCCGATGACGACAGCGCCGACTGCAGGGAAGAGGACCGTCGGCTGGCCAAACGTCATCGCGATGATGTCGACGACGAAGCTCATCCGCACGTTGGGAGCGCGGCTGCAGGTGGCGCAGGCCCTCGAGCGACCGACTGCAGGCCGCGCCCGGGCGTCGCCTCACCGTCGGGGTGCGGCTCCGGCCGGATGCTGCGGCAGGGTCCACAGCCCGAAGAACCCCGCGAAGAAGAGGAGGACGTCGACCGTGTAGGTCCACGCATACCCGACCCGGGCGACGAGCACGCCTGCGACGCCCGGCCCCGACCGTCACCATCACTCCCACCGAGATGCCCATGAGCGCCGCGGCCTTGGGAGCTGGTCAAGCGGCAGCAGCCGCGGGGTGATCGCCTGGCGCGTTGCCGAGGCGATGGTCGCCGCAACGGCGTTGACGGTGGTGATGACGTAGAACGGCCAGACTGTGGTCGACCTCGGCCCACGCGATGAGGGCCAGGGCCAGCGTGAGCACCCACGCGACGGAGGAGGCAGTCAGCGCGACGGTGCGCCGGTCGAAGCGGTCGGCGATCGCGCCACCGTAGAGGCCCGCGACGATCATCGGCACAGTGAGAACCAGGCGACGAGCGAGACCATGAAGGTCGACTGCGTCAGGTCGTAGATGTGCAGCCCGACCGCAGTGTTCGTCACGAACGTGCCGATGCCCGCGAGGGTGTTGCCGAACCAGAGCCTGGCGAAGGCCGGGCTCACCCGCAGGGGCGTCAGGTCGACCAGGTGCGACTGCCGTGAGCGACGACCTGGCACGCGCTCGCGTGCCTGACTGCCCTCACCCACACGAGGAACCTACGCCACGTCGACGAGTCCCGAGCCCAGGGCCGCCTCGACGTCGCGCAGCATCGAGCCGTCGCGGACCCAGGCCCAGCCCTCCTGCCCCCGCCACGCCACCATGCGTGCGCACGGCACCATCGAGGCCCGTGAACGAGACCATCGACAGGGAGCCCGTCTCGATGACGCGCGCCGCGTCGACGACGGAGTCGTCAACCGGAAGCGCAACACCCGAGCCCACGACTGCGCCGAAGGCCACGCCGATGGCCTCGAGACCAGCGGCCTCGCGACCGCTCGGCAGACTCACGACAGCGTCAGCGGCATACAACCCGACGATCCCGGCCACGTCACCGGCTGCCACCCGCGCCACGTAGGAAGCCAACAGGTCTCGAGGGCTCTGCGCACCATGCTTCGTCGTCATGCAGCCACCGTCCCACCGACCTCCGACATCGGACCGACAGCCGATCGACACCGACTTGGGGAGGGTTCCATCACGGCGCGGTCACGACGGTGTTGAATGGGGCCATGTCGTCGCGCCCCCTCCACGTCACCTTCGTGTGCAGCGGCAACATCTGCCGGTCGCCGATGGGTCAGGTCATCCTCACGCAGCTCATCGACGACGCCAGGCTGTCCGACCGGGTCACGGTGTCCTCGAGCGGGACCGGTGACTGGCACGTCGGGGAGCCCGGCCGACCCGCGGACCGTGGCCGTCCTCGAAGCGAACGGCTACGACGGGTCGGCCCACCGGGCAAGGCAGTTCACCGAGGCCCAGTTCGACGACGTCGACCTCGTGCTGGCGTCGGACAACGGGCACGTGCGCCACCTGCGCCAGCTGGCTCGGACGCCGGAGCAGCGGGACAAGATCCGGCTGGTCCGCGAGTTCGACCCCGCCGCCCTCGCCGCAAGCACCCTCGAGACGGATGACCCGTGGTTCGGTGAGGAGGAGCACTTCGTTCGGTGCTTCGGGGAGGTCGAGGCGGCATGCAAGGGCATTCTCGAACACGTCAGGGGAAGGCTGGAGATGGAGCAGGGCTGATCCATGAGAGACCCCTACCTCGCTGTTCCTTACTATCCCTATGGCGCCCCGTGCTGGGTCGACCTGCTCGTCAGCGACGTCGATCGTGCGCAGGCCTTCTACAGTGAGCTGTTCGGGTGGCGCTGGCTCACCGGCGACGCCGCGAGCGGTGGCTACACCATGGCTCTCCTGGGTGACCACCCGGTCGCCGGCCTCAGCCACCGGCCGCCCCATGCCCGCATCCCCAGCCAGTGGACGACCTACCTGCGGGTTGGCGACATCGGCGTCGCCGCCCAGGCCATTGCGAACTACGGCGGCCGTCCCCTCGGCCGACCGGTCCGCATCGGCGCCCTCGCACGGACGATGGTCGCCATCGATCCGGGCGGCGCCTACTTCGGAGTCTGGGAGCCGGGCGACCTGGCGGGCAGTGGCACGCTCGACCAGCCCGGCTCGCTGACGTGGAACGAGCTGCTGACCCGCAACTACGACGTCGTGCTCGACTTCTACGAGAACATCTTCGCCCACGGCTTCATCGACGAGACCGAGAACGGCGGCCCGCGGTGGTCGACGGCACACACGGGGGACGGCAACCCCGCGTTTGGCCTCGCCGAGATCGAGGCCGATTGGCCCAAGGAGATCGGCTCCCACTGGGTGACGCATTTCGCGACCGACAACGTGGTCACGTCGGTCGCCCACGCCCTCGACCTGGGCGCACAGCTGCTCCAAGGGCCCTTCGACGGGCCGTACGGCCTGGGTGCGGTGTTGAGCGGCGTCGAGGGAGAGGTGTTCTCCGTCCTCGTCCCGGAGCTCGACTGACGTCCGCCCGTCACGAACGATGCCGTATGCCGCTGAGCTCGCTCCCCAGGGTCACGTGACCTCGGGAGCCGGCTGAGCGGCATACGGGATCGCTTTGAGCGTGGGTCAGCGCGGCTGGGAGGATGGTTCGTATGGCCTCCCTCGCTGACGCACAGCCCCCCATCGCGCTTGGCGCGCTCGACGGTCGATACCGTGCCGCCGTCGCGCCGCTCGTCGACCACCTGTCCGAGGCGGCCCTCAACCGGGAGCGCGTGCGGGTCGAGGTCGAGTGGCTCATCCACCAGACGGGCCACGGCGTCATCCCCGGCGTGCGCAAGCTGAGCGACGTGGAGGTTGCCGCGCTGCGGGGCATCGTCGAGTCGTTCGGGCCGGTGCAGGTGGCCGAGCTCGCCGAGATCGAGCGGGAAACCGTGCATGACGTCAAGGCCGTCGAGTACTTCCTCAAAGGCCGGCTCGCGCGGATCGCGCCCGGTGAGGAGGACGCGGGGCTCGCCGAGCTGATCCACTTCGGGTGCACGAGCGAGGACATCAACAACCTGTCGTACGCCCTCATGGTCAAGGGCGCCGTGACGCAGGTATGGCTGCCCAAGGCGCAGGCCCTCGTCGAGCAGGTGTCGGGGATGGCGCGCGAGCTGCGTGACGTGCCACTGCTCGCGCACACGCACGGGCAGCCCGCGACGCCGACGACGATGGGTAAAGAACTTGCTGTGCTGGCGTTCCGCTTGGGGCGACAGCTGCGGCGGATCGAGCGGCAGGAGTACCTCGGCAAGTTCAACGGCGCCACGGGGACGTTCGGAGCGCATGCGCTCGCGCTGCCCGACGTCGATTGGCCCACGGTCTCGCGCCAGTTCGTCGAAGGCCTCGGCCTGACCTGGAACCCGCTCACGACCCAGATCGAGAGTCACGACTGGCAGGCCGAGCTCTATGCGGATGTCGCGCGGTTCAACCGGATCCTGCACAACCTGTGCACCGACGTATGGACCTACATCTCGATGGGCTACTTCGCGCAGGTCCGGGGACAGGGGACGGTTGGGTCGTCGACCATGCCCCACAAGGTCAACCCGATCCGGTTCGAGAACGCCGAGGCGAACCTCGAGGTGAGCAATGCCCTCCTCGACGTGCTCGGCTCGACGCTGGTCCAGAGCCGACTGCAGCGCGACCTCACCGACTCGTCGATGCAGCGCAACATCGGCACGGCCTTCGGCCACTCGCTGCTCGCGCTGGACAACGTCTCGCATGGGCTCGCCGGCCTCGATGCCGTGCCCGAGGCGATGGCTGCCGACCTCGAGGCCAACTGGGAGGTGCTCGGTGAGCCGATCCAGTCGGCGATGCGGGCCCTCGGCGCGCAGGGCATGCCGGGCATGGAGGAGCCCTATGAGCGGCTCAAGGACCTGACCCGCGGGCGAGGGGTCAAGGGGGAGGACGTGCGTGAGTTCGTGCGCGGGCTGGGCCTGCCCGCCGAGGTCGAGGCGCGCTTCCTCGCGCTGACGCCGCAGACGTACACCGCGCTGGCGAGCCTCCTCGTGGACTTCCTCGACACCTAAGCCGTATGCCGCTGAGTCCCTCCCAGCCCAGAGTGACCCGTCACTTCGATTGAGTTTCGCCCTGCTTGGTCGCGACGGCGACTCGACCGGTGCGGAGGGACTGCGGGTTGCCCGTGGGCAGGTCGAGGCCGGTGGACAGCTCGAGGAGGTCGTGGTCGGCGTGGACCGCGAGGCCGTGGTCCGCGAGGAGGGCCCGCATGGCCTGGGGGCGCCAGAGCGAGCGCCACGGCTCGCGGGCCATCGGGTTGTCCTGCCGCGCGACAGCGAGGACGACGCGCATGACCCAGCGCCCGCTGGCGCTGCGCCAGGAGCGCGTCTGGTAGGCGACGAGGAGTTGGCTGCCCGGTGCCGAGAGACCCGCCACCTGCGCGACGGTCTCCCGCACCTGGGCGGCGGTGAGGTAGGGCACGACGCCCTCCCAGATCCACGTCGTCTCGACGTCCGGGTCGAAGGTGGCGGCCTCGAGGGCCGGCCCGAGCGGGTCCGTGACGAGGTCGACCGGGACGGTGACGACGTGGGCGGCGAGCGGTGCGCGCCCCGCGAGGCGGCGCTCCTTGTCCCGGCTCGAGGCGGGGTGGTCGACCTCGAAGACCGTCGCGCTGGCCAGCTCGGGCATGCGCCAGGCGCGTGCGTCGAGGCCGGCGCCGAGGATGACGACCTGCTGGGCGGCGTGGGCCCGGATCGCGTCGTCGATGGCGATCGTCCTGGGGACCATGCCGACACCCGTCCACCGGACCAGCTCGTAGCTGAGCCGCTGGGAGCGTGACGCGGGCACCCGGCCGTCGCGCACGTCCTCGACGACGGTGAGCTCATCGGGGTCGAGCAGCTGGCGGGCAACGTGGTCCGAGAACCGGCCCACGGCGTAGCGGCCATCCGCCGTCGCCCTCCCCTGGCACACGAGGATCGCGGTGGAGCTGGCGGCGCGTTCGCCCATCCCGCCAGTGAAACACGGACCGGTCAGGAATCAAGAAGCCTCGCGACGGGGGTGCGCCTAGCGTGCATGGCATGTCCCCGCTCGTCCCGGCGGCCTATCGCACAGTCCTCGGCACCCCGGTGTTCCGGCGGTTGCTGGGCGGCCTCGCGGTGTCGTACCTCGGCGACGGGATGAGCTTCCTCGCCGTGGCCTGGCTCGCAATCGAGATCTCCCCAGCGGACTCGGCCGGGCTCTGGGTGGGCGGCGCGGTGGCTGCGTACACGCTGCCCGGGGTCGTCGGTGCACTGGTGTTCGGGAGGTGGCTGCGGCGGTTCCCGGCTCGGCGAGTCCTGTTGGCGGACAATGTCGTCCGCGCGGTCTTCCTCGGCGCGGTCCCCGTTGCGTGGGCGACGGGCCTGCTGTCGCCGGGGCTCTACGTCGTCCTGCTGGCGGGGTCCTCGCTGCTCCACGCGTGGGGCAGCGCGGGGACGTACACGCTGCTCGCCGAGCTGCTGCCCCCGCAGCAGCGGTTGCCGGCCAACACCCTCGTCAGCACGCTGACGTTCGCGGCCACGATCGCCGGGCCGGCCGTCGCGGGGCTGCTCGTGTCGCACGTCAGTGCCGCGGTCGTCATCGGGGTCGACGCCCTGACGTACGTCGTCCTCGCGGTCGTCGTGCTCGGCCTCCCCGAGGTGGTCCGGCCGGTTGGGCCAGCCGGACCCGTCGACGCCCGGGAGGGACGCGGCGGGTTCGCACTCCTGCGAGCCGAGCGCGGGCTCCTCGGACTTCTGGCCCTGACGTGGACGTTCAACTTCCTCTATGGCCCGGTCGAGGTCGCGCTGCCGCTCCACGTCACGCAGGACCTCGAGGCCCCCGGCTCGCTCCTCGGGCTCTACTGGATGTTCTTCGGCATCGGCGCGGTCGTCGGCGGGCTCGCGGCCGGCTCACTGCAGCGACTCCCGCTCTGGCCCCTCATGGTGGCCATCGTCATCGGCTGGGGTGCCTGCCTCGTCCCGTTCGCGCTGGGCGCGCAGACGCCGGTGACGATCGCGTGCTTCGCGCTCGGCGGGGCGATCTACGGGCCGTTCGTCGCGCTGTCGATAACCCTCATGCAGCAGAACGCTCCACCGGAGCACCTCGCCTCGGTGCTCGCTGCCCGGAGCGCCGCGCTGCTCACGGCGGCACCCCTCGGCACCGCCCTCGCTGGCCCGGTCACTGCGGCCCTCGGGCCCGACTCGACGCTGGGTGCGTCGGGGCTGACAACCGTGGCGTTCGGAGCCGTCTCCGGCCTCGTGCTGCTCGCCAACCGCGGCACCCGACGGACCCGCACCACCCCCGCAGCGCGAGAGCGACGTGGAAACGCGATGACCGAGGAACACTCGGCGGTTCAGGATGCCTGCGCCTTGAAGCCCCTGAGCCGCAGCGAGTTCGAAACGACGAAGACGGACGAGAAGGCCATCGCGGCGCCGGCCAGCATCGGGTTGAGCAAGCCAGCCGCCGCCAAGGGGATGGCCGCGACGTTGTAGGCGAAGGCCCAGAAGAGGTTGCCCTTGATCGTGCGCAGCGTGCGCCGCGAGAGCCGGATCGCGTCACCGGCCACGCGCAGGTCGCCGCGCACGAGGGTCAGGTCGCTCGCCTCGATCGCGACGTCGGTGCCGGTGCCCATCGCAAGGCCCAGGTCGGCCTGCGCGAGCGCGGCAGCGTCGTTGACGCCATCGCCGACCATGGCGACCACGCGCCCCTCGGACTGGAGCCGCTTGACGACATCGACCTTGTCGGCCGGCAGCACGTCAGCGATGACGTCCGACTCGGCGATCCCGACCTCAGCAGCCACGGTCCGGGCCACCCGCACGTTGTCACCGGTGAGCAGCACCGGTGTGAGCCCGAGGTCGCGCAGCTCGTGGATCGCCTGCGCGGAGGTCGGCTTGATGGCGTCGGCGACGACGAGCGCGCCACGGACTCGTCCACCCCACGCCACCTGGACGACGGTCGAGCCGTCATCCTCGTGCGACTCCGTGGCCTCGTCGACCTCCGTGCACCGCATCTGCCCGTGCTCGGCGACGAAGCCGGGACGGCCCACGAAGACCTCGATGCCGGCAACGACCCCGCTCACGCCGAGACCGCTCGTGCTGGCGAACTCCGCCACCGGCGGCAGCCCACCGACGCGCTCCAGCGCACCGGTTGTGATCGCCCGGGCGATGGGGTGCTCAGAGGCGTGCTCAACCGCACCCGCGAAGCGCAGCACGTCCTCCACCGACTCGCCGTCCGCAGGCACGGCCGACTGCAGGGACATGGCACCCGTCGTAACCGTGCCGGTCTTGTCGAGCACGACCGTGTCGACCTGTCGGGTGGACTCGAGAACCTCAGGTCCCTTGATGAGGATGCCCAGTTGCGCTCCCCGCCCCGTGCCGACCATGAGCGCGGTCGGCGTGGCCAGTCCGAGCGCGCATGGACACGCGATGATGAGCACCGCGACCGCTGCCGTGAACGCGGCCGTCGCCCCCGCCCCGGTGCCGAGCCAGAAGCCGAGGGTCCCCACGGACAGTGCGATGACGATGGGCACGAAGAACCCGGAGATCCGGTCGGCCAGCCGCTGGACCTGCGCCTTGCCGTTCTGGGCGTCCTCGACGAGGCGGGCCATCTGAGCGAGCTGGGTGTCGCCGCCCACTTTCGTCGCGCGCACGATGATCCGCCCCCCGGCGTTGATCGTCGCGCCTGCCACGGTCGATCCGGGGCCCACTTCCACCGGGACGGACTCCCCGGTCAGCATCGAGGCATCGACCGCGGACGTGCCCTCCTCGACGACTCCATCGGTCGCGATCTTCTCGCCCGGGCGCACGACGAACCGCATTCCCACCTCGAGCCGATCGATCGGGATACGCTCCTCGACCGGGCCGGAGGCACCCCCACGTAGCACCGCCACGTCCTTCGCGCCCAGCTCGAGCAGCGCCCGGAGCGCCGCACCGGCCTGCCGCTTGGAGCGTGCCTCGAAATAGCGCCCGGCGAGCAGAAACGTGGTGACGCCAGCGGCGGCCTCGAGGTAGATGTTGCCGGCACCGTCGGTTCGTTCGATGGTCAGCTCGAACGCGTGGGTCATGCCCGGCATGCCCGCGGTGCCGAGGAAGAGCGCATACAGCGACCAGCCGAACGCGGCGAGCACGCCCATCGACACGAGTGTGTCCATCGTCGTCGTGCCGTGCCGCAGGTTGGTCCACGCCGCCTTGTGGAACGGCCAGGCACCCCAGACGACGACCGGCGCCGCCAGCGTCAACGACGCCCACTGCCAGTAGGTGAACTGGAGGGCGGGGATCATCGCCATGGCGATGATCGGGACAGTGAGGATGGCCGAGATGACGAGTCGGTCGCGCAGCGATCGGACGCGGTCGTATGCCGACCCACGGGAGCTCACGGCCGTGGACGGCCTGCGCCCCCGTGCACCCCCGCCCTGCTCCTCGTCTGGAGCGAGGCTGGGCGCCGGCACGGTCGCACCGTAGCCCGCCGCCTCCACGGTCTTGACGAGCTCAGCCGTACTGATGGTGTCCGGGAAGGCGACCTTCGCCTTCTCTGTCGCGTAGTTGACGGTCGCGGTGACGCCCTCGAGCTTGTTGAGCTTGCGCTCGATCCGGTTCGCGCACGAGGCACACGTCATCCCGGTGATCTCGAGCTCGATCGCATCCGTCGCGGCTGGCAAGCCCAGCTGGCCGCCGGGCTTGGCGGTCGGTGTCGCGGTCATGAGTGGTCATCTCCGGAGTGGTCCGGTTCGGACGAGTGGTCGTCCGACGGCTCGGTCGGGGCGCTGCCGTCTGCGGGCTTGGCCGTCACCGCAAGCGGTGCGGTGCGGACCACGCCGTCATGCTGGAAATCGAGGTAGAGCCGGTAGGCGCCCGGACTGGGCACGGCGGCGTAGAAGACGACGTCGGGCCCGGGCTCGGTCCGGCCATCGCCCGGCTCCCCATCCGGGTGGACGTGCAGATAGGCGAGATCTCCCTCGCGCAGGGCGACGAGGTGTCCGTAGGCTCCGAGATAGGGCTGCAGGTCGGTCACCGGCTTGCCGTCCTTGGTGACAGACAGGGTCAGCTTGGCGTCGCGTCCGGCGACCAGGTCACCCGCAACAGTCACGGTGTAGTCGTCGACATGGACCGTCCGCGTGTCGCTGACTGGCTCGGCCAGGGCGGCGGCGCCGGGTACGCCGAGGTCGGCCCCCAGCGTGAGCGCGTCGGCGCCGCTGGGCTTGAAGTCGGCGAAGAGCCGCCAGGTGCCCGGCTCGAGGTCGAGCGCCGCCGACCAGGTCCCGTCAGCGGTCAACGTCGGATGGACGTGCTGGAAGCCGGTGAAGTCGCGCCGCACCGCGATGAGGTGCAGCTGCTTCTCGTGCTGGACCTCGTAGCCCGTGACCGGCTTGCCGTCCGGACCCGTCACCGTGAACCGAACCGGAACCTCATGGCCGGCCGGGGCGGTGGCTGACGCGAGGCGCAGGGTGTACCCGTCCTGGCTGACCATGAGCCCCCCGGGTACCTCGGTATCGGATGACTCCGAGCTGCCTGCCGCGGTCCCGTGGTCCGCAGCAGGCTCATGGGCGGCAGCCGGCTCGCCCACCGGACCGACCGCGCGGCCGAGTCCGAGGGCGAGGCCGAAGAGCGCCGCCAGTCCTGCAACGAATCCGATGATTTTCGCGGCAGTGGTCATGACGAGGCGGCGAGCGCGTAGCCCGCCTCCTCGACTGCAGCCTTGACCACGGCCTCGTCGAGCGGTGCCTCGCTCGTGACCGTGACCCGGCCGCTGTCGAGGTCGACGTCGACGTTCTCGACGCCGGCGATCTCACCGACCTCCTCGGAAACGGACGCGACGCAGTGGCCGCAGGTCATGCCGACGACGGTGTACGTATTGGTCTCACTCATCGTGGTTCCTTCCTCGCAGAGTTGGTGTCTCCCTCATCAACTATACCCCCATGGGGTATCAATTCAAGGGGCCCCAGGGCGATCCTTCTCAAGACCTGACGAGCCGGGCGATCGCGTCCGACGCCTCCTTGAGCTTGATCTCGGCCTCCGGCCCGCCCTCGCGCACGGCGTCGGCGACGCAGTGGGCGATGTGCTCGTCGAGCAACCCGAGCGCCACCGACTGCAGCGCCTTCGTCATGGCGGAGACCTGCGTGAGGATGTCGATGCAGTACTGCTCCTCGTCGACCATCCGCTGCAGGCCCCTCGCCTGGCCCTCGATGCGCCGCAGGCGCCGCAGGTAGTCATCCTTCTGGCGGATGTAGCCGTGCTGGTGCGGCACGACCTCTGTCACCTCGTCCATGGCTCTCCTCTGGTCCGTACTGCCCCCAAGGATACCCCCGTTGGGTATCGAACCATGACGGCACGGCGGCCAGCGCGGATGCGATCGTGGAGATGCGGCACCCGTGGGACTACCGTCACGAGCCATGGCGAGCACGCGGCAGGCCACCGTCCATGACGTCCATGCCATCGCAGCGTCCCTGCCCGAGGTCGTGCGAGACCCGCCCGACCCACACTCGCCGAGCCGAGCGGCCTACACCATCCGGGGCAAGGCCTTCGTCTTCTTCCGCGGTCCGCGCAAGGACGCCCACGACCCAGAGACCGGCGAGCTCTACACCGACGTCATGGCCTTCCACTGCGCCGCCGAGGACAAGGAGGCCCTCGTCGGGGATCCCGGCTCGCCGTGGTTCACCACTCCGCACTGGAACGGCTACAACGCCGTCCTGCTCCTGGAGCGCGACCTCGCCAAGGTGAGCGTCGACGAGCTGCGCGAGGTGATTACCGATGCCTGGTTGGTCCGGGCTCCCAAGCGCCTTGCGAAGGCGTTCCTCGAGGGGGCGCCATGATCCCCCGAGGTCAGATGGTGACGGGCCCGTCCGGCGTCTGGAAGGTCACCGACAGCAGGCCCGGGGTGCCGTGCGGCGCGACGAAGGTGAAGTGGATGTCGCCCTTGTGGAAGGTCTGGTCGACGCCGAGCCATTCGCGGACCCGGGCCGGGTCGCCGGCGATCTGCAGGTCACCGATGTGCACCTGAGAGGTCGACCCGTTGGCCGGGTGCACGGAGAGGTCCTCCCACTGGATGAAGTACGGGACCTGCGGATCGGCGATGAGGCCGTTGATGCCGATCTGCTTCCAGCGCAGCTCGATGCCGTCGGGGCGGTACCGGTTGCCGTCGACCGCCTCACGGCCGAGACGCTTCTCCGCTGCGGAGAGGTCGTCCACTGCGACGACCCAGCCGAGCCAGCCCCCGCCGGCCTCCGAGCGAGCGCGAACGGCCTGGCCGAAGGGCGCCTTGTCCGACGCCGGGTGGTCCAGGACCTCGACGACCTCGACGTAGTTGCGGTCCGCGAGGGGCAAGATGACGTTGCGCGTCCCGAAGCGTGGGTGCACCCCCCCGTCGACGGGCTCCACACCGATCAGCTTCGAAAGCCGCTCGGCCGTTACCTGGAGGCCGTCATACTCGGCCGCATAGGAGACGTGGTCAACTCGCATACGGTCAATCGTGACATACGTCAAGGGGTGCTCTTGACCACCCCCCGGTGGGGCCCTCATCGGGTGCTCAGGCGAGCTCGTGCCAGCTCAGAGCATCTCACCCCCGCTGCCGGACAGCCTCGTACAGGACGATCGCGGCAGCGACGGAGACGTTGAGGCTGTTCGCCCTTCCGTGCATCGGGATGCGCACCCGGTGGGTCGCTGCCTCGAGCAACGTCTCGTCGGCGCCGTGCTTCTCCGACCCGACGGCGATGGCGACTCGTCCGCGGTAGTCGACCTCGGTGTGCACGACCTCCGTCTCCGGCGTCGTCACGACGAGCGTGACGTCTCCCGATCGCAGCCAGTCGAGGGTCTCTTTCGTCGTCGCGCTCGCCACCGGCAGCGCGAAGAGTGTCCCCTTGCTCGCCCGCACCACGTTGGGGTTGCCCCAGTCGGTCACCGGGTCGGCCGCCACCACCGCGTCGGCGCCAGCCGCATCAGCGGTGCGGAGCATCGCGCCGAGGTTGCCCGGCTTCTCGACGCCTTGCGTGACGAGCCCCAGCCAGTGGTCACCGTCGACGTGAAGCGAGCTCAGCGGCATACCCACGTTGTCGACGACGGCGAGCAGGCCGTCGGGTCCCTCCCGGTAGGACACCTTCCCGTATGCCGCTGGGCTCAGCCGCACGATCTCCACCCCTGTCGCTCGCAGCCGTTCCACGAGCTCGGGTTGGGTCCCGATGTGCTGTGACCCCGCGCGGCCGGAAGGGCTGAAGAGCTCCTCGGAGACGTAGAGGGTCCGCGGCGTCACGCCAGCCTCGAGGGCAAGGCGGATCTCCTCGTGTCCCTCGACCAGGGTGCGTCCGGTCTCCTCGCGTGCACGGCGCCGACGGAGCGCCAGGAGCGCCTTGAGCCGCGGGTTCGCGGGTGAGGTGATCTCTAGTTCACGCATGGCACGGCAAGCATCCCACTGTCACCGGACGGGACTACGGTCGGAAGATGACGACACTCGAGAACAGGCCCAACAGTGCCCTCCTGGTGATCGACGTGCAGCAGGGCAACACCGCGGCGGCGTACAACCGCGACGCCGTGATCGCCAACATCAACACCCTGGTCGAGCGGGCCCGCGCCGAGGCCGTCCCCGTCGTGTGGGTGCAGCACTCCGACGAGGGCATGCCAGAGGGCAGCGACGAGTGGCAGTACGTCCCGGAGCTCCAGCGCAAGGACGACGAGCCGTTGGTGCCCAAGCACTACGGCGACTCGTTCGAGGGCACCGACCTCGAGTCGGTGCTGGCGGCCCGCGCGGTCGGCCGGGTCGTCGTCACCGGAGCCCAGACGGATGCCTGCGTGCGGGCGACCCTGCATGGAGCGCTCGTCCGCGGCTACGACGCGACCCTGGTCGGGGACGCCCACACCACGGAGGACTTCCGGAAGTGGGGCATTCCCGTGAGTCCCGAGCAGGTCATCGCCCACACGAACTGGTACTGGACGGAGGCCGCGGCGCCCGGGCGCACGGGGGACACGGTCCCCACTGCCGAGGTGAGCTTCGGCACGGCCTGATCCGCGACCTGAGAGAAAGCCGTTCGGGGCGCCGCCTAGGGTGAGAGCATGCTCGACGCGCTGGCGGCCCTGCCCTTCTGGCAGGCGTTCGTCGCGCTCTGGGTCATCGTCATGGCCCGCTCGAACGCGACCTACTGGCTCGGGCGAGGCGCGATCGCGGGCTGGCGGCGACACCGTCCTCGGCCCGAGCCAGAGAGCCGGGCGCGGGCCGAGGCCCTGATCCGACGCCTTGGCCCGGTGGCCGTGACCCTGTCCTACCTCACGGTCGGGATCCAGACCACGATCCACCTCACTGCGGGGGTGCTGCGGATGCCCCTGCGGTACTACGTTCCTGCCGCCGTGGTCGGCTCGATGGCCTGGGCGGCCATCTACGCCACCATCGGGCTGGCGCTGGTCGAGGCCTGGATCGCGGCCCTCGCCGGTTCCTGGTACGGCATCGCCGCCATCGTCGGCCTCATCGTCGTCGGTACGGCCACTTGGCTGCTCGGCAGACGGCGGGCTCGACGCACCCTCCGCAGCGCAATCGACTGAACAAGATCCGGGTTCGCCACCCGATCGAGTGAACAGCTCTTGCGCAGAAGCTGTTCTTTCGAACGCTTACAGGCCGGCGACCCACTCCGCCATGCCCGGGGTGATGAAGGACAAACGAGACCCCTCGCTGTAGAGCGTGCCCTTCTTGAGGAGGCGGTCGCGCAGGTAGGAGACCTCGGTCGAGGCCTTGCCCAGCTCGGCGGCCACCGCGCCGCCGGTGGCCTCGCCCGAACGGACGATGAGGCGCGCGGCCGCGGTCAGGTACTCCCGCTCTCGTGCAGAGGCGTCGTTCCACCGCGCGACGTAGAGGCCCTCCACGAGCTCGTGTCGCGCGGCCTCGCCAGCGGCCAGGGCATGGTCGAGCGTGATCCGGTCCGCCCCACTCGACGCACGCCAGGCATGGTGGCCGTAGAGCTGCACCGCATACGGGTAGCCGCCGGACGCCGTCGCGAGCTCGCGCGCGGCGTCGGGCTCCATGGGCCGACCCGCATCCACGGCGGGTTCGGTGAGTGCCTGCTCAGCCTCGTCCCTGCTGAGCAATCCGAGCTCGTGCCATTCGCCGCGTTCCAGATAGGTGACGACGCGCCGGGGCTCGCGGATGGAGGGCAGTCCCGCGACGATGACGACGAGGGGCCAGTTCTCGGCCATGCGCTCCTGAAGGATCGCCGTGAAGCCGGCGAGCTCGGCCCGTTCGGCGTACTGGACCTCGTCGATCGTGATGACGAGGCCGGAGCCCTCCTCCATCGCCACACGCATCGCCGCGCCGAGCGCCGCCTCGAGGGGATCGACCGGGCCGGAATCGGGACGCTCGAGCAGGACCTCCACCTCCCCGCCGACTCCGAGGGCCGAAGCCCCCAGCTTGCCGCCGGTGATGACGGGATGACGTCGGTCGTCCGCCGTCGTGTGCTCGAGCAGGTGGCGTGCGGCGTTGAGCCGCTCGGTGAGCAAGGGGGTGAAGTCTCGCCCCGGACGGACCTCCACGTGCACGGTCGGCCACGCATGCTCGGCGGCGGCAAGGGACGCGGCCTCACCAAGAGCCACCGTCTTGCCAACGCCGCGGGTGCCGGTGATGATGAGCGGTCTCGGTGTCCGACCGTCGAGCGCGGCCACCGCGAGCGCTTCACGAACCGCGCCGAGGAGCCGTTCCCGTCCGACGAACGCAGGCGGTGCCGCGTTGAAGCCCGGCCGGTACGGGTTGGTGGAGCGGGCCATGAGCAGAATCTAGCGGCTATAGCAGCGATTCGCACTTATAGCAGGCTGTGCGCCCGGAGTGGCCCTTCGTTCGAACCGCTGGCCGAATTTCTCGGCGAAAGCACTCCCAACCAGCCACCAAGTCCGGTGCTATTGGAGGAGCATCGGTTCGCAGAAGGGGACGGTCATGGCACTACGCGCATTCCTCAGGCACGACGATCTCTTCAGCGACGTGCCCGATGACCTGTTGGACACCATCATCGAACGCGGTTCGGAGCAACAGGTGCCTGCTGGTCGCGAGCTCGTCAGACAGGACGAGTCGGGCGGGGGCCTGCACGTCCTCCTCGAGGGCAGCGCGGACGTCATGGTCAACGGGAAGCAGGTGGCCAGCTTGGGTCCAGGCGACTACTTCGGGGAGATGTCCCTCATCGACAAGGCGCCACACTCGGCGACCGTTGTGAGCGGGCCAGCGGGTGTCAAGACCTTCATCCTCTCGCCGGTGACCTTCCAGGGCCTGCTCGACCTGTCGCCGCACTGCGACCGGGTGGCGCTCAAGATCCTCACTCGTCGAGTTCGCCGGCTCGAGCAGGCAGCGCGCATCAACCTCGCCTGAGCGCCCGCCTCCCAGTCGCGCGGTGGCTGGGCCGTCGGATCTCAGGCGAAGATCGGGCCGACCGGCGGATAGGCCGACGTGAGCAGGGCCCGGATCTCGGTGAGGGAGGGGCTCGGGGCATTGGCCGGCGACTGGAAGCCGGTGTCGAGGCGCATCGGCTTGCCCCACGCGACGAGGTCCTCGATCGTCGCCGCCGCTCGCGCCGCCCGACAGCGTGTCGAACCAGTCGGCGCGCGCGTAGGTGATGTCACCGCCGATGCAGACGAGGTCGACCCACGACGGGTCGGCAAGGCAGACGTTCTCGTAGGGGTCGCGGTGGTGCCGCTCGAGGACGAGCGAGATCGGCTGGGCGGCCGACCGCGATGGAGCCGAGGTGCTCGTCGAGACCGGCCACCCGAGCGGCGACCGAGGTGACCATGGCGACGAGATCCGCGGCGGCTATCGGGTGCTCCTGCCGCGCGAGCTCGCGCCGCGCGACCTTCAGCTCGGCCAGCAGGCTCGTCGACCCGGACGGCAGCCAGTCGGCGCCCGAGGGCGACCGGCATGCCGGCGGACAGGGCCTCGCCGCCAGGGTCGTCTCGCCGTAGAGACGCAGGTTGGACTGCGGCGACCACACGAGGCGGCAGCCCGCGTCGGCCGACCTCGTGCACGTGCTCGGCCGTCAGCGCACTGCCGTGGATGATGTTCGTCGCCGGGGTCGCGCCGCCGAGGTCGAGGAAGCGCTGGAACTCCTTGGTGCTCACCTCGTCGCCGCGCCGTCCTTCCGACAGGTGGAGGTAGAAGGCGTTGACCGTCCCGGCCGCGATGTGCGCGACGATCCGGTCGAACGACTCGCTTGCCCGAAGTTCCCGGTCGGCAGGTCGACGAGCGACCGAGCGCGGTGGGCCCCGAAGACCCACTCGGTCGAGGTTGCGCACGAGCGGCTCGGACCCCGAGCTGCTGCTGCGCCGACGCCGCCCCCTGGATGCCGGTCACGCCGCCGACGAGCGCCCGGACCTCGGCATAGCGCGTCTGGGTCTGCGGCGGGACTGCGTCCCGGAGCGCGTTCTGGGGGTCGCGCACGAGCTGCTGGTAGGCGGTCGATCGCCGCCACGCGTACCGGTTGGCATACAGCTTCGGCGGCTCCCAGGCGGCAAAGACGTTGAACTCCGGATGGCCGTGCAGGTCGAGCAGGCCTGGGAGGATGACGCCTTCCGTGTCGTGGACCGGCACCGATGTGGCGGCGCCGCCGGCTGACCCGATCGATGCGGCCGTCCGCCACGGTGATGTAGCCGTTCGACCACGCGCCGTCCGGGGTGATCACGGCGCCCCCAGCGCGAACGGCGCTGGCGGGAGGGCTCGTTCCCGCCGAGGCGGCGGGGGCAGCTCGTCAGTGATTCCCCGGCTGTACGCCTCGTCGAAGGACTCCCGGCCTGCCGCGGCCTTCACAGTGTGGGCCATGCGCGTGCTCCCTTCGGGACGGTGACCTTGATGGTCGCGCGCTTCTCCTGGGCGTCGGCTCCCTGTCGGACGGCCCATGCGTCAACGGCCCGCCACCACTCGGGTGTGCCGGGCGGCAGGTCCTGCTCCGGAATGGCGACGAGGTCCTGTTCGGCCCAGGTGTCACCGTAGGGCTTCGGGTTCGGCGTCACCTCGGGCGTGACGGCTGCACTGAGTGCCGGCAGCTGCGCATTCCAGTCCGCCAGCTGCGCCGCCGTCGTGTCCTCGAGTGGTTGGCCACTGGCCATGGCCGAACCCTCGGCGTAGGTGGGGTGCCGCACCGCGGCGATGTGCAGGTCCGCAGCGCGGGTCGCCCGCTCCGGCGAGCTGTCCTCCCAGAGCGCGAAGGCCCGCTTCGCGAGCGTCCCGAGCGCGATCACCGCCGTCACCTCGGACTCGAGCAGGACCGCGTCGATCCATCGGTGCCGGTAGTCGACGATCCCCGCATCCTTCACGTGGCGGTTGCCGGCTGCCTGCCCGAACACGCTGTAGAGGTAGACGTTGACCATGACGTAGCCGAGGTGATGCCGACCGGGCGAGCAGGCCCTGGACGCGCTGGCCGGCCTCGCCGACGAGGATGCGGCTGTGATCGCCTCGTGCGTCGCGGGGTCCTGGCCGAGCACGAGCACGCGGGCGATCCGTCGAGTCGCCCGCGATGGAAGATCGGACCCCACTCGACGCTGAAGTCGGCGAGCGGGATAGCCTCGCGCCGGGGTAGTCGCGCAACGAGCGAGGCGAAGGGCTCGGCGCCGTAGCCCGGACGCAGCTCTGGTGCGCGGCGGCCATGGCAGACCTCCCCCGATCGACGCCTTGTCATGCAGGGTGCTCGACCGCTAATCCTGATACACCGCCACCTTCGTGGCCAGTTCGTCATGGAACGGTGGGCCGCTGCTCAGCGGCGCGCCGCGCAGGAGCAGGTCTCGCTCCGCTTCGTTCTGCGTCATCGCGGCCGCCCGCTGCGAACTCCGCGCGCGCCTCGTCGTCGCGACCGAGCGTGCGAGCAGGTCTCCTCGCACGCTCGGCAGGAGGTGGTAGTCCGCGAGCGCCGCCTGACTCCGACCAGCCCGTCGACGACCTCGAGAGCGGCGGCCGGCCCGGCGGCATACGACATGCGCGACGGCGCGGTTGAGGTCGATGACGGGCGAAGGGCGCACGCTGCCGCAGCTGCTCGTAGAGCGCGACGATGCGCGCCCAGTCGGTCTGCCTCGGCGGTGCGGGCCCGCGCGTGGCACGCGGCGATCGCGGCCTGCAGGACGTAGGGCCCCGTCGCGCCGCTGGCGCGTCGGCGAGGTCGCGCGGTCGAGCGCGGCGAGCGCGTGGCGGATGAGCGACCAGTCCCAGCGCGTGCGGTCCTGGTCGAGCAGCAGCACCGGCTCGCCGTCGCGGCCGATGCGCGCGCGGGTGCGCGAGGCCTGGATCTCCATGAGCGCGAGCAGCCCGTGGACCTCGGGCTCGCGCGGGGCGAGGGCGGCGAGGACGCGGCCGAGCCGGATCGCCTCCTCCATGAGGTCGCCGCGCACCCAGTCGCGGCCCGAGGTCGCGGCATAGCCCTCGTTGAAGATGAGGTAGACGACCTCGAGGACCGAGGCGAGGCGTGGCGCGAGCTCGGCGCCGGAGGGGATCTCGATGGTGACGCCGTCCTGGCGCAGCGTCTTCTTGGCGCGCGAGATGCGCTGGCCGATCGTCGACTCCGTGGTGAGGAAGGCCCGCGCGATCTCGCGTGTCGTGAGGCCGCCGATCATCCTCAGGGTCAAGGAGATTCGCGCCTGCGCGGTGAGCGCAGGGTGGCACGCGGCGAAGACGAGGCCGAGCACGTCGTCGTCGATGTCCTCGAGCGCCGGCGTCGAAGTCGGCCTCGGCGAGGTCGGCCACGCGCAGCTCCTCCGCGTGGCCCACCTGCTGCAGCTTGCTCGCGAGGTTGACGTCGCGCCGGATGCGGTCGATGGCCCGCCGCCGCGCCGTCGACGTGAGCCAGGCGCCGGGCTTGTCGGGCAGTCCGTCGCGGGGCCACTGCTCGAGGGCCTGGACGAAGGCGTCCTGCGCGAGGTCCTCGGCGAGGCCGACGTCACCGACGAGCCGCGCGACGACTGCTGTGACCTTCGCGGCCTCGATGCGCCAAACGGCCTCGACCGTGCGCTGCACCTGGGTGGGGTCGGTCATGCCCTCACCCTGTCACGCCCTCCCCCACCCGGTTCGAGGTATTCCTGAGGCCCTAGAGGCCCTGGGGGGCGAGTGTCACCTCGAATCGGCGCAGTCAGCGCCTCAGCCCTGCGCCGCCTGCCTGGCTGCGGCCTCCCTGAGCTGTTCCTCACGGCGCCTCAGCTCCGGGCTCAACATCGCGTCGAAGTCCTCCGGCGAGTAGATCTGCCGCAGCTCCAGAGCCTGGCCCAGGGTTCGGCGCGGCCGACCGCGGCCACCTCTTGACCCACTCGATCGCCTCCTCACGCGAGGAGACCTCGATGATCGAGAACCCGGCGATGATCTCCTTCGACTCGGCGAAGGGCCCGTCTGTGACCACCCATTCGTCGTTCTCCCAGCTGACCAGGGCCCCCTTGGACGTCGGATGGAGGCCCTGGCCGTCGACGTGGACGCCGGCGCGGAGCATCTCGTCCTGGTAGGTCTGCATGTCGGCGAACTGCTCCTCCGTGCCGGGTGTACCACTCTCGGTCTCGGGTCCACCTGGGACGATGATCATGAAGCGCATGGGAGCCCTCCTTCCGCAGGGTCTGTCGCCCTGCCTCACTCCTACGTCGAGCGGGGCCGCCGGCGTTCGACATCGAGGCTGCCACGGATCTTCGCCGCGAGCATCTGGTGGAACGCGACGCTCGCGAGGTAGCGGTTGTGCTCACTCGCCAGCGTCCCTCCTGTGAAGAAGGCTGCATCGTCGACGCCGTCGAAGATCCCGTCGGCCCGGAAGCTGAGCAGGTCCGCATGGTCCCAGACGTTCCACCAACCGCCGAGATGCGCCGGTGGCGGCAGTGGCGTCCTGACCCCGGTCTCCTCGCTGTGGTTGCGGTTGCTCTCCAGGAAGAGGCCGAGCTCCTCGAAGAAGCCGACCTGCGAGGCCGTCGCGCACCAGAAGTCGACGCGGATGTGCCGGTGCTGGGGCATCCTAGGCAGGAAGTGCGTGAGCACGTCGTAGAGCACCTGGCCGCCCATGCTGTGGGTCACGACGACGAGAGGTTCGTCCCGCGTTCTCGCCGCGAAGGCAGCGGTCTCGAGCCCCGCGAGGACCCGCTGCGGGATCGGACCGGGCGCATCAGCAGTACCGCGTCGAGCCACATAGGTCAGCACGTCGCCAAGGAACACGGGCACGAAGTCCTCGAGTGGCCGACGCAGTGCGGACACCGTCGCCTGGAAGTTCCGGATTCCCTTGGCCCGCAGGCCCTCAGCGATGTCGTCGGATGAGGCTGCCCGCGCGTCCTCAAATGGTCGGGACACGAGTGACCGTCCGCCCCAACCGAACTGGGCGCCGAGGTCACCCCAGTAGATCCGCATCACCGGAACCCCTGCGGGGTCGACGGAGAGCGACGGCGCAACGTGTTGCGAGAGGAGCGCCTGGATCGTGGGCCACGGAACCTCCCGGAAGCGTTTGGCGGACCGGGCCAGGACGGGATCGTCGTCCCGGACAGCGACGCCGTGGATGTAGACGATCGGCACGCTGCCTCCTCTCGTGGGCGGCCTGGCCGTATGCCGCTGGGCTGCTAGACGCGGAGCCGCGCCGTCGCCTTGGAGGGCACTCCCTCTCGGAACGGTCTCCCATTCCTCGCGGCCTCGCCCAACGCCTCGAGGATCGGGACGAGCCCATCCTCGTCGACGTGGCCGGTGACCTCGTCCGCGATGGCCTTGACCTCGTCGGGGGCGTTGTCCATCGCCACCCCCCACGCCGCCCAGTGGAGCATCTCGAGGTCGTTGCGCTGGTCGCCGACCGCAAGCGTGTGGATGGGCTCGACGCCGATCCGGCGGCGCACCAGCTCGAGGGCGGACGCCTTGCTCACGCCCTCCGGGTTGATGTCGAGCCAGGCCGACCATCCGACGGCGTAGGACACGCCGTGCAGACCCACCCGTTCCACCATCTCCCCGAACTCCTCGGCCGTCGCCTCGGGCTGGCGCAGTGTCACACGGGTGACCGGGTTGGCCACGAGCTCCTCCCAGTCGACGACGCGCGTCTCTCCCATGAGCTCGCCCTCGGGGAAGTGCTCGCTCACCTTGAAGCCGACGCCGAGGTCCTCGACGGCGATCCGAGCGGTGGGCAGGGCTACGCGCAACTGCTCGAGTACCGGCCGGGGGTCGAAGGTCACCGTCTCGGCGATCGCGTAGCCGGAGGGAGCCGCCGGATTGAGGTCGATGGTCACGGCACCGTTCGCGCAGACAGCGAGCCCCTCCTGGATGCCGAGCGCCGCGAGGACCGGGGTCGTGGCGATGATGGATCGGCCGGTCGCGACGACGACGATGACCTCGTCGGGTAGGGCGGCAATGGCGTCGCGCACGCGATCGGAGAGTTCGCCCATGTGGTTGAGCGTCGTGCCATCGAGGTCAAGGGCGAGCATCCGCTGTGCCATGGGCCCACGCTATCCGGCGTGCGCCTCGCCTGGGCCAGCGCGCCGGTTCGACTCACTCGTCGATATCGCGGACCGTGCCCTCGGTGAAGACGTGTGGCGGATTGCGCGGATCCTCCACCGGCTCCACGCTGGTGATGACCTTCCGGCGATGGTCGCGACGGGAGAGGACGATGAGCACCACGCCCGCGATCATGAAGATGACGCCCACGGTCGGCAAGCTGATGCCCTCCGGGTCGGCCCGCACGGCGAAGGCGAGGACCGCACCGATCACCGCGAGCGTGATTCCTGCTCCCATGACTGCACTCCTCTCGGGTCTGGGCGCCAGACACGTCCAACCAACCCATACCCACCTGTGAACCAGTGTGCGCGCGCACGACTCAGGGTGTCGAGCACCACGGTACTGACCGCCATGGTGCTACGGGGCGGTCGTTGAGGAGTTAACAGTGCTGGGTCAGCCTCGCCGGAGGCGACGTTGCCCGTCAGGGAGCGGAGGTGTCCACCTGTTGGCTCAGGTACTGCTCCACTCCGACCAGCTCCATGGCCTGCAGCTGGCCCTCGAACCAGTCCGCGTGCCGCTCCTCGTCGCGGACCATCTCCTCGAAGACCGCCGCGGTGCCGTGGTCGCCGAGGTCGTGGCACTCCTGCGCGCCGGCGTTGAACTGGGCGACGGCTGCCCGCTCGCTCTCGAGCGCGAGGGTGAGCATCTCCTTCGCGTCCTCGCCGCTCCGGATCGGGTTCAGCCGCTGGACGTTCGGGTGGCCGTCGAACATGAGGATGCGGCTGATCAGGTCGTCGGCGTCCTTCATCTCGTCGATGGACAGGTCGTAGAAGGCCTTGCCGAGCTTCGGCAGCCCCCAGTTGTCGAGCATGCGAGCGTGGAGGAAGTACGTGTTGGTGACGGTGAGCTCGAAGGTCAGCGCGTCGTTGAGCAGCTCCACGACGCGGGGGCTAACTGGCTGCAACTTCCACCTCCGTGGGAGACATGGCGAACGTCTCGCCATGCTCGCACACCAGCCGCTTGACGGAGAACACACAAGAGCCGCAATCCCGGCCGGCGCCGGTCGACATGCAGGCCTGTGCCAGGGTGCGGGCGCCCCCGGCGTAGGCCGCGGTGACGTCGCGGTCGCTCACCACGGCGCATTGGCACACGATCATTGGGCACCTCTCGGACTGACAGCGCCGACCAACTGAGCGGTTAGGTTCGGCTTACCTAACCACAGGGTCCTCCGATCGACAAGCCGGTGCCATGCGCTTTCCACGGAGCGGAACGCCGCCCTATCCGTCGGAGAGGGGACGTTCGCCTCTGGTGCTCGGCGATGGGCTCGCGTTTACGTGGTGTGAAGGCACCATCCCTCACGAAGGAGGCGGCCATGGACAACGTCCTCTGGCCCGTACTGTGGACGGCCTGCGGCGTCGTGACGATCGTCGCTGCCCTGCTGGCCGGCCGGAGCGCCCGGTGGCGGCAGGTCGGGCGGGTAGCAACTGGCGTCCTCTTCCTCATCGGCGGCGCGCTGATGCACGTCATCACTCTCGCGACAGGAGGGGACTACGCCGGGTTCGCCGACCCTGCGCACTTCCAGTGGGTGACCGATTCGTGGCGGGCCGTCGTTGCGCCGAACCAGCTGTTCTTCATCGGGCTGCTCATCGTGTTCGAGGCGACCGTCGGACTGCTCGCCATCAGCGGCGGGCGTCGGACGCAGCTGGGCTACCTCAGCATCATCGCGTTCTACCTGCTGCTCTGGCTCTTCGGCCCGATCGAGACCGTCTTCGTACTCGTCATCCTCGTCCCGATGTACCTGCTTTTGCGGGCCGAGCTGCGAGCAGAGGGTCAGGCGTCCCGTCTCAGCTCGGCGAGAGCTGTCTCGATGCCGCGGTGGAAGGTCGGATAGGCGTAGATCATCGAGCGCAGCGTCTCGAGCGGGACCTGTGCGTGCACGGCCACAGCGAGGGCGCCGAGGACCTCTCCTGCGTACGGGCCCATGACAGTCGCGCCGACGAGGACGCCGCGTGCGGGGTCGGCCACGAGCTTGAAGAAGCCGTCGGCGCCGTCGCCATGGATCCATCCCCGCGTGGTCTCGCCAAGCGGCGTCACGCCGACCGTGACATCGAGCCCCGCCTCGCGCGCCTGCGCCTCGGTCAGGCCCACGGCGCCGATCTCAGGATCCGTGAACGTCACGCGCGGCACGGCCGCATAGTCCGCGACGGGGCCGTCCTCACCGAGCACATCGCGGATGACGATTCCGGCCTGGTACATCGACACATGAGTGAAGGCCCCCTTCCCGGTGAGGTCACCGATGGCCCACACCTTCGAGGCGACGCGGCAGCGCTGGTCGATTGGAGCGACCCTGGCGTCCTCGGGAACGCCGACCGAGCCGAGCCCGACCGCAGCCGGGTCGGTGTCCCGCCCCGTCGCGACGAGGATCCGCTCGGCGTTGAGGGTGGTGCCGTCGTCCAACGTCACGTCCACGCCGTCGTCGTCACCGGACACGCCTGAAGCGGCCACTCCGGTGTGGACTGCGATCCCCTCTCGCTGGAACACCATGGCCAGCCTTTCCGACGCTTCCGGTTCCCCAGCCGCCAACAGTCGGGGCCCGGACTCGACGATCGTCACGTCCACGCCGAACCGCGCCACCGACTGGCCGAGCTCACAGCCGATCGTCCCTCCGCCGAGCACCACGAGCGACGACGGCAGCTCCTTTGCCTCGATGAGCCCACGGTTCGTCCAGTAGGGCACCACGTCGAGACCCTCGATCGGGGGGATCGCCGCGCGCGAGCCCGCGTTGACGACGATCCCCAGCTCAGCGGCATACGGCTTCCCGTCGACGTCGACGCGTCCGGCACCCACGATGCGCCCGGTGCCACGGACGAACGTCCCGCCCTTCTTCGTGAAGCGCTCCACGGCAGCCCGGTCGTCCCAGTCGTCCGTTGCCTCGTCCCTGATCCGGCGCGCGACGACCGACCACTCCGGCCGCACGTCGCCGACGGCGCCGGCGAGCACGTCGACGCGTCGAGCCTCGGCGAGCACCTCGCCCGCGCGGACCATCATCTTCGAGGGGATGCAGCCCCAGTAGGGGCACTCCCCGCCGACGAGGCCGTGGTCGACGCCGAGGACCCGCAGGCCGCGCTCTGCGAGCGTCCCCGCCACGTGCTCACCCCCAGGGCCCATCCCGATGACGATGATGTCGAAGGTGTCCATGGTCGGGTCCTTTCGGTCGCTCCGTCACAGGATGTCCTACCCGAGAGACGCCAGGCACCACAGCCCGGCGAAGTCGGGAACGCAGGCCGGGGGCTGCGCGATCCTCAGCCGGCGTGGGCGAAGGCGAGCCGCTCGCGGCGCGTGAAGCCGGCCCGCGTCGCGAGCCACAGGAGGTGCTGGGCACGGCCGGCGCGCGTGAGGTGGTCGCGGCGGATCGGTCCCGGGACTCGATGCAGCAGCCACGGGACGAGGGTGACGACGTCGGCCGGCGGCAGCGGCGACGTGTAGTGGATCTCCTCGATGCGGGCCCAGGCCTGCTGCGTCAGCACCTCCTGGAGGATCCGCATCGTCTCCTGCTCCTCACGGTCGAGATGGGAGCCGATCAGTTCACTGGCGCGCCCCAGGGCCGCCGTGAGCTCGGCGTGGGCGTCGACGCCCGGGGGAGGCGCGAGACGGTTGAACCCGCGCGTGCACGCCGCGAGCACCTCCTCGATGGCGCGGTGCTCGTCCTCGAGCTGGTCGAGGGCGGCCCGCCCGGCAGCGTCGGTGAGCGGTCGCAGGACCGGCCGGAGTCCGTCGTCCTCCGCGGCCTGGTGGCGCAGGATCGAGCTGACGAAGAACCCCCAGCGACCGGACAGGCTGAGCCAGGTGACGGGCTCGTCCAGCGGCGTCGCGGACACGGCCGCGGTGAAGTCGACGAGGTCGCGGCGGAACGCGTGGTGCATGAGATAGGTCCGGGTCAGGTCCACCGGGCCCGGAGGGGCGACGGCCTGCCCGGGGAGGCGGACCTGGGAGGACCACGCGTGGAGGGTGGCAGCGTTCACGTCGGTGTTCCTGGTTCTCTGGTTCGTCATGAGCCAGCGAGCGCCTGACTGCGGGCGCCCACCACCCGGGCAGAGGCGGCCCACCGCTGGGCTGATACCGGCCACCAGGGACTTGGGTACCGACACTCACGCCGATTCCCGGTTCGGTCCGTGACCAGACCGGCGAGCGGATGGACGAATCCGGTTGCAGGACAATAATTCCGGCGAACCGGACACTCTGTCAGTCAGGCGATCGGCTTGAGCACGTCCAGGCCGATGAACGGTCGCAGCGCCTCCGGGACGACGACCGAGCCGTCCGGCTGCTGGTGGTTCTCCAGGATCGCCACGATCCAGCGGGTCGTCGCGAGTGTGCCGTTCAGGGTCGCGACCGTGCGGGTGCCCGAGCCGTTCGGGTCGCGCTCGCGGGTGTTCAGTCGGCGCGCTTGGAACGTCGTGCAGTTGGACGTGGAAGTGACCTCGCGGTACTTGCCCTGCGTCGGCACCCAGGCCTCGCAGTCGAACTTGCGCGCCGCCGGCCCACCGAGGTCTCCTGCCGCGATGTCGATGATCCGGTACGGGACCTCGATCTTGGCGAGCATCTCGCGCTCCCAGTCGAGCAGGCGCAGGTGCTCGGGCTCGGCCTCCTCGGGACGGCAGTAGCTGAACATCTCGACCTTGTGGAACTGGTGGACCCGGATGATCCCGCGCGTGTCCTTGCCGTGCGACCCCGCCTCACGCCGGTAGCAGGCCGACCAGCCCGCATAGCGCCTCGGCCCTGCCGACAGGTCGATGATCTCGTCGGCGTGGTAGCCGGCCAGCGCCACCTCCGACGTCCCGGTCAGGTAGAGGTCGTCGGCCTCGAGGTGGTAGACCTCCTCCGCATGAGCGTCGATGAAGCCGGCGCCGAGCATGATCTCGGGCCGCGCCATCGTCGGCGTGATCATCGGCGTGAAGCCCGCTGCAGTGGCCTGCGCGATCGCCAGGTTGAGCAGGGCCAGCTCGAGCAGCGCACCGACCCCGGTGAGGTAGTAGAAGCGGGCGCCCCCCACCTTCGCGCCACGCTCCATGTCGATGGCACCGAGGCGCTCGCCGAGCGCGAGGTGGTCGAGGGGCGCGAAGCCCTCAGCCGCGAAGTCGCGCGGTGTACCGATGGTCTCGAGCACGACGTAGTCGTCCTCGCCACCGCTCGGCACTCCGTCGATGATGACGTTGCCCACCATGCGCAGCAGTCGGGTCAGCTCGGTCTCCGCCGCGTCGGCGACCGACTCGAGCGCCTTGACCTCCTCGCTCAGACGCGCGGCTCTGGAGCGCGCGGTGTGGGCGACCTCCTCGAGGTGGTCCGCGTCAGCAGCGCCGGCCTTCCTCGCCTTCTGGAACGCGGCCATCGCCGCGCCGACGTCCTTGCTGACCGTCTTCTGCTCCGCGCGCAGCGACTCGAACTCGCCGAGGGAGGAGCGCCGACGCTCGTCGGCGGTGAGGATCGCGTCCACGATCCCCGGGTCCTCTCCCCGGGCCAGTTGCGAGGCGCGAACCCGGTCGGGGTCGTCGCGCAGGAGCTTGATGTCGATCACGGCGCCAGCCTATCGGCGGCCGTATGCCGCTCACGACCGTGATTGCCCGCGGCCAGCGGCCGGGATCACCGGGCTGCGGTGGTCGCAACGAGGTCGGTGCTGACCTGCCAGAGCCGCGCGGCGACCGCCGGGTCGCGAGAAAGCGCACTCGACTGCTTGGGTCGACGGTCGGCGAAGTAGGTGCCGGTCACCCCCTCCACCTCGGGTGAGGCAGCGAGGTGGATCGACGTGAGCGCCCCGCGCGCGGGACTGCGGAGGAACGGTCGAATCACCGGGGCGACGACCTTCCAGGCGACCTGCTGGTCCTCGGACCCGAAGCCGGTGCGGACCATCCCGGGATGCAGCGCGTTGGCCGTGACGGGACCCGAGCCGAGACGCCGGGCCAGCTCATAGGTGAAGAGAACATTGGCGAGCTTGGACTGGTTGTAGGCGCGCGGTCCGGAGTAGTCGCGCTCCCCCTGCAGATCGTCGAAGTCGATGGTGCCGAGCGCGTGTGCCCCCGACGAGACCATGACGATGCGCGCCGGGCCGCTTGCTTCCAGCCGCTCGAGGAGCAAGGTGGTCAGCAGGAACGACGCGAGGTGGTTGACGGCGAAGGTCCGCTCGAGGCCGTCGGCCGTGACGTGGCGGGTCGCCCAGAAGCCGCCGACGTTGTTGACGAGCACGTCGAGCCGCTCATAGGTGGCGAGCACGTGGCGGCCAGCCGCCGCACCTGCACCTGCGAGGACAGGTCGGAAACGAACACGTCGACGTATGCCGCTGGGCTCGCTTCCCGGATGGTGCTCGCGGCCGCTTCGCCGCGCTCTTCGTCGCGGCCCACGATGCCGACGCGGGCACCGAGCGCCGGCGAGACCGGCGGCGGTCGCCCGGCCGATCCCGCCGGTGGCTCCGGTGACCAAGACGGTTCGGCCGGACATCGGCCCGATGGCCCCCGCGCGCACCTACTTGACCTCGGCGCGGAGCATGGTCCAGAGCCCGATGGCGAGGGGCACGACGAGCCAGACCACCGAGGTGACACCGAGCTGCGACCACTGCTCACCGGCGAGGGGTCCGTGGAAGAGGAGCTTCTGGGTCACGTTGGGGTCGACCCACGGGTGCGCATCGCGGAACCAGTCCTGCGTGAAGGCGAGCAGCTCGAGCAGTGGTGGCGCGACGAAGCCGAAGACGAAGTAGGCGACGATCGCTCCGGCCGAGTTGCGGATCAGCAGGCCGAGCATGAAGCCGACGAGCAGTACGAGCGTGTTGCCGAGCACGATGGCGCTCAGGACCGCGAGGGCTCTGGTCCCAGATCGCGTCGGTGCCGGCGATGAGCGCGCCGACGAGGTTGCCGGCCGCCCCGATGGCGAAGGCGAGCAGCATCGAGGCGATCGCGACGAGGACGACGGCGATGCCCTTGGCGAGGATGACCCGGCCCCGGTGCGGCACGAGGGTGAAGGTCGTCAGGCCGGTGCGCTGGCTCCATTCGCTGGTGACCGACAGGATCGCGATCATCGGCAGGATGATGGCCATCGGGAAGCCGGTCGCCAGGGTGAAGGTGCTGAAGGTGCGTTCCTCGGCGGCGGCGAAGAGGATCACGCCGATCGTCGCGAGCAGCGACGCGATGCCGATGCTCGCCAGCAGCCAGAAGCCCGGACCGGGTGTCGAACGACTTGCGCAGCTCGACGGAGACGATCCGCGAGAGCGGAATGGGCTGGAGGGCCGCGGCCCGGACCGGGCGCGCGGCGACGGTGCCGACGGGCCGGTGCTCACGACCGTCGAGCGTGCGGGGCTGGGCGACCGGGGGATCGGTGGAGTGATGGCGGTCATGAGATTGCTCCTACGTGGGCGCTGCGTGTTCGTGGGCGGTCCTCGCGTTGGGTGTCCGCGGTGAGCTCGAGGAACATCTCCTCGAGGCCGGCGCCTTCGGCTGCGCGCAGCTCGACGAGCGGCGCGCCGGCCTCGAGGGCGAGCTGGCCGACGATGGCCGGGTCGGCCTCGACCCGCAGTGTGTCGTTGCCGTCGACGGCTGCGCCGTCGCTGGTAGTCGATGCCGGCGACAGCGAGCGCCGCGCCGAGCAGGGCGACGTCGGGGGTCCGGACCAGGGTGCCGGCCGAGGCGAGCAGCTCGGCCTTGGTGCCCTGGGCGACGATGCGGCCGTTGCCGATGACGACGAGGTCGTCGGCGATGACCTCGATCTCGTGGAGCAGGTGCGAGGAGAGCAGCACGGTGGCGCCGCCGTCGGCGTAGTCGCGCAGCAGGTCCCGCATCCACCGGATGCCGGCCGGGTCGAGCCCGTTGGCCGGCTCGTCGAGGATGAGCACCTCGGGCTCGCCGATCAGGGCTGCGGCGATCCCGAGGCGCTGGCGCATCCCGAGGGAGTAGTCGCGGACCCGGCGGTCGGCCTCGGCCGGCGGTCAGGCTGACCAGGTCGAGCATCTCGTCGACCCGGCCGGGCCGGCAGGCCCATGGTGCGCTGGGCGAGCGTGAGGATCTCGCGCCCGGTGCGACCGGCGTGCTGGGCGGAGGCGTCCAGCAGGACACCGACCTCCAGGCCGGGGTTGGGCAGGTCGGCGAAGCGGCGGCCGCACACGTGGGCGGTGCCGGACGTCGCGGGCGTCAGGCCGACGATGATGCGCATGGTCGTCGACTTGCCGGCGCCGTTGGGGCCGAGGAACCCGGTGACCCGGCCGGGCGTCGCGGTGAACGAGACGTCGTCGACCGCGGTGAACGTCGCCGTAGGTCTTCGTGACCGACTCGACGGTGATCATCGGACCGAGCCCATCGTGATGGCGACCTTGCCGCGGACCTTGCCGGACTCGAGGTATCGCATCGCGTCGGCCGCCTCGGCGATCGGGTAGGCCCGGTCGACGCTCGGCACCGACCTCCCCGGACTCGAGGAAGACGGCGAGCCGCTCGTAGTCGGAGGCGCGCTCCTTCGCGATGACGCTGGTCAGACGCTGGCCGCCGAAGATCGACGCGAGGCGTGCTCGGAGCTGGCGCCCGATCGTGCCGCCCGTCCAGTCGCCCCCGCCCTCCCCGCCGACGAGCACGAGGGTGCCGGTCGGCGTGAGTGCGCGTCGCAAGCGGGCCAGGTCGGACAGCCCGGCGATGTCGATGATGAGGTCATAGCGCTGGGAGCCGTCAGCGAAGTCGTCCGTGGCGTAGTCGAGGGCGTGGTCGGCGCCCGAGGCCGCGAACCAGGTCGAGCTTGGCCGGCGCTCGCCACGCCGGTGACCTCGGCGCCGAAGGCCTTGGCGAGCTGGACCGCATACGACCCGACCCCGCCGGAGGCGCCGGTGACGAGCACCTTCTGCCCGGCGGCGACCCGCGCCTGCGTCGACGACGGCCTGCAGGGCCGTGCCCCCGGAGATCGGGGCGGTGGCGGCCTGCTCCCACGTGAGCTGCGCCGGGCGGCGGGCGAGCTTGTCCTCGCGGGCCACGGCGTACTCGGCGACCGAGCCGGGGGCGACGCCGAAGACCTCGTCGCCCACGGCGAACTTCGTCACCTCGGAGCCGACCTCGACGACGGTGCCGGCGACGTCGCGGCCGATGACCGGCTGCTTCGGCGCGCGCAGGCCGAAGACGAGTCGCAGCAGGCGGGGCTTGCCCTGCATGAGGTGCCAGCGTGCCGCGGTCGAGTCCGGCGGCCTGCACCCTGACGAGCACCTCGCGGGGGCCGACCTCGGGCCGGGCGATCTGCGCAAGCCGCAGGATGTCGGACGTGCCGTAGCCGTCCTGAACGACGGCGCTCATCGAGTCAGCGAGCTGGTCTCCCTGACCGGGCCTGCTGCCACCGATGACGGTGGTTGGTCGATCTCCCATGACGACTTCCCCTTCGTTGCCAGGCGGGTCGCTCCCGCCGTACTTAGTACGATCACGGTATCGTACTAAGTACGAGGGCGCTAGGGTCTGGACCAGGCGAATGAAAGAGGCACGATGTGAAGAGCGCGAGCGGGACTGCCATCGGGGGCGGCGGACGACGCACGGCGCTCAGCCGAGAGCGCATCCTCGAAGGGGCCATTCGCGTCGCAGACGACGGCGGCCTGGCATCGCTGACGATCCGCTCGCTTGCGCAGACGCTCGGGGTCAAGCCCATGTCCGTCTACCACTACGTTGACGGCAAGGACGAGATCATCGATGGCATCGTCGATCTCGTCTTCGGGGAGATGGATCCACCTGCTGCACAGGGTGATTGGCGCACTGAGATGCACCGGCGCTGTTCCTCGGCCCGTTCGGTCCTACGCCGCCACCCGTGGGCCATCCCCCTCCTTCAGGCCCGGACGAGTCCCGGCCCGGCCACCCTGCGCCACCTCGACGCCGTCATCGGCTGCCTCCGTGGCGCCGGCTTCTCCCTCGAGCTGACCGCACACGCCTATGCCGTGATCGACTCGTACGTCTACGGCTTCGCGATGTCCGAGGCCTCCCTGCCGATCAACGGCCCGGAGACCGTCAACGAGGTGGCCGAGTCGATGATGCTGCAGTACCTCGCCGCCGACTACCCGAGCCTGCTCGAGTTCACGACCGGGCACATCCTGCAGCCGGGCTACGACTTCGGCCTCGAGTTCGACTACGGACTCGACCTCGTCCTCGATGCTCTTGAGGAGCGAGTCCGGCCCGCCAGCGGATGACAATGGTGCCCCGCGTCCATCGGCACACGGCACCTCGCAGGGAGGGTGCAGTTCGACGCCGCCCCCTGCCCCAGTGAGAGGGGACGAATGACGGGACGAGATTCTGCGCTCGTGCGTGTGCGCCCGGCGCAACCACGTTTGGTCTCGTCATTGCGACCAACCGGAGCCGCGTCAACTGCACACTCGACGCAGGGGGCCGCGGCGCGAACTGCACGCTCGACTGAGAGGGGCGGGGCACCCGCGTGGCGGTTCGGCTGGGAGCGAGCTCAGCGGCATACGGCACGAGTTCAGGCGTTGCGCGCGGAGACCGCCTGCCACAGCACCACGACGGCCGCCAACGAACCGAGCAGGGCGAGGGCGTAGACGACGGTGTTGATGAGGCGCTGGTGAGCCTTGAGCTTGAGCCCGTCGAAGAGCGTATAGCGGAATCGCTGGGCCCAGTGCAGGAGCGAGAGCACGCAGACGCCGAGCAGCACGAGGGCGGTCAGCGGGTGGCCGACGAGGCCGAGCAGCTCGTCACGACCGGGCTCATCGATCCAGCCCGAGCGGAATCGCGAGCGCCGAAGAGGAAGACCAGGGCCGGGAGGAACAGGGCCGACACCACCCCGCCCGCACTGAACAGCAGCCACAGGACCGGCTCCGACGTGCGCCTGGGCACCTAGCGGGTCACCACCAGCGCAACGACCACGGCGGTCACCACGACCCACCCGGCATAGGCGCCGCCGGCGATCGCCGCCGGCGGGACTCGCTGCCCCCTCAGCTTCACGACCGCGGCAGCGGGCGTGAGGTTGAACCAGGTGACCGAGTGGAGTACCACGAAGGCCAGCGTGACGACGTTGAGGGCGACGACCCATGGGCTGCGCGGCCCAGTCGAGGAAGTCGCGGTACTGGGCCTCGCCCTGGGCAAGCGCCCGGATCAGCAGCAGCAGGAAGACCACCGACCAGGCCACGAAGACGCTGCTCATCTCGCGCAGGACGAAGAAGACGTAGCTGCGACGTCCGCAGCCACCACAGCCGGCTCACCGGGGCGGTAGGCGCGAGGGACGTCCTTGGTCGGCTGCGTCATCGCGGCCCCCGTGGGAGCACGAACGACTTCACGGACTTCAGGGCGGCGGTGAGCTTGTACCGCTGGATCGCGCCGGCCGGGTCCACGCCCTTCGGGCAGGCGCGCGTGCACTCGCCGACGAAGGTGCAGCCCCAGATGCCCTCGGGGTGGATGAGCAGGTCGAGCCGGACGTCGGCGCCCTCGTCGCGCGAGTCGAGGTTGTAGCGCTGGGCCAGCGCGATCGCCGCCGGACCGATGAACTCGCGGATCCAGCCCGTAGACGGGGCAGGCCGAGTAGCACAGCATGCAGTTGATGCACATGCTGAACTGCGAGTAGTCCTCCAGCTGCTCGGGCGTCTGGAGGTACTCGCCCTCGTCGACGGGCATGCTCCTCGTCGCGCACGATCCACGGGCTTGACCTGCGGGAGCTTGCGCATGAAGTCGCCGATGTCGACGACGAGGTCGCGGATCACGGGGAAGTTGGCGAGCGGCTCGACGCGGATCGGTCCGGGCGCGTAGTCGACGAGGAAGGTCGCGCAGGTCAGCTTCGGCGTCGCCGTTGACCGTCATGCCGCAGCTGCCGCAGATGCCCATCCGGCACGACCAGCGGTAGGACAGCGTGCCGTCGAGGTGGTCCTTGATGTGGTTCAGCCCGTCGAGCACCGCCCAGTCCCGGCGCAGCGGGACCTCGTACTCCTGGACAGTCGGCTCGCCCTCGCGGTCCGGCCGGTAGCGCGTCACCTCGAGCGTGATCGTGTCCGCCATCGCTCACCTCCCGTAGACCCGTTCGCCCGGCGGCCAGCGGGTGAGCGTCACCGGCAGGTACTCGACCCGGGCGGGCCCGCCTCGCCGCCTTCGCCTCGATGGACCAGCGAGTGCGCAAGGAAGTGCTCGTCGTCGCGGGCCGGGAAGTCGGTGCGCTGGTGGGCGCCGCGCGACTCCTCGCGCCGCAGCGCCGCACGCGATGATCGCTTCCGCGACGTCGAGCATGAACGACAGCTCCAGCGCAGCGACGAGCTCGGTGTTGAAGGCTCGGCTGTGGTCGTCGATCGCCATCGACTCGGACCGCTCCTGCAGCTCCCGCAGCGTGGCCGCGCCTTCGGCAGCGAACCCTCGGTGCGGTAGATGCCGGCGCTGTCCTCCATCGTCTGCTGCATTCCGGTCCGGAGGTCCGCGATCGACTCACGGCCGTCGCTCCGTGTCCCGACAGCTCGCTCTCGAGGCGGCGCTCCTCGTCGCGTGCCTGCGCGTGACGCGCGGTCGCCGGGGTCGGGCGCCCCTGCGGCATACTCGGCGGCCGCCCGGCCCGCGCGGGCGCCGAACACCAGGCACTCGGGCAGCGAGTTCGAGCCCAGCCGGTTGGCGCCGTTGATGCTCACGCAGGCGACCTCGCCCGCGGCGTACAGGCCCGCGAGCGGCGTCGCGCCGTCGATGTCGGTGTGGACGCCGCCCATCATGTAGTGCACCACCGGCCGCACCGGGACGAGCTCGTGGACCGGGTCGATGTTCTCGTACTTCAGGCACAGCTCGCGCACGAACGGGAGCTTGGTGTCGATCAGCTTCTCGCCCAGGTGCCGCAGGTCGAGGTGGACGACGGGGCCGTACGGGCGTGTCGATCGTCCGGCCCTTCTCCTCCTCGTGGACGAAGGCCTGCGAGAGCCGGTCGCGCGGGCCCGAGCTCCATGCTGCGCAGCACCGGCGTCGGGCGTCGGGTGTGCCGAGGTCGTAGTCCTGCAGGTAGCGGTAGCCGTCCTTGTTGAGCAGCCAGCCGCCCTCGGCGCGGGCGGCCTCGGTGATGAGGATGCCGGTGAAGGGCAGCCCGGTCGGGTGGTACTGGACGAACTCCATGTCCTTCAGCGGCGCGCCGGCCCGGTAGGCCAGGGCCATGCCGTCGCCGGTGTTGATGTTGGCGTTGGTGGTGAACGGGAACACCCGCCCGCAGCCGCCGGTGGAGAGGATGACCGCCTTGGCGGTGATGGCCTCGATCCGGCCCGTCGCCAGCTCGATGGCGACGACGCCCTGCACGCGGCCGTCGTCGACGAGCAGCTGGGTGACGAACCACTCGTCGTAGCGGGTCGACCGTCGTCGTACTTCAGCGAGGTCTGGAACAGCGTGTGCAGCATGTGGAAGCCGGTCTTGTCGGCGGCGAACCACGTGCGCATCTTCTTCATGCCGCCGAACGCGCGCACGGCGATGTGGCCGTCCGGCTGCCGGCTCCACGGGCAGCCCCAGTGCTCCAGCTGCAGCAGCTCGCGGGGCGCCTCCGCCACGAAGGCCTCGACCGCGTCCTGGTCGCACAGCCAGTCGCTGCCCGGAGACGGTGTCGTAGGCGTGCTCGTCCAGGCTGTCGTCGTCCGGCGATCGACCCCTGCGGCGCCGCCCTCGGCCGAGACGGTGTGGCTGCGCATCGGGTAGACCTTGGAGACGATCGCGACGCGCAGACGCGGGCTCGGTCTCCGCGATCGCGATGGCCGCGCGCAGCCCCGCGCCGCCGCCGCCGATGACGAGGACGTCGTGATCGGCGCTCATGACAGGGTCCACCGCCTCACTCGCCGCGGAGCTCTTCGTCGATCAGGACCTTGCCCCGGTGATGGGTCACCGCCGATGATGCGACGCTGCCGTCGTGGAAGTCGTCGCGGTAGTCCTGGCAGCCGCAGCCGTAGTGCACGTGCTCGACCCGCATCCCCTCGTCGTCGCTGTCGCGGTAGCGCGTGCCGTCCACCATTGAGCCGCAGGGGGCAGTCTCACCGGTGAAACTCGTTGTCGTCGCCACAGCGTCGCCCTTCGCCCGACCCCACCAGCATGCTCCGGACTTCTCAGGATGGGAAGGATGGCGCCTCGGGACGCAGATGCGACACTGTCGCACCTGCGCCTAGACTGCGCACATGCATGTTCCTGACGGCTTCCTCGACGTCCCCACCTCGATCGGGACTGCAGTCGTCGCGACGACCGGGGTCGCCGCCGCGCTGAACGGCGCACGCCGTGACCTCGACGAGCGGACGACCCCCATCGCCGGCCTCGTCGCCGTCTTCGTCTTCGCCGGGCAGATGATCAACTTCCCCGTCGGCGCAGGCACCTCCGGCCACCTCCTCGGCGGCGCGCTGGCCGCGGTCCTGGCCGGACCGTGGCTCGCCACCCTCGCGTTGTCGGTCGTGCTCATCGTGCAGGCCTTCCTCTTCGCCGACGGCGGCATCACGGCGCTCGGCTCCAACGTCCTCCTCATGGGGCTCGTCGGGGTCTGGGTCGGTTGGTTCGCCTTCCGCGCCGCGCGGGCGGTCCTGCCACGCAATGCCTCCTCGGTCCCCCTCGCCGCAGCGTTCGGCGCCTTCGTCAGCGTGCCGGCAGCCGCCGCGACGTTCGTCGGCCTCTTCGCGATCGGCGGCCAGGCCGACATCCCGATCGGCTCGGTCCTCACCGCCATGCTGTCGTGGCACGCCCTCATCGGGATCGGCGAGGCCCTCATCACGGCGCTCGTCGTCGGCTCGGTCGTCGCGGTTCGCCCGGACCTGGTGGCCGGGGCCCGCGACCTCCTGGCCGAGCGTCCCCTGGAGATCCGGAAGCAGGTGCGCGCATGAGCACGCGTCGCTTCGCCGTCATCGCAGTGGTCGTCAGCCTGCTGCTCGCGGGAGTCCTCTCCTGGTACGCGTCGAGCAGCCCGGACGGCCTGGAGCACGTCGCGCAGACAACGGGAATCGGCCAGACAGCGCAGGAGCACGCAACTGCTGGTGGCCCGCTCGCCGACTACGAGACCAAGGGCGTCGGCGCGGGGAGGCTGTCCACCGGGCTCGCCGGTGTCATCGGGGTCGCCGTGACCGGTCTGGTCATGGGCGGTCTCGTCCTCGCCCTCCGCCGACGTGGTCGATCGACCCCGACCGACCTGCCCGAGGTCGAGCCGGCCGAGCACGGCTGACCGATGGGCGCTCCGCACGGCCACGCCCTCCACTTCCACGGCCACGCTCCCCTTCACCGGCTCCCGGCGCACGTCAAGATCGTCGCGCTCGTCGGGCACGTCCTCGCCGTCGTGGCCACCCCGAGAGGCATTTATTGGCCGTATGCCGCTCACCTCCTTGCGCTTGCCTGCGCCGTTATCGTGTCGCGAGTTCCCTTCGGGCATTTGGCGAGACGCATGGTGATCGAGGTGCCGTTCGTCGTCTTCGCGCCTGGCGCTGCCCCTCGTCGCGACCGGCGAACGCGAGGCGATCGGACCGATCGAGGTCCTCCCAGTCCGGCCTGGAGGCTGCTGCCGCGCTCCTGGCGAAGGGCACGCTCGGCGTCCTCGCGCCTCCTGCTCGCCGCGACGACCGAGGCGCGCGACATCGTCGCCGGCTTCGAGAAGCTGCGGATGCCCCAGCCGCTCGTCCAGATCATGAGCTTCATGCTGCGCTACACCGAGGTCGTGGCGGCGGACCTCGCTCGGATGCGGATCGCCCGGGAGTCGAGGGGCTTCCGGGCGCGGTCGGTGCGCCAGTGGCCCGCTCTCGGAGCGACTCTGGGCACGCTCTTCATCCGGTCGTACGAGCGTGGGGAGCGGGTCCACCTGGCCATGCTGTCGCGGGGCTACACCGGCCGCATGCCAACGCTCCGACCGCTGACGGCCACGGGGGCACAGTGGGCACTCACCGGCACACTCCCTCTGGGGTGTGCCCTCGTCAGCCTGACTGCGCTGGTCACGACGTGAGCGCCCCCGTCCCTCGACGTGCGCGGCCTGGCGTTCGCCTACCCGGACGGGCACCGGGCGCTCTTCGGCGTGGACCTCCACGTGCATCGCGGCGAGCGGGTCGCCATGTCGGGTCTCAACGGCGCCGGCAAGACCACGCTCGTGCTGCATCTCAACGGCATCCTGACCGCCGGGTCGGGGGCCGTCGCGGTGTCCGGCCTGCCCGTCACCAAGGACAACCTCGCCGAGATCCGGCGCTGCGTCGGCATCGTCTTCCAGGATCCGACGACCAGCTGTTCATGCCGACGGTCCGCGATGACGTGGCGTTCGGGCCGGGCAACCTCGGCCTGTGCGGCGACGAGCTCGACGCCCGGGTGCGCCATGCCCTGGAGCAGGTGGGCATGGCCGAGTTCGCCGACCGGCCGCCGCACCACCTGTCCTTCGGCCAGCGGCGGGGTCGCCGTGGCGACGGTCCTCGCCATGAACCCGGAGATCCTCGTCCTCGACGAGCCGTCCTCGAACCTCGACCCGGCCTCCCGCCGCGAGCTGGCCGACATCATCCGATCCCGGTCGTCGACCGTCCGATGGTGACCTACGACCTGCCGTACGCCCTCGAGCTGTGCGAACGGGCGGTGATCCTCGGAGGGCATCATCGCCGCAGACGGTCCGACCTCGGAGGCGCTCGGCGACTCGGAGCTGATGGCGCGTCACCGGCTCGAGCTGCCTACGGCTTCACCGTCCCCCACGGCAACACACCCGCTGATCCACTGTCCACCCTGCCGCAGCAGGGGTGGACAGTCGATGTGCGGGTGTGTTGCGCGCGAGGGTGAGGGGCTACTTCACCTCGGCCCGGCGAAGGAGCAAGATGCCGACGGCCACGGCAGCGCGACCCAGAGACCGACCGAGGTGCCGAGCTGGGCCCACTGCTCACCGGTCATCGACTCGACGGTGAAGAGCGCTTCGTCGTGCGGTTCATGTCAAGCCACGACGCGGCGCTGTCGAGCCAGCGACCATCTGGCCGAGGATCGCCCACGCCGTCGGCAGCACGAAGAGGAGGACGATCGCGGCGGGCGTGTTCTCGAAGAGCATTCCGAAGCCGACGCCCTGGGCCATGCCGAGGAGGACGAAGAGCCCGGCGCCGAGCAGCGCGAGTTGTCCAGTCGACCAGTCGCCCGATATCCCCGGAAGGTGATCGCCGCCTGGTGGGCGATGGCGGCCAGCGCGACCGACAGGACGATCGCGGCGACCCCGACGAGCATGGCGGCGAGGAACTTCGCCCAGACCACCCGATCCCGGCGCGGCTCGAGGCTGAAGGTCACCAGGCCGGTGCGCTGGCACCACTCCGAGGTCACGGCGAGGATGCCGACGACCGGCAGGATGAGCGCCATCGGCATCGTCGTGGCCTGGAGGTAGTCGCCGAAGGCGTGCTGGCCGCCCTCGTTGAAGAACATGATCGACGAGCGTGATCGCGATGATCGCGCCGATGCCGATGAGCAGCCAGCGCCCGGCGCGGGTGTCGAGCATCTTGCGCAGCTCGACGTGCGACGAGGCGGCCGAACGGCACGCCGGTGGTCGGGCGCGGGCCGGCGATGCGGCTCGGGCATCCTGGCGTGCCGTCGGCAGCGCCGACTCGGCGGTCTGGCGAGACGGCGCGAGCGGTCGACGGACGTGGCGGTGGTCGTGGTCGCGGTCATGCCGCCACCTCCTCGCGGGCCGTCGCGGCCGTGAGGTCGAGGAACATCTCCTCGAGGCCCCGGCTGTCGCCGCCGCGCAGCTCGGTCAGGACGATCTGGGGGCCGCGGCGACGCGGCCGACGGCGATCGGCTCGGCCTCGACCTGCAGGCCGCCGGTCGGCCGTCCGCGAGACGGCGACGATCGACTCGGCCGCGAGGGCCAGCGGCAAGGGCGTCGTCGTCGGTGGAGCGGGTGAACGTGCCGGCGCCCGGACGAGCAGCTCGTCCTTGGTGCCCTGGGCGACGATCTTGCCGTGCCCGATGACGATGATCTCGTCGGCGACGCGCTCGATCTCGTTGAGCAGGTGCGAGCTGAGCAGGACGGTGCCGCCCTCGTTCGCGTAGCCGCGCAGCAGGTCGCGCATCCAGCGGATGCCGGCCGGGTCGAGGCCGTTGGCCGGCTCGTCGAGGATGAGGACCTCCGGGTCGCCGAGCAGCGCGTGGGCGATGCCGAGCCGCTGGCGCATGCCGAGGGAGTAGTTGCGGACCCGCCGGTTCGCCTCCTTCTCGGTGAGGCCGACGAGCTCGACCATCTCGTCGACGCGGTCGCGGCCGACGCCCATGAGGATCGCGCCGAGCGTCAGCACCTCGCGGCCCGTGCGGCCGGCGTGCTGCGCCGACGCGTCGAGCAGGACGCCGACGTGGCGGCCGGGGTTCGGCAGGGGGGCATACGGCCCTGCCGAGCACGGTGGCCGTGCCCGAGGTCGCGGGGGTGAGGCCGGCCATGATGCGCATCGCGGTCGTCTTGCCGGCGCCGTTCGGGTCCGAGGAAGCCGGTGACGAGCCCGGGCTTGACCTCGAACGAGACGTCGTCGACGGCCGTGAAGGGGCCGTAGCGCTTGGTGAGTCGTTCCACTGTGATCATGGTGTCCACCCTGGTCGTCGGCGGCTCGCCACATCCGTCATGAGCCTGATTTCGACCCCTACCTGGGTATGACTCGACCCTGACCCGAGTCAGGATCCATCTCCAGGCGCACGTCGACCCAGACGAGACGGTGGTTGCTCGACGGGAAGGGAAGACGCCGGCTAGTTGGGGAAGGCGGATCGGCCGAACCGGCACAAAGACCCGGCATCGAGAATCCGGAGGGCCTTGCTGGGCAGCACGTAATCGGTCCGCAGGTCGCCCGGAGCCGGGTCGTCGTTGAAGTCCGCAGTGTCATGGGCGGGATCACCGACGTGCGCCAGGTTGCGCTGCCCTGGAAGGAGGCTTGCCTCGACGGCTCCCTCGCTCGACGGCGCGACCGACGTGTTGACCTCGGGGCGGTCGAGAAGCGCCTCGATCGAGCCCTCGACGGAGTCGCCATCGTCTGGGTCGGAGCCTCGGTCGCCGGCGATGACGAAGAGCTCGGCGGGGCCGCAGTCCAACGGTGCGACCTGCGTCGTCATAGATGTAACGAGGTACGCCCCGGCCCGGCGACGTAGTCGGCCCAGAAGCGGATCTCGTCGTGGTTGCGCTGGCCGTTGCGTCCGCCCGCGCCGTCGAAGGTCGGCGGCGACGGGCGGCTGACGAGAAAGTGAACAGTTCGGCTGCCCACGGAGATCGGCATGTCCCAGTGGGACTTGCTCGACAGGCGCAGGATGTCCTGCTGCTCGGGCGAGTAGAAGTCGTGCTCGTAGGAAGATTGCCGCAGGTTCTTCGCAGAGGAAGCGCTGGAAGGTGTGGACGGCGTCGTGGTCGATCGGGTACCTGGAGCAGACGACGATGCCGTACTGGCGGGGAAGAGCCGGAACCCGTGGGCGTCGTCCCCGCCACCGACGACCTCGTCCTTGTTGAGGTCGAAGCCGTCGGGATGCCGGTGTCTGAATGGGGCGACGAAGTAGTACGGGTAGTCGATGGGGTCGTGCCGGTGCTGCGAGACCTCGAAGGAGCTCGACCCGGGAGAGCTTGGCGGCGATGCCGTCCTCGACGTAGTCGAATCCGTCGACGGAGAGGACGTCGGGGCGGTCCGTTAATGATCTCTGCGACGGTCCGGGCCTGGGCGTTGTCGGGCGTCGAGAGGTCCGCCACGAGCTGATCCTTGACGTTGCGGTTGAGCGACGCGTCGAACGTCGCGAAGCGGACGTCGATGTCGGCCTCACCAATCGAGTGACATCTTCCGGGGCCGAAAGGCGTCCACTCGATGGGGTGGGGGAACTTGGTCCACAGGTCGGGTCGCGATCCGGCACCGTCTCGTCGTGTGGATCGCCGACGCCCGAGCCCGTTACCTCGCGACCTCAGGACCGCCATGTCTTCCACCCTCTCCATCACCGGGCTCGACGTCGCCTTCGGCGCGCGCACCCTCTTCGCCGGTCTCGACCTGAATCTCGCGGACGGCGACGTGACGGCGGTCGTCGGCCCGAACGGCTCGGGCAAGTCTGACCCTCATGCGGACGATCGTCGGCGAGCTCGCGATCGACACGGCCACGATCCGGCTCGCCCCCCGAGACGCGCACTGATCGCCTGGCTGCCCCAGGTGCTGCCCGACCCGCAGCGAGACGTTGCTGGCCTACGTTCGCCGCCGCACGGGAGTGGCGGCCGCGGACGCGGAGCTCGAGCTGCTTCTGCCGCAATCGGCATCCGAGTCAGACGAAGAACCACTTGGCCGTATGCCGCTGAGCGAGGACCGCTACGCCGCGTGCCCTCGAGCGGTGGCTGGCGCTGGGCGCCGCAGACCTCGAACAGCGACTTCCCGAGGTCGCCGCCCCGGTGGGCCTCGACGTGGAGCCGACCGACCGCTGGGCTGCCTCTCCGGCGGTGAGGCCGCCCGGGCCAACCTCGTCGGCGTGCTGCTCAGCCACTACGACGTGCTGCTGCTCGACGAGCCGACCGAACGACCTCGACGCGCGGGGGCTCGACCTCATGGCCGACTTCTCCGGTCGCACACGGGCCGGTGCTCATCGCGAGCCACGACCGAGTTCCTCGACGCGGTGGCGACGAGGTCGTCGAGCTCGACCTGACGCAGCAGCGGATCGGGCACTACACCGGCCCTAGAGCGGCTACGTCGCCGAGCGGGCGCTCGCCGAGTCCACGCCTGGAGGCCGTACGAGACGTATGCCGGCGCCCGTGACTCGCTGTCGGCTCGAGCAGCGACAGGAGGGCTGGCGAAGGGCGTCGCAGCGTCGCGATCGGCAAGGAGACGGACAAACACATCCGCGAGAAGCACAAGGCCCGGGCAGACCGGCAGGCCGCGAAGGGCGCGCGAATCCGAGCGGGCGGCTCGAGCGCCTCGAGGTCTGGAGCGCCGCGCAAGGTGTGGCAGCTGCGCTACACGATCACCGAGGGCGGCCCTCGGCCGACGTCGTGGCCAGCCTGACCGACGCCGTGGTCGGTCGGCAGGATTCAGGCTCGGGCCGGTGAGCCTCGTCGTCGGCCGCGGCGACCGCATCGCGGTCACCGGCGACAATGGCAGCGGAAAGACGACGCTGCTCGCGGCGCTCCTCGGTCGGGCCGCTGCTTGACTCGGGTCGCCAGTCCGGGACCCGCGTCCAGCTCGGAGAACCTCGATCAGAAGCGTCGCCTGCTCGATGACGACGAAACGGTGATCGAGGTCGTCCGGCGCGAGCTGGGGCCTCGCCACGGAATGGCCGCTGGCGCCGATCGGCGAGAGTGTCGGACCCTCCTCGCGAAGTTTGGATGGAACCGACACGTGTCCCGGCCAGGCCCGTTGCCTGTCCATGGGCGAGCGGACCCAGGCGCTGATGGCGCTCTTCCAGGGACGCCAGGTCAACCTGCTTGTGCTCGACGAGCCGACTGAACGACCTCGACGTCGACGCGATCGAGCAGCTCGAGGCCGCCGTGGCGGCCTT
>CAWGXD010000002.1:0-25882 GCA_963826445.1 uncultured Actinomycetota bacterium
GCAGGGCTGCGGCGCGACTGACGACAGGCCCGGCCACGCGGGTGACGCCACGGTCGTCGAGGACGAACTCAGCGGCATACACCTCTTTGCGTCTGGCGTCCGTCGCGACGAGAAGGCGGTCGCGGTGGCCACCCCGCCACTGACTCGTGCGCGAGGGCGTCGAGGCTGCACAGGCCGTGGAGCGGGCACGCCGAGCGGCGAAGGCGAACGTCCGTCCGGAGACGATCCCGACCGGGAGGCCGGCGAACGGGCCTGGACCGATCCCCACGACGACCCCGGTGACGTCGGAGGGGCCGGCGCCCGCCTGGGCGAGCGCTGACTGGATGTTCGGCGCGAGGTGCTCCGCGTGAGCTCGCGCATCAAGCGTCGTCTGCTCGGACACCACCGCGCCGCCATCGTGCAGGGCAACGCTGATTGCGGTCGTGGACGTGTCGATGGCGAGCAGGAGCAGGGGCGTCAGGCTATCCCGCTCACTCCGCCCAGCACGTCACCTACCCGATCGAGTGATCAGCAATGGGAACTCAGGCGGCAAGCAGCGTTGCCACTAGCGCCTCCCAGCGTGCGCCCACGGGGGTCGAGACGGGCGCTGCGGACGTCCTCACCGGTGAGGGTGATGCCCTAGCCGGTCGGAGGAGAGCTGCTCGGCGAGGCCCGCTCCCCACTCGATGATCGTGACGCTCGCGTCCAGGTCAGCATCAAGGTCGAGGTCATCGAGCTCCATCGCGCTGCCCAGACGGTAGGCGTCGACGTGGACGAGCGCAGGACCACCGACGAGCGACGGGTGCACGCGCGCGATGACGAAGGTGGGCGACGTGATCGGTCCGCGCACGCCCAAAGCCCTCGGCGATGCCTTGGGTCAGGGTCGTCTTGCCTGCCCCGAGGTCGCCGGTGAGCACGATGAGGTCGCCAGTCGCGAAGCAGCCGCCCCAAGCGGGGCACCGAAGGCCTGCGTGTCCTCACGCGTCGGAAGCGTGGCCTCAGGTTCCACTGCTCCTCTCTCCCGGGCCGGCACAGCACCCTGCGCCCGGCGCAGCCTTGCCAGGGCAACGAGCCCGCTCGGCCCTCACCAGCCGATCTGCCTCACGCTCGATGCGGCGCTGGCGCCGGCCCTTCGCCACGTCGGTGACGATTCGGCGCACTCGCGGCTGCAGCGCACCTCGATCGCCTCCTCCCGTGCCCGCGTGGCCTGCTCCGCTAGCTCGAGCGAGGTAGGCGCTGAGCAGATCCGGGTGCTCGAGCATGATGACGTGCCCCGCGTCGTTGACGACGATGTGCTCGGCCCCGGGGATCCCCTCGACGATGAGCTCGCTGTGCTCGGGCGGGGTGAGAATGTCCTGATGACCGTTGAAGACGAGGATGACGGGTCTTGGTGAAGTGGGCGAGCGCCGGCCGCTTGTCGAAGCCGTCAAAGATGAGAGGAAGCCGCTGATGACGTCGGGCGGCGTGCTCAGAGCATGCCGGCCGTGTAGTCGCACGACGGCGGGGCACCGGCGAGGCGAAGGAGTTCTGCTCGACGAGCGAAGTCCTCGACGTCCCGGCCGATCGCGGCGGAGCCGGAGCCACCAGCTCGGGTCGGTCGCTGAGGGGGCCGAGGACGGAGGGGCCGAGGCGCTCGAGGAGCAGCCGCCGAAAGTCGCCTCCGGCCCCCGTTGGCGAGGGTCAGGCCGCCCGGACTCGTGGCGATGAAGGCCGCTCCGGCCACACGCTCGCGGATGAGGCGGGGTCCTGCTCGCCAAGGGCGAGCATCGACATGCCGCCCATCGAGTGGCCGGCCAGGACGAGGTGGCCCTAGGCGCCACCTCGTCCAGGACGCCTTGAGGTCGTCGCCGAGCTGGTCGATGACGTAGGAGTCGGGCTCGCCCCGCCCGGACTGGCCATGTCCCCGGTGGTCCCAGGTGACGGCTGGTAGCCGGCGGCCTTGAGCGCCCGCCGTTGGTACACCCAGCACCGCAGGCTCAGGCGGTAGCCGTGGTCAACACCACGGTCGGGCAGCTCGAGCGGGATCATCTCCGCTGTCAGGCCCTTGGCCGCGGCCGCAGCCGCCTCGGGCGCCGGCAGGTCGATCTCGACGTGGAGGGCGACGCCGTCCTTCGTCAGAACCATGCGGTCCTCGTCTGGAGTGATCTCGAGCTGCTCCGTGCGTCTCCAAGAGCGTCCAGCGCGGCTCGGTGCCGCCCGGCACGGTCGGCGGCGATTCCGGCGGCGACGCCCGCCGCCACGCCGGCGGCGCCGAGCACGATCCCGAGACGGGGTGAGCGCGGCGGTCGCTCACGCCTCACCCCTTCCTTCGGTCTCGCCCGTGGCCGGACCACCGCGCCACAGCCGGGGCGCCGCCCCGACCGCGTGACGATCTCGTAGCTGATGGTGTCGGTGGCGTCGGCCCAGTCCTGGGCGGTCGGCTCGGGCCACCCTCCGAAGAGGGTGACGACGTCGCCGGCGACAGCAGCGCTCTCCCGAGATCGATGACGAACTGGTCCATGCAGACGCGCCCGGCGATGGTGACCGGTAGTCCGCCGACCTGGACGAGGCCCGACGTGGTCGCGTTGCCGGGAGCCGTCCGCATAACCGAGCGGAACGAGTGCGACGACGGTGTCGACCTCGGGGGCGGTAGACGTGGCCGTAGCTGAGCCCTGCCCAGCCGGCACCCGCTTGACGAGGGCGAGTCGGGCCCGGAGGGTCATGACCGGTCGCAGGTCGAAGTCGTCCGCCACCTGCGGGACCGGCGACAAGGCCGAAGATGGCGATCCCCGGCCGGACGAGGTCGGCGTGAGCCGAGGGGTGGACGAGCGTCGCCGCCGAGTTCGCGAGGTGCCGGACCTCGGGACGGAGGCCGACCTCTCGCGAGCGCGACGGCTTCGAAGAAGGTGTCCTGCTGGCTGAGCACGGTCGGGTGCTCGGGGGCGTCGGCGAACGCGAAGTGCGTCCAGATCCCGACGACCTGGATGATCACCCCCTCTGCCTCGAGCAGCCGGGCGTGGTCGAGCAGGGCGGGCCAGTCGGTTCCGTAGGCTCCGCCGCGGCCCAGTCCGGTGTCGACCTTGAGGTGGACCCGGGCGGTGCGGCCCTGCTCGCGCGCGGCGGCGGCGAGTCGCATAGAGCGTCCACGTCGCGGAGGCGGACAGGTCGATGTCCGGCGCACCGCTCCCGCGAAGTCGGTGCCCGGGACGCACAGCCAGGTGAGCAGCCGCGTCGTCATGCCCGCATCACGCAGGGCGAACGCCTCGGCGAACTGCGCGACGCCGAGCCAGTCGGCGCCCGCGCGGACCGCGGCATGTGCGACCGGCAGCAGCCCGTGTCCGTAGGCGTCGGCCTTGACGACCGCCATCAGCTCCGACTGCGGGGCCCGAGCGCGCAGGGACCGAACGTTGTGCTCGAGGGCGGCGAGGTCGATCTCGGCCCAGACGGTGAGACCTGCGGTCGGTCAGTGGCGTTCATGGCCTGCTGGCGCGAGCCCGGCCGCTCGCCCGTCCCGGCTCCGAGGGCGTCGACCTGGCTCTCCAGCCCAACTCTCGCCCAGAGCTCTCGGCCTACCATGACTCAGCGAACAGCTATGGCGCGGGTGGTGCGGGCCGTAGACAGTGCCCGCGACCGGGTGCGGCAGGACGTCGCGGCGGATCAGGCCGCGGAGCCGTCGGGCCATCGCCGCGGCGACGCCGAGGCGCGGGCCCCCCCCGGAGGCGCGGTCCGCCGCGACGCCATGGACCAGGGCGCGAGCGAGCCCGCGTCGAGGGGTTCAGGCCGGCGGCGAGCAGGGTGCCGGCGATGCCCGGTGAGCACGTCGCCGGCCCCGGCCGTGGCCAGCCAGGGCGGGGCGTCGGCCTGAGACCGCACCGGACCGGCCCGTCGGGCCTGACGACGAGCGTGGTCGCGCCCTTGAGCAGCACGGTCGCCCCGGTCAGCTCGGCGGCGAGCCGGGCGTGGCGGACCGGACTCGGGCGCTCGACGTCGTCGCGGGTGACGGGCCGATCGGCCGGATCTCCCGGCCGCCGAGCTGCGGTCGTCCGAGTCCCCTGCTCCTGCTCCGGTTGGTTGACCCCAAGCCGGGTCAGGAGTCGGGCGAGCTCGCCCGCGTGCGGCGTGAGCAGGGTCGGCGCCCATCCGCGGCCGGTCAGCAGGTCGAGGCCCCCGCGTCGACGACCACGGCAGGTCCCCAGCCGAGGGCCCCCGCGCCACCCGCAACTGGGCCTCGGCCGCCTGACCGGTCGGACTGCGGGTCGAGGCCGGGCCGACGACCCAGGCCTGGACCTGACCCTCGCCGACACGGCCTCGGGGACACGCCGCCGCGCACGAGACCGGTCGGGGTCGGCGTGCCCGACGTAGCGGACCATACCGACGCCGGCCTCGACGGCAGCGGTCGACGGCGAGCACCGCAGCGCCGGTGATAAGACTCGCCCCCGGCCACGACGCCGAGCACGCCACGGGAGTACTTGTCGTCGGCGGGTCCCGGCACGGGCCAGAGCAGGCGACGTCGTCGTAGGTGAGCCGCTCCACCGCAGCGGCGCGTCGTCAGAGTCGAGCCCGATGTCGACGACGGTGAGCCGACCGGTCCCGCCTCGCCCGCCGGAAGCAGGTGCGCCGGCTTCGGGGACACCGAAGGTGACGGTCTCGTCCGCCCACACCGCGTCGTCGTCGGCCTCCGCCGTCGGGGTCGAGACCGCTCGCCACGTCGACGGCGATGACCCACGCTCGTCGGCGATCGCGTCGACGAGGCAGCCGCGGCCGGACGCAGGCCGGGCACCGCCGATGCCGACGATGCCGTCCAGGACGAGGTCGGCCTCGGCGACGACCCGAGCCGCAGCGCGGGTCCTCGGCAGCGACCAGCACGGTGGCCCCGGCGAGCTCGGCGGCCTGCAGTCCCAAAGCATGAAGTCCCGCCCGCCCGACTCGGGCAACAGCACCACAGCGCAAGCAAAGCCGGTGTCAGAAAGGAGCCCAGCGGCATACAGGCTGTCGCCCCCGTTGTCACCCGCGCCGATGAGCGCGACGACGGTGCGCCCGTCACGCTCCACGAGCCTGGCCGCTGCGATGTGTGCCAGCCCCTCGGCCGCGCGGCTCATCAGCTCCCCCTCGGGGAGCCCGGCCATGGCCGCCGCCTCGACGGCACGCACGTCGGCGACCGCAGACCGCCCGGATCATCAGCCCTCCGCGATGACGACAGCCGACGCGACGCCCGCGTCGTGGGACAGGGAGACGTGGAACCGGTCGACGCCGAGGTCGTTGGCCCGCGACTGGACGGAGCCACCGATCTCGAGGTACGGCCTGCCCTCATCGTTGGTGACGACGCGGGCGTCCGTCCACTGCAACCCGGCGGGGGCGCCGAGCGACTTGGCCAGCGCCTCCTTTGCCGCGAACCGTGCGGCCAGGGAGGCGATCCCCAGCCCGCGCTCCTCCGTCGTGAAGAGCCGCTCGCGAAGGGCGGGCGTGCGTGCGAGCGTCTCCTCGAACCGTGCGATGTCAACGACGTCGATGCCCACCCCGACGATCACGTCAGCCCCGTCCCGACCCGAGCGCCCTCGACCCGGCCGCCACGGGCCAACACCGCACCGCCGAGCGCCATCACCGGACCGTCACTCGACCGTGACGGACTTGGCGAGGTTGCGCGGCTGGTCCACGTCGAGACCCTTGGCCGTCGAGAGCCACAGGGCAAAGACCTGAAGCGGCACGACGGTGAGCAGAGGAGCGAGCAGCGAGGACGTCGCGGGCACCCGGATCACCTCGTCGGCGAACGGGACGACGGCCTCGTCGCCCTCCTCCGCGATGACGAGGGTGCGGGCACCACGGGCGCGGATCTCCTGGATGTTGGAGACGACCTTCCCGTGCAGGCCGTGCTCACTTGTCGGCGACGGGACGATGACAAAGACCGGCTGCCCCGGCTCGACGAGCGCGATGGGCCCGTGCTTGAGCTCGCCGGCCGCGAAGCCCTCGGCGTGGATGTATGCGAGCTCCTTGAGCTTGAGCGCCCCCTCCATCGCGACCGGGTAGCCGACGTGCCTCCCGAGGAAGAGGACGGCGCGGGTGTCCGCCATGAACCCGGCGATCTCCTTGACCCGCCCCATCTGGCCGAGGACCTTCTCGATCTTGCCCGGGATGTCAGCGAGCTCCTTCATGACCGCCTGTGCGTCGTCGGCGTAGGCACCGCCGCGGAGCTGGGCGAGGTAGAGCCCGAGAATGTAGGAGGCGGTGATCTGGGCGAGGAAGGCCTTCGTCGACGCCACCGCGATCTCGGGACCGGCGTGGGTGTAGAGCACCGCGTCGGACTCCCGCGGGATCGTCGAGCCGTGCGTGTTGCAGATCGAGATCGTCAGGGCACCGAGATCACGGGCGTGCTTGACCGCCATGAGCGTGTCCATCGTCTCGCCGGACTGGCTGATCGACACGACGAGGGTGCGCTCGTCGACGATCGGGTCGCAGTACCGGAACTCATGGGCGAGCGCCACCTCGACCGGGATCCGCGTCCAGTGCTCGATGGCGTACTTCGCCGTCATACCCGCGTAGGCGGCGGTGCCGCAGGCGACGATGGTGATTCGGTCGACGGCCTTGAGCTGCTCCTCCGAGATGCGCAGCTCGTCCAGGACCAGCCGACCGTCCGGGTCGGTACGCCCGAGCAGGGTGTCACGCACGGCGTGGGGCTGGTCGTTGATCTCCTTCTCCATGAAGGTCGCGTAACCACCCTTCTCGGCGGCGGCGGCGTCCCACGTCACCTCGTAGGCCTTGCCCTCGGCGCTCGAGCCGTCGAAGCCGATCACCGTCGCACCGTCGGGCGTGATCGTGACGATCTGGTCCTGGGCGAGCTCGAGGGCGTGGCGGGTGTGGCCGATGAAGGCCGCGACGTCCGAGCCGAGGTAGTTGCCCTCCTCCCCGAGGCCCACGACGAGAGGGCTGTTGCGCCGGGCTCCGACGACCACGCCGGGCTGGTCGGCATGGATGGCGAGCAGGGTGAAGGCTCCCTCGAGGTCCGCCACGACCGTCCGCATCGCCTCGGTGAGGTCGCCCTTCTCCTCGTAGGCACGGGCAAGCAGGTGGGCGACGACCTCGGTGTCCGTCTCGCTGGAGAAGGTGACTCCATCCGCGATCAGCCCGCTCTTCAGGGCGTGGAAGTTCTCGATGATCCCGTTGTGGATGAGGGCCAGCTTGCCGTCCGCCCCGCCGCGGTGTGGGTGGGCGTTGTCGTCCGTCGGGCCGCCGTGGGTGGCCCAGCGGGTGTGGCCGATGCCGGTCGTCGACAGCGGCAGCGGGTCCGCGTCGATCTCGTTGCGAAGGTTGGCGAGCTTGCCCGACTTCTTGCGGGTCTCCACGTGGTCGCCATCGATGAGGGCGACCCCGGCGGAGTCGTAGCCCCGGTACTCGAGTCGAGCCAGTCCCTCCATGACGACGTCGAGCGCCGTGCCGTCTTGCGTCCTGCCGACGTAGCCAACGATTCCACACATGCGGAACAGCCTAAGGGACCACCAGACGGCCCAAGTCCACGCTGGCGGCCGACGTCGGCAAGAATGGCAGGGTGTCGCAGCCATCCCGTCGAGACGACCTGACGGAAGCGGTCGTCATCGAGGACGACGGCCCGGACGGGCAGGTCCCGACGACCCTGCCCTCGCCGTACGTCGAGCTCGACCGTGCGGCGTGGTCCCGCCTCCGCAAGAACTACCCCCTTGTCCTCGACGAGAACGACCTCGCCCGCCTGCGTGGCCTCGGCGACCCGTCGACCTCAACGAGGTCGAGGAGGTCTACCTCCCGCTCTCCCGGCTGCTCAACTTCTACGTCGGCGGCGACGCGCGCGCTGCACGACGTGACGACCACGTTCCTCGGCGAGCGCCCGGCCAGGACCCCGTTCGTCATCGGGGTCGCCGGCTCGGTCGCCGTCGGCAAGTCGACCACCGCCCGCGTGCTGCGCGAGATGCTCGCCCGCTGGCCCGACACGCCGCGCGTCGAGCTCGTCACGACCGACGGGTTCCTCTTACCCGAACGCCGAGCTCGAAGCGCGCGGACCTGATGCAGCGCAAAGGCTTCCCGGAGTCCTACGACCGCCGGGCGCTGCTGCGGTTCGTCGCCGAGGTGAAGTCCGGCGCGGCCGAGGTCACCGCGCCCGTCTACTCCCACCTGACCTACGACATCCTGCCCGGCGACGAGATCGTGGTGCGCCGGCCCGACGTGCTGATCGTCGAGGGCCTCAACGTGCTGCAGCCGCCGCATGTGGACCCGGTCCGCGGCGCAGCGGGCTGGCGGTGACCGACTTCTTCGACTTCTCCGATCTACGTCGACGCGCAGGTCGACGACATCCGCCGGTGGTACGTCGAGCGGTTCCTGCGGCTGCGGGAGACGGCGTTCTCCGACCCGGATTCGTACTTCCACCGTTACGCCGGCGCTGACCGACGCCGAGGCCGTGGACACGGCGAACCGGATCTGGGCGTGAGATCAACGAGCCCGAACCTGGTGCGAGAACATCCTGCCCACCCGGTCCCGGGCAACGCTGGTGCTGTCCAAGGGCGAGAACCACGAGGTCAGGCGCGTCCGCCTGAGGAAGATCTGACCGTATGCCGCTGAGCTCGCTCGGGCGCCCGGCCTCCCCGAGTGCCCCTGGCGTCACCTACCTCAGTACCAGTGCGGAGAGCGAGCGAGCCAAGTCGAGTAGGCGTTGCACGGCGACCCGTAGACCTGCTCGATGTACCAGAGCCCCCACTTCATCTGGGTGATCGGGTTGGAGCGGTAGTCGGAGCCGAAGGTCGCCATCTTGCTCGCCGGCAGGGACTGCGGGATGCCGTAGGCGCCGGAGCTCGGGTTCTCCGCCCACCACCGCCAACCGCTCTCGCCGTTCCAGAGGTTGACGAGGCAGTTGAACTGGGCGTCGCTGGTCCAGCCACGGTCGGCCATGAGGATGCGGGCGGCAGCCTGCGGGTTCTGCTTCGCGTTGGCGATGACCTGCTCCCGGATCCGCTCCCGCTCCGCCTTCTCCTCGGCGAGGCGCTTGGCCTCGGCCCGCTTGGCGGCCTCCTCCTTCTGTTTCTTCTCGAGCGCGGCGGCGGAGCGCAGCCCAGTGGCGACGATGGCCGTGCGCCGCTCGTTACGGGAGACCGACGCGGCGGCCCGATACGTCATGTCAACGGTCGTGGTCCGGGACAGCTCGGCAGTCTGTGCCACGACGCTGTCGCCGACGACGAAGGCGGCCTCGGCCTTTCCCAGGTCAGCCGTGGCGAAGCCGACGGCAGTGGCGCCGAGGCTTATCGCCAAGGTGCCGATGAGGACGGGACGACCGGCCCGCCGCGGCGGGTTGGACCGTTCCTTCAGGGCGCGGCGGGTGGGGACCGGCCTCCCGGGGTCTGGGGCGAGGCGTGCCGGCTCGACACCCCGAGCGCGCAGGGACACCTGGTCATAGAGCGCGGCCGCCGTGGGTGGTGGCGCCGCGCGGCGACCCGAGTCACGGGCCTCGTGACGACCGAACTCGGGAGCCTCGTGGCGACCGAACTCGGGGGCCTCGTGGCGACCGAACTCAGAGGTTGCGTGCCGACCCCGAGGAGCCGCGTGCCGATCTCCGCGCACGTTGGCGCGCCTCGTCGGCGCCGCGTCCATTCGCTCAACAGCAGCCTCATGACGTGGCGGCGGACGGTGGGACGGTGGGCGAACCGGCGAGGGCGCCGGGGGGACGGATGGTGCCGATGTCGATGGCTGGGCGCGATGGCGACCTACGTACCGGGCCATGGGGAGGGGCTCGACCTTCCTGATCGACGTGTCGGTGCGGTCAGGTCTCCGTGGGACCCGCAAGCGGATCTCCCCCAATGCACGGAACCGGACCTGGTGGAGGGGCTGAGCCGAAGGTTACCGCTCCGAGACCAAACGTCCAGCATCGAGGGTGCCGGCACCTGCGATCCGTCATGTGAGGCAGATCACATGCCGCCCCCCAAGCCCCCGGTCACGCCTCCGGGCCCTCCAGGAGATCGGTGACGAGGGCGGCGATCGGGCTGCGCTCGCTCCGGGTCAGGGTGACGTGGGCGAAGAGCGGATGCCCCTTGAGCTTCTCGATCACCGCGGCGACGCCATCATGGCGACCCACGCGCAGGTTGTCGCGCTGGGCCACGTCGTGCGTGAGCACCACCTTGGAGTTCTGGCCGATCCGCGAGAGGACCGTGAGCAGGACGTTGCGCTCGAGGGACTGCGCCTCGTCGACGATGACGAAGGCGTCATGCAGGCTGCGACCACGGATGTGAGTCAGCGGCAGCACCTCGAGCAGCCCGCGGTCCAGCACCTCGTCGACGACCTCCGGCGACACCAGGGCGCTCAGCGTGTCGAAGACCGCCTGACCCCACGGATTCATCTTCTCCTGCTCGGTGCCGGGCAGGTAGCCGAGCTCCTGGCCACCGACGGCAAAGAGCGGCCGGAACACGAGGACCCTGCGCTGCACGCGACGCTCCATGACGGACTCGAGCCCCGCGCACAGGGCGAGCGCCGACTTGCCCGTCCCGGCGCGACCGCCGAGCGAGATGATCCCCACATCGGGGTCGAGCAGCAGGTCGAGCGCGATCCGCTGCTCGGCGCTCCGACCGTGCAGCCCGAAGGCGTCCCTGTCCCCCCGCACGAGCCGGATCTGCTTGTCCGCTCCCACGCGCCCCAGCCCGCTCCCACGCGACGAGAGGAGGACGAGCCCCGTGTGGCAGGGCAGATCGGCGGCGCCTGCGTGCTCGATGCGGCCGTGGTCGTAGAGCTGGTCCAGCTCCTCGGCGGTGATCTCGAGCTCATCCATGCCGGTCCACCCGGAGTCGACGCCCTGCTCGTGCCGGTACTCCTCGGCGTCGAGCCCGCAGGCCGAGGCCTTGACCCGCATCGGCAGGTCCTTGCTGACCACCGTCACGTCGCAGCCGTCGTTGGCCAGGTTCTTGGCCACCGCGAGAATTCGCGTGTCGTTGTCGGCGAGCCGGAAGCCGGCCGGCAGCGCCATGGGGTCGGTGTGGTTGAGCTCGACCCGGAGGGAGCCCCCGTCTTCGCCGACCGGGACCGGCTTGTCGAGGCGTCCCTCGCTGATCCTCAGGTCGTCGAGCAGCCGCAGCGCCTGCCGCGCGAAGAAGCCGAGCTCCGGGTGGTGACGCTTCCCCTCCAGCTCGGTGACGACGACGACCGGCAGCACCACCTCGTGCTCGGCGAAGCGGAGCATGGCCCGGGGGTCTGACAGCAGCACGGAGGTGTCGAGGACGTAGGTCTTGCGATCCGGAGTGCGCTTGCGGGTGGAGCGTCGGCGGCTCGGCACTGCGCCTGACGAGGTGGTGGTGTCGTTGGAGACCTGTTCCGCCTGGGTCTTCGAGGCCATGCCCACTCCTTGCCGGCGCGCTCGTGGCGCCTACTCGCTCGCGAGGTTCCGGGTGGCCCTGCACCGGCGGGGCCGCACCCGGCCCTCCGTCCGAAGCGTCTGCCTCATGCGTGGGCCTCCTGTGGCGGGGACGGGTGTCTCCGCTGCCTTGACGGTACGTCTCGGGGGCGGGGTTCGCACGACATCTTGGCGTCGTGTCGCACAGAGTTCATCGACCCTTCAGCCGTATGCCGCTGAGCTCGCCTCCCGATGCAGGCGACCTCCTGACCCTTCCGCCCACCTCCGCCCACCTCCGCCCCCTGGTTCGAGTGTGCAGTTCGCGCCGCCCCCACCTCGTCAGGCGCCGTGTCTCCGGTGCCGGCCCGCGTACGCGCGCAGGGCCCGGAGGAAATCGACGTGCCGGAAGTCGGGCCAATAGGCCTCACAGAAGTAGAACTCCGAGGTCGCGCTCTGCCAGAGGAGGAAGCCGCCCAGCCGCTGCTCACCAGACGTGCGGATGACGAGGTCGGGATCGGGTTGTCCCTTGGTGTAGAGGTGAGCGGCGATATCGGCAGCCGAGAGGGCGGCCGCGATCTCCTCGATGGTCTCGCCCTTGGCGGCGTGTTCGAGCAGCAGGTCCCGCACGGCGTCGGCGATCTCGCGCCGCCCCCCATAGGCCACGGCGATGTTGACCGTCATCCCGGAAACGCCCTCGGTCAGGGCCGCAGAGCGCTGCAGGCTCTCCGCGGTCTCCGTGGGAAGCAGGTCTGCGGCGCCGGCCAGACGAAGCCGCCAGCGACCGGTTGCGGCGAGGTCTGCCACGGCGTTCTCGATGATCTTGAGCAGCGGCCCGAGCTCCGCCTCCTCGCGCTGCAGGTTGTCGGTCGAGAGCAGCCACAGGGTGACGTACTCGACTCCCACCTCCTCGCACCACTTGAGCAGGTCCTCGATCTTGTCCGCCCCGGCCTGGTGGCCGTGCGCGGTGCCGGCGCCGCGCGCCTTGGCCCACCGGCGGTTGCCGTCGAGCATGACGGCGACGTGTCGCGGGAGGGACTCACGGGGCAGGTCCTTGAGCACGCGGCGCTCGTACGCGCCGTAGACCAGATCCCGCCAACCCACTGGGTCTCCCCTCGCCTCCGTCGTCGCGATCGAGCCCCGAGCGCGGGCCGATTCCAACGTTACTCCGCTCCCACGGGGGCACTGCTGGGGTGTGCCACTGGGGCTCGCCAGGGTGTTACGGGCGCGTAACCTACGGTTGCGTAGGTACACTGCCCGTCATGGACGAGACCCCGAACCGATCTGCAGGAGCCGTGTCCGACCTCGTCGCCGCCGTCAAGCCACGGCTGCGTGGCTGGCTGCACCTGGGCATGTTCCCCGTGGCTCTGATCGGCGGGATCGTCCTCGTCCTCATCTCGGATCCCGGCGCCGTCCGGACGGCCGCCGCCGTGTTCACCGTGTGCGCCACGCTCCTCTTCGGGGTGTCTGCTGTGTACCACCGGGGGACCTGGGGGCCGCGGATGGCGGCTCTGCTCAAGCGGTTCGACCACTCGAACATCTACCTCATCATCGCCGGCACGTACACGCCGTTCGCGGTGACGCTCCTGCCGGACGACGAGGCCCGGTTGCTGCTGACCATCATCTGGGGTGCGGCGATCGCCGGGGTGGCCTTCCGGATCGTGTGGACGAGCGCGCCTCGCTGGCTCTACACCGCCCTCTACATCGCCCTGGGGTGGGCGGCGGTGTTCTACGTGGTGCCGTTCTGGAGGTCCGGCGGTCCGCTCGTCGGGTCGCCTCATCGCGATGGGCGGGCTGCTCACACGGCTGGCGGCATCGTCTACGGCGCCAAGCGTCCCAACCCGTCACCCCGCTGGTTCGGCTTCCATGAGGTGTTCCACGCGTTCACGCTCGGCGGTTTCGCGGCCCATTTCGCCGCGGTGACCCTGGCCATCGTCGCCGCCCCCTCGATGGCCTGACCCCTCCTCAACGGGCAAACACGCCGATCAGCCCTGTTCGGTGGACTCGGGTCCCTCGTCGGTCTCGTCGGTGGTGTCGACGCTCTGCTTCGTCCTGGCATCGTCGGCTGCGCGCTGGGCCTCGACGCGCTCATGCTCGCGGTAGGCCATCCTGCGCAGGCGGGAGTTCATGTTGCGCACCAGGAGCCACAGCGCGATGGCGAGCACGAACAGGGCCAGGAAACCCCACACGCCCGGCCCGATCGGCAGGTTGCCGCTTCCACCCATCAGCCCTCATCTCCTTCCGCTGGCTCGTTGGGATGCTCGATCCGCTCAGCCGGGTCGAACCGCTCCTCGTCGTCCGGGGTGAGCCGCCCGTCGTAGGCGAGCTCCAGCTGCCCGCCCTTGGCCAGTGCATCGGCCTCCGCAGCCGAACCGAGGCCGTCGAAGAGCTCGTCCTCCGGCAGCTCGACCGGGACGTAGGAGATGGCGAGCTCGAACTCCTCCACGGGCCACACGCGCTGCTGCAGCTCGCGCGGCACCTGGAACCAGAACCCGTCCGGGTCCACCTGCGTGGCGTGGGCGAGCAGCGCGCGGTCGCGGGGGTCTCGAAGAAGTCGCCGCACTGGATCTGCGTCGTGGCCCCGCTCGCGCGCCGTGGCTGCCAGTTGGCCAGCCACTCGGCGTAGGGGCTCTCAAAGCCCTCGGCCAACAGCGCCTCGTGGATCGTGGTGAGGCGCTCCTTCGTCCATCCGCCGTTGTAATAGATCTTGAGTGGCTGCCACGGCTCGCCGGCGTGCGGGTAGCGGGCCGGATCGCCGGCCGCCTCGAAGGCGGACATGGCCACGGTGTGGTTCATGATGTGGTCCGGATGCGGGTAGCCGCCCTTCTCGTCGTACGTCGTCATGACGTGCGGTCGCCACTCGCGGATCACGCGCACCAGGGCCTCCGTCGTCACGTCAAGGTCCTCGAGCGCGAAGCAGCCGTCGGGCAGCGGCGGGAGGGGGTCCCCCTCGGGCAGTCCGGAGTCGACGAACCCGAGCCACGTGTGCTCGCAGCCGAGCACCTCCTGCGCCGCCTTCATCTCGTCCCGGCGCACCTGAGCGATGTCACGCAGGATCTGCGGGTCGTTCTTCAGCTTCTCGTTGAGGATGTCGCCGCGCTCACCTCCGGTGCACGACACGACCATCACCGAGGCGCCCGCGGCGATGTACTTCGCCGTCGTCGCGGCGCCCTTGCTCGACTCGTCATCCGGGTGCGCGTGCACCGCCATCAGCCGCAGGCCCTCGAACACCGTGTTCCCTGGCTCCCTGTTCGTCATTCATCTGGCTCGTCGTATCGTTCTCACCGTCTCGTGGACGGTCTCCCGGCCCACCCGTCGACCGACGGGCCCGGTGTCACCGCGCCATCCTCTCATCAGGCCAGGACCACACATGCCGCTCCCCCGCACCGCCCCCGGAACCCTCAAGTGGTGGGTCATCGGCAGCATCGGGATCGCCATCGGCGTCGCGCTGGCCATCTGGTTCGGGCTGTCTGCCACGGTGGGGCTGCCCACCTGGCAGGTGACGGGCTACAAGGTTGTCGACGACGACAGCGTGCGGGTCGACTTCGAGGTGCACAGCCCTGGCGGGAAGGACCTCACCTGCACGGTCCACGCCCTGGCCGGGGACTTCGCGGTTGTGGGGTCGACCGACGTCCCGGTCGAGCTGGCCGGAGCGGACTCGACCCGGACGTCGGTGACGTTGCGGACGACGAGCCGAGCGGTCACGGGAGACGTCAAGACCTGCGTCGTGGCGCCGTGACTGCGCGGGCGACGCGGATTTTGCTATCCTAGGTCTTTCACCACGGGTCGCGACCACTCACCTTTCATGCTGGTGCAGATCGGTCCGGCCCCCTTTATTGGTGAGTCGAACGAACAGGCGCCCACGCGAGCACCGCGTGGGCGCTGGTACATCGAGGAGTTATGACCGTGACCGAGACTGCCGCTGGCTTCCTCACGAAGGAGGCCTATGACCGCCTCAAGGCTGAGTTGGACCAGCTGACGGGGGAAGGTCGCCTGAACATCGCCCGCAAGATCGAGGAGGCCCGCGAGGAGGGCGACCTCAAGGAGAACGGCGGCTACCACGCCGCCCGCGAGGAACAGGGCAAGATGGAGGCCCGCATCCGCCAGCTCCAGGAGCTGTTGCACAGCGCGGTGGTGGGCGAGACCCCGCCCGACGACGGTGTCGTCGAGCCGGGCATGATCGTGACGGTCGAGATCTTCGGCGACAAGGAGACCTTCGTCCTCGGCAACCGCGAGATCGCGGACGGCGACCTCCAGGTCTTCTCCGAGAAGTCCCCAATGGGCGGCGCGGTCAACGGCAAGACCGTCGGCGACATGACGAGCTACGAGGCGCCGAACGGCAAGATCATCGAGGTCAAGATCCTCGAGGCCAAGCCCTACACCAGCTGAGTCGCCAGCGAAAGTGCAGTTCCCGCGGGGCGGGATCTGCACTTTCGTCAGGTATGCCGCTGAGCTCGCTCCCGGGGCCGCTGCACTCCCAGCCCCCCGTCCCGCCAAATGGGGACCGAAGGCCGCAGATGGCGAGCCGGAGCCCCGAATCCCCGCCAGAGGAGGACCGGGGTCCGCATACGGGCGGCAGGTCAGGCGAGCTGGCTCGCGACCGTTCGGGCCAGGGCCGGGTCGTGTGCGTCCAGCAGGCCGATGGCATAGAGCAGGTACGCCGTATCGACCGTGGCCGACGCTGAGCGCGGCACCTTCCAGCCACCGGCGTGGTCGGCCAGCACGGCGTCGAGCACGTTCGCCCGACCGGCATCGTCGGTGTGCCGCAGCACGCCACCGGATCCGACGAGCGTGGTCACGTTCGCGAGTGGACGGGGCGACTCCGTCGGCTGACCTGGTCTGGCATGCCGCCGCACGGCAACCAGGGCCGCCAGCCGCGCCAGCTCGAGGTCGAGGCGGCGCTCGACGTCGTCGGCTGGGAGTGAGCGCGGGCGCTCGTGGACGTGGGCGGCATACGACCGCATTGCCTCGGGATCACCCACGGACCCGAGCAGGCCCTCGGACTCGGCCGCCTCGACGACGTGCTCGGCGTTCCACCGCAACCCGAGGTCGCCCTCCACCGTGCGCGCATGCCAGAGCGGCGCCACGACGTCCTTGCGCAGGCTCGCGTCCTCGCCCTCGGGGGTGATGACCGAGTAGACGTCGGTCGTCGCGCCACCGATGTCGACGACGATCACGTCCCCGTCGCCGCGCACGTCCGCGAGCACCTCGACGCCCGCGCGAGCACCGCGTCGGGCGTCGGGCGCTCGACCATGCTGCGGCGAACCTGCGTCCCGCGACAGGCCCTTGCCGCCGATGACGTGCGGAGGAACGCCTCGCGGATCGCCGCCCGTGCGGAGTCCGGCGCGATGACGCCGATCTGCGGCAGCACGTTGTCGGCGATGGATCACCGGCCGCCCGGCTGCCTCGAGGAGCGCGGCGCCTCGGCCGAGCGTCGATGTTGCCGGCCAGGACGATCGGCACGGCGTGACGGCCGTGCCGCCGATCGCGCCCTTGGCCAGACGGTCAGCGTTGTGCAGCAGGACATCCGCGTTGCCGCCGTCGGTGCCGCCGACGAGCAGGACGATGTCGGGACGAGCATGCCGTATGCCGCTCACCGTCCTCGTCGTCAACGTCCCGTCGGCGACGTGGACGACTTTGGCGCCCGCGGACAGGCCCGACGCGGTGGCCGGCCTCGGCGGTGACGGTCGCGCTCGTAGCCGACGACGGCGAGGCGCAGGCCGCCGCCGGCGCTTGAGCACGCGTGGACGTCGCGGCGCCGTGAGGCACGCCGAGACGGTCGCGCAGCACGCGGTAACCGTCGAGGATGTCTCCATCCCCGTCCCTGCGTGCCCGTGGTCGGCGTCGAGGCGGTGCCGAGCACCGTGCCGTCGTCGGCGATGAGCGCAGCCTTGGTGAAGGTCGAGCCGAAGTCGACCGTGAGGATCGTCATGGGAGCTGGCGCCGCGGGATCAGCCGTGGATGTCGAGCGCCTCTCGCAGGTCGGCGATGAGGTCGTCGACGTCCTCGATGCCGACGGACAGGCGGATGAGGTCGCCGGGCACCTCGAGCTCGGTGCCGGCGACGCGACGCGTGGGTCATCCGGCGCCGGGTGCTCGATGAGCGACTCGACTCCGCCGAGCGACTCGCCCAGGGTCCACAGCTGGACGGCCGCGCAGCCTTGACCGCGGCGTCCTCGCCGCCCTTGACGCATCCGGAAGGAGACCATGCCGCCGAAGCGCTTCATCTGGCGGGCCGCGACGTCGTGGTTGGGGTGCGACTCGAGGCCCGGGTAGAAGCACCTGGGACACGCCGTCTTGGCCGGTGAGGAAGTCGACGACCTTCTCGGCGTTGTCGCAGTGCCGCTCCATGCGGACCGCGAGCGTCTTGAGCCCGCGCAGCGTCAGCCAGGAGTCGAACGGGGCCGGCGACCCCGCCAATCGAGTTCTGGTGGAAGGCGATCCGCTCCTCCGCGTCCTCCATGCCCGCGACCGCGATCTCGGGAGCGGCGACGACGGCGCCGCCGACCACGTCGCTGTGGCCGCCGGAGTACTTCGTCGTCGAGTGGGTGACGATGTCGGCGCCCAGGGCGATGGGGTTCTGCAGGTAGGCGGTGGCGAACGTGTTGTCGACGACGAGCAGCGGCCCCGGCCTCATGGGCCACCTCGGCGATGGCCTCGATGTCGGCGATGCCGAGCAGCGGGTTGGTCGGCGTCTCGACCCAGACCATCTTCGTGCGGCCCGGGCTGGATCGCGGCGCGCACCGCGTCGACGTCGCCGATCCGCGCGATCGAGTGCTCGATGCCACCCGGGCGCGCGACCTTGTTGAAGTAGCGGTAGGTGCCGCCGTAGGCGTCATTCGGCACGACGACGTGGTCCCCGGGCACGAGCAGGGCGCGGACGCACGGCAGTCCTGGCCGGCGAGGCCGGACGGCGAAGGCGAAGCCCCGGCTGCCGCCCTCGAGCGCCGCGATGCACTCCTCGAGCGCGGTGCGGGTCGGGTTGGCCGAGCGGCTGTACTCGTAGCCGCCCCGGAAGCCGCCGATGCCGTCCTGCTTGTAGGTCGAGACCTGGTAGATCGGGGGGACGACCGCGCCCGTTGCGGCGTCGGCCTCCTGGCCGGCGTGGATGGCGCGTGTGGAGAAGCCGTGCTCGTCAGACATGCCCCCGAGCCTATGCTGTGGGCAGATTCCCGTATGCCGCTGGGCTCGCTCCTCGTCGAGCGTGCACTCCCCGTCGCGCCACGTCCCATCGAGTGTGCACGTCGCGCCGCGGGGAGTGGAATCTCGAGGGAAACGAGCCCTGCGCACAGGGATCGCCCCTTTCGTCGAGTGTGCACGTCGCGCCGCTCGTGCCACTCCCGTCGGGGACGATGACGGGACGAGGTGTACCGGGTCGTGCTTGGGCACCCGACCTGACCGCGGCCGGTCCCGTCATTCGTCCCCGTCGAGGGCGGCGCGAAATGCACACTCGACGGAGCGGCCGGCGCGAAGTGCACACTCGCCCGCCCGGACCCGATGGACTGCCATGAGGAGGGCTCGGGCGCCTGACCACGCTTGGCCCCGAGCCTCGTGGTAGTCCGTCGGCCCGGGGTCGCCGGCTCGCTCCCGGCGTCAGATGGTCCCCGCATCGCTTCCGCCCTGGCCAAGCTGCTTCTGCCACTCGCGGCTGTAGCCGTCGACCGTGTAGCCCAGCGCCCGGTTCACCGCCAGCATGTGCCTGTTTGAGTCGGCGTTCCACGTCCGGATCGCGCGCACCGTCGGCAGGGCCTCCATGAGCAGCAGCGCGTTGGCCGCCTTGAGGCGCGCGCCGAGCCCGTGCCCACGATGCTCGCGCAGCACGAGCGTGTCCTGCTGATAGGCCCGGTCCGGGCTCTCCGGCGACACCTCGACCCGGGTGAAGCCGACGAGTCGCCCGGTCGGGAGGTTGCGGGCCACGGACTCGATGATCCGACGACCGGCCGAGCGCATTTCCTCATGGCCGCGCGCGAACTCGCTCGGCATCCCACACCTCCTCCTTCCAGTCGACGTCGTCGGTTGGTGCGTCGGTGCTCATCCGCTGGGCGAGGACCGCCCGGTCCTCCAGCCACGGCTCGGGGAGATCGTCGACGACAGACTGGATGGCGTAGTCCTCGGCCCCCGCCGAGTCCAGGATCGCGCGGAGGCCGGATACGTCGGCCGGGAGCGCCATCTCGCTGCGCAGCATGGTCTGGGCCACGACGTAGCCGCGACGGGTCGCGAAGCCCTCCGAGAGATCGGTGCCGTCGCCAGCCCACTCCGACTCGACGAGGAAGACCGATCGGCCATGCTCGCTCGCCACCCGCTCGGCGGTTGCCAGCAGCGCGGATCCGATCCCCCTCCCCCGCGCGGCTGGAACCACCGCGGGCCAGAAGACTGCGAGGTGGAGGTTGTCCCGCAGGGGAAGCATGACGTTAAGTGCACCGACAACCTGCCCATCGGACCACGCGGCGAAACACGCCCGTTTGGTGTCCGACTTGCGCTGGAGGGCTCGTAGCTCCGCGAGGCTCCACTCACTGCCCTGGTCGCCGAAGAGCTCCTGCTGGACCGCGTCGAAGACCGAATTCCAACGCACGGCGGTGTCGGCCTGGGCGGCATCGAGCAGGTCGACAGGTCGGATCTCGAACGCATCCCTCACTCCTCGAGTCTGACGACAGGACACCGCGCGGAGCGAGCCATTTGTCAGAAAGGAGGTGAGCGGCATACGGCCAGGTCGGTATCCTGACATGCATGGAACGCCACGTGCAGACGACGACGCCGGATCCCTCCGGCGCGCCCATGCTGCACTGAACATCCCAGCACCCACGCCCCGGAGTCGACTCCGGGGCGTTGTCGTCTCCGCGGTCGACTCACGACCTGAAGGAATGACATGAACGCCACCATCGACCACCGAGAGCTGGGCCGCGACCTCGGAGTCTTCGCCACCGACCCACTCGCCGGCTCCGGCCTGCCGCTCTGGCTGCCTGACGGGGCTCTGATTCGCGCCGAGCTGCAGCGCCTCGCCAAGGACCTCGCCCATCGTGACGGGTGCCTCGACGTCTACTCCCCCGTGCTCGGCAAGCGCGCTCTCTTCGAGCGGTCCGGGCACCTGGCCAAGTTCAGCGACGACATGTTCCCGGCCATGCGGCTCGGCGACGAGGGCGCGGACGACGAGCTCGTGCTCCGGCCGGCGAACTGCCCGCACCACGCCCTCATCTACGCGGCCGCGAGCCGCTCCTATCGCGAGCTGCCTCTTCGCTTCAACGAGCTGGCGGCGATGTTCCGCGCCGAGCGGTCCGGTGTCGTCTCGGGACTGAGCCGCGTGCGTCAGATCCACCTCGATGACACCCATGTCTTCTGCCGGCCCGACCAGGCGGGTGAGGAGGCGGCTCGCGGGCTCCGGGCCGCCATCGAGGCGCAGCGGATCCTGGGGCTGCCCGTCGACTACGCGCGCCTGTCGATGCGCGACGACTCCGACGCATGGCTCGGAAGTCGAGAGCAGTGGCGCGGCGCAGAGGCCGCGCTGCGGGAGGCTGGTCGGGCGGTCCTCGAAGACGCTGGGCTACAGCTCGTCGAGGCACCCGGCGAGGCCGCGTTCTACGGGCCGAAGTTCGACCTGCAGGTCCGTGACGGCCGCGGCCACGAGGAGTCCATCGCGACCGTGCAGCTCGACTTCAACCTGCCTGAGCGGTTTGACCTGACCTACCACGGTGCGGACGGCAAACGGCACCGCCCCGTCATGATCCACCGCGGGACCGTCGGTTCCATGGAGCGCGTCGTCGCGGCGTTGCTCGAGCGATATCAGGGTCGGCTGCCGCTCTGGCTGGCGCCGGTCCAAGTCGCCGTGCTGCCGGTGTCGGAAGCCCAGGACCCCGCGGCGCGATCGTTGGTTTCCTCCTTGCGCAGCAGCGCGATCCGCGCCGAGCTGCGATGCGCCGACTCGCTGGGGGCGCGAGTGGCAGAGGCACGCCGCCGACGCGATCACCTCATCGCCGTGATCGGGGAGCGCGAGGCGGCGGCCGATGCGGTCCAGGTGATCGACGTGGCGGGTGGCCATCGGGAGACCGTCCCCGTCCAGATGCTCGTCGAGAAGGCTGTCGAGGCCCGTGACGGCCGGCTTCACCTCGTCCGCTGGCGCTGACGTCCGAGCCGCCCGCCGCCCTCGAGCCCCGACCACCTCATGCCTCTCCTCCGCGGCCCGCCCGGCCCACCCAGTGCTCCACCACGTCGAGCCGACGACGGGTCGATTCCTGCCAGTCGCGCTCCTGGACCCGATGAGGTCCGGTCGCGAGCGAGAGCACGACGCCAGCGACCCTGGCCGCGAAGTCGGCAGGGTCAACGGCCTGCGCGCCCTGCCTTCCGAGAGCCCCGTGGGCCGCGGCGGACCTCCGGCCGCCGCGGAACGAGAGCTCGTCGAACCACGCCGCCGCCAGGGCGGTCAGCCGCTCTCGGTGCTCCGGCCGCATCGTGCCGAGGACGGCGACGTGACCGACGAGGCAAGCGAGGTCATCGGCCCGGCACCCCGGCCCGGCGGCATCGACGTCGAGCAACCCGGTGATCCGGCCGTCCCTGATCAGCAGCTGCCCCTCGTAGAAGTCGCCGTGCACCGGCTCGTCGGGGCCGCCCATGGCGGTCAGCCGGGAGATCTCGACAGCAAGCCCAGCCGCCCGATCCGCCTCCTCCGGGAGCGCTGCACCGAGGAGCGCTCCGTAGTGCGCGGCACCCTCCGTCCAGCTGGTGCGTCGGGGCAGCCCGCGGATGGCCTCGGGCAACCGATCGAGGACCTCCACCAGCCGTCCGGGAGTCGGCAGGGCCGCGCCGGGGTCGCACAGCGCCTTGCGCAGCGATGTCCCGTAGAGAGGCTGGAGCAGCAGCAGCCCCTCGTCGGTCCAGCCGAGGCTGCGCGGAGTCGGCATCCCGGCCTCCGACAGGAGGCGGTGTCGCTCGTGCAGGTCGCGCACGCGGGTCGGCCGGAGGACCTTGACGAAGAGTCGCGCGGTGGGCGCGACGACCTCGACGACGGCCCGGCGACGCGGGCGGTAGGCACGCAAGGTCAGCCGAAGCGAGGCACCATCCTCGTCGACGTCGCCGATCCCGAAGGAGCGGAGCACGGACGCGAGGGCACGTGGATCGGTCGCGGCTGCGAGCGCCGGCAGGCCGGGATCCTGCGGAAACCGCCAGACGCTCACCGTCCGTTCGCCGTCCGACAGCGACAGCACCCCGGGTGCTGGCGGATCGATCTCCGAGGTCGTCACGCCGAGCGTCTCGGTCCGCTCCTCGTCCGCCCAGCGGACCACCGCCCGGTAGGACGCAGTCGTCGACCCACCGGGCCGGTGGTCTACGTCACGGACCCGCCACGAGACGAGCTCGCCGCCTGCGGTCCCGAGCGCGGTCGCGAGCAGATCCGGAGCTGCCTCGCCGGTGAGCATCGCCAGATCGCGGTCGGTCGTCATGGACCCATGATCCGGGCTCGCGGTGAGCAGTTGATCGGAGTGTTCTCTCCCGCTGGGCTGGCTTGTCGACGTGCCGCTGGGAGCGAGCCCAGCGGCATACGGCATGGTCGGGCAACGTTAGATGGACGTAAGGACACTGAGACGACCAAGGGGTGACACTGGAATGGTGTTCGGATTCGGCAAGAAGACCACGATGCCCGCTCGCGACGAGGCGCTGCCCGGGCCGCGGGACCAGCGCCCGTTCCCGGTCAGCCCGACGCACGTCGTGCTCGGCACCCCGCTCGAGGGGCCGTGGCCCGACGGGTCGGAGGTGCTGTACGTCGCGATGGGGTGCTTCTGGGGCGTCGAGCGGATCTTCTGGCGGCAGGCCGGGGTCGTCAACACGTCGGCCGGCTACATGGGCGGGTACACGCCCAACCCGACCTACGAGGAGACGTGCACCGGCCTGACCGGTCACGCCGAGACGGTGCGCGTCGTCTACGACCCGTCCAGACGTCGCCCGAGCTGCTGCTCAAGGCGTTCTGGGAGAACCACGACCCGACGACGGCGAACCGGCAGGGCAACGACATCGGCACGGCCTACCGGTCGGCGATCTACTGGACGACGCCGGGCCAGCGGGCGGCCGCGGAGACCACCCGGGACGCCTTCCAGAAGGTGCTCGCACGAGAACGGCTACGGCGAGATCACGACGGAGATCCGGTCCGCCGAGGACGCGGGGCCCTTCTACCTCGCCGAGGACTACCACCAGGGCTACCTGCACAAGAACCCCGGCGGCTACTGCAACCACGGCCCCAACGGTATGACCTGCCCCGTCGGCATCGTCCGCCAGGACCAGCTCCCGTCACAGCAGGAGATCGCGCCACCCGCGTGAGGAGCGCCTTGGGCAGTGCCGGGCCGGCGTCGGCCCGGTGCGTGACCACCCGAGGTGACTTCATCGCGGGCTGGGTACGAGGAGGATGTGCGTGCACTGACCGTGGAACCGCAGCGGGCTGGGTCGATTCGGGTCGAGGAGGTGGCCGAGCCTCAGCCTTCCGACGACGAGCTGTTGGTGCACGGCATCGCGGTTGGGGTGTGCGGCACGGACAAGGAGATCGTGCATGGGAGCTACGGCTGGCCACCTCCAGACCGCGAGCGGCTGGTGATCGGGCACGAGTCCCTCGGTCGAGTCGAACGTGCGCCCGCAGGGAGCGGCTTCGAGCAGGGCGACCTCGTCGCGGGCGTCGTGCGGCGCCCGGACCCGCAGCCGTGCGGCGCCTGCGAGCACGGCGAGTGGGACATGTGCCGCAACGGTCAGTACACCGAGCGCGGTATCAAGCAGCTGGACGGCTACGCCAGCGAACGATGGACGGTGCCGGCGCGCTACGCGGTGAAGGTGGAGCCCCAGCTGGGCATGACCGGGGTGCTGATCGAGCCGACCAGCGTCGTCGCGAAGGCCTGGGAACAGGTCGACCGGATCGGTGGTCGTGCGTGGTTCGAGCCGCGAGTCGTGCTCATCACGGGCGCCGGGCCGATTGGCCTGCTGGCCGCCATGATCGGGGTTCAGCGCGGGCTCGAGGTCCATGTCCTTGACCGCGTCACCGACGGCCCCAAGCCCGGCCTGGTCCACGACCTGGGCGCGAGCTACCACACGAGCAGCGTCGCCGACGTCGCCGCAAAGGCGTGCCCGGACGTCGTGATCGAGGCGACCGGTGTGGGCCGACTCGTCTTCGAGGCCGTGGCCGAGAACGGCTCCTACGGGATCGTGTGCCTGACCGGCGTGTCCCCGCGCGGGCGCACGCTCCAGATCGACGCGGGAGCCCTCAACCGGGAGATCGTGCTCGAGAACGACGTCGTGGTCGGATCGGTCAACGCCAACCTGCGCCACTACGAGCAGGCTGCCCAGGCACTGGCCCGTGCGCAGACCGAATGGCTGCAGCGCGTCATCACCGCGAGGGTGCCACTGACACACGCGCCGGACGCCTTCGACCGCACCGGCGACAACGACGTGAAGGTGGTCATCGCCCTGGATGAGGCGGCCGCCTGAGCCGGCTCCCGGCCCACCTGACCTCGTGCGTGGGCGAGGGCTACCCCGTCGGCACCCTCAGGCGGTCGCCTGCCAGCTCGACGCGAGTCCCGAGGCTTCGGCACGCTGCGTCGAGCGCCCTTGCCAACCAACGGGTTTCCTTCAGCAGTTGCACGTTCCAAGCGCAGACGCCGACTGTGGAACAGGACCAGGTGCAGCTCCTCGAGTAGCCCACTCGTCGCATCGAGGGTCGCGACATGAAGGGCGCGCAGGTCGCCGCGGAACTCCTCGTACCCGCCGATCCCCTCGTAGTCGTTGACGAGGTCGCCACAACCGTGCAGGACGAGGCCACCGCCTCGCAGCTCCACGGGGCGGACGTGGTGCGACGAGTGCCCGACCACCACGTGGACCCCTCCGTCGATGAGGCGGTGGGCGAAGGTGCGCTGCTGCCACGGGACCTCGTAGCCCCAGTTCGAGCCCCAATGGATCGACACCACCCGGATGTCACCGGGGCTGCTCGAGGCGAGCAGGCGCTCGGTGACCCGGTCGGCTGCCACGCGGTCCAGGTCGTCCACGACGGCGACTCCCGGTCGCGAGCGCCGAGCCCGCCAGTGGCGCGGCACTCCGCTCGAGGAGTGGCCGACGCAGAGGACGACGAAGTCGACGCCGGCCTTCGTCGAACGGGACGACGGCCGGTGACCAGGCGGGCTCTCGTCGCGACCGGCTCCAGCTGCCTGGAGGCCGGACGCGCCGAGCGAGCGAGGGTGTCCAGGAGCCCCCGCTGCCCGTGGTCGAGGACGTGGTTGTTCGCGAGCCCCCACGCGTGCACGCCGGCCACCCCGAGCACGGCGAGGTTCGCCGGTGACATGCGATACAGCACAGCCTTGCCGCGCTCCCGATCCTCGGACCGGGTGACGCTCGTCTCGAGGTTCATGAGCCGCACGGCGGATGGTGTTCTCGTCCATCACCGCCAACACGTCGCCCCACGGGTATCCCGGACCGACGGGACGCGGGACCGGACCACTCACCCGTTAGCCAAGGCGACATAGTCGCGGGCGTCCTTGGCGTAGCGCTCGGTCAGCGTGGGATCACCCGGATGGGCGAGAATCTGGTCGATACCTCGACCGGTCATGGCGTCCCCGGCGAGCACCAGGCGGACGTGGTCGCC
>CAWGXD010000003.1:0-17748 GCA_963826445.1 uncultured Actinomycetota bacterium
ACGACGTACTCGGGCGTCCCCGACTGGCCGGCCCTCGGGCTGCCGCTCCATGATCCCGGCGCCCAGAAACCCTCGAGCCGCGCCGCGAGGACGTTCGTGGCGATCCCTAGCGTGCGCTGGAAGTCGCCGAACCGCGTCGATCCGGCGAACAGCGCGTCGCGCAGGATGAGCAGGCTCCAGCGCTCCCCCACGATCTCCAGCGCGCGCGCCATCGAACACACTTCCGGTCATACGTCTTGCCGAGCACGGGTCCAGTGTAGTGGCCGACTTGCATGATGAAATCGCCGCGCCGTAGCCTTGGCGGCGATGCAGTGTGACTACTTCGACGCCGGCCGGTGCCGCTCGTGCACGCTCATGGGCATGCCGTATGCCGTCCAGCTCGCTGACAAGCAGCAGCGCTGCGCTGCCGCTGCTGGCCGAGGTCGCCCCCGACGTCACCTGGCTCGACGCCGTCGCGGCGACCCGAGTCGGCGTTCCGCAACAAGGCCAAGCTCGTCGTCGGCGGGTCGGACCGGCGCGTGACCCTCGGCATCCTCGACGCGCGCGGACGCGGCGTCGACCTGCGCGAGCTGCGGCCTCTACGAGCCCGGCCTGCACGAGCTCATCCCCGTGCTCGCCGGCTTCGTCGACGACCTCGGCCTCGAGCCCTACGACGTGCCCGCACGTCGTGGCGAGCTCAAGACCTCATCGTCACCCACTCCCCCGACGGCGAGCGTCATGTGCGCTTCGTCCTGCGCTCGCGACCGCACCTGGCCCTGCTGCGGTCGCGCCTGCCGCGCTGCGTGGTCGCGCTGCCGCGAAGCGGCCGTCGTCTCGGTGAACCTCAGCCCGAGCACAAGGCCGTCCTCGAGGGCGACACGGAGATCGTCGCTGACCGCGGCGACCGCTGCCGATGCGCGTCAACGAGCGTTATCCTGGGCCTGCGACCCAACAGCTTCTTCCAGACCAACACCGCCGTGGCCGCCGCGCTCTACCGGCAGGCGCGTGAGTGGGTCGAGGATCGTCGCCCGGCTCGGTGATCGGATCTCTACTGCGGCGTCGGCGGGTTCGCGCTGCACGCCGCTGTTTCAGGTGCGTCGCAGGTGCATCGGCGATCGAGGTGTCGCCCGACGCCGTCGAAAGCGCCCGGACAGCGCGAGCGAGCTGCGCGCGCAGCGCCCGGACGTCGGGCCGATCGCGTTCCGCGGTCGGCGATGCCACGACGCGACCGCGGCGCCGACCTCGCGGCCCGGCCGACCTCGTCGTCGTCAACCCGCCGCGGCGCGGCATCGGACCGCGACCTGGCCGGGTCGGCTCGAGGAGTCGGCAGCCGGCACGTCATCTACTCGAGCTGCAACGTCGACATCCTGGCCCGCGACCTCGCGCTCGATGCCGTCCTACAGCGCTCGCGGAGGCGCGGCTCTTCGACATGTTCCCCCAGACGCTCGCACCACGAGGTGATGGTGCGGCTCGAGCGCCGCTGAGCCCACCCCACGGGATGAAGTTCATGATGGTCGATTACCGGCGAATCCACTTGTCGCACAAGCAGATTCACCCGCATGGAAGGTGTCATCTGCTGCGACGGCCGAGGCCCGCCGCGTAACCGTCCAGGGCGTCCAGGACCTCAGGTGACCGGTAGACGCGGTGCGCTCCACCCGGTCGACTCCACGAGAATGCCGGCGCCCACGAGACGGGACGGCGCTGCCTGCGCGGTGGGCGCCGACACATCGAGGTCTGCCATGACGAGCTTTGCCGTGACGACCGGCTGACGCAGCAGCAGGTCGGCGATGGGCGCAAACGGCGGAGTCCGAGCGCGCGTCGACGCGTCGGCTCCACTCGTCCCGCACCTGGCGCAGCCGGCTCCGCGAGTCCCTCGCCCACCGTGACGCCTGCGCGCGCGGCATCCGCGACGCACGCGAAGGATCGGCTCGGCATCGCCGGCTCGGTAGGCGCCGAGCGCCGCGAAGTACCGTTCCTTGCGCCACGAGGAGGCCTGCTGAGATCGGGACGGTGACCCGGTGGATGACGCCTGTGTTGAGCAGTGACGCATGGAGCAGTGCCCGGCCGGTCCTGCCGTTGCCGTCCGCAAAGGGGTGGATCGTCTCGAACTGCGCGTGAGCAGTGTCCCCAGGGCCAGGGGTGGCACGTCGTCCCGATCGAGGAAGGCGACGAGGTCGGTCATCAGCGGCGGGACCTCTGCGGCCACGGGCGGCACGAACTCGGCGTCACCGGGATGGAGGCCGGTCCCCCCGATCCAGACCTGCTCCTCGCGCCACCGTCCGGGCCGGACGCGCTGCTGACCTGTCATCAGGGCCCGGTGCATCGACAGGATGGAGGCCCCGTCGAGGTCCCCCGCAAGGTCCATCGCAGCCTGCATGGTCCGGACGTTGGCGAGGATGGCGACCGCATTGGTCCGATCGCCGGCCCCGATCGCGGCCTCGGCCAAGGCTCGGGCCGACGAGGTGAGGTTCTCGATGTGGGAGCTTGCGGCGCTCTCCGAGCGGAGCAGGATCGAGGCAAACGGAGCCACCTCCCCCGCTCCCCCAGCATCGAAGGCGGTGAGGAGTCGGGTCGCGTCGTCGAGGCTCGGCCGCGACGTCCCCCGGCAGCTCGACGGCGAGCGTGGCAATCTCCGGGACCACCGCTGGCCGGTAGGTCGTCGGAATGCCTCGTCGCGCGCGTCTCGAGGTCGTTGCGATGCCCTCGGGTGCCGAGGACCACGGAGCCACCCGAGAGCTGATCGACGGCCAGAGCATAGAGCCTCCTAGTTAAGGATAGTGCATATCCCTAACTAAGGCTACGCGAAGTCGGCTGGATCGCCTGCCCCGATGCGAGCGACCTCCGGGTAGCCGTCGGAGAAGTCCACCACCGTCGTCGGCTCGAGACCGCACTCCCCGGAGTCGATGACGGCGTCGATGACATGGTCCAGACGATCCTTGATCTGCCGCCGTCCGTCATCGGCTCCTCGTCGCCGGGGAGAAGCAGCGTGCTCGAGAGGATCGGCTCACCCAGGGCGCGCAACAGCCCCCGGACGACTGGGTGGTCCGGGATGCGCACCCCGACGGTCCGCTTCTTCGGATGGAGCAGCCGACGCGGCACCTCCCGGGTCGCCGGCAGGATGAACGTGTAGGGCCCGGGCGTGTGCGCCTTGACCGCTCGAAAGACGGAATTGTCGAGCTGGGCGAACTGCCCGAGCTGGGCGAAGTCGGCACACACGAGGGTGAAGTGGTGCCGCTCGTCGAGACCCCGGATACGCAGGATCCGGTCTTTTCCCTCCGGGTTGTCGAGCGAGCATCCCAGGGCAAAGCACGAGTCCGTCGGATAGGCGATGAGCCCACCGTCCCGGAGGATCTGCACAGCTTGAGCGATGGCCCGCGGCTGCGGGTCGACCGGGTGGACGTCGAAGTACTTCGCCATGACGCAACCCTGCCATGTCGACCACTCGGGACGAGCGACAGACGCGGCTCAAGCCGCCTCGGCCATGGCCCGTAGCCTTGCATGGTCCACGCCCACCCAACGGGAGGCAAGCCATGGAGATCAGCCCGTCCCTCCATCGGATCGGCAACGACATCATCGCGGCCTACCTTGTGGTGGACGATGACGGAGTCACCGTGGTCGACGCTGGACTCGGGGCCCATTGGCGAGAGCTCGTTCGTGAGCTGACCCGGCTCGGGCGCAGTCTCGACGACGTGAGGGGCCTCGTGTTGACGCACGGCGACACGGATCACCTCGGCTTCGCGGAGCGGCTCCGCGCCGAACATGGCGTCCCCGTGCACGTGCACGCTGCCGATGCGGCCAGGGCGCGTGGGGAGGAAAGGGCGCGCGCCAGCTTCGGGTCGTGGCGCCCGGGCCCCACCGCGCGCTTCTTCGCCTACGCCGCGACCCACGGCGGTCTCCGCACCCGGTATGTGCGCGAGGTCCGCGAGGTGAAGGATGGCGACATCCTCGATCTGCCCGGGTCGCCACGCGTCGTCGGCCTCCCCGGCCACTCGCCCGGCAGCGTCGCAGTGCACGTCCCGGCGGTCGACGCCATCATGGTCGGGGACGCTCTCACCACGCGTCACGTCCTCACCGGACGAACCGGTCCCCAGCCCGCCCCCTTCACCGACGACGCAGCTCGTGCACTGCGCAGTCTCGACCGGCTCGCTGGCATCGACGCACGGTGGGTCCTGCCCGGCCACGGTGCACCATTCGACGCAGGTACGGCGGAGGTCGTTCGCCTGGTGCGCGAGGCGGCGAGCGCGCACCCACGCTGAACGGATCCGCGCCTGCGCCAGCCGGCGCCCGGTGGATCACAGGGCCAGGCTCGCGGCCGGGACCCACAGGGCACACGGCTTCGTCGAGCCCGCCCTCACACAGCCACATGGCGGTAGGTCCTTCGGCGGCGCGAGGTCGTCGATGGCGTCGTCGCGGCTCCAGAGGGCGATGCTGGGTCGCCAGAGATCCGTGACGACAGCGCAGTCGCACGTCGCTCCTTGGGCCGCAAGGCGCTTCGTCAGGCTCACGGCGCGCCGCGCGCGAACGAGGCGGTAGTGCTCGGCCCAGCCGAGCGAGTCACTGCACCGGGCCGCTGCCATCATCCGATGGACAAAGCACGCCAGGCACTCACCATGGTGGGGCAGGACGCCGGTGTCGGGATCGATCGAGCTGCCCGTGAAGATATGGAAGACGTTGGACATGGTTCTCCCTTCGCGGCCAGCCTGTGGTGAGCCGACGGCTGCTGCCACGGGCCGAGCCGGTCCTGTGGACTCCCTCGGTCAGGCCGACGGGATGTGGACAACACCGATCAGGGGCCAGCGCGGGCCCGGCGCCGCACGACCACCGCCCGACCGGCGACCCCTGCCAGCAGGATGAAGCCCCCCGCGACGAGGGACTCCACCGGCACCGTGAATGCCAGCACGCCACAACCGACCAGACCGATCACCTGCAGGACGCGCGGGTAGATCCGGTCCGGCCCGGTCTGGGTGAACGCTGCCGCGTTCGCGATGGCGTAGTAGATGAGCACGCCGAAGGACGAGAAGCCGATGACACCGCGCAGGTCGACGACGAGCACGAGCAGGGAGACGACGCCGGCGAGTGCGACCTCGGCGACGTGGGGCACGGCATAACGCTCGTGGACCCGCGCCAGGGCACTCGGCAGGTCGCCCTCACGTGCCATGGCGAGCGAGGTTCGTCCGACCCCGGCGATGAGCGAGAGGAGGGCCCCCAGAGCGGCGACGGCGGCGGCCACGATGACGACGGGAACGAGCCAAGCGGCGTACGGCGTCCTCTCCGCGGCGTCGCGCAGGGGCGCCTCGGCCGCGGCGAGAGCAGCGGCACCGAGTCGATCGAGCAGGATCCACCCGGTGACGGCGTACAACGGCACCACGATGGCGAAGGCGACGATGATGGCCCGCGGAATGGTCCGGCGTGGGCTCGACACCTCCTCCCCCATCGTTGCGATCCGCGCGTACCCGGCGAACGCGAAGAACAGCAGAGCCGCGCCCTGGGCGACCCCCGCCCAGCCGACCGGGGCCCCGAGCGTGACCGGCGCCGGCGGCGCCCCGGACGCCACCGCGACGAGGGCCGCAATGAGGAGGGCGAGGACGACGGTCACGAGGACCCTCGCGAGGCGCGCCGTACGGGTCACGCCGTGGTAGTTGACGGTGGCGAGAGCGATGACGGCCCCGATCGCAACGGGGCGCTGCCAGGCACCCGGAGCGACGTAGGCGGCGAAGGTCATCGCCATGGCGGCGCAGCTCGCGGTCTTGCCGATCACGAAGCCCCAACCCGCGATGAACCCCCACCACGGTCCCAGCCTCTCGCGGCCGTAGACGTAGGTGCCCCCGGACGTCGGATACCGCGCGGCGAGCTGCGCGGACGACGTCGCGTTGCAGAACGCCACCACCGCAGCCACGCCTAGGGCGAGGAGCAGCAACGCCCCTGCGGCAGCGGCCGCAGGGGCGAAGGCGGTGAACAGGCCCGCCCCGACCATGGAGCCGACGCCGATGTGGACGGCGTCGGCCATGGTCAGCCGGCGAGCGAGAGCGGGCTGCGAGGACACGCCCGCAGTGTGTCAGGCGGAGGTGTGCGGCAGGTGCACGTCAGGTGCTCGAGGCCTCGGCCAGCAACGACTCGAACGGAGTGACGTCCTCGAAGGGGTCGACGACTTGTGGCGCGGGCGACCCCGCGACGACCCGGGCGAAGTCCGCGCCCGCGCGCTCGATCCGGGCACCGAGGCGCCCTGCCTCGACGCTCCCCCAGTCCTCGGACGCCGCGAAGACGGCGACCGGCGCGACGAGGGCACCGAGGTAGGCGAACAACGGCCGCAGGGCGTGATCGATGGCCAGCGAGTGGCGGGCCGTGCCCCCGGTCGCGCCGAGCAGCACGGGCTTGCCCCGCAACGAGTCCGCGGGCAGGACGTCGATGAGCATCTTGAACAGTCCGCTGTAGGAGGCGCTGTAGATCGGCGTCGACACGATGAGCGCGTCCGCCTCGACGATGGCGTCGAGCCGCTCCTGCAGCGCGGGCGACGCGAAGCCGGTGAGCACGTTGTTGGTCAGGTCGTGCGCGATGTCGCGCACCTCGATGAGCTCGACGTGGGCATCACCACCGGCGAGTGCCCTGACGACGGCCTCGGTGAGCCGGTCTGCCAGCAGGCGCGTCGAGGACGGCTCGGTGATGCCTGCGGTGATGACGGTCAGGCGCGTGGTCATCAGTTGGCTCCTTGTGTGACAGGCGTGCGTGACTCGTCGGGCGACGCCCCGGTGACGTCGTCGGCGGCCGCATAGACGGTCGAATCGTGCGCCCCACCTGACGCCGCGACGAGCGCCGCGTGGGTCGGCGCGTCCGGCACATGGGCCGGCTTGAGTGCGGCGAACTCCTTGCGCAGCACGGGGACGACTTCCTCGCCGAGGATGTCGAGCTGCTCCAGCACGGTTTTCAGCGGCAGCCCGGCGTGGTCCAGGAGCCACAGTTGGCGCTGGTAGTCGCCGACGTAGTCGCGGTAGCCCAACGTGGCCTCGATGACCTGCTGGGGGCTGCCGACGAGGAGCGGCGTCTGGGCCATGAAGTCCTCGAGGGAGGGGCCGTGGCCATAGACGGGGGCGTTGTCGAAGTACGGCCGGAACTCGCGGATCGCGTCCTGGGAGTTGCCCCGCATGAAGACCTGCCCGCCGAGGCCGACGATCGCCTGGTCGGCGGATCCGTGGCCGTAGTGCTCGAACCGGCGGCGGTAGAGCTGGACCATCTGCCTGGTGTGGCTGGCCGGCCAGAAGATGTGGTTCGAGAAGAACCCGTCACCGTAGTACGCCGCCTGCTCCGCAATCTCCGGGCTGCGAATCGAACCGTGCCACACGAAGGGCGGCACGCCCTCGAGCGGGCGCGGAGTCGAGGTGTAGCCCTGGAGGGGCGTGCGGTACTTGCCCTGCCAGTTCACGACGTCCTCGCGCCACAGGCGGTGGAGCAGGGCGTAGTTCTCGATGGCGAGCGGGATCCCGTCGCGGATGTCCTTGCCGAACCACGGGTACACCGGGCCGGTGTTGCCTCGGCCCATCATGAGGTCGATCCGCCCGTCGGCCAGGTGCTGGAGGTAGGCGTAGTCCTCGGCGAGCCGCACGGGGTCGTTCGTCGTGATGAGGGTCGTCGAGGTGGTCAGGATGATCCGCCTGGTCACGGCGGCCAGGTGCGCGAGCAGCACGGTCGGGTTCGCGGGCGCCACGAACGGTGGGTTGTGGTGCTCGCCCGTGGCGAAGACGTCGAGGCCCACCTCTTCGGCCTTCTTGGCGATCTCGATGGTCGCCTTGATCCGCTCGTGCTCGGTGGGCGTGCGACCCGTCGTGGCGTCGGTCGTGACGTCGCCCACGGTGAAGATCCCGAACTGCATGTGTCCCAGCTCCCTCATTAATTGACGATTCAAGCATACCAACAGCCGTCCCCCGCCGCACATTCCCGGTCCCGTCGGGAGGGCCGTGCGATCCTGACCCGGTGACCCCTGAGATCTCCCCGAAAGACCGCTTCATCACGGTCTACGGCCGCAACCCGGTCCACGAGGTCCTGCTCGATCCTGACCTGCACGTGGACAAGGTCGTCATCGCGGAGGGCGCTCGGGGCGCCGGGCTGACGGAGATCAGGAAGGCCGCTGGCCGGCGGGGCATCACCGTCCAGTCCGCGTCCGCGGAGCGGGTCAAGAAGCTCTCCGGCAACGGCCGACAGGACCAGGGTGTCTTCGCCGACGTCGTCGCCCCGCGGATGCTCCCGCTCGCCGTCGCGCTCGATCATGCCGACCTTCGGACCGTCCTCGTCCTCGACGGCATCACGACCCCGGCAAACGTCGGGATGATCCTCCGCTCGGCCACGGCCGCCGGTGTCGACGGCGTCGTCGTGCCGCGACGGGGTGTCGCGTCCATCGACCCGTTCGTGGTCAAGGCCTCGGCCGGAGTCGCGTTCCGGGCCCCGATCCTCAAGGCGTTCACCGCCGCGGAGGCAGTCTCGGCCCTCAAGGAGCACGGGTTCCACGTCGTCGGACTCGACGCCGGGGGCGAGGACGACCTGTTCACCGCGCACCTGCCGGAGCCGGTGGCCTTCGTCCTGGGCAGCGAGACGTCCGGTCACGGCCCTGAGGTCGCCCGCCTCGTCGACACGTGGGTCTCGATCCCCATGGCGGGCGGCGTCGAGTCGCTCAACGTCGCGGCGGCCGCGGCGGTGGTGTGCTTCGAGCTGGTCCGGCGGGCCCGAGCCTGACCACATCCTGACGGGGCTCACCCGTCCGTCGCACGGACCGTCCCGCTGCCGACCTCGGTGACCCGCCCGCCGACGAAGACGGTGCCGTCGTCGTCGACGCTCACCATCACCCGTGACGGTCTCGCAACCTGGTGCCCCTGCGAGATGGTGATGAGCTCGTTGCGCCGTCCGGTCAGGGCGAGCCAGCTCCCGAGGTTGGCGGCAGCCGAGCCGGTTGCCGGGTCCTCCTCGAGGGCACTGCCGCTCACCGCGAAGAACCTGGCTGTGATCATCGACTCCGAGGTGCGTGCCCAGACGTAGACCTGCGGCTCTCGGCCCGGGAACGACAGGCGCTCGCGCATGCCGCGCGGGTCCGGCTGGCAGGCCTGCACCGCGTCCCCGTCGGAGAGCTCGACGAGGAGCTGCTCGACCCCGGAGTCGACCCAGTGCGCGCCGTCGGGCACCACCGCCTGCGGCCGTACCCCGAGCACCTCGGCCGTCTCCGGCGCCGTGGCCCGGGCGGATCGAGCCGTCGCCGGATTGGCGCGCAGCCTCCAGCCGTCGTCCACCCGGCGCACTGGGATGCGGCCCGCAGGCATGGTGAGCGCTACCTGCTCGATGCCACCGGCCCGCGCCGCCACGACGTGTGCCGTCCCCAGGGTCGGGTGCCCGGCGAAGGGCATCTCGTAGGACGCGGTGAAGATGCGTACGTCCGCCTCGGCCACCTCGGACGACTCCGCGCGCGTCGCGGTCACGAAGGTGGTCTCGCTGAGGTTGAACTGCCTCGCCCACGCCTGCATCTGCCGATGCGTGAGGGCGGCGGCGTCCTCGAAGACGCAGAGCGGATTGCCGGAGAACGGATCGCCAGCCATCGAGAAGACGTTGAGCAGTCGGAATCGCAGGTCCATGAGGAGAGTCTGCATGGCACTACATTGGCCGCATGGCCAAGCCAGACGGTGTCGTGCCCGGAAGCGTCTACCTGTTCCGCCACGGCGAGACGGAGTGGTCGCTCAGTGGACAGCACACCGGCACGACGGACCTGCCCCTGCTGCCCGAGGGCGAGGAGGCAGCCCGCGAGCTCGGGGAGATCCTCCAGAGCCGGGCCTTCGAGCGCGTCCTCGCGTCACCCCTGCAGCGGGCGCGACGCACCGCCGAGCTGGCCGGACTGACGGACATCGAGGTCGAGCCGCTGCTCCGGGAATGGGACTACGGTGCCTACGAGGGCGTCACGACCGCGGAGATCTCGGCGCGGCTGGGCCGGCCATGGGAGGTCTTCGTCGACGGGGTCGTCCCCGGGGACACTCCGGGTGAGACGCTCGAGGAGGTCGCCGCCAGGGCCCAGCAGCTCATCGACACCATCTGGTCGAGCCTCGAGCAGGGCGACGTCGCGCTCTTCGGGCACGGGCACGCCCTGCGGGTCCTCACGGCGGTCTGGCTGGGTCGTGACCCCCGCCTCGGGCAACACCTCATCCTCGACCCCGGCTCGATGAGCATCCTCACCCACCACCGCTCCACCCGCTGCATCGGCACCTACAACCTGTCCCCTTGGCGGCTGCTCCGGAACTCCACCACGCGCTGAGCCCACGGCGCCGGACCGAGCCGGCTCAGCGGCATACGGCCGAATCTACCTGTGGCCCACGATGACTCAGGCTTCCTTGGGGAGCTCCCACGTGTGGACCGGCTCGTTGGCGTGCATGCCCTCCATGTACTTCGCCAGCATCTCGCGCAGCGCCTCGTCCCGGGTCAGCCCTCGCGACTCGAGTCGGGCCACGCACTCCGCCTGCCAGCAGGCGCCGTTCATGCTCGTCAGGCAGCGCTGCTCGATGACGGACAGGTAGCGGTCCCGCACGGCCTGCGACACTCCCCAGCGCTCGAGCCCCTCGTGCGCCATCGGTAGCAACCGGCGCAGGACCAGCTCGGTTGCCGGCACCTCGCCCAGGCCGGGCCAGTACGTCCGGGCGTCGATCCCGAGGCGAGCGCCTTCCTCGAAGTTGGCCTCCGCCGCGGAGAAGCTCATCCTCGTCCAGACGGGGCGGTCCTCCGAGTCGAGCACCCGCATCGTCCCGTAGTAGAACGCGGCGTTCGCCAGGACGTCGATGATGCTCGGGCCCGCGGGCAGGACGCGGTTCTCGACCCGCAGGTGCGGTCGGCCGTGGACGATGTCGTAGATGGGGCGGTTCCAGCGGTACACCGTGCCGTTGTGCAGGCGCAGCTCCTTCAGCTCCGGGACCTCACCGCGCTCGAAGACGTCCTCCGGCTCCTCGGCCGTGATCTCGGGCAGCAGCGCCGGGAAGTACCGCACGTTCTCCTCGAAGAGGTCGAAGATCGACGTGATCCACCTCTCGCCGAACCACACACGCGGCCGGACTCCCTGGTTCCTCAGCTCGACCGAGCGGGTGTCGGTCGACTGGGTGAACAACGGGATCCGGGTCTCGGCCCACAGCCGCTGACCGAGGAAGAAGGGCGAGTTCGCGCCCACCGCGAGCTGGGGGCCGGCGAGGACCTGGGCGGCGTTCCAGTGGTCGGCAAAGCGCTCGGGCTCCACCTGGAGGTGCAGCTGCATCGACGTGCACGCCGACTCCGGAGCAAGGGAGTCCGAGTACCGCGCGATGCGCTCCCCCGTCGGGCCCTCGAGCTCGAGCCAGACGTCCTCGCCGCGGGCGTCGAGGACCGCGATGTTGAGCGCCTCGTAGCGGATGTTCTCGCTGATCCAGTCGCCCTCGAAGTGCTCGGGCATGACTGTCGGCAGGATGCCAATCGCGACGATGCCGGTGTTCAGCTCGGCGGCCCGCTCCGACGCATGGTTGAGCGACGCGCGCAGGTCCTGCTCGAGCTCGAGCGCGGCGTCGCCGGGCAGCGGCCGCGGCCGGACGTTGAGCTCGATGTTGAAGCGCGCCAGCTCTGTCTGGTAGTCCGGGTCGGCGATCTGCTCGAGGATCGTCTTGTTGTCGAGCTTCGGACCGAGGTCGCCGTTGACGAGATTGAGCTCGATCTCCAGTCCGGTCATGGGCCGTTCGAACTCGAACTGGCTGTGGCCGAGCATCCTCTCGAACACGTCCAGGTCGCGGCGCACCTTCTCGCGGTAACTGCTGCCGCTGTTCTCGGGTGTACCTCGCCTGTTCGACTTCGGCTCCCACGAGACCGAGACAACCACACAAGCAGCCCCAGCGCGAGGGTTTCGGACGGGTGTCGCTGGAGTACGGCCGTCAGCCCTCGAACGCCTCCGGCGGCGGGCAGGAGCACACAAGGTGCCGGTCACCGTAGGCGCCGTCGATGCGTCCCACCGGGGGCCAGTACTTGTCTGCCGCCTCGACGCCCACGGGGAAGGCCGCTCCGGTGCGTTCGTACTCGTGCACCCAGTCCCCGCTCGCGATGGCGTGGGCGGTGTGGGGTGCGTTGCGCAGCATGCTCTCGGAGAGAGCGACGTCGCCCTTGTGGATCGCCTCGATCTCGTCTCGGATCGCGATCATCGCGTCGCAGAACCGGTCCAGCTCGTGCTTGTCCTCGGACTCGGTCGGCTCCACCATGAGCGTGCCGGCGACGGGGAAGCTCATCGTGGGCGCGTGGAACCCGTAGTCGATGAGGCGCTTGGCGATGTCGTCGACCGTCACGCCGGTGTCCGCGGTGATCTTCCGGACGTCGAGGATGCACTCGTGCGCCACGAGGTCGTCACGACCGGAGTAGAGCACCGGGTAGTGCTCGCGCAGCCGCGCGGCGATGTAGTTGGCGTTGAGCACCGCCACCTGGGTCGCGTGGCGCAAGCCGTCACCGCCCATGAGCCGGATGTACGCCCACGAGATCGGAAGGATGCTGGCGGAGCCGTAGGGAGCCGCGCTCACCGGCCCGACACCCGACTCGGGCCCCGCCTCGCGAGCCAGCGGGTGGTTGGGCAGGTGCGGCGCCAGGTGCCCACGGACGGCCACCGGGCCGACGCCCGGGCCGCCGCCGCCGTGCGGGATGCAGAAGGTCTTGTGCAGGTTGAGGTGGGACACGTCGGCCCCGAACGCGCCCGGCTGGGCCAGCCCGACGAGCGCGTTGAGGTTGGCGCCGTCCACGTAGACCTGTCCGCCCGCGTCATGGACGAGCTCGCACAGCTCGGTGATGGTGTCCTCGTAGACGCCGTGCGTCGACGGGTAGGTCACCATGATGGCCGCGAGGTCGTCGCGGTGCTGGTCGACCTTGGCGCGCAGGTCCGCCAGGTCGACCGTGCCGTCCGGAGCCGTCTTGACCACGACAACCCTGAGCCCGGCCATGACGGCCGAGGCGGCATTGGTGCCATGGGCACTGGCCGGGATGAGGCAGATCCGGCGGTGACCCTCACCGCGGGCCTGGTGATAGGCGTGGATGGCGAGCAACCCCGAGAACTCCCCCTGCGACCCGGCGTTGGGCTGCAGCGACACCGCGTCGTAACCGGTGATCTCGCAGAGCCAGGCCGGCCAGCTCGTCGATGAGGTGGCGGATGCCCTCGGACTGGTCCGCCGGCGCGAAGGGGTGCAGGTTCGCGAACTCCGGCCAGCTGACGGACTCCATCTCCGGTGGTTCTTGAGCAGGATCGCAGGCGAGCTGCCGATGCCCTCGACCACGAGCCGGCCGATCGAGTCGTCGCCGATGAGCGAGAAGCCCGCACACGGGATCTCGCCACCGAACTCGTCCGCCTGGGCGGTGAGGTAGACGGGGATCGGGCGCCCGACGGCGGCGAACGCCGTCGCGTAGCGCGAGTGGGTGTGCACGACGCCGTTGACGTCGGGGCGGTTGCGGTAGACGTACAGGTGGCTGTACGTGTCCGAGCTCGGCTTGTGCGACCCGTCGACGACGGTGCCGTCGAGGTCGAGGACGACCATCGACGCCGCCTGAGGTCCTCGTACGAGACGCCCGATGGCTTGATCGCGACGAGCCCGGACTCCGGGTCTCGGGCGCTCACGTTGCCGCCGGTCCAGACGACGAGGCAGTACTTCGGCAGCAGCGCGTGGAGGTCGACGAGCTCGTTGCGGATCCGCTCGAGCAGCATCAGCCGCCTCGCCCTTCACGCTCGCGCGCAGCCCGCGGAGCGTCTTCATGACGTTGTTCTCGCCCCGGCCGAAGTAGTCGTGGAGGCGGACGTACTCGCGGTACAGGGCGTCATAGACGGCGCCCGCCGCCGGGTCCGGCTCGTAGACCCGGTCCTTGAGGCTCGCCATGGCGCGGCTCGCATCGCGGATAGCATTCTTTGGTGTCGAATTCTTCGCCCCCCACGGGCTGCCCACAAAACAGGCAGGTGTTCTCTTCGCTCATTCCAGTCGCCTTCTTTTTGTTGCGTTCGCAATAGCCTTTCAGCCTGATCATCTATGCAATTTATTATAACACGTTTCACCTCGCAAATCAAGGGCTGAGCGCAGCATTGCCCAACCCTACCACAACAGTGTCGGTGGCTACCCTAACCACACCTTGCGACCCAACTTCATCAGGCGCGAAATAGTCGGAATCGCTTGAGGGCATCGTCCGCCAGCGGCTTCGCCATGTGCTGAGAACTGAGTAGACACTACGACCCCGCAAGCGTCTAGCCTTGCGGGGTCGTTGTTTTGTCGCCTCTGCCGCGCTTCTCAACGATTGCGCTGTCTTCCTTCACTGCCGCCCTAGCCGACTTTATTCACCAGCGCTTCACCCTCTGTGACCTGGGGCGGATACGGCAAGAGCTTCGCCAGGTGTTCCTCGACGAAATCCTTTGCCGCGCGTATCGATTTATCCGCGCCAGCCTTGTCCTCGAAGAGACTGATGCTTAGCATCGACCCATCATCCGCCTTCAGCCAGTAATACCCACGGAAGCCAGCCGTCTTGCTGAGGATCGGCACAAAACCATCGCGAACCTGGTTCGTTACTTCGTCCATTGCCTGGCTATCTACCTGGTACCTACGGTATCCGGCGATATACATGAAACTACCTCCTTGTACGTGTAGGATAATGCTGTAGGCCGGAGTTTCGATTATTTGATACGCTCTACGCCAGGGCATTATAGCATAATGCGTAACGTGCATCCCAGCCCCCCCATGCACTCCTATATGCCTGCGTCACCACCACCATCTTCCCGCTGCTCTCTTCGCCCCTTTGCCCCCGCCGCGCCTGGGTTGTGCAACTCAGCCCGGCTTTGCTGCGCCGCTGGTGGCTTCGCGTTCGCCTTCGCACCGCCCTCGCTCACCACGACATCTCCCGCGCTGCTCGCTCCTCAACGCGCACCACCATTCTGCCACGCCTTCGACGACGACAGCCCGCTGCCAGCAAACGGATACCGGGGTTGTAACCCTCTGCGACATCTCCCTCTCTGTCCCTGATGGCGCATCAGCCCGCAGGCGCTCGGTTTTGCGCTCGGATTAGCCCATCAGTATGCCGTGTCCGCTGGCCAGCGCGGCTGCGCCCATCCCTGGCCCACTCCTGCTTCGCCCGCAGTGGGCCAGGCAGATTCTCTACTCTGCACAACCTGCTTGCATATTCAGAACGTGTGTTCTATACTAGAGTGGCGGAATTGCCCACCAGTACCCCAGGGGAGGACGATATGCCAACCCCAAGACGTAGGCGCAAGGCAGCGCAGGCGAGAAAGGCTAGACCAAGGCTCACGCCAAACTGAGAGCCGCGAATTCCCCGCCGAGGTTGCCATCCGCCGGCACGGCCGGGTGATAGCCCGTATCATCCGCGAAGCCGACACTATCAGGAGATGGTCGGGCTGATGGCTGAACATCTCGAACATCTGGCTGATGAAGCAGAGGAGGATGCTATCCCGCTTGAGGAAGCCGTAGCCTGGCTGAGGCAGCAACGAGAGGCGCGGCGACGTGCGCGAGGGAGCGGAGAGTAACTATGTCTGGCCGCGAGGAAATGTTCAGGCGGGCCTATCCCTACAACCTGGAGATGGTCGAACTTGCCGGTAGCGCCTGCCAGTTCTATATTACCCAGCGGCTGCTTGGGCTGGTGGCGGACAGCGTCGCCTATCCCCTCTACCAACACCTTCGCCCCCGCCTCGGCTTGCCCTCATGGCGGGCAGCTACTCGATGCGCCGCACACTATCCCCGGCACGCGATTTCTCAGGCACCGCGAGGTAGTGGGGCTGGCGCAGTACGCTACCCTCATCCCACTCGACGGCGCACAGCTCGAAGTCTACCGGCATCACGCCCACCTTTGTCGGCACCCTCTACACCTTCGACCTCGATTACCGGGTGGGGATGCGGCTCCTGCGTGGCCTACCCTGGCGAGTGCTACGGGATCAGTCTGTGGTTTGCGCGTGACCAGCCGCTGCTGCCGATCACTATCGAGGAGTACCTGCGCCAGATTGTGTGCCTGGCATAAGATGATGCCCGATGCGATATGTTTAAGGGGGAAGTCGCGGGCAGCAGCCAATTGCATGATCGTTGATTTCGAGTAATATTACGCAAATCAACAAATCACAGTGAAGAGAAAGCCCATGGCATATACCATGTCCCGCCAGACAGCCGGCCGCACGCATAGATGACAAAAAGGCGCGCGTGGACCAGCTGCGCCCCCTGCCCCCGGCGGTGCTAAGGTATCTGCACGACGACCTGCGCATCGTCCTGACCTACCATTCCAACGCCATCGAGGGCAACACCCTCGACCTCAATGAAACCCGGCTGGTGATTGAAGAAGGACTGACCGTTGGCTTCGTCACACCATACGCGAACACCTCGAAGCGACCAACCACGCTCAGGCCTTCGACTACCTCGAAAAGCTGGTCGCGGGCAGCAGCCCACTTGACGCGACCAGCATCCTGGATTCTGCACCGCCTGGTGATGGTCGGCCTCATCCCTGAGCCGGAACGCTGCGAAGTGTCAGCGTACACATTCGCGGCGCGGCGTGGACCCCGCCGCCATCGACTTTGGTGCCTGAGCTACTCGACCAGTGGCTATCCTGGGTAGCTGCTGAGGGTCAGGATTATCATCCCACCTTGCGGGCCGCGATTGCCCACACTCAGTTCGAGGCTATTCATCCATTTGTTGACGGCAACGGACGGGTAGGCAGGCTGACCGATGAATATGATGCTGCTCGAGGCTGGTTATCCGCCCGCCATCATGCTGCGGCAATGGCGAGTATTTCGCCGCCCTTGAGCGGGCAATGCTGACCGCCAAGTACCGCGCCATCATCAACCTGGTAGGGCGGGCAGTGGAGCAGGGACTTGATCTGTACCTTGATGCGGTTGACCATAGTCGCGGCGCGCTGCTACCTCTCGCGGAGCTGGCCGCTGAGTTTGGCTATGAGGCGAACTATCTGGGGCGGCTGGCTAGGTCCCAGCGCCCTGGGTGCAACCAAGCGGGGAGGGCGTTGGTACGCGAGGTTGCAGGATATCCTCGACTATCAGGCCCGGGTAGCCAGCGAAACGCGGGGGCTACGCCGCGCTCAGCGAGATGGCTGAACTACTGAAGAGTACCTGCACAAGGCCGGGCAGGTAGTGGGTCGCTTACCAGCGCGGGTTAAGCATGACGGCCTGCGTAATGTTGAACTGGAGTCTGGTCGCTCTGGCAGTCCTTACTGATCAGGAACCCAATTGCCCTTGATGATTAATCGCCGAGAATCATTACAACGAGCATTTGAGAGAAGGGTAGTAGCGATGAATGAGCCAAACGAAGAGCGGGACGAGCTTATCCGCCACCAGAGCGACCCGCTATACATGGTGGAGAGACTGGCAAGGTTACGAACCTCAGCCTCAGCCAGACGACCGCTGATTACAGCGTAGACCTCCGCCGTGCTACCGCTGACGGCAACCAATTTGTGATTGAGTACTTTATCACTGGCCTGCCAGCACGGGATACGAGTAACCCTACCCACACTATCCTTAACCTCAGTGATGATGAAGGTAATTATTACACCCAAGGCGGGGGTAACGGTCATCCCGAAGGCGCAGCTTCCGGCCTGAACTCGCGGAGCAGATGATGCTGTTGCCGTTTATCTGGATTAGCTCGTTCAAAGGGCCAGGGCTGAAGCGAAGGGAGCCGGGTGAGCTGCATCTGCATCTGGAAGTCACACCCAATCAGCTGCTGGGGACGCATGACCGCAGGTAGATGGCGACGGCTGCTGCGAGATAATCAGGAGATG
>CAWGXD010000004.1:0-21857 GCA_963826445.1 uncultured Actinomycetota bacterium
ATACGATCCGGATTTCTATAGAATTTGCGCAGGGTATTTGCGTGCGTGCAAGCGCACGATTTTGGGGCCCGCCCCCTCTGCGCGAATTACAGCGATGCGATTTTGGGGCCCAGGGGTCTCGCATCGCCGCACATTAGATGAAATGAAGCCACGATTGCGCAGTGATCGAGCGAAGCAAACATTCGCAACGTTGTTCGTGCGAATGATGTTGACTGAATTCTAATTGTAAGAGCGAAGTGAAAGGCGAGCTTCACGCCGAGTTGCATTCGTCGTGAAGCTCTGACCCTAGCCAGATGGAGGTAGGGTGACGGCCAAGGGGCGCGACCTCGTGCCGGCAATCGTTGCGCTGACGCAGTGGGGCGACCGGTGGGCCGCTCCGGACGGGCCGCCCATCGAGTACCGCCACACGGAGTGCGGCGAGGCAGTCACCAGCGGGCTCAGCTGCGCCGGGTGCGGCGTCGTGGACGATCCCGCCGAAGTGCAGGCGGAGCCGGGGCCTGGCATGCCTGCGGACGTTCTGGCCCGCAAGCGGAGCCTCCGTCGCGGCTGACGTGACGAGAGCAGGGGAGAGCCCTGAGCGTGGATCCTTCGCCTAAATGACATAATGTCGATTATCGGCATTTACCGTGGGGAGGTTCGAGTGAGGGCCGGCGTCACAACTCACGCAGCCAGGTCCACACCACCGTCGCCGACCGGCCGAGCTGCCGCGCGTCGACGACGCCGGGCACGTCCTTGGCCGAGTGGTACTGGTCGTACGGGACACTCCCGATCCGGGCTGCGGCGATGCCAACCCGCTCAAACGACACGTGGTCGCTCGCCCGGTTGATGCACGCCTTCGTCCGGATGGTCGCCGCAGCACGCAGATCGTCGGCCACCGCAGCCGACCCTCGGCCACCGTGGCACACCGGGACGGCTGTGGCGGCCCGCCCGACGCGGTCCAGGGAGACCATCGCCCTGACCGCCTTGCGCTGCGCGGCGTCGAGAGTGCCCACGAAGTGGCGCGACCCGAAGGCATACCACTGCCCGCCGGATCCCCGGGCTTCCTCGGCACCGAAGGCGACGAAGCGCACTGGGAGCTTCGCGGGCTGCTCGCGGAGCATCCGGGCGAGCCCCACGATGACCGCTACCCCTGATGCGTTGTCCTCCGCTCCCGGGGCCTGCGGCACGGTGTCCAGGTGCGCGCCCAGAACGATGTGAGGGCGGTTCGGATCGAAGCCGGGCAGGTCCGCAATGACGTTCACCGTCGTCCCCGACGGGACCCTGACACCCCAGGACACGCCAGCAGGCACCGGCACTTCCTGCCGGCGCACCGTGTAGCCCAGCTCGGTGAACTGGTCCGCCACGAGGTTCGCAGCGCGTCGGTAGGCCTTGCTCACCGCGTCCCTCGGCCCGATCTCGGCCAGCCGTTCGACAAGGTCGTGGGCGGCGGAGGCATCGAACGGTCGGGCGGTCGGCGTCGAGGGCGTCGCTGGCGCCTGCGTCGTCACCGTCGGCCCGTGACTCGGCTCACTGGTGGCGATCATGGCCGGCGAGCTCGACGTCCGTCGGTCGCTCGACGCGAGGGGCGCAGGCGTGGCAGCGGCGCACGCACTCAGAAGGGCCACGAGCGCGACGACGGCGCCGAGGACCTTGACCTGGCGGGACTGGTGAAACGGCATGCGCCACCACCGTACGACGCGGTGTCAAGCGCGACGGAGATGCCGCCGCGGCGGTGGCGAAACTCACGGGTAACCTGCGCCAGGAGCCGTCCAGGCCACGATTAGGCTCGAAGCGTGAGCAGGTCGCGGAGTCCTGGCTGGGTGCCCAACCAGCACGGCGCGTGGGCCATGCTCGCCTCTCCCCTGGCCGTCGGCATCCTCGCTGGCGGACCGGCGTGGGCGCACGTGCCGCTCACGGCCCTCTGGTTCGTCGGCTACTTCGCCTTCTTCGCGACCAGCCTGTGGCTCAAGGCACGCCGGCGTCCGCGGTACTGGCCACCGGTTCGTGCCTATGGCATCGCTGCGGCGGTGCTCGGCCTCGTGACGCTGGCCGTGCAGCCGAGCCTCATCGTCTGGGCCCCACTGTTCATCCCGCCTCTCGGCGTGGGCTTGTGGGCCGCGGCCGCACGACGGGAGCGGGAGCTGCTCTCGGGCCTGACGACCGTGGTGGGATCCGGACTGATGACCGTCGTCGCCTACGCGGCGGGACCCGGCACCGACCTGCAGCGCGCCTGGCTGCTGGCCCTGACCCAGTTCCTGTACTTCGCGGGAACGGTGTTCTACGTCAAGACCGCGATTCGCGAGCGGGGCAACGAGCGGTTCCTGTGGCTCAGCGTCGCCGCCCACGCAGCGGCCACCGTGGTCGTCCTGATCTTCTCGCCGTGGCTCGCGCTGGTCTTCCTCGTGCTCACCGTCCGCGCCGCGTTCGTGCCGCGGCTGGGGGCCACTCCCAAGCAGCTCGGCATCGGGGAGATCGTGTCGACGGTGGTCGTCGCGGTCGTCTCCCTGCTCACGGTCTGACCAGTCGCCCAAACGTGACGTGTTGGCGAACACGTCCGAGCGATGGTGTGCGAGAGTGCGTCGCATGACCGACGTCGCCGTCAACGAGCCCGTGAACGCCGCCCGCCCGGAGACCAAGGAACAGCGGGCCTGGTACTGGTACGACTGGGCCAACTCGGCCTACGTCACGACGACCGCCACGGTGCTCATGAGCCCCTACCTCACCTCCGTCGCCGAGCAGGCCGCGTGTCCCGGCCTGCCGGACGGCCGGACTGCACGACGAACCTCTCCGTGCTCGGCATCCCGATCGCGCCCGGCTCGCTGTGGTTCTTCACCGTGACCTTCACGACGATCCTGTCGGCGATCGTGCTCGATGTTCATCGGCGCCATCGCCGACCGCAGTCCGCGGCCCGACGCGGCTCTTCGCGCGGGTTCGCGTGGGCCGGGGCCCTCGCCGCGAGCCTCATGTTCTTCGTCGCCGGCACGAACTGGCAGCTCGGCGTCGTCCTCGTCATCGTGGCCAGCATCTGCCTCGGCGCCTCGCTCGTCATCTACGACTCGATCCTGTGCCGCATCGCCAACGAGAACGAGCGCGACCGGGTCTCCTCCAAGGGCTGGGCGTTCGGCTACCTCGGCGGCGGCACTCCTGCTGGCGCTCAACTTCGCCCTGCGACTCTTCCACGAGGACCTCGGCCTCGACCGGTCATGGCGACGCGCATCAGCATCCTGTCGGCGGGCCTGTGGTGGGCCGGCTTCACGATCATCCCGCTACCTCGGCCTGCGCCACCTGACCGGCACGGTCGGCGACGCCCGTCGACCGCTAGGCCGGCGTCGTCGGCGGCAGCATCGCGCAGCTGCGCAGCACGTTCCGCGAGCTGCGGCACTACCCGCAGACGATGCTGTTCCTGCTCGCCTACCTCTTCTTCAACGACGGCATCCAGACGGTCATCGGCAGCTCCAGCCTCTACGGGCAGAAGGAGCTCGGCTTCGCCCAGGACGACGGTGCTCGGCGTCTTCCTCTTCGTCCAGTTCGTCGCGTTCTTCGGTGCCCGGCTCTTCGGCTGCCGCCGCCGCGCGAGTCGGCGCCTGGCGCGACGGTGCTTGCCGGGATCGCCATGTGGACGCGTCGTCGTCATCATCGCCTTCTTCGTCCCCGCCAAGTCGATCGCGCTCTTCTTCGCGCTCGGCTTGCTCATCGGCATCGTGCTCGGCGGGACCCAGGCCCTCTCCCGATCGCTCTACAGCCAGCTCATCCCGCGCGGCAAGGAGGCCGAGTTCTTCAGCCTCTACCAGGCCATGGAGCGCGGCACGAGCTGGCTCGGGACGCTGGCCTTCGGGCTCGTCTACCAGTTCACCCACAGCTATCGCTGGGCGATCATCGTGCTCATCTTCTTCTTCGTCGTGGGCGGTCTGCTGCTCGCCAAGGTGCGACATGCGCCGCGGCATCGAGGAGGCCGGCAACCCGGTCCCGGTCGGTCGTCTGATATCAGATCGCGGGAACAACGCAACCGTCTGGCTCGTTCAAGCGTCTGTGAGGGTAGGTACCTGCTGGGTACTGGCCACGAACAGACTTCTTGGGAGGGGTTCTGATGGCAGATCGAGCACTACGAGGTTCCAACCTCGGCGCGCGCAGCTTCGAGAGTCGACGAGAACGTCGTCCCCAGTGAGCGGATGCTCACACTCTACGTCTGCCCCGACGGCCACCGGACCGAGCTCCCCTTCTCCGTCGAGGCGGAGCCGCCTGCGACGTGGGAGTGCCGCTGTGGTCTCGAGGCCCGTCTGCAGGGTGGGCCCGAGCCGGAGACCAAGCCGGTCAAGCACCAGCGCACGCACTGGGACATGCTGCTCGAGCGTCGCTCCATCCCTGAGCTCGAGGAGCTCCTCGAGGAGCGCCTGACGCTCCTTCGCGAGTCCCGCGGCGAGAAGCCGCGCCGCAAGAAGTCGGCCTGACCCCGCCGGCTTCGCCAGACGAGCCCGCCCCGTTCGTGGGGGTGGGCTCGTTGCCTTTCCCAGCCGTATGCCGCTGGGCTCGCTCTCGCTCGCTGGCGACCTCATTCGCCGGTGACCTTTACTCGTCGATGATCTCGCCCTCGATGACGTCTCCGTCGGAGGTCGAACCACGGGGTGCGTCCGGGCCCGACTCGGGCCGGGTGCCGCCGGCGCCGAAGCCGGAGACGGCGCCCAGGTAGGGCGACTGCGCGATCAGCCGGCGGCTGATGACCGCCTCGAGGAGCCGCCGGGCAACGGGCCGGGTGAATGGCAGGACGAGGACCAACCCGACGATGTCCGTGAGGAATCCCGGCAGCAGGAGCAGCGTGCCGCCGGTGAGGATGAGCATGCCGTCGGCCAGCTCGCGGGCCGGCATCCGCCCGCTCTGCAACGCCTGCGTCAGGGCGACCCAGGCGCGCGCCCCCTCAAGGCGGATGAGCCAGGCGCCGAGGACCGACATGGCGACGAGGAGGAAGAACGTCTGCCAGCCACCGATGGCCTGCCCGACGGCGATGAGCGTCATGACCTCCAGAATGGGGACGATGAGCAGCAACAGAGCTGCGATCCGGGTCGGTCGCAGGCGCCCTCGGCGCGGTGGTGTGGTCATCGCTGCCGCTCCACGTCCGGCGTCGGCGCCACGGGCCGTCCGAGGGCGCGCTGCACGAGCGACCGCGCCTGCCCAGCCCGGTACTCGAGGCCCCACCTCGTGACGTTGGAGAGGGCCTCGCGGACGATGTCCTTGCCCATCTTGGAGTCTCCGATCTCACGCTCGACAAAGGTGATCGGCACCTCGACGACGGTGAGTCCGGCCCTCACGGCGCGCAGCGTCAGGTCGATCTGGAAGCAGTATCCCTGGGACTCGACCCCCTCGAGGTTCATCGCGCGCAGCGCGCTCGTGCGGTAGGCCCGGAAGCCCGCTGTCGCGTCGTTGACCCCCATACCGAGCAGCACCTTCGTGTAGGCGTTGGCACCGACCGAGAGCACCTTGCGGCGGGCCGGCCAGTTGTGGACCGCTCCCCACGGACCCAGCGAGCCCCGATGACGAGATCCGCGTCGGCGAGCGCGGCGAGCAGGGCGGGCAGCTGCTCCGGCTGGTGCGATCCGTCAGCATCGATCTCGACAGCGGCGTCATAGCCATCGTCCATCGCGAGCGCGAAGCCAGCGAGATACGCCCGCCCGAGCCCCTCCTTGCCCGCCCGGTGCACGACCCGGACCTTCGGGTCCTCGGCGGCGAGCCCGTCGGCGACCTCGCCTGTGCCGTCGGGCGAGTTGTCGTCGAGGATGACGAGGTCGGCGTCCGGCACGCTGGCGCGCAGCCGCGAGACGATCCGTGGCAGGTTCTCCCGCTCGTTGTAGGTCGGGATGAGCACCGCTACTCGGTGGATCGGCTCACGTGTGGTGGAGGTCATCCCATTCCTTCGCTCGATTCGAGGTGCTTCCGCCTGCGGCGCCGGCAGCGCGGGCTCAGTCATCGTAGGGCGAACGGCGCCTGTCACCGGCAGCCACCGTGGTGGCCACCTCGTGCGATCTTCTGTCCAGTCAACGCGCACACCGCCGGGGGCGTTCCGCTCGCTCCTCCCCCGCGGATCGAGGTGTGCGCCGGACCGTCAGTCGCTGAGCGCGGCGCGCTGACGGTGCCCGCGGACCCTGCGTCCGAGCAGGACGACGAGCGCCAGGAGAGCGACCCACTCCGGGCCCTCGCGCAGCCGGGTGGCCAGCGTCATCGAGTCACGCAGGGGCAGGGCGCCGCGAACGACGGCCTGGGTGAACAACGAGGTGACTTGGTGAGCCGTCCCGTCGGGCGTGATGAGGGCACTCTGGCCCACGGTGGACACGTGGACGACGGATCGACCGAACTCGATAGCCCGCAGCCGGCTGATCGCCAGCTGCTGCGGCGACTCGGCCGTGTAGCCGAACGTGGCGTTGTTGGTCTGGACCACGAGGACGTTGGCGCCCGCATTGACCACATCGCGCATGATGTCGTCGTAGGCAACCTCGAAGCAGATCGACAGGCCGGCCCGGATCCCCTGGCCGGACGCGGCAGGGACGGTGAAGAGACCGACTTCGGATCCGGGGTAGAAGTCCCGCCGCACCAGGTCGACCTTGTCGCTGAAGAGGCGCCAGAAGGCACGGTTGGGGATGTACTCCCCGAACGGCACGGGGTGGCGCTTGACGTAGCGATCCGTGTTGCCCTTCCCAGGCTCGAAAAGCAGCGAGACGTTGGAGAGGTAGCCCCTCGGCTCCTCGAGCAGGCCACCGACGATGAGCGGGACACCGATCTGGTCCACCGTGTTGCGGATCAGCTCGTTGGCGTCCGCGTTGCGCAGCGGGTCGATGTCGGAGGAGTTCTCGGGCCACACGTAGAGGTCGGGACGGGGCTGGCCTGCGCCCTCGGCCGCAGCGGCGAGCGTCGCGTTGACGTGGTTGTCGAGCACGGCCCGACGCTCGGCGTTGAAGTCGAGGCCCGCACGCGGCACGTTGCCCTGAACGCCGACGAACTGCGCCGTCGGTCCGTCGGTGGGCAGGGGCACCAGCAACCCGGACAGACCCAGCCCGACGGCCAGGGCAGCCGGGAGCGGGAGCGAGCCCAGCGGCATACGGTCACGGGCCCGAGACGCGACCACGGCGAGAAGGCCACCGCTCAGCGCGAGGACGAACCCGACGAAGGGGGCACCACCGAGTGAGGCCAGGTGCCCGAAGGGCGAGTCCGCCTGTGAGAAGGCGAGCTTGACCCACGGGAACCCGCCATAGGGCGCCCTCGCCCGCAGTCCCTCGACGACGACCCAGACCAGCGCGAAGTCGAGGGGTCGGACAGTGCCTGAGTGGCCCGGCCGGCTCAGCCACGCATACAGGGCACCCACGAGGCCGACGAAGAGCGCCTGGAGCGTCGCGAGGGCGAGCCAGGGCAGGTTGCCGACGTAGACCCCCGCCCAGTGCAGGGTCGGCAGGAAGAACGCGAGACCGGCCAGGAAGCCGAGGCCGAATCCCGCGCGGGGGCGGACCCCCGTGAGGACCAGCGCGAGCAGGCCCAGGGATACCGGCGCAGCGACCCAGACATCGAACGTGGGGAAGGCAAGGCACAGCACTCCCCCACTCACGAGGGCACCCACGACGCGACGCAGCACGGGGTTACCGTATGCCGCTGGGCTAGGTTTCCGGGTCAGGGGACGACGACGACACCACGCGCGGTCGTTGCGACGATGGGCGGCTCGAGCAGATCTGCGGCCGACGGACCCCGCTCGGGGTCGCCACGGCCGACCACCCGCACCTCGAAGGCCATCTCGCGACTGCGGCTGCCGACCCGGACGATCTCCGCCGAGATCTCGATGACGTCACCGGCCCGGACCGGAGCCTTGAACTGGACGTCACTGTAGGAGGCGAAGAGCCCCTCGTCGCCGTCGGTCATGATGCACATCTCGGTCGCGACGTCGCCGAACGCCGCGAGCGAATAGGCGCCGTCGACGAGGTTGCCGGCGTAATGGGCGTGGCTGTAGGGCACGTAGCGCCGGTGCGTGACCCGCCCGCCGACCTCCGCCCGTGAGGCACGTGCTGGCTCCTCGTCCTGCCTGCCTTTCGGGATCATCTCGTGGACATCTCATGGACAAGGTAGCTGGCAACCTCAGACGGCTTGGTCCCACGCCCGAAGATCCGGTCGACCCCGAGGCGAGCCTCCGAGCCCTCCTCGAACCGTGGACCGCCGGCGACGAGGATCGGCACCGTCCCTGCCGGGTACGCCTCGCGGAAGGCGGCCGACATCTGCATCGTGTTGTGGATGTGCGCGTCCTTCTGGGTGACGACCTGGCTGACGAGGACGGCGTCGCGCCTCCTCCTTCGCGCGCGCGACGAGGTCCGGGACGAGCACCTGGGCGCCGAGGTTGACCACCGTGATCTCGGGTAGTACTCCAGTCCCTTCTCCCCGCGAACCCCTTGATGTTGAGGATCGCGTCGATGCCGACGGTGTGCGCGTCGGTGCCGATGCAGGCACCGACGACGACGAGCGGGCGGCGCAGCATCCGCTTGATCGCCGCGTTCGCATCCTTGGCTGACAGGAGCGGGTACTCGCGCTCGACGACGTGGACGTCGTCGAGGTCGACGAGGTGGTGGACGCTCCCGTAGACCACGAAGAAGGTGAAGTCCGGGCCCATCGCCTTGGCGTGGACGATGAGGGCCGGGTCGAGGCCCATCTTCGGCGCGCAGCTGCAGGGCGGCCCCCTCGGCTCGCTTGTCGTGCGGGACGGGCAGCGTGAACGACAGCTGGACCATGCCGTCGCCGGTCGTGTCGCCGTATGGGCGAATGATGTTGCCGCTCAACGGTTCACGACCTCCTTGACGGTCACTGCCGACGCTGCCGTATGCCGCTGGGCTGGCTTGGGCGTGCCCGCATCGAGGGCCGTGATGGCGGGGTTGTCATACCCGGGGGCTCGCTCCACGACCCCGTCGAGCCCCTTGCCGCCGTTGGGGGGCCGCTTCATCAGGCCGAACGTGCCGTCGGCGATGGCGGCGAGGAGGGGTGGGTCCCCAGCGGAATCCGAGTCGTGCACGATGCGCTCGAGCAGGTCGACCGCCTCGCCGAGGACCTGCCTCGCCCGGGTCTGGATGAAGCCGTCACGGGGCGGGTGGAAGTCCTCGGCCAGGCCACCCGCAGCGTTCATGACGTAGCGGACGTTCTGCAGGGCAAGGTCTCGGTCGGAGAGGAAGGGTGTGACGACGGCCTCGGTCATCATGCCGACGAGGAGGATGCCCTGACCGGTCATCGCGCCGACGAGGTTGAAGAAGCCGTCGAGCAGGTAGCCGCGGAAGATGTCCCCGGTCATGTGCTTCGTCGGGGGCATCCACTTGAGGGGTGCCTCGGGGAACAGCTCTCGAGCGAGGAGGGCATGGGCGAGCTCAAGGCGGAAACTGTCGGGCAGATCGGGGTTGATCTCGAAGGCGTGGCCCAGGCCGAGCTGCCAGTCCTCGAGGCCGGCCTCCTTGGCGAACCGCTCGTTGAGCAGCTGGCTGACGGTGACGGTGTGCGCGGCCTCGACCGCGTCCGCTGTCGTCAGGTAGTTGTCCTCGCCCGTGTTGATGATGATCCCGGCGCGTGCGTGGATCTGACGGGAGAAGCGCTGGTCGACGAAGGTGCGGATGGGGTTGATGTCGCGGAAGAGGATGCCGTACATCGAGTCGTTGAGCATCATGTCGAGCCGCTCCAGGCCGGCGAGCGCGGCGATCTCGGGCATGCACAGACCGGAGGCGTAGTTGGTGAGGCGCACGTACCGGCCGAGCTCCTTGCTCACGTCGTCGAGGGCTGCCCGCATGAGGCGGAAGTTCTCTTGCGTGGCGTACGTGCCGGCGAAGCCCTCCCGCGTCGCCCCCTCGGGGACGTAGTCGAGCAGCGACTGCCCGGTGGAGCGGATCACCGCGATGACGTCGGCCCCCTCGCGGGCCGCCGCCTGGGCCTGTGGGATGTCCTCGTGGATGTCCCCGGTTGCGACGATGAGGTAGATCCACGGGCTCTGCTTCGGGTCGCCGAGCCGGGCGACGAGACGCTCGCGTGTCCTTCGGGCCGCATCGATCCGCTTCAGGCCGACGGACACTCCGCGCGCTGCCGCTTGTGTGGCGGCCGTCTCCTCGCGCCCGGTGGGAAGTCGGAAGGAGACATTGCCGCTCGACGCCTTCTGGGCGAGCGTCGCCAGGTCCGGGGCCTCCCCCCGCAGCAAGGCGTCGTATACCGGCGTCGTCACGCCGTGCTCGAGGCCGACCTGGTCGCGCACGGTCGACACGAGATGGTTGACCCAGGGCACTCGCTCGTGGTCCGCCCCCGCGAGCCCGGCGAGCCGAAGCGTGGCCCGCTCGACGGACACCGTCGTGTGCCGCTTGGCGATCGAGACGACCGGCGCGGCCGCCTGACGGGCCAGCGCTCGAGCCCTGCGGACGACGGCGGGATCGAGTTCGAGACGTGCAGGAGAAGTCACGGCGCCAGCCTAGCCAACACCGCAGTTCCTCCTGCTACATGGCCGTCAGACCGCAAGATCCGCAGACCCTGCCTCCTCATCGGCGAATGGGCGAAATTCATCGCGCTCCAATGGTGACGTTTCCGGCAAATCAGGGCAGAATCCGTAGTTGAACATGTGACTACCTGTTCACTTCCTCCACACATCCGGGAGCTGTCTTTCATGGATTTCGTTCTCCTCGTCGGCCGGATTCTCTTCGTCGCGCTGTTCCTCGCCTCCGCCATGGGGCACCTGACCCAGAGCAAGGCCATGGGTGCCTACGCCGGGTCGAAGGGCGTCCCGTCACCGGTGCTCGCCACCCAGGTCTCTGGAGTGCTCATCCTGCTCGGCGGGATCTCGGTGCTGTTCGGCCTCTGGGGTGACCTCGGGTCCCTGTTCCTCGTCGTCTTCCTGCTGCCCACCGCCCTGCTCATGCATGCGTTCTGGAAGGAGACCGAGCCGATGGCCAAGCAGATGGAGATGGTCCAGTTCAACAAGGATGTGGCGCTCGCGGGCGGCGCGCTCGTTCTCTTCTGGGCCTTCTCGCAGGACCCGGGCCTGACCATGACTCACTCCCTCTTCTGACGCTTCGGACGCCCCTTCCCGCACAGTCAAGGATCGAGGGGTGCACGGATCGAGTGTGCACTCCGCGCCGGACCTCTCGGTCGAGTGTGCACTTCGCGCGGGCTCATTGGGAGTGATGACGGGACCGATCACGGTCACGTCGGGTGCCTGCGCACGGCCCGGCCGCCTCGTCCCGTCATTCGTCCCGTCGGTAGCTGTCACGAGGGGCGCAAACTGCACGGATTTCCGTATGCCGCTGAGCTGCCCACGCTCAACGTAACCGCGGCGCGGGGTGCACACTCGACAACTAGGGCGGACTCGATGGCGCCCAGCGTGGCCCTCGAAGTCTGGTTTCACTCATTGAGGGGGCGAGGCGGTGCTCGAAGAGGTCGCGGACGGCCGTGTTCTCGCGGACGAGGTCGAGGGCCAGTCCGGCATGTCCGGGAACGTAGCCGTTGCCGATGAGCATGCGAACGTCCGCGGCCAGGCCCTCCGCACCTAGGGCGGCCGCCGCGAAGTTGGTCGCCATGCTGAAGAAGATGATCGTGCCGCCCTGAGCGGTGGACAGGATCGCGGGCTGCTCACACCCCGGGACATCCACGCACACGACCGTCACGTCGGCCGGCCCACCGGCTGCGTCCACGGCCCGGCTCAACCCGAGCGGGGACCGTGCATCGGCCACGACGACCTCGTCGGCCAGCCCTGTCGGCTCCAGCAGGTCATGCTCCCGGTCGCTCGGCACCACAGCGATGAGGCGCCCGGCACCGGCGCGACGTGCGGCTGCGAGCGACAACGAGCCCGACTTCCCCGCCCCGCCGAGAACGGCGACGGTGAGCGGTCGGGGCCCAGCGGCATACGACTGCGTGTACTCCCCCACCACGCGCTCGACGAGTGCCGGCGCCCCGCACACGTCCATCACCATGAGGGCGAGCCGTGGGTCGAGGTCGTCAGGAAGGCGCGCCGCGATGGTGCGGCCGAAGAGGATGGCGTGGCCCTCTGCCGGGACCTGCTCCGAGCGCCCGTCCCATCGGGCCAGGCCGTCGGTGACCGCGAGCGGCGTGAGCGACAGCGATACAAGCGTCGCGACGCGGTCCCCCACCCGCAGGTCGGTTCGGCTCTCGGGCCCCACGTCCGCCACGGTGCCGATGAGCATGCCACCGGAGCCGGTGACCGGGTTCTGCATCTTCCCGCGGTCGGCGATGATCGCAAGAACCTCCGACCGGATCGCGTCGCCGTCGATCACCCCCTGCGTCGTGTGCTTCTCCGCGAGCTGGCGGTAGGACGCCGCGTCGAGGTTGAGGGTGTCCACGTCGATCCGGACCTCGTCCGGCCACAGCTCCGGTCGCGCGTCGAGCCGTCGCGCCGCCTGCGGGAGCGTGATCGCGTCCCCACTCGGGTCGAGCACCCGGTGCAGGCCGACGGGTGAGGAGGGCAGGTCACGATTCACGATCGATCCTTCGGTCTGAGGCGGCTTGAACGGAAGATCCTCCGGCAGCATAGAAGATTCGATGACGAAATTTCGGTATCGTGACGGCATGAGCATGGTTGAGCAGCCCTACGTGTACCAACGCCGCGAGCTCGAGGAGCCCGACTGGACGCGCTTCCCCGGCTGGCGGGACGTGACCCAGGAGGACTGGGACAGCGCCCAGTGGCAGCGGGTCAACTGCGTGCGCAACCTCAAGCAGCTCCGGGCGCTCATGGGCGACCTGCTCGACGACCGGTTCTACGCCGACCTCGAGCGGGACCAGGCCGAGCGCGCCACGATGTCGATGCTCGTGCCGCCGCAGATGCTGAACACCATGGTTCCAGCCACCAACACGACCGACACGCCGATGCCGGCGGCGGGCCACGACTTCACGGAGGCGTTCTACGCCGACCCCATCCGGCGCTACATGCTGCCGGTCTTCTCCGACCGTCGCACGGACTGGCCGTCGCACCCGCATGCCTCGCGTGACTCGCTGCACGAGCACGACATGTGGGTCGCCGAGGGCTTGACCCACCGATATCCCACCAAGGTTCTCGCCGAGCTGCTGCCGACCTGCCCGCAGTACTGCGGTCACTGCACCCGCATGGACCTCGTCGGCAACTCGACGCCGCAGGTGAACAAGCTGAAGTTCGACCTCAAGCCGGTCGACCGCTACGACGCGATGCTCGACCTACCTGCGCGACACCCCGGCGGTCCGGGACGTCGTCGTCTCCGGTGGTGACGTCGCCAACATGCCGTGGAAGAACCTCGAGGCGTTCCTCGACCGGCTGCTCGAGATCGAGAACATCCGCGACATCCGCCTGGCGACCAAGGCCCTCATGGGTCTGCCCCAGCACTGGTTCGCCGAGGACGTCGTCGAGGGCGTCGCCCGGGTCGCCACCAAGGCCCGCGCCCGCGGCGTCTCGCTCGCGATCCACACCCACGTCAACAACGCCCAGTCGATCACGCCGTCGGTGGCTCGGGCGTCGAAGGCGATGCTCGAGGCCGGCGTCCGCGACGTGCGCAACCAGGGCGTTCTCATGCGCGGCGTCAACGACACCACCGAGCAGCTGCTCGACCTGTGCTTCGCCCTGACGGACGGCGCGATGATCACGCCGTACTACTTCTACATGTGCGACATGATCCCGTTCTCCGAGCACTGGCGGCTCTCGCTCGCGGAGGCGCAGCACCTGCAGCACTCGATCATGGGCTACCTGCCCGGCTTCGCGACGCCGCGGATCGTCTGCGACGTGCCGTTCGTCGGCAAGCGCTGGGTCCACCAGGTGGACGAGTACGACACGGAGCGCGGGATCTCCTACTGGCGCAAGAACTACCGCACCTCCATCGAGGGTGAGGACACCGCGGCACTGTCGCGCGAGTACGTCTACTACGACCCGATCTACACGCTCCCGGAGGCCGGGCAGCAGTGGTGGCGCTGACGCGGTGGACCATGAGACGGTCATCGCCGCCGCGGGCGAGCGAGCCGCCGCGAGCCGTGCCGCAGCCGAGTCCCAGCTCGTCTGACGCGGCTCGCCGGCCATCGGCTCAGGTACCGGGCGACGTCCACGGACGCGTCCGAGTCACCCCTAGACTGCGCACGTGACCGCCAAGCCGCCGCCTGCCCGGACCCGGATGCCTCGCGCCGAGCGGGAGGCGCAGATGCTCCAGGTGGCCGAGCGGGTCTTCGGCTCCCGCGGATTCCAGGCAACGACGATGGACGAGATCGCCGAGCAGGTCGGCGTGACAAAGCCGCTCATCTACGACTACTTCGGCTCGAAGGAGGGGCTGTTCGCGGCCACCATCGAGCGGGCGCGCCACCAGCTCCTCGCCGCGGTCATCATGGCGTGGGAGTCCAACCCCGACGCGACGCCGCGGCTTCGGGTCCGCGAGGTCATCACCGCCTTCTTCGACTTCATTGACGAGCACGATCGGGGCTTCGCCCTCCTGCGCACCGAGGGCGCCCTCATCGGCGAGGCGGCCGCGTCGGTGGAGCGCATCAGGCAACAGACGGCAAAGGCGCTCGCCGAGGGCATCACGATGCTGCCGGGCTTCGCCGAGCTCCCGTCGCGGCGCCTCGTGCCTCTCGTCGAAGTCATCATCGGAGGCATCGAGCGACTGGCGGCCTACCGCAGCGAACGCCCCGGCATGACGGCGCAGGAGGCGGCCGAGCTCGTCGTCACCACGACCTGGGACGGCCTGGCATCGCTCGCGAGAGCCTGAACCGCGTGGCTCGCTCGTCGAGGAAGGGTGGCCGCGGCTCCGGCTCGGGGCCCAGCACCCCGGCGACGCTCGCCCTCGACACCCTGGGAATCACCTACACCGGGCACACCTACGAGCACGACTCCGCAGCGACGGGCTATGGGGACGAGGCCGCTCGTGGGCTCGGCGTTGCCCCGGACCGCGTCTTCAAGACCCTGCTCGTCGACACGGGCGAGGGCCTTGCCGTGGCGATCGTCCCGGTGGCTGGTCAGCTGGACCTCAAGGCGACGGCGGCTGCGCTGGGAGTCAAGGCGGTGTCGCAGATGGCGGACCCGCCGCGGCCGACGGGGCACCGGGTACGTCGTCGGTGGCATCTGCCCGATCGGCCAGCGGCGCAGGCTGCGCACCGTGCTCGACGACTCTGCCGTCGTCGCACGACACCGTGTTCGTCTCGGGCGGTCGTCGAGGTTTCGCAGTCGAGCTCGCGCCCGACGACCTGCTCCGGGCCGCCAGCTGGTACGCAGGCCCATCGCACGGGTGTGATGCGTTCGTGGAGATCGATTTCGCTCCAGTCAGTCCTCCCGTGCGCTCGGCAGCGCCGCTGCGGCCCTCCCAGGGCGTCGACAGCACGACCGTCGTGCGCGTCGAGACGTTGGCGCGCCGAGCGGATCCGCGCGAGCAGGTCCTCGAGGTGCGCCGGGCGTCGAGCACGCGCACCTTGAGGATGTAGCTCTCGACCCCGGCGACGGAGTGGCAGGCCTCGATCTCGCCGATGTGCGGCGAGCCGCTCGGGGACGTCGTCGGGGGCGCTCGGGTCGAACGGCGTGACCGAGATGAGGGCCGTGAGCGGCAGGCCGAGGGCCTCCGGCGACGACGGTCGGCGGGGTAGCCGGTGATGACGCCGCGCTCCTCGAGCCGGCGGACGCGCTGGTGGACCGCCGACGTCGACAGCCCGGTCGCCTTGCCGAGGTCGGTGAAGCTCATCCGGCCGTCGGCGAGCGAGCAGTCCGACGAGGCGGCGGTCGAGGTCTTCCATGTGCTCAGGCTAGTAGCCGCGCCCGCGCCGCGGCTCACGCCAGGGTAGCGTCCGGTGCCCGTAGGCTGCGTGAGCCATGCCCGCCGAACCTCCGCCCAGCCGAACGGCTGCATGCTCCTCGACTCCGCGCTCGCTCTACTTCCGCGCCTTCTTCGGCGTCCCCGAGGTCATCGGCCCGAGCGGCGTGCCGACCAACGCGGTCCGCGGCCTGCTCGACATGATCGCCTCGCTCGTCGAGCGCGCCGGCCCACCCACCTCGTGGCCTGCTGGGACAACGACTGGCGGCCGGCCTTCCGGGTCGAGGCGATCCCGTCCTACAAGGCGCACCGCGTCGCCGAGGACGGTCGACGAGGCGTCGTCGGAGGAGGAGGTGCCCGACGCCTCTCGCCGTGCAGGTGCCGATCATCGTCGACGCGCTCGCCGCGCTCGGCATCGCCCGGGTCGGCGTCGACGGGCACGAGGCCGACGACGTCATCGGCACGCTGGCGACGCCGTCACCGCGGCCGGATGCCCGGTCGACATCGTCACCGGGGACCGCGACCTGTTCCAGCTCGTCGACGACGCGAACGACGTGCGCGTGCTCTACACCGCTCGCGGCGGCGTCCGCAACCCCGACGTCGTCGACGAGGCGTTCCTGCGCGAGAAGTACGGCGTGCCGAACGGCGCCGCCTACGCGGACATGGCGTCCTGCGCGGTGACACCAGCGACGGGCTGCCGGGCGTGGCCGGGCATCGGCGAGAAGACGGCCGCCAAGCTCATCACGACGTACGGCTACCTCGCCGGCGCTCCGGGCCGCCGATCGACGGCGGGCGACCCCGCGATCAAGGGTGCCCAGCGGGCGCGGCTCGAGGCCGGGGGCCGAGTACCTCGACGCCGCGCCGAGGGTCGTCGAGGTCGTCCGGGACGCACCCATCGGCGAGGTCGACCTCGCGCGCCGACCCGGGTTGCCGATCCGGCCCTCATGTCCCGTCTCGCCGTCGAGCATGGCCTGACGAACCCTTTCGACCGGGTCGTCAGTGCCCTCGGTCTCGGCTGAGCCACCCACAAACGGTGCCGTATGCCGCTGAGCCGGCTCAGCGGCATACGGCATCTTCTCGGGTGGCTCAGTCCAGTCGGTCAGCCGCGACGACGCCCCGGAGCACGGCGTCGCTCGCCTTCCTGGCGACGCGCTGAAGGTCACGGTCGCCGGCATCGGTCAGCTGGCCCAGCAGGTCGATGACCTGCTTGCACCGTCGCACGAAGTCACCGGCAGCGAGCTCGGTGCCCCGCAGGACGTCCTCGAGGCGGCGGCCGCTGGCCCAGCGGTGGACGGCCCAGGCGATGCCGGGATCGGGCGCGCCGGTCGTTGGGAGGGCCAGCGCCCCCTCGGCGTCCTCGAGGTCCGACCAGATGGCGAGCATGCGGTCGTGTGCCTCTCGCACGTCGTCGTTCGGCCATCGTGGCGCCAGGCCGGCGTCCTCGCGCCGCGGCTCGTAGATGAGCGTGGACACCACCGCGGCGAGCGAGGGCGGGTCGAGGGTGCGCCAGACGTCCTCGCGCAGGCACTCGGCGGCGAGCAGGTCCTTCTCGGTGTAGAGCTGGCGCAGCCGCTCCCCGTGCGCGGTGACGCGCTCGCCACCGTCAGCAAGGTAGCCCAGGTCGACGAGCAGGTCGCAGATCCGGTCGAACGTCTTCGCGACGGAGTTGGTGCGGCCCTCGATCTTGCGCTGCAGCCCGTCGGTCTCGCGCGCAGCCGCCACCAGCGCTCGGCCCAGCGCGCGTGGTCCTCGCGGTCGGGGCACTGGTGGCACGGGTGTGCGCGCAGGCGATGGCGCAGCTCGTCGATGCGCTCATCGGCGGCGCCTCGTCGGTACTCGCGCCGACGCGGCGAGTCCGTGGCGGGTCGTGCGGCAGGGCGCGCGGAGGGACGTCGCCAGGTCGCGGCGAGCCTTCGGGTTCTTGGGGTTGAAGTGCTTCGGAGCTCGCATCGTGCCGAGCGGCTCGAGAGGCGACGGGACATCGAGCAGGGTGAGCCGCCGCAGGTGATGGTCCTCGGTGACGACCGCCGGCGACGGGGCGTCTCCCGCGGCCGCCACCACGGTTGGGCAGGACCACGACGGCTAGCCCGCTGTGCCGTCCGCTCGGGATCCGGATGACGTCGCCGATCTTGAGGTTCTCGAGGCCACGGCCGCCTCGGCGCGGACGCTGGCGGAGCGGGCCTTGGCGCCCTCCTTCTCGATGCGTGCGGATCTCGTTGCGCATGGCGGCGTACTCCGCGAAGTCGCCCAGGTGGCAGGTCATCCCCTCCGCGTAGCCCGGCGAGGGCCTCTTCGTTGCGTCGGACGTCTTCACGAAGCCGACGACGGCGCGATCGGCCTGGAACTGTGCGAAGGAGGTCTCCAGGATCTCCCGGGCCCGGTCGCGGCCGAACTGGGCGACGAGGTTGACGGCCATGTTGTAGGTGGGTCGGAAGCTGGACCGCAGTGGGTACGTCCGCGTCGAGGCGAGACCCGGCGACGCGCCAGCGGGTCGAGTCCGCGGTTCCACAGGACGACGGCGTGGCCTTCGATGTCGATGCCGCGCCGGCCGGCCCGCCCGGTCAGCTGGGTGTACTCGGCGGGCGTGACATCGACGTGGGCTCTCGCCGTTGAACTTGACCAGCCTCTCGAGCACGACCGTGCGCGCTGGCATGTTGATCCCGAGGGCCAGCGTCTCGGTCGCGAAGACCGCGCGGATGCGGCCCGCGGTGAACAGCTCCTCGACGATCTCGCGGAAGGTCGGCAGCATGCCCGCGTGGTGGGCCGCGAAGCCCCGGGAGAGCCCTCGACGAAGTCCCAGTAGCCGAGGACTGCCGAGGTCCTCGTCGGCGATGCCCTGGACCCGTTCCTCGACGAGCCGCCGGTTCGCGCGCCCCCTCGGCATCGGGGACGAGGCGCATCCCGGGGCGAGCAGCTGGCCGACCGCCGCCTCGCATCCGGCCCGGCTGAAGATGAACGTGATGGCCGGAAGCAGGCCCTCCCGATCGAGGCGGTCGATGACCTCGGCCCGGGTCGCGCCACCGCCGGGGCGCCCGCCGCGGGCAAACCCGCGGCCGGCGTCGCCGGTGCCGCGGCCCGCGCGACCACCGCGACGGCCCCGGCCGCTCCAGTCGTCGGCCCGGCCGTTCCCCGCCCGTTGCCTTTGCCGTTCCGGCGACCTCGCGACCGGCTGCGGCCGTCGCCGCGCCCAGTGCGAGTCCCAGGCGCCCCGGCCGTCGGCGCCGCGGATTGCGTGCAGGAGGTCGGGGTTGACGCTCAGTTCCGGTGCGGCAGCGGGGCTGCCGCGCTGCGTGCCGTCTCCTCGACGAAGAGGTCGAAGAGCGCCTGGCCGACCATCATGTGCTGCCACAGCGGCACGGGCCGGTGCTCGGAGACGATGACCGCCGTGTCGCCGCGCACCTCGTCGAGCCAGCCCCGAACTCCTCGGCGTTGGACACCGTGGCTGACAACGACACGACGCTGACATCGGGCGGCAGGTGGATGATGACCTCCTCCCAGACGGCTCCGCGGAACCGGTCGGCGAGGTAGTGGACCTCGTCCATGACCACCCAGCCGAGCCCCCTCAGGGTGCTCGAGCCGGCATACATCATGTTGCGGAGGACCTCGGTCGTCATGACGACGATCGGGGCCTCGCCGTTGATCGACGCATCGCCGGTGAGCAGGCCCACGCTGCCCGACGCCGTGACGCCGCACGAGGTCGGCATACTTCTGGTTGCGACAGCGCCTTGATCGGCGTGGTGTAGAAGGCCTTCCGCCCGGTCTCGAGGGCGAGGTGCACGGCGAACTCGCCGACGACGGTCTTGCCGGCGCCCGTGGGTGCAGCGACGAGGACCCCGTGCCCGTCCTCGACGGCCCGGCACGCCTCGACCTGGAAGTCGTCCATCGGGAAGTCGAGCTCCGCAGCGAACTCACGCAGCGCCGGGCCGCTGCGGTTCTCCGCGTCTGGCGACGTCATCGCTGTTCTTCCTTCTCCGGAGCGAGCACCCGCAGGGCCTGCGGCACGATGTCGATGTCGAGGGGCAGGTCCGTGAACGGCTCGCCGTCGGCCTGTGACGGGATGTGCGGCGCCTCCAGCCGCACCCGCGTCGCACGGTGGATGTCGACCGCCTCGTGGGTGACATGTGCCCCTCGGTAGACCTTGGGAAACACGCGGAGGAACCCGGGCACCGAGATCGCCCTGACGACGAGGACGTCGAAGAGCCCATCCGCGGGGTCCGCGTCCGGGCAGACGCGCATGCCGCCGCCGAAGGAGGGCGTGTTGGCCACCGCGACGAGCATCGCGCTGGTCTCGATGCGTCGGCCGTCGAGCTCGACCACGTAGGGAATCGGCTTGAAGAGCGGCAGCTCGCGGAGCACCGCGAGGTTGTAGCGCATCTGGCCCCTGGGCCAGCGCATCCGCGCCGCACGCGCGTTGACGATGGCGTCGAAACCGGCCCCGAGGACACCGGCGAACCACTTCGTCTCGCCGCCGGGTCCGGTCACGCGGCCCGCGTCGATGGTGCGGACGGTGCCTCGCGTGATGACGTCCACCGCCCGAGCGGCGTCCCGGATGGGCAACCCGAGGTTGCGGGCGAAGTCGTTGCCCGTGCCGGCGGCGACGACTCCGATCGGCGTGGTGGACCCGGCGACGAGGTTGACCGCGAGGTGCACGAGGCCGTCCCCGCCCACGACGACGAGCGCGTCGACGCCGCGGCGGACCTCTTCCCCCGCCCGGGCGCAAGCCTCGGTCCACGTCCGGCCGGAGACGTCGACGACGTCGCGCCCACTGCTCAGGAGAAGGCGACGAGTTGCCTCGCCGAGTGCCCGCCCGGCTCCCTTGCCGGCAGTGGGGTTGACGATCAGGGCGACTCGGTCGGACACACCCGAACGCTACAGGGCCGACGCCTGGTCATCGGGGACGTCCAGCCAGCCGGGCAGGCTCTCCCGCTTCCTGCGGTCGAAGAGGAAGGCGATGCCGACGGCCGCGAAGTAGAGCAGGATCATCGGCGAGGCCATGATGAGCATGGTGAACGCGTCGGGGGTCGGGGTCATGATGGCCGCGAAGACGAAGATCACCATGACGGCCGGCCGCCACGCCTTGAGCATGGCGCGTCCCGAGAGCAGGCCGATGATGTTGAAGCAGACGAGGAAGACGGGCAGCAGGAAGGCGCACCCGAAGGCGATGATGAACTTGAGGACGAAGGACAGGTAGAGGGACGCGTCCTGGATGTTGAAGGCACCGACGGGGGTGAAGTCGAGCAGGACCGCGACGGCCTTGGGCACCATGAGAAGGGCCGCGAGGCAACCGGCGACGAAGAGCGGCACGGCCGCCAGCACGAACAGACGGGTGACCCGCTTCTCCTTCTTCGTCAGGCCCGGGACGACGAAGCCCCAGATCTGCATGAGCCAGACGGGCGAGGCGAGGATGAGGCCGACGAAGAGCGCCACGGTGAGCTTGACGGCGAACGCATCAGTCATCGTCCCGAAGTTGATGTTGACCAGACCGGTGTCACCCCGCTGGGCGGCGACATCCTTGAGCGGCTGGATCAGCCGATTGATGATCAGGTCGTCGTAGATACCCAACCAACGACGGCACCAGCAAGGATGGCCAGCCCCGGCCACGACGACGCCATTGCGGAGCTCGCGGAAGTGGTCGGCGAGGGACATCCGTCCCTCGGGATTGCGTTTGTGCAACAACGACGGCATTGGTGGCTTCGGGCTTCGGTCGGTCGGCAGGGGGTCTCGGCAAGCGCTCAGCAGGAGCCCTCGAGAGAGGGATCGCTGCGGAACCAGGTCGGCGTCCGCGCGTGCCCTGGGCAGCGCGGCCCTCGGCCTCCTTGGCCCGAGCTTCCGCGGCCCTGGCCTGGCTGCCCGCCTCGGTGGCCCGGCGCTGCGCATCGCTCTCGACGACGTCGCCGGCAACGGTCGTCTGCGAGGCGTCGAGCTGGGACTTGCCGTCCTTCTTCATCTCGTCGACCTCGGACTTGGAGCCCCGGGCTGAGCGGCCGAGGCTGCGCGCCATGTCGGGGAGAATATGTCCACCCGAAGAGAGCGATGATGATGACCACGATGACGATCAGCTCCGGGGGCCAAGACACCAGCCGTATGTCGTCTCCTCAGACGTCAGGGACCCCCATTTGATTGCGGGTCGTTTCG
>CAWGXD010000005.1:0-68306 GCA_963826445.1 uncultured Actinomycetota bacterium
TACCAGATTGCTATCTCGATGGGACTACTCACCGCGCCCGCGCTTGCGCCTGCGGCGCGGGCCGCTCGGGCCCGTGACGTGTGTGGACGAGCGTGGTCCTCGCATGGCGTCACTCACGGCCGTGGTCCGAAGCGAGGTGCGCCATGAACGTGGCCGACCACGCGTGAGGTCGGCGGGGACGTAGTAGCCCGCCTCGTCGTTGATCGCGTCCCAGTGCGCGGCGACGTCTTCGATCGTCGGCGCCGCGTCCTGCGGCACGTACCTCCGTCGACGCGATGAAGACGCGGGCGAAGCGGCCGGCGCCGGCGGCGTAGATCTCGCCGGTGACCGGGCAGTCCTCGTGCGCGAGGAACGCGACCATCGGCGCGACGAGTCGGGCGACATCTGGGCCGCGCCGTCGCCCGGCCCGGCCATGCGCGTCGACGGCCGCCGGCGCGATGGGGTTCACCTTGATGCCCGTGCGGGCGCCCGCGGTGCGCGAGGCTGCGGGTCAGCCCGATGACGCCGCCCTTCGCCGTCGCGTACGAGGTGTTGGTCGGGCAGTCCGAACATGCCGGTCGACGTCGTCATCACGATGCGGCCGTAGCCCTGCTCGACCATGTGCGGCCAGGCGGCGCGGGTGGTGTTGAACGACCCGACGACGTGCACCGCGAGGTGCGCTCGAGGTTGTCGGCGTCGGCGTCGGGAAGCCCGGCCCATCGGATGATGCCCGCGTTGTTGACGAGGATGTCGAGCGGCCGAACCGATCGACCGCCGCGGCGACGAGCGCCTGCGCGCCCGTCGGCCGTCGAGACGTCGCTGCGCGTCGGCGATCGCCGTCGCCACCGGCGGCGATGATCTCGTCGGCGACGGCGGCGCCGGCTCGGCGTCCGCGCCGTCGCCTCCATCGAGCCGCCGAGGTCGTTGACGACGACGCGGCGCCCCGCGTGCGGCGAGCAGCAGCGCGTACGCGCGGCCGATGCCGCGTCCGGCGCCGGTGACGATCGCGACGCGCCCGTCGAAGCGGTGCTCGTTCAGGCCGGGACCGGGGCCTCGAACCCGAGGAGGTCGCCGAGCGTGCCGCCGAGCATCGGCTGCGCGCTCGTCGTCCGGCACGCCGGCGAACAGCTGGCTCGATCAGCTCCTGGCTGCCGCGGAAGGTGCCTTCGGCGTGCGGGTAGTCGTTGCCCCACATGATCGTCGACAGCCCGGTGATGTGCCGGCACGCGACCGCGACCGGGTCGTCCTGGAACGACACGTGGAACTGGCGCTGCACGTACTCGCTCGGCATGAGCGGGTACGGCCACTTCTCGTTGAGTCGAACAGCTGCGCCATGCTGCGGCTGGTCGTCGTCGGGCGGGTCGTCGTCCCAATAGCCGAGCCACCAGTCGGCGTCCTGGCCGATGCCGGTGACCCAGCACTTGTCCATCGCGCCGACGAGCGACGCGAGCCAGTGGGCGTTGAACTCGATGAGCGCGAAGTGCAGATCGGGGTAGCGCTCGGGGACGCCGCCGCCGATCAGCTCGATGATGATCTGCTGCGGATTGATCGTGTTGTAGACGCACTGCGTCATCATCCGCTTGGACGCGAGCCGGCGGTCCATCGGCTGGTTGAGCTCGTCGGCCATCGCGCGCACCTGCCTCAGCGTCGGCGAATCCCTTCGCCGACCTTCACGCCGCCGGTGGCGCAGTGGAAGAACGACGTGCACGCCGCTCGCGCTCGCCGCTCCCAGACCGGCTCGAAGCTCCTCGGACCAGTACGGCAGCGGCGCCATCGCCGGAAGCAGGATGGCGCGGAAGCCCGCGCCGTGGCCCAGGGAGCCACGATCAACCCCGACCTCACGTACGACCCGATCAACGGCTACCGGTGCGGCGGCATACCCGATCACGTCGCCGACGTGGATCATGGTGCTCGCCACTCAGACCGATGCCGCGAAGGGCAACGCGATCAAGGGCTTCCTGAACTACATCTATGCGGATGGCCAGAAGCTGGCTTCCTCCGTCGACTACGAAACCGTTGAAGAACCTGCTGAAGCAGGCGAAGGCGCAAATGTCGAAGATCGTCGTTCCGGCGGCCTGATCGAGGATCTCCGAACGCGCATCCGCGAGCAGCAAGAGCAGGTCCCCGATGACGTCGTCGTCCTCGTCGGACACAGCCAAGGGTCGGTCCTCGCGGCTTGGACGGTGGCCGGACGCTCGGAAGGAGTGGAAGACCCGCCGACGCCCGAGACAATCTATCTCGTCACGTGCGGGGTCACCGCTGCGCTCGCTGTATGGCACTTTCTTCACGAGCACGTTCTCCCAGGCGTTCTTCCAGCGGGTGTCGATGCACGCGGCCGGGTGGCTCAACGTCTGGCGCGACACAGATCCCATTGCCACTGAAATACCGGGGGCGTCCAACGAGAAGGTCGCCGAAACCGAGGGTCCACGGCACAGCGACTCTCGGTGAGCCTGCAGATCTGGGAACGCATCGCCCCTCGTGGCATGCCGCCGTCGAGCAGCTGACGCGCATGCACGTGAGGCAGGACGCGTATGTCGCAAGCGAGCCCGCGCATCGGCGTGAGCCCGTCAGCGTCGAGCCAGCGACTCCTTCTTGGCGTCGCCTTCTTGAGCGCCTTCTTGGCAGTCTTCTTGACCGGGGTCTTCGGCACGTCCGCGTGTCTGCGATGCGCACCCCGCCGCCTCGCGGTCAGCGTGAAGAGGCCGATGGCCTCGGCGAGGTCGCTCAGCTTGGTGTAGCCGTAGTTGCGCGGGTCGAAGTCGGGCGCCTGCTTGACGATGATGTTGCCGACCGCGCCGAGGCCCGCCCAGCCGTTCTCGTCGAGGCCGCGTCGATCGCGGCGCGGAACAGGTCCACGAGGTGGGCGTCCTGGCGCAGCTCGCCTCGGCTCGGCGCTCCTGGGGTGGCGCCAGCGCCGTCGCCGCGTCGGCCTGGTGCGCCGGAAGATCTCGGTGTAGATGAACTTGTCGCAGGCCGCGACGAACGGCTCGGGCGTCTTGCGCTCGCCGAAGCCGTAGACGGTCAGCCCGGACTCGCGGATGCCGGGAGGCCAGGCGGGTGAAGTCGCTGTCGCTGGAGACGATGCAGAAGCCGTCGAAGCGTGCCGGTGTAGAGCAGGTCCATCGCGTCGATGATCATCGCGCGCGTCGGTGGCGTTCTTGCCGGTGGTGTAGGCGAACTGCTGGATCGGCTGGATCGAGTGCGCGAGCAGCTGCTCCTTCCAGCCGCCGAGGTTCGGCTCGGTCCAGTCGCCGTAGATGCGCTTGACGCTGGCGACGCCGTACTTCGCGACCTCGGCGAGCAGCGCTCGATGATCGGCGGGCTGGGCGTTGTCGGCGTCGATGAGCGACGGCGAGATAGGCGTTGCCGTTGGGCACGGTCGTGGTCGGCCGCCATCCTGCCCCCTCGACAACTGCTCCGGCGCGCGGAGCAGCATGCGAGTCCCGGGGAGGCCACGGGTCGCAAGGTCACGAGCGAGCGAAACCCGCTCGGCGGATACGGCAGAAGAAGGCGACTCACAGACTGCTCCGGCGCGCGGAGCGGTCTGTGGGTCAAGAGAGGGTCAGCGCGCTGACGCTCTGGCGCTGGCGGAGCGCGCGGACAGCGCCTCGGGAGCAGCTCCGGCGAGCTCGAGCGCGGCGCTCGTCGGTCGTCGGTGAGGCTCGCCCTGCGGGGAGTGACGTCCTGGGTGAAGGGACGAGGCCGGTCGGCGCCGACGACGTCGGCCTTGACGTGGCTCGAGCACCTTGGTGAGGTCGGCGGTGGCGTCGACGGCGCCGCTCCAGCCGTAGCCGACGAGGGCGATCGGGCTTGGCGTCCCACTCGGCGAAGAGGTAGTCGATGGCGTTCTTGATCGGCGCCGGGAAGCTGCGGTTGTACTGCGGCGTCACGACGACGATGGCGTCGGACTCGAAGACCGTCGCTGGCCCAGGCCTTGGTGTGCGGCTTGGCGTAGTTGCCGTTCTTGGGCATGTCCTCCTCGTCGAAGAACGGCAGGGTCACAGGTCCACGAGCTCGACCTCCCACTCCGCGGCGGGAGCCTGGGCGGCGACCCACTCGGCGACCTTGGGGCCGATGCGGCCGGGACGGGTGCTGGACACGACGATCACGAAGCTGATTCACGATTCAACTAACTCGGGCAGGTCCGGATCCATTCCCGACGCCGGAACGGGCCTCCTCACCTCACCGCGGCTGCTGCTCCCTCTCCTTCATCTCCGCCTCGTAGCGATGCCGCTCCGGGTCACCCGCCTCCTCGCGCACGCGGTCGACGACCTCGCGGAAGACGCTCCAGTAGCAGTCGTCGTAGGCCTCGACCAGCTGGAACGTCCACATCCCCGGTAGCACGTTGCGCCCGACGACGCACTCCTCGACGACATCCGCCTGGCTGTCGAGCCCCGCCTCGCGCAGCAGAGCGACGGCCCCTGGAGCGTCGCGTCGGCACGCCCCGTCAGCCGGTGGAACGCGTAGAGCATCCCCCTCGCGTGCTCGACGACCTCGAGCGCCTCCGACAGCTTGCCGAGTGCCGTGACCGTGGCGTCGTCGAGCCCATCGGGCCGCGCGCGCGGCTCGTGGCTGCCCGCCCGCTTGGCGCTGCCGTACCGCTCCACTGCCTCATCAACGTCCACCTGCCTAGCGTGCCCGACATCCTCCGTGCCGACACAAGCATTGGGCCGTATGCCGCTGAGCTGGCTTCCCGAGGAACCTGGCCTCAGTGGGTGTCCCCGTTGTCGATGGGCGCCTCATGCCGCACGGGTGATCCGCCCGGGTCCACCCGGAGAGGACGCTGGAGGACGGCAAGGAGGAGAGTCATGGGACCGGTTCATTACGTCGTGGTCGCCTTCGACCACCCTGACTTCCACGGCCGGCTCGCAACCGAGCTCGCCGCCCTGGTGGACAGCGGGACGGTCCGCCTGCTCGACCTCGTGTTCGTCAACAAGGATGCCGACGGTCAGGTCACGACGCTCGAGGTGGACGGGTTGCCCGAGGAGTGGGCGGCGTACGGCAACGTCGAGGGCGCGTATGGCGGGCTCGTCAGCGACGAGGACCTGGACGAGGTCGCCGACCGGCTCGAGCCGGACTCCGCCGCGGCGCTGCTGCTGTGGGAGAACACGTGGGCCCAACGCTTCGTGTCGGCGCTCGCAGAGACCGGGGGTGTCGTCGTGGACCAGGGCGTCGTGAACCCCGCGATGGCCGAGCCGGCGCTGAGCGCGCTCGACCAGTCCGGGTGAGGCTGGCCCACCCCCTGGGTCTGCCTAGCCCACCTCGTTCACGCCACGCGCGACGGCCGACCGAGCCACGGCACTCACCAAGCTGAGGATGGCGATGCCGATGACCAGGTTGATGATCCCCGTGGCGACCTTGCTGGACATCTCCGCACTTGTCGCGAACGGCGCGATCGCGGCGGCAGCTGTGGCGAGGCCGATGATCCAGGAGAAGAAGCGAAGGGCACGCGGGGTGCTGATCAGCAAGAAGTGCACGAGCGCGGTCGCCAGCAGAGCGCCGACGGCTGCGGCAACCATGTAGCCCACGGTCGAGGAGTTGCCCCACGCTCCATCGCGCTCGGGGGCGAGGACCGGGATGTTGAAGACGCCGCGGAAGATCAGAATCCCCACGAGGGCGATGAGGGCTGCCACCAGCGCGGACGCCAAGCCGCCTGCCCACAGCGTCCGGGCGCTGAACTGTGGCCGCCCCTCGGCGCGACCATAGGAGGGTTGAACTGAACTCATGGCTCACTTCCCTGGTCTCAGGCCCCGCCTCACGGCATGGGCACCCGAACGTCGATTCCACCCTCGGGCGTGATGCGATCGCGCACCCGCACGATGCTCGGCATCGCCACGAATCCTCCGGCGATGAGTGCCTCTCCCTGCCTGAATCGAGCTGACTGGGCCAACATGGCACGCGGGACGAAGCCGAAGAGGTCGGCCAGGTCGGCGAGGTCACCGGGCGAGTTCATCCGCATGACGGTGACGTTGTCGCACTGCGACACGATGCCTCGGTGCACCTTCGATGGACGCTGGGTCGACAGCAGCAACCACAGGCCGAACTTTCGTCCCTCGGCGGCGATCTGGATGATCCGGTCGCGGACCGCAACGCCGAGCGGCCCCTCCGGCTCCGGTGGGCACAGGTTGTGTGCCTCGTCGATGACCACCAACACGGGCCGGCGCTCCTCACGCCGCGCCCACAGGTCCTCGAGCACCGCCAGCGCGACGACCAGTTGCTCGTCACCGCTGTGAAAGGCGCCCAGGTCAAGGACCGTCGCCGCGGGGCGGTCGGCAATGACATCGGTGGCCGCTTCGTGACCGTACGCCCAGGTCTGCCATTCGAGCAGGCCGAGGTTCTCCACGCGTTGTGCCAGAGCCTCGCCGTCCAGACCGCCGACCTCTCGCATCCGGGCCGGGATGTCCGCCGCATCGACGCCCTGAAGCGCGGGCGCCAGCCGGAGCAGCGCGTTGTACTCCCCGCGATGCACCACGGGATCGAGGCGCAGAATCGCTGCCTTCGCACGTGGGCCCATGTCGACGAAGCGAACCCGCAGCGCATCAGGCCCTGTGCCCGGGCGAAGCACCTTGACGGCGCGATCGGCCAGTGCGTCAGCGACCGCCGGATCCACGCCGTCCCGAACGGCGTCGAGCTTGACGAAGTCGCTGTTCGGGTCGAACACCACGACGGGCAACCGAGTCCGCAGGATGATCCGCTCAAGCGCGACGCCGAGGGCGTAGGTCTTGCCGGAACCGCTCTGGCCGCACCAGAAGGTGTGCCGATTCATGCGACGTGGGACGAGCCCAACACCGACACTCGGCATCGACACCAGCCGACCGAGCTCGAGCTCCCGATCGGGGCCGGACACCACCCGGGCAACCGCGTCCGGGGAGGTCGGCTCTGCGGCTGCATCGATGAACGGCATGGGTGGGACGTCGCCTCCGTCTTCGATCAAGGAGCCGGCGGCGCTCACCCCCGAGGCGTCATGCGGGGTGACTTCCTCGACGAAGCCGAGCAGGTCTGACCCGTCCTGTCGGATGATCCGGACGTACTCCCCGGGCCTGATGGCTGCCCCCGCGCTCGCTCGAACCACGAAGGATCGGCCGTCCGAGGACGAGGCCCGAGTCGTCGTGCTGTCGCCCGAACTGGATTGAAGGTCTACTGACATGCGCGCCCCTCCCTACGGTCGGAGCCTTCCATCGATGGGAGGGGGAGCCAATCATCCGTTACGGGTGATCCCGGGGACTGTGTCGTGTTCAGAGAATTTTGTCGGGCGCCCTGCTGGGCGTGCTCGTCATCATCGGGAGGGATCTGGCATGTCTTTCTGGGACATCGTGTGGTTCATCGTCATCTTCTTCGCGTTCATGGCCTATCTCATGGTTCTCTTCATGATCCTCGGCGACCTGATGAGTGACAGCGAGACCTCCGGGTGGGCCAAGGGACTCTGGGTCGTCTTCCTGGTGATCCTGCCTCTCATCGCCTCACTCATCTACCTGATCGCACGGGGTTCAGGAATGAGCCGACGCCGAATGGCCGAGGTCAAGACGGTCCAGAAGATGCAGGAGGACTACATCAGCGATGTCGCTGGACCGCAGTCGGGGGCCAGCCCTGCTGACCAGGTCGCGAAGGCGAAGGACCTGCTCGACTCTGGAACGATCACGCAAGACGAGTTCGACGCTCTCAAGGCCAAGGCGCTCGCGTAGCAGGATCAGGAGTGACCGGATCATGATTGGACGCGCGATCGCACGGAGCGGTAAGCCCGGTCTGTTGGGGACAGCGGCTCACACCGCCGTCGTGGTTGGAACGGCAACCGCGGTCAGCGGTCGGGTGGCGCAACGGCAGTCGGCAGGTCAACGGGAGGGTGGCGAGGCGGCGCTGGACGAGCAGGCGCAAGCCGCCGCGAGCCAGGCGCCGCCGGCCCCTCCATTGGCTGCCCAGAGCGGTGACTTGATCTCCCAGCTGCGCGAGCTCGGGCAGCTACGCCAGCAAGGCGTGCTCACCGAGGAGGAGTTCGCCACTCAGAAGTCGCGGCTGCTCAACGGTTAAGGCTGGGCACGCCTTCGCCGGAGACGGCCTACTCGGGCAGTCGGCGGAGCGGGCGAGGCGAACTGCGGAAGTAGTTCGTACGAGCGGCTGTAGATCTCGAACAGCGCCAGTCCCAGAGCCGCGACCGGGACTGCGCAGAAGGCTCCCGAGACCCCGAAGAGCGCCGCTCCCAGCAGGACGGATGCGAAGGCGACTGCTGGATGCATGTCGACCGCATTCGCACTGATCTTGGGCTCGAGGGTGAGATTCTCGATCTGCTGGTACACGAGGGCGAACAAGAGCGCCAGCACGCCATCGATGGGATCTGTGCTCGTGAGCCCCACGAGGACGGGCAAGGCGATGGCGAGGTACGTGCCGATGGTCGGGACGAACTGCGCGACGACGCCGGTCCATATGCCCAGGGCGAGCCAGTAGTCCATTCCGATGATGAACAGGAAGGCCGCCGTGAGTGAACCGCTGATCGCCGCCAGGACGATGCGGGCGGCGACGTAACCGCCGGTCTTCTGCACCGCGAGGTCCCACACGACGAGGAAGACCTCCTGCCGTCGTTGCGGCAGCAGTCGCGCGATCCACCGCTTGAGGCGTGGGGCGTCGGCGGAGAAGTAGAAGATGAACAGGCCGATCGTGAACATCGAGAAGACGCCGCCCACGAGCGAGGCGATGATTCCCAGCAGCCCGCCGGCCAGCTCGGCGCCGAGCGACGCAATCTGCCCAGGGGAGACCTGTAGTTGCGCGGCGAGCGCTGCGGCGTCGAGGCTCAGGTCGAACGTCGTGTTGATCCAGACGATCGCGTCCTCGACAGCGCCGGGGAGCGCCCTGACCAGGTTGCCAATCTGCTCGGCGAGCAGACTGCCGAAGGCGGCGAAGAAGAGAACGGAGATGACGACGACCCCGACCATGACCAACCCGGTGGCGAGTCCTCGCCGCATGTGTTGGGCGAGGCGTCCAACGGCCGGCTCCATGGCGATGCTCGCCAGCCAGGAAATGATCAGCTGGAAGATCAGCAGCCCACCGTCCTGCAGGATGAACTGTCCGGCGCTGTAGAGCAGCACGATCCCGAGGAGCACGAGGCCGACGCGCCAGGCCGTGCGCAGCTCAGGCGCCACCCGACGGGCAGGCGCGGCTCCAGGATCGATCGCGGTTGGATCTGCACCCGGCGTCGACGGTGTGGTCAGCAGCGCCTGCGCCTCGGTGCTCAGGTCGTCGACGTCAACGGCCAGGCGGGCGGTGACCCGGTCCGCGGCGCGCGAGGTCAGTGCCGTGACCGTGTCGAGCGATGGCTCAGCGGTCACGACGACGAGCACTCCGGGGCCGCGGTGGACGAGCTCGACGAGCGCCTGCAGGTCCGGAGGGCGTAGGCCCTCGACCACTCGGGTCACGAGCCGACCGACCTGGGATCCGTCTGCGTCGGCACGGACCCAGCCGTCGCGCAGGGCAACTCCCGGGAGAAGACCGACGAGCACAGCGTCCGCCAGCGAGCCGATCGCACCGTGAAGCCGCATCGGCTCGCCGGAATCGTTGATCGCAAGGGCGGTCACGGCGGCGTCTCGCCCTGCTTCGGGTCCCATGCCGCCATTGGAGGTGAGCCCGGCGAGGTCGGCCGCAGCGCTCTCGGCGTCATCGTAGTGACATCCCAGGACGACCATCTCGTCTGGCATGTCGGTGCCCTCTCCTCCGTTGAGCCGCACAGCCATGGTCGTCAGACCGGGCGTCGGGGGCCTCATCCATCGTGGATGATCCTGTGCTCCCCGCGCCACGACTCCGGACAGCGGGTGGTGTCCGACGTCAGATCAGATGGAGTTCCCGGCCCCTGGCGACGGCTTCACGGCGGCTGGACGACTCGAGTTTGCGATAGATCGAGGCGAGATGGGTCTTGACGGTGTTCATCGACACGAACAGCTCCGTTGCGATCTCAGCGGTGGTCATTCGGGTGGCGAGCCAACGCAGCACCGACAGCTCGCGGTCGGTGAGGGGCTCCGGCAGGGACCGGTGCTGGCGCGTCTCCAATTGCTCGGCACGGTTCGACGCTGGGGAGCGCAGTGGCACCGGCCACCGAGCGGCGAGGCTGGGGTGGTCCGACAGCAGTGCATCGAAGCGCGGCGTCGGCTCCATGAACGGCAGCCTGATCCCTTCCTGCGAACTGAGGTCGATGGCTCGGGTCAGATGCTCGACGGCGGAGGTCTCATCGCCGGTCGCCAGGGCCACTTCGGACTCGACGATGACGGCAGCGACGAGCAGGGGAGTGGTGGCCGGATGCGAGGCGGTGACGATGCGTCGTGCCATCAGCCCGGCCGCCACACAGTCACCGGCTGCGAGGTGGGCTCGAGCCCGGGCGAGATGAGTCCGCGAAGCCAGAAAGTCGTTCGTGGGGGCATCGCCGTGCTGGAAGCCGTGGATGGCGACGAGTGGGCGCCCGCTCTGCGCAATGAGCTCGAGCTGGACTGTCGCGCTCACCGCTCGGAGACTCCACGCGCCCGGAAGCGAGCACGACGGGTCGCTCAGGATGGTCGCGCGCGCCCCGAGATAGTCGCAGGTGGCCTGCAAGGCGGCCGCCTGAACCAACGTCGCCGCGCAGGAAAGAGCTGGATCGCGGTGCCGCAACCGCGCCGCGTCCACGAGCGCCAGGGCGTGAGCGCAACCCTCAAGATCGCCCCTCGACGCGGCGAGATCGGCCGTGCCGACGTGGAACGGCGCAGCGGAGGCCTCGGGGATCCGAGGGTGCGCACTGTTGATTCCGGCAGCATCCAACGCGTATTTCTCGGCGATCGAGAAGCGTCCCACGGCGCAGTGGGCGAGCACCAGCCGACCCCCGGACGCGAGCGCGACGGCCGACAGTGACAGCTGCATGGCAAGGGCCAGAGCGCGCTCCAGCGTCTCGACAGCCAGGCCATCCGCCATCTGCCACAGGTGTACGGCGCCAAGCTCCGAGAGCGCGAACGCCTCGAACACACCGCCAGGGTCAGCGGAGACCAGCGCCGCCACCGCCGCATCGACACCGTCGCGGTCACCTGATCGGGCGGCCAGGGTGAGTCTCGCGACGTCGACCAACGAGCTTCGTGAATCGGACCTGCCCTGAGCCTCGAGGTCGACCATCAGCTCGCGGGCCCGATCATGGCGGTCCAGCATGCACGCGACTGCCGCCTGCGCGGCTACGAGGCGGTGGCGTGGACCCGGCGAGGTGCTCTCTGTCGCTACATCGGGATAAGCGGAGAGCTCGCTGACCCACCGGTCTCCGTCGTGGAAGAAGATCTGCTCGAAGGCCCCCCGCTCGAGCAGGTCCGTGGCGTACGCCCAGTCAGAGGCACGTAATGCATGCTGGAGCGCATCGACGAGATCGCCCTGTCCGTCATGCCACCGAGCGGCCCGGCTCTCGATGCCCTGCTGGACGACGGCGCTCTCTCCGCGGAGGAGGTGGCGCAGCACCTCCCTGAAGAGCGGATGGCTTCGGAACCACACCCCGTCGTGGCCGACCGGGCTGAGGAAGGAATTTGCGGCCGCGAGCCGGGAGAGCAGCTCGCCACTCCCGGTCGACTCACAGACCGCGTCGGCAAGCTCGCCACAGACAAGCTCGCAACTGCTGCTGCGGATGAGGAGCCGGCGGGTCGTCTGGTCCAGTGTCGCGAGTACTTCTTCAACGAGGTACTCGCCGATGCTTCCGCGGTCCATGGCGAACTCGTTGACGAAGCGCTCGGGCTCCGGGCTGCCCTCCATGCGGAGGGCCGAGAGCCTGACTCCTGCGACCCAGCCCTCCGTGCGCTTCGCAAGGAGGGCCCGCGATTCCGGCCCGATGGATACGCGATGGGTGACCAGCAACGCCTCGATCTCGGACGCCGTCATGGCCAGGTCGGCACTTCGCAACTCTCCCAGCTGGCCCCGGATGCGGAAGCGGTGCAACCGGATCAGCGGGTCGCTCCGCGCGGCCAGCACGACCCGCAGTCCAGGAGGTGGCCGAGTGAGCAGCGCATCGAGCGTGGTGATGACCCCGGTGTCGGTGACGAAATGCGCGTCGTCGAGGATGAGGACCAGCGGGCTCTCCGGGTCGCCCGAAGCGCTCTCGAGCCGGCTCATGACCTCAGCCTCTGCCGATCGCATCGGATCGTCCGGGTGCACTGGCGGCGAGTGACCTGCCTGCAGCAGCGCCTCGCCGACGAGGGGCCAGAACGCGGCAGCGCTGTTGTCCGCAGGGTCGAGGGAGACCCACACGAGTCGACGCGGTCGTGATCGCGACCACTCGGTGAGCAGCACGGTCTTGCCAGACGCAGGTCCGGCGCAGATCAGCGTCAGCGGGTTGCCCTCGACCGCGCTCTCGAGCGCCGCGATCAAGCGAGGACGGGGAACGTGCTTCGCCGGGAGGGCCGGCACCAAACCTTGGCGTGCGCGGAAGGGGTAGAACAGCGTCACCACCCCCTCTTGGAGTGCTCGGCCGCCTCAGCGTGCGCGAAGCGGGACCACGGACCACCACTTAGCGTAAGCGCGGCTGCGTCGTTTCGTCCGAAAAAGCCCGCGACACGCGAACCGGACAGGCGTCGTCCGAGGTCGTGCATCCCACCTCATCCCACATGGGTGATCCCGCTCGTGGACCAGCGGTACCACTCTAGAAAGACGTCGATGCGGGAGGCCGTGAAGTGGCGTCACGAACCAGCTATGAAGTCCGCGTGGCGGGCGTCATCGGCCCCGCTGCCCGGAAGGCCTTCGACGACTTGACGATTCGCGTCGAGCCAACTGCGACCGTGCTGGCCGGCTCGACTCGACCAAGCCGCCCTGCACGGGCTGATCGAGCGGATCAAGGCCCTCGGGCTGGAGCTCATCGACATCACGCGCGTGCCCACCGGGCGCTCGACGTCGGCACGGTCCACCCGTCACCCGGCCGAATAGGGCCCGCTTGACGCTCCCCGGCAAAAGTAGCTCAGCCCAGCGATGGGGCTCAGTCGATCTCATCCTCCGCACACAGCGCCCACATGATGAAGACGCACAGGGCGATCAGGACGATCGACCACAGCGGGTAGGTCGGCAGCGACACGAAGTTGAGCACCAGGGCGATCGTGACGATCGACAGGCCGACGATTCGCCCGATCAGCCTGCCGGCGAGGATCGCGCCGCCCACCGCGGCGAGCACGACGCCCCAGATCAGGTGCAGCCAGCCCCACGTCGTGACGTCGAAGGCAAAGACGTACTTCGGCGTGTTCACGAAGAGCGTGTTCTCGAAGAGCGCGGTCAGCCCCCGGAGAAACTCCAGGATCCCCACAACCACCATCAGTATTCCGGCGAACATGACGAGGCCGTGCCCCCAGCCGCGACGCGGCCGAGCGCCCGAGGAGGTCGGCGAGGCCTCGGGCATCGGTGAAGTGGATGAGGTAGATGGGGTCGACGGAGTCGGTGAGGTAGGTGGGGTGGATGAGGTCGTCATGCGTCCTCCCTAGTCGTGGGTCGCAATCCATCCTCGACGCGCAACCCGATGCCAGCCTCACCCATTCAGCATGAGACGCGCAGATGGGACGGGCCGCGGCGGTCAGTCGCTGGCCGGCGAGTCCTGGTACGTCCTCGGGACGAGGCGGACCTCGGTGATGGCGTGGTGGCCGACCGCTGTCACCTCGACGGTCCAGCCGTCGAGGTCGACCGTGTCGCCGGGCTGCGTGGGGATACGGCCGAGGCGGTGCAGCACGAGCCCGGCAACCGTCGTGTACTCGCCGTGCCGGACGAGGTTGGCCTCGACACCGACGTCCTGGAGGTCGTGGATGGGGAAGGTGCCGGGCAAGGTGACCGAGCCGTCCTCCGCCCTCGCAACGTCCATCGATCGGAGTCGGTCTCGTCGTAGATCTCACCGACGACCTCCTCGAGCAGGTCCTCGAGGGTGACGATCCCGTCCACGGAGCCGTGCTCGTCGATGACCACGGCGAGCTGTTGGCGCTCCGCCTTGAACCGGCGCAGCGTGGCCGACACCTTTGCCGTGTCGGGCAGGACCAGTGCCGGTGTGGCCACTTCGCCGACGTGGCACTCGTGGTCGTCGTCCAGCAGCATGGCCCAGTGGGCGACGCCGATGACGTCGTCGCGGTTGTTGCCCCGCATGACCGGGGCCCGGGAGTGGCCCTGCTGCGCGAGCAGGTTGCGGGCCTCTGCGACGGGCATCGAGTGGCGCAGGAAGAGGGTCTGGCTGCGCGGCACGAGGACCTCGCGCAGCGTCCGCTCCTGAATGTCGAAGGCACCGGTGATGATCTCGCGCTGCTCCGGACCGAGCCCCTGGTGCGTCGTCACGATCTCGCGCAGCTCCTCGGGGTGAGCTCCTCGTTGGCCGCCTCGGCGCGGCCGCCGAGCAGGCGCACGACCGCATTGGTGGCGACGCCGAGCATCCACACCACCGGTCGGGAGAGCGTCGAGAGCAGGTCGAGGGGGCGGGCGACGGCCTTGGCCCAGGGCAGGGCCATCTGCATGGCGAGGCGCTTCGGGGCCAGCTCGCCGAGGACGAGCGTGAGGAAGGTGAGGATCAGCGTCACGCCCGCGACTGCGACGAACTCTGCCGCGCCTCCGAGGAAGCCGAGAGCCGGGACGAGCGGCTCGGCCAGGTTGACTGCGGCCGTCGCCGAGGCGAGGAAACCGGCCAGGGTGATCCCGATTTGGATCGTCGCGAGGAACCGGTTCGGGTCCCGCGCCAGACGGACCAGGCGCAGGGCCGGTCGGGTGCCCTCCTTGTCCAACTGCTTGAGCTGCCCCTCCCGGAGGGAGATCAGGGCCATCTCGCTGCCGGCGAACGCCGCGTTGATCAGGACGAGGAAGAAGACGAGGGCGATGTTGAACCAATAACCGGACACCTGGTCTGGCACCGAGCCTTTCGTTGCGGGTGTCCATCGTATTCAGACCCCCCGCCGCGCACCTCACCCCACAATCGAGTGAGGAGGCGAGGAAGCCACGCAGACGAGACCGGTGTCGGGTGGTCCGAGCTCGAGTCGGTCGTCCCTGACGTGGAAGGCATTCCACCCTTCGAGCACCTTGAGGAAGCGGCGCTCCTGGTCCATGGCCTCGTCGGAGCCGGCCATCCGGGTCATCCCGCCACCGGAGATCCGCACCGTCTCGTTCTCGGCTTCGTAGGTGCCCATGATCCGGTTGATCCCGGTCGTCCCAACGACCCGGCCGTCCTCGGTCAGGGAGATCTCCGGCTTGGGATCGATGGTCGGCACCCCGCCGATCGACTCGACGATCCAGACCGGCTTCGGTGCTTCCGAGGAGGGCCCTGACTCGCTGCTCATGGAGGCAGTCAACCACCTGCCAGATTCCCGAGGGATCTCGTTTGGCGTCGCCACGTCCGCCTAGGTGGGCCGTGCGACGTGAGGCGCCGACGTGCCGTCCCAGGGGTGCAATGACGAGGCCGTATGCCGCTGGGCTCCCTCCCGGCGCAAAGTTCCAGGGGGCGTGTGGCCGGAGCCGAAAAAACCGGCGGGTACAAACTTCCCAAAAGCATTGACAAGGTGTATGTCTCGAACATATGTTCGAGACATGGCGAACGTGGCGGTGCTCGAGCAGCTTCGGGCGCGACTCTGCGAGGTGGAGGCGCGGCACGAGGCCGACGGCCGGGCCGCCGCCGAGGCGTTCTGGGCCACCCTGGGCGCCGGGGCCGACACCGCTGGTCCGGCCGCGGCAGCGGAGAAGCCCGCGCAGGTCTCGCCCGGGCGGGGCCGGCGCCCGCGGCTGCGTGACGTCGGCGGCCGGGCCTCGGGCGGGGTGTGGGGCCACGTGCCGGCGGACGAGCCGCTGCCGTTCCTGCCGCGCGAGGTGGAGTCGGTCGACCTCTCGGAGCTGGATCTGGACGGGGTCGACGCGGACTGGTTCGAGGCGAACTATCCCGGCCCGACCGTGGCCGGGGACGGGGTTCGACGAGCCGGTCGCGGTCAAGGTCGACGCGCTGCTCGGGAAGCCGCTGGCGCGGCACGCCTCGGACCTGCTCGCGCACGCGGTGGGGCACCTGGCCGGGCTGCGGGCCCAGCACGAGGTGATGCTGGTCAACGTGCTCGCCGAGCTGCTGGACCGCGGCGAGGACCCGCCGGGCGGCCTGCGGGTGACGGACTGGCTGCGCTCGCTGGACCCGGCGCTGACCGCGGGGCAGGCGAAGGACCTGGTGACGGTGGCGGGGGCGGTGACCGCGCCGCGGTGGGCCGAGCTGGCCGCGCGGGTCACGATGGGCCACGTCACGGTCGCCAAGGCGGCCCGAATCATCGAGTTCGAGGCGCGCACCGAGCGGGTCGCCGACCCGGTCGAGGTCGCCACCGCGGTGCAGGACCTGCTCGACCGAGCCCCCGAGCTGATCGCCGAGGACTTCACCGGGCTGGTGCGCCACCACACCGAGCAGGTCCGCCCACCCAAGGACGAGGACCGCCTCGACGAGGGTCGCCGGGCCAGCCGCGGGCTCTGGTTCGGCCAGCCCTCGAACACCGGCATGGTCAGCCTGCGCGGGACCCTGGACCCGGAGGCCGCCGCGGTGCTCAAGTCCGCGGTGGACCCGCTCTCGACGCCGTGCCCGGGCAAGGACCGGCACGGGCACACCGTCGAGCCGGACCCGCGGACCCCGGCCAAACGCCGCGCCGACGCGCTGCTCGAGATCGTCGCCCGCGGCGTCGCCGCCGCGGACCGGCTGCCGGTCACCGACAAGGCCAAGCTGGTCGTCACCGTCGAGCACGACGTGCTCGCCGGGAAGGTCCGCGGCACCGGGGCGGCGATGACCGGCGACGTGCTCTCGGTGGCGACGGTGCGCCGGCTCGCGTGTGACGCCGAGATCATCCCGATGGTGCTCGGCAGCAAGGGCGAGCCGCTGGACGTGGGCCGCGGCCGGCGGCTGGTCACCAAGGGCCTGCGGGCCGCGCTCTGGCAGCGCGACCAGGGTTGCAGCTTCCCCGGCTGCACCATCCCCGCGCAATGGACCGACGCGCACCACGTGCAGCACTGGTGGGCCGGCGGCAGGACCAGCCTGCTCAACACCGCCCTGCTCTGCCGCCGGCACCACACCCACGTGCACCGCCACGAGCTGACCGCGACCGTCACCGCCACCAGCGTCACCTGGCACCAGTAGCGCACCCGCCCCGCGACCCCGCCGAGCCCCGGCGGGGCCACAGGCATGCCCGGGACAGGCGGATCGATGTCACGTATGCGGACGACAGCGGTCATCGTGCACCACCTCGCAAACCCGAGCCCGCTGGGAGGGCGCACGCGTGGGGGAGCGAGCCCAGCGGCATACGGCATCACAAACGGCAAGGGGCGCCGGGTGGCGTCTGATTCACGACACCCGGCACCCCCTCGAGGACGTCGTGGACTACTCGGCGCCCGCCTTGGAGGACAGGCCGGTCTTGATGAGGTCCATGACCGAGCTGTCGGCGAGCGTCGTGACGTCGCCGACCTCGCGGTCCTCGGCGACGTCGCGCAGCAGGCGGCGCATGATCTTGCCGGAGCGGGTCTTGGGCAGCTCGCCGACGATCATGATCGAGCGCGGCTTCGCGATCGGGCCGATCTCCTTGGCCACGTGGTTGCGCAGCTCCTGCGACGAGGTCGCTGCCCTCGCCCGGCTCGTCGGCCTCCTCGACGAACTCCTGGCGCAGGATGACGAAGGCGCACGACGGCCTGGCCGGTCGTCTCGTCGTTGGCGCCGACGACCGCGGCCTCGGCGACCTTCGGGTGCGACACGAGGGCCGACTCGATCTCGGTCGTCGAGAGGCGGTGGCCCGAGACGTTCATGACGTCGTCGACGCGGCCGAGCAGCCAGATGTTGCCGTCGGCGTCGTTCTTGGCGCCGTCGCCGGCGAAGTAGAGACTCTCGCCGAACCGCGACCAGTAGGTCTCCTTGTAGCGCTCGGGGTCGCCCCAGATGCCGCGCAGCATCGCCGGCCACGGCTTGGTCAGCACGAGGTAGCCGACCTGTCGGGTGTCGGGACGGGCTTGCCCGTCGTCGTCGAGGATCTCGGCGCTGATGCCGGGGATCGGCTTCTGCGCCGAGCCGGGCTCGAGCGTCGTGACGCCGGGCAGCGGGCTGATCATGATCGCGCCGGTCTCGGTCTGCCACCACGTGTCGACGATCGGGGCAGCGGCCGCCGCCGATGATGCTTGCGGTACCACATCCACGCCTCGGGGTTGATCGGCTCGCCGACCGAGCCGAGCAGGCGCAGCGAGCTCATGTCGAACTTCGCCGGGATGTCGTCGCCCCACTTCATGAAGGTGCGGATGGCCGTCGGCGCGGTGTAGAGGATCGTCACCTTGTAGTCCTGGACGATCTCCCACCAGCGGCCCTGGTGCGGGGTGTCGGGCGTGCCCTCGTACATCACCTGCGTGGCGCCGTTGCGTCAGCGGCCCGTAGACGATGTAGGTGTGGCCGGTGACCCAGCCGATGTCGGCCGTGCACCAGTAGACGTCGGTGTCGCGGTGCACGTCGTGGACGACGGCGTTCGTGTAGGCCGCCTGGGTGAGGTAGCCGCCGGTCGTGTGGAAGATGCCCTTCGGCTTCCCGGTCGTGCCCGAGGTGTAGAGGATGAAGAGCGGGTGCTCGGCCTCGAACGGCTGCGCCTCGTGCGTCGGGGCGGCCTTCTCGAGCGCCTCGTGCCACCAGACGTCGCGGTCGTTCCACGCGGTGTCCTGGCCGGTGCGCCGGACGACGAGGACGTGCTCGACCGACGTGTCGCCGTGGTCGAGGGCCGCGTCGACGGCCGGCTTGAGCGCCGAGGGCGCGCCGCGCCGGTAGCCGCCGTCGGACGTGATGACGACCTTCGCCTCGGCGTCGTCGATGCGCGAGTGCAGCGCCTCGGCGGAGAAGCCGCCGAAGACGACCGAGTGCGGGGCGCCGAGGCGGGCGCAGGCGAGCATCGCGACCGCGGCCTCGGGGATCATCGGCAGGTAGATCGCGACGGTGTCGCCCTTGCCGACGCCGAGGTCGGCGAGGGCGTTCGCGGCGCGCTGCACCTCGGCGTGCAGGTCGGCATAGGTGATGTCGCGGGTGTCGCCCTCGGGCTCACCGACGAAGTGGATCGCGACCCTGTCGCCGTTGCCGGCCTCGACGTGCCGGTCGACGGCGTTGTACGCACGCGTTGAGCTCGCCGTCGGCGAACCACTTCGCGAAGGGCGGGTTGCCCAGTCGAGCGACTGCGTGAAGGGCGTGCTCCACGTGAGGTAGTTGCGGGCCTGCTCGGCCCAGAAACCCTCGAGGTCGGCGTCGGCCTTGCTCGTAGAGGTCGGCCGTGCCGTTCGCCTGGGCGGCGAACTCGGGCGCGGGCGGGAAGGTCCGGCCCTCGTGGACGAGGTTCTCGAGCGTCTCTTCGCTCACGGTGTCACCTTTCGCATCGACGTTGGTGCTGGAGTGGGGAACGCACTTCCTTCCACTCAAACGTACGGCTCGGTCGCCCATCAATAGCGACGTGAGGCTGGTCTCAGCGCTACCCGTCAGTAACATGCCGAGCGGTCTCACGTTGACGACGAGCGGTCGAGCACCCGGGAGCGGCCCCCAACCGATCGAGTGAACAACATTTGGGCCCCCACCCGATCGAGTGAACGGCTTTTGTGCCCAGAAGCCGTTCACTCGATCGGATTAGTAGGCCATCCCCATGACGGCCCGAACCGTCGCGAGCGTCCGCTCGGCCACCTCGTTCGCCCGGGCGTTCCCCTCGTGGAGCACCGGCGTGACGTATGCCGGGTCGCGCGCGAGCTCGGCCCGGCGCGCCCGGTGCCCGGCGCAGGCGACTCGTTGACCGCCTCGGTGACGACCTCCTTGAGCTGTCGCGCGCCGCCGTCGCCGATCCCGTCGGCGATCGACTCAGGCGCCTCGTCGAGGAAGAGAGCCGGCGATGCGTCAGCAGGTTGGCCACCGCGGGACGCGCGATGGGCTCGAAGGTGATTCGCCGCTCGCGAGTCGGTCCGCGCGGCCGCGGATCCGGGCCGCAGTCTCGTCCGCGCGTGTCGCGCAGGTTGATGACGTTGCCCTTGCTCTTGCTCATCTTCGTGCCGTCGGTGCCGAGCAGCAGCGGGACGTCGCTGAGCAGCGCCTCGGGCTCGGCGAACACACTGTGCCCGGCGGCATACCTCTGGTTGAAGCGGCGCGCGATGGCCCGGGTCTGCTCGAGGTGCGGCAGCTGGTCGCGGCCGACGGGCACGATCCGGCTGTGGCAGAAGAGGATGTCGGCGGCCTGGTGCACCGGGTAGGTGAGGAGCAGCCCGGACAGGGGGCGCCCGCCGGAGAGGGCGAGCTCGTCCTTGACGGTCGGGTTGCGCCGCAGCTCGGCGTCGGTGACGAGCGACAGGAAGGGCAGCATCAGCTGGTTCAGGGCCGGGCACCGCGCTGTGCGTGAAGATCGTCGACCGCTCGGGGTCGAGGCCGGCCGCGAGGTAGTCGAGCACGAGGCCGTGCACGTTGGCGCCGATCTCGCCGACGGAGTCGCGATCGGTGATGACCTGGTAGTCGGCGATGACGACGAAGGTCTCGACTCCCTTGTCCTGCAAACGGACTCGGTTGCGCAGGCTGGCGAGGTAGTGCCCGATGTGGAGCGGGCCGGTCGGGCGGTCGCCGGTGAGCATCCGGAAGCGCGCGGGGTCGCTCGGCGGCGTGCTCGTCGATGAGCGCGTCGAGCACAGCGACTGCGCTCGCGCGCTGCCGCATACGTCGCGCTCTCGTCGGCGTGCACCTCGTCGGAGTGGGATCTCGTCATGGATCTGGTCGCGGGTGATGGTGGTGGTCATGTCGTCTCTCCTTCGGGGTGGGCCCACGGAGAGACACGCGCTGTCAGTGAGGATCACGTGACAAGCGAAGAGCCGCCCGTAGGCGGCTCGGAATGGGTTCGTTCGGATGGCCGCCTCAGCTGGGCAGCCACCACGCGCGGTCGGTCGACGCGAACGAACTCATGCCATCGAGGATAACCGACTGGAAAAACGTGGATGGGACCTCGCCCCGTCTCGACCGCACGAACCGGTCGAGTCAGCGGGAGGTCCCAACTCCACCCAGTGTGCCCGCGAGTCGGTCATTGCGCATCTCGAAACGGTAACGGGCCCGAAGCGCCCTGAGCGTCGCCCACCGCGATGGCTCTCGGCCTGGGTCCGGCGGGGACGTGCGTCTCACCGGGCCACACCGGTGGCGGTCCAGCGGCCGTCGGCCCGGCGTCGGGCACGCAGCAGGTCGAGGGCAGCGTCCATCCGTGAGTCCTGCGGGACTCCCATGCAGCGGCAAGGCACTCCAGTCCCGCGGAGGATGTCGTAGTGCCACCGCGGTGGGTGGTGCACCCGGGTGAAGTCCGCGCGGATCACCTCGCCGGTGCGCTCGCTCTTGAAGAGCCCGTGCCGGAGCAGGAACTCCACCGACGACGCGGCCGCCTCGCTCGAGCTCATTTCGGCGATGTCCGTAGCCGAGCGGATCGATAGGAGTGATTCCCTCCAGCACGCACACCGTCGTGTGCATCGACGAGTGCTGACCGGTTGCCGGGACGGTGGTGCTGGCAGTTGAACCCACCGTCCGAGACACGGCTCGCGAGCAGGAAGTCGACGAGGCTCACCAGATCGGCCTCCGGCGCGCCGAACTAGCTCGCGTAGCCCAGCGCCATGCCGTTGATGCAGGCGTCGCTCGGCGGCGGACGGCGGGAGGGTTGACGCCACCGTCGCGGGCCTTGTTCGCGGGCGAGGATGAGCCGCGACCGTCTCGCGGGCCGCGGGATGGTCGGGGGACAGGCCGAGGTTGCGCAGCTGCAGCAGCGTGTAGTGGCTCGAGGTCCACTTCGGCTGGTAGAAGCCCCGACCCCAGTGGCCGTCGGGCCGTCGGGCGGCCAGGAGCGCCGCGCCGACGCCCTCGGTGGCGATCCGCTGCTGCAGGCTCGCGCTCGTCGCGGCCCAGAAGGTCGCGCGTCGCCAGGTAGGCCGACGGCGACATCCCCGGCGAGCAGCCAGTCGATCACCTCCGACGTGGCAGCATCGTCACAGGCCATCTGCCCATCGTGGCACCGAGGCGGCGCGTCCGGCCTCGACGCCGACTGCCTACGCTGGACCGATGCCCGACCGCGAACCCAACCCAGCGACGCGCTGCTCGACCAGCTGGCCGCCCTCGACCGACCTGCCTGGCGTTCGGACGAGGCGCCGAGCGGCGCGGGAGGCGTGCACGCGGCTGCGCTTCCACGAGGCGCTGCGCCGGCGCATCCCCGAGGCTGCCGCGGAGTCGCGCGTCCGCGGCGCCCGGGCCAGTGCTGCCCTCGACGGCGCGAGCTCCCCGTCGACGCTCGTGCGCGAGCTGATGAGCGGCGCCCGCCCCTGGCCGGACGACCTCGACCCGGGCCTCGCGCACCCTCAAGGGCGCCGTCGCCGCGACAGCCGAGAGCGAGCGGGTCGTCTCGCTCGTGCGCACCGCGCCCGCTCCAGGCGCTCGCCCGGCTCCACGTCGCGGCCGCCTCCACCCGTCGTCCGCGGCGCGACGCGCTCGCGGACGACACCGACGCACTCGGCGACCGCGGGTGCCGGTGAGGACATCACGAGTTCGTCGACCTCGGGCCGGCGCCCGCGCCGCCGTCGTCGTCGCGCCGGCTCGCTCGCTGTCCGAGCTCATCGTCGCCGCGTGCGCGGCCGCGAATCGCGTTCCGGCCGCCGTCGATCTCGTCCATCGTCCACGCAGAGATCGTCGCCATCCGGCCCTTCGTCCACGGCAACGGCCTCGTCGCCCGGGCCATGGAGCGCGCCCTCGTCCAGGCGCTCGGGCTCGACCCGACCGGTGTCGCCGTCCCTGAAGCCGGCCACGTCGCGAACGGCGGGCTGACCTACTCGGGCGCTCACGGCATACGGCAAGGGGTCGGCAGCCGGAGTGGGGCTGTGGCTCACGCAGGCGGCGGACGCCGTCCGCGGCGTCGCCGAGGGGGAGCGGATCAGTGACGCGGTGCGGGCGGGACGGCTCGGCTGACGGTGCCGCTGTCGACGGACGGGAACCACTTTCTGCCCGTGGGCGTCAAGGCTGTCGCCACGCAGGCGCCTGCTGTAGAACGGATCAGGAACCACATCGCCGAGAGGCGAAGGACGGGTCCAAGGCAGTACAAGTCCGAGAAGCGCAGAGGTACCCACGCGAGAGCAGTTCACTTGGAACAGTCCACCCCCGGGTCGCACACCGGGGCGACACTTCGGAGAATGCACGCTTGGTAGCCCGCTCTTCTCTCGAGGCCCCCGACATCGTCGGGGGCCTCCGTCCGCGTCTCCGGGGTCGTCCGGTTCACTGGGGTCACGGCGGGCGGTTTGACCCTGCCTGGGGTCTTCAGACGGGGTTCAGACTTCATCGCCGCGCTGAGTCTGGTTTGCATTTGGGGCGCGAAAGACGGACGATTGGATATGCGCTCCCCTCGGGGTCGAGCGCAACGGGTCACTGGCTCTCCCCCCCGGCGCCAGTCCCGTGAGGTGGCCTCCGTCTCCCCCCGGACGGGGGCCACCGCCATCCGTCCGCAGGTCGAGCGGCACCGTCGTCCACATCCCTGCGGCGGGTGCCGGGCTGTCCACCGCAGGCCGTATGCCGCTGGGCCGGCTCCGGCGATTCGGATGACGGTTGGTGCATGGGAAACGTCATCGCCTTCATGCCGGCCTCGGGTGGGGTCGGGGCCACCACGCTCGCTGCCGCCGTCGCGGTCCGGGCCGCCGCAGCCGGGCGGACGGTGGTCGCCGTCGACCTCGACCGGCTCGCGGGACGGCTCGACGTCGTCCTCGGGGTCGAGCAGGAGCCCGGATGGCGGTGGGACCACTTGCTCGACGTGGCTGGGGTCGTCGACGGGGTGGGCCTCGCGCGCGAGCTGCCCGCGACGGAGACGGTGCCTGTGCTCGGCGCTTCGGTCGGCTCCGCCCGTGCCCTGGGGGAGGAATGGGTGCGGATCCTGCCCGACGTCGTGGCCGGGCTGTCCGCGGCCCATCCGGTCACGGTGCTCGATGTCGCGCGCGACGCACGAGTCGTGTCTGCCGTGGCGGGGCTCGTCGACGCCTGGGTCGTCGTGGTCGGGACGGCGGTGCCGCAACTGGCTGCGGCTGCGGCCTCGGTCCCACTCCTGCGGCAGGTCGTCGAGGAGGCCATTGCGGGATCGGGCGATGGGTCCGCTCTTGGCAGACCGCGACCGCGCTGTGAGCCCTGGGTCGTGCTGCGCGGCAGGCGCATCGAGGACGACGTGGCCGATGCGGTGATGCGACCACCTCGACGCTCCGATCGTGGCTACGGTCGCTGACGACCTGCGGCTCGTCTCCGACGCCATGAGTGGGGTGGCGCCCGGGTCGCGCGGACGTGGGTCCGTCGTGGATGCCGCCGACGAGCTGCTGTTGCGTCTCGTGTCCAGGCCACCGTTGGATCTGGGCGCCGGAGGGGAGCCCTCCGGCGCGGGCTGGCGGTGGTCGGCGTGACGCTCAGCCCAGCGGTGTGGCAGCGGGTGCGGGACGGCTCGGCGCCGGACGCCGGCCTCGTCGCCGCAGTGGCCAGGGAGGAGACGGGGGCGCTGGGCGCCGAGCGCGTCGCCGAGTCGAGAGAGGCGCTGGCGGCACGGGTCCTCGGAGCGGGCCCGCTCGAGGCCTGGCTCGACGACGCCGCGGTCACCGACCTCGCCGTCAACGGCGACGGCAAGGTCTGGATCGACCGTGGCGTGGGGATGGAGTGGACCGGATCGGTGCTCTCCGCCGAGGACGCTCGGGCGCTCGCGGTCCGACTCGCCGCCGCGGCCGCGCGGCGCCTGGACGAGGCGAGCCCGTGGGTCGACGGCCAGCTGCCCTCCGGTGCTCGTCTGCATGCGGTCCTGCCGCCGCTGGTGGCGGGCGGTCCGCACATCACCATCCGGGTACCCGCCCGGGACCATCTGTCCTTTGCGGTGCTCGAGGCGCGGGCATGTTTCCGCCGGCTTGGGCCGTGGTGCTCCGGGAGATCGTGACCCGGCGTCTGGCCTTTGTCGTCTCCGGCGGGACCGGCGCCGGGCAAGACGACCCTGCTGGCGGCCCTCCTCGGGCTCGTCGACTCCGGCGACCGGCTGCTCGTGGTCGAGGACGTCCGGGAGCTGCACGTCGACCACCCGCACGTCGTGCGGCTCGAAGCTCGGCCGCCGAACGTCGAAGGCGCCGGCGAGGTCACCCTGACGACCCTGGTGCGACAGTCGCTGCGTATGCGGCCGGACCGCATCGTCGTCGGCGAGGTGCGCGGGGCCGAGGTGCGTGAGCTGCTCGCTGCGCTCAACACCGGGCACGAGGGAGGGTGCGGCACCGTGCACGCGAATGCTCCCGAGGACGTGATCGCCAGGTTCGAGGCGCTGGGCGCGCTGGCGGGGCTGGGCCCGGAGGCCGTGCGCGCTCAGGTCGCCGCTGCCATCGACGTCGTGCGTCCACGTGACCCGGCGGGGCCCGACCCGGCAGGTCCAGACAATCTCGGCCGTCTTCCGTAGAGATGGTGACCCGGTCGTCGAGACGGCCCTGACCCGGGCTGATGCCGCCGGTGGCGCGGTGCGACGGTGGCGTGGGGCCGGCTTGGCCCGCCCTCGCCCATCGTCTCGGCCTCGACCCGGCAATCGTGGACAGCCTCGGGCCTCGGAGTCGAGCATGACTGCGGCGGTCCTGGCCGGCCTGCTCCTGGTCCTTGCCGTCGTCGTGTGGCCGACCGGTGAACGCCTCGCGCGGGTGAACCAGGTGTTGGAACCGCCCCTGCGTTGGACGAGACCGCTCCGGCTGGGGGCACGGAGAGGTTGCGTCAGCTCTGGGGGTCCGACCCGGTGGAGCTGTTCCGCGAGTGGCGGCAGCAGCGGCGGGCGACGTCGTCGTCGCCCGCGATCCTGGCCTTGTTGGAGGGGATCGCCCCGGCCCTCGAGGCTGGCCTCCCACCGTCGGTTGCCGTGCGCCTGTCCGGTGCCGCTCTGGGGTCCAAGCTTGATCCCGGCACCCACGCGTTCGTCGGCGAGCTGGCCGATGCCTGCGGGCGGGGCAGTCCCATCGCGCCGGTCTGGCGGGCGTGGGCGGCACGCACCGGCTCGGCTGACCTCTCGTTCGTGGCTGCGGCCTGGCAGCTCTCCGAGCGGACCGGCGCACCGCTCGCGGAGGCGGTCCAGCGCGCGGTGGTCTCGGTGCGCGAGTCCCGGGAGCGGGCGCGGCGGGTCAACGTCGCCGTCGCCGGGCCGCGCGCGACGGTCGTGGTCCTCACCGTGTTGCCGTTGACGGGTCCGGTGTTCGGCCTGGCCTGCGGGGTCCCTCCCACGAAGCTGTACCTGTCCAACCCGATCGGCACCGTGTCGGCGGTCGTGGGGGTGGTCCTCATCTGGGCCGGCCGTCTCTGGTGCCGCCGCCTCGTCGACTCGGCCATGAACGGCAGCCGCTCCGGGCGCGGGACTCGGAGGCGATCGTGAGTCGGGCTCTCGTGAGTCCCGCGATCGTGGCTGGCCTGTTCACGGCGCTGGCCGTGCTGGCGGCGCCGAGTCGACGCGATGAGTTGCCCGATGGGGCAGACGGAGCCAAGGGGGGCGAGCAAGCCGACGGAATCGACGGACGCAGTGGGCTCACCGGACACGGCGCCCCGTGGTCGGAACGGACGGCGCCGCCGGATGCGGCGACGCCCGACGAAGTCAATGCAGCCTTGGTCCTCCTCGCGCTGGGATACCGGTCGGGCCTTCCGACCTGGGAGGTTCTGGGCGCGGTTGCGGATGTCCTGGACGGTTCCGCGGAGGATCACGACGCGCCGGTGGTTCGTGACCTTCGCCAGGTCGCTGCCGCATTGCGGTGGGGGGCCTCGGACGACGAGGCCTGGGCCTCGGTTGGGCAGGTCTGGTCCGCAGCCGGGCGCGCCGTCGCCATCGCCCATCGAGCCGGGATCGCGCCGGGGCCGCTGCTGCTGGCAGCTGCCGAGGACCTCAGGCGGGAGTCGCTCGAGCAGGTCGAGCTCGCAGGGGCCCGAGTCGGCGTGCGACTCGTCGCCCCGCTGGGACTGGTGCTGCTCCCGGCTTTCTGCCTCACGACCGTCGTCCCGCTCGTCGTGGCGCTCGCGGGGCAGATGTTGACCGGCTGACGCATCGGCGTCTCGCGGCACAAGGCCGTGAGATTCATTGAGAGGGAAGGGAGTCCATATGGTTGTACGAATGTGGCGAGCGAGGCGGAGGTTGCTCCAAGAGGTCGGGATGTCGACCTCCGAGTACGCCGTCGGCATCATGGCCGCCTGCACATTCGCCCTGGTGCTTCTCGGCGTCGTCCGGTCGGATGCGGTCCGCAACGCACTCGTCGGCATCGTCCAGAACGCGCTGGGTCTCGCGGGTTGATGCGTCGCCGACGTCGCCGCGACGGCGGGATGGTGACGGCCGAGCTGGCCGTCGCCATCCCGGTCGTCGTCCTGATCCTCGTCGCCTGCCTGGCCGGCCTGAACGCGGCGGTCGAGCAGGTCCGGTGCGTGGATGCGGCGCAGCTCGGCAGCCGTGCGGCAGCGCGTGGAGACTCGCCTGGACGGGTGCACGATCTGGCGCGACGCGGCGCCCCGGAGGGCGCGGTCGTCACCGTGGCGCGGCACGGCGGTGACGCGGTCGTCACCGTGCGCGCCCGAGTCGGTGGTTGGGGCGGCATGGTGCCGTCGTGGTCGGTCAGCGCCACTGCGAGGACGCCGATCGAGGAGGGCATCGGCGGATGAGGCCGGCATCGATGGCGGGCGGGGCCGAAACGCCAGCAGCCGGGCGGTGGCTGGGAAGGCCACCCGCCCGGCCGCTGGGCTCGGCCTCTGATCGTGGTGCCGCGACCGTGCTCGTGCTCGGCCTCGTCGCGGTCCTGTTCGCGATGACGGTCGGCGGGATGGTCATCGCGAGTGCGGTCGTGGCGAGCCACCGCGCCCGCCTCGCTGCGGACCTGGCTGCGCTCGCGGGAGCCGCCCGGCTGCGCGACGGGGCGGCTGTGGATGGAGCCTGTGCCACGGCCCACCGAGTGGCCGGGATCAACGATGCCGACCTGGTGAGCTGCGTGGGCGACGGTCTCACGCTCGAGGTCACCGTCGCGGTGACCGCTCCCGTCTGGCCCGAGCCGGCCCGGGCGCGAGCCAAGGCGGGACCCGGTGCGCCAGAGGCGCTACCAGCGGCTCACGCCGTTGTCGGGCCCGGGTAGCGCGGACGATCCATGACCGACTGCTCGGACGGCATGAGGATGGCGAGGATCGGGTAGACCAGGATCTGGCTTCCGGGGAGGACGAGGAGGATGAGGATGAACAGGATTCGTGCTGGCCACGGTGCCAAGCCGAATCGCCTTCCGAGGCCGGCGCAGACACCGGCCAGCACTCGATCCTCGCGGGGTCGGACGAAGCCGTGGTCGGCGAAGGTCTGCTGGATGTCGTTCATGGTGTGGTGCTTCCCTCTGAGATGTGCCAGGAACCGTTCCTGACACCTCTACTCTCCGCCGACAGCGGCTCGCATCCCATTGGGGGACCCCCGTAGGCGACCCGGAAGCGACCCTTGGCACGCGCTCAGGGTCCAGGTTCCAGGGTTCAGGGTTGAGGTCAGCGGTTGCGCCAGGCGTCGGGCGGCGTGATGAGCTGGCGCACCCCGTCGGGCAGGTCGCCGGTGCGCAGGGCCTCCACCGACGTGCCGTCGAGGACCTCGCGCAGGCTCGCCCGGACCGCGACCCAGAGGCCCGGCAGGTGCTCGGCGACCCCGACGTACGACGTGTCCTGGGGCGCGGCCACGTACCTCGGCGAGTGGCCCGTCCACGGCGCGGAAGATGTCCCCGACGCTGATCTCGGTGCGTGGTCGGGCCAAGGCGTAGGCCGCCGAGAGCGCCGCGCCGGCTCGGCGCCGAGCCCGGCCCGGCGCAGATCAGCGAAGATCGTCTCGAGGGACTTGCGAGGCAGGTCCTGCCGCGTGGCAGATGCTCGATGCTGACTCGGACCCGATCCGCTGGCCGCCGCCTCGGCGAGGATCAGCATCGCCGGACTGCGTAGTCGACGCGTGCGGAGACGTCCATCGCTTGCTCCTGATCCGTGCGGGCGTCAGATGGCGAGTGCCGGGTGGTGGTCGACGACGCTCGATCGGTGCGCGGCTCGGGCACTCACCTTCTCGCCCTCGCGCAGGCCGAGTCCGTCGGCGTCACGTCGCGTGATCTGGGCCGCGAAACGCTCGCCGGAGTCCGCCCGGAGGTCGACGCGAACCTCGAAGCCGAGCCGGCACGACACGCTCGACCACCGCTCTGATGACGCCCGGGGAGCCGGGGATCTTCGCGTCCTCGGCCACGGCCAGGGCGTGGTTCCTCTCGAGGACGATGTCGTGCGGCCGGACGAGCTGCTCGCCGAGACGGGCGACCGAGCCGAGGAAGGACATGACGAAGTCGTTGGCCGGCCGGTCGTAGAGGGCGACCGGGTCGCCAACCTGCTCGATCCGGCCCTGGTTGAGGACCGCGATGCGGTCGGCCACGTCCAGCGCTTCCTCCTGGTCGTGCGTCACGAGCACCGTCGTCACGTGGACCTCGTTGTGGAGCCGGCGCAGCCAGGTTCGCAGGTCCATCGCGCACCTTGGCGTCGAGCGCACCGAAGGGCTCGTCGAGGAGGAGCACCTGCGGGTCCACGGCAAGGGCCCGCGCCAGGGCCATCCGCTGCCGCTGGCCGCCGGACAGCTGCGCTGGATAGCGGCGCGGCGAAGCCTTCGAGCCCGACGACGTGCAGGAGCTCGTCGACCTTGGCGCCGACCTCTGCCTTTGGGCGCTTGCGGATGGTCAGGCCGAAGGCGACGTTGTCCCGGACGGTCAGGTGCTTGAACGCCGCGTAGTGCTGGAAGACGAAGCCGATCCCCCGCCGCTGCGGTGGCTCGTTCGTCACGTCGCTGCCCCCGATCGTGACGATCCCGGAGTCCAGGGACTCAAGGCCGGCGATGGCGCGAAGCAGGGTCGACTTCCCGACCCGCTCGGGCCGAGCAGGGCGGTGAGTGATCCGCTCGGGATCTCGAGGCTGACGTCGTCCAGCGCCGTGAAGGTGCCGTACTCCTTGCGCGCCGCCGGTCACGGTGATCATCGGTTGCTCCTCTTGCGGTCGAGCAACGGTCATGAGCAGCAGCACGACGAGCGCGATGCCCATGAGGAGGGTGGCGGCGGCATACGCGCCATACGTGTTGTGGTCGTCGATGTAGCGCGCGTGCACGAGCAGGGTCAGGGTCTGCGACACCCCCGGGAAGCCCGACGACACCATGATCACGGCGCCGAACTCGCCCGAGCGCCCGCGCGACGGTGAGCACGACGCCATAGGTCAGGCCCCACCGGATCGCCGGAAGGGTGATGCGCCAGAACGTCTGCCACCGCGGACGCGCCCAGCGTGGCGGCGGCCTGCTCCTGCTCCGTGCCGATCTCGTGCAGCACCGGCTCGACCTCTCGGACGACGAAGGGCAGGGTGACGAAGATGGTCGCGATGACCATCCCGGGGAGCCCGAAGATGACCTTGAACCCGGCGCGGTCGAGCGCCCCGAACCAGCCGGCCGTGCCCCACAGCATGATGAGGGCGACGCCGACGACGATCGGCGAGACGGCGAAGGGCAGGTCGACGACGCCCTGCAGCAGCCCGCGCCCGCGGAATCGCCCGCGGACCAGCGCCAGTGCCGTCGATGACGCCGAAGACGACGTTGAGCGGCACGACGAGGGCCACGATGAGCAGCGACAGGTTGATCGCCGACATCGCCGCCGGAGTCGAGACAGATGCGATGAAGGCACCGACGCCCGGCGCGAAGGCCCGCCACAGGATGAGGCCGATCGGCACGGCAATGAGGATGACGAGGTAACCGAGCGCCATGGTGCGCACGGCGACGCGCGTCCGGATGCTGGTCCTCATGCGCCCGCTCCTCTCGCCGCTGAGCGCGGGTCGACAGGACGCGCAGGACGAACAGCGTCGCGAAGGCGATGAGCAACAACGCCACGGAAACCGCTGCCGCGTTGACCGACCGGTCGATCTCGATCTGTTGCTGGATGTACTGCGACGCGACCTGGGTCTCGCGCGGGATGTTGCCGCCGATGAGGACGACCGAGCCGTACTCACCGATGGCGCGCGCGAAGGCCAGGCCGGTCCCGCTGGCGATGGCGGGAGCGAGCGTCGGCAGGACGATGCGGCGGAACGTCGTCCAGCTCGAGGCGCCGAGCGAGGCCGCCGCCTCCTCGACCTCGCGATCGGCCTCGATGAGCACCGGCTGGACCGAGCGGACGACGAAGGGCAGAGTGACGAACGCCAGGGCCACGATCAGGCCCCACGTCGTCGCGTTGAGCTGCGACGCCGATCGGGACTGTTCGGGCCGTAGAGCGAGAGCAGGACGATGCTCGCGACGATCGTCGGCAGCGCGAAGGGCAGGTCGATGAGCGCGTTGACGACCCGCTGTCCGGGGAAGGTGTCGCGGACGAGGACCCAGGCGATGAGGGTGCCCATGACCGCGTTGAGCCCGGCGACGAGGGCCGACACCAGCACGGTGACCCGCAGCGACGCCAGTGCGGCCGGCGCCGTGACCGCCTCCCAGAAGCCGGCCCAGCCATCCTCGAAGGCGGCGACCGTCAGGGCAGCCAGTGGCAGCAGCACGATGATGCTCAGCCAGAGCGTCGCGACGCCGACGCCGAGCGGCTGGATCGCCCATGGACCTGCGGCGCCGTGACGTCCGCCGTCGCTGAGCAGGTTTCGCCGAGGGGAGACCGCGCCGCGGCCCTCCGCGCTCGGTCTCGGACGGTGCGGTCATCTGCGTGGCCGCGTCGTAGATCTTGGCGATCGTCGCCGACGTCCTTCTTGAAGAGCTCGGAGTCGACGGCCTTCCAGCCACCGAGGTCGGCGATCGTCCAGAGCTTGGCGGGAGCCGGGAACGTCGTTGCGAACTCAGCAGCCACCGCCTCGTCGACCGGTCGGAAACCCGCCTGGGCCAGCAGCTTCTGCGCCTCCGGCGGTGTAGAGGTAGTTGTTGAACGCCTCGGCCGTCGCGCGGTTCGCGCTGCCCTTGAGCACCGCCACGGGATTCTCGATCTTGAAGGTCTGCGGCGGCGTGACGTGCTCGACCGGGTCGCCGTTCGTCTCGATGAAGAGCGCCTCGTTCTCGTAGCTGAGCAGCGCGTCGCCGCTGCCCTGGAGGAACGCCTCGGTCGCTTCGCGGCCCGGACTTCGGCTGGATCTTCACGTGCTCGCCGACGAGCTTGCTGACGTAGGCCGAGCCCGGCGGCCATGTTCGTGCCGCCCTCACTCTTGGCCGCGTACGGCGCGAGCAGGTTCCACTTGGCGGAGCCCGACGAGAACGGGTTCGGCGTGACGACCTCGACGCCGGGCTCGAGCAGGTCGTCCCAGTCCTTGATGCCCTTGGGGTTGCCCTTGCGCACGACGATGGTGACGACCGACCCGAACGGGATGCCCTCGTGCTCGTCCGGCGTTCCAGTCCGCGTCGACGAGTCCTGCGTCGACGAGTCGGCTCACGTCGGGCTCGACCGAGAAGTTGACGAAGTCCGCTTCGGCGCCGGCGGCTACCTTGCGGCTCTGGTCGCCGGAGGCGCCATAGCTCTGCTGGAACTGCGACGCCCTTGCCGACCGGGGTCTGCTGGAATGCCGGGATGAGCCTGTCGAACGCGACCTTGGGGACGGCGTACGCGTACAGGTTGAGGGTGGTGCCGACTCCGGCGACGTTCGGTCGAGTCCGGCTGCGCCACAGTGTCGCTCGAGCCGCCGCCGGCGCAGGCCGCGAGGCCCAGGGTCGACACGAGGGTCAGGGCCGTAGCGGTGCGGATCGGGCTGGACATGAGCGACTCCTGTCGATGGTGCGCTGACGCGCATCTCTGGGACGCGTTTGAGTCTTCAATAGCCGAAAGTTATCGGTCAACAAACGATGGGTTATGTCTCAGATGATGGAAGAGAGAATGCCGTATGCCGCTCAGCTCAGTCCGCGCGAGACAGTGACCGAACGCGCAGGCGGGGTCCGACCTGGGTCGACGACTCCTCGTCGATGACGTCGCCCCTCACGGTGACCCTCGCGCCGGGGGAGGCATCGAGCGACCAGCGGGCAGGGAGGACGAGCTCCCACACCTCGCCGCGCTCGTCGGTGAGCACGAGCGGATGCGTTTCCACGTCGGCCCGGGACAACGTCCCGGTCACGACGACGTCGGCCGGGCGGCGCGGTCCCGCTGCGGCTGCCACCGCTCGCCGCAGCTGCTCACGCAGCTCCTCGGCGCCGAGACGATTGTCGCCGGAACGCGGAGCGGGAGGCCCCGGCCGTTGCCGGGACCTCCCCGCTTCTTGCGCTGGGACATCCGCTACGGGACGTCCACCCGGACGATCGTCGGGTTGGCAATGCCCGAGGCGCCCGAGTAGGCCACCGACCCGAGCCACTTACCGCTCGTCAGACCGTTGAAGCCGAGCGTGATCGTCGCTTCCTCCCCGGTGGTCGCCGAGGACGGGGCGGTCACCGTCATGTTGCCGGCGGCCGCACTCCCAAGGATCCACGAGTGCAGGGTGAACTCACTCGTCGCCTGGACGACGCCCCAGCCGTGCACCACCAGGGTCCATGTGCCTGCCGCGGGGTTGACGAGGTTGATCTCCTCCTGGGATCCGCCGTTGCCGCTGCAGTGCGACGAGGGTGCCGCTCGGGTTCTTCAGGTAGAGGTCGAGGTCGTCACCGGGGTCCACTCGCCCCGAACAGCGAGAACCGGGCATACGTCGTGCCTGCCGGGACCGAAGAACGGGAACTCTTCAGGCTCGCGGCCGGGGCCGTCTGGCGAAGTCTGTCCGTCGGGTCGTCGGCCACCGAACCGGTGCTCTCCGTCGACTTGAGCAGACGCACGCGCCGTGGCGCCGAAGTCGCCCGTGTAGCCGAACTTCACCTTGTACGTGCGCGCCATTCGCGTCACCCGTCACCTGGGCGGGGGCCGCGAGGGCCACCGGCCGGATGACGATGGGTGAGCGGACGGCGTGCGTGCCGTCGGACCACGTCAACTGGCCGCCGGTGTCAGGTGTTGAGCGTCGCCGTCGTCCGGGTGAACGTCACCGTGAACGTGGCGGTTCGCCCGGCGTGAGCCGTGATCGATGACGGCGACACCTCGGCGTTGAGCCCGCCAGGCCGCTGACCGAGCGCGGTGTACTTGGCGGGCGTATCGCCGACGTTGGTCACCTTGCGCGTGACGGTCTGCGTGCCCGCGAGGTCGGCCGATCGCAATCGAGGCGCCGTTCAGGTCGCTCGCGTCGGTCGCTGTAGCCCGTCGCCCATCAGCGCGTCGCAGCGTCGCGCGGCGACGCCCGGGCGTCGTCGCCGCAGAGGAAGGCGAGCCAGTCGTTCGATGCCGCTGTCGTAGACCAGGCCGGGCTCGGCGGCCGAGTTCGGGCGCACGTGGCCCGCACCTTGGCGGAAGATCACCGACGGGTTCGTGTGCGGGCCGTCCGAGCACGTCAGTAGCCCGTGGTCATGAGGGCCGACTTGACCGCCATCGGCGACCAGGTCGGGTGCAGGTCCATCAGCAGCGCAGCGAGGCCGGCGACGTGCGGCGGCGACATCGACGTGCCGCTGAGATCAGGTTGAAGCCGTAGCCCCGAGTTCGTCATCGGTGAGAACGCGGCGAGGATGTCCTGGCCCGGTGCGATGACGTCCGGCTTGAGCAGGTCGCCGCCGCCGGCGCGCAGCGGGCCGCGCGAGGAGAAGCCGCGCCGTGAAGGGCGCCGGCGCGTCGGTCGTCAGGTCGTCGCCTTGTTGATCGTGGCCGTGGCACCCGGCGTGGCGGCGTACGCCTTGACGGCCGCTAGACGTTGTCTGTCAGGTGCACGGTCGGCACGAAGTGGAAGTCGGCGTTGAGCGAGTCGTCAGACGGGTTGACGAGGATCATGCCGACGCCGCCGGCCTCCTGGACGGCCAGGCTCTTGTTCGATGCGGCCCGTGACGCCGCGCTCGCAGAGCACGATCTTGCCCGGCGACCTTCGCCGGGTCGAGGACGCGTGCCGCCGTTGGCGCTGCGCATAGCACAGCTGCGACCTGCGTCGCGTCCGCACCGGGCTTGCCAACGGCCGTGGCGTCGACGAAGTCCGGCCGTCACGGGCCGCCACCGGCGAGCGAGGCGCCGTTGTAGGTGGTGCCGTTGCCCAACGTCACCGAGCCGTTGCCGCTCGCGGTTGTGCGTGCCCGCGGCCACCGTGGTGATCCACGGGCGACGGGTGCGCCACCGTCGAGGTCGTCGGTCCGCTGTTGCCGGCGGAGGCGGCGACGAAGATGCCCGCGTTGGCGGCGAACAGGAAGGAGATCTCGGCCGGGTCGGCGAAGTTCGTGCTGCGTACCGCTGATCGAGTAGTTGATGACGTCGACGCCGTCGGCGACCGCTGTGTCGATGGCGGCGACGAGGTCGGACGTCGTAGCCGCCGGCCGTGTCGCGCGGCCTCGGTCGACCAGAGCGCCTTGTAGGCCGCGATGCGCGCCCGCGGAGCCATGCCGCTGATGCCGTCCGGTGCGACCGCGGCACCGGGGCCGTCGACGGGGACGTCGTGGTTGCCGCCGGACGTGCCAGCCGTGTGCGTGCCGTGCCCGTTGTAGTCACGGGGCGAGTTGAACTCCCACGGACGGTCCTTGTTGATGCCCGCGTCGCCGCCCTGGCCCTGGTTGAAGTAGCGGGCCGCGACGAGCTTCTGGTTGCAGTTCGCGCCGGTGAAGTTCTCTCCGACCTGGCACCGGCCGTTGAAGCTCGGCAGGTTGGTGTAGGCACGGTTGGCGCCCGGGGCGAACGACGGCTTGCCGCTCGCGTCGACCCGGTCCGCGAAGGAGAGCGACTCGGGCCAGATGCCGGAGTCGACGACGCCGATGACGATGTCCTCGCCCGCGCTCTTCGTCCCACCGAGCATGTCCCACAGCCCACCCTTGTCGGTGAGGCCGAGGAACGCCGGCGTCGTCGAGGTGTCGATCGAGTAGGTCTGCTGCTTGCTCACGGCGAGCACGCCGGAGGCGTTGCTCATCTGCTTCGCCTGGTCCGCCGTCAGCCGGGCGGCGAACCCGTTGTACGAGTAGGCGTAGTCGTAGAGCTTCGAGGAGGCGCCAACCGTGCTGAGCGCCTTGTTGTGCGTGCTCTTGAGCCGGTCGACGTACTTCGTCACTGCCGCCGACTGGGGGTCGATCTTCTTCCCCTTGGCGGGCTTGGTCGCCTGGTAGCCGGCGAGGCTGCCGTCGTAGGCGACGACCGGCAGGTCGGCCATCTGGACGACGTAGATGCCATCCGTGAGCGACGGATCGGTCTGGGTGACCGCTGCGTCGGCCGCCCCTGTCCCGGCCATCGCGAGCGCAATGGGCACGGCCGCAACCGCGCCCAGCAACCTTCGCTTCATGTCTCTCCCGTCGAGGTGTCCCGTGGAGCCCGGCGCGGGTGGGCTCTGCGCCGTAGCCGCACGATAGCCAGTGAGAAGGACAATCGGCAGGGTAAGGGAGAAATTTGGGTCGATTTCGCCCGATCCGACGGCAATGCTCCGGCGTGCCGGATCGGGTCACGTCGTCTGGCCGTGTCCCGCCGCATGAGCCACCGTGAGCCCGAGCAGGGCGATGGCACCAGCGCTTGTCCAGCGGCTCGTTGCCGTTGCCGCACTTCGGCGACTGGATGCAGGACGGGCAGCCCGTCGGCGCACTCGCACGCGGCGATCGCGTCGCGCGTCGCACGTGAGCCACGCGCGGACCCGCCGGTAGCCGCGCTCGGCGAAGCCCGCCCCGCCGGGGTGCCCGTCGTAGATGAGGATCGTCGGCAGGCCGGTGTCCGGGTGCAGGGCGGTGGAGACGCCGCCGATGTCCCACCGGTCGGCGGTGGCGAAGAGCGGCAGCATCCCGATCGCGGCGTGCTCGGCCGCGTGCGCCGCCCCGGGTATGCCGGCCTCGTCCACCCCCGCGGCCGCGAGCTCGTCGACGGGCATCGTCCACCACACGGCCTTGCGTCGCGAGCGAGCGCGCGCGGCAGGTCGAGCGGGTGCTCGCCGAGCACCTCGCCCGCCGGGCAGCCGCCGCAGGAAGGAGGCGACCTGGCTGCCGCACCGTCACGTGGCCGAAGGAGCAGCGGAGCGGCCCCCAGTCGCTCGTGCTCGGTCTCGCGGCCACGATCGTCGAAGTCGCTCACCGACTGCGCCTGCGTCGTCCACCCCGGGTCGCCGCGCACGGCGAAGGCCGCGTGGCTCGTCGAGGTCGAGCTCGGTGACGACCCAGCGTCTGTCCCTGATGCAGGTGCACGGCGCCGGTGTGGACCTGGGCGTGGGCCGAGGCCTCGTCGACGGTGCCGACGACGCGCCCGGTCCGCGTCTCGACGATGCGCACCGGCTCGCCCGCGCCGCGCAGCGAGAGGTGGTCGGCGGGCCGGTCCTCGCGGCCCCAGAACCAGCCGCGGGGCCGCTTCTTGAGGATGCCCTTGGCGACGAGCGCATCGAGCAGCGGCCCCGTCTGCGGGCCGAAGAGCTCGAGGTCCGCGCCTCGGTGAGGGGCAGCTCCGCGGCCGCTGCGGCGAGGTGGGGACCGAGCACATGCGGGTTGTCGGGGTCGACGACGGCGCCTCGACGCCCCGGCCGAAGATCGCCTCGGGGTGGTGGACGACGAACGTGTCGAGCGGGTCGTCGGCAGCGACGAGCACGGCCAGCGAGTGCTGCCCGGCCCGCCCCGCCCGTCCGGCCTGCTGCCACAGCGATGCCAGCGTGCCCGGCCAGCCCGCGAGCAGGACCGCGTCGAGGCCAGTGACGTCGACGCCGAGCTCGAGGGCGTTCGTCGCGGCGAGGCCGACGCAGATCGCGTGACCGCAGGGCTCTCTCCAGCTCGCGTCGCTCCTCCGGCAGATACCCGCCGCGATATGCCGACACACGGGGGCTCCGCCACCGTGGACCCCCGAAAAGCCCTTCGTCCGGAGACTCGCCCAGCCGGCCCCGGGCGACGTTCGCGACGACCTCCACGCCCGCGCGTGACCGTGCGAAGGCCACCGTCTGCACGTCCGCCTGGACGCACCCGGCGAGCAGGTCGCCGGTCTCGGTGATCGTGCTCACCCGGCTGGGCTGTCCCTGGTGGTCGACGACGAGCGGAGGCTCCCAGAGGGCGAAGGTCATGGACGCACGAGGAGAGCCGTCCTCGGTGACCGAGCTCAGCGGCATACCGAGAAGTCGTGATGCGTGCTCAGCCGGGTCGGCAACGGTGGCTGACGCGAAGACGAAGGTGGGAGTCGCGCGGTAGCGCGCCGCGACGCGCCGGAGTCGGCGGAGGACGGCGGCGAGGTGGGACCCGAAGACTCCCTTGTAGACGTGGCACTCGTCGACGACGACGTAGCGCAGGGCCCGCAGGAACGACGCCCACCGCTCGTGGCTCGGCAGGAGGGAGTGGTGGAGAGGTCGGGGTTGGTGAGCACGAGGTTGGCGTGGTCGCGGATCCAGCGCCGCTCGTCGGCCGGGGTGTCGCCGTCGTACGTCGCCGGGCGGACGGCCGGGAGGGCCAGCCGAGCGATGCGGTCAGCTGGTCCGCGGCGAGGGCCTTCGTGGGTGCGAGGTAGAGCGCCGTGGCACCGCGACCGTTCGGCGCTCGAGTCCCGTCGATGACGTCGGTGAGCAGCGGCATGAGGTAGCCCAGGCTCTTGCCGGATGCGGTGCCGGTCAGACGACGACGTGCCGGCCAGGGTGGGCGGCCTCGGCGACCTCGACCTGGTGTCGCCACGGTGCCGGGATGCCCGCACCGACCAGGCTGGCGAGGAGCGTGGGCTCGAGCCAGTCGGGCCACTCGGCGCACCGGGCAGGTCGCTCCGGGAGTTCGTGGACGTGGAGCAGGCGCTCGGGGTGGTCACCGGCCAGGAGGATGAGCAGCGCCGCCGGGTCGAACGGCGCGTGGTCGCCCGCCACCCGGACGCCGGGCGACGCCAGGGGTGTTGTCGACAGCGCGTCAGACCCGTTCATGTGGAGCAACCGTATGTCGCCGGGGTACCGTTACGGCGACTCGGGCATGTTACCCCCGAGGTCAGTGATAGCAACGCACACACGGGAAGGGGCCACAGGTGGATCTGTCGATCACCCGGGCCGACCACGGTGATCGCACCGTGGTGCGCCTCGGTGGCGAGATCGATGTCTACACGGCACCGTTCGTCAGGGAGAAGCTGGACGAGCAGATCAACGCCGGACGCGCGGATCTCGTCGTCGACCTGAGCGACGTCACGTTCCTCGACTCCACGGGGCTCGGGGTGCTCGTGGGTCGGCTGAAGATCGCGCGCACCCGTGGCGGTTCCATGCGGCTGGTCGGGACCGCCGAGCGGGTGCTGCAGGTCTTCGCCATCACCGGGCTCGACAAGGTCTTCGAGATCCACCCCGACCTCGAAGCGGCGCTCGACGCCAGCGAGCCGGGAGACCAGGGGCAGGCGCCGACACCGCCCGCGTCGACCACCTCGCGCGGCTGAACCGCTCACATCCGGTGGCCTCGCTGGAGCCCTCGTCGCCGCCCCCGCCGGTCGTCGAGGCCGGGCTCATGGCGCGGCTCCGTGACGACCTCGTCGCGGCCCGGTTCACGGTGGACGGGGTCGCAGAGCGCCTCGGGCCCCTCGCCTCCGCCGCCCTGCACCGCGAGCAGCCGCTGCCGGCGCTGCTCGCAACGGGTGGTTCCCCCGACCCGTGCGGCACGCTGATCCGGCTCTTCACGCTCGGTCAGCAGGTCAGCGGCGCTGAGCTCGACTCCGCCCTGCCCGGGGTGCGCACCGAGGGTGTCGGCCACCCTGCGGCTGGTCCGGGTCGTCGGGGGAGCAGGTCATACCGAGCTGTGACGTGCGGCCCTACGCCGACGACACGCACGACTGGTGGGTGGCCTCGGACCTCTCCGCGCTCGTCACCCGTCAGCCGCTGCGACCCGACCACGTCCTCGGCATCGGCGGCGCCACGACGACGCTGGCGTCGTGGACCATCCGCCGCCGAGTCCGTCGGGCCCTCGACCTCGGCACCGGGGCCGGCGTGCAGGCCCTCCACCTCGGCAGCCACGCAGAGTCGATCGTGGCCACGGACATCTCCGAGCGGGCGATGGCGTTTGTGCGGTTCAATGCGGCTCTCGCCCGCCTGGAGGTCGACTTCCGGCTCGGCGACCTGCTGGCTCCCGTTGAGGGGGAGCGCTTCTCGCTCGTCGTGTCCAACCCGCCATTCGTCATCACACCACGCGACGAGGACGTGCCGGTGTACGAGTACCGGGATGCAGGACGACCCGGGGACACGGTCGTGCGCTCGCTCGTCCAGCAGGTCGAGTCGGTCCTCGAGCCGGGTGGCGTCGCGCAGCTCCTCGGCAACTGGGAGGTGCCCGCCGGGCGCTCCTGGCGCGATGTGTGGGACGAGTGGCTCGAGGGGGTTGGTCTCGACGCCTGGGTGGTGCAGCGCGAGGTCCAGGACCCGGCTGAGTACGCCGAGCTGTGGAGCCGCGACGGCGGTCACCTGCCTGGTTCGGCAGAGCACGACCGCCTCTGTGCGGCGTGGCTGCGTGATTTCGCGTCGCGGGACGTCGAGTCGATCGGCTTCGGCGTCGTCGCGCTCCAGCGGCCCTTGCGCGACCGGGCGCCGTGGCGGTCCCTCGACGAGGCTCCCGGCCCCGTGGGGGCGCCGATGGGCCCGGTCATCGAGGCCGGCCTCGCCGCGCGGACGTGGCTCGCCGAGCACACGGACGATGACGTGCTCGATGTCGCGTGGTCGTGCGCCCCAGACGTGACCGAGGAACGTCACGGACGCCCGGGCGCCGAGGACCCCTCGGTCATCTTGATCCGCCAAGGAGGCGGGCTGCGGCGGGTCGTGCGGGCCGACACGCTGCTGGCTGCCTATCTGGGCGTCGCCGACGGCGAGCTGACCGCGCGTGTCGCCCTGGAGGCCATTGCCGCGCTCGTCGACGTGGATCCCGCCGCCGTCAGGAGCGAGCTGGTGCCGCAGATCCGCGACCTCGTGGCCGACGGCCTCCTCACCTGATCGAATACTGGGTCTTCTGCTGGCGCCCCGGCGGTGGCAGCATCCGGTCCGTGATCGGTCGAATGCATCATGTCGTGCTGGATTGTCCGGACCCGCGGGCCTTGGCGGCGTTCTACTCTGCACTGCTCGGCAAGTCCATCACCTACGACAGCGACGACTTTGTCGTCGTCTCGGACAGCCCGCAGACCTCCGGACTGGCGTTCCAGCTCGCGCCGGACCATCGCGCACCGACCTGGCCCGATCCGTCCGTGCCCCAGCAGGTCCACCTCGACGTGATGGTCGATGACGTCGCCGAGGCGACTCCACTGGTCCTGGCCCTGGGCGCCACCAAGCTGCCCGGCCGCGGCGTCTTCGCCGACCCGGTCGGCCACCCGTTCTGCCTCATCCCCCGACCGGACTGGGCGCCACCCGTTCACTCTTGATCGAGTGGCAGTACGTGCCGGCATTTTCTGCACACTCGATTGGTCGGCCCCCGAAAGCTGTTCACTGATTGGTCACATGCGGTAGGGGAGGCCGGCTTCGCGGCGGGCGACCCGGTCCGCACGGATGACGTGGGCCCGGTTGAGCAGCTCGATGAGCTCGGTCTCGCCCTCGCGGATGCGGGCCCGGTACTTCTCCGGCAGTGACCGGATGACCCGCTCATCCTCGCAGAGCGCCTGGTAGGCCTCCTCGCGGAGCTGCTCTTCCTCCTCATAGCTGAGGTCGAGGTAGCGGATCGCGCCGCGGCGGGCGTTGGTGACCGCTGTCTGCGCCTTGCCTGCCGGGCTGAGCAGCGATGCCACCACGGTGATGGCTGAGGATCCCGACGATGACGACGAGCGACACGGCGGTCGACACCTCGATGACCGGGACCGGCTCACCGTCGTTGATGAACGGCACGCTGTTCTCGTGCAGGGCGTGGAGGATGAGCTTCACCCCGATGAACGCGAGGATCGCCGCGAGGCCGTAGCTGAGGTAGATGAGCCGGTCGAGCAGGCCCTCAATGAGGAAGAACAGCTGCCGCAGGCCGAGGAGCGAGAACGTGGTCGCGGTGAAGACGATGAACACGTTCTGCGTCAGGCCGAAGATCGCCGGGATCGAGTCGACGGCGAAGAGCAGGTCCGTGCCACCGATCGCCACCATGACGAGCAGCATGGGCGTCATGACCCGCTTGCCGTTGACGACGGTGAACAGCTTGTCGCCGTCGTACTCCGGCGAGGTCTTGAACAGCTTGCGGGCGATGCGAATCACGATGTTGTCGGCGGAGTGGCTGTCCTCGCCCTCCGGCCGCAGCATGTTGCCGGCCGTCATGAGCAGGACGATGCCGAAGAGGTAGAAGACCCAGGCGAACCGGTTGATGAGCGTCGCGCCGAGGAAGATGAAGCCGGTCCGCGCGATGATCGCGAAGGTGACGCCGAAGAGGAGGACTTTCTGCTGGTCCGCGCGTGGCACGCGGAAGCTCGTCATGATGATGAGGAAGACGAACAGGTTGTCGACCGAGAGGGCCTTCTCGGTGATGTAGCCGGCGAAGTACTCCGTGCCCATGGCCGAGCCGCCCAGCCACCACACCACGACGCCGAAGAGCACCGCCACGCCGACGTAGGCCCCCGACCAGATGGCCGACTCCCGGAGCGTTGGGGTATGAGCCTGCCGGACGTGGAAGAAGTAGTCGAAGGCGAGCAACCCGATGATGACGACGATGGTGACGGCCCAGACGGCAGGGGAGACGGTCATCGCGGCGCCTTTCCGGGCTCGGTTCCTGCTCGCATCGAATCGGGCGGTACCAGTCTGCCCGCTCAACCACGTACCCAAGGGGAGTGAGTGGCTGGGACCGAGCTCAGCGGCATACGGCATCTGAACTGGTCTGTTGTCAATGAGTGAGCACTCACTCATACTGGGAACCATGGGCACCACGACGGGGCGCGCAGCGCCCCTGGCTCCGGACGAGCGACGCGACGCGCTGGTCACAGTTTTCCTGCAGCTCGCGCGCGAGCACGGGCGCGTGCCGACGACGAGCGAGATCGCTCGGGCCGGGGGCGTGGCCGAGGGCACCATCTTCCGGGCCTTCCCGAGCAAGGGCGCGCTGCAGGCCGACGCGGTCGAGGCGGGCTTCTGCCCGGCGTGGGCTCGGCGCGAGTTCCAGGCCATCGACCGGTCGCTGCCGATGCGGGACCGGCTGGTCGAGTTCGCGGCCATCCTGCAACAGCGGATCCGGGACGTGCTCGACCTGATGAACGCGCTCGGCCTCGCGCAGCCGCCGCAGGTGGCACCACACCACGACTGCTTCGAGGCGGGTCGGCACGTGCGCTCCCGTCTCGGTGGCGAGTGCCAGCCGTCCCACGTCGAGCTGTTCGACTCGGTGCTCGACCTCGTCGACGCGGATGAGCTGAGGGTGACGCCGCACCAGCTGCTCCACCGGATCCGGCTGCTCGCCTTCTCCGGCAGCCATCCCGGCATCGCCCAGGGCGAGCTGCTCACCCCCGAGGAGGTCGTGGACACGATCCTCGACGGGGTGCGTGCCCGGCCCGGGCCGCGTCGAAAAATCGATTGACCCTCACCCGGCTGGAGTCTCTAGCGTCGACACGACGCTTCCACACCGCGTTTCCACCTCACGCTTCCACATCACAGCGAAAGGCACCCGCATGCTGATCCGACTGCTCCGCAGCCATCTGCGGGCGTACCACGGCCAGATCGTGCTCATCGTGCTGGCCCAGCTCGTCAGCACGATGGCCTCGCTCTACCTGCCCAGCCTCAACGGCGAGATCATCGACGAGGGCGTCGCCAAGGGCGACACCGGCTTCATCGTCAGCCACGGCGCGCTCATGCTCGGCGTCAGCCTCGTCCAGATCGCCGCGTCAGTGGCTGGCGACCTACCTCGCCGCCCGCGTGGCCATGGCGATGGGCCGCGACATGCGCGGCAACGTCTTCGGCACGGTCGTCGACTTCTCGGCGCAGGAGGTGACGAAGCTTCGGGGCGCCGACCCTGATCTCGCGCAACACCAACGACGTCACCCAGGTGCAGATGGTCGTCTTCATGGCGCTTCGCGCTGCTCGTCACGACGCCGATCATGATGGTCGGCGGCATCATCATGGCGCTGCGCGAGGACGTCGGGCTGTCCTGGCTCGTCGCCGTCGCCGTGCCGCTGCTCGGCCTCGTCGTCGGCCTCGTCATCTGGCGGATGGTGCCGTGGTTCGGGCGCATGCAGACCTCGCTCGACGGCGTCAACCGGGTCATGCGCGAGCAGATCACCGGCATCCGCGTCGTGCGCGCCTTCGTCCGCGAGGAGCACGAGGAGGCGCGCTTCGCCGAGGCCAACGGCCGACCTGACCGAACGCCGGCCTGCGGGTCGGGCGGCTGATGGCGCTCGTCTTCCCGATCGTCATGCTCATCTTCAACCTGTCGACGGTCGCCGTGCATGTGGTTCGGCGCCCACCGCGTCGAGAGCGGCGACATGCAGGTCGGCTCGCTGACGGCGTTCCTGGCCTACCTCGTCCAGATCCTCATGGCCGTCATGATGGCGACCTTCATGGCGACGATGATCCCGCGCGCGTCGGTCTCGGCCGGACGGCATCGAGCGAGGTGCTCGACACCGAGTCGTCGGTCGCCGAGCCGGCGCAGCCGGTGACCGACTCCGGTCGCCGAGCGCGGGGATCGTCGTTCGACGGCGTCGACTTCCACTACCCCGGCGCCGAGGCGCCGGTGCTCCACGACGTGACCTTCACGGCCGCGCCCGGCCAGACGACGGCGATCATCGGCTCGACCGGTGCGGGCAAGACGACGCTGCTCGGCCTCGTCCCGCGGCTCTTCGACGTCTCGCGCGGGCCAGGTCGAGGTCGGCGGCGTCGACGTGCGCGACCTCGAGCTCGACGCCCTGTGGGCCCGGATCGGCCTCGTCCCGCAGCGGCCCTACCTCTTCACCGGCACCGTCGCGAGCAACCTGCGCTACGGCAACCCGGAGGCGACCGACGAGGAGCTGTGGGAGGCCCTGCGCATCGCCCAGGCGGAGGACTTCGTCGAGGCGCATGCGGCGGGCTCGACGCGCCGATCGCCCAGGGCGGCACCAACGTGTCGGGCGGCCAGCGCCAGCGGCTGGCCATCGCGCGGGCCGTCGTCAAGCGGCCCGACATCTACCTCTTCGACGACTCGTTCTCGGCGCTCGACCTGTCGACCGACGCGCGCCTGCGCGGCGCGCTGCGGCCGGTGACGAGGGACGCGACGGTCATCATCGTGGCCCAGCGGGTGTCGACCATCATCGACGCCGACCAGATCATCGTGCTCGAGGACGGCCGCGATCGTCGGCGCAGGGCACGCACGACGAGCTGCTCGACGTCGTGCGAGACCTACCAGGAGATCGTCGAGTCCCAGCGCAGCGCGGAGGAGGCGGCCTGATGGCCGAGGGCGTCAAGACCGCGGAGGAGAAGGCGGCTGAGGCCCGCCGCGGACCCGGCTCGACGCGGTGGCCGCCGCACATGATGATGGGCCAGCCGGGCGAGAAGTCGCTCGAACTTCGGCCCGTCGGCCAAGCGCCTGCTCGGGCGGCTGCGGCCGCGACCGCGCCAAGGTCGTCGCCGTCGTCGTCTTGCTGGTCGTGAGCGTCACGCTCAGCTCGATCGGCCCGAAGATCCTCGGCCGGGCGACCGACCTCATCTTCGCCGGGGTCATCGGACGCAGCAGATGCCGAGGCGCCGCCGGGCACGACGAGGAGCAGGTCGTCGACGGCGCTGCGGGCCCGGGGCAGACGACGCATGGCCGACCTGCTCGAGGAACGTCAACTTCGTCGCCGGGCCAGGGGATCGACTTCGCCGCGCTCGCCGGCGTGCTGCTGCTCGTCATGGCGCTCTTCGTCGCGGCGTCGCTGCTCATGTGGGTCCAGGGCTGGATCCTGCAGGGCGTGCTCGCGCGCACGATGTATCGACCTGCGCCAGGAGGTCGAGGCCAAGCTCAACCGGCTGCCGCTGCCCTACTTCGACAACCAGCCGCGCGGTGAGATCCTCAGCCGCGTCACCAACGACATCGACAACGTCGGGCAGTCGCTGCAGCAGACGCTCTCGCAGCTGCTCAACTCGCTGCTCACCGTCATCGCGGTGCTCGGCATGATGTTCTGGATCTCGTGGTCGCTGGCGCTCATCGCGCTCGTCACGCATCCCGATCTCGATCGTGGTCACGGCCATGATCGCCAAGCGCTCGCAGAAGCTGTTCGTCCAGCAGTGGCGCAACACCGGCGAGCTCAACGGCATCGTCGAGGAGACCTTCACCGGGCACGGCCTCGTCAAGGTCTACGGCCGCCAGAAGGAGACGCGAGGCGGAGCTTCAAGGACGAAGAACGACGAGCTGTTCGAGCGCCGCGTTCGGGGCGCAGTTCATCAGCGGCATCATCATGCCGGTCATGATGTTCATCGGGAACCTCAACTACGTCGTCATCGCCGTCGTCGGTGGGCTGCGGGTGGCGTCCGGCACGATGAGCCTCGGTGACGTCCAGGCGTTCATCCAGTACTCCCGCCAGTTCACCCAGCCGCTGACGCAGGTCGCCTCGATGGCCAACGTGCTCCAGTCCGGGGTCGCCTCGGCGGAGCGCGTCTTCGAGGTGCTCGACGCCGACGAGCAGGAGCCCGACGTCGCCGCGCCGGCACGACATCGAGGACCCGCACGGCGCCGTGCGCCTTCGAGGACGTGTCCTTCTCCTACACGCCCGACAAGCCGCTCATCGAGAACCTCGACCTGTCGGTGCAGCCCGGGCCAGACCGTCGCCATCGTCGGGGCCGACCGGCGCCGGCAAGACGACCCTCGTCAACCTCATCATGCGGTTCTACGAGCTCGACGCGGCCGGATCACGCTCGACGGCGTCGACATCCGCGACCTGACCGCGGCACGACCTGCGGTCCCGCATCGGCATGGTGCTGCAGGACACCTGGCTCTTCGGCGGGACGATCCGCGACAACATCGCCTACGGCCGTCCGGGTGCCACCGAGGAGGAGGTCGCTCGCGGCGGCGCGGGCGACCTACGTCGACCGCTTCGTGCACTCGCTGCCCGACGGCTACGACACGGTGCTCGACGACGAGGCCTCCAACATCTCGGCCGGCGAGAAGCAGCTGATCACCATCGCCCGCGCGTTCCTCTCCGACCCGGCGCTGCTCATCCTCGACGAGGCGACGAGCTCGGTCGACACCCGCACCGAGCTGCTCGTCCAGCACGCGATGGCGGCGCTGCGCTCCGACCGGACGAGCTTCGTCATCGCGCACCGCCTGTCGACGATCCGCGACGCCGACCTCATCCTCGTCATGGAGGACGGACGCATCGTCGAGCAGGGCTCGCACGCCGAGCTGCTCGCGCGCCGGCGGCGCCTACGCGACGCTGTATGCCGCCCAGTTCGCCGGTGCCGCAGCTGACCTCGACGACGTGGCCGGGAGCCGCAGGCCCGCCCGGTGGACCGGGTGCCGCACCTGCGGGAGCGCGGTGGCCTAAGAAATATAGCCCTGGCTATACTGGGTGAATGAATGGAAGGGAGCTTCGCGAACTGCGCCGCGAGTTCGGATTCACCCAGCATGCCGTGGCGGCTGCTGCCGGAATGCATCAGCCCGACGTGTCGGAGATCGAACGAGGGCGAAGCGCGACACCCGACCAGCTGCGCAAGCTCCACCAGGGCATCTCGTCGTTGATCCGGCCGAGCCAAGTGCTGGCCCGACGGCGGGACCGCATCAGGGACGTGCTCGAGGAGGCTGGTGCACGGAACATCCGCGTCTTCGGTTCGGCCGTGCGCGGCACGGACCGACCGGGAAGCGACCTCGACCTGCTCGTCGACCTACCAGAACGCACCGGACTGCTGCGGCTCGCCGAGATGACGGCGGCGGTCGAGGACGTAGCCAACGTCAGGGTCGATCTCGTGCCCGACGACGACTGGACGGCGACGAGCCTTCGGCAGGCCAAGGCCGAGGCAGTACCGCTGTGACTGACGCGACGGAGGGCAGCCGTTCACCGGACGAGCGATACGTCAACGACATGCTTGCCCACATCGCGGACGCCGACGAGATCCTGGCGGCAGGTGAAGCTGAGTTTCGACTGGCGTCCTCGATGCTGCTCTTCAGGGCGGCCAAGTCGGTCATCATCGACCTGTCCTCGGCCGCCGACCGCATCAGTGACGACTTCAAGGCCGCGAATCCCGACGTCCCGTGGTCGTCGATCCACCAGATGCGGTCCCTGCTCGCGCACCACTACGAGGGGATCCAGCGCAAGGTGGTATGGGACACCCTGGAATACGACCTGCCACGAGTTCGCGACCTGCTCAGGCAGGCTCTCGATTTGGCAGAGTAGGGGTCATGGCCAAGCGGGCACTGCGGATCAGGGTGGAGATCGTCGGCTCGCCCGAGGGTCCCGTCGAGTCGCGTCCCGGGCGGATCATGATCGTGCCGCCGCACGTGACCTTCGAGACCTTCGGTCTGGCCGTCGACCGGCCCTGGGGCGCTGGGACCTCGCCCGGCTCCGGATGTTCCAGACCGGTGGCGGCGGGGCGGACCTCATTCCCCTCTTCTGGTCGGACAAGGTGGCGGCCAAGCTCAAACCCGGCGACGACTTCCGTTACCGGTTCGGTGAGGACGGTTGGGACCACGAGTGCACCGTCGAGGCCTACGACGACCCTGTCGAGGCCTTCGGACGAGACGCACACCGCCCACGCGATCACCGGCTGGGGCACCGTGCCGGACCAGGCCGGCAACACCGCTCCTCCGTCCACCGTCGACGAGAGCGGCCACGTGCCCCTCTGGCCCGACCTCGCTCGCCTGCGCCGCCTCGACGATGGCGAGGTCCGCCGCGCCGCCTTTGCGGGTGATCTGCCAGACACTCGTCCGCGCTGTCACGGGCTCGAACCTCGACTACGCACTCCAGTTCGTCGGCGATGCGCTGCTGAAAGCGCGCCGCGTCGGGCGGGGCAGAAGGGGCCACGGCCAGCGAGTCCGACGCCGAGGTCGCCCGGCTCCTCGCGGCCATCGCTGGACGACTGCACGAGCGGGGCTGGAGGGGTGACGAGTACCTCGCCCAGGACATCGAGGCCGAGCTCTCCGGCGCCGAAACGGAGCTGCGCCCACTGCCCGTCGACATCCCCGAGCTCACGCAGATCATGTCCTCGGGCGGCGACTTCCGCTCCGAGGGCCGGCTCAACCTCGACACGGGTGAGATCAACGAGTTCCAGCCCTTCGGCGACCGCTTCGACGCCTACGACGAGGAGGACGAGGAGGCCGGGGAGGGCGCAGACGGGGCCGAGTCCTGGACCAACGTCGCCTGGATCGAGTCGGGCAGTCGCGACGGGTGGAACGACATGTCCTCTTTCGCCGAGCTGCAGCACGACCCCAACATCGCCGACCGGCTGGCGCGCGCGATCGAGGGCCGCGGCGCGTTCCGCCGCTTCAGGGACGCGGTGGACCAGCTCGACCTCACCGACAGGTGGCACGAGTTCTCCGGCGACCGCGAGCTCGGCCGAGCGCGCCAGTTCCTCGCGGAGTACGGCGTCCGGGCCCGTCTGACTGCCTGCCCACCCCTCCGCCGCAACACACCGAACACCGGCCAAGACCAAACGGTAATAACCGCCATGGTTTGACCGCTGCTCGGTGTGTTGCGGCAGGGGAGGGCGGGAGGGCTGGGAGCGAGCCGGCGTCGGGGAGCGAAGCTCAGCGGCATACGGCATCGGTGGTGTGAAAGGCAGCCACGCGCCGCCGGTAACCTTGGCGGGTGCCTGACACCACCACGCTGACCGTCCAAGACGCCCTGCTCACGCTGCAGAAGTTCTGGACCGACCGAGGTTGCATGATCGTGCAGCCCTTCAACACCGAGGTCGGCGCGGGGACGATGAACCCCGCCACGATCCTCCGGGTCCTCGGTCCCGAGCCGTGGCGGGTCGCCTACGTCGAGCCGAGCGTGCGGCCGGACGACTCGCGCTACGGCGAGAACCCGAACCGCTCCAGAAACCACACGCAGTTCCAGGTCATCCTCAAGCCCGACCCCGGCAACCCGCAGGAGCTCTACCTCGAGTCGCTCGAGGCGCTCGGCATCGACATCCGCGGCTCACGACATCCGCTTCGTCGAGGACAACTGGGCAGGCCGGCCATCGGCGCCTGGGGCCTGGGCTGGGAGGTCTGGCTCGACGGCATGGAGATCACCCAGTTCACCTACTTCCAGCAGGTCGGCGGGCAGAATCTCGACCCCGTGTCAGTCGAGATGACCTACGGCATCGAGCGCATCATGATGGCGCTCCAGGGCGTGACGCACTTCAAGGACATGGAGTACGCGCCGGGGATCAGCTACGGCGAGGCGTTCGGGCAGAGCGAGTACGAGATGTCGCGCTACTACCTCGACGACGCCGACATCGCAGACGCAACCGCGACCTCTTCGAGCGCTACACGGCCGAGGCGCAACGGCTCATCGACGCGCGCCTGCCGGTCCCCGCGCACCACGTCCTCAAGTCGTCGCACGCCTTCAACGTCCTCGACGCACGCGGCGCGATCTCGACGACCGAGCGCGCCAAGGCGTCGGCACGATGCGCCGGCTCGCGCGCGAGGTGTCCCGCCTCTGGGTGGAGCGGCGCGAGGAGCTCGGCTACCCGCTGCTCGGCGCCGACCTGCCGCCGATGGACGGTCGAGCGGTCATGCCACCTTTCCGTGGGGCTGAGGTCACCACGGAGTCGTATGCCGCTGAGCTTGCTTCGCTCGCCCCTGACGTCACGCGTCGGCTGGCTCTCGAGATCGGTGTCGAGGAGCTGCCGCCGCACGTCGTGCCGGAGGCGATCGAGCAGGTCCGTCGGGGCCTGACCGAGAAGCTCGGGGCGACGCGGCTGCCGCACGGGTCGGTCGTCGTCCACGGCACTCCTCGCCGGATCGTGGCTCTTGTGGAGGGCGTCGGGGCGCACGAGCCGGATGCCGAGACGCTGCGCAAGGGGCCCAAGGTCGCTGCCGCGTTCGGGCCGGACGGGGCGCCGACGAAGGCGTCCGAGGGGTTCGCTCGTGGGCAGAAGGTCGACGTGTCGGAGCTCGTGCGAGCGGATTTCGACGGGGTCGAGCACGTGGCGGTCCGGGTCCAGGAGACCGGGCGCGGGGTGCTCGAGGTGTTGGCGTCGATCATCGCCGACGTGGTCTCCGGGTTGCGCGCGGACAAGAACATGCGGTGGTGCGACCCCGAGCTCGCCTACAGCCGGCCGATCCGGTGGATCGTCGCGCTCTGGGGCGACACGGTCGTGCCGGTCTCTGTGTCCGGACTGCGGTCGGGGCGCACGACGTATGGCGAGCGGACCGAGGCCGGGCCGCTGCATCGTGCTCGAGAATGCCGACGTCCTGCTGCCCAAGCTCGCCGAGCGGGACTTCCTCGTCGACCCGGCTGAGCGCCGCGAAAGCGTTGTGGCGCAGGCGCACTCGCTCGCTGCCTCGGTCGGCGGGGTCATCGACATCGAGGGTGAGGCCGCCCTGGTCGACGAGATCACCAACCTCGTCGAGGCGCCGCACGGCATCCTCGGCTCCTTCGAGGAGCGCTACCTCGAGCTGCCGGAGCAGATCCTCACGACGGTGATGCGCAAGCACCAGCGCTACCTGCCGGTGCGGGTCGCCGACGGTGCGTTGATGCCGTACTTCGTGACGATGGCCAACGGCGACTGCGACGACAACCTGGTGCGGGCTGGGAACGAGAACGTGCTCCGGGCCCGCTACGAGGACGCGGCGTTCTTCTACGGCGCCGACCTCAAGGTGCCGCTCGCCGACCTGCGGACCGGCATCTCGAAGCTGACCTTCGAGGAGCGGGTCGGGTCGATGGCCGATCGCGCCGACCGGATCCGGGACGTCGCGGCGGCGCTCGCCGAGCATGTCTCGCTCGATGCGTCGGAGGGCGAGACGCTGTCCCGGGCGAGCGAGCTGGCGAAGTTCGACCTCGCCTCGCAGATGGTCGTCGAGCTGTCCAGCCTCGCCGGGTACATGGCGCGGGAGTATGCCCTCAAGGCGGGCGAGACGCCCGAGGTGGCCGCCGCGCTCTACGAGATGGAGCAGCCGCGGACCGCAGGCGGGGCGCTGCCCGAGTCCCGGCCGGGCGCGCTGCTCGCCCTGGCCGACCGGTTCGACCTGCTCATGGCGATGTTCGCTCTGGGGGCCAAGCCGACCGGGTCCTCGGACCCGTTCGCGCTGCGGCGCGCGGCACTGGGAGTGATCGGCATCCTGCGCTCGCAGCCGACCCTGTCCACGATCTCGGTCGAGCAGGGACTGCGTGCGGCGGCCGACCAGCTCCGTCAGCAGGGGCTCGACGTGAGCACCGAGTCGATAGCTGACGCTCTCGACTTCGTCACCGGCCGCTTCGGCCAGCAGCTGCGCGAGGAGGGCGTGCCGTCCACGCTCGCGGGGGCGGTCCAGCCGCTCGCCGGCTCGCCAGGGAAGGCGGAGGCGGTCCTGCGCGACATCGAGACGGTCCGTGGGCGCGATGGTTTCCCGAGGCTGGTGGAGGCCACCCAACGCATCACCCGCATTGTCCCGGAAGGGAGCCCAGCGGCATACGACACTGCGTTGCTTCAGGAGGACGCGGAGCGAGCGCTGCACGAGAAGGTTGTGGCACTGCCTGACCTCGCGGCCGGCACGTTGCCCCAGTGGGCGGATGCCGCAACGGGGACCGTGCCGACGCTCGAGCGGTTCTTCGACGAGGTGCTCGTCATGGCCGAGGACCCCGCCGTACGGGCGGCTCGGTTGGGGCTGCTCCAGACCGTCGTCGAGCGGGCCCCCCGTGGCATCGACTGGCGGGCGCTCCACTCCGCCCTCGCCGACTGACCCACCGCGCCCGCCACCAGACCCGGCAACACGCCCGGCACCGCAGAACTCACCCTGAAATTTCAGGGGCGCGTTCTGCGGTGCCGGGCGTGTTGCGCACGGGGTGGCGAGGGAGACTGGGCACACACCGAGACGTGGAGGCGCCATGATCATCGACTGTGCCCTCTACCGTGACGGTCGCCGTCAGCAGGAGGGGGTGCTGACTCTCGACGAGGCGGCGGCACTCCACCGCGACGGCAGCGACGGGTTCGTCTGGCTGGGCACCTTCGAGCCCGGCCCCGAGGAGCTGGACGAGATCCGCCAGAGCTTCGGCCTGCACGAGCTGGCCGTCGAGGACGCGCAAGAGGTTCCACCTGCGGCCCAAGGTCGAGCAGTACGAGCGACGGACGTCGAGCTCGTCATCCTGCGGACGGCGCGCTACGACGACGACCGGGAGGAGGTCGACTTCGGCGAGATCAGCGTCTTCGTCGCCCGACCTTCGTCATCACCGTCCGGCAGGGCGTGGCGAGCGAGCTGCACGCGCGCGCGCCACGCTCGAACGCCACCCGGAGCTGCTGGAGGGCGGCCCGGCTCGACCCTGTGGGCGATCCTCGACCAGGTCGTCAACGGCTACGCCCCGGTCGTCGGCCGAGCTCGAGCGGGACATCGAGGAGGTGGAGAGCACCGTGTTCGCCGGCGAGGTGGCGCCGACCGAGCGGATCTACTTCCTGCGCCGCGAGGTCACCAATTTCTACCGCGCGGTGCACCCGCTGCTGGCCGTCGATGACGACGATCGAACGGGGCAACCGCGAGACGGCGAGCTGCTGCCCTACCTGCGCGACGTGCACGACTACCTCGCGCTGATCAACGAGGAGGTGCGGCCCAGCGGGACCTGCTCGCGACCATCCTCGAGGCGAACATGGCCGTGATCTCGGTCGAGCAGACGCGCCTCGGCGGTGCGGCAGGGCCAGACCATCGAGCGGCTGACCGAACTCGCCACGATCTTCCTGCCGCTGACCTTCGTCACCGGCTTCTTCGGTCAGAACTTCGCGTGGCTCGTTCAGCAGCTCGGATGGCCTTGGCCGGTTCCTCGTCCTGGGGATCGGCGGGCTGGTCGTGCCGCTCGTCGTCCTGTGGCTGCTCCTGCGCAGGGACCGCTACAGATTGGAAGCCCAACACCACAACACGCCCGGAACCTCCTGACTTACCCCTGCGATTTCACTGGCGCCTTCCGAGGTGCCGGGCGTGTTGCAGGTGCAAGCAGGCGGGACGGGCTCGGTCAAGGGCTAGGGGTCGAGGCGGTGTGGTCCCGGGCCGAGCGTCGGCGAGCTCGTCCAGGGGGTTGTTCAGCGCGCAGGTCGCAGGCTGAGGCAGCCGCAGCCGATGCAGCGCGTCGAGCTGGTCGCGCAGCTTTTCGATGCGCCGGATCTGCTCGTCGAGCCGCGCTGCGCCACGCCGCGGAGAGCCGCGCCCAGTCCCGCGCCGTGGGGGTGCGTCGCGTCGGGCAGCGTCGCGAGCGCGGCTCCGATCTCGTCGAGGGACAGGCCGACGCGCTGGGCGGCACGGATGAAGGACACGCGGCGGATCGTCGGCCCGCTCGTAGCGCCGCTGGTTGCCCGTGGTGCGGACGGAGCGGATGAGGCCGAGATCCTCCCAGTAGCGCAGCGCCGAGGTGGCCGCGCCCGTGCGCTCCGCGACCTGGCCGATGGTCAGCTGCGTCACCATCAGGCGATCCCCGCCTCGGGCAGGCGCGCGATGATCTCGTCGACGGTCTCGTCGGGCGTCTGCTGCGAGCTGTCGAGCCAGAGCCCGATCTGGGGCGTCTCGGTGCGCACCTTGTGGTCGAAGTCGCGGATCGACCAGAGCTCGCCGTAGCCGACCTTGACGCGCTCGGACTCGCGCTGCATGACGGTGACACGTCGGGCGCGAGCATGACGAGGCTGAGCGGCCGGGTCGTCAGCTGCGTCGAGGAAGGGCTGCGAGGCTCGTGCCGACGAAGAGGTCCTGGACGACGACGGTGAAGCCGGCCTCGCGCGTACATGTTGGCGGTGTGGGCGGTGATGGCGGTGGCGCAGCGCGAGCTGGCGCTCCGCCTCGGGGTCGCCCTGCGGCGACATGTCGACGCGGCCGCGGACGACGACGCGTCGGAACTCGTCGCCGCGCAGGTGCACGGCCCGCTGAAGCGCTCCGCGAGGAGCTGGGAGACAGTCGACTTGCCCGCCGCCATGACGCCGGTGACGACGATGACCTGCGGGATGTCGACGGAGGTCCGGGAGGGGAGACCGGTCGCTCACAGTGGCACACCCTAGGGGGCGCCACGGCCGGAATGGCGCGGCGATTCAGTGAAAAGTTCAAGTTTCCTCGAAGGATTGGCCTCAGGACGGATCCCGATCAGGCGTAGGCCTCGACCTCGTCAGGCGTCGCCCGGCGCACGACGACGCGGGTCCATGCGCCGACGTAGAGCCGGTCGTCGTCGCCGAGCTCGGTCTTGGGGCCGACCGCGATCGGGCCGTCCGGGCAGCGGGCCCGGCGGCGGGCCCGACGAAGGTGCCGTTGGAGCTGCCGAGGTCCTCGACGAACCACCGGGTGCCGTCGGTCGTGAGCTGGGCATGCCGACGGCTGACGCCCGGGATCGGACGAGAGGTCGATCTCGGGGTGCGTGTTGCGGCTCTGGATGACCCGGCCGATCAGGACGCTGCGTGGCGGAGCGGCATGATCGATCGGCAGCCCCGGCGAGGGGCAGGGGTCGTCGGCCTCCTGGGTCTGGTACCAGTCGGGGTCGATCCACACCTCCGCCAGCCAGTCGAACGACTCCGCCTTCTCGGCCGGCGCATCCTGCACACTCGACGGCGGAGGGCCGGGCGCGTTCTGCACACTCGACGGGCCCTCGGCGACAACGATCCCGTCCGGCGTCTCCGGCGTCTGCGAGATCACCGAGGTCACCGAGGTCACCGGCGTCCCCATCCGCAGACTGCGCAGGAGGCGCCTCGCCGGCCACCCGGGGCATGGCCCCAGTCGTGAAGTCGTAGCCGCACGCCTCGCAGAAGAGGGCGCCGTGGCGGGTTCTGCGCCTGGCAGTTGGGGCAGTCGAGCGACTCCGGCTCAGCGGCCGCCGCGGACCCGTCGGCGGACTCAGCCGGAGCGGCACCAGGCGTGGGCGCGGCAGCCGGCTCAGCGGCATACGACCCCGTGGTGCCCGGGCCCGAAGAGGAGGAGGCCGCGGCACCCGGCGGCCAGCCGGCACTCGCCTCGATCGGCGATCCGCAGATGTCGCAGTAGTCCTCGGCCTGTGACGTGGTGGCCGTTGGGGCACGGACCGCGCTCATCGGCGCACCCGGCTCGTCTTCGTCGACGCCGTGTCGAGGGACATCTCGTCGATCTTCGACGCGCCCTTCTTCAGGCGGACCGTCCCGGTGTCGGCGTCGTCGATCTCGACGACCTTCTTCAGGCGCGTCGTCATCTCGTCGTTGCCGGTCTGGTCGGCGAGCTGGACCGCGCGGCCCAGCTTGGCGGTCGCGACGTCGTCGTGGCCGGCGGCCTTGGCGGCCAGGCCTTCCTGGATGACCTGGCGAGCTCGGCCTGGCCCGTGTAGGCGGCGACGGCCGGGTCGATCCGGGTCGTCAGGGAGTCGTCATTGCTCCACTTGGCCTTGACGAGGCCCTGCGCCACCGGGTCCCCGCCGAGCGAGAGCTGCACTCGGGCGGCGAGCTGCTCCTGCCGCAGCGTGCGCGCCGGCAGGCGAACGGCGACGTGGTAGTCGCGGCTCTCGTCGGACCACGCGCCGGTCGGGTAGCCGCCGGTGAGCGGGTTGACGGCGGTGCGCCGCGAAGTGAGGTCCTCGAGCGTCGGCGAGACCTGCTTGACGAAGAGCAGCTCGGCCCCCTGCGGGGCCCACACGCGCAGCTCGGCGCTGGCGACGCCGCGCGCCATCGACGCCCGCATCATCGCCTCGAACTCGGCCGCCATCGCCTCGGGGCCGGGATCAGGTCGACCGAGCCGAGCAGCGCCGACGAGATCCGCGCACCTCGTCGACGCGCCACTGGTCCCCGACGCCGCGGCATCGCACTGGAAGGCGCCGACGCAGGACTGGATCGCCGCCTGCAGCGAGGCGGGAGTCTCACCCTCGTTGACGCCATCGGTGAGCAGGATCGCGTGCCGCTTCGTCACGTGCGGGACGGTCTCGAAGATCTGCCGGGCGAGCGTGAGCCAGGTGCCCATCGCGGTGCCGCCTTGGCGCGCAGGCCCTCGACTGCGCGGTGCGCCTCGGCCCGGGTGTGCGACGACATGACGGCCAGGGCGCCCTGGTGGGCGTAGGGGTAGACGATCTGCGCGGTGCCGTTGCCGGAGACGACGGCGAAGAGCGTGCCGTCGACGATCTCGGTTGAGGGCGGCCTTGGCGGCCTGGCCGGCCGCCTGACGCCGCGCCGGCCCATCGAGCCGGACGTGTCGATGAGGATGACCTCCGCGGCTGAATTCGGGTCGGCGACGCCCACCGACCCGGCGGCCGAGGCGCCGGTCGACGTGACGCGCACGATCGCGTGCACGTCGGTGCCCCCGTCGGGCAGGAACTCGTTCTGGAACACCTCTGCGGTGAAGTCAGCCATCGGTCGGGTCCCCTTCCTCCGGCGCGGCCGCTGCGGCGCCTCGTCGTCGTCCTTGATCCTTGCCCAGCGAGTCGGGCAAGGGCAACCGTGATGTTGTCGCGTCCGCCCTGCTCGTTGGCGAAGTCGACGAGCGCCTGGGCCACCGCTGGCGGGTCGGCTGTCGCCGAGCCGTGCTCGACCGTGTCGTGCACCAGCACGCGCAGCGTCCTCGGCGTCGGAGCAGTAGTTCCACAGCCCGTCGGAGCACACCAGGAGCCAACCGCCTGGCTCGTCGGCGGCGAGCGTCGTCAGGTGGGGCGTGAGGTCGTCGGGCGCGTCCGTGCCGAGCCAGCGGGTGATCGAGTGCGCGTGCGGGCCGGTCTCGGCCGTCGCGCGCGGCACGCCGGCGCGCATCTGCTCCTGGGCGTAGGAGTCGTCCTGCGCCGAGCTGGCGCGGCGGGCTCGTCGCCGGCGTCGGGCAGCCAGTAGACGCGGCTGTCGCCGACGTTGCCGGCGACGATGACGCCGTCCTCGACGACCGCGGCGGCGAAGGTGCACGACGGCGGGTTGGGCGACCTCGGCCGCGACGGCGGCCCGACGGCCGTCGTTGGCCGCGGGCCACGGCGCGCGTCAGCGCCCGCGCGGCCGCCGGCCGCCCACGCGTCCGGGGTGCCCGACCCCGCTGGGGAAGGGCTGGTCGAGCACCGCCCGCGCGGCCGTGGCCGCGGCGAGCGAGGCGATGTGCGAGTCGGTCGCCATCGAGACGCCGTCGCAGACGACGAGCACCGCGCGCGACGCCCGCCGGCTCGGTCGGCACTGAGCGCCATGGCGTCCTCGTTGCGCGCGTGCCGCTTGCCGATGTCGCAGACGCCGCCGACCCAGGCCGCCGGCGACTCGACGAAGTGGTCGCGCGGGTCGGGGGGCGGCGTGCCGCAGTGGTCGCAGTAGCCGTCGACGATGCGTCCCTCGGCCGCAGGCGTGGCAGGCGTCGACCGCTCGTGGCCGCGTCGGGCAGCGTGCGGCGGCCGCTGGCGACGGCGCCGGTCCAGCCGACGTCGAGCGGGGACTCCTCGCCCGGCGGGCGCGGTCTGCGGGGTCGGCCGTGGCGAGCACCACTGGGTCGTATGCCGCTGGGCTGGCCCCCGCTGCGGCCGTCGTGGCGCGGGCGAGGTCGGCTCCGCAGGCCTCGCAGAAGCTTGCGTCGGCGGCGTGTGGGGTGCCGCAGACGGGGCAGGTGGCCGTCGAGGCCGGCGACCCTGGGGTGTCGCCGGCGAGGTCGGCGGGCGGGGCATCGGTCACCAGAGGCTCCAGGGTCGGACGGCGTTGGCTTCGTCGACGAGCGGGACGCGCTCGGACGGGTCGGGGGTGCGCCTGGCCAGCTCGCGCAGGGCCTGCTCGAGCCCGACGCGGAGGCCCGGTTCGGGGTGGCCCGGTGGTCGCCGAGGCGGACGTCGGCCTTGTTGCCGTCTTTCCACGGTCTCGAGCGCCTCACGGTAGATGCAGCGTCGTGACCTCGGCCCGGCGCCGCGCCGAGAGGGACGTGTCGTCGAGGGTGCGCAGGGCCTCGGCGAGGTCGGGCAGGCCCCGGTTGGCCCGGGCCAGCAGCTCGGCGAGCCCGGCCCGGGCCGTGCGGTAGGCGCTCGACTGGGTCGGGACGAGGCGGTAGGCGGCCACGGCCCCGTCGACGTCGCCGCGGGCAGCCCGGATGCGGGCCAGGCCGAAGGCCGCCATCGGCACGTAGGTCGCGTCGGTCCGGGCGCACGCGATGTAGAGGTTCTCGGCGACCGCGTCGTCACCGGCCTGCTCGCTCGCGTGAGCCAGGGCGAGCTTGGGTGCGAGCTCGCCCGGGACCTGGCCGTAGACGGCGTTGAACGCGGCCTGGGCAGATTTCGCGTCGCCCCGCTCCAGGGCGGCGAGGCCCTGGATCCAGACGGCGCGCCACTCCCACGGGTCGTTCGAGAGCAGCTCGCTCGCGGACTTCTCGGCGAGGTCGCGGCTGTCCCGTGCTCGAGGGCCGTGCGGGCCAGGTCGAGCAGCACCTCTGCGGTCCTGGCCGGCGCCTCGCGCAGGACCGCGAGGCGCTGCTCCGGGTTGCCGGTGACGGCGTGGAGCCAGTCGGTCTGCGGGTCATGCGGGTCGCGCCGCAGGGTCGGCAGGTTGCGCCAGTCGTCGGGCTCGTCGCCCGGTGTCGGGGCGTCGAAGAGGAGCGACCCCACCGTCGTCGTCGCCGCACCCGAGCCCCGGTCGATGGCGACGACCTCGCGAAGCACGCCGATCATCTGCGAGCGCAGCTCGTCGGCGGACACGAAGCGGTCGTCGCGGTTCGGGGCGCAGGCCTTCGAGACGAGGCGGTAGAACGAGTCGTACTTCTGGAAGATCGGGCTCGAGTCCTGCGGCGGCAGGGTGTTGAGGTAGGTCGACTGGTAGCCGCGGAACTCCATCGTCAGCACGACGAGCGTGCGGCCGATCGTGTAGATGTCGGAGGCGACGGACGTGCCGAGCTCGGCCACCTCCGGCGCCTGGTAGCCGACGGTCCCGAAGATCGCGGAGTCCTCGTCGTCGATGCGGCGCACCCCACCGAGGTCGATGAGCTTGACCTCGTCGCCGACCTGGATGATGTTGTCCGGCTTGAAGTCGCAGTAGACAAGGCCGAGGTCGTGGAGGTACTGGAAGGCCGGGAGGATCTCGAGGATGTAGGCGAGGGCCTGGTCGACCGGCAGCGGGTCGTAGAACCCGGCCTTCTGCATCCGCTGCTTGAGGATCGACTTGAGTGACGTGCCGCCGACGTACTCCATGACGATGTAGCCGGCGTCGTCGTGCGTCACGAAGTTGTAGATCTCGACGATGCTCGGGTGCGAGACCTGCGCCAGGAACCGCTGCTCGGCGATCGCGGCGGCGAGGGCGTCGGGGTCGGCCGAGTTGAGCAGGCCCTTGAGCACGACCCAGCGGTCGGACACGTTCTTGTCCTTGGCGAGGTAGATCCAGCCGAGACCGCCGTGGGCGAGGCACCCGGCCACCTCGTACTGGCCGGCCACGAGGTCGCCCGGCCGCAGCTTCGCGTCGAACGAGAAGGGGTGACGGCAGTTGGCGCAGAAGCCGGTCGTGCGACCGGGCTGCCCGTCACGACCGCGGCCCACGGCCTCGCCGCACTGGGGGCAGAACCGCTTGCCCTCGGGCACGACCGGGTTGGTGAGCAGGGCCTTCTCCGCGTCGATCGTCGGGGCGGGCCGGACGGTGGTGATGCCGCCACCGAGCCGGGCGCTGCGGAGGCGCTGGGAGCTTCCGGTCCGGCGGGTGACGACGGACCCGGCCTGACGCGCCCGCTTCGAGCCCAGGGCCGCCGAGGCGAGCATGCTCGAGGCGGCCGAGCGGGTGGACAGCTCCGGACCGATGCCGGCCCGTCGGACCGCCGTGGAGTCGACGACCTGGACGAGCTCCTCCTGGTGGGCCGGCGTGCCGCACACGTTGCAGTAGCCGTCGGCGATCGTGCCCGTGCAGCCGGGCTGGGCACAGCGAGTGCCGTCCGGCACCGTGGCGAGGGCGGCGTCCGGGTCGGCGGCGGGAGCAGGCGCCGTGCCAGCCGGCGCCGCCGGCCGCAGCGGGCCCGCTACCCGCAGCGGACGCGCTGGCAGTCGCCGGCGCCATGCCGCAGAGGTCGCAGTAGCCGTCGACGATGGTTCCGGTGCACCCCGGCTGGGCGCACTTCAGGGCGGTGGTCGTGGGTGAGGGGCTGGTCACGGGTGGGCCCTTCCTGGTCGGGACGGCGGGCGTGTCACGGCTTCGACGTAGGACTGGTAGGCCGCGGCGAGCGCTCGCGCGCGGGTGGTCGGCATGGGCGTCTGGCCGAGCACGGCATCGAGCCGGGAGCGCAGGGCGTCGACGTCGGACTGCACCTCGTCGGCGAGCCGCTGCGCGGACAGCCGCGCCTCCAGCATGGCCGCGACGGCTCCGGCGAGCCCGACGACCTCGTCGCGCTCAGCCAGGGCAGCGGCATACGTCTCGTGGGCGAGGTCGAGCGCGCGCGAGACCCGGTCGAGGCGCTGACGGTAGGCCCTGACCTCCGTGGCGCCCTGCGGGACGGGGCCGAGCGCGCGGACGTTGGGGATGGCCAGGTGAGGGGCGGGCGTGACCGCGTCGAGGCACTGACGCTCGAGGGCCCGGATCGCCGCTGCCCGGGCATCGAGCTCCTCCACCTGCTGCTCGGTGTTGGCCCGGTCGTGCGCGGCGTTGGCGCGCTCCGCCGCGGCCACGATGAGGTCGCGCTCGAGCGTCGCGAGATCGATCTCCAGCGGGCCGATGATGCCGCCGACGTCGGCACCACGGCGCGCCCGCTCGACGAGGTCGGCGACGCGGCGGTCGAGGCGCGCGAGGTGCTCCGCGGCCGCGTCGCGCTCCGCTCCGATCGGGACGAGCGGCAGCTGGTCGCGGACCCGCTCAGCCGCGGCTCGGAGCACGGTGATGCGCTGCGAGGCCTCGGCGGCGCCCGGCGCGAGGGACGCCCTCGCCTGCAGCGTCCGGGTCAGGGAGTCGAGCAGCCGACAGGCCTCGGGGAGGCTGACCGCTAGCGAGCCGCTCGCCGGCAACGAGAGGTGCTCGGAGGTGTTGGAGTCGAGCCGCCCATGGATGAGCGTCGAGAGCCGCTCCGCCTCCTTGGGACCGACGCGCCCGCCGTCGAAGGTCGTCTCGAGCAGGGTGAGCCGGTCGTTGATCGCCTTCCAGAAGGTCAGCGCGACCGTGAGATCGGTCGTGATGGCGGTCTGCTCCGAGGGCGAGAGCCGCAGGATCGCGGAGTCGACCTCGCCGAGGTCGGCGCGCCGCTGCATCACCCATTGGCGCAGCGCCGTCAGGTAGCCCTGGGCCTCCGCAGCGTGGATCGGCACGCCGAGGCTGCCGGGTGCAGTGGGCGCGGCGAACCCGGCGGCGGAGGACTGGTCCCCAGCGCCCGGTGGCATGGTGGTGGGCCCACCGCCGGCACCGCGAGCGCTGGGTGGCGGACTCGGAGGCGGCACGATGCCACCCAGCGGCCCGCCGGCCCTGCCGACGCCGCCAGGCGTCGGAGGCGGCGGAACCGCACCGGACAACGTCATCAGCCGCCTCTTCCGTAGACGGCGGCGGGCGGCGCCGGGGCCGGCCCGAGCGGACCGGCGAGCCACCGGTTGTAGATCGCCTTCCATCCGCCGTCGGCCTTGAGGTCCGCGAGCAGCCGGTTGACGTAACGGGTGAGGTAGACGTCCTCCTTGTTGAAGGCGAGGCCGTAGGGCTCGTCGGTGATGGCGGGAGCGGACGACACGACCGTGTACGGGTCCTGGGCAGCAAGCCCGGCGAGGACGATGTCGTCGCCGGTGATGGCGTCGGCCTTGCCCTGCTGGAAGAGCACGAGGCACCCGGTGTGGTCCGCAGCCGCGACGGGCTCGACGCCGCTGACGGTGCGCAGCTTGTCGAGGGTCGACGTGCCCTGTGGCGCGCACACCTTCTTGCCCTTGAGGTCCTCGAGCCTCGTGCTGGGGACCTTGCCGCTCGGGTCCCTGGGGACGAGCAGCTTCTGGCCCGAGTGGTAGTACTCCGCGGAGAACGCGACGTCCTGCCAGCGCGCGCAGTTCATCGTCATGTTGCGCGCGACCATGTCGACCTCGCGCTTCTGGAGCAGGGGGATGCGGTCGGCGGCCGTGATGACGCGCAACTGCAGCTTCGACTCGCTGCCGAAGAGGCTCTTGGCGACCGCCTTGGCCAGGTCGATGTCGAAGCCCTCGATCCGGCTCGTGAACGCGTCCCTGGCCCCGAAGAGGTAGGTGTCCGCAGAGACGCCGACGACGAGGTGGCCGCGGTCGAGGATGCGGCGCACCGACGCGTCCGTGATGTCGCCGGAGGACGGGATGGAGGGCAGCGGGTCGTAGGACTGCGTGGGGTTGTTGCAGGTCACCGGGGTCGCGGGCGGGGCGGGAGTCGACGACGACGAGACGGGCGGAGCGGGCAGCGGCGTCTCCGCGTAGGTCACGCCGGTGCAGGCGGAGAGGACGAGAGCGCCTGCCGCCGCGATGACTGCGGCGATCGGGCCCCTCCCGCCGCGACCGGACTGGAACTTCATCGGTACTCCTTGATCCGCTGTCCGATGCCCCGGACGATGAGCCACGAGGCGATGAGGGACACGATGGCGATGAGCGCGGCCCACACGGTGCTGCCGCCGCCCAGGGCCCCGAGCTTGTCGATGGCCGCCGCGCTGGCGGTGTCACGCCGCTGCGTCACCTGCGCGTCGAAGGTGTTGAAGGCCGCCGTCGAGCCGCCCGCCTCCTGTGTGGTCGCGAGCTCCACGGCCTTCTCCCACTGTCCGCCGTCGTCCTGGGCGCGAATCTGCTCGTGCGCCTTGGCGTACGCGTCCCAGTCGCTCGTGAGGCCGGAGGCGTCCTCGATCTGCCCCAGCGTCCCTCGCACCGTCTTGTCGTTGGCCACCCAGGCGTCCTGGTACTTCTTGCCGCTGCCACGCGCGATCAGGGTGAGGCTCTCGTTCGCGCGGGCGTCGTTCGCGGCGGTGCGGACGTGAGCGAGGTCGACCGCGTCACGGTAGGACCCCGACGCCACCGCCGCGGTCGTCGTGCCGATGTTGCCGATCGTCGTCGCCGCAACGATGAGGCCCACCACGAGCAGGACGACACCCCCTGCGAGTGAGGGGTTGAGGTAGCGGTGGGTGCGCCGGGCCAGCCAGACGGCGATGAGGACGAGGACGATGAGGGCGGCGACCCCGGCCAAGAGCTGGATGCTCGAGTTGGACCGGTCGAACTCCTTCTGCGCCCGCGCTTCGTTCGCCTTGACGATCTCGGCGACGACGGGGATGGCCGAGACACGGAGCGAGGAGCTGGCCTCGGTGAGATAGCGGGCTCCCACGGGCAGCCCGAGCCGGTTGTTGGACCGCGCCTGCTCGACGAGCGCCCCGTAGTCCTGGACCTTCTCGGCGAGGGTGCCGAGGGCCTTCGCGTCGGCGGGCTGGGCAGCAGCGCCGGCGGCGATGTTGCGGGCGACGGCGGCCATGGCCGCGTCGTACTGCGCGCGGGCGTCGGCGGTCTCGAGGCCACCGACGAGGAAGGCGTTCGTCGCAAGGGCATCGGCTCGCAGGAGGTCGACCTGGATCGACTGCATCCGCACGACCTGCTCGGTGGTGTTGGCGGCGCGCTCAGCGGCCGCCTCGGACGCGAGGATCGCGTTCGCCGCGGCGCCACCGAGGAGCAGGGCGGCGATGACCCCGAGGATCCCGAGCAGGCGCATCCGGCCCGGAGTGCCCTGGAAGAGCCCGATGAACGCCGACTGGAGCGTCTGCCCGGAGCCGCGGATGGTGGCGGGTGGGGCGGCAGCGGGCACGGAAGCGCCGGGGGAGGTGGCCGGACCAGCAACGGGCGGCGGGGGCAGCGAAGTGCGCGAGCCGGTCGGCGGCGCGACCGGTAGGGGTGTCTTCGGTCCGCTGGTCATCGCTGCTCCTCGTCGGTTGGCAGATCCTGCTCGGAGCCTGCCGGAACGATCTCGGACGAGCCATCCGGGTCGCCCCGGAGCGGCTCCTGAGCCTCCTCAGGCGCCTCCATGACATCGTCCTCGGTGAGTAGACGCAGGTCATCGAGACTTGGATCCACGGCATCCTGGAGCCGCCAGGCGTGCCGCCCGACGGAGTGCTCGAACAGGTTGCGCACGAACCGACCATTGCCGAAGGCAGGAGTGCGTGGCGTCGCCTCGAGCGTCATGTGCACCCGGCGCCGCGCGTCGTGCGTGAGCTCGTAGTCGCTGTTGTCCGCGATCGAGTCGAGGATGGCGAGCAGCTCGTCATCGCTGTAGTCGTCGAACTCGATGGTCGTCGTGAACCGGCTCGCGAGCCCGGGGTTCTGCGCGATGAAGTGCACCATCGGCTCCGGGTAGCCGGCGACGATGACGACGAGGTCTTCCCGGTGGTCCTCCATCTCCTTGACGAGCGTGTTGACGGCCTCCTGCGCGAACTGGTCCCCGGTGAGGCCGTACGCCTCGTCGATGAACAGCACGCCGCCAACCGCCGTGGCGCAGACGTCCGCCGTCTTCATCGCCGTCTGCCCGACGTACCCGGCGACGAGCTCGGAGCGGTCGACCTCGACGAGCTGGCCCTTCGGGAGCAGCCCGAGCGCCTTGTAGATCGCGCCGACGAGCCTAGCGACCGTCGTCTTCCCGGTGCCGGGGTTGCCGACGAAGATGAGGTGCCGGCTCATCCGCGTTGCCTTGAGCCCGGCCTCGACGCGCATCTTCTCCACCTTGAGGAGCGCGACCTGCCGGTGGATCTCCTTCTTGACCCGGTCGAGCCCGATCATCGCATCGAGCTCCGCGAGCAGCTCCTCGACCGACTTCTCCGGCTCGGCGGGCTCCGCCGCCTCGGCTTCCGCCGCAGGTGCTTCCGCCGAGTTCTCTGTGGCACAAGGGGTTCCCCATCAGGCCGTATGCCGCTGGGCTCGCTCCCGCTCGGCAGGCCCGTTCCCGGGTGGCTGGGGGCGCGGACGTAGCCCCACTCGCGCAGGACGGCGTCGGTGCCGACGCCCGGTGGCAGCGGCGGGAGCCCGGTCGAGAAGTCCGTGCCGCCCAGTGGGCCGGCGATGGGCCGGCCGGTGTGGGTGCCCGGTGCGGCGGCGAGGTAGGTGGCGCTCGCTGCGGTCGCGTTGGCGATGACCCAGATCGGCGCCGTGCCCAGCATGACGGCGTCGGAGGCGATCTCGGTGAGCGCCTCGGCGTAGTCACCGGCCAGGTCGTGGTCCGACGCGGTGAGGGATACGAGGAGGTCGGTCGGGGAGTGCCGCCAACGGCGACCCTTGGAGGCCGCATCGAAGAAGGCCTCGTTGATCGTCGCGAGGTCCGTCACCGCGGGCAGGGCGACGGCGGCCCACTCGTGTGCCGCGCCGGGCACCGACTCGGCGAGGGCGGCGGCGACCCGCAGCCCCTCGTCGCGTGCCGTGCCGGGTCGATCCCGGCCAGCCGGGCCACGTCGACGAGCGCGTCGATGCTCTCGGCGAGCGCGGACTCAGCAGTCGTCATCTCTCACAGCCCCCTGGGCTCGGTCGGTGGTGAGCTCGGTCGGTGGGGTGACGTTCGATTCGTCGGTGGGCGCACGGGTCACTCCGGCGGGGCCAGCGGGCCGGTGATGGCGCTGGAGCTCGGGTCGCGCGGGGTCGGGGAGGCCGAGGCCGAGGGAACCCCCGGTCGAGGCATGGCCGAACTTCTCCTCGAGGAAGGCGCCGTGGACGATGATCGCCTCCGCGTCGGATCGGTTGATGGCGTCGGCGACCTTGTCCATCGTCGCGCCCAGCAGGTCGAGCTGGTCGACGAGCAGCATGACCGAGCTCTTGCCCGCAGCGATCGGGCGGGTGTCAGCCCAGTCGCGGGGGAGCCTGAGGTAGTTGCCGATCGCCACGGGCAGGTAGTCGGTCGCGGTGGCCATGACGCTGTAGCCCTGGGAGCTGCCGACGCCGAGCCGCCGAAGCCGAGGGATCGGACTCGCGGACGACCCGCGTCAACTCGCATGAGACGCGGGACAGCACCACCCCGGGCACCCTGCCGTCGCGCTGGCCGGCGTCTCGACGTGCGTCGAGTGCGCCGAGGCTGCTCGGTCGTCGGCGGCCCGGGCGGCGCCGATGTGGGCGGCTCCGGTGCCTCGGGGCCTGTCAAACCCGAACCACGATCGGATCCCCACGTCTCATGTTCCCTTCGTGCTCGGCCTCATCTCCCTCACCAACCGCGACGTCGCCGGTGTCAGAGGCCGCCGCCGGACCCGAGGTCGAGAGCGCCGGGTGCGGCGCCTGCCGCACGTCGCGCGTCCTGGGCGGCCACCCGCTCGAGGTAGCTGCGGGACTTCGTCACCTCGTTCTCGAGGGCGCCGATCGTCGCGGCCATGTTGTCGAGGGCCCGCACCTTGAACTGGTCGATGGTGTCCATCGTCTCGTAGATGTTGGCGAAGGCCTTCTGGAGCGACTCGATGCTGATCGTCGAGCTGGCCGACTGCTCCTGGATGCGGGCCGAGTTCGTCTTGAGCAGCTCGGAGGTGCGCTCGATGAGGCCGGAGGTCGTCGTGTTGAGCGCGGTGATCTGGTTGAGGACGAGCTGCTGGTTGTTGAGGGCCTGGGCGACGATGACGGCGGTGCGCAGGGCGGACACCGTGGTCGTCGTGGCCCGGTCGACGCCCTTGATGAGCTCGATGTTGTTCTTGATGATGATGTCGATCGCGAGGTAGTTCTGGATCGACACCGCGAGCTGGGTCAGCAGGTCCTGGTGCTTCTGCCGGACGTAGAACAGGACGTCCTCGCGCAGCGCTTTCGCCTTCTCGGGGTCGGTCGTGTCGAGGGTCGCCACCTGGGCGGCCAGCTTGGCGTCGAGGCGCTCGGCGACGTAGACGTACTGGTTGAGCCGGCCCATCGACTCCCACAGCGCCTTCTTCTCGAGGTTGAGCGCGATGTTGTCCTTCTGCAGCTCGTCCTGGCCGGACTGGAGGCGAGTGGAGGATGCCGTTGAGGTGGCGACTGGGCCGACTGGTACTTGCGGAAGTAGTCGGTGATCCGCTCGCCGAAGGGGATCATGCCGAGGAACTTCTTCGTCCCGGCCGCCTGCGACGGGTCGAGGTCCTCGACGGTGCGGCGCAGGTCGATGAGTGTCTGGCCCACCTTGGACCCCTGGGACAGCGATCCCTCGTTGAGCGCCTTGACCGGCATCTGGAGCATCCGGTTGGACGACTCGGCCGCGAAGCGGATCTCGTCGGTCCCCATGCTCCGCACGTCGGCCGCCTTGGCCTCCCACTCCGGGGACTTCGTCGCGGCCTTGAGCAGCGAGCCGAGGTACTGGTCGACCTTCGAGTCCAACCCGGGAAGGGCGGCCTCGGGCACGGCCGGGGCCATCTTCGGCGCCGACGTCTCCGAGACGGCGCCGACGGGGGCGGGGGAGTCAGAGTCAGGTGCGACTCGGTCACCGGGGGCTCCAGTGGGGCGGGCGCGGCTTGGGCCGCGGCCGGCGCCTGCTGGGCAGCGGGCTGGTCACTCATCTCGAACGGGTCCTTCCCCTATGTCCCGGCCACGTCCTGACGCGGCCGACGTGCGTTGGCCCGCCCAGCGGCATACGGCTGGATGGGCGTTAGCCACTCTACGTGGCGCCCGTCTGGGACGTGCGA
>CAWGXD010000006.1:0-15056 GCA_963826445.1 uncultured Actinomycetota bacterium
CCACCGGCGCGCAGGACGCGCGGCGGCTCCGCGCCCCACGCTGACGCCAGCTCGTCGATCCGGGAGAGCAGGTCGTTGGCGGCGCCGCCCGCGACGGCGTCCACCACGCGAGCAGAGACGTCTCGCCCCGTGAGATCCGGGGCGCGGAGCCGTGAGGTCCGGTGGAGCCGGCCGCCGCGCAGCACGAGCGCGACCTCGCGCGGCAGGGCGACCCGGTCGCTGCCGAGCGGCACGAGCAGCCGACGCTCGAGAAGCCAGTGCCCTGCCGTTGTTCCAGCAGGCCCGGAGGGCATGACGCCCACGGGCGGACCCCAGGCCAGTCGGTCGAGGATGGCGCGGGCCGCCTCGGGCGCGTCCTCGATGGCCGACCGGATCTGCGACACGGTCGGGACAGCCGTCTCGGGCGCCGCGGGACCCAGCTCCCGGTAGGGCACGCCAAGCCCTGCCACGGACTGGCCGAGCACCTCCGGGACCGTGCGGACGACATGCACCCCGTCCGCCGCGCGCCAGAGCAGGGCCCGGGTCCACAGGTCGTCGACGATGGCCCTGACCCGAGACCGCTCCGACTCGCCCACGCCGAGGAGCGGCAGCAGTGCATCTGTCTCCTCTGAGTCGCCCGCGTCGCCAGCCACGACGAGCGCCTCGAGGACCTGCAGGCGGCCCGCGTCGAGCGCGTCGACGGCCCGCTGCACGCTGGCCCGCGTCGAGGCCCGTGCGGCGAGGCTGGTCAGGTCCGCAGGCGCAGGACGAGCGAGATCGGGGCGTGCGAGGACCAGCGCCACGAGCTGCCGCTCGTCGCGCCCCCGGATGTCGTCGGCGAGGCTACGGATCGCCCGGACCTCTGGGCTGTTGATCGCCACCCACCCAACCTATGCGGCTCCACTAGCGTGGAGCCATGAGCGCTCTCTTCCCGGAGCCCGCCCGGCCGTCTTTCGCGGCGGCGTCGGCCGCACCCACCGGGCAGCAGTGGACGATCGGACATGGCACCTTCGAGGCGACGGTCGTCGAGGTGGGCGGAGGCCTGCGCGCCCTGACGCGGCAGGGGTCGCGGCTCGTCGCCGGCTACGGCGCCGACGAGTCCCGCGCGGACCGGTCGCGGCCAGCAGCTGATGCCGTGGCCGAACCGCATCCGGGACGGCAGGTACACCTGGGAGGGCACGGAGCTGCAGCTGCCCATCACCGAGGTCGCACGCGGCCACGCGAGTCACGGGCTGGTCCGCTGGGCGGTCTGGGAGCTGATCGAGCACGAGTCGGAGTCGGTCACGGTGGGCTACCGGCTCTACCCGCAGCCCGGGTGGGAGCATCCCCTCGACCTGCGCACGACCTATGTCCTGGACGACAGCGGCCTCGTCGTGACGACCGCTGCGCGCAACGTCGGGCGGACGGCGGCACCATTCGGCTACGGCGCCCATCCCTACCTCGCGATCGGGTCCACGCCGCTGCCCGAGGTCCAAGTCCAGGTGCCCGCCTCGACGTGGCTCGAGGTCGATGACCGCCTCGTGCCGACCCGGCGGGTGGGTGTCGAGGGCAGCGGGATGGACCTCCGGTCGCGCAGGCCGCTCGACGACACCCGGTTGGACACCGCCTTCACCGACCTCGTCCGCGATGACGACGGCATGTGGCGTTGCGAGGTCGTGACCGAGGCCGCCGGCCGCATCGTGCTGTGGGCGGACGCCGCGTTCCCATGGGTCCAGGTCTTCACCGGTGCGGTCGAGAAGGGTCTCGGCGAGCCGGGGATTGCCGTGGAGCCGATGACGTGCCCGGCGGATGCCTTCAACTCCGGAGACTCCCTCGTCACGCTCGCGCCGGGCGACGAGTGGACCGGCACGTGGGGGATCTCACCCGGCTGAACGCAGGATCGGGGTTGGGCGACCAGCAGATAGGCTTGGCCAGGCGCGGCCACTGGTGGGCGCCGATCAGACGAGCAACGAGGTGGACTGTGCCGACTGGCAAGGTCAGGTTTTTCGACGCCGACAAGGGCTTCGGCTTCATCGCGGAAGACGATGGCGCCGACGTGTTCCTGCACGCCAACGCCCTGCCCGAGGGCGTCACGACCCTGAAGAAGGGGACGCGCGTCGAGTTCGGCGTCGTCCAAGGCCGCAAGGGAGCACAGGCGCTGCAGGTGCGCGTCCTCGACCCGGCTCCATCGCTCGTCAGCAAGCGCCGCGAGCGCGACCGCAAGCCGGCCGATGAGATGGTCGTCATCGTCGAGGACGCCATGCAGGTCCTCGACGAGGTGAGCAACGGCCTGCGCAGGGGCCGGTACCCGGACAAGGACTTCGGCTCCAAGGTGGCCCAGGCCCTCCGCAAGGTCGCCGACCAGCTCGAGGGCTGACGACATGGTTCCCACACTCACGTCCAAGCGGGACGCGGCCAAGCAGGACGCGGTGCTCCTCGCTGCCGTCGACCTCGCACGGGCCGCCCTCGAGGAGGTCGCCGAGCCGGGCACCATCGGTGCCCACGCGGGCATGGAGATGCTCGGCGAGCGCCTCGCGATGCACTGGTTCGAGTGCGTCTCGCCCGGATACCACGGCTGGCGGTGGGGGGTCAGCGTGGCGCGCGTCCCGCGGGCCAAGACGGCCACCGTCTGCGAGACGAACCTGCTGCCAGGACCCGATGCTGTCCTCGCGCCTGAGTGGCTGCCCTATGCCGACCGGCTCGCACCCGGCGACCTCGGCCCCGGTGACGTGCTGCCGCGACGGCCGGACGACCCCAATCTCGAAGCGGGCTTCGAGGCGACGGGCGACGAGGACGTCGACCAGATGGCCTTCTTCGAGCTGGGCCTGGGCCGACGCAGGGTTTTGTCCCCCGAGGGGCGGGACGCCGCCGCCACGCGCTGGTACGACGGTGAGAGTGGCCCGAAGGCGGAGATCGCCCTCAAGGCGACCGCTCGCTGCTCGACGTGCGGCTACTTCGTGCCGATGGCCGGCGCGCTGCGGGCCGTCTTCGGCGTCTGCGCGAACGAGTGGAGCCCGTCCGATGGACGGGTCGTCTCGCTCGACCACGGGTGCGGTGCCCACTCGGAGACCGACATCGAGCAGCCCGAGCCGACGCCCATCGGTGAGCCGATCGTCGACGAGCTCGCGGTCGACGTGGAGCAGGTCCTTCCGGTCGACCCCGATCTGGCGACTCCTGCTGACCCACCCGCGAAAGACGCGCGAAGAGCCGGCCCCGGAAGTTGTCCACTCGATCGAGGGGGCGGCGGCTGCCGCTGGGACCGAGGGCACCGGCGATGACACTGGCGAGCTGACTGCCGAGGACACCGGCGAGGAGACTGCCGAGGACACCGGCGAGCGGGACTGAGCTCAGCGGCATACGGCCCGATCTGCCGTCAGGCGGCGTCCTTGGCGTTGCCGCGGCCGCGGCGCAGGTATACCCAGCCGATGGCGCCCAGGCCCATGCCGGCGACGCACGTCCACGGCCACCAGTCGCGGTCACCCTCATGCAGGACCGGCACGACGAGGGTGACGACGAGCGCCAGCGCCCACGTGGCGATTCCGGCCTCCACGATCTTGAGCATGGGGACGTGGACCGGCTCAAGGGGCTCCCCGGGCTTGCGGGCAGGGGTCTGGTCGGTCACGTGGGCCAGCCTAGGTGATCCGCTTGGTGATCTGGCGCAGTCTGCCGCGGACCAACGGCTCAGGACCGCCCGCCGCACCACTAGGCTGCCCGCCATGTCGACCGAAACCACCCAGCGTCCGGCAGTGACCGGACGACTCGACGGCTTCTTCAGGATCACCGAGCGCGGGTCGACCGTTGCCCGCGAGGTCCGAGGCGGATTCGTCACCTTCTTCACGATGGTCTACATCGTGGTCCTCAACCCGATCATCCTGTCCGGCGCGACGGACGGCTCCGGACTCCTGATCGGCGGCGTCTCCGACCTCGAGCAGAGCAAGCTGCTCGTCGCCGTGGGTACCGCCGTCATCGCCGGCATCACGTCGATCCTGATGGGGCTCTTCGCGAACTTCCCGATCGCGCTCGCGGCCGGTCTCGGGATCAACGGCCTCATCGCGGGCATGGTCTTCACCCATGCGGCGGAAGGCATCACCTTCGCCGACCTCATGGGCCTGGTCGTCATCGAGGGCATCATCATCCTCGTGCTCGTGCTGACCGGCTTCCGCACGGCCGTCTTCCATGCGATCCCGGCGCCGCTCAAGGTTGCGATCTCGGTCGGCATCGGCCTGTTCATCGCCTTCATCGGTGTCATCGACGCCGGCTTCGCGCGCCGCCCGACGTCACCGGGCTCGGTCCCGAGCGAGCTCGGCATCGGCGGCAGCCTCAACGGCTGGCCGACGCTCGTCTTCGTCTTCGGCGTCTTCCTGATCGCGGTGCTGCTCATCCGCAAGGTCAAGGGGGCCATCCTGCTCGGCATCGCCGCGGCCACGGTCCTGGCCATCGTCATCGAGGCGGTCTTGAACATCGGCCCGCGGATCTTCACCGACCAGGGGCTGCAGAACCCCGAGGCCTGGTCGCTGACCGTCCCCGCGCTGCCCGAGTCGATCACGAACACGCCGGACCTGGGGATCCTCGGCCAGTTCAGCCTGCTCGGGTCCTTTGAGAAGCTCGGCTTCGTCACCGCGATCATGTTCGTCTTCTCGCTGCTGCTCGCCGACTTCTTCGACACGATGGGCACGGTCGTCGCCATCGGGACCGAGGCCGAGCTGCTCGACGAGGAGGGCAACCCGCCGCACACCGATCGCATCCTCGTCGTCGACTCGGTCGCCGCGATCGCGGGTGGCGCCGGTGGAGTCAGCTCCAACACGAGCTACATCGAGTCGGCAGCCGGAGTCGAGGAGGGCGCCCGGACGGGTCTCGCCTCGGTCGTGACCGGCATCCTCTTCCTGCTGGCCACCTTCCTCGCGCCGCTGTTCGCCATCGTGCCCTCGGAGGCGGCGGCACCGGCGCTCGTGATCGTCGGCTTCCTGATGATGATGCAGGTCAAGAACATCGACTGGGACGACATGGAGATCGCGCTGCCGGCGTTCCTGACGATCGTGCTCATGCCGTTCACGTACAACATCACGGTCGGCATCGGCGCCGGCTTCATCGCCTGGGTCCTGATCAAGATCGCCCGCGGACATGCCCGCCAGGTCCATCCGCTGCTCTGGATCGTCACGGCGTTCTTCGTCATCTACTTCATCAAGACGCCGCTCGAGAACGCCCTGACGTAGCCACCACACCTCGCGACACACCGAGCAGCAGTCAACCCCTGACGGTTATTTCCGTGAGGGGTTGACTGCTGCTCGGTGTGTTCGGGCGGTTCGGTGGTGCGCTTCGGTCGGGCGGGAATGATTAGCAAGGCTAATGAGTTAGGCTAATCAGTACCCGACTCTGACTTCCGAGGACCCTAGTGACCGCCCCCGCTGCCAAGCCGCTCTCCCGAGCAGATCTCGTCACCATGGCGAACGACATCCGCCTCGCCTGCATGCGCATCTCCCGCCGCGTCCGCTTCGAGTCCGACCGCGAGCTGCCGCCGCACCAGTTCTCGGTCCTCGCGCGGCTGGAGGACGCCCCGCACACCAACAGCGAGCTCGCCGACATCGAGCGGGTGTCAGCGCCCAGCATGAAGCGCACGACGAGCTGCCTCGTCGACAAGGGCTACATCTCCCGTGCGGACGATCCATTGGACGGGCGCCAGGTGATCCTGTCCCTGACCCCCGAGGGTCGCAAGGCGGTCAGGCGCATCCGTCGGCACCGCGATGAGTGGATGCTCGACCGATTCGCGAAGCTCACCGAGGGGGAGGTCGCGCTGCTCCAGCAGGCGAGCGCCGTCCTCGCGAAGGTGGCGACGAAGTGAGTCCGACCTTCCACTCGTTGGGAGTGCCGAACTACCGGCGGTACGCGTCCGGTGCGCTCGTCTCCAACGTCGGCACCTGGATGGGCCGGGTGGCGCAGGACTGGCTCGTCCTCACCGTCCTGACCGACGGCTCTGCGTCGGCGCTCGGGATCGTGACCGGCCTGCAGTTCCTGCCCTTCCTCATCCTCGCGCCGTGGGCCGGGATGATCGCGGACCGGTTCCCCAAACGGCAGATCCTCCTCTGGACGCAGGCCGCCCTCCTCGTCACGGCCCTGGCGCTCGCCGTCCTGACCGGAGCGGGCGTCGTCGAGCTCTGGCACGTCTATGCGCTCGCGCTGCTGCAGGGTGTGGCCACGGCGATCGACAACCCGTCTCGCCAGGCCTTCGTCTCCGAGATGGTCGACCACGAGTACGTCGCGAACGCCGTCGCCCTCAACAGCGCGTCGTTCAACCTCGGCCGACTCCTCGGTCCCGGCGTCGCCGGTCTCGTCATCGCCTGGTTCGGCCTCGCGCCCGCCCTCTACATCAACGCGATCTCGTTCATCTTCGTGCTGGCCGCCCTGCTCCGCATCGACCAGAGAAGCTTGCAGCCGGTCCCCCGAGCCCGGGGCAAGGGCCAGATCCGGGAAGGCCTGCGCTACGTCCGGCGCCGGCCCGACCTCATCCTCATCATGGCGCTGGTGTTCGTGCTCGGGACGTTCGGCATGAACTTCCAGATGACCATGGCGCTCATGTCGACGCAGGTCTTCCACAAGGGGCCGGGGGAGTTCGGCGTGCTCGGTTCCATCATGGCGGTGGGCTCACTGTCGGCGGCGTTGATGTCGGCCCGGCGACACCCCCGCATGCGCGTGCTCGTCGTCGCGCTCGCCGGGTTCACCGTCTCGACCTTGCTCCTTGCGACGGCCCCGACCTTCGAGCTCTTCGCGATCTATCTCGTGCCGACCGGGCTCGCGGCGCTCACTGCCCTGACGACCGCCAACGCGCTCGTCCAGATGAGCGTCTCGCCGATCATGCGCGGCCGGGTCATGGCCCTGTACATGGCGATCTTCCTCGGTGGCACCCCGATCGGTGCGCCGATGATCGGCTGGATCGGCGACGTCTGGGGCGCGCGCTGGACGATCGCGATCGGCACCATCACCGTGGGGCTCAGTGTCGTCGCTGTGGCCCTGTGGTACGCGCGGAGGCACAATATGGCGGTGACCTTCCAGATGCAGCGCCGGCCGCGGCTGCGAGTTCTGCTCGACCGGCCAGCGACTCCACAGGCGGCGAAGTGAACTTCCGGACGCGGCACCGCCTGACCGTCGCCGCTCTCTTGCTGTTCATCGCCATCGCCGTGGTGGCCGCCGTCGTCTAGAGCGCGTCTAGGGCGCGTCCAGGGCCCCGCGCTCACCGGCCCTTGGCCGTGAATGTCAGGTGCGTGACGCCGCTCGGGGTCGAGACCGCCTCGATGTCATAGTTCTGCTCGACTGACTCCAGCCCATCCCACAGGCGCACCCCGCGGCCGAGCACGATGGGAACCTGGGCGACGTGCATATGGTCGACCAGGCCTGCGGCAACGAAGTCGCGCACGACGGTCGGACCGCCGCCGATCCGCACGTCCTGACCACCGGCCGCCGCACGAGCCCGCTCGAGGGCCTCGCTCGGCGAGGCGTCGAGGAAGTGGAACGTGGTGCCGCCGTCCATCTCGATCGAGCCTCGCGGACGGTGAGTGAGCACGAACACCGGCGTGTGGAAGGGCGGGTTGGGTCCCCACCAGCCCTTCCAGTCCGGGTCGTCCTGCCAGCCGGGCGGACCGAACTTCCCGGCGCCCATGATTTCGGCTCCGATACCGGGATTGTGCCGGGCCGCGAACGCGTTGTCGGCGCCCACGGTGCCCCCGGCTGGTTGCCCATCTCGTGGAAGAATCGCGTCCCGACGTACCACTCGTGCAGCCGTTGGCCGGCGTGCCCGAACGGGGCCTCGAGGCTCTGACCGTCGCCGGTGGCGAAGCCGTCAAGCGAGATCGACAGGTTGTGGACGCGGACCTCGGACATCGGAAACCCCTTCTGAAGAGCTGGCTGTCAGGCACCAGCATGGATCCCCCGATGTGCTCCGTCCCAGTCAATTAGGGGTCAGGTGTGCTCCGCACGGCACGTGCCTGCTGGTGCGGGAGCAGCGTCAGGCCAGCCGCGAGCGGGAGGGGCTCAGCGGCATACGGCCCGATGGCGTTGAACTCAGCCGAGCTGGGAGACGACGTACTCCACGGCCTTGGTCAGCGTGCTGACGTCGTCGGGCTCCACGGCCGGGAACATCGCGACGCGCAGCTGGTTGCGGCCGAGCTTGCGGTAGGGCTCGACGTCGACGATGCCGTTGGCGCGCAGCGACCTTGGCGACGGCGGCCGCGTCGATCGCGTCGTCGAAGTCGATGGTCCCGACGACCTGCGAGCGGGCGGCCGGGTCGGCGACGTAGGGCGTCGCGTACGAAGTCTTCTCGGCCCAGTCGTAGAGGCGGCTCGAGGAGTCCTTCGTGCGCGCGGTCGCCCAGTCGAGGCCGCCGTTGCCGTTGAGCCACTGGAGCTGCGTCGTCCAACATGGCCAGAGTGGCGACTGCAGGGGTGTTGTACGTCTGGTTCTTGCGGCGAGTTGTCGATGGCGGTGGGCAGGCTGAAGAAGTCGGGCACCCAGCGGCCGGTCGCGGCGATCTCCTCGACGCGATCGAGCGCGGCGGGGGAGAAGAGCGCGAGCCAGAGCCCGCCGTCGGAGGCGAAGGACTTCTGCGGGGCGAAGTAGTAGACGTCGGTCTGGCTGATGTCGACGGGGAGGCCGCCGGCACCGGAGGTCGCGTCGACGAGGACGAGCGCGTCGGCGTCGGCGCCCTCGACACGCTGGACCGGGGCCATGACGCCGGTCGAGGTCTCGTTGTGCGGCCAGGCGTAGACGTCGATGCCCGCCTCGGCGCGCGGGGTCGCGTGCGTGCCGGGGTCGGCCTTGATGATCGTCGGGCTCGCCGAGGAAGGGGCGCCGCCTGCGTGACATTGCCGAACTTGCTCGAGAACTCGCCGAACGCGAGGTGCTGGGCGCGCTCGCGACGAGGCCGAAGGCGGCGATGTCCCAGAACGCCGTGGAGCCGCCGTTGCCGAGGATCACCTCGTAGCCCTCCGGGAGGCTGAAGAGGCTGTGCAGACCCTCGCGCACCGAGCCGACGAGGTTCTTGACAGCGGCCTGGCGGTGCGACGTGCCCAGCACGGTGCGGCCAAGACTGGCGAGGTGCTCGACCTGCTCCGGGCGAACCTTCGAGGGGCCGGAGCCGAAGCGGCCGTCGGAGGGGATGAGCTCGTCGGGGAGCGTGATGGTCGGCTGGGTCGGCTGGATCGCTGGGGGGGCGTCGGTCACTTCTGCACCTTGGGGTGGGGCCACGGTCAAGGGCCCGTGGCGGGTGTGTTGCTGACGGGTGACGCCGTTGTCACCCGTTCATTGAACCGCAGGTGCCCGACTGCCCGACACGGCCGACCGCTGTGTGAACAGCCACAGCCTGCCCGGCGCCGACCGAACGCTGGACCGAGCCACTCCCCTCACAGGAAGCCGCTGACCTTGCGGATCGCCTCGGTCCGGCTCGCCGCGCCGACCCTCAGGAAGATGTTCTCGAGGTGCTTGCGCACCGTGGCCTCGGAGACGCCGAGACGACGCCCGACCTGGTGGTTGCTCGCCCCGAGCGAGACCAGTCGCAGCACCTCCCACTGCCGCGCCGTCAGGTGTGGCTCACCGGCGAGCTCACGCTGCCGACGCAGGTGCAGCTCCCCGAGGTGCGGCCGGATGAGGCGGATGATCTCCACCTCGCGATCGGTGAAGTCGGTGCCGTCCCAGCGGAAGAGGAGCAACCGGCGGTCGAGGGCACCGAAGGGTTGCATCGCGGCGAGCAGCTCGTGCCGGATGCCCCAGTCGTGCATGACGCGGCCCATGGGATACCGCAGGTAGTCGCGGTCGCCATAGCGGTCCGAGCGGCGCACCACGACCTGGTAGTCGGGCAGGCCGGGCCGAATCGCGCCATAGGAGCAGCCGCCCGGCTGGAAGTAAGCGGACCGAACGCCAGGGCGTCGCCGGGTGTCGTTTCCAGTGGCACCGTCGCACCCTGGATGTAGCAGAGCCCGTCAGTCGTCCGGTTTCCGATGTCTGCCAGCTGGAAGCTCACCTGGTCTGCGGGGACCAGCTCGGCGATCCCGCGCAGGACGCCCGAGTAGAACACCTCGTCTGGGGCCTCAGCCCTCGCGTCGTGGACGATCTCGAGGACCCGGCGCGCGTCCCGGCCCGTCACGAACGACTCACCCACCACGCCTCCCTTCGGCCCGGCCCCTACATCCGAGAGTAAGTCGCGTGGTCCGTGCGGGGAATACGACTTTCCGCTAGACGCTCACGGTCCCTGCTGGGGGCTCGCGCATCCGCGTGCGCGGTTCGTCGTATTCCGCTCCGGCTCCCCTGTCCGCACTCTGGAGGGATCAAGGCGCCCAGCCGGGCTCCAGCACAGGAGGGTACGAATCATGTTCATGCACAAGTCCGCTCGCATCACCGCGGTTTTCGCTGTCTTTGTCGCCACCGTGTTCGCCAGTGGGCGAGCGGCGCTGGCCGTCAACGTGCCGGACCCGGGGGGCGTCGAGTCTCCTCCCCCGCTTCCGCCGATGGACCCCACTGTCGCGGTGGCGTCCGGGCCCAACTGGACGATGCTCGTGGCGGCTGTCATCGCCCTCGTCATCGTGGCAGCGCTCGTGGCCCTGTACCGCTCGGGGGCTAGGCCGCGGGCCGCTCGTCACGCGTGATCTCAAGCGGGGGAGACAGACAAGTAATGGTCGGCTGGGTCGGCTGGATCGCTGCGCCAGCGGACAACAGAGGGGTCGCCCGCCTCACAGGAAGCCGCTGACTTTACGGATCGCCTCCGTCCGGCTTGCCGCGCCGACCCGCAGGAAGATGTTCTCCATGTGCTTGCGCACGGTGGCCTCCGAGACGCTGAGGCGGCGGCCGATCTGGTGGTTGCTCGCGCCGAGCAACACGAGGCGCAGGACCTCCCACTGCCTTGCCGTGAGCTTCGGTTCGCCCGCGAGCTCGTGGATCCGGCGCAGGTGCAGCTCGCCGAGGTGTGGGCGAATGAGGCGGATGATCTCCACCTCCCGGTCCGTGAAGTCCGCCCCCTCCAACCGGAACAGGACCAGTCGTCGGTCCATCGCGCCCAACGGTTGCATCGCGGCGAACAGTTGATAACGGACACCCGAGTCGTGCATGACCTTGCCCATCGCGTAGCGCTCGTACTCGTGGTCGCCGAAGCGGTCCGACCTGCGCACGACCACCGAGTAGTCGGGAAGTCCTGTACGGGTCGCGTCGTACGAGCAGCCACCTGGCTCGAAGTACGCCGACCAGAACGCAAGGGACTTGTCTGGGCTCGGTGCGTGCGGCACCGTCCTTCCGTCGATGAGGCAGAGGCCGCCCTCCATGCTGCGGTGCCCGATGTCGGAGAGCTGGAACGTCACGTTTTCGCACGGACGAGCTCGGCAATCCCGCGCAGGACGCTCGCGTAGAACGGCTGGCCGTCATCATCAACCGTTGCGTCGCTGACGATCTCGAGGATCCGGCGCGCATCTCGCCCGGTGATGAACGACTCGGCCACGACCCCTCCCTCCTGGCCCCTCACTCGAGGGTAGGCCTCATGGTCGGGCCGGGGAACATGCCTTGCGCTGAAGCGGTCCCGCGCTAGTGGCGCGATGTACGCGGAATGGCGTATTCCGCTGGGGTGGCCTTCTCCCTCACGCTCAAGTTGAGCAGGCGTCCAGTTCGAGCACGGCGCCCAGTCCAGGGAGGGAATCATGTACAGAACCAAGGAACGGGGAGCCCGGGGGGCCATCGCCGCAGTCGTGGCCCTGTCCTCGGCCATGGCCGTGGCGAACGTCTCCGCATCGGCAGCGCCATCGTCCGTGGCGCTCACGTCCACGGGCACCGGCGTGCTGCGGGCGTGGAACCTCATCGCGCAGCAGCAGACCATCCCGCTCCGCCCCACCGCGCACGGCCAGACCCGGGGCATCGCGATGGTCCAGGGCGCGGTCTACGACGCCGTCAACGCCATCGATCGAGGGCACCGGTGGTACCTCGTCGACGTCGCGGCCCTCGACGTCGACCCGGCGGCATCGGTCGATGCCGCGATCGCCACCTCGGCCCACCACGTGCTCGGGCCATCGTCCCGTCCGACCAGGTCGCGGCGCTCGACGCGACCTACTCGGCGACCCTGGCCGACATCCAGGACGGCGTGGCCGAGAGCGAGGGCGTCCGCGCCGGAGCCGCCGCCGCGGCAGCCATGCTCGCCGCTCGCGCAGGCGATGGCTTCATGGCCCGTTCACCCCGGTGATCGGAACCGGCCCGGGACAGTGGCGCCCGACGCCGCCGACCGGGACCGACCCCGATGGCTGGGTCGGCTCCATGCGGCCGTTCCTCATGACGGGTCCGGACCAGTTCCGCTCCTCCGGCCCCAACGCCCTGACCAGCGACAAGTACGCCAAGGAGTACAACGAGGTCAAGGAGCTGGGCTCCCTGACGAGCACCCGGCGCACCGCGGACCAGACGACCGCGGCTATCTTCTGGCAGTTCGCCCCCACGGCCCTGTGGAACGGCATGGGGCGTGACCTCATCTCGGGGCACGCTCTGGATGCAGCCGACGGGGCGCGCCTGCTCGCCATGGTGAACCTGGCCGCGGCCGACGGCGCGATCGCCTGCTGGAACAACAAGAACTACTGGAACTTCTGGCGGCCCATCACCGCGATCCGCGAGGGCAACTCGGACGGCAACCCGGCGACGGTCGGCGATCCCACATGGCGCTCGCTGTTCGACCCGAGCACTCCGACCACCCCGGCTCTGGCGACGCCACCCTTCCCCGACCACCCGTCCGGGCACGGGTGCGTCAGCGGGGCCGCTCTCGGTGCCACCCAGTCGTTCTTCGGCACGGACAAGATCGGGATCACGATCCGTTCCGGTCGCTTCCCCACCGAGCCAAGGTCCTTCAACCGGCTATCCGACGCACTCAAGGAGATCATGACGCGCGCGTCTCAGGGTGGGATCCACTTCCGATCGGCCGACGTGCAAGGTGCCGTCATCGGCATGAAGGTCGTCCACTGGATGGACCGGCACTACTTCCAGCCAGCGGCGATACCCGTCCGCCAGAGTTGGGATTGCTGGCCCCGCCACAGCGTGAGCCAGCGGGACCGCGGAACGAGCCCAGCGGCATACGGAATGACTTGTATGGTGCTGGGCTCCGTTGCGGGAGTGTGACATCCGCGCGTTATGGCTTGAAAGCCCGAGAGGGTGGCTGGGCCGCCAGCGCCGGAGGCTCAGTGGGCGATGTCCGGTGACCAGCCCTCGACCTCGTCGGGCTTGCGCGGGCCCGGGCCGATGTAGCGCGCCGACGGGCGGATCAGGCGGCCGGTGCGCTTCTGCTCGAGGATGTGCGCGCGACCAGCCGGCGGTGCGGGCGCAGGTGAACATCGAGGTGAACATGTGCGGCGGGCACCTCGGCGAAGTCGAGGACGATCGCGGCCCAGAACTCGACGTTGGTCTCGAGGACGCGGTCGGGGCGGCGGGCCGCGCAGCTCCTCCAGCGCCGCCTTCTCGAGCGCGGCGGCGACCTCGTAGCGCGGGGCGCCGAGCTCCTTGGCCGTGCGGCGCAGCACCCGGGCGCGCGGGTCCTCGGCGCGGTAGACCCGGTGGCCGAAGCCCATCAGCCGCTCGCCGCTTGTCGAGCACGCCTTGACGTACGCCGCGGCGTCGCCGGTGCTGCTCGACCTCCTCGATCATGGCGAGCACGCGGGACGGCGCGCCGCCGTGCAGCGGGCCGGACATCGCGCCGACGGCGCCGGAGAGCGCGGCGGCGACGTCGGCGCCGGTGGAGGCGATGACCCGCGCGGTGAACGTCGAGGCGTTCATGCCGTGCTCGGCGGCGGAGACCCAGTAGGCGTCGACGGCCTGCGACGTGCTTGGGGTCGGGCTCGCCGCGCCAGCGGATCATGAACCGCTCGACGATCGGTGTCGGCCTTGTCGATCTCGCGACTGCGGCACCATCGGCAGGCCGATGCCGCGCGCGGACTGCGCGACGAAGGACAGCGCCATCACGGAGGCGCGGGCGAGGTTCGTCGCGGGCCTCGTCGTCGTCGATGTCGAGCAGCGGCTGGAGGCCCCAGACCGGCGCGAGCATCGCGAGCGCCGACTGGACGTCGACGCGGACGTCGCCGGAGTGCACCGGGATGCGGGAACGGCTCGGCCGGCGGCAGGCCCGGGTTGAACTCGTTGTCGACCAGCAGGCCCCACACGTTGCCGAACGAGACCTGGCCGACGAGGTCCTCGATGTCGACGCCGCGGTAGCGCGGAGAGCGCCGCCCTCCTTGTCCGGCTCGGCGATCTCGGTCTCGAAGGCGATGACGCCCTCGAGGCCGGGCTTGAAGTCGGGGTCGCGTGCCGTCGCCATGACGCTCCTTGTCGCGTTCGAGGGTGACCGGCGTGGTCCGCCACCCCGGTGTGGGCCACTAGACATTCTGCACACGGTAGGGCCGGTGTGGTCCGACGGGGCTGTCAGACTGACGGGATGCTGTCCCCAGCCGACCAGACCGTGTTCCCGCACGCCGTTCTCAAAGGCCGCGGCGATGGTCCCGACTCCGGCTTCGACCTGGTCCGCTTCGACGGGACGGATCTGAGCCGCGAACACCTTCGAGGGGACCACCTTCCTCGAGTGCGCGCTCGTCGGCTGCACCCTCGATGACGTTCATCTCGAGTCCTCGCGGTGGTCCGAGTGCACCTGGGAGCGGGTCGGCGGATCGGCGTGGTGCTGGCGGGCGCCAGCCTCGCCGACGTCACGATCGACGGTTGCCGGCTCGCGGCCGTTTCGGCGTGGGGCTCGACGTGGCGCGATGTCACCGTGCGCGGCGGGAAGATCGACTTCCTCAACCTGCGCGGGGCCGCCCTCAAGGACGTGCAGTTCGTCGACTGCGTCGTCAGCGACTCGATCTCGGCGAGGCGACCGTGGCTGGGGTGAGCTTCGACGGGTGCACTCTCGTGGAGCCGGAGTTCAGCAGGGGGTCGTATGCCGCTGTCGACCTCTCCGGCGCGACGTTGCGTTCTCCACGTGGCGTGGCTTCACTCAAGGGTGCGACCGTGAGCCAATGCAGCTCATCGAGCTGGCCGAGCACCTGGCCGGGGGAGCTCGGGATCCCGGGTCGCCGACTGACGCGGCAACCGCGCCTTCTCGTCGAGCAATACG
>CAWGXD010000007.1:0-189026 GCA_963826445.1 uncultured Actinomycetota bacterium
GGTCGGGAGTACACCGAAGCGCTGGACCGGCACCGTGGGTTGCTCCGTTCCGCCTGGGCAGCCGGGGCCGGGACTGAGATCAGCACCGAGGGCGACAGCTTCTTCGTTGTGTTCCCGACGGCCGACGGCGCCGTCCGGGCAGCAGTGCTGGCCCAGAGAGGGCTTGAGGCTCAGGCGTGGCCAGGGGGCGAGCACATCCGCGTGCGTATCGGCATCCACACCGGAACGCCGCAGCTGCACGACGGTGACTACGTGGGAATGGACGTGCACCGGGCGGCACGCGTGGCCGCGGCTGCTCATGGAGGTCAGGTCGTGCTCACGTCGGTGACAGCCGAGCTTGCGGGGGGCTCCCTCTCCGAAGGGGTGCGGCTGAAGGACCTCGGGACCCACCACCTCAAGGACCTGCCGGAACCGGAGCGGGTGTTCCAGCTCGCCATTGAGGGTCTCCAGGAGGACTTCCCGGCCCTCAGGTCTCTCGGGGCGTCGTCCAACCTGCCGGTCCCGACGACTCCCTTGGTGGGCCGTGAACCGGCCGTCTCTGAGCTGTCCCGGCTCATCGATCCGCCCGACGTTCGTCTGGTCACACTGACCGGAGCGGGAGGGTCGGGCAAGACCCGTCTGGCCATCGAGCTTGTCGCCAGGATCGCCGCCACCTTTCCCGACGGGGTCTTCTTCGTACCGCTGGCCGCGGTCGCGGGGGCGGAGGTGATGTGGACGTCGATCGCCGACGTGCTCGCGCTCCCTCGCGAGGCTCGATCGCCGCAGCGCCTGCTCGAACAGGTGGCTCGGCGAGCGGCGCTTTTCGTATTCGACAACGTCGAGCAGCTGCACGGCGCGGACGACGTCGTCACCCAGCTACTGGAGGCTGCACCGCGGTCCACCATCATCACGACCTCTCGACGTGCCTTGGGTGTCCCCGGCGAGCAGCTGTACCCGGTTCCACCACTCCCGCTGCCTGTCCGACCGACTCTGTCGAGCGCGAAGCAGTCACCCGCGGTCGAGCTGTTCGTCCAGCAGGCTCGGAGCGTGCGACCCGATTTCCGACTGACGGCGGACAATGCGGCGCAGGTCGTGGCCATCTGTCGGCATCTCGACGGGTTGCCCTTGGCGATCGAGCTGTGCGCTGCCCGGATTCGCCTGCTCAGTCCGCCGGCGCTGCTGCGACGGATCGACCAGAGCCTTGACGTGGCGGCGAGGAGCACGCAAGCGCCGAGCAGACAGCGAACTCTGCGTGACACGATCGCATGGTCGTATCACCTGTTGTCCGCGCAGCATCAAGCGTTCTTCCGCCGTCTGGGTGTCTTCGCCGGCGGCGCTGACCTCGATGCGGTCGCTGCGGTGTCAGAAGCGGTCTCGCTGGCCCCACAGCCCGCCGAGCCCTTGGCCCTCCTGGCCGAGTTGGTCGATGCCAGCCTCGTCCTCATGCCGGAGGGGCCGGACGGTGAGCCTCGCATCACGCTGCTCGAGACGATCCGCTCCTTCGCCCGCGACGAGTTGCGGGATGCGGGCGAGCTGGACGTGGTCCACTCAGCCCATGCCCGGTACTACCTGCAGGTCGCCGAAAGGCTGCAACAGGTGCGAGCCGTCGACCATCTGCACGCGCTACACCAGGCGGAGACCGAGCTCGACAACTTCCGCGAGGCGCTGACCTGGGCCATGGGAACTCACGAGGACCCGGGGCGCGACTCGGACGCCGACCCGTCGCTCGACCTCCGACTGTCCTCGTCGCTCGGTTGGCTCTGGTACACGGGCGGATACGTCCTCGAGGGAAGTCGCTGGCTCGAGCAGGCGCTGGACCGACCGGCGCGGGCCCCGTCGGGCCAGCTCGCCGAGGGCCTTGCGCTGTACGCCAACCTACTGATCACGCAAGGTTCCCTCGAGCGAGCCGGTGAGCTCGCCCTCCAGAGCCTCACGACGGCACGCGTCGTCGCGGACGACAAGCGGGAGGCGTACGCCATGGCCGTCCTGGGGACGGCACAACTCCACCAGGGAGACGTCCACACTGCACGCCAGACCTTCGAGGATGCTCTGGTACTCCATCGTCGGATCGGCGACCCGGACCGGCTGAATCGCGCACTGGGCAACCTGGCCGGTGTCGAGGAGGAGCTCGGCAACTTTGCCCGCGCCGAAGAGCTGACTCAGGAGGCGCTGGGTCTCGTCCGAGAGGCCGGGGACGCGCACGAGGTGGCAGTCCAGAGCCAGAACCTGGCTCACCTGCTCGCAGTGAGCGGCCGCGCCGAGGAGGGCGCCGAGATCGCGAGGTCACTCATCGACGCGGTCCTGCAACTGCGCAGCCCCAACCTGACGATGGCTTTCGCGAACACCTACATGAACATTCTGCTCCGACTCGGTGACCCCATCCGTGCTGCGCAGCTGCTCGGCTCGGAGCAGGCCATGAGGGTGCGGTTGTCGTTGCCGAACCCGCACGAGGACGAAGAGCTGGCAGAGGCGTGGGCCACGGCGAAGGATGTGATCTCCCCGCGGGACTGGGACCTCGAGATCCAGAGGGGGCGGGAGACCGAGTTGGAGGCACTCCTTGCCAGCCTGAGCGACCGCTGATCACCTGACTGCGGACCACCATCCGGCGCGGAGCCAGGGCGAGATCACCTGGCCGAGGCGACGCTGACCAACGCCCAAGAGCCATGCCGCGACGGCTCCGAGAATCGTGAACAGGACGGTGAACACGATGAGCTGCGTCCGCACCGCCGGATCGGTCTCGAGGCCGGCTGCCCATGCGAAGGGCGTGACCGCGACCATCGAGGCCGAGAGGGCCAGCAGGAACACCACCATCAGCGCGGCAACGACGGGTCCGGCTGGTCGGCGGCGCCATAGCAGCAGAGCCGCACCAAGGGACATCGGGATGATCCACGCGAGGTCGAGGACCCAGGTCGGATTCGGCAGCTGCGACAGGTGGATGTTCGGCGGCAGTCCGTCGGGCCAGGCGCCGACGATCTGGCTGAGCCAGAGGGCGCCGGTGCCGATCCCACCAACGGTCAGCAGCCACGCAGCGGCGCGCCGCGGGGCACTCCCAAGGGCCGGCGAGATCGCCGTCATGTCGATACACACCAAGCCGTCGAGGGTGGCGAAGCCGGCGAGCGCGAGGATCGCCACGTAGACGAGGAAGATCGGGTTCAACGGCGCACCGATCGACAGGTGGGCGTAGCAATAGGCCAGCCAGAGAACGATGCCCGTGGTCAGCAGATGACCGCTGAGGGAGCCAGCCCTGGCCCGTCTGCTCGACCACAGCAGCACGGGTACGAGGAGCAGTGTCACGGCGTCTTGTGCCCGCCAGGTCTGCCGGGTCAGGTCGGGGACCATACGATAGGCATGCTCTGCGACCAACCCGTACACCGTTGCGACGACGACCAATCCGCCGATCCAGGCGAAGTACGCGGCACAAACGGTCCCGCACCGCTGGGGGCCGCTTGCTGATCCTGTGCGGTCTCTTCCTGTCCTCGAGTCACGGGCCTTCCGAGGTGGACCGCCGACCTGTCGCTCGGGTGTGTCATGAGCGCCTCCTTGCGTGCCGCCACCACCGTGCGGCCCTGCCCTCGCCGCCGGGCAGGGGCAAACGTCCCTGCAAATGCCTATCGTGATCTCGTGCGGACTATCGGCAACATCCTCTGGTTCCTGCTCGCCGGCTGGTGGCTGGCGTTGGGCTACCTCCTGGCCGGCCTGCTCGCCGTCGTGCTCATCATCACCATCCCGTTCGGCATCGCGTCATTCCGGCTGGCCGGTTACGTCGTGTGGCCCTTCGGGCGGACCGTCGTCGTCAGCCGGGAGGCAGGCATCTGGTCCCTTGTCGGCAACGTCCTGTGGATCATCCTGTTCGGCTGGGAGCTGGCGTTGATCCACCTCACTGCCGGACTGCTGCTGTGCGTGACGATCATCGGTATCCCGTTCGGCGTGGCCTGCTGGAAGATGGTCCCGCTCGCACTGGTCCCACTGGGCACGCGCGTGGTGCCGGTCTCGGCGGTCGACAGCGACCGCTACGGGGTGCCTTTGGGCACCGAGCCGGCACGCCCCGTCTGAGGTCGCCATACTCGGGATGTCGCTGCATCCGCGCGTGGACGAAGGGGCAGATCGGCAGCACGTCAGCCCCAGAGTCCCCACGTGGCCCAGCGCACCCTGCACGAGTACGCCGCCCACCTTGGCCCTCAACAGATGGCTCCACCTCCGTGTGGGCGAACACGATCCTGGCGATCCTCGAAACGGCTGTCCAAGGCGAAGCGAACGCGTCTCGCTCGGCGACATGGCCAACCGTCGTCCCAAAGGGTGGCTCGGCGCATAACCCGTTGTGGGTACTCCTCGCAAGGACAACCAACATCCCCGAACGAGGCCGTCGGCCAGGCGTGTGGACACGTTCTGCCGAGGATCTCCGCGACTCTCCGAGGAATAACCTCCTAGGGGTGATGACATCACTGGCCGCGCGGACCACGATTCGAGAAGCCGATGACGAGGAGATCGCGATGGTGACGAAGGCCTTCCCCAAGATTGTCTTGGCGGCGCTCATGGCGTTTGCGCTACCGGCCTGTTCCACCGGTGGTGGCTCGGGTCCCGCAGGTGGTTCGTCCGCGGAGAACTCGACTCCCGCTGGCACCGCAGCAACCCTCGCCGGCACGGCGGCGGCAGCGAGTGACACCCTTTGCCCGGCGTTGGCTGACGTCAAGAGCTCAGCCTCGACCCTCAAGTCGGACCTGCAGTCCAGGAACTTCTCGGGGGCGCGTACCGAGATCAGCAACCTCGAGCCGGCGGTCAAGAGCCTCCTGGCCGGGATGTCTGCCGGCGCGCAACAAGGCACCGCCGTGCTGCAGTCGGCGTGGGACAACGTCAAGAACACGTTCCAAGGTCTGAGCGCGTCGGACCTCGGCCAGGTGCAATCCAGGATGCAGGGCCCGATCGACCAGCTGGAGACCGCTCTCGAGAGCACGACCAGTGGTCTGCACTGCTCGTGAACGCCTCGGTTTGTGCTGACCCGTTCTCAGCGACCGGTTGTCCTACCGTTGTCCCGACTGCAGAAGAAACCATGTCCATCTCGTCCGGCCCGATGGCCGATGCCGCCCTGTTCGGGAACCGCTTCATCATCGCTGCGAACCTGCACCGCAAGGAGAAGTACCTCGGAACACGGACGAGACGTTCGCGCTGAACTTCTCGACCGGCTCATCGATGGATTTCGCGCAGTGTTACAGCTTCGGCTGCCGCGGCCGAGCCGGCTGTGCACACATCCTGCGGGCAGGGAGGAGAACGCGCGAACCTTGGGCAGGGTGCTCCGCCCCTCGCGGGGGACATCGAGGACGCCTTGGCCCACTCCCGAGGAACTCAGGGTGTGCGGTCCGCGCCGAGGGGACCATCCCCGACAGGTGATGTGGTCACTGTGGCTCACGCCCCACGTTTCAAGAGCCGCTGACGTTGCGCTCCGACCCATGAGAGGACCGCCGTGACGACGGAACGGACAGAGGATTCTCAGAGAACGGCGAGCGGGGCCGCCCCCGACCCTGAGGCGCTGATCCGCAGTCGTCAGTACCGACGCCTGCTTGTTCTCTCCGCAGTTGTCGGAGTCCTGGTCTCGCTAGCCTGCTGGGCCTTCCTCGAGGTGACGCACGCGGTCCAAGAGCGTTTGTACAAGGACGTGCCGCAATCGCTCGGATTCGACTCACCCCCTTGGTGGTGGCCGCTGCCCATCCTCACGGTCGCCGGGCTGCTCATCGCCATCGCGGTGGTCCACCTGCCCGGCCGCGGAGGCCACGAGCCATCTGAAGGGTTGCACACGGGCGCACCGACCAAGGCGACCGAGCTGCCCGGGGTCCTGCTCGCCGCAGTGGCGACCATAGGGCTCGGCCTCGTGCTCGGGCCCGAGGCGCCTCTCATTGCACTCGGAACCGGGCTCTCGATGCTCCTCGTGGACCGCGCCCGGGGCCCTGTCGCGGAGCAGGCGCGGGTGGTGATCGCCGCTGTCGCGGCCTTCGCGGCCTTGGCGACCATCTTCGGCTCGCCCGTCGTCGGCGCTGTCATCATCATCGAGGCGGCCGGACTCGGCGGTCCCACCCTCCCCCTCGTCCTGCTGCCGGGGCTGATGGCCAGCGGCATCGGTTCGCTGGTGTTCGTCGGGATCGGCTCCCTCACAGGGTTGAGCTCCGTGCCTATGCGCTGCCGCCGCTGGCCCTCCCCCCGTATGCGTCACCGCGGTTCACCGACTTCCTCTTGGTGATCATGGTCGCGATGGTGACCGCGCTCGTGGTGTTCCTGGTGATACGTCTGGCCCAGTTGGTGCGCAACCTCGTTGCCCGACATGCCTACCTGCTGATCACCGGCGCCTGCCTTCTCGTCGGGGCCGTGGCCATCGTCTTCGCAGAGGTCACCGGCCAGTCAGCGGAAGCCGTGCTGTTCTCGGGCCAGGACGCCATGTCCAGCGTCGTGCGCCAAGCCGGCTCGTTGTCCATCGCTACGCTGGCACTGCTGCTGTTCAGCAAGGCGGTCGCCTGGGGTGTGTCGATGGGTGCTGCGAGGGGCGGCCCCACGTTCCCCGCGGTCTTCTTGGGCCTGGTTGGTGGTTTGCTCTGCGGGCACCCGCCCGCCCTCCGCGATCATCTTCGCCCTGGTCATCACTGGGGCCGGCGCCGGCGTCGCTCCGCTCATCATCGTCGCCGTTGTCGTCGCCTACATCTCCACTCTTGGGCTGGCGGCGCGCAGTCGAGGCGGTCTGGCTCAGGGGGAGCCCGCTGCCGGCTAGAGAAGTCACCGCCCGCCGGGGCGCGCGCGTTGACAGGTACCGGCCCTCGGGCATGTCGGTAACGTCCTCGGCATCATTCTGGCCGGCTGAGTGCTGGCGCTGATCCACCTCACCGTCGGGCTGCTGGTGTGCGTGACGATCTGAGGGACGCTGTCCACTGCGGCCGGTTCACTGGACGAGCGAGAGGCTGCTCGCCGCGGTGTAGAGGGCAACGCCGATCAGGAGGACGGCGAACGAGGCCGTGAGGTGGCGGGGATTTGCACGCGCAGCGAGGCGCCCTCCCATCACGCTCCCACCCACTGCGACCACCGTGAACGTCGTGAGCAGCAGCCAGTCCAGTTCGCTGGCCACGGACGCGCTGGTGGTGACGCGTGCCGTGAGTGCTGTGGCGCTGTTGATTGCGATGACCAGCAACGACGTGCCGACAGCCGTCGGCATCGCATAGCCGAGGGCGAGCACGAGCGCCGGCACTAGCACGAATCCGCCCCCGACGCCGAAGAATCCCGTGAGCAGGCCGACGAGCGATGCTGTCGCGATGACCTTGGCCAGCCGTGGGCAGGCGCAGGAGAACGGCCGGATTGTCAGCAGGGGTTCGTTCACCGGGTCGAGCACGTCGTTGGGGTGGCGGACTGAGCGGCGGGCGCGGCGCAACATGAGCGTAGCCACGACAAGCATGAGTCCCGAGAAGAGCAGGAGCAGGGTGTTCGGCGCGAGCGACGTCGACAGTGCAGTGCCCAGGAAGGATCCAGCGGTGCCCAAGACCCCGAACAGGGTGCCCTGTCCGAAACGAACTCGACGGGCACGCGCGTGTGGCACGAGGGCGATGAGCGATGTGATGCCGACGATGAGCAGCGAGCTGGTCGTTGCCGCGCGTGGTGTCTGGCCGAGCACATGGACGAGGGCCGGGACGGTGAGAATGGACCCGCCGCCACCGAGCGCGCCCAGGGACAGCCCGACGACGAGTGCCAGTGGGACCACAAGCAGCGGCATCTCAAATCTCCTCACGTGGCGGCGGGACCAAAGGGCTCCGGCGCGGCGGTCGGCGGGACTCCTCTTGGCCGTCTATACCCCTAGGGGTATAACGCCAGGCCCACGGTAACCCGACGCCCGAGGCTCGCGCCAATCCGAAGAGACGATGTCGTTCTTGCTCACGCCTTCTGCATCAGGCGCTCTATGGTCGCGGTCGAGGCGGCGCGGAGGTTGCGGACCCCCTGCGGTTCCTACCGCCGACCTCCCCGCTGGTACGCCGGTACATCCGGGCGGACGCCGCGTTGCCGGCCTTCCAAAGTCGCTGTGCCATCGACGCCATGCCATCCCCATCCACCACGACAGCCGGGCCTACGATCCGTAGGTCCGGCTGTCCGCGATGTATCGAGAATTACATACGGTCGGGCTGACAGGATTTGAACCTGCGACCCCTTGACCCCCAGTCAAGTGCGCTACCAAGCTGCGCCACAGCCCGTTGCCCCCTCGCGGGGCGAACGAAACCTTAGCGCACCGACGTCGTCGCCTCCGAATCGGGGCCAGTCGCCTGGCGCTCGTGCCGCCGGCCGACATGCCGAGCAGTCAGCGGCGGCGCTTCTCGCGCACGCGCACGGACACCTCGATCGGCGTGCCCTCGAAGCCGAACTCCTCGCGCAGCCGCCGCTCGAGGAACCGGCGGTAGCCGGCCTCGATGAAGCCTGACGCGAAGATGACGAACCGCGGCGGGCCGGGTCGACGCCTGCGTGGCGAACAGGATGCGCGGCTGCTTGCCGCCGCGCACCGGGTGCGGGTGGGCGGCGACGATCTCGCCGAGGAAGGCGTTGAGCCGCGCCGGTCGGGATCCGGGTGTCCCACGACTCGAGCGCGGTCTCGAGCGCCGGCACGAGCTGGTCGACGTGGCGGCCGGTCCGGGCGGAGACGTTGACGCGCGGCGCCCAGGGGACCTGCACGAGCTCGCGCTCGATCTCGCGCTCGAGGTAGTAGCGGCGCTCCTCGTCGAGCAGGTCCCACTTGTTGTAGGCGATGACCAGGGCGCGACCGGCGTCGATGACCTGCTGGACGACCCGGATGTCCTGCTCGGCGATCGGCTGTTCGGCGTCGATGAGCACGACCGCGACCTCGGCCTTCTCCAGCGCGGTCTGGGTGCGCAGCGAGGCGTAGAAGTCGGCGCCGCGGGTCTGGTGCACGCGGCGCCGGATGCCGGCGGTGTCGACGAAGCGCCAGGTCTTGCCGCCGAGCTCGACGAGCTCGTCGACGGGGTCGCGGGTGGTGCCGGCGACGTTGTCGACGACGACCCGCTCGGCGCCCGGCGAGCTTGTTGAGCAGCGAGCGACTTGCCGACGTTGGGGCGGCCGATCAGGGCCACGCGGCGCGGCCCGCCACGCTGCGTAGGCACCGCTGGGCCGACACCTCGGGCAGCACCTCGAGGACGGCGTCGAGGGCGTCACCGCTCCCGCGGCCGTGCAGGGCGGACACGGGCCAGGGCTCGCCCAGGCCCAGGTTCCACAGGGCCGCGGCGTCGGCCTCGCCGCGCTGGTCGTCGACCTTGTTGGCGATGAGCACGACCGGCTTGCCGGACCGGCGCAGCAGCTTGACGACGGCCTCGTCGTCATCGGTCGCCCCGACGGTGGCGTCGACGACGAACATGCACGACGTCGGCGAGCTCGATGGCGATCTCGGCCTGCTCGGCCACGCGCAGATGGATGCCGGTGGCGTCGAGACTCCCAGCCGCCGGTGTCGACGAGGGTGAACCGGCGGCCAGCCCACTCGGCGTCGTAGGCGACGCGGTCGCGGGTGACGCCCGGGAACGTCCTCGACGACGGCCTCGCGGCGGCCGGAGGATCCGGTTGACGAGGGTCGACTTGCCGACGTTCGGGCGGCCGACGACGGCGACCACCGGGAGCGGCGCCGCGCTCGGCCTCGTCACCGAGCGCGTGCGTCGTCGGTGCTCGAGCAGCGCCGCGGTCCTCGTCGCTGAGCTCGAACTCGTCCAGGCCGACTCGAAGGGCGCGTTCGACCGACCTGTCGTCCTCCGCGGAGATCGGGGCACCCGCTGCGTCCGGGCGGGCGGTCTCGTCAGTCACGGTGTCCTCGAATCATGGTGCGGGAAGTGTGCTTTCACGACCTGAACGCATGGCCGGATGCCAGTCACGCGCTCAGGACGAAAGTCCATTGTCCACCAGCCCAGGGCGCAGGAGCGACGCGAGACCGCACGCAGAGGGTGCTGGCGCTCAGGAGCGCGTTGCCGCAACGACCTGGAGCACCGCCTCGACCGAGCCCTCGAAGTCCAGGTGTGATGTGTCGATCGTCGTGACGCCGTCGGCCGCCACGGTGAACTGCGAGACGGTCGAGTCTGCTCGATCCCGGTCGACGACCTGCGAGCGGGTGGCGTCGACCGATGCTGCGTCGGCGTCACCGTGCAACTCCCTGGACCGGCGGGCCAGCCGCGCCTCCTCCGACGCCGTCAGCAGGATTCGCACGGGCGCATCCGGCGCGACGACCGTCGTGATGTCGCGACCCTCGACGACGACCCCGCCGCGCGCGGCTCCGGCCTCCGAGATGAGATCGCGCTGCAGCTGCCGCAACACCTCGCGGACCGGAATCACGGTGGCCACCTTCGAGACGGTGGTCGAGATCCGCGTCTCGCGGATGGCGGTCGCCACGTCGGTCCCGCCGACTGACACGCTGGGGTCGTCGGGGTCGGTGCCGATGACGAGCGGGAAGTCCGCCGCCGCCGAGGACACGTCCGCCGGATCGTCCAGGTTGACCCCTTGGGCGAGACACCACCAGGTCAGGGCGCGGTACATCGCGCCGGTGTCCAGGTAGGCATAGCCCAGCGCGCGGGCAACCTGCTTCGACACACTCGACTTGCCAGATCCCGACGGTCCGTCGATGGCAACCACGAACCCGGAAAGGGCGTGGTCGGTTGGCCGGGGCACGTCGGATTCGACCGGAGTCTGCGGCATGGGCGCAGCCTAGTGGCCGCCATCCGCCCACCCGACGCGGCCGTCCCCGGGGGCGGGTGGCCACCACACCAACACTCAGCGGTATGCCGCTGAGCTGGCCCAGCGGCATACCGCTGAGTGACGCCGTCGCCCGGGTCACCCAACGTGACGGGGTCAATCGTGAAGCTGCCAGCCCAGCTTGGTGAGGGTCTCCTGGAGCGGTTCCGCTGCGGAGGGGACGACCGAGATGTAGGCGACGCCGAACGGCTGCCCCAAGCCGTGCTCGAGGTGCATGTCCTCCAGGTTGATGCCGGCGTCGCCCATGTCCGTGAGAAGGCGAGCCAGGGACCCCGGCTTGTCCGGCACGAGCACGGAGACGACGGCGTAGGCGGTCGGGGCGGCCCCGTGCTTCCCGGGAATGCGTGCGTGCCCGAGGTTGCCCGCTTCGAGCATCCCGCTGAGCGCGCCCAGCGACCCCTCCTCCTCGCCCTCGACGAGTCCGTCGAGGGCGCCGACCACGGCGTCGACCTGGCCGCGCAGGTCGAGCAGGACGTCGCGGACGGCCCTGGCGTTGCCGGCGAGGATCTGTGTCCAGAGCCGGGGATCGCTCGCGGCGATCCGCGTGACGTCGCGCAACCCCTGCCCGGCGAGCCCGACGGCCGGCTCCGGAAGCTCACGGAGACACGCTGCCACGATGCTCGCGGCGATCTGCGGCACATGAGACACGGCCGCGACGGCTTCGTCATGCTCCCGAGCCGGCATGACGCGAACCGCCGAGCCCACCACCGTCGCCACGTGGCGGATCGCATCGACGGCCTCCTCGGCGGAGCCATCGTGTGGTACGACCACCCAGGCCCGGCCGTCGAAGAGGTCGCGCCGGGCGGCCGCAGCACCCGAGCGCTCCCGCCCCGCCATGGGATGGGAACCGACGTAACGGGACCCGTCAGCACCTGACCGGAGCACTCTGTCGAGCACCGTCTGCTTCACCGAGGCCACATCGGTGACGACGGACCGGGGCCACCGCGCGAGCGCCGCGACGACGACGTCCGCGGTCACGTCCGGTGGCGCCGCGACGACCACGATGTCGGGCTCGTCCTCGTGGTCGAACTGCGCGGCGAGCTGACCGGCGCCGAGGTCTCGTGCGAGCCGGCAGGCCGTCGGCGACGGGTCCTCCAGAGAGACGCGAAACCCTTTGGCAGACAAGGCGATTCCGAGGCTTGTGCCGATGAGCCCGGTGCCGATGACCCGAACGTGTGTGATTCCGGACCTCACAGTCCTGCGGCCTTGTAGAGGGCGCCGATCTCCGCTTTGTTGAGCCTGCGCGTGCGGCCGGAGCGCAGGTCGGCGAGACGGATGGGACCCACCTCCGTCCGGACCAGCTCGACGACGGGGTGGCCGACGGCCTCGAGCATCCGTCGCACCACGTGCTTGCGGCCTTCGTGCAACACGACCTCGACGATGGCCTTGCCCGGCTGGCGAGTCGACGACCTTGAACGAGTCGACCTGCACCGGACCGTCCTCGAGCTCGACGCCCTCGCGCAGCTGCCTGCCGACGTCCTTGCGGACGGGACCGCGGACGGTGGCGAGGTACGTCTTGAGGACGCCATGGCTCGGGTGTTGGAGCCGGTGGGCCAGGTCCCCGTCGTTGGTGAGCAGGAGCAGGCCCTCGGTGTCGGCGTCGAGCCGCCCGACGTGGAAGAGCCGTTGTTCGCGGTTCCCGACGTAGTCAGCGAGGCTGACGCGGCCCAGGTCGTCGTTCATCGTCGTCACGACACCCTTGGGCTTGTTGAACGCGAGGTACACCCGGTCCTCGTCGAGATTGACGCGCACCCCGTCGACGTGGACGACCTGCGTGCGCGGGTTGATCCGAACCCCCAGCTCGGTGACGACGTGGCCGTCCACCTCCACGCGGCCCTGCTCGATGAGGTTCTCGCAGACTCGGCGAGAGCCGACTCCGCCGGCCGCCATGAGCTTCTGCAGGCGCACGCCCTGCGGGTCGTGGACGTCCACCGGCGGACTGGCGGGACGGCTCGGGCAGCTTGGTTGGCTGGCTCGGCTTCGTCGAGCCGGCGAAGCGAGCGCCGGCCCCCCGCTTCGACGCGGGCTTGGACCCCGACTTCGATGTTGATCGAGCGCCCGTGCCGCCCTTGGGGGTGGAGCCGGACTGGCGTTTGCGCGGCTGACGCGGGGACCTGCTGTACTCGCTCATGCGTGACCCTCCTCGATCAGCTCGTCGATGACGTCCACATCCGGCAGGAACGGCGCGAGCGGCGGCAGCTCGTCGAGCGACGAGAGTCCCATTCGTTGCAGGAAGAAGGGCGTCGTCCGGTAGAGGACCGCGCCGCTCTCCCCCACCTCCTCCACCTCTTCGATGAGCCCGCGGGACATCAGGGTGCGGACCACGCCGTCGACGTTGACGCCGCGGACGGCACTGACCCGTGCCCTCGAGACCGGCTGTCGATAGGCGATGACGGCCAGGGTCTCCAGGGACGCCTGGGTGAGCCTGGCCTGTTGGCCATCGAGGACGAACTTCTCCACGACGGTGGCGTAATCGGCCCGGCTGTACATCCGCCATCCGCCGGCGACATTGCGCAGGGTGAATCCCCGGCAGGCACTCGCATACTCCTGCTCCAGACCGTGGAGGTGCGCACGAACGTCGTCCACCGGCAGCTCCAGTGCTGAGGCCAGAGACACCTCGGACACGGGCTCGTCGACGACCATGAGCACCGCCTCCAGCGCGGATCGCGCCCCACCGGGGAAGTCGTTGATGTCGAAGGCGATCTGCGCGTCCGGCTGCCCGGGATCCGGAGCCGCCACGTCCTGCTCACTCATGGTCCACTCCGTCGGTTGTGCCTTCATCGCTGTTGTTCTTGTCGGGCTGGTCCTCGTCGGGCTCGTCCACGTCGAACTCGTCGTCGATGGCGACGTCTCCCTGCTCACTGCCAGTCCAACGGATGTCGAGCTCACCGAGTGCCTGCGCCTGCTCGAAAGCGATCGCCGCCTCTTTGAACAGCTCGAGCAGGGCGAGGAATCGGGCCACGATGACGAGGGTGCTGTCCGCGTCCGCGACGAGGCTGCGGAACGACACCTGTCCGCGAACCCGGAGGCGGGCCACCATGATCGCGGCCTGCTCCCGGACACTGACCTGGGGGGCGTGGAGGTGCTCGAGCCCGACCGTGGGCGGTGCCTTGGGCGTCATGGCCCGCGCTGCGATCATGGCCAGCTGCTCCGGTGTCACGGTGATGACGAGCTCGGGCAGCAGATCGGCGAACTGCGGGTCCAGGCCGGCCTGTCTCGCTGTGATCCGGCCCGCGGTGGCCATCCGCTCCTGGAAGGTCTGGGCTATCTCCTTGTAGGCGCGGTACTGGAGCAGGCGGGCGAAGAGCAGGTCACGCGCCTCGATGAGGGCGAGGTCCTCGTCGTCCTGGGGCCCTGACTGGGGCAGGAGACGGGCGGCCTTGAGGTCGAGCAGCGTGGCAGCGACGAGGAGGAACTCGGACGCCTGGCTGAGGTCCCAGTCGTTGTCCGTCGTCTGGGCTGCCTTGATGTGCGCCACGAAGTCGTCGGTCACCTTGGCGAGGGCCACCTCGGTGATGTCGAGCTTGTGCTTGCTGATCAGCCCGAGGAGCAGCTCGAACGGCCCGGAGAAGACGTCGAGGTGCACCTCGAAGGGCGCCGCGGAGCGGCGGGTGATGACCCCTCCGGGGATGGCTGTGTCGTCGACCGGTGGCGCGGCCGACGGCGTCGAGCTCGGTCATGGCTGCTGGCAGTTCAGGCGGCGCCGCCTCGAGCGATCAGCTCGCGGGCGAGCTGACGATAGGCCGCTGCCCCGGAGTGGTCGGACGAGTAGGACGTGATCGGCTCTGCTGCGAGAGTCGCATCGGGGAACTTGACCGTGCGGCTGATGACGGTGTGGAAGACCTGTTCGCCGAAGTGGTTGACGACGGACGCCACCACCTCGCGGCTGTGCAGGGTGCGCGCGTCGTACATGGTCGCGAGGATCCCGTCGACCTGCAGGCGCGGGTTGAGCCGATCGGTGATCTTGTCGATGGTGTCGATGAGCAGGGCGACCCCTCGCATCGCGAAGTACTCGCACTCGAGCGGGATGATCACCCCGTGCGAGGCGGTGAGCGCGTTGACGGTGAGCAGACCGAGTGACGGCTGGCAGTCGATGAGCACGACGTCGTAGTCGTCCAGGACCGGCCGGAGGACGCGGCCGAGCACCTGCTCACGAGCCACCTCCCCGACGAGCTGGACCTCCGCGGCCGACAGGTCGATGTTGGCCGGGATGACGTCGAGGTTGGCGGTCTGGGTCGGGCGAATGATGTTCTTGACATCGTGCCCGCTCTCGACGACCAGGTTGTAGATCGTGACGTCGAGCTCCTGGGCGTTGATCCCCAGGCCGACTGACAGGGCGCCCTGCGGATCGAAGTCGACAGCCAGGACCTTCCGGCCCAGCTCGGCCAGCGCGGCGCCGAGGTTGATCGTCGTCGTCGTCTTGCCGACGCCACCCTTCTGGTTGCACATCGCGATGATCCGCGCAGGCCCATGAGTCGTCAGCGGCGGCGGCTCGGGGAAGTTGGGCAGCGGGCGGCCGGTCGGGCCGATCTCGCCGGCGGACATCGATGCGACGACGGGCAGGTGCTGCGCCGTGCCGGACTGATGGTTGACCGAGCCGTTGGCGCCCTCGGCGACCCTCGCCAAGCCGGGACGGGCGAGGCGCTCGTCCTGCATGGTCTCGTGTGACTCGTCGTTCACCGGGTGTTCCACTCCGCTCGGTTGTGCCCTCGGCCGCGCGTTTCGGTCAGCCTCTCGCTGATCGTTTTCGACCTTATCAGCGGGCACGGGGGTGAGCCCCGGCATAGACCTCCCGCAATCGGTGTGTCGCGACCTGGGTGTAGATCTGGGTCGTTGTCACCGATGCGTGGCCGAGCAGCTCCTGCACGACCCGGACGTCCGCTCCCCCGTCGAGCAGGTGTGTTGCGAACGAGTGGCGCAGGGTGTGGGGCGAGACCTTTTCGCGGAGATCGGCCCGCTCGGCCGCGCGCTGCACGACCGCCCAGGCGCTCTGGCGAGACAGGCGTCCGCCTCGTTGGTTGAGGAAGAGCGCCGGCCCACCGGTGCCCCGATGTGCCAGCGCGGGCCGCCCCCGGACGAGATAGGCGCTGACCGCCTCCACCGCGAAGCGGCCGACGGGCACGATCCGCTCCTTGCCCCCCTTTCCCAGGAGGCGCACGATGCCCACCTCTCCGGGACTGCCCGTATCCAGGTCGTCGACATCGAGGCCCACCGCCTCGCTGATGCGGGCGCCCACCCCGTAGAGCACCTCCAGCAGGGCGCGGTCCCGCAGGGACTCGGGCGTGTCGCCGACGGAGGCCGCGGCGAGGAGGCGCTCGACGGCGTGGACGGGGATGGCCTTGGGCAGGCGACTGGGTGGCATGGGCGGTGCGACATTGACCGCCGGGTCGGCAGGCACGGTGCCCTCGAGGGCGAGGAAGCGGTGGAAGCCACGGACCGCCACGAGAGTGCGCGCGGCGGACGAAGCGGCCAGGCCCCTTTCGCGCAGTGAGGCGAGGAAGTCGGCCACCTGGGCTTCGGTGACCGCTCCGGCGGTGTCGATGCCCCGCTCGTGGAGGTAGCGGCGATAGGTGCGAAGGTCCCGCTCGTAGGACTTGAGGGTGTTCTCCGAGGCACCCCGCTCCACGCGGATGTGGTCGAGCCAGCCGCGGACCTCCCGGTCGAGCCGGGTGGACCGCGGTGGTGCCGACCGCGCCGAGTCCGTCAGGACAGCGCCTCATCGAGCGCCATCGACTCCATCCCGTGGGCCTCCGCGACCGGCGCGTAGGTGACGGCTCCCCCGTGCGTGTTGAGGCCCAGGGCGAGGGCGCCGTCGACCCGGAGCGCATCCCGCCAACCGAGGTTGGCCAGCTCGAGGACGTAGGGCAGGGTGACGTTGGTCAATGCGTACGTGCTCGTGTGCGGCACCGCGCCAGGCATGTTCGCAACGCAGTAGAACAGCGTGTCATGCACCGGGTAGGTCGGGTTCGCGTGGGTCGTCGGCCGCGAGTCCTCGAAGCACCCGCCCTGGTCGATGGCGATGTCGACGAGTACGGAGCCGGGGGTCATCCGGGACACCTGCTCGTTGGTCACGAGACGCGGCGCGCGGGCTCCGGGGACGAGGACGGCACCGATCACCATGTCGGCGTCGGCGATGGCCCGCTCGATCTCATAGGCGTTGGACGCGACCGTCTGGCAGTGGCCCTGGTAGATGAAGTCGGCGTGCCGCAGCTTGTTGATGTCGTTGTCCAGCAGCAGCACCTCCGCCTGCATGCCCAAGGCGATCGCAGCGGCGTTCATCCCGGCCACGCCCGCACCGATGACGACGACCTTGGCGGCGTAGACCCCCGACACGCCGCCCATGAGGATGCCACGTCCACCCTCGGCCCGCATGAGGGCCTGCGCGCCGACCTGGGGGGCGAGGCGGCCGGCCACCTCCGACATCGGCGCCAGCAGGGGCAGGCTCCGGTCCGGCAGCTCGACGGTCTCGTAGGCGATTGCAGTGACCTGGCGCGCGACGAGCTCCTCGGTCAGGGCCTTGTCGGCCGCCAGGTGGAGGTAGGTGAACAGCACCTGTCCCTCGCGCATCCGGGAGTACTCCTCGGCGATCGGTTCCTTCACCTTGAGGATGAGGTCCGCCGCCCCCCACACGTCGTCAGCCGTGCCCAGGACGGAGGCACCGGCCGAGACGTAGTCCTCGTTGCGGATCGATGAGCCGCGCCCTGCATCGCGCTCCACCAGGACGTCGTGGCCATTTCGGACGAGCTCGTGCACGCCGGCGGGTGTGATGGCCACGCGGTACTCGTGGTTCTTGACCTCGCGTGGGATACCGACCTTCATGTGCGGTTGATCCTTCCGATCAAGGTTGGGCCACGGCGTCCTTGCCGCACCCCCGCGCCAGCGGGTCACGCGGCGCGATCCCACTGTAGTCACGAGGGGCCGCACTGACGCGAGGACTGGGTCCTCGATGGGGCGGCACGATGTGTCATCGTGCACCAATGAACGCGCCCCACCCTTCGCCCACGTCACACTGGCGCCCCACGACGATCGGCGCCCTCATTGCCGGCGGGATGATCGTGGTCTCGTTCCTGGTGGGCGCCTTGATCGAGCAGGGCGGTTTCCCGGCGTTGATCCTCGTCGGGCTGCCGAGTGTGATCGGCGGTGTCGTCGCCTTCAGCCGGCCCCGTCTGCGGCCCTATGCAGCAGGCTTTCTCGTGGCGTGGATCTCGGCGCTCGTCGTGGTGGGGGTCGTGTACCTCCTTCTCATCGCGGCCCTCTCGGGCGCCGGGTCCTAAAGCCCAGAGTTGTCCGTATGCCGCTGGGCTCGCTTCCGCCGCTAGGTTGAGTCCCGCTCCCATCGCCTTTCGAAGGAGTCGTCGATGAAGCTCTATGCGGACACGCCGGGCCGCCGGACCCGACAGCTGCTAGCGGACGTCTTCGTCCTCCTCTGGGTGGCGACCTGGGTGTGGGCCGCACTACAGGTCCACGACACGGTCGCTCGGCTCATTGCGCCGGCAAACTCCCTGACGGCAGCGGGGGATTCGGTCCACGGGGCGTTGACCGGCGCGGGGGACCAGGCAGCGCGGATCCCCGTCGTTGGTGAGGACTTCGCGTCCTGGCTCGAGCGCGCCGCCGGGTCAGGCACGAGTCTGCGAGCTGCCGGAACCAGCATGGCCTCGACGATCGAGGCCGTGGCCCTGTGGCTCGCGCTCGTGACGGCCCTGGTCCCGATCGTCATCGTTGCTGGTGTCTGGCTCTGGTTTCGGGTCCGGTTCGTGCGCAGCGCGACGACCGCCCAACGATTCATCGACTCGAGCGATGACCTCGACCTGTTCGCCCTGCGGGCCCTCGCCAACCAGCCCCTGACGGCCCTGGCGAGGATCAGCGACGATCCCTCCGGTGCTTGGCGGCGTGGGGAACCGGAGGTCATTCGCGCCCTCGCCACGCTCGAGCTGCACGACGAAGGACTCCGCCCTCCCCGCACGGGCCTCACACCGGTCGAGTGAACAGAAACGGGCTGACGCGAACTGCACACTCGACGAAGAGCTGCACCCCAAATCAGGCTCAACACCTCGACTGTGCACTCCGCGCCGTCCCCGCTCGGTCGAGTGAGCACTCCGCGCCCCCGTGAACCAGAAACGGGCAGACGCGAACTGCACACTCGACGAAAAGCTGCACCATCGATCAGGTGGGGGTCACGGTGGGGTGCAGGTCCCCAGCCGGCGGGGTCCAGCTGTCCACAGCAGCCGGGACCTGCTCACCGCTGCGGATGTCCTTGACCTCGTCGCCAGACTCCCCCGCCCCGGGGAACCAGACAAACGGGATCCCACGGCGCTCGGCGTAGCGGATCTGCTTGCCGAAGCGCGCCGCCGTCGGCGCCACCTCACACGGGATCCCCCGGGAGCGCAGGGCCGAAGCGATGGCGACCGACTCGTCGCGCGAGTCATCCTGAGTCAGCGCCACGAGGACGGCGGCAGGCGTCGAGCGAGACGCGGTCACGAGGCGCTGCCCGATGAGCAGCCCGAGGATGCGCGAAACACCGATCGAGATTCCGACGCCCGGATAGGTGTTGCGGCCATCGGAGGCGAGGGCGTCATACCGGCCGCCGGAGCAGACCGACCCCCAGTCCTCGTTGCCGATGATCTGGGTCTCGTAGACCGTGCCGGTGTAGTAGTCGAGTCCGCGAGCAATGCGCAGGTCAGCGACGACCTTGCCCGGTGCGTGCGCCATCGCGGTGCGGATCACCGTCGCAAGGGATTCGAGCCCCTCCTCGAGCAGCGGGTGAGCGACGCCGAGCTCACGCACCCGGGGCACGAAGCCGAGGTCGTCGGCGCGAATGGCGGCAAGCGCGAGGCACTGGTCGGCCTGCTCGCGGGTCGCGCCTGACTCGACGAGGAGGTCGGTCACCTTCTCCGGGCCCAGCCTGTCGAGCTTGTCGACGATGCGCAGTGTCGTCGTGACGTCGGACAGGCCGATGCCCTGGTAGAAGCCGTTCGGGATCTTGCGGTTGTTCACCTGGATGACGAAGTCGCCGACCGGGAACCGGCTGAAGACGTCCGCGATGACGAGGGGCATCTCGGCCTCGAAGTGCGGCGACAGCTCGCCCACGTCGACGACGTCGATGTCGGCCTGGGTGAACTCTCGGTAGCGGCCCTCCTGGGGCCGCTCGCCACGCCACGCCTTCTGGATCTGGTAGCGGCGGAAGGGGAAGGCCAGCTTGCCGGAGTTCTCCAGCACGTAGCGGGCAAACGGCACGGTCAGGTCGAAGTGCAGACCCCACTTGGCGGCATCCGCGTCGTCGCCGGCCAGCCGGGAGACACCGTAGATCTCCTTGTCGGTGTCGCCGCCCTTGCCGAGGAGCCGGTCCACCGGCTCGATCGCGCGGGTCTCGATCGAGGAGAAGCCATGCAGCTCGAACGTCTCCCGGATGACGTCGAGGAAGCGCTGCTCGACGATGCGCTCGGACGGGAGGTACTCGGGGAAGCCACTGATCGGGGTGACCTTGGCGGTAGTTGTCGTGGCGGGCTGCGCGTTGCTCACGCCGGCAAGTCTGTCAGGTACGGATTGGTGGCGCGTTCGTGGGCCATCGTCGTCGCGTGATAGTGACCCGGCAGCACGAGGGTCGTGTCCGGAAGCGGCAGGACCACGTCGCGCAGGCTGCGCATCATGGCGCCGTGGTCTCCACCGGGCAGGTCGGTGCGGCCGATGGACCCGGCGAACAGCACGTCTCCGCTGAGCATCGTCCGGTCGACCTCGACCTGGTCGCGGATCCCATCCGGCACGGTGTCGGTGCCGAACATGACCGATCCCTCCGTATGACCCGGCGCGTGGAGAACCTCGAAGTCCATGCCGGCAACTCGGAGCCGTGCGCGGTCCTTGATCTCGACGACATTGCTCGGCTCCGCCCACCTTGCCTTGGAGCCGAACTGCTGCTCGAGCATGGCCACGAGACCGGGGTTGCTGTTCCCCAGCGGGTCGACGAGCCGGTACCGGTCATCCGTGTGGATGTAGGCGGCGGTATCCGCGCCACAGACCGGGGTGACGGACCAGACGTGGTCGACGTGCCCGTGCGTGAGCAGCACCGCTGCTGGGCGGAGGCGGTGAGTCGTCAGCACCTCGCGAAGGGTCTCCTCGACCCCGATGCCCGGATCGACGATGACGCACTCCTCGCCGGCGGATGGTGCGAGCACATAACAGTTGGTGTCGAACGCAAGAGCGGGGAACGCGACGGTCAGCACGCTGGGAGCCTAACGGCGCCACGGAAGCCGGCCCAGCGGCATACGGCAATCGTGGTGGGCTGTGAAAAGGTGGGTGTCGTCACGCACTCGTGACCCGATGAGCACAACGAGCCGGACCACGGTCCCTAAAATGACCGAACGCCCGGGGTGATTCCCGTACGTTCGTTCGAGGAGAGGTTTGTGACCAAAGAGCAGGAACGCGCCCGCGCGCGCCGCCGCTACGAGAAGCAGGCGAAAGACCAGAAGCCCCCTGTCGGAGAGTCGACACGGGACAAGCAGGTCTTCGGCGTGATTCTCGCAGTCATCCTTATCCTCGCCGCCGTCATCGCACTTCCCCTGCTCCTCAAGGACGGGGACGGCACCGAGCCCGCTGCCCAGCCGACGAACGCGGCCACCACCCCTTCCGGAGGCCAGACGGGCGGCCTCGCCGCCGGACAGAAGCTCGCGGCCGGCTGCACCGAGCCCCCTGCCGTCCAGACGAAGCCCAAGTCGTTCACCGACGTCCCCGACAAGGGGACCGCTGCCGGCAAGACGTGGGTCGCGACGGTGAAGACGACCTGCGGCGACCTCACCTTCGAGCTCGACGGGACGAAGGCTCCGCAGACCGTCGCCTCCTTCCTGCACCTCGCGAAGGAGGGCTACTGGGCGCCCAGCCCCTGTCACCGAGTGACGAGTCAGGGCATCTTCGTCCTCCAGTGCGGCGACCCTACGGGCACCGGCTCTGGCGGTCCTGGCTACACCTTCGGCATCGAGAATGCTCCGGCGGACGGGATCTACCCGCAGGGCTCGCTGGCGATGGCCCGCACCCAGGACCCGAACAGCAACGGTGGGCAGTTCTTCATCACGTACAAGAAAACCCAGTTGCCGACCGAGGGGGGCGGCTACACGATCTTCGGGAAGGTCACCAAGGGTCTCGACATCGTTGAGAAGATCGCAGCGAACAAGGCGCTTGACCCGAACCCCGCAGACGGGACGCCGGTCTCGCCGATCAGCATCCTCAGCGTGAGCGTCACGGAGAAGAAGGCATGAGCGATACGAACGAGCCGCAGCCGACCCGGCCAGACGCTGTCGCAGTACCGGACGCTGCCGAGGAGTCAGAGCCGGTCTCCACCCAGCCCGCCGAGGACACCGCGCCCACCCCCCAGGCGACCGCGACCGAGGTGCCCACCGAGGACGCCGACCCGGTTTCCACCCAGCCCGCCGAGGACACCGCGCCCACCCCCCAGGCGGCCACGACCGAGGTCCGCACCGAGGACGCCGACCCGGTCTCCACCCAGCCCGCCGAGGACACCGCGACCACCCCACAGGCGGCCGCGACCGAGGTGCCGACCGACGAGGCCGACCCGGTCTCCACCCAGCCCGCCGAGGACACCGCGACCGCAGAGGCCGTAGACGAGCCGTCGCCGGCTCCGGCTCCGCCCGAGACGCCAGCCTCGATACCGAAGCCGAGTGCTGTCCCCACGCCAGCCGCGCTGGCGAAGTCCGGACCTCGTCCGACGGCACCGGCTGCTCCTGCGCCAATCCTGACCGACCACTCCGCCTCTGCCGCCTTCGGCCGAGTCGACGAGAACGGCACCGTGTTCGTCCGGACGAAGGAGGGCGAGAAGGAGGTCGGCTCCTATCCCGGCGCGACTGCCGACGAGGCCCTGGCCTACTTCGCGCGCAAGTACGACGAGCTGTATGCATCGGCCGTGCTCCTCGAGCAGCGACTCGCTCAGCCCGAGGTCCCGTCCAAGGACGTGGCCGACGCGCTCAAGGCGCTGACCGCCCAGGTCAACGAGGCGAGCGTCGTCGGCGACCTCGAGGGCCTCGCCACGCAGCTCGACACGATCCAGTCGGGCATCGCGGCCAAGCGCACTGTCGAGCAGCAGCACCGCGCCGAGGCTCGCGCCGCCGCCGCCGGTGAACGTGAACGGATCGTCGCCGAGGCCGAGAGCATCGCGGCCCAGCCCGAGAACCGCATCCAGTGGAAGCAGAGCGGCGCCCGGATGCGCGAACTGCTCGATGAATGGAAGTCGCATCAGCGCGCCGCGACCCGCCTCGACCGTGAGACCGAGACGGCGTTGTGGCAGCGGTTCAGCGCCGCTCGCAACCGGTTCGACAAGGCACGCCGGACCCACTTCGCCACGCTTGACGCATCTCATGCCGAGGCCAAGGGGGCCAAGGAACGGCTTGTCGCTGAGGCGGAGAAGCTCTCGACGAGCACCGACTGGGCGGCAACAGCGGGTGCCTTCAAGCGCCTCATGGACGACTGGCGGAGGGCGGGACGGGCGAGTCGGGCCGACGACGACCGTCTGTGGGAGCGCTTCAAGGCCGCGCAGGACACGTTCTTCGCGGCGAAGGACGCGGTCGTCGCCGCCGAGGAGGAGCAGTTCCGCGGCAACCTCGCCGTCAAGGAGGCCCTGCTGGCCGAGGCCGAGGCGATCCTGCCGGTGACTGATCTCGACCGGGCCAAGGCGCAGTTGCGGATCATCCAGGACAGGTGGGACGCCGCCGGCAAGGTCCCCCGCGCGGACATGGACCGGGTCGAGAAGGCCATGCGCAGGGTCGAGCAGGCCGTCCGTGATGCCGAGGACCGGAAGTGGCGATCGACGAACCCGGAAGCCGCAGCGCGGGCGCAGGGCATGGTCGAGCAGCTCGAGCGGGCCGTCGCGGACCTCAAGGACGACTTGGCCAAGGCGCAGGCTTCCGGCAACGCGGGGAAGGTCAAGAAAGCCCAGGACGCTCTCGACGCCCGACAGGCCTGGCTCGATCAGGCTCGCGCGGGAGTCCGGGAGTTCGGCGGCTAGACCTTCGCCCTGCCTCCGTTGACACGGTAGACGTCGAAGACGCCGTCGATGCGGCGGACCGCCTTGATGACGTGGTCGAGGTGGGCGGGATCGCCCATCTCGAAGGTGAAGCGCGAGATTGCCACCCGGTCGCGTGACGTCTGCACGGAGGCTGACAGGATGTTGACGTGCTGGTCCGACAGCACCCGCGTCACGTCGCTGAGCAGCCGGTTGCGGTCGAGGGCCTCCACCTGGAGCTGGACGAGGAAGACACTCGCGGACGACGGCGCCCACTCGACGTCGATGAGACGCTCGGGGTTCGCGGTGAGCTGGGCGGCGTTGGTGCAGTCGACCCGGTGCACCGACACGCCGCTCCCCCGGGTGACGAACCCGATGATCGGGTCGCCGGGCACGGGCGTGCAGCACTTCGCCAGCTTGACCCAGACATCCGCCGTCCCGACGACAACGACTCCCGGATCGCCGTCACGGCGCCGGCGTGCCGCTGCACGGGTCGGCACGGTGGCCTCGGCCAGGTCCTCGGTGGCACCCTCGACGCCACCCATCGAGGCAACGACCTTGCCAACGACGTGCTGCGCCGACACGTGGCCCTCGCCGACGGCCGCATAGAGCGCCTCGATGTCCTGGTAGCGCAGGTCGGTCGCGACCGCCGTCATGGACTCGTGGCTCATCAGGCGTTGCAGTGGCAGGTTCTGCTTGCGCATCGCCTTGGCGATGCTCTCCTTGCCGGCGTCGATCGCCTCCTCGCGGCGCTCCTTGGAGAACCAGGCCTTGATCTTGTTGCGGGCTCGCGCGCTCTTGACGAAGCCGAGCCAGTCACGGCTCGGACCGGCACCGTCGGCCTTCGAGGTGAGCACCTCGACGACGTCGCCGTTCTCGAGGGTGGACTCGAGCGGGACGAGGCGACCGTTGACGCGGGCCCCGATGCAGTGGTGGCCGACCTCCGTGTGCACCGCGTACGCGAAGTCGACCGGGGTGCCGCCGACCGGCAGGGCGACGACCGAGCCCTTCGGGGTGAAGACGTAGACCTCGCTCGAGCCCATCTCGAAGCGGAGCGCGTCGAGGAACTCCCCGGGGTCCTCCGTCTCGCGCTGCCAGTCGAGAAGCTGGCGCAGCCACGCCATGTCGTTCTGCGGCGCGCCCTCACCAGGCCTCGCTGCGCCGCCGACCGACTGGTCCTTGTACTTCCAGTGCGCGGCGACACCGTACTCCGCCCGCCGGTGCATCGTGTGGGTGCGGATCTGGATCTCGACCGGCTTGCCCTGCGGGCCGATAACGGTGGTGTGCAAGGACTGGTACATGTTGAACTTCGGCATCGCGATGTAGTCCTTGAACCGCCCGGGGACGGGATTCCACCTCGCATGCAGCGCGCCGAGAGCCGCGTAGCAGTCGCGCACCGTGTCGACCAGGACCCGGACCGCGACGAGGTCGTAGATGTCCTCGAAGTCGCGGCCCCGCACGATCATCTTCTGGTAGACCGAGTAGTAGTGCTTCGGTCGGCCGGTGACCACGGCCTTGATCTTTGCCCCGGTGAGGTCCTCGGACACTTGGGCGCGGACCCCAGCGAGGTACTCCTCCCGGGCCGGCGCACGCTCCGCGACCAGGCGGACGATCTCGTCGTAGACCTTCGGGTAGAGCGTCGCGAAGGACAGGTCCTCGAGCTCCCACTTGATGGTGTTCATCCCGAGCCGGTGCGCCAGAGGTGCGTAGATCTCCAGCGTCTCGTTGGCCTTGCGCTTGGCCGACTCCGGACTGACGTAGCGCCAGGTTCGAGCGTTGTGGAGTCGATCGGCGAGCTTGACGACGAGGACCCGGATGTCCCGGGCCATGGCGATGACCATCTTGCGGACCGTCTCGGCCTGTGCCGCCTCGCCGTAGGTGACCTTGTCGAGCTTGGTGACGCCGTCGACGAGCATCGCGATCTCGTCGCCGAAGTCGCGACGCAGCTCTTCAAGGCTGTAGGAGGTGTCCTCCACCGTGTCGTGGAGCAGCGCGGCGGCCAGGGTCGGTGGCGTCATGCCCAGCTCGGCGAGGATCTGGGTCACCGCGAGCGGGTGCGTGATGTAGGCGTCCCCGCTCTTGCGCATCTGGCCCTCATGAGCCCGTTCCGCGGCAGCGTAGGCACGCTCGATGATGGACAGATCGGCCTTGGGATGGTTCTGCCGAACTGCGGTGAGCAGCGGCTCGAGAACGGGGTTTCCAGACGTTCGACTCGCGCCGAAACGGGCAAACCGAGCACGCACCCGTGACGGGGCGCTCAGCTCACTCCGGACCTCCTCGCTCATGAACTGAGTCTAGGGTGCCGGTGCAAATCAGAGCGTCAGGATGGCGTTCACGTTCCGGTCGCCGAGACGCTTGCGGCCGTGCAGGAAAGCGAGCTCGAGCACGACCTCGATGGCGGTCACGACAGCGCCGGCCCGCTCGACGAGTACCGCCGTCGCCTCTGCCGTGCCACCGGTCGCGAGCACGTCGTCGATGATGAGGACTCGCTGGCCGGGCTGGAAGGCGTCGGTGTGCACCTCGATCTCGGCGTGACCATATTCCAAGGAGTAGGACTCGCGAATGGTCGCACCGGGCAGCTTGCCGGCCTTTCGGATCGGCACCATCCCGAGCCCGAGCTCGTAGGCGACGGCAGCACCGAGGATGAATCCGCGCGCCTCGATCCCGACGACGACGTCGACCCGGCCGACGTAGCGCTCGGCGATGCTCCGCACGAGCTCCTTCATCGCGGGCCCGTCGGCGATGAGGGGCGTGAAGTCCTTGAAGAGCACCCCCGGTTTCGGGAAGTCGGGGATGTCGCGCAGATGGCTGCGCACCAGCTCCGCGATCTCCGTGGCAGAACCGTCCGACGCCGTGGTGCCCACGGTCACCTCTTGGACTTCGGAGCTCGCTTGGGCTGGTTGCGCGGCCCGGCCTGGGCGTACTTGTGGACCGGGCGTCCGGCCCCACCGGCGGCCCCCGCCGCGCCGAGGTCAGTCGGCAGCAGAGCTCCGGTCGAGTCCTCGCCCACCCCGTTCGCGCCAGCCCAGTCCGCTCCCACCGGCACCGGCACGTCGGCTGGGGCCTCGCCCGAGGCGACACCACGCGCCCCGTCGCGGGCTGCCTGCTTGGCTCCATGACGGGCGACATAGCGGTCGAGGTCGACGACGGCCGGCTCCTTGGAGCGCAGCTGCACGAGCATGGGCGTGGCGATGAAGATCGACGAGTATGCGCCAACGCCGATACCGATGAAGAGCGCGAGGGACAGGTCGAGCAGGGTGCCCGGGCCCAGCATGGTGAAGCCGACGAAGAGGATCGCCGCGATCGGCAGCAGCGCGACCACGGTCGTGTTGATCGACCGCACCAGCGTCTGGTTCACGGCCAGGTTGGCTGCGTCGGCATAGGTCATCCGCTTCGTGCGGAAGGCCTCCGCCGTGTTCTCGCGCACCTTGTCGAAGACGACCACCGTGTCGTAGAGCGAGTAGCCGAGGATGGTGAGGAACCCGATCATCGACGACGGCGTGATCTCGAAACCGAAGAGCGAGTAGATGCCGACCGTGATGACCAGGTCGTGCAGCAACGCGGTGAGACCCGCCAAGGCCATCTTCCAGGTGCGGAAGTACAGGGCCAGCACGATCGTGACGAGGATGAGGAATACGACGAGTCCCTGGATCGCCTGTTCACTGACCGAGGCTCCCCAGCTGGGACCGATGAGCGTGGAGCTCACGCTTGCGGGGTCGACGTCGAAGGTCTCCGCGAGTGCGGTGCGCGCGGCCTCGGTCTGCGCCTGTGCCGCCTCGGTCTGGACCCGGACAGTGTTGCCGCCGACGATCGTCGTCGTCACGGAGCCCGGGATCTTGGCCTCGCTCACCGCCCCCTCTGCCCTGGCCTCGTAGTCCTGGGTGTTCGTCACGCCGAGCACCCGGAACTCCGAGCCACCCCGGAACTCGATGCCGAAGTTGAGGCCGTTCAGGAGAATGCCGGCCAGGGCCAGGCCGATCATCACGGCCGACATCGAGTACCACAGCTTGCGGCGCTGGACGAAGGCGATCGACCGGCGTCCGGTGTAGAGGTCGTTGCCGAACTGGGCGAAGTTGATCATGCCTGGGCCTTCCCCTCGGCGAGCCGCGAGGTGCGGGTGGCGGTCGTCGTCGCTCCGGCGGGTCCGAACTGACCGCGCCCGCGGTAGCGTGGGGCCTCCTTGGCGCCGAGTCGCTCCGGGTCGAGGCCGGACCACTTGTGGCCGTGGCCGAAGAACTCGGTCCGGGCGAGCAGCTGGACCATCGGGTGGGTGAACAGGACGACGACGGCGAGGTCGATCAGCGTCGTCAGGCCGAGCGTGAAGGCAAAGCCGCGGACGTTCGAGGACGCGAGCACGTAGAGCACGATCGCGGCCAGCATGTTCACCGCGTCCGCGATGATGATGGTGCGCCGAGCTCGCTTCCACCCGGTCTCCACGGCAGCGACGAGCGGCCGTCCCTCACGCACCTCGTCACGGATGCGTTCGAAGTAGACGATGAAGCTGTCCGCGGTCACGCCGATCGCGACGATCGTGCCGGTCACTCCGGCCATCGTCAGTCGGAAGCCGTGGGTCGTGCCCAGGACGACGAGCGTCAGGTAGGTCAGCCCGGTTGCGACGACCAGTGACACGACGGTGACCATGCCCAGGGCGCGGTACTGGAACAGCGAGTACACGACGACGAGGAGCAGGCCGATGACGCCGGCCAGGATCCCGAGGCGGAGCTGTTCCTCACCGAGCTGAGGCGTGATCGTGTCGTTGGTCTGCAGGGCGAACGACATGGGCAGCGCACCGAACTTGAGCTGCTGGGCGAGCCGCTTGGCGGAGTCGAGCGTGAACGACCCGGTGATCGACGCGCGCCCATCGGTGATGACAGCCCGAGCCTGGGGCGCAGTGATGACGCGCTTGTCGAGGACGACGGCGAACTGGTCGAGGGGCGGCTGTGACTGCTGGCCGACGAGTCGCCTCGTCACCTCGGCGAACTTGGCCTTACCCGCGTCCTTGAAGGACAGTGCCACCTCGACGATCGAGGTCGGCTGACCGTTCGGACCCGGCTGGTAGCCGCTCGTCGCATCCTGGATCTCGCTGCCGTCGATCTCGACCGGGCCGAGGACGTACTTGGTGACTCCGTCCTCACCACACGTCGCCATCGGCGCGTCTTTGAGGTCTGGCAGCTCGTCGATCGCGCCGGCCTGGTGACAGTTGAGCGCGACGTACTCCTTGGCCACCTTGGCGGCAGCCTGGTCGGCCTTCTTCTGGTCCCATCCGAGCGTGAGTAGACCCTTGGAGGCCTGGGACGCGATGGCCGCCTCGAGCTGGGCGTTGGTCGGCGGGGCGGGTGCCTCCGTGGCAGGTGTGGTGCCAGCGGGCGTGGTCGGCGTGGTTGCGGGCGGAGTCGTGGGCGGCGTCGTCGCGGCGCGCAGGGCCTCTGGAACGACGCCATTGGCAGCCGTCGTCGGCGGCGGGGTCGCCGCCGTGGTCCCGGTAGGAGCGGGCGTGCCGGTCGTCCCGCCAGGCGCCGGCGTCGGGGCTGTGCCGGCGGGCGGCTTGGCGGTCTCGACGTCCTGGACGAACACGGACCGGAACCGCAGCTGCGAGGGCTTGCGGATCGCCTCGAGCTGGTCCTGGGTCGGAGTGCCCGGGATGGCGACGACGATGTTGCGTCCGCCCTGCGTCGAGATCTCGCTCTCGGCGACGCCGTTGGCGTCGATGCGCTGTCGGATGATCTCGACAGCGCGGTCGAGCTGGCCGGGGTTGACCGCGGCCCCGCCTTCGGTGACCGGGGCAAGGACCATCTCGGTCCCGCCCTCCAGGTCGAGCCCAAGGCGTGGGGTCAGCTTCCCGCCGCCCCACTGGTGCAGCCCCGCGACGAGCAGGACGAGCCCGATCGCCAGGGCGAGAAGGGCGGACAGGCTCCGCAGAGCCGACTTCTTGGCGGAACTACGAGCCACGTGAGCGCCTCACTGACCGGGCGCGGACGAGTCGTCCGTCTGTGCCCGGTTGATCGGTGGCGTCACATCGGCCTGCTTCATGGCCACGGCCCGCCGGTCGAAGCGCAGGATCATCCCGTCGGCCACCTCGATGTGGGCGCTGGCGTCGTCGAGATGACGGATGGTGCCGAAGATGCCCGACGAGGTGACGACCTCGTCGCCGACATCGAGCGAGGAGTTGAACTGGCGCATCCGCTTCGTGCGCCGGTTGGCACTCCAGAACATCCAGGCCAGCAGCAGGAGCGGCAGGGCCAGGATGACCAACGAGGATCCCCCGTTGCCGTTGTTCATATCAGGCTCAATCCTTCGACTTCTCGATCCGGTCAGCACGCGAACCAGTGGTGGTCTGGGCGACACGTCAACGTCCGGGGGCACCGGATGGTGCCGCAGGGAGCGGCGGAGGTGCCCGCAGGAGTCTACGTCCGACGTGCGGCTTTGTCAGACCGGCAGCTGGTCGTATGCCGCTGGGCCGGGTCACGTTTTGGCTGCGGTTTCGCCGTGGTCAGGTCTCGAAGCGTCCTCCGGCCAGGTCGTCGAGTGGCAGCGTGGCCGCCCACAGCCCCTGGGTGTCCAGCGGTGGCGTGAGGCCAAGGTGGGACCACGCGAGCGACGAGGCGGCCCGCCCCCGCGGCGTGCGCAGCATGAAGCCCTCCCGCACGAGGAACGGCTCGGCGACGGTCTCGACCGTGTCGGGCTCCTCCCCCACGGCGACCGCCAGGGTCGACAACCCCACCGGCCCCCCGGCGAACCGGCGGCAGAGTGCGTCGATCACCGCTCGGTCGAGCCGGTCGAGACCTCGTTCGTCGACGTCGAACAGTTCGAGCGCCTGACGTGCGGCGGCCTGGGTCACCCGGTCCTCCCCGTGGACCTGGGCCCAGTCGCGCACCCGGCGAAGCAGCCGGTTGGCGATCCGTGGCGTTCCCCTCGATCGCAGGGCGATCTCGACGATGCCGTCCTCGTCGGCGTCGAGGGCGAGCAGGCGGGCGGAGCGGTGCAGGATCGTGACCAGGTCGCTCGGCTCGTAGAAGTCGAGATGGCCCGTGAAGCCGAAGCGGTCGCGCAGCGGTGCCGGCAGCAGGCCCGCGCGCGTCGTCGCGCCCACGACGGTGAACGGCGGCAGCTCGAGCGGGATCGCCGTCGCTCCCGGGCCCTTGCCGATGATGACGTCGACCCGGAAGTCCTCCATCGCCAGGTACAGCATCTCCTCCGCCGCCCTGGACATCCGGTGGATCTCGTCGAGGAAGAGAACCTCCCCCTCCGCCAGGGACGAGAGCACGGAGGCGAGATCGCCGGCGTGCTGGATCGCCGGTCCCGAGGTGATCCGCATCGGCTGCTCGAGCTCGCTGGCGACGATCATCGCGAGGGTGGTCTTGCCGAGTCCGGGGGGACCGGAGAGCAGCACGTGGTCGGGCGCCGTGCCCCGCCGCTTGGCGGCCTTGAGGACGAGACCAAGCTGCTCGCGGACGCGGGTCTGGCCGGGGAAGTCATCGAGCCGCCTCGGACGGAGCGCCGCCTCGACCTGCCGCTCGTCCGCGTCGCTGCCCGCGTCGACGATCCGCGCGGTCGCGTCGTAGGACCGGTCCAAGGCCTGCTCCTCGACACTCATCGACCCAGCTCCTGCAGGGCCGCGCGGAGCATGGCCGAGACGCTCGCACCGTCGGCCGCTTGTGGTGCGACGCGATCGAGCGCGTCGTCCGCTTGCCGGGCGGTCCAGCCGAGACCGACCAGCGCCTCGCGCACCTGCTCGCGCCATTGATCGCCGGTCGTCCGCTGGACCATCAGCCCTGTCTCGTCAGCCGATCCGCCCAGCGCGCCCAACTTGTCGCGCAGCTCGAGGACGAGCCGCTCGGCGCCTTTCTTGCCGATGCCGGGGACCTTGGTCAACGCGGCAATGTCGCCAGCGCCGAGCGCGCGCCGCACCGACATCGGGTCGTGCACAGCGAGCAGGGCCAGCGCGAGGCGGGGTCCCACGCCGGACACCGTTTGGACCGTCTCGAAGACGTGCTTCTCGTCCTCGGTCGAGAAGCCGTAGAGAGTGAGGGAGTCCTCGCGGACGACGAGGGTCGTCTTGACCTCGGCGGCCTGGCCCACTCGCACGGACGCGGCGGTTGCCGGCGTGGTGTGGACGAGCATGCCCACGCCTCCGACGCCGAGGACGACGGTGTCGAGGCCGGCCTTGAGGACGGTTCCGGACAGTGAGGCGATCATCGTCGGGATGCTCCAGCGGTCGAGGGTCGGCGGTAGCGAGAGGGAGCCGTCCGGGCGTGCGCCTCCGTGGCCTCGGCGAGGCGGCTCTGCGTGCCTCCGCGCCACACGTGGCAGATCGCGAGGGCTAGCGCGTCGGCCGCATCTGCGGGTTTCGGGGGCCGGTCCAGCCCGAGCAGGTGAGTCACCATGGCGGTGACCTGGCGCTTGTCAGCGCGGCCGCTGCCGCTCACGGCGGCCTTGACCTCGGTCGGGGTGTGCAGGGCGACCGGGAGCCCGCGGCGCTCGGCGAGCATCATGACGATCCCCGTGCACTGCGCGGTGCCCATCACGGTGGAAACATTGGTGTCCGCGAACACCCGCTCGATGGCCACGGCCTCGGGCCGGTGCAACTCGAACCAGAGGCGCAGCTCGTCCTCGAGCGCGACGAGCCGCTTCGGCGTGGGATCGCTCGACGGAGTGCGGATGACACCGACGTCCACGAGGGACAGCCGCCTTCCCGGCCGCCCTTCGACGACCCCGACCCCGCACCGAGTCAGGCCGGGGTCCACTGCGAGGACGCGCACGACCCACCTCCAGACTCGATCTCGGCACCTGACCGAACACGTGTTCGGCTCCACCGTATAGGCCCGCTCACCCACTGAGGCGGAAGGCGCGCCGCACCCGGGCGCGCCTTCCGTCCATGACCGAGCCCAGCGGCGTACGGCCTAATCCTCGTCGTCGAGCTCCGCAAGCACGTCGTCGGGGATGTCGCCGTTGGCGTAGACGTTCTGCACGTCATCGCTGTCCTCGAGGGCGTCGATGACGCGGATCATCTTCTTGGCACCGTCGAGGTCGAGCGGGACCTGGAGGTTGGGCACCCACGACGCCTCGGCGGAGTCGTAGTCGATGCCGGCCTCCTGGAGGGCCTGGCGCACGGCGACGAAGTCGCTCGCCTCGGAGACGATCTCCCACGTGTCGCCGTTGTCGTTGACCTCCTCGGCACCTGCATCGAGGACGACCTCGAGGATCGAGTCCTCGGAAATGTCGCCGGTCGCCCCGTCCTTCGGGACGATGACGACGCCCTTGCGGTGGAAGACATAGGCGACCGAGCCGGGGTCGGCGAGCTGGCCCCCGTTGCGCGTCAGGGCCGTCCGCACCTCGGCTGCGGCCCGGTTGCGGTTGTCGGTGAGGCACTCGATGAGCAGCGCGACCCCGCCGGGGGCATAACCCTCGTAGGTGATCGGCTGCCAGTCGGACGCGCCGGCCTCGGCGCCGGAGCCCCGCTTGACCGCACGGTCGATGTTGTCGTTGGGGACCGAGGTCTTCTTCGCCTTCTGGATCGCGTCGTAGAGCGTCGGGTTGCCGCCCGGGTCACCGCCACCCTGCCGGGCCGCGACCTCGATGTTCTTGATGAGCTTCGCGAAGAGCTTGCCGCGCTTGGCGTCGATGGCAGCCTTCTTGTGCTTCGTGGTGGCCCATTTCGAGTGGCCGCTCATGCAGACTCCCTCGCGTTCTCGACGATCCGGACGAATTCGGCGTGGATGCGGCGGTCCCCACCCACTTCGGGGTGGAACGACGTCGCCATGAGATTGCCCTGCCGAACCGCGACGATCCTACCCGCGGCCGGTCCCTCCCCCACCCGGGCGAGGACCTCGACGTCCTCACCTGTCTCGTCGACCCAAGGCGCGCGGATGAAGACTGCGTGGACCGGTTCGTCGAGGCCCGCGTAGTCGAGATCGGTCTCGAAGGAGTCGACCTGGCGGCCGAAGGCGTTGCGTCGCACCGTCATGTCGATGCCGCCGAGGGTCTGCTGGTCGGGTCTGGCGTCGGCGATGCGGTCGGCCAGCATGATCATCCCGGCGCATGACCCGAGGGTGGGCAGGCCATCGGCGATCCGCTTGCGCAGCGGTTCCTGCAGGTCGAAGGCCCGGACGAGCTTGTCCATGACCGTCGACTCCCCGCCCGGGATCACGAGGCCGTCGATCTGCTCGACCTCCCCGGGTCGGCGGACGGCGACGACGTCGGCGCCGAGCGCAGTGAGGGTGGCGGCGTGCTCGCGCACGTCGCCCTGGACGGCGAGGACGCCGATGGTGAGCTTCACAAACCCCAGATCGTATGCCGCTGGGCTCGCCGGGCGTGAACCACCTCCTTGCGTGCGCGGTACGTTGCCACCATGTCCGACGATGTCATCGACGACCTCCTCGCCCGGGCCAGCGACCTCGATGCCCGTTCGCCGCTGAGCGGTACACGTGAGCGGTTCACGCTGCCCGATGGCGTCATCTACCTCGACGGCAACTCGCTCGGAGCCCTGCCGCGCAACGTGGGCCCGGCGTTGGCCCGGGTGGTCGAGCACGAGTGGGGCGAGCGGCTCATCCGGTCGTGGAACGAGGCCGACTGGTGGGGCGCGCAGACCAGGGTCGGTGACCGGATCGGCCGGCTCGTCGGTGCTGCCGCCGGCCAGGTCGTCGTAACGGACTCGACGTCGGTCAACCTCTTCAAGGCCATCGTCGGAGCGGCGCGGCTACGGCCGGGTCGCCGCGGTGGTGCTCACGGATCCCGGCCTCCTTCCCCACCGACCTCTATCTGGCGGAGGCGGCGGCCAGGGTCGAGGGGCGGGAGGTCCGCCGCGTCTCCCCCGCCGACGCTCCGCGGGTCATCGCCGAGCTCGGCGCGGACCTCGCGGTCGCGGCCTACTCGAGCGTGGACTACGCCACTGGGGAGCTGTGGGACCTGGAGGCGATCACCTCGGCGGCCCACGACGTCGGCGCCCTGGCCTGCTGGGACCTCTGCCATTCCGCGGGCGCCGTCGATGTGCGGCTCGACGAGGGCGGCGCCGACGTGGCGGTCGGCTGTGGCTACAAGTACCTCAACGGCGGTCCCGGGGCTCCGTCGTTCATCTACGTGGCAGCGCGTCATCAGGATGCTTTCGACCAACCGCTCACCGGCTGGTTCGGGCATGCGCGGCCGTTCGAGATGGCCCGCGACTTCATCCCCGCACCCGGGATCGACCGGGTTCGCGTGGGGACTCCGCCGATGCTGTCAGTGCTGGCCCTGGAGGCGGCGCTGGAGGCCTTTGACGGCCTGTCCATGAGCGAAGTGCGGACGCAGTCCCTCTCGCTGACCTCGACCTTCCTCGACGCCCTGGCGGCGCTCGGGGTCGGCCTGACGGTGGCCACCCCAGCCGGGGATGGGCGGCGGGGGTCACAGGTGTCGCTGCGCCATCCCGATGCCTTCGCCGTGGTCCAGGCGCTGATCGCTCGAGGCGTCATCGGGGACTACCGGGAGCCGGACATCGTCCGGCTCGGCTTCGCACCGCTCTACGTGTCGCACCTGGACGCGGTCGCCGCGGCACAGCACCTCAAGGAAGTCGTGGACGGCCGCGAGCACGAGCGCCCTGAGTTCGCCACGCGGCGCGCCGTCACGTGATCCGCCCGACCGCATCGCCCGCTTCGTTCCATTGCTCACGTTTCCGCCACGGCAGGCGGCGCGATTGACACGATGGGACCCATTGAGGGAGAGGGAGAACCATGAAGCTGGAGACCCTGCTGAGGGAGTCCGAGCAGAGCATCCTCGACGAGGCGCTCTCGGACCTGCAGCGCTCACAGGTGCACCACTACGAGAAGGCCGGCGAGGCGTTCACCCGCGAGCGGCTTGGCAAACTGTTCGAGCTCGTCGTCACCGCGATCGAGACCCGTAGCCTGACCTCGCTCAGCGCCTACGCGGATCGCATCGCGACCCAGCGGTTCGACGCCGGTTTCGACATCTCCGAGGTGCAGATGGCCTTCAATTCCCTCGAGGAGGCGATGTGGCGACGCGTGGTCGCCGCCGAGCCGCCGAACGAGCTCGCCGAGGCCATCGGGTTGCTGAGCACGGTCCTCGGCTTCGGCAAGGACACCGTGGCCCGCAAGTACGTGACGCTCGCTTCCCAGAAGCACGTGCCCTCGCTCGACCTCAAGGCCCTTTTCGCCGGCACCGAGGCGGCCGGGACGCCCACCGAATAGACCTCAGTCGAATGACTTCAGCGTAGACCGCTGGGCTCGTCGCGCGTGCGGCTTCCCTTGTGGTGCAATCGGGTTGGTCTTCGTCCACAGGCCACGAAATGCCCTTGACACGGACTCGAACACTTGTTCGAATGGGGTCACCGAGGCGCTCAGAGGGAACCCGCGCGGAAGGAGGGCGCTCGTGCCGTACGTGGACGCTGAGGAGGCCCTCATCCACCGGCTCGCCGACCTGATCGAGGGCCCGCCCGGAGAGGTGTGCGAGGGCATGTCCGAGGCGTGGCACGAGCGGGTCCTGGCTCGGCAGCTCGCCGAGGCCGCCGTCCTGCCCGACCCGTTCGAGGGACTCGATGAGTTCGACTGGCTTGCCACCAGCTCAGTCACCGCCATCACCACCATTCCGGCCGGGCCCGCCGCGACGACCGTCAGCAGTGACGTGCACAGCGTCAGCGAGCGGCTGCACCGGCGGGCCGATGGGCTCCTGGCCCGGCTCGAGGACCTGGAGGCGGAGCGAGCCCGCCTGGATGGGCGCATCGTCGACGCATACGGGGCGTTCCGGGCGGTCGTCGCCGACCAGGTCGAGCACCTGCAGGAGCAGCTCGGGCCGGGGCCGGGCCTGGTCAGCAGGCGGCGGCGGGAGTCCGCGGCGGAGCGGGCGGTGAACGTCGATGTGGCCACAGTGGACGAGATCGCCACCATGACCGGGGTGCCGGCTGGGGAGGCGGCCCGCCGGCTGCGGCTGGCAGTGGACGCGATCCGCTATGCGGCGCTGCGGGACAGGCTGGCCGTCGGGTCCGTGTCGCTGCTGCACACTGGGCTGATCGCAGACGAGGTAGCCGCCCTGGCGAACGCCGAGGGCTGGGACGAGCCGGACCATGACGAGGCCCTCGCCGTTGTGGTCCGGCGCGTGCTGGCGCCAATGCCCGACGGGCACCGACCCACCCATCCGCAGATCCGGCAGCGGCTGACCCGGGTACTGAAGGCGTTGCAGGACCCTGCCGCGGCGAAGGCGCGCCGGGAGAAGGCGGCGGCGCGCCGACGGCTGGCCGCCGAGCTGACCGAGGATGGGATGGGGGTTCTGGCCCTGCATCTGCCGGCTGAGCAGATCGTCGCAGTCGCAGACCGGATCGAGCAGCTGGCGCGCTCGCTGCGCCAGGCGGGGGACGAGCGAACCCTCGACCAACTGCGTGCGGATCTGGCGGCGGAGGCGCTGCTTCGGCACCAGTACGGCCCTTGCCCCGCCCACGGCGTCCCCGCCAGCGACGAGCCGCGCTCGATGACTGCGTCGAGTCCGGGTCGGGACGGAGCAGTTGGCTGACCCGGACGTCTGCGGGTGCGCTCCCGTGGCGTCGCCGGCGTCGGCTTGGATCGTGGTCCCCTTCGAGGTTGCCGCCGGACTCTCGGACGCACCGTGCGAGCTGCCCGGGTATGGCTGGGTCAGCGCCGAGCACGCCCGCAACGTCATCACGGCCCCGGGGTCGGTGTGGCGGTGGCTGGCCGTGGACCACGTGACCGGGAGAGCTCTCGAGCTGGGCACGGACAGGTACCGGCCGACCCCGGCAATGATCGAGCAGGTCCGGGCCCTGGACGGGCACTGTCGGGGCCCCGGCTGCACCGTCGACGCACGGCGGTGCGACATCGACCACCACACCGCCTGGCCGGAGGGTCCCACGGTGGTGGGCAATCTGGGTCCCCTGGACCCAGCGCCGGCACCACCAGCCCAAGACCGCCGGGCTGACCTCCTGCCAGCCGGTGGAGAACCATCCCAGCGGGGTCTGCGATGGCGGACGCTGACGGGACGGGACTACGTCACCTACCCGAAGTCGTGGACCGAGGCGCTGCGCGACCCTGGCGCGCCGGGCCCGGGAGAGCCACCGAACGAGACTCAAGAAGATCCGCCGCCGTTCTGACCGGGCTGTCCCAGCCACCCGCAGAGGTATGCCGCTGAGCTCACTAAGCCCAGCGGCATACGGCTTGGTTGTGGTGGGTCTGAATCACCAGCCGCGCTCGGCGAGGCGGTGCGGCTGCGGGATCTCGTCGACGTTGATGCCGACCATGGCCTCGCCCAGGCCGCGGGAGACCTTGGCGATCACGTCCGGGTCGTCGTAGAAGGTGGTGGCCTTCACGATCGGCGGCGGCACGCTGGGCCGGGTTGCCGGACTTGAAGATGCCGGAGCCGACGAAGACGCCGTCGGCGCCGAGCTGCATCATCATCGCGGCGTCGGCCGGGGTGGCGATGCCGCCGGCGGTGAACAGCACCACGGGAGCTTGCCGGTCGCGGCGACTTCCTTGACCAGGTCGTACGGGGCCTGGAGCTCCTTGGCGGCGACGTAGAGCTCGTCCTCGGGCAGTGCTGGCAGGCGGCGGATCTCGGCGCGGATCTGGCGCATGTGCGTGGTCGCGTTGGAGACGTCGCCGGTGCCGGCCTCGCCCTTGGAGCGGATCATGGCCGCGCCCTCGTTGATGCGGCGCAGCGCCTCGCCGAGGTTCGTCGCCCCGCAGACGAACGGGACGGTGAACCTCCACTTGTCGATGTGGTTCGCGTAGTCGGCCGGGGTGAGGACCTCGGACTCGTCGATGTAGTCGACGCCGAGGCTCTGGAGGACCTGCGCCTCGACGAAGTGGCCGATCCGGGCCTTCGCCATGACGGGGATCGACACCGCGGCGATGATGCCGTCGATCATGTCCGGGTCGCTCATCCGGGAGACGCCACCTTGGGCGCGGATGTCGGCGGGAACGCGCTCGAGGGCCATGACCGCGACGGCCCCGGCGTCCTCGGCGATCTTGGCCTGCTCCGGCGTGACGACGTCCATGATGACGCCGCCCTTGAGCATCTCAGCCATGCCGCGCTTGACGCGGGTCGTGCCGGTACCGGTCTCGGGCTGGGGGTGAGACTGGGTCTCAGGAGTGGTCACGCTCGTCCTGCTTTCGTGCTCGGTTGATGTTAAGAATCGTAGGCCCATCCGAGGGGTCCCTCGACCGGCGCGAGGGTCGCCACCGACTGGGGCCCGCGGCTCAGGCGACCAGGCCGGGCGGCATCTCGTCGTCGAACTCCACCGTAGGCGGCATGGGCGTGTGCCCGGCCAAGCGGAAGAGGCGGACGGCCCACTTGCGCCGCACCCGTCTGACATCGGTCACCGCGTCGTTGTGGAACCGCCTCGCGAGCGAGACCCGGGTGCAGGTCGAGCGGAGGCGGTCCAAGTGGTCGACCCCAAGGGGCCGGCCTTGCGGATCTTCGCGCACATGGGCTCGGTGAGCGAGTGGTGCAGGGCCTCGGTCAGGTCGTTCTCGACGATCTCGCGGATCTCGCCGTGCTCACCCGGGTTCTCCAGCGACTCGGCGGATGCGGTGGCCAGGATGAGCGACGTCGCGCCATCCAGCAGACCGCTGTTGGCGAGCTCGAGGGACGCCTCGGCCCGCCGGACGAGCTGGGCGTCGAGCGCCGCCAAGGTGCCGGTGAGCCTGACATGGAGCCGGTCGAGCCGTGCGGCGGTGTAGGTGAGGTACCACGCGATGATGACGAGGACGAAGAGAACCGCGAAGACCCACGAGAGGACCTCGCTCATCGGGCACCCCCACGCAGGAAGCGGTTCCACCTCGTTGGCGGCTCCGTCTGCGCCGCGAGCCGACCCTCGATCACCGTCTCGTAGACGGCGCGGATCTCGTCGGCCACGACCGACCAGTCGAAGCGGTGCGCCCGCTGCTGGCCACGGGCGGCGAGGTCCCCGCGACGTTCGGGCTCCTCGAGCAGGCCGATGAGCTGGCGGGCGAGGTCGGCTGGGTCCTCGTTGCCGAACATCGCACCCACGGCGCCGCCGTCCAGGACCCGGGAGAAAGCCGGGAGATCACTGGCCAGGACGCAGGCCCCGGACGACATCGCCTCGATGAGGATGATCCCAAAGCTCTCGCCGCCGGTGTTCGGCGCGACATAGAGGTCGACCGACGAGAGGAGCGACGCCTTCTCCTCGTCGGAAACGGCCCCCAGGAACTCCGTGGCCCCACGCACGTCCTGCGGCCATCCTGCCGTGATCTCGGCTGGATCCCCGGGCCCGGCGACGAGCAGCCGCAGCCCCGGCACCTGCTGCAGGACCGTGGGCAGGGCGGCGGCGAGGACGGGCAGGCCCTTCCGTGGCTCCGCCATCCGTCCGAGGAAGGCAATCGTCGGCCGATCCGCTGTGCCCTTCCACTCCGGCCGCTTCGGCGCGGCCGCGAAGCGCTCCACGTAGACGCCATTCGGGATGACGACCGCATCGCCTCCGACGTGGGTCGTGACCGTGCGTCGGGCGTCCTCGCTCACGGCGATCCGAGCCGAGATCTTCTCCAGGGAAGGCCGGATGATCGGGTAGGCCGCCTGCATCGTGCGAGACCGGAGCATCGAGGTGTGAAACGTCCCCACGATGGGCCCGTCGGCCGCCATGAGGGCGAGGACGCTGACGCTGGGAGACATCGGCTCGTGGATATGGAGGACATCGAACCTGCCGTGGTCGAGCCACCGGCCGACCTTGGCCGCGGTGACCGGACCGAAGGCCAGTCGTGCCACGGAGCCGTTGAAGCGGACGGCGGTGGCCCGTCCCGCCGACACGACGTACTCGGGCAGCGCCGTCTCGCTGTCGGCCGGGGCGAGCACCGAGACCTCCTCGCCCTCGCCGATGAAGTGCTCGGCGAGGTCGCGGACGTGGAACTGCACCCCGCCGGGAACGTCGAAAGAGTAGGGGCAGACGATGCCGATCCTCATGGGCGAGTCCATCGGACGAGGGTCATGAGAGGTCCTCGACGAAGACTCGCTGCAGCATGTGCCAGCTCGACGTGTGCTGGCGAATCGTCACAGACAGGTGGTCGGCGCACTGCTGGATCAGGTCCTGCGCCTTGGCGGCCGTGGGGCCTTCGACCCGGGGCTGGAGTCGCTCGCTGAACTCGATCACTGTGCGGTAGCCGCCGAGCCCGCAGCCCTTGGGCGCCGGCTCGTAGTGAACCGCGGCGCAGTACAAGGGCGCCCCGGTGAGCAGGGAGAGGACGGCGGGCCCCTTCGCCATCCGCGCCGGGTGGCCGACGAGCTCCACCTCGACGCCGTTGCTCGTCAGGTCCCGGTCGCTCGCCAGCGCGATGACTCTGCCACCGGCGCGGGCTGTCTGGACGAGCCCGGCGAAAGGGTCGTCGCCGCCCGTCAGGGGGATGATGTCCATGTCGATGGCGTTGCGGAAGGCGACGAACTCCTGGAAGACCTCCTCAGGCTTGAGTCGCTCGGCCACGGTGGTCACCGGGGCGAGGCTGCCTGCCGCCCACGCCGCTGCGAGATCGAAGTTGCCGAGGTGGCCGACGAAGACCACGACCGTCTCGCCCTTCTCGGTGAAACGGCGAGGCTCGTCATCGCCACTGGACACGACGGCACGATCGATCTGGTCCCTGGTGAGGGAAGGGAGCCGGAATGCCTCACAGTAGTACCGCATGTAGGAGCGCATCCCGGCCCGCACGAGCGATTCGAGCGTCGCCTCGTCAAGCTCCGGACGGGCCTTCCGGTAGTTGGCGCGGAGCCGCTCGACCCGTTTGCCACCGCGGCGGACGGCGACGTCGGCAATCCGGTTGAAGAGTCCGTAGGCAAGCGGCTCCGGGAGGGCGCGCAGCGCCCGCCAGCCGAGCTTGAAGCCGGCGACGGTGAGCTGGTCCTTGAGGTCGGGGGTTGCGTCGGCAGCGTCGGTCATGCCTCGCGCCTTGCTCAAAGGTTGACCTCTCCAGCGGCGAGGGCCTGCGAGCGCACCGTCATGATCCGTTGCAGCACGGTGACGAGGCTGGCGATGGCGAGGAGGGCGAGGACCACGCCGAGCAGGAGCGTCGAGTCGAAGAGGTCCGCGAAGAAGGCTGCCACGAGCACGGCAACCAGCCGGTCGGCACGCTCTGCGATGCCGACGGAGGCCGTGAACCCGAGGCCCTCGGCCCGCGCGCGGGCGTACGAGACGACGCTGCCCAGGATGAGGCAGGCGAGTGCAAGCCCGGCCATGGCGCGGTTGTCCCCCATACCGGCGTAGTAGAGCACCAGGCCGCCGAAGATCGCCGCGTCACCGATGCGGTCGAGGGTCGAGTCGAGGAAGGCCCCCCACTTGGTCGAACCACCCGACTGGCGGGCCATGATCCCGTCAATGGTGTCCGAGAAGACGAAGGCCGTGATCACGAGAACGCCGATCCACAGCTCGCCACGCGGGAAGAAGTAGAGCGCGCCGACGCTGACTCCGACCGTGCCGACGACGGTGACGATGTCCGGGCTGATGCCGAGCCTGAGCAGGAGGCGGGCGATCGGACCGAGGATCTTGGTGACGGTCGCGCGGAGGAATCTGTCGAGCATAGTGAGGCCAGCCTACTGACCCGGCCAAGTGGCGAGGATGCGCCGACGGGCGTCCTCGAGGAGCACGGGGAGCGCCTTCGTCTGGCCGACGATCGGCAGGAAGTTCGAGTCGCCTCCCCACCGTGGCACGATGTGCTGGTGCAGGTGGGCCGCGACGCCGGCCCCCGCGACAGCGCCCTGGTTCATCCCGAGGTTGAAGCCGTGCGGCTCGGAGGCCTTCTCGAGTGCGCGGATCGCTGACTTGGTGAGTGCCGTGAACTCCTCAGTCTCCTCGTCTGTGAGATCGATGTAGAGGGAGACGTGGCGGTACGGACAGACGAGCAGGTGGCCCGGGTTGTAGGGGAACAGGTTCATCACGACGTAGCAGTGGGTGCCCCTCTGCACGATGAGCCCCTCGTCGTCACTCTTGTCGGGCGCGGTGCAGAAGGGGCAGCCCGAGCCCGGTTCGTCGTTCGGCTTGTCGCCGACAATGTAGGCCATCCGATGCGGTGTCCAGAGCCGCTGGAAGCCGTCGTCGACGTGGGCGAAGGTGGCGTGGTCCTCGAGCTGGGGGTCGACGTCCTGGCTGACCTCTGGGCCCGCCTCAGAGGCTCCGTTGTCGCTGCCCTGCTCCGTCATGGCCCGCATCCTATGTCGAGCCTCATCGCGCTCTGCCTGGCGTGTCGATTTGAGGGGAGATGGGACCAACGGGTTCAATGAGGGTGGCCCTGCGGTGTGTGAGATCCGCAGGGCCAGCCTGTCTTCCCGTGTTGCCGCGCGACGCGGCCCCGCGGGTGTGAGAGCCACGGGGCCGGGAATCGGTGGCCTTCCGCCAAAGGGAAGGTGAAGGCCCGGGAAGTATGAGTTCCCGGGCCTTCTGTCTTCGCTCACCGAGGTGAGGAAGAACCGATCCGCCGAAGCGGTCCGGTAGTTACTTTGTAGCCCCGCCACGCGTGGTTTGCAAGGGGTCCACGGAAACTTCCCCATCAGAGCGTGGGGTACTCGGCGTGTCGACGAGACACGCCGAGGACTGGAGCCTCCGGTGTCGCGGCGGCTGGAGGGTCGGCGAGGTGGTCGTTGTGGACTCCACCCCGAGCTAGACCTGGGCGCGCGACTCGATCGCGGCCACGATCTCCGCGATGGCGTCCTCGATCGGCACACCGTTCTTCTGGGACCCGTCCCGATAGCGGAATGACACGGCGCCGGCAGCACGGTCGTCCTCCCCCGCGATGAGCACGTACGGCACCTTCGACTTCGACGCGTTGCGGATCTTCTTCGGGAAGCGGTCGTCGCTCGCGTCCAGCTCGACGCGGACTCCCCTGCGGCGCAGCCGGTCCAGCACCTCGCCGAGGTAGTCGGCGAACTCGTCCGCCACCGGCACACCAAGCACCTGGACCGGCGAGAGCCACACCGGGAACGCGCCCGCGTAGTGCTCGACGAGGACACCGAGGAACCGCTCGATCGAGCCGAACTTGGCCGAGTGGATCATCACCGGCTGCTGGCGCGAGCCGTCAGCAGCCTGGTACTCGAGGCCGAACCGCTCCGGCTGGTTGAAGTCGTACTGGATGGTCGACATCTGCCAGGTCCGGCCGATGGCGTCCTTGGCCTGGACGGAGATCTTGGGGCCGTAGAACGCAGCGCCACCCGGGTCGGCGACGAGCTCGAGGCCGGACTCGGTGGCGGCCTTCTCGAGGACGGCGGTGGCGACGGCCCACTGCTCGTCGCGTCCCGATGAACTTGTCCTTCTTGTCGCCCTCGTCGTCGCGGGTCGACAGCTCGAGATAGAAGTCGTCGAGACCGAAGTCCTGGAGCAGCCCGAGGACGAAGTCGAGCAGGTGCTTGATCTCGCCGGGCGCCTGCTCCTCGGTGACGTAGGAGTGCGAGTCGTCCTTCGTCATGCCGCGCACGCGGGTCAGGCCGTGCACGACGCCTGACTTCTCGTAGCGGTAGACGGAGCCGAACTCGAAGAGCCGCAGCGGCAGCTCGCGGTAGGACCGGCCGCGCGACTTGAAGATGAGGTTGTGCATCGGGCAGTTCATCGCCTTGAGGCGGTACTCGGTGCCCTCGAGCTCCATCGGCGGGAACATCGTGTCGGCGTAGTACGGCAGGTGTCCCGAGGTGTGGAACAGGCCGTCCTTGCTGATGTGCGGCGTGCCGACGTAGTCGAAGCCCTCCTCGATGTGCCGGCGGCGGACGTAGTCCTCCATCTCGCGCTTGATGACCCCGCCCTTGGGGTGGAAGACCGGCAGCCCGGAGCCGAGCTCGTCGGGGAAGCTGAAGAGGTCGAGCTCGGCGCCAGCTTGCGGTGGTCGCGGCGCTCGGCCTCGGCGAGCCGGTCGAGGTAGGCCTTGCAGCGCGTCCTTGGTCGGCCAGGCGGTGCCGTAGATGCGCTGGAGCTGCGGGTTCTTCTCCGAGCCACGCCAGTAGGCGGCCGCCACGCGCATCAGCTTGAAGGCGTTGCCGATAGCTTGGTGCTCGGGACGTGGGGGCCGCGGCAGAGGTCGCCCCAGGCGCGCGTGCCGTCGCGGCGGACGTTGTCGTAGATCGTCAGCTCGCCGCCGCCGACCTCGACGCTCGCACCCTCGGCTGCCTCCCCGGCGCTACCGCCCTTGAGGCCGACGAGCTCGCACTTGTAGGGCTCATGGACGAGCTCCTCGAGGGCGTCGTCGTCGGTGACGACGCGCCGCTGGAAGGTCTGGCCCTCGTTGATGATCTTCTGCATCGCCTGCTCGAGGGCCTTGAGGTCCTCGGGGTGGAAGGGGTTCTCGACGTCGAAGTCGTAGTAGAAGCCGTCGCGGATCGGCGGGCCGATGCCGAGCTTGGCGTCGCTGTGGAGGGACTGGACGGCTTGGGCAAGCACGTGGGCGGTGGAGTGGCGAAGGACGGCGAGGCCGTCCTCGGAGTCGATGGTCACTGGCTCGACGACGTCGCCCTCGCGAAGGACGTGGAAGAGGTCGCGCAACTCCCCGTTGACCCGGGCGACAACCACTGAACGGTCGGCGCTTCCGTTCTGTTCGAAGAGCTCGCCGGCCGTCGTCTGCTCCGTGACCGTTCGCTCGCTCCCGGCGACGGTGACGGTGATCTGTGCAGACACGAGGGTGCTCCTTCAAGGGTCGTATGCCGCTGGGCGCGGCCGCGCTCAAGCGTATCGACCGCGCGGGGCCCGTTCCTAAAGCGGATGGCGGTCCGTCGGATGGCGCAGCACGGCGACCCCGGCGAAGCGGCCCTCCTTGAGGTCGTCGAGTGCCTGGTCGGCGACGTCGAAGGGGTAGGTCGTCACCGTCGAGCGCACGCCGAGCCGCGCGGCGAGGGCGAGGAGCTCCTCACCGTCCTGACGCGTGTTCGCGGTGACCGAGGTGAGCGTCTTCTCCCGGAACAGATGGTGCTGGTAGTCCAGCGTGGGGAGGTCGCTGACGTGGATGCCGGCCAGCGCGAGCGTGCCACCCTGCTCCAGGCCGGCCAGGGCGACGGGGACCAGCTCACCGGCTGGCGCGAAGAGGATCGACGCGTCGAGCGGCACCGGGGGCAGCCCGTCCGCCGGTCCGGCCGAACTCGCCCCGAGGTCCAGTGCGAGTCGGCGAGCGTCCTCCCCCCGCGTGAGGACGTGGACCTCAACGCCCTGGGCCAGGGCGATCTGTGCGGTCAGGTGCGCGCTGGCTCCAAAGCCGTAGATCCCGAGTCGCCCGCCGGGAGGCACGCGCGCCCGCCGGAGCGCGCGGTAGCCGATGATGCCGGCACAGAGGAGCGGCGCCGCTTGCTCGGCCTCGATCTCGGGTGGCACGCGGTACGCGTAGGCCGCGGGCACCGTCGTGAACATGGCATATCCACCATCCTCGTCCCACCCGGTGAATCGTGCTGAGCGGCAGAGGTTCTCCCGACCTGACCGGCACCATCGGCAGGTTCCGCACGTGCTCCGGAGCCACGCGATGCCGATGCGGTCCCCGACCTCGAAGCGGGGCGTCCCCTCTCCGAGGCCGACAACCCGGCCGACGACCTCATGGCCGGGGACGACGTGGGGTCGATGCTGTGGCAGCTCGCCCTCGGTGACGTGCAGGTCGGTCCGGCAGACACCGCAGGTCTCAACCTGCACGAGCACCTCTCCATGGCCCGGTCGCTGCAGCGCGCGCTCGACCTGCCGGATGCGGCCGGGGCCGTCGGACCCGATCGTCTCCCAGACGCTCATCGTCTCGGGGAGGATCGAGAGGTCGGTCATGACGACAGCGTCACCCGTCGCGGGACATCTGTCGACCCGATCGGGGTGGAACCGGCGGATCATGGCCCTCGCGGTTCGTTTGCCTGATATTTCGCCCAAACCGCCGCGGTCCGCGCTGCCCGACGGGCGTTGGAGTGCTGTCTACCAAGTGTGCTCGACGACGGCATGCTCGATGTCTCCCTTGGCGTGCTCGAGGAGCGATAAGGTGCGCCTCTGCTCGAAGGCCGTGCGGAGTCGGACCGTCGACGGCAGCCGGAGCGGCTTGCGGAACCAGACGCGACTCGTCACACCGGAGTCCGGCAGCGTCGGACCGAGGGCGGCGACGACTCGGGCGTAGCTGTACATGCCGTGCGCGATGGCGGTCGGGAAGCCGAGCGGCCGCGCCGTGAGCGCGTGCAGGTGGATCGGGTTCCAGTCCCCGGAGACCCGGGCGTACCTGCGCCCGATGCCCTCGCCGAGGCGCCACATGGGGCCGGTCACGACGTCCTGCAGCGGCTCGAGGGACGGCGGCTCGGAGGGTGCCGTGTCGGGGTGCTCCCTGCCCTTGGACAGGTAGGTGCTGACGCCGCGCCAGGCGACCTGCCCATCGACGCTCGCCTCGGAGACCAGGTCTGCCTGCTGTCCGCGACGGTGCGGTCGCAGGTTCTCCGCCCACACGGTGAGGTCGAGGGTCTCCTCCACCGCGATCGGGCGGGTGGCGGTGATGACGTTCTCGAGGTGCACGGCCCCGGTCAAGCCCAGCGGGAAGTCGCGCTCGCTCATGAGGGCCATCTGCAGCGGGAAGGCGAGCATGTGCGGGTAGGTCAGCGGCAGGGCGGCGCCCACCGTGAAGCCGCACGTCCGCGCGTAGTCGACGAGGTTCCCCAGGTCGACCCTGATCCCGCTCCGGACGGCTCGGACGTCGGGCAGCGGTCCGGAGGTGGCACGCCCTGTCACCAGTGCAGTGGCATAGATCCGCTTGAGGTCCGGCCCGGCCCCGAAGGTGATCTCCCGCGTCATGGCCGACCCGCTCATGCCCCGAGCCAGCTCTGCCCGCACACCCGGATCACCTGGCCGGTGACGGCGGCCGCGCCGGGCTGACTGAGCCAGGCGATCGTCTCCGCCACGTCCTTGGGCAGACCACCCTGCTGGAGCGAGTTGATCCGGCGCCCCATCTCGCGAGTCGCGAAGGGAATCCGAGCCGTCATCTCGGTCTCGATGAAGCCCGGAGCGACGGCGTTGACGGTGATGCCGCGGTCCTTGACCTGAGTCGCCAGCGCGGTCACCAGGCCGATGACGCCAGCCTTGCTCGCCCCGTAGTTGGTCTGTCCCCGGTTGCCCGCGATGCCGGCGATGGAGGACAGGCAGACAATCCGACCACCCCGCCCGAGGCCGCCCTCGCCGAGGATCGCCTCGTTCATCCGCAGGATGGAGCGCAGGTTGACGTCTATGACGCTGTCCCACCGGTCCGCGTCGATATTGACGAAGAGCTTGTCCCGCGTGATCCCGGCGTTGTGGATGACGATGTCGATCCCGCCATGGCGCTGCGTCGCGTGATCCACGATGGCAGCGCCGGCGCCCGGGGCCGTGACGTCGATCTGAAGGGCCGTGCCCTTCACCTCGTTGGCGACGCGGGCCAGCGCCTCACCGGCCGCGGGGATGTCGACGGCCACGACGGTGGCGCCGTCCCGGGCGAGGATGCGGGCGATCTCGGCACCGATGCCACGCGCGGCCCCGGTGACCACCGCGACCTTGCCAGCGAGCGGTTTCACCGGTTCCCGGTTGGTTCCGGCGGTGTCGCCGACCCGAACGACCTGGCCGTCAACGTAGGCCGACCTCCCGGAGAGGAGGAACTCCACCGCCGACCAGACCCCGTCGTGGGCGTCGCCGTGGGCGAGCACAAGGTTGCCCGTCGCACCGAGGCGCAGCTCCTTGGCGAGGGAGCGGCTGAAGCCCTCCAGGGCACGTTGTGTCACCACCTCGGTGACGTCCGTCAGCGTCGCGGAGTCCGTGCCGATGACGACGACGCGAGCATTCTTGGCGAGCCGCTTGACGGCTGGGGCGCCGACGGTGCGCAACTGGGCCAGCTCGGTCGGGTCCAGTGCTGCCGACAGGTCCAGAATGAGGGCGCCGAGGCGATCCTCCGTGTCGTCGGCGGCGCTCACCACTGCGACGCCGGCCTCGTCGAGGCGGACGCGCAGGGACTTCTCGAAGCGGCCCCCGCCGGCGAGGAGAACCGGGCCCTCGACCAGAGAGCCTCCCGGCGTGTAGCGGCGCAGCCGCGTCGGCTGCGGCACCCCGGCCCGTTTCGCCAGGGGTGAGGTGACGACGGTGGTGAAGAGATCAGCCATGTCTCAGGCCTCCAGGATCGCGACGACGCCCTGCCCACCGGCAGCGCAGATGGACACAAGCCCGCGGACGGGCTTCCCGATCGCCTCGCGCTTCTCCCTGAGCTGCTTGGCCAGCGCGGCGACGATGCGCCCACCGGTCGCGGCGAAGGGGTGACCGGCGGCCAGGGACGAGCCGTTGACGTTGAGCCGGCTGCGGTCGATCGACCCGAGCGGCGCGTCGAGCCCGAGCCGCTTGATGGCGAACTCCTCGTCCTCCCAAGCCTTGAGGTGCGTGAGCACGGTCGACGCGAAGGCCTCGTGGATCTCGTAGAAGTCGAAGTCCTGGAGCGTCAGCCCGTTACGGGCCAGGAGCCGTGGGACGGCATAGGTCGGCGCCATGAGCAGGCCCTCGTCGCCGTGGACGTAGTCGACTGCGGCTGTCTCGGCGTCGACGAACCATGCAAGCGGGGTCAGGTGGTGCGCCTCGGCCCAGTCCTCGCTGGCAAGGAGCACGGCCGAGGCGCCATCGGTCAACGGCGTCGAGTTGCCGGCCGTCATCGTCGCGTTCTCGCCCCTGCCGAAGACCGGCTTGAGCTTGGCCAGCTTCTCCACGGTCGAGTCGGGCCTCAGGTTGTTGTCCCTCGTCAGGCCGAGGTAGGGAGTCATCAGGTCGTCGAAGAAGCCGCGGTCGTAGGCGGCGGCGAGCTTCTGGTGGCTGGCGGCCGCGAGCTCGTCCTGCGCCTGCCGGGAGATGCCCCACTCGGCGGCGGTCACCGCCATGTGCTCCCCCATCGACATCCCGGTCCGGGGCTCGCCGTTCTCCGGGATCGACGGTGCGAGCTGGGTCGGCCGGAAGGCGGACAGCGCCTTGAGCTTGTCCATCGGGGTCTTGGCGCGGTTGACGGCGAGGAGCACCTTGCGCAGGTCCTCGCTGACGGCGATGGGAGCGTCGCTGGTCGTGTCCGCCCCGCCGGCGATGCCGGAGTCGATCTGGCCGAGCGCGATCTTGTTCGCCACGAGGATCGCCGCCTCGAGGCCTGTGCCGCAGGCCTGCTGGACGTCGTAGGCGGGCGTCGCGGCGTCAAGACGCGTGCCGAGGACGGACTCGCGCGTGAGGTTGAAGTCGCGGGAGTGCTTGAGCACCGCGCCGGCGACGACCTCGCCGAGCCGCTCGCCCGCGAGGCCGTAGCGGGCGATGAGTCCGTCGAGAGCGGCGGTGAGCATGTCCTGGTTCGACGCGCGGGCGTAGGCGCCCTGGGCACGAGCGAACGGGATTCGATTGCCGCCGAGGACGGCGACGCGGCGCGTCTGCCTGGCCGGCGACTTTCTCGTCTTGGGTGCCATGAACTCTCCTGGGTCATCCGGATACGGGGCTGTCATACGGGTCTGTCAGCCCGCCTAGGGATCAAGATAACCGAAACCCGCAGTAGTCGATACAGCGAGTACCTGTTAGTTTCCCTTCATGACCGATGCCCAGCGCCCGGGAGGCCCACCGGATGTCGCCGACGGCCGGTCGGTGCGCTGGATCAGGCACCGCGAGGAACGCAGGGCGAGCCTGGTCGACTCGACCATCCGGGCCATCCGCAGGCACGGCGCCGGCGTGGGCATGGACGACATCGCGGCCGAGGCGGGCACGAGCAAGACCGTCATCTACCGCCACTTCGAGGACCGGGCTGGGCTCTACCGGGCCGTCGTTGAGCGCGTCGACCAGCGCGTCGTCGGAGACGTCGTGGCAGCCCTCAAGAGGTCGAGCGCGACGGGCACGGACCCACGCGAGCTGATCTCGTCGACCGTTGACGCCTACCTCGCCCTCGTCGAGTCCGACACCCAGCTCTACCGCTTCGTGGTCAACCGACCCATGGTCGACCGCCCGTTGACGGACGACCCGGTCGGCGCCACCGTCGGCCACGTGACCGACCAGCTCGCGCGGCTCCTGGAGGCGTCCTCTCCAGACGCCGACATCGCCGCCGCCACGTGGCGAGTCAGCGCCGTGGCCCTCGTCGGGGCAGTCCAGGCAGTCGCCGACGAGTGGCTCGCCTCGCCCGTGAGGGCACCGCGAGAGGTGCTCGTCGAGTCCCTCACCGAGCTCGCATGGCACGGCCTCGCGCCCGTCCTGTCCTCACAGCCGGAGGTAGCGACCACGGCGGTGGAAGAGCGGCCCTGAGTTCTCGGTTTCCCCGGTTCCCCCGGCGTCCTCGCCGACCTCCACATGCTCGACGACGGCCTCGAGCAGGACCGACCACCCAACATCCCGCCGCGACCGCGCGTCGGCCCGCACGCCGAGCCACGAGGGCGCGGTCACGAGGCGCGGCCCCCATTCCGTCTGCTCCCACTCCCCCGTCCGGAAAGGGCCGCCGGGTGCCGGGAACTGGCCCGCGAACACATCGGCAAGTTCCCGGTGTCGCCACGTCAGCAGCGAGACGACTGCAGCCGAGGTCTCCTCGATCCGCTCCAGCAGATCGGCATCCGGGTGCAGCAGCACGACAACCCGAGCGGGGTCCCCGGCCGCGACGAGCATTGACGTCACCGTGAGGCCCGCCCGGTCCCTGCCCTGGCCGGCGGTCCAGAGCGACACGGCTCCCCCGACCCGGCCGCGGAAGCGGCGGATCGGCTCCCGTCCCGTCTCGTCCGGCTCGAAGGGATGGCTCGAGTGGATCGTCACTCGTCCGCCGCGACGAGCAGGCGGTCATCGACTGACACCGCGCCCGGCTCGACCACGTCGGCGTACACGCCGGCGCACTGCTCGGGCTTTCGCGTGACCGCCAGGGTGCACTCGCCCAGGCGCACGACGGAACCGACGAGCGAGGCGAGCACGTCCGGCGCGACGTCGAGGACGATGTTGGCCTTGGGGTGGGTCTCGACGTACTCCTCCGCCGAGACAATGTGGACCGCGTGCTTCTTCGCCCGGTTGCCCTCAGGGCCGGTCGGCGTGATCTCGACCGCATCGAGTTCCTGGGCGGGCGACTCCGAGTCGGGATAGATGAACAGGCTGCTCACGGTCGCCTCCATGCCCACCACCTGCCTTTCATCTTCAGCCGCGAGGGAGCACCTGCGCGCAGACCCAGCCCGGCGGCATACGGCCATTGTCGATGAACTCGTGGAGCTGAGCCTTGGCCTGGTCGCTGAGGACCGCATCACCCTGTGGGTAGATGATCGGCTCTTCCTTGGCGTTGTGGTTCGCGAGCAGCGCGAGCAGCTCGCGAGCCACAACGGACCGCTCCTGCGCGGTCCCCGCCGCCGTGCCCGGCCCCACCTCGAGCTCGAGGCCCTGAAGCGTGCGCCAGATCTCGCCGTGCTCCCTCAGCATGACGAGGACGGGCGGCAGCATCCCCGCTGCGCGCAAGGGAGGGAAGAGGAACTCCTCCTCGAGGTAGATGTGCCGACGCAGCGCGTCCGCCGCACGGTTGAACGCCGCACCGCGCAGCTCACCGTTGTCCAGCCCGTCGACGAAGGCCCCCAGACCGGCGTCGATCTCCTGGTGCTCGCGCTCGAGCGCCGCCGTTAGGGTCTGGTCCACCGGAATCGCCTCCTGGCGGGCAGTCTATGACCGAACCAGCCCGCACGGTCAGCAGCCGGAGGCGAGGACTTGCGCCGCATCGAGGCGAGGCTCAGGCTGGAGCCATGAAGCTCTAGGAGCTGGTGCGTCACGACCAAGCGAAACGGGCGACGTCTCCAAGGCCGCGGAGTTCGCCGCGAAGCAGGGTTCCTCGCCATTGAGGACCACCGCTCGGGTCGACCGAAGGTGTACCGCGGCCTCACTCCGGTCGGGGTCAAGTCATGACCCATCCCACCCATCCCGAACTCGTCCCCGGGACGGCCGTCAACCCGTCCCACCCGTCCTCTAGGGGACGGGTGACGGGTTGGGTCGGCTCCCAGCGTCAGCCCGTCCCAAGCAAGGAGCGACCGTTGCCACTCCTCAAGGCGTGCGCTGACTGAACGCACTCACCGACCGCGCACGCTGCACCGACTGTCGACCCCCAGCGCGTGCGAACACCAGGCGACCCGGCGAGGCTACGACTCCGCATGGGCGCGCAAGGAAGCCGCAAGTCGATCCGCCTCGAGGACGTCGCCGTCGTCTGCCGCAGCTGCAACGGACGACGAGGACGAGCGCGACCTGGGCGGGTGGACCCGCCTCGAAGGGGTGAGGACCCCCGGGGTAATGCAGAATCCGCGTTTCTATTGCCTCGCGACCCTCGCCCAATCCTTCGCTTCTTCCTCCGGGGTCCCCTTGGTTGGCTCCCAGGACAACCAAGCCGTGGGGCTCAGGTAGTAGCTGGGCGAGCCGTCGGGGTTGACGTGAAGGACCCCGTACTCCCGGATCTCAACGAGTCCCGTCAGCTCCACGATCTGGTTGTTTGCCAGTGCGATCTTGTGAGTTGCCACGTGAGGAGCCTGTCATGAAGGCCCTCAACGCTGGCCCGAAGGCCGTCGTAACCGCTCCGCCACTCGACCTCAAGGGCTGGCCGACCGACCGCGCCAAGCGCCGTATCCGCTTCGTCGAGAAGTACGTCATCGTCCGAAGGGTGTTGGTGCCGGCAAGCCGATGAAGCTGCGCGGCTTCCAGTTCGTTTCGTCGATCGGGTAGACGGTGGCAGCTCAACCACCCACGGTTCTGGGATGAGCTCGACGGTCGTCGACGCGTCCTCGCAGTCCTGGTCGGCGTTCTTGGGCTGCGTCGCCGGCCTCGCGGTACGTGTCGCGGTCCGCGTGCCAGCCGCAGATGTCCCACGCCGCGCGCCACGCGGTGGCTGGGTGGGTCCTGGTGCCCATGGTCGATCCCTTTCTGTGGCTGCCTTGAGCCGAGGCGATCCGACACGTATGCGACACGCGGGGAAAACGAAACGGCCCCTGATCCTGCGTTTCCGCAGTTCAGAAGCCGTTCTGGTCTCGTGGACGTGAAGGGACTCGAACCCCTGACCTCTCGCGTGTGAAGCGAACGCTCTAACCAACTGAGCTACACGTCCGGAATGGTGCTCGGAAACCATAGCGGGTCGGCAGCCGGGCGCCCTAATCGACCCTAATCGACTCCGGGGAGCCGGGCGAGCTGCTGCTCGGCCCAGTCCGGCGTCCACGCAGGCACGCCCACGACGACGAACGTCAGCCAGAGGACCGCCCAGACGAGCAGCAGGGTGGCCAACCCGACCAGGAACCGGACCCACATCGATTGCGACATGACCCACCGGTTCCACACGTGCACGTGGTGCTTGACGAAGTCGAGCCACCGCTGGGCGAACTCGAACTCGCTGGCGAGGATGACGAGACCGAGGATGACGACGAGCCCAGCCGGGCCCGGGCGCCGGCACCATGACGAGCCCGCCGACGGTGACGACGGACCCGACGACCCCCACGGCCGTGCGCCAGGCCAGATGGGTGACCGGGTTGCGCCGCAGCCGAGCGCGCCAGGCCCACCGGTCCTCGTGGGCGTCGAGGGTGACGTTGCGGTCGGAGTAGTCGATCGGGCGACACCCCCGAGTCCCCAGCTTCCGCCGGCTCCGTCTCGCTACGGTCGGTCACGGGTCGAGATCCTGCCCTGCCCGTGAGCGGAAGAGGTCGCGCAGCCGGGCTGTCATGCGGCCGACCGGCAGGCTGCGGTCGTCCACCCCGTGGACGGGCAGCACGTCCTTGGTCGAGCTCGTGATGAAGACCTCGTCCGCGGTGTCCAGCACCTCGAGCGGCAGGGCCACCTCGCGGATCGCGAACGCCCGCCTCCGCTGCCCACTCGATGCACGAGCTCTCGGGTGATGCCCGCGAGGAGCCCGGAGTCGTCCGGCGGCGTCAGCACCACGCCGTCGACGACGACGAAGATGTTGCTGCCGGTGCACTCGCAGAGCTCGCCGCGCGTGTTGCCGAAGACGGCCTCCATGGCCCCGGCTCCTTGGCGCGGGCGAGGGCGACGACGTTCTCGGCATACGACGTCGTCTTGAGCCCGGCGACGCGCCGAGCGCTCGTTGCGCGTCCACGGGACGACCGTGACCTTGCCCGATGGCGGGCGGCCGGCCTGGGGCGCCGCGACGACGATGTAGGTCAGCGCCGCGTCATGGCCCGGTCCGAGCCGAGCGGCCCGATGCCGCCGGTGACGCTGTAGCGCAGCCGGCCGAAGTCGATCGGCTCGCCGCCGAGGACGGCGTCGATGCCTTTTCGACGAGGCCAGGTCCACGGCCGGCAGCCCGAGGCCCGGCCGCGGACCGCTCGAGGCGGCGGTGGTGCCGGGACAGCGCGAAGGGCTGTCCCGCGGTCGATCTTGGCCGTCTCGAAGACGCCGTCGCCGACCGTGACCGCAGTGGTCGAGCGGCGCGACGGACGGGGCGGTCGGGTCGACGAGCTCGCCGTTGACCCAGACGCGAGGAAGGCTGCCGGTCATGGCGTCATGGTGTCACAGTGCCGGCGGCGAGCCCGACCAGTCGGGCCGCCTTGAGCTCGGTCTCGGCCCACTCGGCCGCGGGATCGGAGTGCCACGTGATGCCGGCGCCCGTCCCGAACCGCAGCCAGCGCCGACCTGTCGTCGTCCCGCTCCGCCCAGAACGTGCGGATGCCGACGGCGAGCTCGGCCTCGTCGGTGTCGGCGTCGACCCAGCCCGACCGCGCCGCAGTACGGTCCGCGGGGCGACGCCTCGAGGTCGCCGATCGCCGTCAGCGCGCTCGACTTCGGCGCCCCCGAGACCGACCCTGGCGGGTAGGCCGCCGCGAACACGTCGCGCCAGGCCACCCCGTCCCGAAGCCGGCCGCTCACCGTCGAGACGAGGTGGACGAGCCCCGGGTGTTCCTCGAACGCGCAGAGCGCGTCGACCCCGACGGTGCCCGGCTCGCAGACGCCCGAGAGGTCGTTGCGCATCAGGTCGACGATCATGACGTTCTCGGCGTGGTCCTTGGGAAGCATCTGATCTCGTCGTCGCCGCCGTCCCCTTGATCGGCTTGGTGACGAGCCGCCCTTCCCGACGCTCCAGGAAGAGCTCGGGCGAGGCGCTGACGACGTCGACACCGGCAGCCGCGCAGCTGATGCGCGAGCCGTGCGGCGCCGGATTGCCCCGACGCAGCACCAGGTCCAGCCCGTCGAGGTCGGCATCGTCCTCGAGGGGATGGCTGAGGACTCGACAGACGTTCACCTGGTAGACGGTGCCGGCGGCTATCCGCCGCCGGACCTCCTCCACCGCCTCGACGTATGCCGCTGAGCTCGAGTGAGCTCTCCCAGTGCTGATCGAGCGGCGTCCAGTCCACCACCCTCGGGGCCGGCTCCTCGGTGTCGCACCTCCGCGAAACGGATGGCTGTGACCGCACCCTCAAAGGTGGCGACAAGCGCCCAGAACCCCTCGCGGGAGATCGCGTCCAGGGCGTCCTCGCCGTGCCGGATGTCGATGACCTCGCGAGCATGGCGGTCGGCGAATCGGGCGTGGTCCACCCGCAGATCGTAGGGTCGCGCCCGCTCAGCGGCGCTCGGTAGCGAGCGCCTTCTCGATGTCGCTCGGCGAGGTCTGCGGCTCGGTCGGCGGCGCGTAGCGACCGATGACGGTGCCGTCGCGGCCGACGAGGAACTTCGTGAAGTTCCACTTGATCTTGTCGCCGAGCAGGCCGCCCTTCTCGGACTTGAGCCACGTGTAGAGCGGGTGGCTCGTCGTCGCCGTTGACGTCGATCTTGGCGAACATCGGGAAGGTGACGCCGTAGTTCTTCTGGCAGAAGTCGCCGATCTCCTCCTCGGTGCCGGGGTCCTGGCCGCCGAACTGGTTGCACGGGAAGCCGAGGACGGTGAGGCCCTGGTCGCGGTAGGTCTCGTAGAGCTGCTCCAGCCCGCCGAACTGCGGGGTGAAGCCGCACTCGCTCGCGGTGTTGACGACGAGCACGACGTCGCCGGCGTAGTCGGCCAGCGACGGCTCCTTGCCGTCGATGGTGGTGGCGTTGAAGTCGTGCGAGAGCGGTCACGGTGTCTCCTCTGGTGTGGTTGTCCGGCGTCTGCGTGGTCGGTTCGGAGCGGTGCTCGGTGCGGAGACTCCGGCTCGATCTCGTCGGGTTCGGGCGGCGTGTCCTTGCCGTCGCGCTCGTCGCGCTCGGCCCACTCGAGGAGCGCGCCGAAGTCGAAGACGGCGTCGTCGATGCCCGCGTGGAGGTCCCGAGCCGCGGCGAACGCGCCGGGCATCGTGGCGATCGTGAAGTCGTGCGGCTCGGCGTCGGCGACCTCGTCCCAGCGCGAGCGGCGCGGAGACCGTGCCGCGCGGGTTGCCCCGGACGCTGTAGGCGGCGGCGATGGTGTGGTCGCGGGCGTTCTGGTTGTAGTCGACGAAGAGGTCCTCGGGCGAGCGGTCCTTGCGCCACCACGTCGTCGTCACGTCGTCGGGCAGCCGCCGCTCGACCTCACGGGCGAAGGCGAGGGCGCCGCGGCGAACGTCCTTGAAGCCCCAGCTCCGGCTCGATCCGCACGTAGACGTGCAGGCCCGAGCCCGCCGGACGTCTTGGGCCAGCCGACGGCGCCGAGCTCGTCGAGGATCTCGTGGGCGACGTGGCCGCCGCCCGCCGCACCTTGTCGAAGCCGCACTCGCGGCATCGGGTCGAGGTCGATCCGCCACTCGTCGGGCTTCTCGGTGTCGGCCCGGCGGCGAGTTCCACGGGTGGAACTCGACCGTCGACATCTGCACCGCCCAGATGACGTCGGCCAGACGGGTCACGCAGAGCTCGTCGGCGTGCAGGCCGTAGCGCGGGAAGTGCAGCCGCACCGTCTCGACCCACGGCGGCGCCCCGGCGGGGAGGCGCTTCTGGTGGACCTTGTGCCCGTCGACGCCTTTGGGGAAACGGTGGAGCATGCACGGCCGCTCGCGCAGCGCGTTGACGATCCCGGGACCGACCGACAGGTAGTAGTCGACGAGATCGAGCTTGGTCTCGCCGCGCTCGGAGAAGTAGACGCGGTCCGGATTCGTCAGACGGACGTCGAAGCCGTCCACGTCGATCTCCATGGCTGGGGTCTTGCTGGACGCGGCGGCCATGGCCCCACCCTATTCCGGTCCGTGGACACTACTCAGGGTCAGGAGAGTTTCGGGCTGCCGATCTCCGCGACCCGTCGTACTGTCGTCGGACTGACCACCGAGCAGGAGCCACAATGACGTCCCTCCACCGCTTGACCGTATCCATCTTGGCGCTCGCCCTGGCCGGCCTGATGACTGGGTTGGCGCCCGGTACAGCCGCCGCGGCGTCTCCCGCTGCGCCCGCGGGCTCGTCAGCCACCTCCGACATGACCGCGAACCTGACCCAGGTCAACTGCTCCAACATCCGGGAGCTCGGGTCGAGCAGGGTCGTGCGTGACAAGGGCATGAACGCCTTCACCGTGCGGCAGTACATCGGCTGGTGCTGGGACTCCGGCGGCTCGGCCTGGATGAACTTCTCGTCCGTCTATGTGTGGGCGCAGTACCACGCGCTCGGCTTCGGCTACCGCGCCCAGACCGGCATCGTCGTCGGCGGCGGGGGTGACACCCGAGGCTATGCCGTCGGCGACAACCGGCAGCGCCTGACCTACTCGATCCCGGTGCGCACCGTCAGCTCCTGCACCCAGGGCTGGGGCAAGCTGCTCCGTAGCGGCTCCGAGACCGCACAGGGAATCACCTCGCTCGTCTGCTGAGGTCGGCGGCTGTCCGTTGCCGTGCGCGGACCCGGCCACCGTGAAGTCCCACCTGGTCCACGTCTTCACCAAGCTGGGAGCCAACTCCCGCACCGGTGCCGTCGCCGCTGGCAGGAGTCGTGGACTGCTCCGCGGCTGACCCGACGACCCACCGAAGTCATCCTCGGGACGTGATGACGGCGCCCGTGCGCCGTGGTTCCCTGAACGCATGTGTCGTTGGATGGTGTACTCGGGTGGCCCGATCCTCGTCGAGGACCTCCTCTTCAAGCCCAAGCACTCGCTCATCGAGCAGAGCCTGCACTCACGCATGGGCGCGACCACGACGAACGGTGACGGCTTCGGCATCGGATGGTACGGCGATCGCCAGCAGCCCGCGATGTTCAAGAGCGTGGACCCCGCGTGGAGCGACGTGAACCTTCGTGAGCTGACCTCGCAGGTGCGGACCCCACTCCTGTTCGCCCACGTGCGCGCCTCGACGGGGACGCCGGTGCAACGCAGCAACTGTCATCCGTTCCGACACGGCGACTGGCTGTGGATGCACAACGGGGCGGTCTTCGGCTTCCACGAGCTCAAGCGCGAGCTGATGTTCGCGGTGGACCCGTCGCTGTACCCGGACATCGAGGGCTCGACCGACTCCGAGGCGCTCTTCTTCCTCGCACTGACCTTCGGCCTCGAGGATGACCCCATCGGTGGGCGTGGCCCGGGCCGTCGGCTTCGTCGAGGACCTCGCCGAGCGCCGCGGCGTCGCAAACCCCATTCAGGCGACGATGGCGACTAGCGACGGCAAGTCGGTGTGGGCGTTCCGTTACTCGTCGCAGCATCAGAGCCGAACGCTCTTCCACTCGACGGACGTGACACAGTTGCGCAGTCTGTATCCCGAGCTGGACGTGCTCCGAACGCTGGGCGACGAGACGCGTCTCGTCGTCTCCGAACCGCTCGGAGACCTTCCGGGCGCCTGGCGCGAGGTGCCCGAGTCGTCGTGCGGGATCATCCAGCCGGGTGCCGACGAGATCCGACCATTCGTGCCGATCAGGCCGGTTCACGTGTCGTGACCCACCGGCCATCCGGGTCAGACCAGACTTGGGTCGCCGGGTGCCGAATGGCGGCGGGCAGGTCCCCTACATACCCAGCAGTCGCGCCTTCTGAGCCTGGAACTCCTGTTCCGTCAGGACGCCCGCGGCGCGCAAGTCACCAAGCTGCTTGAGTCGGGCTAGGTCGGCGTCCGGATCGGGCGCTGGTGCGTACTGCGGCTCGGGCGGGGGCGCGTACTGCGGCTCGGGCGGGGCGCGGACTGCTGCGGCTGCTCCTGTGCCGCCCAACGCCCCGCCTGCCGGCGCGACACGCGGTTTGACACGGCGGTCGCCGTGCCAGCTACCACGGCCGTCCGTGCCATGCCACCGATGAGTCCCATGTCGTGCTCCTTTACTCGGATGCGGTCGTCGACGTCTCGAGCGCTTCGAGGCGCTCGTGGACCGCGTCGGCGGGGATGCGGCCGCTGGCCACGACCTCGGCGCCCGCGCGGCGCATGGCCGATACGAAGGGGCCCGCCCAGGTGTTCTCGTAGACCAGGAGCGCGACAGCGTTACCGGGGCCGACCAGCTCGGCTGCCTTTGCGAGGTCCTCCTCGTCAAGCAGATCGGACTCGACACCCTCGAAGATGGCAAGGTCGAGCGTCCCGTCCCCATCGAGGTCGGTGATCGCGACCGCGGTGACGGCTCCGTCTTCGCCCCGAACCATTGCCCTCATGTCGAGGATGCGGATGATCCCGCGGTCGACGAGGTCGATGAGGATGGCCATTCCCTCACCCGTGAGTCGGGCCCCCGGAAATTCCAGGGCGAGGTAGTCGATCGGACCGACATCGACGTTGACACTCATGTCCTGCCTCCTTGGCGGCTGGGCGCGCTCGTACCTCGACATTCGCTGGACGGTGTCTCGCACATCACCCATCGAGGATGAGCAGCAACGATCCGTGGGGCGGTGAGAGCCGACGGCTACTCCGGGGCGGCGGAACCGGGAACCGAGCCGGTGTCGTCCACTGGCCGGATGGCCGTCACGCCGATCCCCAGGGACTCGAGGAGCTCCAACGTGACGGCGAGGGCAGCGGGGTCCAGTGTGGGGACACAGAGAATCGTCGCTCCGTGGCTGTTACGGCGCTCGAACGGGAGGCTGGCGTCCACGAAGTCCGCAGCCAACTCACCGTCAAGAACGATCTCGTACACAGACACGCCTCACCTACGGAATGCCGCGAAATGGGCTCCGGCGGGGCAACAGGTCCTACTGTGGAGGGCGTCAGGGCCGTAGCACATCCGTCGACAGGGATGACATGGTTGGGCCACGTCACGCTCGGATGACCACCCCACCCCCATCACCGGGGGTCATCGAACGTGCGCGCCTGGCGCCGCTGCTGCACAGTCGGCCGGTGGTCGTGCTGGCGGGCATGGCGGGTTACGGCAAGTCGACGCTGCTCGGCGCCGTCGCCCCCAAGCTGCAGGACGGCGGCGCGACGTTGTGGCTGACCGTCGACGACTCGGACCGGGACCCGGTGCGCCTCGTCTCCGACCTGATGACCGCCGCAAGCCTGTCGCGGCGTGGACGAACTCGGCGCCACTTTGGAGGCAATACGAGTTCCGGCACTGCGAGCCGAACCGCTGACCCTGGTCGACTCGCTCCTCGAGCTGCTCTACGAGGCAGGGGTGCCGCTCACGCTGGTCCTCGACGACGTCCAGCACCTCATCCGGTCGGAAGCCTCCACGTCGGTGATCGACCACATCTTGAGGTGGGCGCCAGCCAACATGCGTGTCGCGATCGCAGCGCGCGTCGTGCCTCAGCTGCGACTCCAGCGACTGCGGCTCGATGACCGCCTCGTCTACCTCGCCCACGACGAGCTCGCCTTCAGCCCGGAGGAGTCGGCGGAAGCGGTGCGGGCCGCCGGTCTCGCCCTCGACCCGGAGATCGTGGACTCGATCCACCGAGCGACCGGCGGTTGGCCGGCCGGTGTGCGGATGGCGATCCTGGCAGCGAGCCAGGACGGCCCACGACCCAATGTTCCGACGTATCTGCGACGTGATCAGGCGTTGGCTGACTACTTGGCGATCGAGGTGCTCGCATCTCTCACCGAGGACGTCAGAAACTTCGTCCTGGACAGTTGCCTCGACGAGGACGTCTGCGCGTCGCTCATCGACGACATCAGACAGACGCACAACGCGGAGGTGCTCCTAGAGAAGTGCCTGGCCGATGGGCTCCTCCGCTCCCGCGACGACGTCACCGCGAGCGAGGCCTGGTACCACTGGCACCCGCTTTTCGCGGCGCACATGCGCCGACGTCTGATCGCCGACCACCCCGAACGGGCCACGGCGCTGCACGCGGCATCCGCGGCGTGGTGGACCTCCGTCGATGCCCCGACCGCGATCACACATGCCGTCGCCGCCGGAGACGGTGCGATGGCCGCCAGGATCTTCGCCGCCCGGTGGCTGGAGCTCTTTCTCGAGGGGCGCAGCGATGCCCTCCTCGCCTCCGTCGACCAGGTGCCACAGGCCTCCCCGCACGTCAGCGAAGCGCACCTTGCGAAGGCGCTGATCTGCGTTCAGCGGGGCAGGATCGACGATGCCCGGTCGGCGATCGCCGCCGCCCGTGCGCGCGCAGATCTGCTCCCGCGGTCGGACCGGGCCGAGTTCGAGGACCGCATGGCCCTCGTCGAGCTGTTCTGCACCGGATACGACCGGGGCTTGGGTCCCGCGGTCGGTTCGGGCGCGGCGTTGCTGGAGAGGTTCGCTCGGAGCGCCGAGAGGCCAGGTCCTGCCGTCCGCGCATCCGTCCAGATGTTCGTGGGCATGGCTGAGGCCAGACTCGAGAACCATCCCGAGCTGACCCTCGAGATGCTGCGGTCCTCCGCCGCCACAGCGCACGACAGTGGACTGGTCGCTCTCGAGCTGACGGCGCTGGCCGAGTCATGCATCCCCGCGATCGCCGAAGGCCACCTGAGCGACGTGCGGGACGTCGCGGTCGACGTCCTGGCACGCGCGAACGAACGAGGTTGGGTGGGCCTGGTGACGCTGGCCCCTGCGGTGACGTACCTGGGCTGGTTCGACTACTGGCGCGGGAACCTGAGCGAAGCACGAACCCAGCTGGAGCGCAGTCTGTCCATGATGGTTCCCTTCGACTGGGAGCTGCGGGGGCTCACCCTGGGCTTCCTCACGTCGACCTGTCTGGCGCTTGGCGACCTCCCGAGCGCCAGGCGCGCTGCAACGGAGATCAGGACCATGGTCGAGTCCGGGCACAAAGCGCCCACGTGGCCGTCCTTGCTCGCGGGGCTCGAGGGGTCGGTTCTCATGGCCGAGGGGAGAACGCGTGAGGCGGTGGCGCTCGCCATCCGGCCCCCGACTGAGCCGGAGTTCCCGCTGTCGGCCGCCCGCCGCGCGAAGGTTCTCCTGCAGGCCGGACGTCCGACCGACGCACTCGCCGAGCTCGATCGCGTCCGGATGGCCACGACATTCGTGCACATCGAATGCCTCTCTCGCTGTATCGAGGCCGAAGCCCTGTTGGCGCTGGGCAGTTCCGACGCACATGCCCCCCTCGAGCGCGCTCTGGCCGCGGCCGAGCCGGACCGGCTCTACGGCCCGTTCCTCGGTGCCGGCGACGATCTGGCCGACCTGCTCAAGGCCCACTTGCGCCACGGCACCGCGCACCCCACGGTCGTGACCCAGGTGCTCGGGCGGATGACCGAGGGACGACACCAGCACGTGCCGGGAACGGCGACTCGGCTCACCGAGCGTGAACGAGTGATCCTGCAGTACCTCACCACAAACCTCACCAACGCGGAGATCGCCGAGGCCGAGTACATCTCGCTGCACACGGCCAAGACCCACATCGCGCACATCTACCAGAAACTCGGGGTCAGCAGTCGCCGAGCCGCCATCCGTCGTGCTGCAGAACTCGAGCTGTACTGACCAACTCCCCCCAAGGGAGTGACGCGGCCGAGGCTGAGAGACGGGCATGCTGCTCGGGACCTGAAGTCCTGTCCAGACGAGGCTGATCGGTATGCATGCCATCGTTGTCGTTGCAGGCGAGGTGGACGAGCGAGACATCTGGCCGTACGCGATGTGGTCCGACAGCGACGGTGCACACACCACTCTGACGGCCAAGGTGCACGACAGCCAGGAGCTGGTTGGTGTTCTCGCCGCCCTGACGGCCCTCGGGCTCCAGATCGTGTCAACGCTGCTCATCGAGGAACCGCTCGGCCGACAAGACACCGCCGAGCCGGACCAGTGACCCGCGATCTCCCCCGAAAAGTGCGATGTCGGCGTCCGAGCGAGGGAGGAACGTGGGTTGCGGCAGAGGTGATGCCCCTCGACTGCGACGCATCGAGGCACTGAGCGGAAAGGCGCACGATGAACGACTTCTGGGACTTCTTCTGGCTGCTTGTCTGGTCCTTCTTCTTCGTGGCCTACCTGATGATGCTCTTCCACATCTTCACGGACCTCTTCCGTGACAAAGAGCTCGGCGGGTTCGCCAAGGTGGTCTGGGTCATAGCGCTCTTCATCCTCCCGCTCCTCGCAGCGCTCATCTACGTGATCGTCCGCGGACAGGGCATGGCGGAGCGCGCGATGGCGCAGAACCGGGCGTACATGGCCGAGCAACAGGATTACATCCGCAACGTGGCGGGGACGTCGTCGGCCACAACCGTCGACCAGTTGTCCCAGGCCAAGTCGCTCCTCGACAACGGCGCGATCTCCCCCGACGAGTTCGCCGCGATCAAGGCCAAGGCCCTCGGCTGACCACCTCTCGGAGCAGGCGCCTCGGTTGTCTGCATGAAGAAGCCCCTGAGCCAGGTTTCCTGCTCAGGGGCGGTGGTCCGTCTGGTGGGCGATACTGGGTTTGAACCAGTGACCTCTTCCGTGTCAAGGAAGCGCGCTACCACTGCGCCAATCGCCGGCCGATTTGGTGATGACCGAGGTGGAGACGGGATTTGAACCCGTGTACGCGGCTTTGCAGGCCGCTGCCTCGCCTCTCGGCCACTCCACCATGAAGGCAAGTTGCCTGTTGCCCCTTGTGCCTCCGAGCGGACGACCGGGCTCGAACCGGCGACCTCAACCTTGGCAAGGTTGCGCTCTACCAACTGAGCTACGTCCGCGGGAACACCAGCGGTGTAACTCCCCGCTCGGTGCTTGGTAGACAGTAGCGGATCGATCGGAGAGATACAAAACCGCCGTCAGCCCTCCCGGGCCTGCTCGTCATGTGGTCGTCCGACCCCCTCCGCGAGCTGCCGGTCGATGGCCGCGGCGAGGTGCGACCCCTCCCGCTTGGTGAACTGCTGGTCCCTGCTCCGTTGGCCCGGTCGCCGTGGGGTCGGCCTCGACAGCCGCCCCTGTGTCGTCGGGCCCACCACTGCGAGACAGCAGGCCGCCGGCCCAGGTCGCGAGCTTCAGGCCGGCTCCGTCTCGCAGCTCGACCGGCCACAGGACGCGCGTCGCAGCATTGAGGCCGGCCCCGATGAGAATCGCGATCGCCAGCGCGTAGAGCCAGATGAGCAGCACGATCGGGGTGCTGAGCGGCCCATAGATCGACGACCCCCCGAGCGAGGCCTCGAGGGAGGTGCGCACGACCAACGATGCGAGCAACCAGATCGCGAGCGCGAGCAGCGCCCCTGGCAGGTCGCGCCACCAGCTCGCGCGCCGCGGGGTGGCGATGTGGAACAGCGTGGTGAGCGCCGCGATGGAGAGCACGAGGACGAGCGGCCAGTAGGCGAGGGTCAGCATGGCGAGCCGATCGGGCAGCCACGCCTCGATGATCGCCGGCCCGAGCAGGACGAGCGGGAGGAGAACCACGGCGACAACCACGCCGAGCGTGTAGAGGCCAGAAGGTGAGAAAGCGCTGGTGCAGGATGCCGCGCCCGTCGCCCTGGCCATACATGATCGAGATCGTGTCGACGAAGACGTTGAGAGCACGAGATCCCGACCACAGTGCGAGAAGGAACCCCACCGAGATGAGGTCCGGGCGTCCGCCCTGCAGGACGTCGCGGATCGTGGGCAGCAGCAGGTCGTCGATGCTCGACTCGGTGAGAAAGCCTGACGCATACTCCGCGACGGCCGCGGTGAGCCGTTCGACGCCGTCGGGCCCGAGGATGATCCCGAGGTACCCGACGCCGCCGAAGAGTCCGAGGACGAAGGGCGGCAGGGACAACAGCATGAAGAAGCCGCCCTCGGCTGCGAGGCCGGTCACCCGGTAGCTCAGGCAGATCCGGACCGTCTCGAGCACGAGTCGAGCCAGCGGCACCGCCCCCGGGATCCGCTCGAGCCAGCGCCGCACGACCGCCTTCACCGTCATCGCTCCCGAGGCTAGCCGTCGCCCAGCGCGACGGTCCCGCGGACGCGCCCGACCCATGGTCCGGCCGCGGCGCGGTCCGTACTACTCTGCAGTAGTGAGCACGCACGAGGTCACCAACCAGGCCGAGCCGTTCGTCGACAGAAACTTCCTCGACGGGGACCGCCCCTGTCCGAAGCGGTGTCCCGGTGGGTCGGACGGGACGACGCTGATCTCGCTCTCGGAGCTGGCCGTCTGGCGGGCACGGCAGAAGCACAGGAGCACGGCCGCCTCGCCGACGCGAACCGGCCCGGTCCTGCGCACCCACGCGCCCGGGGGAACCGGTCGACGAGGTGGAGTTCCACCCGTCCTAGCACTGGCTCATGGCCCGCAGTCGGTGCCGGCCTCACCGCCGAGCCGTGGACGGCCAGCGCCGCCGGCCCGGCGACGCACGTGCGGCGCGGCCGGGTTCATGGTGTGGACCAGGTGGAGGCCGGCCATGGGTGCCCCATGTCCATGACGTATGCCGCTGGGTCGGCCCTGCGTCATGACGCGGAGCGGCGGGCGGTGGCTTCCCTGCTCGCCAGCCGGAGCTACGACTCGGCATGCGTCCCCTGCAGGGAAGGTGGGTGCCATCGCCGGGATGGGGATGACCGAGAAGCAGGGCGGGTCCGACGTCCGGGCCAACGCGACCCGGCCGCGCCGACCTCGGGCGGTCCGGTGCCCGGGCGACACGTACCGGCTCACCGGCCACAAGTGGTTCTGCTCGGCGCCGATGAGCGACGTCTTCCTCATGCTCGCCCAGGCGCCCGGAGGCCTGACCTGCTTCGTCGTGCCCCGGGCGCTCGACGACGGCACTCGCAACCCGTTCGCCCTCCAGCGGCTCAAGGACAAGCTCGGGAACCACTCCAACGCCTCGACCGAGGTCGAGCTCGACGGCACGTGGGGTCACGGCTCGGCGAGGAGGGCCGCGGCGTGCGGACCATCATCGACATGGTCGCGGCGACCCGGCTCGACTGCGTGCTCGGGTCCGCCGCCACGATGCGCGCCGCAGTGACGCCGGGCGGTGCACCACGCTCGACACCGCTCCGCGTTCGGCGCCTGCTCGTCGACCAGCCGCTGATGCGCAACGTCCTCGCTGACCTCGCGGTCGAGTCCGAGGCGGCGACCCTGCTCGGGATGCGGCTGGCCCACGCCTTCGACACGGAGAGTCGGGCTCTGCCCGCCTCGGGGTGGCCCTCGGCAAGTTCTGGGTCTGCAAGCGCACCCCGCCCATGGTGGCCGAGGCGCTCGAGTGCCTCGGCGGAAACGGCTATGTCGAGGAGAACGGGCTGGCACGGCTCTACCGCGAGGCGCCGCTCAACTCGATCTGGGAGGGCTCGGGGAACGTCAACGCCCTCGACGTGATCCGGGCCATCAGCCGCGAGCCGGCAAGCCTCGAGGCCCTCACAAGGAGCTGCACCGGGTGCGCGGCGCAAGCCGGGTCCTGGACGACCACACGGATCGCGCTGTCGAACAAGCACGTTCGCTACAACCGGACTCGCCGGAGGCGGCGTTCACTGCCCGTTCGGCGGTCGAGCAGCTGGCCGTGGCCATGCAGGCTGCCCTGCTCGTCGAGCACTCCCCCGGCGTCGCCGACGCCTTCATCGCCAGCCGGGTCGAAGGTGGCCACGGCCACACCTTCGGCACCCTCCGTGCCGACCTGGCGGGAGCCACCGGTCCCATCCTCGACCGGATCGGCTGACCCCGGCCCAACCCACCCCACAGCACACCCGGCTACCGAGTGCCCGCCCCTGGTGCAGCCGGTCCGACCGGGCGATAAGCGGGTGTGTTGCGAAGCAGTGGTGGGGTCGGTCAGCTCTCGGCGAGGCGCTTCTTCTCCAGCTCGACGTCGAAGTCCGCCTCCGGCCACTGGAGGTCCATCTCGCGCAGCGCCTCGAGGAGCAGCTGCTGGACGGCGAGGCGGGCGTACCACTTGCGGTCCGAGGGCACGACGTGCCACGGGGCGCCGACGGTCGAGGTCTTGTCGAAGACCGCCTGGTAGGCCTCCATGTAGTCAAGCCAGCGGAGGCGCTCGTCGACGTCGCCCGGGTTGAACTTGTAGTGCTTGTCCGGCCGCTCGAGCCGCTCCATGAGGCGCGCCTTCTGCTCGTCCTTGCTGATGTGGGTCATCACCTTGACGATCTTGGTGCCGCTCGCGATCACTTGGCGCTCGAACTCGTTGATCTGCGCGTAGCGCTTCGACCACACCTCCTTCGGGACGAGGTCGTGGACCCGCACGATGAGCACGTCCTCGTACTGGGATCGGTCGAAGACGCCGAGCTGCCCGGGTTGGGGCAGGGCCCTCTCGACGCGCCAGAGGAAGTCATGGGAGAGCTCCTCCTCGGTCGGTGCCTTGAACGCGGTGGCCTTGACGCCCTCCGGGTTGACCGAGACGACGTGCCGCATGATGCCGCCCTTGCCGGACGTGTCCATCCCCTGGACGACCAGCAACAGGGCCCGCTGCGAGCCGGCGGTCGACTCGGCCCAGAGCCGCTCGAGCAGGTCAGCCAGCTCTTCCTCCGATGACTTCAGGGCCGCCTTGCCGGCGATCTTGTCACCAGCGAAGGCGGGAGTCGCTGAGGCGTCGACGTCGGCGAGCACGAAACCTTTCTCGACGTGCAGCGCATCCGAGAAGCCCCCGAGGGGATGGACTCCCTCGGCCACCATCTCCTCGGCGAGCTCCGCGACCTCTCGCTCCTCGCCAGCCTTCTTCTTCTTGCCCTTGCCCATGTCGCCATCCTGTCGGATTCGGGCGCCCCACTGGGGGAAGCGCGGCCACCTACTGTTGGTCCATGCGTTTGCTCGTACCCGGTGACAGTGGCCTCACGCCAGGCGAGGACCTGGGCCTCGAGGGACTCGCCGCGGCCTATGCGGTCCCGGGCAACCCGTGGCTGCGCTGCAACATGGTGACGACGCTCGACGGCGCGGCCAACGGCCCCGACAGCAGGTCCGGCTCCATCAACACCGAGGCGGACCACGTCGTCTTCGAGCTGCTCCGTGCGCTCAGCGATGCCGTCATCGTGGGAGCCGGCACGATCCGGGACGAGGGCTACTCAGCCGTCGCAGTCGCTCCAGAGCTCCGGCCCGTCCGAGAACGCGCCGGGCTCGCTGAAGCCCTCCCTCTCGTCACCGTCAGCCGAGCCGGATTCCTTCCGCCGACCTTGCGGGGAGCGCCGCCCGGCGACGTCCTGCTCGCAACGAGCGCCTCTGCGCCCGGGATCAGCGAGGCACGGTCGGCCCTCGGGGACGACCAAGTGCTCGTGTGCGGCCAGGACGACGTGGACCTCGGCGACCTGCTGGGGCAGCTCCATGCGCGCGGCTGGACGAGTCTGCTCACCGAGGGCGGTCCGCACCTGATCGCCTCGTTTCTCGCGGACGGCCTCCTCGACGAGCTGTGCTTCACGATCAGCCCGCGGCTCGTCGGGGGCGACCACCCACGGCCGGTGGGCGCCGATGCCGCACCGCTCGACCTCGAGCTGGCGGTCCTCGTCGAGGGGGACGGCACCCTCATGGGACGCTGGCTCACCCGCTCCTAGGCTGTCCCTGGGCCGTGGCCGGAGCCAACGGTGCCGGCGCGCAGGGCAACCCAGCGACGAAGGACGACACCACCGACTCCCATCGCTCCGAGTCGTAGTTCCACTCGCGACAGTGCCGAGCCAGCTCCCAGGGCTCGAAGCGGACGATGTCCGGACGCCGCTCGGCGAGCGCGGCAGCTGGCCCAAACGGGACGACGGTGTCACCGGTCGAGTGGATGAGCAGGATCGGCACGTCGAGCTCGTCGGCGCGGGCCACCCAGTCGGTGTGCGCGAGGTCGATCGGCTCGATGAGCCCGACCAGCGCCCGTCCGCGTCTCGAACCCATGAGCCCTCGTGCCATCCGCACGAGCGGGCCGGGCAGGTGGTTGAGCCGGCCGTGGTGGCGCAGCACCGCATCCCAGTCGATGACCGCGGAGTCGAGACATACCCCGACGATGCGATCGGCGTGGCGAGAGCGGCGGAGCGTCTGCAGGACGATCGCCCCGCCCATGGACCAGCCGAACAGGACGATGCGCTCGGCCCCCTGTGCGACCGCGGTCCGGATCGCCGCCTCGACGTCCCGCCACTCCGAGAGGCCCAGGTTGTACCGCCCGTCAGGACCACGCGGCGCGTCTCGGTCATTCCGGTAGGCCGCGACGAGGCAGGTCCACCCCGCGGCACGCAGCACCGGGACGGCCCGCAGCGTCTCCTCCTTGCGGGCCCCACGCCCGTGGACGAGCACGGCCCAGTCGCGGCCGGCTGCCGACTCATCGGGTCGTATGATCCAGCCGGGCAGCGCACCGACGTCCGACGTGACGACGACCTCCTCGTCAGGCAGCCCCATGCTGACGCTCGGCCGGTCCCAGTAGTAGTACTGGTTCCAGCGGGCCGGGCCGACGCCGAGTGTCCCGCGGTCGACGGCGAGGAGCTCGCGGCGCACGGTCGCGGCGGCCTCGTCGCGCTCGATGATCTGCCCGACCCGGGCATGCCCCGATCCCCCGTCGAGCCAGACGCCGTAGCGTCCTGGCACATCCGGGTCTGGACCAGCGGCGAAGGTGACGGACTCGTCGTCGTGCGCCACGATGGCGACGTCGTCCGGCTGGAGCTCGTCCGGTGTGAGCAACCGACGCGCAAACCAGGCGGCGGCCGCGACGGACCCGGCCGCCGCACCGACCGCGGAGCCCCCACCTGCCGCGCCCGCGATGAGGACGGGGCGGGTCACCAGCTGACGAACCTTCACGCGGCCATCGTGCCAAAGCCGCTGCGTACCCTAGGACGTAACGTCTCGGTAAGGCGCCTTCCGTCGAAGACGGGCACAAACGGCGCACGGGTCGCGTTGGGAGGAACATGAAGAGCGACAAGACCTATGCCGTCCAACACACCGACGAGGAGTGGCGCGACCAACTGACGCCGACGGAGTTCCAGGTCCTGCGCCAGGCCGGCACCGAGGCGCCGTTCCGTGGCGAGTACACCGACACCAAGACGGAGGGCGTCTACTCGTGTCGCGCGTGCGGGGCCGAGCTGTTCCGCAGTGACACGAAGTTCGAGTCGCACTGCGGCTGGCCGTCGTTCTATGCGCCGCTCGCCGGCGACAGCGTCGAGTACATCGAGGACCTCACCCGCGGCATGCGGCGAGTGGAGGTCCGCTGCGCCAACTGCGGGTCTCACCTCGGGCACGTCTTCGAGGGCGAGGGCTACGACACGCCCACCGACCAGCGGTACTGCATCAACTCGATCAGCCTGCGCCTCGAGCCGGCGACTGAGTGAGTCGAATGATTCCGTATGCCGCTGGGCTCGGCCGGCGCCCAGCGGCCCGGGGGTAGGTGGCGGCGTCACGCGACGCGGGTTCGCCTATCCTCGCGACATGGGCACCGATGACTTCCGGATCGGGGACGCCGAGCGACGTGCGGCGATGGACCTGCTCGCCAGGCACCACGAGGCCGGGCGCCTCGACTCGTTCGAGTACGAGGACCGGCGCGGCAAGGCGGCGGACGCCGTCACGCGCCGGGACCTCGACATGCTCTTCGCTGATCTGCCGGCGCTCCGACCTGATGGCTCCGAGCTGGAGGGGCCCGCAGCCGCGGAGGTCCAGCCGGTCCGCACCGGCGGGAAGCGAGTGCGGGACACGATGCTGGCGCTCACCCCGTTCATCGCCCTGGCGCTCTTCTTCCGGACCGGGTCGTGGGGCTGGTTCCTGCTCATCCCGATCGTCGCGATCGTGACGAAGAGCGTCTTCGACGACTGAGGCGGGTGCTCAGCGCAGGTTGGCGACCAGTTCCTTGGCCTCCACCTTCGGCCCGGTGAAGAAGGGGACCTCCTCGCGGACGTGGTTGCGGGCCCGGGAGGCGCGCAGCTCGCGCATGAGGTCGACGATGCGGTGCAGCTCGTCCGCCTCGAACGCCAGCACCCACTCGTAGTCCCCCAGGGCGAACGACGCGATGGTGTTGGCGCGGACGTCCGGGTAGTCGCGGGCCATCTGGCCGTGCTCGCGCAGCATGTCGCGCCGCTCCTTGTCCTCGAGCAGGTACCAGTCGTAGGAGCGGACGAACGGGTAGACGCAGACGTACTTGCGAGAGACCTCCTCGGCCATGAAGGCCGGGATGTGGCTCTTGTTGAACTCAGCCGGCCGGTGCAGGGCGGCTGACGACCAGACGGGCTCGAGGTGACTGCCGAGCTCGGTGCGCAGCAGCCGGTGGTAGGCCGACTGGAGCTGCTCGATGGTCGGGGCGTGCCACCAGATCATGAAGTCGGCGTCGCCGCGCAGCCCCGCCACGTCGTAGATCCCGCGGACGGTGACACCCTCACCCGTGATCGTGTCGACGAAGGAGGCCAGCTCGTCAGCGAGCTCGTCACGGTCGTCTTCGAGAGGGGTGACGCTGGCGAACACCGACCACATGGAGTAGCGAATCGTCGCGTTGATCTCTCGCATCATGGCCGGGGTCGGCTTGTCACTCATGCCGCCCATCATCGCAACCCGTGTTGGTGATGCTGCAGCCGGGTCAGGACGGCCTCGGCTGCCCGGCGGCCGGATGCGATGCACGCCGGGACGCCGACGCCACTGTAGGCAGCGCCGGCGAGAGCGACCCCGGGGACGGGCTCGGTCAGGTCGGCGACACGGTCGAGGTGGCCGACGGAGTACTGCGGCAGGGCGCCCCCCCATCGCTGGACGTGGGCGGCCAGCGGGGGCGGCAGAGGACGGCCGAGGACGGTCGCGAGGTCGTCGAGCGCGGTGGCCACGAGCTCGTCGTCGGTCCGGTGGAGCACGGCCTCCTCGCCGTGCCGCCCGATGGACGCGCGAAGGACGGTGCGGTCCGGATGGGCGGCGGCGAGCCACGGCCACTTGACGCTGCTGAACGTGGAGGCCTTGATCGTCAGCTGCTCGGTCGGCGGGACGAGGAAGCCGCTGCCCTCGAGCAGATCCGGCGCCGGACCGTCGAGGACGAGCGTGACGATCGCCATCGACGCGTACTCGATGGCGGCAAGGCGCTCGGCCGCATCCGGGGCGACGGTGCGCAGGAGACGAGCAGTGGACGCTGCCGGAGTCGCCACGATCACGGCGTCGAAGACGTGCCGGCGCACGTCCGTCGTCGGTCCGGTGGAGAGCACGAGGGACTGGCGCTGCGGGTCAGCCCGGTCCTCGTGCCGGCGCTCGAGGCGGCGGACCATGGTGCCCGTGCGGATGTCGACGCCGAGATCTGCCAAGCGGCTCACCATGACGGCCGGCACCGCGCCGAGGCCGCCGACAACGGTGGCGAAGACCGGCGGCGCCCCATCCCCGGCGCCCGATCTGTCGGCTGGAGCAGGTGGTGCGGCCGACCGGGCCGCCTCGAGCAGCGAGGTGCCCTCCGCGGCGGCGTGGAAGAGGGACGGCACCGCCAGCTGCAGGGAGAGCTCGCGGGAGTTGCCCGCGTAGACGCCTGCGAGCAGCGGCTCGACCAGCTTGTCGGTCACCGCAGGGCCGAGCCTGGCGTCGATGAACTCCCCGACGGACACGTCCGTGTCGACGGGCGGGGTCTCCCGCTCGGCCGTGAGCCGCCGGATCTCGGCGTCGGTCAGCAGGCCGCGCACCGACTCGGGGTCCGATGGCACTCCCATCAGGGTTCCGGAGGGCATCGGCCAGCGCACCCCACCAGAGACGATCGCGGCCGGCACCCGTGCCGGATGGGTCACCCGGTCGGCCAGCCCGAGCTGCTCGAAGAGCTGGATTGCCTCGGGTCGGCGGGCCAGGACCGACTCGGCCCCGACGTCGACCGATACGTCGCCGACATGCTCGAGCCGGAGTTTGCCGCCGACGCGGGAGGAGCCTTCCAGAATCGTCACGTCGAGCTCAGGCGCCTCGCGGATGAGGTGCCACGCCGCCGCCAGTCCGGCGATGCCGGCGCCGACCACTCCCACCCGCACGCCCATGGGGTCACTCTGCCACCCCCTCAAGCAACGTTTCCGTGGCGTCCCGTGTCCATGCCGGTAGAGCGTCGCCGCCCGCGACACCGAGGACACGCAGCCGGGAGCCCACCATGAATGTCGTCAGTCACCTCCGTCTCACCGACTCCCGCCGAGGACGGGTCCTGCTCGTGATCGGTGCCGTGGTCCTGCTCGTGGCCCTGTCGATCCCGTTCGGGTTGAGCGCGTTGCGGTCGGGCCCTTCCGCGGATGGCGCGACGACAGCCAGCGGCTCCCTTGCCCCTCCGTCATCCGGGTCCGACAAGGCAGGCGGCGCGGCCGAGCCCGCTGCACCCGGAGTCGGGCCCACCGAGGCTGCCGTCGTCGGGCCGAAGCTGGCGCGCACCGCCTGGCTGGGCGTCAAGGTCACCAACATCTCCAAGGCCAGTGCCCAGGTCCGCGCCATCGCCGGTGCGGCAGGGGGCCAGGTCCTCTCCGAGAGCATCGTGACCGCATCCGACCCGACCGGGTCGTATGGCAGCCCGAAGGGTGCCTCCGGAGTGTCCGAGGACGCGCCCGTGCCGGCCGTGGGCCTCAACGAGGCGTGGCTCACCCTGAGCGTCCCGGCCGACAAGCTCGACTCGGCGCTCGCCGACCTGTCGTCCGCGAATCTCGGTACGGTGTCGTACCGCTCGTCCCAGTCCCAGGACGTGACCGCGACGTACACCGACACGCAGGCCCGGATCGAGCCGGCGAAGGACAGCATCGCCAGGGTTCGCGCGCTCATGGTCAAAGCGACGAAGCTGGAGCAGATCGTCCTGCTCGAGAGCGAGCTGAGCCGCCGCCAGGCCGACCTCGACTCGCTTCAGCAGCAGCTGGCCGACCTCGACCACCGGACGACGATGTCGGAGGTATCGGTCTCGCTCTGGACCGACGAGGCGACCGCGCCCCAACCGGACCACAACGGCTTCCTCGCCGGGATCCAGAAGGCGTGGGACTCGCTGCTGAACTCCCTCGTGGTCGTTCTCACCGGCCTCGCCGTGCTCCTGCCCTGGCTGCTCATCGCGCTCGTCGTGGCCTGGTTCATCCGCCGTTGGATCGGTCGGCGCGGTCGCGGGCCAGCCACCCCGGCAACCACGACCGACTGACCCACACTGACCCTGGGTCGGCACCACAACTTCGCCTGGGCGGACTTGGCGTAGGCGTCGATCGGGGCTGAGTGTTCACTCGATCAGAGAACGGTCAGCCGATGCGGCGGCGGACCATCTCGGCGACGTCGCGGATCTCACTCACGCGAAACGCGTGCGCGAGGGCAACGTAGACGATGACGAAGAGCACCCCCGCAAACGTTAGAACGACGCCACTCGTGAAGAGGCGATCCACCACGCTCGACGGCGCCGTGGGGTCCCCGAGGATGGGAGACAACACCGTCATCGCGCCCCAGGCGAGCAGACCCGCGGCAGCGGCGGCCACCCCGATCCGGGCCGTCGAGTCGACGATCTCGCCAAGACCGAGCAGGCCGAGTCGTCGCCGGAGCAGAAAGATCCCCGTCGTCGAGCTGGCGACGTTGCCGACCGTCTGGCCGATGGCGACGACGGCGATGGCCCACTTCGGTTCAAGGGCGAGCGTGATGAGACCAGCGGTGAGCGAGATCGTCGTCAGCACGGCCTGCATGACCAAGGGCGAGCGTCCATCCTCGAGGGCGAAGAAGACGCGGTAACACAGCAGGTCCACGCCGAAGGGGACGATGCCGAGGATCATGACGACGAGGATGATGGCGGCGAGCTCGATGGACGGCCCGTCGATACCGGGGTTGAGCAGGGCGACGATGGGCGTCGCAGCCACCATGACGAAGACCATCACCGGCACGTTGGCGACGAGCGGCAGGATCATCCCGCGGCGGAAGTCCGACTTGAACGTTGCGACGTCGTCGTCGGCGGCCGACTTCGACAGCCGGGGGAAGAGCGCCGTGATGATGGAGACCGCGATGAAGGCGTGCGGCAGCATGAAGATGGTGAAGGCCACCGTGTAGACCGACGTCGCTCGCAGCGGGTCCTCGGAGGACCGGCCGGATCGGGCGGCGGCCGTGTTGAGCACCCACTGGGTGATGAAGAAGCCCGAGCTGCGAAACCGCCAGTCCGGTGAAGGCCCAGACCGCGAGTCGGCTGACCCCGCCGAGGCCGACACCACGCAGCCCCCACCGCGGGCGATAGCGGAACCCGGTCCGGCAGAGGGCCGGGAGAACCAAGCAGCCTGGGCGACGACGGAGATCGTCGCGGAGCCGGCGAACAGCCAGATCATCGGACCGGTCCACTCGGTCCGGCGTCCGAGGCACGGGCTGGCCCTGCACGTTGACGACCTGCGGCGCCGGGAAGACGGCGATGAAGATGAGCAGCCCGACGACCGCGACGACGTTGGCGATGAACGGTGCCCACGCGAAGGCGCCGAACCGGTTCTTGGCGTTGAGGATCTGGCCGAAGAGGGCGAACAGCGCCGTAGAAGAAGATCTGTGGCAGGCAGATGAAGGAGAAGGCGAGCGCCAGGCCGCTTGAAGTCGCCGCCTCGCTCGCCGGACAGCAGGGACACGAAGGCGCCCGCCCCGAGCCAGGACCAGGATGGTGATGCCGCCCATCGCGATGACGGCGACCGTCACGACCCGGTCGGTGAACTCCTGGCCGCCGTCCGGCAGCTTCATCGCCCGGGTCAGGGCGGGGATGAGGACGGCGTTGAGGATGCCGCCCGCGGCGAGGATGTAGAGGACGTTGGGCAGGGTGTTGGCGAGGTAGAAGGAGTCACCGGCCGCGAGGGTGCCGATGATCGCGGTGAGGAGGCCGGCCCGGACCACGCCCAGAGCCGCGGGACGCGAACGACCCACCGACCATGGCGAGGCTCGAGCGGGCCAGCGACCCCTGCTTCTCCGCCTGCGTCACCTGCGCCTCGGACATCAGCGAGTCGACACCTCGTGGACCAGGGCGGTCACCCGGGTCAGCACGTCGGGGTCGACGTTGGGCAGCACCCCGTGGCCGAGGTTGAAGATGTGGCCCGGGCGCCTGCCGGCCCTCGTCGACGATCTCGCGCACCCGTGCGCTCGAGCGCCTCCCACGGCGCGAAGAGCAGGGCGGGGTCGAGGTTGCCCTGCAGCGGCATAGCCGGGCCCGAGCCGTTCGACGGCGTCCGCCAGCGACGACGCGGTAGTCGACGCCGACGACCTCGGCGCCCGCCTCGCCCATGAGGCGAAGCAGCTCGCCCGTGCCGACCCCGAAGTGGATCCGCGGCACGTCGAGGTCGCTGACCGCGGCCAGCGCGGCGGCCGAGTGCCGCTGGACGTGCGCGGCGTAGTCGGCCCGGGACAGCGCGCCGACCCACGAGTCGAAGAGCTGGACGGCGCTCGCGCCGGCCTCGGCCTGGACGCGCAGGAACGCGCCGGAGATCTGCGGCCAGTTTCGAGCACAGCGCGTCCCAGAGCTCGCGGGTCGCCGTGCATCATGCGCCTTGGTGTGCTCGTGGTTCTTCGACGGCCCGCCCTCGACGAGATAGGACGCAAGGGTGAACGGCGCGCCGGCGAACCCGATGAGCGGGGTCGCGCCCAGCTCGGCGACCAGCTGTCGGACGGCCTCTGTGATGTATGGCACATGGTCCGGGGTGAGATCGGACGAGCTGCTCGAGGTCGCTCCGCTCCCGGATCGGGCGTGCCACGACAGGGCCGACGCCGGCGACGATGTCGAGATCGACCCCGATCGCCTTGAGCGGAACCACGATGTCGCTGAAGAAGATGGCGGCGTCCACCCGGTGCCGCCGCACCGGCTGGAGGGTGATCTCCGTGACGAGCTCGGGCCGCATGCACGACTCGAGCATGGGGATCCCCTCGCGGACGGCCCGGTATTCCGGCAGGGAGCGGCCGGCCTGACGCATGAACCAGACCGGCGTCCTGGACACCGGCTGGCGGCGGGCGGCGCGCACGAGGTCGCTGTCCCGGGGGGTGCCCGGGCCCGTCGAGAGGGAGGCAGTGGACGTGTCTGGGTTTGGCACCGCTCAATCCTGCCACGCGTGCGGGGGTGCCCCGGCCAGGGACCTCGGCGCGCCCTGCGGACAAAACACTCCCGGCGACATACCCTCGACGGGTGCACACGAGAACGCTGCCGGGGAACCACGGCGCGGACTTCGCGAAGGTGCTCACGGCCCTCCGCGACGTCCGAGTGCGCTCTGACGTGCGACTGACCGAGGTCCCCGCCCCCACCCGGATCGCTCCCTACGCCGCGGCACTCACCGCCGATGTCATCGACCCGGCTGACCCCGAGGGTGAGCTCGCAACCGGCCGGTTCGTCCTGCTGCACGACCCGGCGGGGCCAGACACGTGGGCCGGCACCTGGCGTGTGGTCACCTTCGCCCGCGCCGCGCTCGAGCCCGAGCTCGCGGGCGACCCCATGCTCAGTGCGGTCGGCTGGTCGTGGCTGACCGACTCCCTCAAGGGCCGGTCACTGGTCTGGACTGCTGAGGCGGGCACCGTGACCCGCGTCGTCAGCGAGAGCTTCGGCGGGCTCGCCGACCGCGCCGCGAGCGTGGAGATGGAGATCCGCGCGTCCTGGACTCCGGTCCGCGGCGCCCACACCGAGCACCTGCGTGCGTGGGCCGACCTGCTGTGCACCATCGCCGGGATCCCACCCCTGCCGGACGGTGTAGTGCCACTGCCCGGGCAGCGCCGGTGAGCGCTGAGCCGAGCGGCGCGGGCAACGACCGGCAAGAGCCCCTCGTCCCCCTCACGATGCCGGCGGGCGGCGTGCCCGACGTCATCACCGACGAGCGTTCCCTGATGCACGCCGCCGAGGCGGTCGCGGAGGGTTCCGGCCCGATCGGGATCGACGCGGAGCGCGCCTCTGGCTACCGCTACGGGCAGCGCGCCTACCTCGTCCAGGTGCGACGTGCGGGCTCGGGCACGTTCCTCGTCGACCCCGTCGCCCTGCCGGACCTGACTCCCCTCGAGGAGGCGATCGGCGATGCAGAGTGGATCCTGCACGCTGCTACCCAGGACCTCGTGTGCCTCTCCGACGTGGGTCTGCACCCGCGCGTCCTCTTCGACACCGAGCTCGGCGGTCGGCTCGCAGGGCTGCCGCGGGTGGGCCTGGGAGCGATGGTCGAGCACTACCTCGGCCTCCAGCTCGCCAAGGAGCACTCGGCCGTCGACTGGTCGGCCCGTCCCCTGCCCGAGCCGTGGCTGCGCTACGCCGCGCTCGATGTCGAGGTCCTTGTCGACCTGCGCGAGGCGGTGCTGGGGGACCTCGAGCGACAGGGGAAGGCCGGTTGGGCCAAGGAGGAGTTCGAGTCGCTCCTCTCGTTCACCGGTCCTGAGCCGCGCGTCGATCCCTGGCGGCGCACCTCTGGCATTCATCGCATCCGCGCTCGGCGTGGTACCGCCATCGTCCGGGAGCTCTGGCTGTGGCGGGACGCGCTCGCCCAGGACCGCGACGTCTCCCCCGGGCGGGTGCTGCCCGACGCCGCCATCGCCGAGATCGCGATGTCTTACCAACGAGCCGAGCGAGCACCACGCACCCTGACCTCCTCGGACCCGCGGCTCGCCAGGTCGATCCGGCGGCACTCCGAAGCGCTCATCGACGTCCTCTCGCAGGCCCTGGCCCTGCCCGAGGACGACCTTCCACCCCTCGCCCTGCCGTCGGTCGGTCCGCCCCCGCCGCGCACGTGGGCAGAGCGGGACCCCGTCGCCGCCGGGCGCCTGGCCCGTGCTCGGGAGCTGCTCGGGGGTCTGTCGGAGGAGCTGGCCATCCCAGTGGAGAACGTCCTCACCCCCGACCTGCTGCGCCGCTACCTGTGGGAGGCGCCCGCGGCCCCGACGACGGCCGAGGTCGCCCAGGCCCTGACCGAGATGGGCGCGCGCTCCTGGCAGACGACCTTGGCGGCGCCCCTCATCGCCCGTGCCTGCGCGGAGCATCCGCGGCCCTGACGGGCCCCGCGCTCGCGGCGCGGTGGGGGTGGAACCGTGCCCAGCGGCATACCGACATTCAGGCCAGCAGGTGCGCGATGAGGCCACGCTCGATGAACGACTGACACTGCTCCCGCGTCCACCCCGCCTGCGTCACGAGGCGGTCGTAGAACGTCGTGTACAACAGGAGGACGTCGCGGGCCTGCTCCGGCGTGACGCCGTCGCGCAGGTAACCTCCCTTAATGAGGTACGCCGCGTTGTGGTCCATCCGTGCCGCGCGTTCCCGCTCGATCTGCGCCTGCAGCTGCGCGACCTCGGCGTCGACGTGGGCTGCACTCTCCACGAGACGGTGGATGGGGGCCCCGACGGCGCCCACCTCGACCGCGAGCCTGGCCCAGTTCCGAATGATCGCGACGCCATCCGTGGCCGCACGCGAGCCTGCGTCGCTGCGGAGCTCGGCGTGAGTCGATCCGGAGCCGGCCAAGGAGTGGTGCCAGACCGCGTTGAGCAGTCCCGCCTTCGAGGCGAATGACTTGTAGATGCTCTCGACCGAGACGCCGGCCTCGGCGGCCACGCCGGCGAGAGTCGTCGCCGCGAAGCCGTCGGCGAGGAATTGGCGCCGGGCTGCGTTGAGCACCGCCTCGCGGCGCTCGGCAGCCCGAGCCCGCCGACCGGACGCATCGTAGCGTCGGCGCGGGCGATGACCATTGACAGCCGGTGCCACCAAGCGCATCCTTCCAATTGGATACAGATCACTGTAACCAAACTCAGGAGGAGCCGTGGACCCGACCCGCACACCGTCGGCACTTCTCGACCAGCTCGTCGCCTCGACGAATGCCCATGACCTCGATGCCCTCGTCGACTGCTTCGCCTCGGACTACGAGCTGACTGACCCGGCGCACCCGGTCAGGTCGTTCACTGGCGCCGCACAGGTGCGCAAGAACTGGGCTGCGATCTTTGCCGCCGCTCCCGACATCCGTCTCGACGTGCAGCAGCGCGTTCTGTCCGGCGACGGCTTCTGGCTTGAGAGCCGGCAGGTCGGCACCCGTCGGGACGGGCAGTCGCTGGACAACCAGATGGTCTTCATCGCCCACGTCTCCGGTGGCCGCATCGCGAGCGCCCACATCTATGTCACCCCGGTCGAGCAGGCGGGCCCGGACATCGACGAGGTCATCGGAGGCCTCACCGGAGCCGGGTCGGCCGGCGAGGGTGCGTCGTGATCACCATCGTCGGCGGCACAGGTCGGCTCGGGCGCCTCGTCTCCGCGCAGCTCGTCTCGCAAGGCCACCAGGTGCGGGTGGTCGCACGGTCCAGCCCGGCGGTCCCGGTACCCGGTGCGGAGTTCGTGGCCGCGGACGTACGCCGGCCAGAGACGCTGCCTGCGGCGCTCGAGCACGCGACCGTGGTCGTGTCGGCGATGCACGGCTTGGACCCAGCCTCAGGGGAGTCTCCTGGAGCGGTCGATCGGGACGGGAACCTCAACCTCGTGGTCGCGGCACGTCGGGCTGGGGCGGACATCGTGCTCGTGTCCGTCGTCGGCGCCGACCCCGGACACCCGATGGAGCTGCACCGGATGAAAGCCGCTGCAGAGCAGGCGCTCCGAACGGGAGAACCGGATCCCGACCGGCCCGACTGGACCATCGTGCGGGCGTCGGCGTTCGCGGAGATGTGGGCCGAGATCCTCATGCAGCTGGCTGGCCGCAACGGCGTTCCCAAGGTCTTCGGCTCGGGGACGAACCGGCTCAACTTCGTCTCCGTCGAGGACGTCGCCGCTGCGGTTACCCGAGCGGTGCTGGACCCGTCATTGCGTGGCCAGGCCATCGACGTGGGGGGCGATGACCTCACCATGACGCAGCTTGCACAGCACGCCAGCGGGCGGGCTGAGGTCGGGCACATTCCCCGGATGGCGTTGCGCGTCGTGTCATTGGCGATGCGACCGTTCCGACCTGCCCAAGCGCGCGTGGCCCGCGCCGCCCTGCTCCTGGACCAGATCGACATGACGTTCGACCCCGGCCCCGCCCGAGCGGCCCAGCCGTGGCTCCCGACGACGAACGTCATCGATGCTCTCGACGCCCAACGGCGTGCCAAGTTGCATTAACTCATATATGAGTTAACCTCGGGTCCGTGTCTGAGACCTACCTGACCCGCATCGGCGGCCTGATCCGCGACGCGCGGCGCCACAAGGGGATGACCCAGTCCGAGCTCGCAGGACTGCTGGGGACCTCACAGAGTGCCGTTACCCGGATCGAAGCGGGGCGGCAGAACCTCAGCCTCGACATGCTCGCCAAGATCGGCGACGCGCTCGACTCCGAGTTCGTCTCAGTTGGTCACTCGGGCCCACAGCACCTGCGCATCGTCGGCGGCAGACCGCTGTCCGGCTCGATCGACGTCAAGACCTCGAAGAATGCCGCCGTGGCGCTGCTCTGCGCCTCCCTGCTCAACCGTGGGCGCACGACACTGCGCAACCTGGCCCGCATCGAGGAGGTCAACCGGATCCTCGAGGTCCTCGCCTCCATCGGCGTCCGGACCCGGTGGATCCCGGACAGCAACGACCTCGAGATCATTCCTCCGACGCAGCTACGGCTCGACGCCATCGACGTCGCGGCCGCACGACGTACCCGGACCGTCATCATGTTCCTCGGGCCGCTCCTGCACGACTACCCGGAGTTCCGGCTGCCTTACGCCGGCGGCTGCGACCTGGGCACACGGACCGTCGAGCCGCACCTGGCCTCCCTTCGCGCCTTCGGGCTCGAGGTGACCGCGACCCACGGCTTCTACGAGGCGCGCTCGAACCGAAGCGTCAACCCGACCCGCGCCATCGTGCTCACCGAGCGAGGTGACACGGTCACGGAGAACGTCCTCATGGCGGCGGCCCGACACGACGGGACGACCATCATCCGCAACGCCTCGCCCAACTACATGGTCCAGGACCTCTGCTTCTTCCTCGAGAGGCTCGGCGTCCGGATCGAGGGCATCGGCACCACGACGCTCGTCGTCCACGGCCGCGCGCACATCGACGTCGATGTCGACTACTCCCCCAGCGAGGACCCGATCGAGGCGATGAGCCTGATCGCCGCCGCCGTCGTCACCCACTCCGCCATCACCATCCGCCGTGCGCCCATCGAGTTCCTCGAGATCGAGCTGGCGACGCTCGGGGAGATGGGGATGAAGTACGACCTCAGCGAGGAGTACACCTCCGCCAACGGCAAGACCCGGCTGGTCGACATCACGACGGTGCCCGGCCCGCTCCGGGCGCCGACGGACAAGATCCATCCGATGCCGTTCCCCGGGCTCAACATCGACAACCTGCCCTTCTTCGCCCTCATCGGCGCCGTAGCCGAGGGCAGCACCATGATCCACGACTGGGTCTACGAGAACCGGGCGATCTACCTCACCGAGCTGACCAAGGTCGGCGCGCGAGTCCAGCTGCTCGACCCACACCGCGTCATCATCGAGGGACCCACGCGGTGGCGGGCCGCGGAGGTGGTCTGCCCGCCGGCGCTGCGCCCGGGGGTCGTCATCCTCCTCGCGATGCTCGCGGCGCCCGGCACCTCGGTGCTGCGGAACGTCTACGTGATCAACCGGGGGTACGAGGACCTCGCCGACCGGCTCAACGCACTCGGTGCGACCATCGAGGTCTTCCGCGACATCTAGACCTGCGTGGTTGCGGTCGTCAGGGCAACCACGACCACGCACGATCCACGAATTGCCCAGGTGACCCGCCTTCGACCTGCGGGGGCGGGCCACATCGCTTCCGTAGATTTGTGTCTGGCACGCACATGATCGGGTCGGTAGACGGTTCATAGTCTTCCGGCATGCCCGACGCCCGCCATGACGCTCGCGACGCCGCTCCAGGGTCCACCGCACCGCTCCGCGGGACGGACCGCACGACGGCCAATGACCCCATCGACCTGAACGGCAAGACCGCCCTCGTCACCGGGGCGGCCAGCGGCATCGGCGCCGCCATCGCTCGGACGCTGAGCAGGGCGGGGGCCAAGGTGCACGCGGTCGACCGCGACGAGGCCGGGCTGGCCGAGGTCGCCCAGGAGTCGGGGATCAGCCCGGTCGTCGCCGACCTGGCCGATCTCGATGGCCTGGGCGGATTGCCCACTGCCGTCGACATCCTCGTCAACAACGCGGGTATCCAGCACGTCAGCCCCGTCGAGGAGTTCCCGCTCGAGCGGTTCGACTTCATCCTCGACCTCATGCTGGTCTCCCCGTTTCGCCTCATTCGCCAGTCACTCCCCCACATGTACGCGCAGGGCTGGGGTCGGATCATCAACATCTCGAGCGTTCACGGGCTGCGCGCCAGCGCCTTCAAGTCGGCCTATGTCACCGCCAAGCACGGACTCGAGGGCCTGTCCAAGGTCGTCGCCATCGAGGGCGCTCCGCATGGCGTGACGTCGACGTGCATCAATCCCGCCTACGTGCGCACCCCGCTGGTGGAGAAGCAGATCGAGGACCAGGCTCGGACGCACGGTATCCCGCCGAGCGAGGTGGTCGACAAGATCATGCTGTCGCCCGTCGCCCTGAAGCGGCTGGTCGAGCCGGACGAGGTCGCCGCCCTGGCGCTCTTCCTCTGTGGCCCAGCGTCCGCCTCGGTCACGGGCACATCCTTCCTCATGGACGGCGGGTGGACGGCGCACTGAGGGGCGTGAGGGATCTGAGGGATCTGAGGGACCTGGCTGATCACTGCGGGGCCCGCCACCGATGCGCCGCCCCGGTGCCCCAGTGCCCCCATGCCTGGGACCTTGCCTAAGATCGGCCCCGTGACGACGACACCGGACACCTCGATCGAGCAGGTCCTTCACCTGCTCGAGCTGCTGGCCGTCCGGCGCCACCGTGGCGGAGGTCGCCGGCGCCGACGCCCCATCGGTCGGGCGGGATCTGGCCCTGCGCATCGCACACACCCGCGACGTCCACCAGCGCCGGGAGGCCGGGCTCGCGGCCTTGCTCGACACCGCCCGCGAGCTCGCCACTGAACACGACCCGGCCCAGGTGCTCGAGGCGATCGTCCGCCGGGCCCGCCACCTGCTCCAGACCGACCTGGCCTACCTCACGCTCTACGACCCAGTGGCCAAGGACACCTATATGCGGGCCACCTCCGGTTCGGTCTCGGCGGCCTTCCAATCCGTGCGCCTGGCCCTCGGTGATGGACTCGGCGGGCTCGTCGCGTCGACCCAGAAGCCGTACTGGACCGCGGACTACTTCTCCGATGCACGGTTCCAGCACACCCGGCCGATCGACGGCGCCGTCGGCGAGGAGGGGATCGTCGCCATCTGCGGCACGCCCCTCATCGTCGAGTCGAGTTCGTCGGGGTGCTGTTCGCCGCCAACCGCACCGCGCGGCCGTTCACCCGTGAAGAGGTCGGCCTCCTCGGCAACCTGGCCACTCTTGCGGCCGTCACCCTGGTCCAGACCCGGGCCCTCGCGGACGCCGAGAACGCCGTGCGGGCGCTGCAGCAGGCCCACGAGACGGTGCGCCAGTACGCCGCCGGTGTCGAGAAGGCGGCGGCCGCGCACGACCGCTTCGCTGCCCTCGTCCTCGGTGGCGGCGGGGTCGCCGGCATCACCCACGCGGTCGCCGAGCTGCTCGGTGGCTGGGCGCTCCTCGCCGACGAAGGCAGCGCGGTCCGGTCCGCGACGGGACCGGCGCCGGACCTCATCGAAGGGCCGGGATTCCAGGAGCTCCAGCGGAAGGCAAGCGAGGCGGGTGGACGCATCGTCCACGCCGACAACACCTACGCCGTGCGAATCACCGCGGCCCACGAGCACCTCGGCACCCTCTTCATCGGTGATGTCGGCGACCTCAGCGACTCGGACTGCCGCACGGTGGAACGCGCGGGCATGGTGACTGCGCTCGTCCTTCTCTTCGAGCGCAACGCCGCGGATGCACGGCAGTCCGAGCGGAACCGGCTGATCTCCGACCTCGTCGCGGGGAGGGGAAGCGACGCCGAGCGCGTCCAGCTCGCCCGGGCGTGGGGCTTCGACCCGCTCATCGAGTTCTGCGTGCTCGTCATGCGGGGAGAGGACCGTGCGGCGAACCGCGCGCTCGTGATGTCGGTGAGCACGGCGACCGGCGAGGGCTCTCTCGTCGGCTCGCACGACGGACACATCGTGGCGCTCGTCCCTGGGCAGGACCGGACACGCTCGCAAAGTCGGTTGCCGCGCGCCTCGCTCGGAGGTCGCCGCGTGACCGTGGCCGGCGTCGGGACCGGTTAGCAGTGTCGACGAGATTCCTCGGCCGCCCACGAGGAAGGAGCACGGACGGCCAGAGCCCTCATCGCGCTCGGTCACCGCGGCCATGGCGCGGCCGCCACCCAACTCGGCTTTGCCGGCCTCATCGTCGGCTCCGACCCCGACGTCGACGAGTACGTCAGGCGGCTCCTGGCGCCGATCCTGAACTATGACGAGCGCCGCGGCACGGACCTCGTCGGCACTCTCGAGGCGTACTTCGCGGCCGGTGCAAGCCCCCGGCACGCCGCCGCGAGCCTGCACGTCCACGTCAACACCGTGTCGCAGCGGCTGGAGCGAATCGGCGCGCTGCTCGGCCCAGCCTGGCAGCAGCCCGATGAGGCTCTGGAGCTGCAGCTCGCCCTTCGTCTGCGAGATTGCTCGCGCCGGACTGACCTCCGGCTCCGGGTGCGGATCAGTCGGGACCGGCCCAGGTGGGCTCGATCGCGTCGGCGACCGCCGCGATGCCGGGCGCGTCCGAGGATGACGTCGTAGTGGTTCGCGTCGACCGGCGGTGACCGCCACCGCATCCGGGACGCCCGAGGGCGGCAAGCCGCTGCTCGTCGTAGAGGCCCTGGGGCTCGTCGAGCAGTCCCCGCCGCGCCCATACGAGCTCGATCGGGACGCCGAGCTCGACGAGCTCGCCGCACCGCGCCGTGGGTCTGCGGGTCGGCCAAGACGTCGGCGCCGTCGGCCCGAACCGCCTCGAGCACGCAGGAGCTGCGCCATTGGCCGCCGGCGGCCTCGTCCTGGACGAGGTCGTGCATGATGTACTGCCGGACCGCCTCGCCACCCGGGACCGCGCAGGGCCGGCCCGAGAGCCGGGTGCGCGGCCCAGAAGTCGAGGTAGTCCTCGGCGTCGGCGAACCGCATCGCAGGCGGTCCATGGCCGGGCCGATGACTGCTGTCAGGGCCGCGTCGATGTCGAGGTCGGCCGGCGCGCGGGAAGGCGAGTCCGCCGTCGACGAGGACGGCACCCGGGAAGCGCTCCGGGTGGGTGGCCGCGGCCAGAGCGGCGATGAACGCGCCCATGGAGTGACCGACGAGCACGCGGCGCGGCGCCGAAGACCGAGGCGATCGAGGTGAGGTCGTCGACGTGGGCGCCGAGGCCGTACGGGCCCGGGCACGCGTCGGCTGCCGCCGCGGCCGCGCAGGTCCGGCGCGAGGAAGCGGACCGCCCCGGTCCGTGGCGGCGGTCGACCTCGTCGGCGACCCGCCGCCAGGACAGGCCGTTGGCGGTGATCCCGTGGACCGCGAGCGACGACCGGGCGCCTCGTGCCGCGGGCCTCGCCGACGGTGAGGTCGTGGATGGCGAGGCTGCCCTCGGCAGCTCGATGACGAACGCGGACGGTGTCGGTGCTCATGCGCGACGCCTGCCTCCTGATCAGTCGGCCGCCGAGCCCGGTCAGGCCCGACGGTGCGAAGTAGACGACGATGATGAAGAACGACGCCGAGGATGAAGAGCGGCTGCGACAGCACCTGCCGCACGACCTCGGGCAGCGCCTCGAGGAAGCGACGCGCCGCTCAGCTCGACGAGGCGGGCGTCGGCATAGTGTAGAGGAAGCCGCCGAGCAGGGCGCCCCAGCGGCTGCCGGCCCCACCGAGCACGACCATGACGAGCAGGGACAGGGTGAACTCGGAGGTCGTCAGGTGCGGGTTCGACCCGCCGAGCACGAGGGCGTGGACGACGCCGCCGAGGCCGCCGAGGAACGACGCCGACGACGATGGCGAGCAGCTTGACGCGGTAGGTGTCGAAGCCCGAGCACCGCGGCGCGGGCCTCGTTCTCGCGGACCGCCGCCATGGCGTGACCGGCCCGCGAGCGCACGAGCAGGGTCACGACGACCCAGGCGACGACGACGAAGCCGAGCGCGAGCCAGTAGCGGTAGGGCGCGTTGGCCACGCCGACGAGCAGGTCCGGCACGGCGTCGCGGTTGAGGGGCTTGCCCCTCCTCGCCGCCGGTCAGGCCGCCGGGGTTGCGCATGACGATGATCGACGCCGCCTGGGCGAAGGCCAGGGTCACCATGGCGAAGGCGATCCCGCCGACCCGCAACGCGATCGCCGCCGACGACGAGCGCGAGCAGCGTCGTCATCGCCGAGCGCCACGAGGACGGCCACCGGGAGCGGCAGCGCCCACGTCGACAGGGAGATCGTCAGCAGGTAGCTGCCGGCGGCGACGAAGAGCGCGTGCCCGAAGCTGAGCAGGCCGGTCCGGCCGAAGAGACGTCGTAGCTGAGCGCGATGCCGGCGATGACGAGGCAGGTCGCGAGCAGCTGCAGGGTGCCCGGCCCGTTGACCCGGCCCGGGAGGAGGCCCGGCAGCTCGACCGGCACGTAGGGCAGGTAGGCGAGGACGGCCAGCACGACGAGTGGCCGCGGAGAGCCTCGGGCGACACGGCGGGCCTCATGCGTGGGCTCCCTTCATGGACGTCGGGCGGAGCAGGAGGACCAGGGCGAGCAGGAGCACGACCGACAGGTCGCCGACGCCGCTCGCGGCGTAGTAGTTGGCGAGCTGCTGGACCAGGCCGACGGCGACGGCCGCGACCGCGGTGCCCGCCAGCGAGCCCATGCCGCCGATGACGACGACGATGAAGGCGAAGATCAGCAGCGAGCCGCCCTGCGCGGGCGACACGGTCCCGGCGTACTGCGAGTAGAGCAGTCCGGCCAGCGCGGCGGCCGCGCCGCCGATGGCGAAGACGATCGTGAAGGTCCGATGCACGTTGATGCCGAGCGCCTCGACCATCGTGCGGTTCTCGACGCCGGCGCGGATGACCAGGCCGAGGCGGGTGTAGTGCAGCAGGGCGAGCAGCCGGCGAGGAGCACGGCGAGCGCGACCGCGATGAGAGGAACCGGTCGTTGGGCAGGCGGGCGCCGAGGGACGTCGTCGTGCTCGCCATCCACGCCGGCTTCTCCACCGGCCGGGGGTCGGCACCCCAGATCGCCTTGTGCCGCAGCGACGCCGCCAAGCGAAAGGCCGACTGTGACGAGAACCTGCTGGATGTGGTGCCGGTAGAGCGGCCGGATGAGGACGACCTCGACGACGAGCCCGATGACGGCGCCGACGACGACCGCCGACGAGCACGGCGATGGCGAGGCGCGCCGCCACCGGACGAGGCTGGCCGGGCAGGGCTCCCATGGTCGAGCCATCCGGCATACGCCCCGGCCATCATGAAGGCGCCGTGGGCGAAGTTGAGCACGCCCATGAGGCCGTAGATGAGGCTGAGCCCGCTGGCCGCGAGGAAGTAGAGGGCCCCCAGGCCGAGGCCCGTGACGAGCAGGAGGACGAGGTCGCTCATGCTGCCCCCTCCCGCCGCATCGAGACGCCCGAGCAGCTCGCGCGTCAGGTCGGCGTCGGCGACGAGGTCGGCCGCGCCACCACGGTGCACCACCTGGCCCGGCGTCGAGCACGACCACCGTGTCGGCGATGCGCCGCACGAGCGGAAGGTTCTGCTCGACGAGCAGGATCGGGGTGGTCCGCGCAACCTCGGCCAGCACGTCGGCGACCTCGGTGACCAGCTTCGGGGCCAGGCCCTTGGTCGGCTCGTCGATGAGCAGCAGGACGTTGTCCGCAGCAGCACCCTGGCCAGCGAGACCATCTGCTGCTGGCCACCGGAAAGGGTGCCGGCGCGCTGCTTGCGCGCGGGCGACGAGGTCGGGGAAGAGCCTGCCCACGATGGGCGCCTCCACACCACGGTCCGGGTCGACGAGGCGCAGGTTCTCGTCGACGGTGAGGCCGCCGAAGACCTCCCGGTCCTCGGGGACGTAGCCAATGCCGCCGCGGACGATCCGTGCCGTCGCCGGCCCTGGATCTCGTCTGCCCTCGCAGAGGATCCGGCCGGTGCGCGGGGCAGGCCGATGATCGCCTTGAGCGTCGTCGTCTTGCCGACGCCGTTGCGCCCGAGCAGCGCGGTGACGCCGCGTCGCGGGCACGTCGAAGGACGACACCCTGCAGGACGTGGGAGCCGCCGTAGCGGACGTGGAGGTCTCGACGGAGACGCGAGCAGCGGCGCCGGTCGAGGCGGTCGTCGGTCACAGGGCTTCTCCCAGGTAGGCCTGCTGGACCGCTCGTCGCGCGGTGACCTCGCTCGGGCGCACCGACGGCGAGCAGCTGGCCGTGGTGGAGCACGGCGACGCGGTCGGCGAGGCCGAGCACGACGTGCATGTGGTGCTCGACCATCGCGACGGCCACGCCCGAGTCGCGGACCTCGCCGATGATCTCGGTCAGGCCGTCGACGTCCTCGGCCGAGACCCCGGCCATGGGCTCGTCGAGGAGCAGGACCGTCGGGTCGGAGGCGAGCGCCATGGCGAGCTCGAGCTTGCGACGGTCGCCGTGCGAGAGGTCCCGCGCGAGGCGTGCCGCCCGACCCGGCATACGCGACCCGGTCCAGGAGCGGGACGTCGACCTCGGCGGCCGCGCGCCGACCCGGCGCACCCGGAACGGGCGAGAAGGCTGCCGGCCGGCGCGCCTGGATGGCGAGGCGGACGTTCTCCCCGGCGGTCAGCCCGTCGAAGAGCGCCGAGGTCTGGAAGGACCGCGCCAGCCCCAGACGGGCCCGCCGGCGTGGCCGCCGCGGTGACGTCCCTGTCCCGCCAGGTGACGATCCGGCCGCTGGCGGGCGGGTGACCCCGCTGAGGATGTTGACGAGCGAGGACTTGCCCGCCCCGTTGGGGCCGATGATGCCGAGCAGCTCACCGGCCGCCACGGTCGAGGGAGACGTCGTCGAGGATCTGGGCGCCGCCGACCTTCCAGCCGACGCCTCCGCGCTGATCACTCGGTGCGGCCGGTCACTTGAAGGCGTGACCGGGGGAGCGACGGCCGCGGCGTCGAGCGTCTCGACCGAGCTGCGGCATGACGTTGCTGCCGTCCTTCTTGAGCGTGGCCGTGAACATCGGCTGCAGCAGGGCGTGGTCCTCGGCGCGGATCTCGAGCGGCCCTTGGGCCCCTCGAACTTCCAGCCCTCGAGCGCGGTGACCATGGCTTGTCGACGTCCGTCGCCGCGCCTCGATGCGCGTGCGACGATCATCTGGCGCCGCGACGAAGCCGTCGTTGGTGAACAGGTCGACCGTGGCGCCCTGCTTCTTCAGCCCTGCGTCGAGCGCCTTGTAGGCGGCGTTGTCGGCCGCGCCGTCGAAGAAGTGCGAGAGGAAGTCGATCTCGTCGCCGGCCTCGCCGAAGAGCGCGTGGGTCGGCTTGATGTCGAGGCCGGTGACGACCTTGGTCGAGTCGAAGACGCCCTGCTGCCCCAGGGTCGTCCACATCGCGGTGGCGTTGGCTGCCGGCCCAGGCGACGAAGAGCAGGTCCGGGGCGGCGGCCTTGACCTTCGTGGCGAACGGCGTCAGGTCGGTGGCGGCGGCCGGGACCTCGACGGAGTCGACCGTCGCGCCCTTGGCGCCGAGCACCGCCGTGACGGCGGCGACGTTGGCCTTGCCGAAGGCGCTGTCCTGCGCGAGGACGGTGACCTTCTTGCCCTTGACGTCACCGAGCATGGAGCCGGCGGTCGCGACGTCCTGGTAGGTCTGGCGACCGGAGCGGAAGGTGTACTTGTTCGCGCCGGTCACGGCGTCGGCGGCGGCCGGGCCGGAGATGAACAGGACCTTGTTGTCCTGCGGCAGCGGCGCGACCTGCAGGGCGACACCGGACGAGGTCGAGCCGGCGATGATCTTGTTGCCCTGGCCGATGAGGTCGGTGGCGGAGGCGACGGCCTTGGCCGGGTCGCCGGCGTCGTCCTGCTCGGTGATCTCGATCTTGTGGCCGTCGACCGCGCCCGTGCCCTTGGTCGCGTAGTCGAGGCCGGCCGTGAAGCCCTGGCGGTACTGCTCGCCGTAGGTCGCGAGCGGGCCGGACTTCGAGTAGACGAGGCCGACCTTGACGCGGGCCGCCGGACGCGTCGCCGTGCCGCCGCCGTGCCTTGGTCGGCCGGGGCGCCGGGCTGCACCGGGTGTGCCGCAGGCCGCCACCGACATGCTGAGCAGGGCGCCCGCGCAGCGCGACACTCCAACGCTTGGACACGATGGTCCTCCACCTCTGGTGGGCGCTCGCGTCCCTGGTCGTCGCGAGATCCTTTGTCACCCAGCCGTTCCCGGCGAAAGTAGTTGAGCCTGCCGCCCCGCTTCGTGGGCTCGCCCACCACAAAGGGCCAGATCCCATGTGTGCAGTCGACACGGACGCCGACCACGACGGCGCCGCACCCATGCTCGCGAGCGAGCCCAGCGGCATACCCCGGCTATGAGTCTGGTGGTCAGCGCGCGGTGAGCTTGGGGGCGAGGCCGGCCACGACCGTGTCGGCCGTCAGGCCGAGCTCCTCGAGCAGCTGGCAGCGCGATGCATGCGTCGAGGAAGCGCTTCGGGATGCCGAAGGTGTGCACCGGTACGTCGACCCCGCCTCCCGCAGCGCGCGACGTGACGGCAGACCCGATCCCGCCGCTGACGAGGTTGTCCTCGACCACCGCAACGGCACCGGCGGACGCGGGCCAGCTCGACGAGGGTCGGCGCTGACGGGAAGCACCCAGCGCGGGTCGACGACGCGCACGCGTATGGCCTTGGGCAGCGAGCTTCTCGCCCGCGTCGACTGGCAGCCCGGCGAACGCCCCGACACCGACGACGAGGACCTCGACCTCGTCCCTCGCCGGTCTCGTGCAGCACGTCGATGCCGCCGACGGATGCGCACGGCCGTCACCGGCTCGGCGACGTCGCCCTTGGGGAAGCGGAGGACGGTCGGTGCGTCGGCCACGTCGAGCGGCCTCGCGCAGCTGCAGCTTGACCTGCTCGCCGTCACGCGGGTGCGGCGAGGTGCAGGCCGGGCACGATCGAGGTGAGCGTCATGTCCCACATGCCGTTGTGGGACGCGCCGTCGCTGCCGGTGACGCCGGCGCGGTCGAGGATGAACGTCACGCCCGCGCGGTGCAGCGCGCAGTCCATGAGCAGCTGGTCGAAGGCCCGGTTGAGGAAGGTCGCGTAGACGGCGACGACGGGGTGCAGCCCGGCGAAGGCGAGCCCGGAGGCCATGGTCACGGCGTGCTGCTCGGCGATGCCGACGTCGAAGACGCGGTCGGGATAGGCGGCGGCGAAGCCGTCGAGCCCGACCGGGATGAGCATCGCCGCGGTGATCGCGACGACGTCGGGCCGCTCGGACCCGATGCGCGACCATCTCCTCGTTGAACTCGTCGGTCCAGATGCGCCCGGAGACCTCGAAGGGCAGGCCGGTCTCGGGGTTGATCTTGCCGACGCCGTGGAACTGGTCGGCCACGTCGTCGATGGCGGGCTGGTAGCCGCGGCCCTTCTGGGTGATGACGTGGACGATGACGGGCCCACCGAAGTCCTTCGCCTGCCGCAGGGCCCGCTCGACGGCCTGCTCGTCGTGGCCGTCGACCGGCCCGAAGTACTTGAGCCCGAGGTCCTCGAACATCCCCTGCGGAGCGACGATGTCCTTGATGCCCTTCTTGACGCCGTGCAGCGTCTCGAACATCGCACCGCCGACGACGGGCGTGCGCGCGAGCGAGCGCTTGCCCCAGTCGAGGAACCGCTCGTAGCCCGGGTCGTGCGCAGCGTCGCCAGGTGGTCCGCGAGACCGCCGATGGTGGGGGCGTAGGAGCGCTCGTTGTCGTTGACGACGATGACGAGCGGCAGGTTCTTGTCGACGGCGATGTTGTTGATCGCCTCCCAGGCCATGCCGCCGGTGAGCGCGCCGTCGCCGATGACCGCGACCGTGTGGCGGCCGTTCTCGCCGCGCAGTCGGCGCCCCTTGGCGATGCCGTCGGCCCAGGACAGGGCCGTCGATGCATGGGAGTTCTCGACGACGTCGTGCTCGGACTCGGCGCGGCTCGGGTAGCCGGAGAGGCCGCCCTGCTTCTTGAGCTTGGTGAAGTCGTGCCGCCCGGTCAGCAGCTTGTGCACGTAGGACTGGTGGCCGGTGTCGAAGACGATCGTGTCGCGCGGCGAGTCGAAGACGCGGTGCAGCGCGATCGTCAGCTCGACGACACCGAGGTTGGGGCCGAGGTGGCCACCGGTCTTGGACACCTCGGTGACGAGGAAGGTGCGGATCTCCTCGGCGAGCGCCGGCAGGTCGGCTGCCGCCAGCGCCTTCAGGTCCGCTGGGCTCTCGATCTGCTCCAGCAGGCTCACGCTGGCCTGTTCCTCTCGTTGGGATGCGTCGATCGAGTCTACGGCGTGACCGGCCGGGGCCAGAAAGCCGTGGTCCCGGCCCGCACGGTTTCGTCACCAACTTCACAGAAGACCTGCACAAGCCATGCCGTATGCCGCTGAGCTCCTCGCGCGCGTCGCTCCCGTCAGTGCCCTCCCGCGCTCCAGCGCCTCCCCCGCCCTCCCCTACTTCGCCAGGGGAGGGTCTCAGAGACTCACAGGCGAGGTGCGAAGACCTTGCCCTGGAGGGCCTCGTGGAGCAGGCGCGCGGACCGTGAGGCGGCGAGCAGGCGGATGCCCTCGGCCTCGATCTGGACCGAGGATCTCGTCGAGCGCCTCCGCGGGGACGTGCGGACCGATGGCGACGCGAGCCTCTCGCCAGGCGTCGCGCATGGCGACGACCTGGCCGTCGAGGTGCCGGCCGGCGAGCCAGGCGAGGGCGATGGGGTGCTGCCGCCAGCCCGGCGTACGCCCGGTAGTCGGGCGGGCACTGGTCGAGCAGCCACAGCACCGCGCGGTCCTCCCATCCCGGCGTGTGGGCCGGGGGCACGCCCTCGGGCCAGCCGGGTGGGGTGTGTGCTGCCATGCGGTCATTGTGCACGCCAGAGGAAGAGGCCCCGCATACCGCGCTCAGCGGCATACGGGGCCCTCGTCCTGTCTTGAGCGAGACTCAGCTGGCGACGAGCGAGCGGAGGACGTACTGGAGGATGCCGCCGTTGCGGTAGTAGTCAGCCTCCCCAGGCGTGTCGATGCGCACGACCGCGTCGAACTCCAACGCCTCGCCGTCCTCGGCGGTCGCGACGACATGGACCGTCCGGGGGCTGCTGCCCTCGTTGAGCTCGGTGATGCCCGAGATCGAGAACGTCTCGGTGCCGGTCAGTCCGAGCGACTCGGCGTTCTCGCCCTGGGGGAACTGGAGCGGGATCACGCCCATGCCGATGAGGTTGGAGCGGTGGATCCGCTCGTAGGTCTCGGCGATGACCGCCCTGACGCCGAGCAGGCTCGTGCCCTTGGCGGCCCAGTCGCGCGACGACCCGGAGCCGTACTCCTTGCCGGCGAGGATGACCAGTGGCGTGCCCGCAGCGGCATAGCTCTGCGCAGCGTCGTAGATCGTGGTCTGCTCGCCGCCCTTGGTGAAGTCGCGGGTGAAACCACCCTCGACGCCGTCGAGGAGCAGGTTCTTGAGGCGGATGTTCGCGAACGTGCCCCGGATCATGACCTCGTGGTTGCCGCGGCGGGAGCCGTAGGAGTTGAAGTTCTTGCGCTCGATGCCGTGCTCCTGCAGGTACCTACCCGCAGGGCTGTCGGCCTTGATCGACCCGGCCGGGCTGATGTGGTCCGTGGTGACGGAGTCCCCGAGCTTGGCGAGCACCCGGGCGCCCTCGATGTCGGCGACGGGGGCCGGCTCGGCGGTCATGCCGTCGAAGTACGGAGGCTTGCGGACGTAGGTCGACTCGGCGTTCCAGGCGAACGTGTCGCCCTCCGGCGTCGGGAGCGACCGCCAGCGCTCGTCCCCGGCGAAGACGTCCGCATAGTCCTCGGTGAACATCTCCTTGCTGATCGACTCGGCGATGGTCCGCTCGACGTCCTCCGGAGCCGGCCAGATGTCCCTGAGGTAGACGTCGTTGCCGTCGCCGTCCTGGCCCAGCGGCTCGGCCTCGAAGTCGAAGTCCATCGTGCCGGCCAACGCGTACGCGATGACGAGCGGTGGGCTCGCGAGGTAGTTCATCTTGACGTCCGGGTTGATCCGGCCCTCGAAGTTCCGGTTCCCCGAGAGGACCGACGTGACGGCGAGGTCGCTGTCGTTGACCGCCTGCGAGACCTCCTCGATGATCGGTCCGGAGTTGCCGATGCATGTCGTGCAGCCGTAGCCGACGAGGTGGAAGCCGAGCTTCTCGAGGTAGGGCCACATTCCGGCCTTGTCGTAGTAGCCGCTGACGACCTTGGAGCCCGGCGCCATCGAGGTCTTGACCCAGGGGGCGACCGTGAGCCCCTTCTCGACGGCGTTCTTGGCGAGCATCGCGGCGGCCATCATCACCGAGGGGTTGGACGTGTTGGTGCAGCTCGTGATCGAGGCGATCGCGACGTGGCCGTGGTCGATCGTCTGCTCGGCACCGTGGAGGGTGACGGTGGTCGGGTGGCTGGCCCGGGCGAGTCCGGCGGGTGCGGCTGGCGAGTGGGAGGGCCGGCCTGCGCTCTCGGACGCCTCGTGCGCGTCGTGGGAGGGCGAGTCGGACGCCGGGAACGTGCCCATCAGCTCCTGGTCGACGCTGCTCTTCTCGATGCTGTTGCCGTTGACGACGTAGTTCTTCAGGTCGTTGCGGAACTGCTCCTTGGAGCGGCTCAGCTCGATGCGGTCCTGCGGGCGCTTCGGCCCGGCGATGGAGGGGACCACCGTGGAGAGGTCGAGCTCGAGGTACTCGGAGTAGCGCGCCTCCGTGCCCGGCTCGAGCCACATGCCCTGCTCCTTGGCGTAGGCCTCGACGAGCGCAACCTGCTCGTCGGAGCGACCCGTGAGGCGCAGGTAGTCGAGCGTGACCTCGGTCGATCGGGAAGATCGCGCAGGTGGACCCGAACTCCGGGCTCATGTTGCCGATGGTGGCCCGGTTGGCGAGCGGCACCTGGGCCACGCCCTCGCCGTAGAACTCGACGAACTTGCCGACGACGCCGTGGTCGCGCAGCATCTCGGTGATGGTCAGGACGACGTCGGTCGCGGTCGCGCCGGACGGGATCGACCCCGTGAGCCTGAAGCCCATGACACGCGGGATGAGCATCGACACGGGCTGGCCGAGCATGGCCGCCTCGGCCTCGATGCCCCCGACGCCCCAGCCGAGGACGCCGAGGCCGTTGACCATCGTCGTGTGCGAGTCGGTGCCGACGCACGTGTCGGGGTAGGCCACCCGAGCACCATCCGCGTCGCGGGTCATGACGACGCGCGCCAGGTGCTCGATGTTGACCTGGTGGACGATGCCGGTGCCCGGCGGCACGACCTTGAAGTCGTCGAACGCGGTCTGGCCCCAGCGGAGGAACTGGTAGCGCTCGTGGTTGCGCTGGTACTCGATCTCGACGTTCCGCTCGAACGCGTCGGGGCGCCCGAAGACGTCGATGATGACCGAGTGGTCGATGACCAGCTCGGCGGGCGCGAGGGGGTTGATCTTGGCGGGGTCACCACCGAGATCGGCGACGGCCTCGCGCATCGTCGCCAGGTCGACGATGCATGGCACGCCAGTGAAGTCCTGCATGATGACGCGCGCCGGGGTGAACTGGATCTCCGTGTCGGGCTCGGCGTTGGCGTCCCAGCCGCCCAGAGCACGGATGTGGTCAGCCGTGATGTTGGCCCCGTCCTCGGTCCGCAGCAGGTTCTCCAGGAGAACCTTGAGGCTGTACGGGAGAGTGTCGTGTCCCTCGACCTGAGCGAGGCGGTAGATCTCGTACGACTGACCCCCGACCTCGAGGGTCCCCTTGGCCTTGAAGCTGTCAACACTGCCCACAGCGGGCTCCTTCCAGCAACTGAAGTTGGATGTCGCTATCGACCATTTATCTTGATATCAAGATATCTAACCACACGCCCCGACCATTGTCAGCCCGGGTCGCCGACGCGACCAAGGGATGGGCAGCCGTATGCCGCTGGGCTCGCTCCTCCCAGTACCCATCCGTCCCAGGTCGGCGGGCTGCACCCCCGGCCGATCCTCAGCCGGCGGGTTCGAGCACGGCGATGCACTCGACGTGGTGCGTCATCGGGAAGGCATCCCAGGCCTCCACGTGCGCGAGCCGCAACCCGTGGCCCGCGGCTGTCTTGACGTCCCGGGCGAGGGCGGCCGGATCACACGCGACGTAGACGACGCGACGGGGGCGCATCGCAGCCACGTGCCCGATGACCGCGGGACCCGCGCCCGTGCGGGGTGGGTCCATCACGACGAGGTCCGTCGTGATCTCTTGCGAGACAAGGGAGCCCAGCTCATGGTCGACACGGCTGGTCCGCCACTCGACGTTGTCCTGCCCCTCGGTGTTGAGCAGGCCGTTCGAGACAGCGAGCGCATCGCCCTCCACGGCGAGGACGAAACCACCGGGTGACACGAGCTCGCCGAGACGCATGGTGAACAGGCCCGAGCCGGCGTAGAGGTCGAGGACGCGCTCGCCGGGCGCCGGCTCGAGGAGCGCGACGACGCGGGACAGGAACGTTGACGCCGCGCCCGGGTGGACCTGCCAGAAGCCCCTCGCCGAGACGACGTACTCGCCCTCCCACGACCCATCGTGGACACGCTCGCCCACGAGGCCACCACCCTCGTCCGCTCCGCGCGGGATCGGCAACGGGACGAGCACCGGCTCAGCTGGATGGGCTGCATCGATGACGTCGACCGCGGTGCAGCCCTGCCACTCGGTATCGAGCACGCCGGAGGCCCTGACACCCTCCGTCGCGATGAGGCAGTCATCGACCGGGACGATCCGGCGCGAGCGGTGCCCGTGCAGCCCGGCTCGGCCCGCACGGTCGACGGCGAACTCCACGCGCGTGCGCCAGCGCAGCCCGTCGACGGTCACCAGGGACGGGTTGGACGTCGACCTCGAGCTCGGTGCCGGCGAGCCGGGCGAACTGCTCGCGCACGACGGCCGCCTTGAGCTCACGTTGGTGGGCGAGCGCGGCATGCTGGAAGTCGCACCCTCCGCAGACGCGTTCTGCGGCGTAGCGACAGGGCGCCGGCACCCGGTGGGCCGAGGCCCGCACCACCTCGACGGCATCCGCTCGGACGAACCGGTCACCGACCCGGCCCTCGGTCACCCGAGCCACGACCCGCTCCCCAGGAAGTGCGTGCCGGACGAACACCACCTGGCCCTCGTTCCGCGCGACGCAGTGGCCACCGTGCGCGACGGGTCCCACGTCGAGCGTCCACTCCGCCCCGACGAGGCTGGCTCGGCCCGCAGGTCGCTCCCGGGGAGTGCGACGGCTCATGTGCCGCCGCCGCGCACCGAACCGGGAATGGGGGGCATGTCGATCCAGTCGCGCTCCGCGCCCTCCGAGGAGGCGAGCTGCCACGGCACGCTGACGACCATCACGCCGGGGGTGAAGAGCAGCCGCGCCTTGAGGCGTAGCGCGCTGTGGTTGTGGAGGACCTGCTCCCACCACCTGCCGAGGACGTACTCCGGGCAGGTAGACCGTCACGAGGTCCCGCGGGTTGCCGGTGCCGGATCGAGCGCACGTAGTCGAGGATCGGTCGCGTGATCGAGCGGTAGGGCGACGCCAGGACCTTGAGCGGGACGGGGATCTGCCGTCTCTCCCACTCCTCCACGCAGGGCATGGGTCTCGTCGGGATCGACGTCGACGGTGACCGCCTCGAGCATCGACGGCCGGCTCGCCCGCGCGTAGGACAGTGCGCGCATCGTCGGCTTGTGGACCTTGGAGATGCACACGATGGCGTGGACGTGGCTGGGCAGTAGTCGGTTTGTCGGACTCCCAGTCGATGGCGAGCTCCTCGGCTGACCCGGTCGTAGTGCTTCCTGATGCCCAGCATGAGCGCGAAGAGCACGGCCATCGCGAGGATGGCGTAGCGCGGCTCCTGCCTGGAACTTCGTGATGAGGACGACGAGCAGGACGAGGGCGCACATGACGGCGCCGAGTCCGTTGATGACCCGCGAGCGCTGCATCCGGCGACGTACGGTCCGGTCCCGTTCGAGGCGCAGGTTGCGGGTCCAGTGCCGCACCATGCCGGTCTGGCTCGTCGTGAAGGAGACGAAGACGCCGACGATGTAGAGCTGGAGGAGTGCGTTGACGTCGGCCCGGAAGACGACGACGAGGAACATGGCCGCAGCGGCGAGGATCAGGATCCCGTTGGAGAAGGCGAGCCGGTCCCCGCGAGTGTGCAGCTGGCGAGGCAGGTAGCCGTCCTTCGCGAGGATCGAGCCCAGCACCGGGAAGCCGTTGAACGCGGTGTTCGCGGCGAGGAAGAGGATCAGGCCGGTGACGGTCGAGACGAAGACGACGCCGAGGTCGGAAGTCGGCGAAGACCGACTGCGAAGCTGGCCGATCGCCGTGTGCTGGACGTAGTCGTCTCCCACCGGTATGCCGTCGCGCAGCCAGCTGCGTGGCCGGATCGTCAGCGATCTTGACCCCGGTCCACTGGCTCAGCGTCGATGATCGAGCCGAGCATCGTGACGGAGAGGATGCCCATGAGCAGCAGGGTCGTCGCGGCGTTCCGGCTCTTCGGCTTCTGGAAGGCGGGCACGCCGTTGGAGATCGCCTCGACGCCGGTGAGGGCGGCGCAGCCCGAGGAGAAGGCGCGGAGCAGCAGGAACGCGGCCGCGAGGCCGGTGACCGCTCGGTCCCGGCTTCGGGCAGGAGGGTGAGGCCGGCGCTCTCGGCGGGGGCGAGCGTGCCGGCGAAGTGCTGGAAGAAGCCGAAGGCGCCCATGCCGATGATGGCGACCATGAACAGAGTAGGACGGGAATCGCGAACGCCTTGCCCGACTCGCGCACGCCGCGCAGGTTCATCGCGGTGAGGAAGGCGATGAGACCGACCGCGACGATGACCTCGTGGCCGCGCACGAAGGCGCAGCACCGTGCCGGCGTTCTGCACGCCCGGACGAGATCGATACGGCGACGGTGAGGACGTAGTCGACGAGCAGCGCACTGGCGACCGTGAGTCCGGCCTTGGGTCCGAGGTTGACGTTGGCGACCTCGTAGTCGCCACCACCGGAGGGGTAGGCGTGCACGTTCTGGCGGTACGAGGCGACGACGACGGCCATGACGACGATGACCGCGATCGTGACCTGCCAGCTGTGCGTCAGCGCGAAGGCGCCGCCCGCGAGGCCGAGCATGAGCAGGATCTCGTCGGGCGCGTAGGCGACCGACGAGAGCGCGTCGCTCGCGAAGATCGGGAGCGCGAGCGCTTGGGCAGCAGCGTCTCCCCGAGCTTGTCGCTGCGCATCGCGCGACCGAGGATGACGCGCTTCAGAGCGAACCAGTACCTGGCACGCACGACACTGTATGCCGCTCGCGGCTGGCGCAGCGTTGTCGGGACGTCACGCCGGTTGCTCGTGGCTGTCGGTGTAGCGTCGCGACCGTGCACTTCGTCATCATGGGCTGCGGGCGCGTCGGCGTCGACCCTGGCCCGCACCCTCGGGCCACACGGCCACGACGTCGCCATCATCGACCGGACGCATCGGCCTTCCGGCGGCTCGGCACCTCGTTCGAGGGGCAGACGGTCACGGGCATCGGCTTCGACCGCGACACCCTCATGGCGGCCGGCATCAAGGACGCCTACGCCTTCGCCGCCGTGAGCAGCGGCGACAACTCCAACATCCTCGCGGCGCGCGTCGCGCGCGAGACGTTCGGCGTCGAGCACGTCGCCGCCCGCATCTACGACCCCCAGCGCGCCGATGGTCTACCAGCGTCTCGGCATCCCGACGGTCGCCACCGTGCAATGGACGGCCGACCAGATGATCCAGCGCCTGCTGCCCCCGGGGCGATGCCGGAGCTGACCGACCCGAGCGGCAAGGTCGTCATCGCCGAGGTGCCCCTGGCCGAGGCCTGGATCGGCCGGCGCCTGACCGATGTCGAGGAGCAGACCGGGGCCCGCGTCGCCTACGTCACCCGTCTCGGCGAGGGCACGCTCCCCCGGCCCGACATGGTGGTCCAGCAGGGCGACCTCGTCCACCTGGCTCTCGCGCGACGACCTGGCGCGTGTCGAGCGCATCTGCGACCAGCCCCCGGCGCCCACTGACCGGCTCGAGGAGGAGAAACCCCATGCGCGTCGTCATCGCCGGAGCCGGAAGCGTCGGCCGATCCATCGCCCGTGAGCTGCTCGCCAACGGGCACCAGGTGCTGCTCATCGACAAGGACGCCGACGACGTCCAGGCGTCACGCGTGCCCGAGGCGTCGTGGCTGCTCGCCGACGCGTGCGAGCTCGCCGCCCTCGAGGAGGCGCGGCTCGAGGAGTCGGACGTCGTGCGTCGCCGCCACCGGCGACGACAAGGCCAACCTCGTGCTGTCCCTGCTGGCCAAGACGGAGTTCGGCGTGCCGCGCACCGTCGCCCGCGTCAACAACCCCAAGAACGAGTGGATGTTCGACGAGTCGTGGGGCGTCGACGTCGCGGTGTCGACGCCGCGCCTCATGACGGCGCTCATCGAGGAGGCCGTGAGCATCGGCGACCTCGTGCGCATCTTCGAGTTCCAGCAGGGCCGCGCCTCCATGGTCGAGATCACCCTGCCCGAGGGCAGCCCGTTCGCCGGCCGGCGCGTCGGCGACGTCGACTGGCCCACCGACACGGTGCTCGTCGCGATCATCCGTGAGGAGCGGCCGCTCGCACCGACGCCGGACGACGCGATGGAGGCCGGCGACGAGCTGCTCTTCATCACGACGACTGAGCAGGAGGACCGCGCTCCAGGACCTCGTCGCCCCGGCGCACCGGCCACCGACGCCGGAGCGACAGCTGAGCCTCGAGTCGTCGTCCGCGGACTCCGACCGGGTCATGGCGTCAGGCCAGGCGACTCGGGTCGATCGGCGTGCGCCCGCGCAGCGAGGATGGCGCCCATGACCGTGATGGCGACGAGGTAGGCCGGCCAGCCGAGCACGACCTTGGCCACGCCGAGCGCCGCCACCTGCTCGGCGAGGTAGAGCGGCACCATGATCGCGAGCCGGACGACGTTGAGGGCGATGAGCACCCACGCGAGGCGCATCGCCGACCGTGACGATGCCCGGATGCCGGCGCCACCACGTCGGGTCCTCGCGCGAAGGCCTCGGGCTCGGCCACCGCCGACGACGAAGCCGAAGAGCGGCCACCGCGTCAGGTTGGTCACGAGCAGGAGGACGAGCAGGCCGGCGTTCTGCAGCATGCCGGGCAGGAAGGCGTCCTCCGCCTGGCCGGACCGGAGCGCGAAGAAGGCAGAGATGCCCGACGCCGACAGCGGCATAGGCGATGAAGCGTGGGTCCTGTCGCTGCAGCGAGCCGGACGACGAGCAGGACGGCGACGCAGACGCCCGCCGACGAGCAGCGACATGCGCAGGTCCTTCGTGAACGCCCAGGTCAGGGCGAAGGCGAGGGTCGGGACCGCCGACTCGACGGCCCCGCGCCAGCCGCCGATGGCTTCGGAGAGCTTGTCGCGCAGCAGCTCCTCGACGGTCGTCGTAGCGGCGCAGGTCGGCCTCGGAGCGGACGACACGCCGCCCTCGGCGACGCGCCGCCGGGTCGCTCGGCTCGACGTCGGCCTCAGCCATGCGACTGCCCTGCCCTGCCGATGATCTCGTAGGCCGGGTTGAAGATCGTCGTGACATTGCGACGCTGGTGGTGACCCGGCCGGTGGCCTGGATCTTGATGCCGGGCGACGATGCCGGCGATGCGTACGCCGGCCCAGCCACACGAGGTGCAGGGCTCGGTGCCGTCCCACAGCTCGACATCGAGTGCCGGCACGTCGACCCGGGGGCGCAGGGACATCGGTCCGCACTTCGCCGACGACGGTGACTCGCGCTGCTCGGTCGGGCATCCCGATCGGGACGACCTCCGCCTCGGCAGCGTCCCGCCTTGGCTCGATCGGCCCGTCGGCGTCGAGTGTTCACGACGGAGCCGCTCCGCGAAGCGGCGCAGGCGATGTCCGGTGTCAGACGTCATGAGGATCTGGGCGGCCGGACAGCGAGCCCGCGGTCATCGGGATCAGCGGACCTCGGTGATCTCGGGGCCGCGCTCGAACGGCTTGAGGTCGTCGAGCCGCCGCCGGTCACCGGTCCCGCCTGGTCGGGGTGGGAGTGGTCGTGCTCATCGTGCTGCTCGGGTGACTGCGAGGCGGTGGGCTGACCCGTGGTATCGGGGAGCCGCAGCGGCGAGCAGCTCACGGGGCGGCAGGGCCTCGTCGCCGCGGTCGATGACGGTCGTGCGGATGACGTCGTGCACCGTCCACGGCGGCCGCAGGCTCGATCGCGGCGCGGCCGCTCACGACGGCCCGGAGGAACCATCGCGGCCCGTCGAAGCCGACGAACCGGGCGGGCATGAAGACGGTGCGGCCGTCGGGGCCCGTCTGCGGCATCCGCGTCAGCAGCTCCTCACCGAACTCACCGGTGACGGACCTCGGCCGTGCCGCCGGAGTCGACGATGCTCGCGCGCGATCTCGTTGCGGATGTCGATCCAGACACCCTCGGTGCGCGGCGCGGCGAAGGCCTGCAGCTGCACCGCGGACTCGCCGATGCACCGCGGTGACGCCGGTGATCTGCTGCTCCTGCTCGTTGACCTCGAGGCGCAGCTCCATGCCCTGGCTGCCCTCGCAGCCAGATCGCGCCGAGGTTGAGGTAGTCGCTGTCGTCCTCGACCGCGGACCGGTCGAGCGGGCCGGCGTCGCCATCGACCGTCGGCAATGCCCGTCCGTCAGCTCCGTGCCAGCGCCGTCGCTGGGCCTCGTCGACCTGGTCGAGCCGTGAGGTCGTCGTCCACGGTCATCGAAGTCCGCCTCAGGCGGTACCTGTCGTCATGGGCCGACTTGCCCCGGCTGAAGAGTCCCACGTCATATCCGTCCTTCGTGTCCTGCTGTCGAGCGGGCCGTCGTCGCCCGGCCGGAGCGGTGATCGTCGTGGCGCTGACGCAGCGCCCGGCGAGTACCGGATGGCCGACTGGTGTGGCGCCCCGGTGCATCCTGTCGGGTCCAGTCCGCGTGCTCGGCGGTCGCGCCGCCGGGACCGAAGCCACCGGTGGATCCATGTCCAGTGTCCCCCCGACTGGTCTCGTCGAGCGAATCGACCTCGACGAACGTCACCCGCTCGACGCGCTGCACGACGAGCTGGGCGATGCGGTCGCCGCGGCGGACCGTGAAGGGCTCGCGCCGGTCGAGGTTGACGAGGTTGACGAGGATCTCGCCGCGGTAGCCCTCGTCGACGGTGCCGGGCGCGTTGACGATCGAGATGCCGTGGCGGGCGGCGAGCCCCGATCGGGGGTGCACGAAGCCCGCGTGGCCGGCGGGGAGCGCGAGCGCGACGCCCGTCGGGCACGAGCACGCGCTCGCCCGGGGTCGATCGTCACGTCGACCCGCGACGCAGAGGTCGGCGCCGGCGTCACCGGGGTGGGCGTAGACGGCAGCGGCAGCTCCGGGTCGAGCCGCTCACGGCGACGACGAGCGCGAGTCCAGGCTCGGCGGTCGAGGGCAGCACAAGGGTCGGTCACGAGGACCGACCCTATTGCTCGAGCGCGGGCTCTGCCTGCCCGTGGCAGGCGCGCTCAGGCGGCGCACTCCGTGCAGATCATCATGCCGTTGCTCTCCTTGGCGAGCTGGCTGCGGTGGTGGACGAGGAAGCACCGTCCACAGGTGAACTCGTCAGCCTGCTTGGGCAGCACCCGGACCGACAGCTCCTCGCCGGAGAGGTCGGCACCGGGCAGCTCGAAGCCCTCGGCCTGCTCGGTCTCGTCGACGTCCACACTGGACGAGCGTCTTGTCGACCCGACGTGACTTGAGCTCCTCGATGGAGTCCTCGTTCAGGTCGTCGTCGGTCTTGCGTGGCGCGTCGTAATCGGTTGCCATCTGTGCCCTCTCACTGCTTGCTCGTGCTCCGCCTGGCGGAGAACCACCCCATGTCGTGACGCGAGAACGTCCCCACGCGCCTCCTTGTTCCCGCACGCCCGGTGATGGTGCTGACATCGTCGAACATGCTGCGTGCGCGGATTGTGCCCGATCTGCCAGCGGCTGTCATCTTGGTTCGCGGCGAGTCTCGCCTCACGCACCCGCAAAACGGACAGACCTGCCATTTCCGGACCGATCCTGAACCATCTCTTTGCCAAACCCAGACCCAGACCGGTGCAGGCTGGGTCCCGACTCTCCCGCGGACCCACTGATAGTGTCTGCGAGCCCGATCGACCTTCCACCGGCCAGGAGGTGCCATGACCGAATTCGGCGAGCAGATCCGCGTCCGCGTGCTCGACGCCCTCGATGATCTCGCCCAAGCGCGCGCCGTCGGCGACGACTACCGCATCCAGATCCACACGGGCGAGCTCGAGTCCTTCGCCCGCCTCGCTGCGGAGAATGGCGTTCGGGTCCCGGAGCTGGAGCAGTTCCGGGCCGCCTGAGCGGCCAACCCCGCCACGCGGTGAACTGCCGGTATGCCGCCGACCGGGCTCAGCGGCATACGCCGCCTCAATGCGTTTGGTGCCCGGCGGGCTGGAAGATCTCCCGCAGCGGCTCGATGAGCGCCGGTCCGGCGGCCAGGGTCAGGGCCTTGCCCGGGTGACTCCCCACGCCCACCACGACACCTCCCGCCTCCTCGACGATGAGCCAGCCCGCGGCCAGGTCCCAGGCGTTGATACCCGACTCGGCATAGGCGTCGACAGTTCCCTCGGCCACCCGGACGAGGTCGAGTGCGGCACTGCCGATGCGCCGGATATCCCTCACCTGGGGCAGCACGCGTCGCAGCACGTCTGCCTGGCGGGCGCGAACCTCTGGGTCGTAGCCGAAGCCGGTGGCGAGCAGGGCCCTCCCGAGCCGGTCCTCCGCGGACACCGTCAGCCGTCGTGGGACCTTCCCCGTCCCGGGCCTTGTCTCGAGGTCCCTGTCGTCGCTGGGCTCAGGTCTGGACCACGCGCCGCCACCTCGACGTGCGTGGTGTACCACCCGGCGGGAGGGGTCGCCGACCGCACCGGCGACCGGCCGCCAGCCGCCGTCGGTGCGGGCATCACCCGTGACGACGGCGACCGAGACGGCGTAAGCGGGGATGTCGTAGAGGTAGTTGACCGTCCCGTCAATGGGATCGACGATCCAGGTCAGGCCCGAGGTCCCGACCACGTCCACACCCTCCTCCCCGAGGACGCCGTCGTCCGGCCGTGCGGACCTGATGAGGCGGTGGAGCAGCTCCTCGGATCGTTGGTCCATGACCGTGACGACGTCCGTGTCGCTCGACTTCGTCGCGGCGACGCCCACGCTCCGAGGACGGTCGTCGCGGATGAGCCGACCTGCCGCGAGGGCGAGGTCGATGCAGAGGCGCTCGAGGGCCTCGACCATGAGCTCGGACAGGCCGTGCTCCTCGGTGCTGGGATCTCTGGTCACTCGCCTCAGTCCCTCCCACAGTGCGCCGGGCGGGCCGCCCGGAGATTGGGACAGCACCCGGCCATGCACACGGAGGGCATCCGACCCTCGAAGTCCGGCACCGGCTCGCCCCGTTCCTCCGCCGCGCGCTCGGCGACGGCGTCGACCAGGTCGGCGACGAAGACCGGATCGCTGCCCACGGTCGCCGCCCGGACGAAGCGGAGCCCGACCCGTGCGGCAGTGGCTGCGGCCTCGGTGTCGAGGTCGTAGACGACCTCCATGTGGTCCGAGACGAACCCGATCGGGGCCGCGACCACGGCAGTGCGTCCCTCGGCTGCCAGCTCCTCGAGGCGATCGTTGACATCGGGTTCGAGCCAGGGCTGCGTCGGGGGCCCCGAGCGCGAGCAGAACACGAGCTCGCCGAGGAGGTTGCGGCCGAGCACAGTGTTGGCTTCCTCGGTGAGGGCCGATGCGAGGGCGAGGTGCTGGCGCTGGTAGAGGTGCCCGTCGCCGTCCCCCGGCCCGGAGGTCTCGTCCATCGCCTCGGGGATCGAGTGGGTCACGTACAGGAGGGCGATCTGCTCGTCGGGCACGCCATCGAGGGTGCGCAGGGCAGCGACGACCTTCTCGAGGTTGGCTCTGCGGAAGCCGGGCCTCGGGGCGTAGGGTGCGATCTTGTCGATCACGAGATCCAACCCGTCCTCCCGGAGCATGTCGAGGGCCTCCGCGAGGTTCTCCCGATACTGGCGGCAGGAGGAGTAGGACGAGTAGGCGCTCGTGGTCACCGTGACCACGCGTCGGTATCCGGCCGCGTGCGCTTCCCGCAGGGCGTCCTCGAGGAAGGGCTCGCTGTTGCGATTGCCCCAGATGACCGGGGTGAGATCCCCGCGCGCCCGCAGCTCATCCCTGATCGCGGTGATGAGGGCGCGGTTCTGGTCGTTGATCGGGCTCCTCCCGCCGAACAGGAAGTAGTGCTCGCCGACCGCTTCGAGCCGCTCGTCCGGAATCCCCCTACCCGCAGTCACGCGGCGCAGGAACGGCATGACCTCCTCCGCGGCCTCCGGGCCGCCGAAGCTGAGCAGGAGGATGGCGTCATAGGGCTGCATGCCAGATCACTTTCGTCGCAGTTGGCCGGCACGAAGTGGCCGCGGCGCGTTGAGGTCCAGCCGCACCGAGATGATGCGGACTCCGAAGACGAGGACCACCGCCATCCAGAGCACCCAGTCGTGCAGGGCGCCCAGCTCGCCGGCCACCACGACGACGATCGCACCGAGGGCCGCGGGGAGGGCGTAGAGCTCGCGGCGCAACACCTCGGGGACCTGGCCCGCCAGGAGGTCGCGGATCATCCCGCCGCCAATTGCCGTGATGACCCCGACCAGCACGCACGCAATGGGCGCGACGCCGAAGGTCACCGCTTTGAGGCTTCCGGACACCGCGAAGGCCGCGAGACCGCCCGCGTCCAGGACGCGGACGAACCGTGAGACGCGCTCGACGCCGGGCTGGTAGATGAAGGTGACGAGGCCAGCCAGCGCGGCGGCCGACAGGAGCCGCCAATCGGTGATCCCGACCGGCGGCACCGATCCGATCAGCAGGTCGCGCAGGATCCCGCCGCCGAGTGCGGCCGCACCAGCGAGAACGAGCACGCCGACGATGTCGAAACCCTTCTTGACCGCCACCAGTCCGCCCGAGAGCGCGAAGACGAACACGCCGATCAGATCGAGCGCGAACTGGGCCGAGTAGTACGACGGGGTCTGCATGCCAAGGCAAAGGTACCCCGCGCGGCGTGGTCGCTTTCGTCACACTCGGCGCGGTGGCATGCTCGTCACGCAGGCAGCCGGGCAACTCCGGCTGACGTTCGACCGGGAGACCGCACGCATGCAGGACCTCAGGCTCATCGGCGTCCATGAGGACGGTGTGCACCTCCTGCTCGTCGACGACGAGGGCAACCGCTACCAGCTCCCGTTGGACGAGTCGCTGCGCGCCGCTGCACGACGCGACCGGCCGAGGCTCGGCCAACTGCAGCTGGAGGTCGAGGGCGGCCTTCGCCCCAGGGACGTCCAGGCGATGATCCGGGCCGGCCTGACGGCAGAGGAGGTTGCCGAGCGAGCCGGATGGGCCGTGGAGAAGGTGCACCGTTATGAGGTTCCGATCCTCGCCGAGCGGGAGCACGTGGCGGGGCTCGCGCAAAAGGTCCGGTTGCGCAGCCGTGGGGCGCACGGAGCGCCCTCGACCCTGGGGGCTCGGGTCGCCGAGCGGCTCCGCTCCCGGCAGCTCGACCCCGAGGCGACGCAGTGGGACTCCCGCCGCACGGACCGGGGCGCCTGGACGGTCGTCGTGCTGTTCAATGCCGGGGGCCGACAGCGCGAGGCGGCGTGGGACTTCGACCCGCTGGCTCGCACCGTGGTCGCGCGCGACGACGAGGCAAGGTGGCTCAGTGAGGACGAGGACCTCGAGCTGCCCGGACCGTTACCGGCCTCGCATCTCCCGGCTCTCACCGGACCCGCCCAGGTCTACGACGTGGAAGCCGAGGGCGGCATTGCCAGTCGCCGGCAGGGCCGACCCACCGAGCCGGGCGAGCCAGTCGACCTCATGGAGGCGATCCGCGAGCGGAGCGCAGCACGCGGGCGACGTCAGCGCGGCCGCGGCGCCGACGTACCCGGCATCGACGACGCGCCCGAGGGCGCACTCCCTCTCGAGAACCTGACCCGACCGCCCACGCGTGATGAGGCGCCACCCTCCGCTCATGGTCACCCGAGGGACGATCCGCGGGCGAAGCGTTCATCCGCCGATTCGGCTGGAGCGGGTGCTGCCAGCGCCTCGGTGCGGCGACGCCGGCGCGCGGCCTCGACGGTGGGGTCGAGCGCGGCCGAGACCCAGCCCCTCCCCCAGTCCGACGACGGGCAGCAGCCGACCGGACTGGACGAGGACCGGCGTCGCCGCACGCGGGAGGCCGTCGACGGGCCGGACCATGACGACCCGGCAGCGGACGAAGTCACGACGTCCCGCGCCCGGCCTCGCGCAACTGCACCGTCCGCACCGTCGCGCCGCCCATCGACGCGCAAGTCGGGTCGCCCGAGCGTGCCGAGCTGGGACGACATCATGTTCGGACGCAAGAGCGACTGATGCCGAGGCTCCCGCTCAGTCGGCCTGCGTGATCGGCAGAGGCGGCAGGGCGCAGACGTCGAGGTCGAAGGGCAGTACCTCGGGCGACAGCGCGGCGGCTCGAGCGGCGTGCGACGTCATCCGGCGCATGTAGTGACGCCGGCACAGCACCTCGTACTCGACGACGCCTGGCTCGATGGGTCTCGACGGGCTTCGTGTCCCCGACGACGACCTGCTCGCCCTCGACGACCATGACGCCGTCGACGACGCGAGCGTTCGTCGTGCCGCGGCGACCGCACCAGCACAGCGCCTCGACCTGGAGCACCTGCACGCGGTCGGCGAGCTCGATGAGGCGCTTGCTGCCGGGGAAGAGCTCGGTGCGGAAGTCGGCGGTGATCCCGAAGGCGAAGACGTCGACGTCCATCTCGTCGACGATGCGCGCCAGCTGCTCGACCTGCGTCGCTCGATGTAGAACTGCGCCTCGTCGCAGATGAGGTAGTCGATGCGCTGACCGGCTGTGGCCCGCTCGACCACGCTCTCCCAGAAGTCGAGGTCGTCATGGACCTCGAGCGCCCCGGTGGACAGGCCGAGCCGCGACGACGAGGACGTTGCTTCCGGCTCGGTCCATCTTGGTGAAGATGAGCCCCACACGACCGCGGGCGGCGTGGTTGTGGTCCATCTGGAGGGCGAGGGTCGACTTGCCACAGTCCATGGTCCCGGAGAAGAAGACGAGCTCAGCCACGGTGCACCACCCTAGGCGCCGCGACGCGGCGGCACCACGATCACCGGCACGGCGAGTTCCGCGTCACTCGTCGAACCGTGCAGCCCGAGCAGGCGCACCAGCTCGGGCCGCATGAGGCCGCGAGTGCACGACGGCAAAGGAGCCGTTCATGACGACGACGAGGTCCCCGATGCGGCCCTCGACCTCGCGCTCGCACCGGGCCGAACCAGCCCTCGTCGATGAGCTGCTCACGCGGCAGGACCCGCGCGCGGTCACCGAGCGCGCTCGCGCCACGTCGCCGCCACGTCCGCGGTGGCACCCTGCCTCGCGTGTAGAGCTGCAGGTAGCGCGGCTCGCCGCCGAGGTGCCGTACGCCGGCCATGAGGTCCGGCTCGTGCGACGAGGTCGAGGCGGTCGTGGAAGCGGGACGTCGACCATGCCGTGGTCGGCCGTGACGACGATCGAGGTGTCGTCCGGCACCCGCGTCGACCAGCTGCGCGCAGCGCGGCGTCGACGGACTCGACCTCGTCGCCCCACTGCCAGGACTGGCAGCCGTGGACGTGACCGACCTTGTCGACGTCGCCCCAGTAGAGGTAGACGAGCGGCGCTGGCGTGGCGCGCACTGCGGCCACCGCGGCCGTCACCCGGTCGTCGAGCGAGGCGGGCCGCGCGGAAGCGGCCGCCGCGCAGCGCCGCGGTGGTCAGGCCCGACCCGTCGAAGTAGTGCGGCCCGACCATCGTCGACCTCGACCCCGGCGTTCTCGGCGGCCTCGAAGACGGTGCTCGTTCGGCTGCCAGGCCCGAGGGTCGGGGCCGTCCTCCCACGACAGCTCGTTGAGCAGCCGGTCGGACTGCGGATCGAGCACCTGCATCCCGACGAGCCCGTGCGCACCCGGTGGCAGCCCGGTGCCGAAGGTGCCCATCGACGTGGCCGTCGTCGTCGGGAAAGCCGCACGGCGACGCGATGCGCTGTCGCGAGGCGCTCGCGCAGGAACGGCGCGTGGCCGCTGCGTGGCAGGAGCAGGTCGTGCCCGAGCCCGTCGACGAGCACGACCACCGTGCGCGGGCGGCTCGGGCAGGTCGAAGACGTCGCGTCCGGCATATCGCCTGCACCCCGAGGCGGTCGGCGACAGAGGGCAGGACGGACGCGAGCGTGCCCCGTTGACCAGTCGGTCGGCGCGTGGCGTCGACAGTCGACGGTGAGTCACGGCGCCGTCAGCGCCCGGCCAGCCGCCGATGCGCGCGGAGAGCGCCCGGGCGAAGGGCAGCGCGCGCCCGACGGCGTCCTCGCCGTCGGCGCGCCGAGCTGATCCGCAGGGAGATGTCGTCGGAGGCGATGGTGCCCTCGAAGCCGTGGTCGGCCGTGCAGTCGGGGTCGCCGCACTGGGCGGGGATCATGTCGAGCCGGCTCACGGCCCCCCACCCGAGGGTCAGCGTGAGGTCGCGGCCGTGCGTGCCCGGCGTGAAGGTGTCGGGCTGCGCCGACGACGTGGGTCAGCATGACGCCGCGGACCGCCGCGAGCGGCACCGTCTCGGTCGTCGCCGTGGCCATGAGCTTGTCCTCGGGCTCGGCGTGGTCGTCGGCGTGGGCGATGACGAGCCGGCGGGCGTGACGACGAGCACCGTGACGTGCCGACGCACCGTCTCGTGGTCGAAGGTCGTCTCCTGGTGCACGAGGTGCGACACGACCTCGTCGTCGGCGAGCGCGGACTCGACGACGTCGCAGACGAGCGACGGGTAGTAGCCGGCACGGGTGATCGCCTCGGTGAGGTCTTCGGGAGGGCCCGGCTCCGGTGCCCGGAGTGGCGCGTCGCATGGCCCCATCCTTGCACCCGCTCGCGACGCGCGTCCCGAGCCGCCCACATCCGGCCGGCGAGGCCAGCTCGCCGTGCGGACCCGGTCAGGTCAGGTCATCCGCGGCGCCCGGGGTCCTTGCGCACGAGCGCGCGGCCGCACGACGACCTCGGCGCCGAGCACGTCGACGCCCCCGGTCCACGCGTTGACGGGGTTGAGCTCGACCGACGGACAGCTCGGGGTGGTCGTCCGCGAGCACCGACAGGCGCGCGATGAGGTCGGCGAGCGCGGCCCGGTGCACGGGCGCCGCGCCGCGGTGGCCGACGAGCAGCGGCGCGGCCTTGACGCCGTCGATGAGGTCGGTGACGTCGACGTCGGTGAGCGGCGGGATGCGGTGCGCGACGTCGCCGAGCAGCTCGGTCGGCGGCCCGGCGACGGAGAAGCTGACGACCGGTCCGAAGAGCGGGTCCTCGCTCGCCCGGATGACGCACGAGACGCCGGGCACCGCCATGCGCTGCACGACGAAACGGTCGGCGCCCGAGCGGCCCGAGCCGCTCGGTCAGCGACGCGTGGGCGTCGCGGACCGCCTCGGCGTCGACGAGGTCGCCGCGGACGCCGACGAGGCCGGGCTGGTGGCGCACGACCGGCGAGGTGGACTTGAGGATGACGGGATAGGTCAGCTCTCTCGGCGGCGGCGACCGCCGCGTCGACTCCGGAGACCTCGATGGCCGGCCAGAGGCGTGATGCCGTAGGCGCCGAGCAGCTCGCGCGTCTCCTCACGGGTGAGCGCGCGCCCCTCCGGGCTCGCCTCGCGAGGTAGCCGTCGATGAGCGCCTCGGCGCGGGCGCGGTCGATCCCGACCGGGGCGACCTGGGTGCCACGGTCGCGCTGGCCGCCACTGGGCGTAGCGGGTGACGGCGTTGAGGGCGCGGATGCCGTCCTCCGGCATGGAGTAGGACGGGACGGACCGTCGCCTGCCGTCCTGCTGCGTAGGACGAGCCCGTCGCCGACGCCGCGCATGCCGAGGAACGTTGCGACACACGGCTTCTCGTGCTTCGGCGACGATCGTGCGCACGGCCATGGTGCACCTCCTCGTCCTGGGTCACGAGAGGCGGGATGAACGCCGCGACGACGCTGTCGACCTCGGGGTCGGCGAAGGCGGCGTCGAGCGCATGCCGCGAACTCCTCGGCCGACGCCTGCGGCAGCAGGGAGACCGGCCCGTGCGTCACCTTCAGGCCCCAGCTGACGCAGGCGCTCGCGCTGAGCGCCCCGAGGGCGTCGGAGTTGCCGACGATGGCGACACGGTCGCCCGTCGGGCAGCGGTTGGTGCAGGGTCAGCTGGGCGACGTCGAAGAGCTGGTGGACGTTCTCGACGCGGATGACGCCCGCCTGCCGCAGCAGGGCGTCGAAGGCCTGCGGCGGCACGTTGGTGACGCGGGTGCGGTGACCGGGTGGGGCGGCGAAGCTCGAGACGCCCGAGCTCACGACGATGACGGGCTTGACCTGCCGCGAGCGGCCGGGCGATCCGGGAGAACTTGCGCGGGTTGCCCATCGACTCGAGGTAGAGGCCGACGGTGTCGGTCTCCTGGTCGTCGATCCAGTACTGCATGAGGTCGTTGCCCGAGACGTCGACGCGGTTGCCCGCCGAGGCGAAGACCGAGATGCCGAGGCCGCGTCGCGCGGCCGAGGCGAGCACTGCGACGCCGAGGGCGCCGCTCTGGGCGAAGAGGCCCGAGCCGACCGCGATCGCGGGATGACCGAGGCGAGCGTGGCGTTGAGCCGGACGCGCGGGGTCGTTGTTGATGAGGCCGAAGCTGTTGGGGCCGACGACCGCATCCCGGCACGGCGCACCCGACGGCGCAGCTTCTCCTGCAGGCGGACGCCCTCCTCCCCGGCCTCGGCGAAGCCGGCCGAGAGGACGAGCAGCGCCTTGACCCCGGCCTTGCCGCAGTCCTTGACGACGCTCGATGGCCTGCGCGGCCGGGACGACGACGACGGCGAGGTCGACGGGCTCGGGCACGTCGCGGATGCTCGGGTAGGCCTTGAGACCCTGGATCTCGCTGCCGCGCGCGGTGGATCGGGTAGAGCTCGCCCTGGAAGCCCGCCGCGATGATGTTGCGCATCACGAGGGCACCGATCGACTCCTCACGCCGGCTCGCGCCGATGATGGCGACCCGCTCCGGGAAGAGGATCGTGCGCATGCTGCGCGCCTCGGCGCGGTGCTCGCGCGAGAGCTGGACCGCCTTGGACTGCTCGGTCGGCGAGGATGTCGAAGGACACCTCGACGACGCCGTCCTCGATGTGGTGCGTGACCTCGTAGCCGGCCTCCTTGAAGACCGTGAGCATCTTGCGGTTCTGCGGAAGCACCTCGGCGGTGAACCGGGTGATGCCGATCTCCTGCGCGATGGCGGCCAGGTGCTCGAGCATGACGGAGCCGATGCCCTTGCCCTGGATAGTGGTCCGAGATGTTGAAGGCCACCTCGGCCGCGCCGGGGTCGATGCGGTCGTAGCGGCCGATGCCGATGATCTCGCCGTCGAGGGTCGCGACGAGGGCGACCCGGTCGCGGTAGTCGACGTGCGTGAACCGGTGGATGTCGCGGTCGCTCAGCTCGCGCAGCGGCGCGAAGAACCGCAGGTAGATGGACTCCGTCGGACTGGCGGTTGTGGAAGTGCCGGATGCCGTCGGCGTCGTCGGGCGTGATCGGGCGGACGTGCGCGACCGTGCCGTCCCTGAGCACGACGTCGGCCTCCCACTCGACCGGCGCACCGGTGGACTGCGCCGAGACGCGCTCGATCGCACCGGTGTCGTCGCTGAGCTCGCCACCCACCATGCGCACATCGTGTCACGCCGGCTTGCGCGACCCCGGGAGATGGGAGTGCTGGTCGCATGGAGTTCTCCGACGTGGTGCGCGCGCCGCCGCATGGTCCGCCGCTACGACCCCGATCGGCCCGTGCCGCGTGAGATCGTCGAGCGTTGCCTCGCCAACGCGGTCCGCGCGCCCAGCGCCGGCTTCAGCCAGGGCTGGGACTTCGTCGTCCTCACGAGGACGACCGAGCGCGACGCGTTCTGGAGCGACCACGACGACCCGAGGACGGCCCGAGCGACAGCTGGCTCAGCGGCATACGGGCATGCGCCGGTGCTCGTGCTGTGCCTGTCGCACAAGGACGCCTACCTCGACCGCTATGCCGACCCACGACAAGGGCTGGACCGATCGCGACGAAGCGTCGCTGGCCGGTGCCCTACTGGGACATCGACACGGGCATGGCTGCCTGCTCATCCTGCTCACCGCCACCGACGAAGGGCCTCGGCGGCCTCTTCTTCGGGGTGCCGCCGGAGCACCACGACGCAGTCCACGGGGCCTTCGACATCCCCTCCGGCCGCACCATCGTCGGTGTCGTGTCCATCGGGTATGCCGTCCCGGGACCGAAGAGCCCCAGCCTGCGGCGGCACCGCCGGCGCGGTGTCGAGGACGTGGCCCACTGGGGCCGATTCGGCATCGGCTGATCCGCTGCGCGACCTTCCCGGCGTGGCAGGTGACGGCTCGTGGACGCCCTGCGCGAAGATGGGGCGTTCACCCGCTAGCAGCAAGGAGCACCACCCGGCATGGCCCGACGCACGACCACCCCGCCTCCGCCTGAGGACTTCGAGGAGAAGATCGTCGGGATCGACGTCGAGGAGGAGATGCAGAACGCCTTCCTCGAGTACTCCTACAGCGTCATCTACTCGCCGGGCCCTGCCCGACGCGCGCGACGGGCTCAAGCCCGTCCAGCGGCGCATCCTCTACGGCGCCAACGAGCTCGGGCTGCGTCCCGACCGCGGCCACGTCAAGAGCCAGCGCATCGTCGGCGAGGTGATGGGCAAGTACCACCCGCACGGCGACCAGGCGATCTACGACGCGCTCGTGCGCATGGCCCAGCCGTTCACGCTGCGCCTGCCCCTCATCGACGGCCACGGCAACTTCGGCTCGCTCGACGACGGCCCGGCGGCGGCCCGCTACACCGAGGCCCGGCATGGCCAGTGCCGCGCTCCTCATGGTCGTCGGGCTCGACGAGGACACCGTCGACTTCGTGCCGAACTACGACGACACGCAGCTGCCAGCCGGGGGTGCTGCCCGCGGCCTACCCCAACCTCCTCGTCAACGGCGCGGCCGGCATCGCGGTCGGCATGGCGACCAACATGGCGCCGCACAACCTCGTCGAGGTCATCGGCGCCGCGCGCCACCTCATCGCCAACCCGACGTGCTCGCTCGAGGACCTCATGAAGTTCGTCCCCGGGCCCGACCTGCCGTGCGGTGGCAAGATCGTCGGGCTCGAGGGCATCCGCGACGCCTACCTCACCGGCCGCGGCAGCTTCCGCACCCGGGCCACGGCCCGGATCGAGTCGATCACCCCGCGCCGCAAGGGCATCGTCGTCACCGAGCTGCCCTACCTCGTCGGGCCCGAGAAGGTCATCGACAAGGTCAAGGACCTCGTCCAGGGCAAGAAGCTGCAGGGCATCGCCGACCTCAAGGACCTCTCGGACCGGCCAGCACGGCCTGCGCCTCGTCATCGAGATCAAGAACGGCTTCAACCCCGACGCCGTGCTCGAGCAGCTGCTACAGGCTGACGCCGATGGAGGAGAACTTCGGCATCAACAACGTCGCGCTCGTCGAGGGCCAGCCCCGCACGATGGGGCTCAAGGAGCTGCTCAAGGTCTACGTCGACTTCCGCACCGACGTCGTGCGCCGCCGCACGCGCCCACCGCCTCGCGCAAGCGCGAGGAGCGCCTCCACCTCGTCGAGGGCCTGCTCATCGCCATCGTCGACATCGACGAGGTCATCCAGGTCATCCGCAGCTCCGACGACGCCGGCACGGCCCGCACCCGCCTCATGGACGTCTTCGACCTGTCGGAGCCCCAGGCCACCTACATCCTCGACCTGCAGCTGCGTCGGCTGACGAAGTTCTCGCGCATCGAGCTCGAGAACGAGAAGTCCGAGCTCGAGCGCGCCATCGAGGAGCTGCGGGCCCTGCTCGACAACGAGAAGCTGCTGCTCAAGCTCGTCTCCGACCGAGCTCGCCGACGTCGCCAAGGCGCACGGCACGCCGCGGCGCACCGTCCTCCTCGAGAGCTCGGGCCAGGCGCGAGCGGCGACGGCCAGCATCGCCGCTCGAGGTCGCGCGACGACCCATGCTGGGTGCTGCTCAGCTCGACCGGCCTGCTCGCGCGCACCGGCAGTGCCGAGCCGGTCACCGCCGAGGGCTCAGCGCTCCAAGCACGACGTCGTCATCGGCGCCGTGCGCACGACCGCCCGTGGTGAGTTCGGCCTCGTCACGAGCGCCGGCCGGATGGTGCGGCTCTCGGCGCTCGACCTGCCGACGCTGCCTCCGACGAACGGCGCGCCCAGCCTGTCGGGCGGTGCGCCCCTCGCGGCCTACGTCGACCTGGCGAAGGGCGAGGAGCCGGTGACCATCGTGCCGATCGGCGCCGACGCGCCGGTCCTCGCCCTCGGCACGGCGGCCGGCGTCGTCAAGCGGGTCACGCTCCGAGGCGCCCGAAGAGCAACGACTGGGACGTCATCAGCCTCAAGGACGGTGACCGAGTCGTCGGCGCCGCCGTGGCCGACCGCGACGACCTCGACCTCGTCTTCGTCACGAGCGACGCCCAGCTGCTCCGCTTCCCGGCGAGCTCCGTGCGGCCCCAGGGCCGCTCGGCCGGCGGCATGGCCGGCATCAAGCTCGGACGCGGCGCCCGGGTCGCGTTCTTCGGCGTCGTCGACCCGGCGCGCGACGGCGTCGTCGTCACCTCGTCCGGCTCCTCGGGTGCGCTGCCCGGCACCGAGGGCGGCTCGCTCAAGGTGACGCCGTATGCCGAGTACCCGCCGAAGGGACGCGCCACCGGGGGCGTCCGCTGCCACCGCTTCCTCAAGGGCGAGGACACCCTCGTGCTCGCCTTCGCCGGCAACACGCCGGCGCGGGCGGCGGCGGCCAACGGCGTCGCCATCGAGCTGCCTGCGGCCGACGGCCGACGCGACGGCTCGGGCGCCGGACGACCACCGTCATCGCCGCACGTCGCCGCCGCACCTCCCGGCGCTGACGGCCGCCCACGCGCAAGCGTGCGGCCGAGCGCGCCGCGCACGCTCCCCCGGCCGTGCCAGGCGTCCCGACCCGAGCACCGAGCAGCCGCCGCGCGAGGATGCGGCGGTCGACCGGAGGTGGCCGGCACCCGGCCGACGCACCGGTCACGCGCACGGCCCGGCGGAGGACGCCTGCTCGGTCCAGTGGGACCAGGACGGCACCAGCGCCTACGGCACGGCCGCCGGCGCCGTGCTTCTTCGTCGTCGTCGAGCAGTCCGGCCCGTGGGGTCGCGACGCGGCGCGCGAGTCTCACCTCGACCGCGAGCTCGGCGCCGAGCTGGACGCCGCGCGCGAGCCGGCCGGTGGCCGGTTCATGCTCGTGCGGCGTCCCGGCGGGCATCCCGGCGCACGACGGCCCGCGCCGCGTCCTCGCTCGCCCACGCCGGCGCTCGGCCCGACGATGGCGTGGCTGGTGTCGGCCGAGGTCGCCGACCCGGGGACCTGCTCGGGCTCGACTGGGGCGCGCTCGCCCGGGGCAGCCGCGCGCTCGTCGCGGGCCTCGCTCCCGGGCGCCGAGGATGCCGCGTCGCAGCTGTCGTGTGCACGAACGGTCGCCGCGACGTGTGCTGCGCCGTGCGGGGTCGTCCGCTGGCTGCCGCAGCCGCGCAGACGCGCCCCCGGGCGGCGTCTGGGAGGTCTCCCACACGGGTGGCCATCGCTTCGCCCCGACCGCCGTGCTGCTGCCCTGGGGCCAGACCTTCGCGCGACTCGACGAGCACGATGGCCGGCTGGGTGCTCGACGCCAGCACCACGGGACACGCCACGCCGAGCTGCTCGGCGCGGCTCCACGACCGCGGCCGATCCCCGTTGCCGGCATCGGCCCAGTGCGCCGAGTCGCACGTGCGCGCCGGCATCGGGGAGACTCGGCTCGGTGCACTCTGGGCCATCCCCAGCGACGCCGACGGCGTTGACGGCGCCGATCGGTCGTCGCGGTCGCCCACGAGGACGGCCGCTCGTGGCAGGTCCGGGTCGAGCGTCGCGCCACCGGGGCCCGACGCCCCGAGTCGTGCGGGAAGGCCGCTATCGACGTGCTGGAGCTCGTCGGCGAGGTCATCGACGGCCCAGACCTCCCAGCACACTGATCGGGCCGTATGCCGCTGGGCTCGGACCGCGGCGTCCGTTCCCTCGTGCACGGGGTGATGTAAGCCGACCCCGCCGGGTCACCACGGCTTGGGATAGCTTGCCGACGCCTCCGTCTGGTTCGACGCGATCGTCGCTGCCATGCTGCTCGGTTGCGCTCGATGGTGTTCTTGCCGCTGCTGCTCCCGCAGCAGGTCCTGCTGCTCCTGGCTCGGGGCGTTGTCCGGATCGGGGATCGGCGTGGGCTGCGGCGTGGGCTGGCTGCTGCCTCGGCAGCCGGCTGCTGCTGCTCGCCGGGCTGCGTCGGCGTTCTTCTCCTCCATCCGCTGCTGCGCCTGCTCGAGCTGCTCGCCGGTCTCTCCGCCCTCCGGGGCGTCGCACAGCGGCGGGCGCTCTCGTCGTGACTGCGATCCCCTTCTCGTAGAACTGCTTCCACTCGTCCGTGCGCTCCCTCGCCTTGGCCGCGTCGCCGAGGGCCTCATAGGTCAGGCCGAGGTTGACCCGCACCTTGCACTCGTCGATGCCGCCCTTGGGCACCTGCTCGAAGGCCTGCTCGAACCACGGGCGGGCCAGCTCGAAGTGCCCCGTCAGGACGTGCGCGTCGCCGATGGCGAAGGGCGACCGGAACGGCTCGACGACGTTGACCCAGCCCTGCCGCTCGCCCCAGGTCATGCGTGCGCGCGCTTGTCACCGGCCTGGTAGGCGTCGAGGGTCTGCGTCGTGCACGAGGTTGAGCGAGTCAGCAGCGCGCAGCGCCGACGAGGACGAGCAGCACGACGACGGGGCGGAGCCGAGCAGCAGCGCGCCGGCGGCGGCGCGCAGGTCGCGGCGGGCGGGGGCGCCGGTCACGTCGCGCGCAGGCGGCAGCCGGCGGCGTACGCCCGCCGTCGGTGCGGCCCGCCGGCGGACTGGGCTCGGGTCGGTCGGGTGCTCACGCGCGGGCCTCCCTCCGGCGGCGGGTCTGGACCAGGGCCGGCGAGGCCGGCGCCGAGCTCCCACAGCGGCGATCCCGGCGACCCCGATGAGCAGCGGCCAGTAGAGCTCGCGGCGGGCGCGGACCTTCTGCTGCTCGATCTCGTCGCTCGTGCCGAAGCGCTCGAGGTCGATGCCGCGACCACGGCGGGCCGATGACGTCACCCGACTCGCGGTGCACGTAGGGCAGGCCGAGCTGGTCGGCCGATGCTGCGCAGGCGTGCCCTCGTCGATGACCGACCGGGCGTCCTCGCCCGGTCGCCGGATCCTTGATGTAGTCGCGGCGTCGTGTCGAAGCGCGACCGGGTCGCCTTCATCCGACCGCCCTGCGGTCGTGCCGTAGCCGAGCACCGCGCCGCCGCTGATGAGCCGCTTGTCGATGGTGAACGGCGCCGGCGGCTCGGCAGCGCGGTCTGCTCGCCGTCGCCGAGGTAGAAGACGATGCGTCCCACGCTCGGGAGTGCGCTCGTCGGCCTGCTGGAGCAGTGTCGTCGAGCCGGTCGTTGGCCTCGCTGACCGACGTGCCCCGCGAGTACCTCGGAGGACTCCGGCAGCAGCGTCTCGACGCGCCGCGTCGAGCGCCGTCGTGTCGGTCGTCAGCGGCAGTCGCACGCGCGTCGCCTGGTCGAACGTCACGACGGAGTAGCGCGCGCCCGGGCAGCGCCTGCGGCGATGGCCGGCGATGTCGCGGCGACACGCCCTCGAGGCGCGGGCCGCTCGTCGCCGTAGTCCTCGGCGATGATGCTGCTCGTCGTGTCGACGACGAAGTAGACGTTGAGGTTGGCGGCCGTGGTGTCGACCTGCTCCCCCGGCACGGCCGGGCGCAGCGCCGGCGACGCCGAGGAGCACCACCAGCCAGGGTGAGGCGCCAGTGCGTGGCGCGCGACTCGCCCGGCACGGAGCGCGACGCGGGGTTCCACCACACGGCCGACGAGGGCGGCGACGACGAGGACGAGCAGGACCGGCCACGGGCGCGATCGGCAGGACAGGTCACGACGACCACCTCCGGCTCGCGCCGATGACGCCGACGAGGCCGAGCCCGGCGAGGGCGATCGGCACGGCCGGGTTGTCGGAGTGGAGCGCGCGGGCCGCCGCGTCGATGAGCGTCGCCTCCTGCGCCTCGACCGGCCCGACGATGCCCTCGATGGCCGACTCGGTCGCTCATCGCGAAGTACTGACCGCCCGTGCCGCTCGACGACCTGGCGCATCGCGATCGCCTCCTGGTCGGCGCCGTCCTCCTCGGGGTTGAGCCCGTAGACGCGCACGCCCTTGGCCTTGGCCAGCTCGACCCGCCTCGTCGACGGTCGATGATGGGCCGGCCGGCGAGGTGGTTGTCCGTCGCGAAGACGACCGAGCGCGGCGCGTTGCAGTGTCGACCTGGTCGAAGCTCGAGACGCAGGTGGCGAGGCCGTCACCGATGAGCGAGGTGCCCCGACCGTTGAACGTGCCGGCGAAGAACGAGTCGACCTCCGGGTCGCCCGCGAGCGCGCGCCGCGGCGAGTCGAGCTCGTCGTTGATGAAGTCGTAGTCGTCGGTGAGGGGGAAGACGGTCGCCGCCGAGGAGTTGAAGATGACGAGGCCGATGCGCTCGCCCTCGAAGCTGCGTGACGAGCGTCATGAAGGTCGGCACCAGCTCGGCGTCGTAGGCCGCCATCGAGCCGGAGATGTCGAGGCAGAGCATGATGTCGCGGTTGCGGGTCTGCGGCTTGTCGATCGTCGTGTCGAGCGGGCGGGCAGCGCCGACCAGCGCCGCCCCGCCGAGGAGCACGGCGCTCGCCGCGAGCACGACCATCCGGATCCGGTGGCGGCGCAGCGCGCGGCGGTACTCCGGCAGGGCGGTGAGCGCGCGCGAGTTGGCGACCGGCCGGCCGAGGCGCGCGCCGTGCCGGCGGGACATGAGGCGGTACACGGCAACGCAGCAGGAGCGACGAGCAGACGGCGGCCGAGGCCGAGGACCCACGGGGCACTTGAGGTCGAGTCCGCTCAGCTCCATCGGCGCCACCACCTGCTTGGCGACCGTGCCGGCGCCGGCGAGCGGTCTCGGTCTCGCGCGGACCGAACTCGCCCGGGTAGAGCGTGCCGACGACCTCGGAGACGGGCGTGAGCCGGGCGCCCGTGCGCGTCGAGCTCGGTCAGCGTCATCGTCGGCGCGTGGATCCCGGAGACCTCCTGGACGAAGTGGCGCACGAGGACGCTCAGCTGCTGGTGGGCCCGGCGCTGGGTGATCTCCCCCGCGGCCGCGCGACGCAGGACGAGGTCGATCTGGCGCGTGTAGTCGGCCCGCAGCCGGCGCAGCCGGTCGGGGGTGACGCGGGGCGGGATGCGACGCGGCCTCGCCCGCGTCGACCACCACACCCAGGCGTACCAGGCAGGCCACGAGCGCAAGGAGCGCCGACGCCGATCCACAGCCACCGGCCGGCATACGGGTCGGGGGCGTAGAAGCCCGGCGGCGGGGCGTCAGCGGCGGGCACGGCGCTGCCTCTCGAGCAGGGCGAAGACGGCGGCCAGGACCTCGTCGGACGACCCGAGGCGGGCGTGGTTGATGCCGCGGCGGTCGAGCAGCGCGTCGGTCGCGCCGCACGCGGTGCCTCGACCGACGCGGCGTAGGCCGCGCGCACGCGGGGGTCGAGGCGCACCAGCGTCGGCAGGGTGTAGGTGTCGGCGACGTCGAGGCCGTCCGGTCGCCGCATCGACGGCCGTCGGGTCGGCGTCCTCGACGGTGATCCAGAGGATCTCGTGCTGCACGTGGAGGCGGCGCAGGACAGCTCGTCGAGAGCCGGGGTCCAGCTCCTCGTCGTCGGCCACGACGAGCAGGAGAGGCGGCGGCGGACGTTGCGCACGATCCAGCGCAGCTGCGTCGCGAGGTTGCTCTGCTCGCCGTCCAGGATCGTCGCTGCGTCGATGGCGCGCAGCAGCAGCTCGAGGTGGCGCCTCGATCCCGCGCAGGTCGTGGGCGACGGTCGACCGGTCGCGTCGCCGTCGGACGAGACCGACGAGGTCGCCGTGCCGCTGGGCGAGGTAGCCCGACGAGCCCGGCCGCGGCGATGGCGACCGCCTTCTTCGGCTCGCCGCTGCGGGTCTGGGCGGCCATGCCGCGCCCGGTGTCGATGACGAGCAGGAGGTTCTGCTTGCGGGTCGCGACGTAGCGCTTGACGAGCGGGCGAGGTGTGCCGGGCGGTCGCTTTCCAGTCGATGTCGCGCACCTCGTCGCCGGGCACGTAGTCGCGCAGGTCGTCGTAGTCGAGGCTGCGACCGTGGAAGACCGACGCGTACTCCCCCTCGAGCAGGCTGCGCGAGCGTGCGGCGCGCGTGGACGAAGAGCTTGCTCTTCACCCGCGTCAGCAGCGTCGTCGTCATGTCACGTCCTCGTCCGCGCCCGTCAGGGCGTGCGGATCCCGCCGACCATGCGCGTCGATGACGCTCTCGACGGGCACGTCGTCGGCGACCGCCTCGAAGCCCGAGGATGACGCGGTGCCGCAGCACCCGGTGCGTCAGCGCCTTGACGTCGTCGGGCACGACGTGGTTGCGCCCGTCGATGAGGGCCCGGGCGCCGGGCCGCGCTCGTGAAGGCGATGCTCGCCGCGCGGGCTGGCGCCGAAGTCGACGTAGCGCGGCCAGATCCGGGCTCGATGTAGTCGTCGCGGGTGGCGCGTGACGTAGCCGATGCCGACGATGTAGTTGACGATCGCCGGGTCGACGTAGACGCGCCCGACCAGGCGCCTGGAGGCGCTTGACGTCGGCGATGGCCACGACCGGCTTCGGGTGCTGGCGTCGAAGATGCCGGAGTCGATCCGGTCGCAGGACCTCGGCCTCCTCGGCGGGCGACGGGTAGTCGAGCACGTCCTTGAGCATGAAGCGGTCCATCTGCGCCTCGGGCAGCGGATAGGTGCCCTCCTGCTCGATGGGGTTCTGCGTGGCGAGCACCAGGAACGGGTCGGGCAGCGGGTAGCTGTGGTCGCCGATCGAGGTCTGCCGCTCCTGCATCGCCTCGAGCATGGCCGACTGGGTCTTGGCGCTGCTCCGGTTGATCTCGTCGAGCAGCACGAAGTTGGCGTGCACCGGGCCGAGCTGGGTCTCGAAGGCGCCGCGTCTGCTGGTTGTAGACCTGCGTGCCGACGATGTCGCTGGGCAGCAGGTCGGGCGTGCACTGGATGCGGTGGAAGGTGCCGCCGACGGCGTGGGCGATCGTCTGGGCGGCCGTCGTCTTGGCCAGGCCCGGGACGCTCTCGAGGAGGACGTGACCACCGGTCAGCAGGGCGATCAGCAGGGTCTCCTGCAGCCGGGCCTGGCCGACGACCTTGGCGGTGAACGCCGACGAGATCCTGCCGATGGCGGCCGCCGCCCATTCCAGCTCAGCCGGCGTCGAGGTAGCGCATGGGCGCGGGAGCGGTGCGGAGGTGCCGTAACCCGGCACGATGGTTTCCGGCCGCGTTGTTCCCACCCGGCATCGATCCGGGGACGGGACGCGGCGCGCCGGGCGGGGCCGCCGCACGTGGGGTGCGGCGCGCCTGATCCGTGCGTCCCGGTGCTCCCGGTGCTCCCGGTGCTCCCGTGATCACTCCACCATGGTCCCCTTCTCGATGTCGGCTCACTCCCAACCACCGTCATCGTAGGCACGGCGCAAGTCACACCGCGCGCGGTTCGCCATCCTGCGGACAGCGCTAGGTCAACTCCGCAACCGACGGGACCCGGGCCATGGGGCCTCAGGCGTCGATGCGCTCCCGGTCGACCTCGGCGGCGGACTCGATGATGAAGTCCTTGCGCGGGGCCACCTCGTTGCCCATGAGCAGCTCGAAGGTCGCGCTCGGCAGCCTCGAGGTCGCGCATCGTCACCTGCGCAGGGTGCGGTGGCGCGGGTCCATCGTCGTGTCGGCGAGCTGGTCGGCGTCCATCTCGCCCGAGGCCCTTGTAGCGCTGCATCGGCTGCTTGACCTTCTTGCCGCCGACTTCTCGAGCCGGGCCAGCGGTGCGACGCATCTCCGTCTCGTTGTAGGTGTAGATGAGCTCGTTCTTCTTCGAGCCGGCGTTGATCACCTCGATGCCGGTGCAGCGGCGGCATGGCCGCGTAGACGCGGCCGGCCTCGACGAGCGGACGCATGTAGCGGAAGAAGAGCGTCAGCAGCAGGGTGCGGATGTGGGCGCCGTCGACGTCGGCGTCGGTCATGATGATGACCTTGCCGTAGCGGGCGGACGTCGAGGTCGAAGCTGCGCCCGGAGCCGGCCCCGATGACCTGGATGATCGAGGCGCACTCGGCGTTCTTGAGCATGTCGGCGACGGACGCCTTCTGGACGTTGAGGATCTTGCCGCGGATCGGCAGCAGCGCCTGGAACTCGGAGCTGCGGGCCTCCTTGGCCGTGCCCATCGCGGAGTCGCCCTCGACGATGAACAGCTCGGAGCGCTCGACGTCGGTCGTGCGGCAGTCGCGCAGCTTGGCCGGCAGGGTCGAGCTCTCGAGGGCGTTCTTGCGGCGCTGGGTCTCCTTGTGCAGCCGCGCGCTGATGCGCGACTTCATCTCGGAGACGACCTTCTCGAGCAGCAGCGCCGACTGTGCCTTGTCGCCGCGCTTGGTCGAGGTCAGGCGGGCGGTCAGCTCCTGTCTCGACGACCTTGGCGACGATGGCGCGCACCGCGTTGGTGCCGAGGACCTCCTTGGTCTGCCCCTCGAACTGCGGCTCGGCCAGCCGCACCGTGACGACGGCGGTCATGCCGGCGAGGATGTCGTCCTTCTCCGGCTTGTCGTTGCCGACCTTGAGCCGCCGGGCGTTGAGCTCGAGCTGCTTGCGGAAGACCTTGAGCAGCGCCTGCTCGAAGCCGGCGACGTGGGTGCCGCCCTTGGGCGTCGTGATGATGTTGACGAAGGACTGCATCCGCGCGTCGTAGCCCTGGCCCCAGCGCAGCGCGATGTCGACGACGCACTCGCGCTCGAGCTCGGTGGGGGTCATGTGCCCGTTGACGTCGAGGACCGGCACGGTCTCGGTGAAGGTGCCGGAGCCCTGGAGGCGCCAGACGTCGGTGATGGCGGGGTCGGGAGCGAGGAACTCGACGAACTCGGTGATGCCGCCGTCGTGGTGGAAGACCTCCTCGACCGGCCCCTCCGCGCCGGGCGTGCCCGGGAGGCCGGCGCTCGTCGCGGATGACGAGCCGCAGGCCGGGGACGAGGAAGGAGGTCTGCCGGGCCCGGCCGACGAGCGCGTCGTAGTCGAGCTCGGCGTCCTTGAGGAAGATCTGCCGGTCGGGCCAGAAGCGGACCCGCGAGCCGGTCACGCCGCGCTTGGCCTTGCCGACGACGGGCAGCGCGCTGCTGCTTCTCGTACGGGGTGAAGTCCGGCTCGGGCGAGTGGACGGGGCCAGCGGTCGGTGAAGGTGCCCGGCTCGCCGCGGCGGAAGCTCATGCCGTAGGTCTTGCCGCCGCGGTCGACCTCGACGTCGAGGCGGGCGGACAGCGCGTTGACGACCGAGGCGCCGACCCCGTGGAGGCCACCGGTGGCGGCATAGGACGCGCCGCCGAACTTGCCGCCGGCGTGCAGCTTGGTGAAGACCACCTCGACCCCGGACAGCCCGGTGCGCGGCTCGATGTCGACGGGGATGCCGCGGCCGTTGTCGCGGACCTCGATGGAGCCGTCCTTGCCGAGGATGACCTCGATGTCGGTGCAGACCCCGGCGAGTGCCTCGTCGACCGCGTTGTCGATGATCTCCCAGAGGCAGTGCATGAGGCCGCGCTGGTCGGTGGAGCCGATGTACATGCCGGGGCGCTTGCGCACGGCCTCGAGTCCCTCGAGGACCTGCAGGTGGCGCGCGGTGTAGTCACCGTTGCCGTTGGGGGCGGGGCGGGAGGCGGAGGCCAAGGTGCGTCGTTCACTCTCTCATCGGTCCGGCGGGCCGGTCGCCATGGCCGGCACCGGAAGCCTAACGACCCGATGACCGACGTCTGCAGAGGAGGCTCGCGGCGGGTGTGCTCGTCGAGACTCGGGTACACGGCACGTAACGATCCGGGCATGACGCGGGTCTCAGCTCACCGAGCCTGCCGCTCGGGAAGGATTCGGCGTGATTCACTGTTGGAACGTCCAGACGCCGACACGAAGGGTGCGGAGCCCGGCAGGGCAACGGAATTCGCTGGTCGGGCGTCTTGGTACATGGCAGGGTTCACTCTCGGGGGAATCCCGGAGGGGTAGAGAGAAGGCGAGCATGATGACGACAGCACTGGCACCCGAATTGACCGCGGCTGACCGCTGCGACCGGTGTGGGGCCCAGGCCTACATCCGCGCCCGCCTCGTCTCCGGCGGGGAGCTGCTCTTCTGCGCCCACCACGGCCGTCAGCACCTCCCGGCGCTGCATGGACAAGGCCGTCGACATCCATGACGAGAGTGAGCGCCTCCACGACGGACTGGCGGACGAGCGCTGATCGGACGACGCGACCTGACTGGCGCTCCTTGGCGTGATGTGCGATCGCCTGATCAGGTGATCACGGCCACGAACGTCCTGGTCGTGCTCGCCATGCTGGTGGGCACGGTGGGGATCGTCGTCCCGTCCTGCCCGGGTCTGTTCGTCGTCTGGGCGGCGACGCTCCTCTGGGCGGTCGAGATGCACTCGACCGCGGGGTGGATCGTCTTCGGATCGCCACGGTCATGTATGCTGCTGGGCCTCGTCGACGCAGTACCTCGTCCCCGCGCCGACGGATGAGGGCGGCGGGCGTCGACACCAGAATCATCGCCCTGGCGCTGGTCGTGGCCGTCATCGGCTTCTTCGTGATCCCCGTGCTCGGGGCGCCGATCGGCGTTCGTCGGCGCCGTCTACGTCCTGGAGCGGTTGAAGCGTCGGGACCCACGGTGGGCTTGGGCCGCGACGCGGCAGGCGGTGCGTGCGGTCATGCTGAGCATGGGCATCGAGCTGCTGACGGCGCTGCTCATCATCGCGACGTGGGTCGTGGGCGTCTTCGTGACGAGCCCGTAGTCCCCAGTCAGTCGTGCCGAGGGAAAGCCCTCATTCAGGTGGTATGCCGCTGGGCCGGCTCAGCGGCGACGGTGTCCTACCACTGGTCGTGGCGTCGCTTGTCCCAGCGCTCCTCGAGCCGCTCCATGAAGGTGCCGTGACTTGCCGCCCGAGGCACGTCCCTTGGCGCCCTTGCGGGGGGTGGCTACACCGTCCGGACCGACCGAGCCGAGCGTCGGCTTGGCCGGAGTGATGGCGTAGACGATGCCGGCGACCATGGCCGCGAAACCCGACCGCACCGAGCCAGATGCTCGAACTCATCGCCGCGAAGACGACCAGGGCCAGGCCGACGATTCCCGCGGCGACGCCAACGACGATGCGTCCTCGACCAGTCCGCGCGACTTCGTCTTCTCGATCCGCGATGCGAATCGCGGGTCCTCGGCGTAGAGGGCCTCCTCCATCTGCTGGAGGAGTGCCTCCTCGTGTTCCGAGAGTGCCACTTGGCACCTCCCTGTGCTGCGGTGTTGTCGACTCCACCCGAGTCTACGACTGCTGGTCGTAGCGGGGTCTCCTCTTCAGGATAGGTCCCGCGGCGCGTCCTGTGAACTGGTAGGCCCGACCCAGGTGCCGATCCGGCATCAGGCTCGCCGGGCGCACGGATCCAGCGCCGAAGCGGGCACTGGCACGGTCGACCGCCCGGTCGGCCTCGCGCCACCCGTGCTCCGGCTCGTCCAATGGTGACTTGGATCGGTGCGGCCAGTGGCCGGGACGAGGCCCTTCGAGCCGGACACCCACGAGCCGGATGCGGGCCCGCTGCAGTCCGAGCCGGTCGTACAGCTCCCGGGCGGTGGCGAAGATCTCACGAGAGACGTCGGTGTGATGGCGCAGGGTCTTGGCCCGGGTGATCGTCGTGAAGTCCGAGAACCGGACCTTGATCGAGATGGTCCGACCCGGTCATGCCCGCCGACCTGGCCCGCGCAGCGGTCCGGTCGGAGAGGCGGAGCAGCTCGCGGTGGATGCGGACCGGGTCGTCGATGTCGTGCGCGAACGTCTCGTCGGCCCCGATCGACTTCTCGCGTCGCTCCGGGCACGACGGCCCGCGGGTCCCGGCCCCAGGCCAGGTCGTGCAGGCTGCGCCCGGCGACGTCGCCGAGGGCGCGCTGGAGGGTCTCGACCGGGGTGTGCGCGAGGTCGGCGACCGTGCGCAGCCCGAGGCGGTGCAGGTGCTCCTCGGTCTTGTCGCCGACACCCCAGATCGCGCCGACGGGCAGCTGGTGGAGGAACGAGACGGTCTCGTCGCGCGGGACGACGATGAGCCCGTCGGGCTTGGCGAGCGGCGGAGGCGAGCTTGGCGACGAACTTCGTCGAGGCGACGCCGACGGAGCAGGTGATCCCCTGCTCGTCGGCGATCGTGTCGCGCAGCTGCTCGGCGATCTGGGTCGGATGGGCCGAGGCGGCGTACGGCGCCCGACACGTCGAGGAAGGCCTCGTCGAGCGACAGCGGCTCGACGCTGCTCGGTGACCGTGGCGAAGGTGGCCATGACTGCGTCGGAGATGGCGGCGTAGCGCCGGTGGTCCGGCTCGATGACGATCGCCTGCGGGCAGAGCCGACTGGCCCGGGCCATCGGCATGGCCGAGGTGACCCCGAAGGCCCGCGCCTCGTAGGTCGCCGAGAGCACGACCGAGCGACCGCCCGCCCGCCGATGATGACCGGTTTGCCGCGCAGGTCCGGGTCGGGAGATGAGGGATGCGGATGCGTAGAAGGCGTCCATGTCGACGTGGAGGATCGTGCAGCCGGTGTCGTCGGGCGGCCCCGTCCTCGGTGCGGGAGGGCGCGGTGAACTGGCGGCGGCTCATCGTGGACCTCCCCCACCTGACCCGTCACCTCGCGGCCGGCCAGGGGGCGAGGTCAGTCGCGGCGGGCGACGAGGTGCAGGCCATATGCCGAGCGTGCGCAGGAACTCGCGTCCCGGCGCCGGCGACGAGCAGCTCGTCGAGCTCGGCCAGCGCGGCCCGGTCAGCCTCGGAGTCGATGAGGGTGCGGGCACGAGGTGCCCGAGGATGTTGGTCGCCCCGGACCTGGGCCGATCGGTGAGGCCGGCGCCGGCGAGCAGCGCCTCGAGCCAGGTCGAGGTCGAAGCGCCTCGGCAGCGGATCGGTGCGGCCCCAGCGGCCGTCGGCGTCGGTGAGCGCGGCCCGCGCCTGGCCGAACTCGCCGGCGATGGCCTTGGCGAAGACGACCGCGAGGCGCCCGGCGACGAGCAGCGAGAGGGTGCCGCCGGGGCGCAGCGCCTCCGCGATGGCGCGGAGTGTGGCGGCGGGGTCGTCGACGAACTCGAGGGTGCCGTGGCAGCAGACGAGGTCGAACCGCGTGCTCTGCGAGCACGCTGGCGAGGGAGTCGCCGTCGCCCTGGACCGAGGTGAGGTTGTCGTGGATACCGGCCTCACGGGCCCGTCGCGCGAGGGCCGCGAGCGCGTCCGGGCTCGGGTCGACGACGGTGACGCGGTGGCCCTGCCTCGGCAAGCGGGACGGCGACGCCTCCGGTGCCACCACCGAGGTCGAGCACGTCGAGCTGGCGGCCGATGATGCGAGCCTCCTCGTCCGCGTGGGCCCGCACCGAGGAGACCATGGCGGACGGACGGGTCCCGGCGCGGCGCTGCGGATGCTGCTCGTCTGGCACGACGTCCTCCGGGTCAGGCGGCACGGTTCTGGCACGTTCACCCTAGTGCCCTGCGCTTCCCGGACTCGCGTGCCACAGTTTGCGCGGTGGCCCTTTCGGCACATCCGAGGGCACGAGCCCAGAGGCGCTCGCGGCGCTCCGGGAGCCTCGGACGTCGGCCCCGGCGGGACGGATGTCGGCGTAGGGGGACTGCTTGAAACCGGAGGCGTGGACGAGCACGCGACGCCCGGCGGGTGTCTCGCCGACCCCGAGGGGACGGGCCGGACCGTCGTCGTCCTGGCTGTCGAGCGCGCCCGCTCGTTCCCAGGCGACCCGGTCAGCCGCCTCGATGGCGTCACGGACGGCGGCGATCCCTCCTGCGGTCCAGGCGTCCTGCAGGGCGCTCAGCTCCCAGGCACCGGTTGCCCGGATCGACAGGCCCTTGGGGCCGGTGCGTCGCACGATGCCGCGGCACAGGAGCAGCCACGAGTGGAAGACCGTCGAGGCGTAGGGCCCCTGCACGTCCTCGAAGAAGGTGAGGTCAACCGGACCGGTCGCGTCGTCGAGGGTGAGGAAGACGACGCGGTGGCCGGAGCGGATCGGCGGGGTCTGGGTCGCGACCTTGACGCCCGCGACCCAGACCTCGCGGCCGCTCCGACCGGACAGCAGCCCGTCCGCCCGGGTCACCCCCAGCGCGTCGAGCATCGGGACGTAGAAGTCGACGATGTGACCGCTGGCATCGAGGCCGAGCACCTCGAGCTCCGCGCGGACCCGCTCCGGGCCGGTCATCTCGGGCAGGCCGCTCGTTGCGGTCGAGCCGGGGCGTGTCCCCGAGGTCGAGTGCCAGCTGGACCGGCACGTGGGACGGCACGGCGGCCGGCCCTTGGGACTGCGCCGCGGCGAGCGCCCGGATGTCGCCTGACTCGGACACCGAGGAGATCCGTCCACGGTTGGACCCTCCGTTAGACCGGGACCCTCCGTTGGACCCTCCGTGGGTTGCAGTGCGAACGCCCTGCCCGGTGGGGCTGCGGCGCGCCGCGGCACGGACCGCGCCTCCCGTCGACCGGCGTTGGGATGCGGACCAGCGGTCGAGCTCGGCGACGTGCAGGAGCAGGTCCCGCCGGGTCACCCGGCCGCGGCGTCCCAGCCCGCTGCGGAACCCGGCCACACCACGCCGGCCTGCTCCGCCCGTGCCTGATCCGCCCGCGCTGGTCCGGCCCTGACGGGTCCACCCGTGACGATGTCGTGGATCGAGTCGAAGCCACCGGCGAGGACGAGACGCTCGGCGACCGGCCGCGACACGTGGGCGCGCTGCCAGAAGTCGGAGAGGCTGGAGTAGGGCTGGCCGGCGACGATCTCGCGACCTCGGCGTCGCTGATGCCGTGGACGTCGGCGAGCGAGAGCCGGATCGCCTCGCCGCCGTCCTCGGTGCGCTCGAAGCGGTAGGTCGCCGGTCGAGACGTTGACGTCGAGCCCGAGGACCGCGATGCCGAAGGCGCGGGCGTCGTCGAGGATGAGCCGCTTGGGGTACATGCCCGGGTCATGGGTGAGGACCCCGGCGAGGAAGGCGGCCGGGTGGTGGGTCTTGAGCCACGCCGACTGGTAGGTCGGCAGGGCGAAGGCCGCGGCGTGCGCCTTGCAGAAGCCGAACGACGCGAAGGCCTTGAGGACGTCCCAGATCCGGTCGACGACCTGCGGGTCGTAGCCGCGGGCCAGGGCCGCCGGTCGCCACCACTTCTCGACCTCGTCCTGGCCCGTCGGGGGTGCCGAGCGCCCGGCGGACCTCGTCGGCCTCGGCGAGGGTCACGCCGGTCGTCTCGGCGACGATCATCAGCACCTGCTCGTGGAAGACGACGACCCCCTCGGTCTCCTCGAGCGCCGGGACGAGCGTCGGGTGGAGGTAGGAGGGCTCCTTCCAGCCCTGCCTCGCGTTGAGGAAGGGGATGATCATGTCGCTCTTGACCGGGCCGGGCCGGAAGAGCGAGATGTCGATGATGAGGTCCTCGAAGGTCTGCGGCCCGAACTTGCCGATGAGCTCGCGCTGCCCCGGGCTCTCGATCTGGAAGCAGCCGAGGGTCCGGGTCGACCGGATCAGCTCGAAGGTCGGCTCGTCGTCGAAGGGCACCTGCGTCTCGTCGTCGAGGTCGATCCTGGCCGCCGTCGACCCGCTCGACCTCGTCGACCGCGTGGGCCATCGCGGACTGCATCCGGATGCCGAGGACGTCGAGCTTGAGCAGGCCCATCGCCTCGACGTCGTCCTTGTCGAACTGGCTCATCGGGAAGCCGAGCCAGCTCGCCTCGACCGGGGTCCGGTCGAGCAGCCCCGAGTCGGACAGGACGACGCCGCACGGGTGCAGGGCGATGTGGCGCGGGCAGGCCGTCGAGCCGCTCGACGATGTCGAACATCAGCTGGAGCCGCGGCACGTCGAGCCCGCTCGCCCGCAGCTCGGGCAGCTCGGCGAGGGCGTTGCGGACGTTGCGGGCGGCGATGTGCGGGAACGCCTTGGCCATCGCGTCGATCTCGTGTGGCGGCAGGCCGAGGGCCGCACCGGCGTCGCGGATCGCGTGACGCACGCGGTAGGTGTCCATCATCGACACGCACGTGACCCGTTCGCCGCCGAAGTGGTCGAGGATCCGCTCGTAGATCTCGGTGCGGCGCGCCGACTCGACGTCGATGTCGATGTCGGGCAGCTCGGCCCGCAACGGTGAGCAGAAGCGCTCCATGAGCAGGCCGTGGCGCATCGGGTCGACCCCGGAGATGCCGAGCAGGTAGTTGACCACCGAGCCGGCCCCTGAGCCCGCGTGCCGCGACCCGGACCCCCATCTCCCGGATGAGGTCGCAGACCTGCGCGACGGTGAGGAAGTAGGTCGCGTAGCCGAGTGTCTCGATGACGTCCAGCTCGTCCTCGAGCCGCTCGCTGACGGCCGCGAGCTCCGCGCCCGTGTGCGTCGGGATAGCAGGTCGCGATCGACTCGCGGCACCGCCGTGCGAGGACGGCCTGCGGACTGATGCCCTCACGGATGCCGAGCACGTCGGGCTCGGGCAGGTGGACCGAGCCGATGCCGAGGTCGGCGCGGGGGTCCTGGATGCACGCGGTCGCGAGCGTCGTCGTCCGCGCGATGCAGCTCAGCGGCCCGCTCCCGGGCCAGCGCACCCCCGCCGACGAGGCCGGGGCCGGAGACCTGGACGACATCGCGAGCCAGTGCGTGCATGACGGGAGTGGGCGAGAGGTGCCCCGCCGTCGTGACCCGGTCGAGGTGGCGCGCGTCGAGGGCGACCAGGCGGCGTGCCGCGTCGAGGACATCGACGATGGCGGCATCCTGGGGGTCGGCGTGCCGGACCGCTGCGGTGATGACGCGTCGGCACTCCGAGCTCGCGGGCCAGCGCGAGCATCCGACCGGCCTGGCCGAGGCTGCCGGGCAGGTGCTCGGGACCACCGTGGCAGACGATCTCGACGACGAGCCCGTCCCGCGGCAGCAGCTCGCTCCACCGCTCGAGAGTGGCCCGGGCGAGGGACTGCTTCCGGGCGAGCACTGCCCGGCCGACGTCGGAGTCGGGGCCGAGGAGCACGACGAGCCGGGACGGCTCGGCATCTCGAGTGGCCCCGGTGTCCACAGCCGTTCCTGCCCGCACCGGACTGGCAGCGCCGGCAGCCCCGGAGTGCTCGGCGAGCAGGCGTGCGGTGACCACCGGGTTGCCGCGTTCGCCGCTCAGGTGGGTGGCCGTGACGAGACGGCAGAGCGCGGCCCATCCGGCGCCCGGGGCCAGGCCGGTGCGGCTCCCTCGGGCCAGGACGGTCACCCTGGGCAGACGCGGGTCGACGAGGGCGCCACCTCGCACCGGGGTTCGCCCGCGTGCGCCGCCGCGAGCTCCTCCGCCCTGCGCTCCGGGATAGCGACGCGGCTCGATCGGGTCCGGGCCGAGGGCAAGGTCGACCCCGAGGATCGGGCCGACTCGCGCTCCATGCAGGCGCGTGACGAACTTGACCGCGCCGTAGAGCCCGTCGCGGTCGGTGAGGGCAAGCGCAGGCTGGCCGAAGGCGACGGCTCGCTCGACGAGCTGCTGCGGCTTGGCCGTGCCGTATCGCATGGAGTAGCCCGATGCGACGTGCAGGTGGACGAAGCTGTCGGTCATCGGACCGGTGGCGCCCCGCGGAGCGGCGTGGTCAGCTCGGGCAGCGGCACGGTGATCGGGACCCCGAGGATGCCCTGGACGATCTCGAGGAACATCTCCGCCTGACGGAGCAGGTCATCCGCCTCGCGGGCCGGGATCCACCCACCCCGGTCGATGATCGACCGGTGGGCGGAGCAGGCGGCGAAGAAGGCCGCCCACTCCGCCAGCTCGGGGGCGATTACGGGCAGGACCTGCCAGACGCTCCGTGGCCGGGATCGCGGAGACGGGGTGGTGCGTGCTGCCACCAGAGCGGCCGCAGCACGCAGCGCCCCCAGGTGAGCATCCCGGTAGCGCTCTGAGGCATCCGCGGTGCGGCACGCCTCCTCGAGAGTGGCCCTGGACCGGGCGAGGAGATCGAGCACGGCGCGGCGGGCGCCGGCGGCCGGGGGAACGCGGTCGCGCTGGATGCGAGAGTCATCGTGGAGCTCCTTGCCTGTCGTGTCGTCAGTCGGCGACCCGGACGAGCGACCACCGGTCACCCTGGGCCGACTCGTCGTGGGCCAGGTCGTAGACCCCGGGCGCGAACGACCAGCCCGGGCTCGCCTCGACGCGCCAGATCTGCTGCTCGCTCGCCGCTGCGGCGATCGAGCTCCCCGGCACGACGTCCGCCTCCTCGGCGTCGAGCGCGTCCCGCCACCAGGCGCGCCGCTCGCGCCACTGCGAGAGGACGTCACGCACGACGTAGAGTCGGCCGCGCCAGATGAAGGCCTCCGGACGCTCCGGCTCCCCCACCCGGACCTCGACTGGATCACTGAACCTGCGCACCACGACACGTCTCCTTTCGGGACACACGCCGAGGCGGGGGAACACGACCCGGGACGATCCGCTGCTCCACCACGGACGCCCGAACACCCGGCCGACGACTGATCTGTTTACCATCACTTCTCGAACATCTGTTCGATGAACCAAGCCTAGTCCCGGCCACCGACAGCCTGTCAAGGCAGCCAGCAAGCCCCGATCACCGGCCCCTCGTCACCGCCTCTCGCTACGGTGACACCCATGACCGACACTCACCGACCGGCGCTGCTCGACCATCCCTCGGTGGCCCGGGTGCGGGCGGCGCTCTCACCCGCGGGAGTGACCGCGGACGTCGTCGTCCTCGACGATGCCGCACGCACCGCCGCCCAGGCCGCTACCGCTCTCGGCACGCCCGTGGCGTCGATCGCCAACTCGCTCGTCTTCCTCGCGATGACGACGGACGGCACGCAGCTCCCCCTCCTCGTCCTCGCATCGGGCGGACACCGCGTGGACACCGACCACGTGGCCGAGGTGGCCGGCTACGCGAGCATCGGCAAGGCGGACGCCGAGTTCGTCCGCGCTACAACGGGATTCGCCATCGGTGGCGTCGCCCCGGTCGGCCACGCCTCCGCGGTGACGACGCTCGTCGACGCATCGCTCGCCGACCACGAGATCGTCTGGGCCGCAGCCGGGCACCCCCACACCGTCTTCCCGACGACGCACGACGAGCTCGTCCGGATCACCGGCGGTCGCTCCGTCACCGTGCGCCCACCTGCCTGAGAGCCCAGCCACCCGACCAGGATTCGGCGCGCACGCGACCGAGCTCAGCGGCATACTGCATCAATCGGACAAACTGAGTATTCGTGCTCACGCCACCCCGTCGTGGGTCCCGGCACAGTGGCAGCGCGGGCTCGGTCCGCGAACGGAGGGTTGCAGGGGTGCTGTCCGCTCGTGGATCGGGCCCTTTGGCGTATGCCGTCGGCTCAGAGGTTGCCGAAGACCTCGAGCGTCGCGGACGACCGGTTCATGGTGATGAAGTGGATCCCGGGCGCGCCCTCGTCGAGCAGGCGACGCGACGGACTCGGTGGCGATGGCCAGACCCTCCTCACGCACGGCGTCGGCGTCGTCGCCATGCCGCTCGAGGCGGTCCGTCACGGCACTCGGCATCGGCTGCCCCGCCAGCTCGGCCATGCGAACCACCTGGCGGGCGTTGGTGATCGGCATGAGTCCCGGGACGACGGGTAGCCGTGAGCCGCGCCGTGCGAGCTCGTCGCGCAGGCGCAGGTAGTTGTCCACGTCGAAGACCATCTGGGTGATCGCGAACTCGGCGCCCTGCTTGCTCCTTGCGGATCAGGGTCTCGGCGTCGTCCTCGAGGGTCGCGCGACTCCGGATGTCCGTCCGGGAAGGCTGCGACGCCGACCGTGAAGTCGCCGAGGCCCTTGACGAGCGCGGACGAGCTCGTCTGCATGGTTGAGGCCCTGAGGGTGTGCCACCCACGGCTGGCCGAGTCCGCCCTGGGGGTCACCGCGGAGGGCGAGGATGTTGCGCACGCCTGCCGCCGCATAGGGCCCGACGACGCTGGCGCAGCTCGGTCACCGAGTGCCCCACGCAGGTCAGGTGCGCCATCGGGGTCAGGGAGGTCTCCTCGAAGCACCCGCTGGGTGAGGCGACCGTGCGGTCGCGGGTGCCGCCGCCGGCGCCGTACGTGATCGAGACGAAGCTCGGCGAGACCTTCTCCAGGCGCCGGATCGCGTCCCAGAGCTGCGCTCGGCGGCGTCGTCCTTGGGCGGGAAGAACTCGAAGCTGAACGTCGGCGTCGGAGCCTCGATCATCGCGGGGATGGAGCGCGTGAAGCGTTCTGCCCGAGTCATCGAGGATGCCGTGCCGTGTGCCATGCCGCCACGATAGAGCGGGCTGCCGTCCACGCGCGTGGGCTGTGCCACGTCGATCGGTCATCTGCGCGTAGGCTGACGGCGACGTGCGGACCTCCCGCGCGCCGACCGATGGAGGAGCCTCGTGACAGACCCCCACCGACCTCGACGCCCTGCGCCGGCGGGTCCAGCAGGCGATCGACGGGCAGATCGCCGGGCTGCCACGCTGGCCCTGTCCGAGATCGGCGACGAGATCGCCCCGCTCGTGGACGCCGTCTCGCGCCTGTTGACCGGGGGGCAAGGGGTTGCGCGCCGGCTTCCTCTACTGGGGCTACCGGGCCGCCGGTGGGGCCGACTCCGACGCGCTCGTCCGGCTCGCGGCGAGCATGGAGTTCTTCCAGGGAGCGGCGCTGCTGCACGACGATGTCATGGATCGAAGCGACATGCGGCGCGGGATGCCGTCGGCGCACCGGGCGATTGCGGATCTGCACGGCTCGCGCGGCTGGGCCGGCGACGGTGCACGGTTCGGCGAGGGCGCGGCCATCCTCGCCGGGGACCTCTGTCTCACGTGGTGCGACGAGCTGTACTCGACGTGCGGACTGCCCGCCGAGGACCTGGCCAGGGGCCGCGGCACGTTCGACCTCATGCGCACGCAACTGATGGGCGGTCAGTTCCTCGACCTCCTCGAGTCGGCCCGCGGATGGGACGGGCTCAACCTGGATTCGCGAATCGCCTCGGCACGCAATGTGATTCGCTACAAGAGCGCGAAGTACACCATCGAGCACCCGTTGCTCATCGGCGCTCGCGTCGGGGGCGCTCCGATGTCTGCACTCGGGCACCTGTCCGACTACGGCCTCGCCCTCGGCGAGGCGTTCCAGCTGCGCGACGACCTGCTCGGTGTCTTCGGGGACCCCGAGGCGACCGGGAAGCCTGCAGGAGACGACCTGCGGGAGGGCAAGCGCACCGTTCTCGTCGCCTTTGCGCTCGACCTGGCGGGGGACGCGGACCGCGCGGCGATCGAGGCACTCCTCGGCCGCGAGGACCTCGATGATGCCGGGATCGCCTGTCTCCGTGGCATCTTCACCGACAGCGGCGCCGTCGACCGGGTCGAGGAGATGATCTTGATGCGGGTCGACGAGGCCCGGGCCGCACTGCGGGAGGTGGACCGACGGGGAGGTCTGGACGCTGGCGCCGTGGCAGTCCTCGGTGACCTCGTGGGCGTGAGCACCGCTCGACACGCCTGACGGTTGCCCGGCAGCCCAGCTGGCCGGCGAGCCGTGCGGCCCCGAGGACCCAGTTTTTGCCGATGACCAGGTGATAGCAGTGCTGCTACATTCTGCAGCATGACCACTGCGGGCGGGCCGCCCATCGTCACGTGTCGCGAGTTGTCGATGGTCTACGGCGACAACGTCGTGCTCGACGGCGTGGACCTCGAGATCCCACGCGGGCAGGTCGTCACGCTGCTCGGGCCCAACGGTGCCGGCAAGACCACCACAGTGGAGATCCTGGAGGGCTTCCGTCGCCGCAGCGGCGGCACGGTCGAGGTGTTGGGAGTCGATCCCGAGCACGCGCCGGAGGCCTGGCGCGCCCGGGTGGGGGTCGTGCTCCAGAGCTGGCGCGACCACGGGACGTGGCGGGTCAGCGACCTGCTCGAGGTGATCGGCTCCTACTACGCCCCCTATGCCAGCCCTGACGTACCTCGCCCCTGGGACACGGCCGAGCTGCTCGCCAGGGTAGGACTCGCTGATCACTCGGGCCAGCGCATTGACAAGCTGTCCGGCGGCCAGCGGCGGCGGCTCGATGTCGCCGTCGGTCTGGTCGGGCGCCCGGCGCTGCTCTTCCTCGACGAGCCCACCACGGGGCTCGACCCGGCCGGCCGCAGGGACGTCCACGACCTCCTGGCCGATCTGGCCGACCTCGACACCACGATCCTGATGACGACCCACGACCTCGCCGAGGCGGAGAAGGTCGCCGACCGCCTGCTCATCCTCGCCGGAGGATCGATCGTCGCCGACGGGAGTCCCGACGATCTGCGGCTCCAGCTCTCGCGCTCCAGCGAGGTGCGACTGCGCGACCTCGCCACCGGGGAGGTGACCGTTCACGCCGAGTCCGACCCGACCGCGTACCTGACCGAGGTCCTGACCCACCGAGCGAACGAGGTGCAGGTCGTCGAGGTGCGGGCGGCGTCGCTGGAGGACATCTACCTCGAGATCGTGCGGCGGGCCGAGTCTGGTCAGGACATCGGCCCGCTCGGCCACCTCCCGGCGGTGGCTCGATGACCGAGCCGTCAGTTACGAGCGCGGTGCTGCGAGCGGCGCGGAGGCAGGCGCGCACCAGCCTGAAACGGAAGTACACGACCGGCGCCGGTCTGGGCAACCTGCTGTTGCCCGGCATCCTGCTCGTCGTGTTGTGGTTCGTGCGCGACGCCGACTTCTCCGAGGGGCTGGTAGCGGCGAGCGGATACGTCTTCAGCGGATTCCTGGCCTTCGGCGTCGTGGCCGCTGCCGTGATGGGCGTCGCGGGCGAGCTGCAGACCGAGCGGGATGACGGCACGCTCCTGCGCGCCAAGGCAGTCCCGCACGGCATGACAGGACACCTCTTGGCCAAGCTCCTCATCACGCCTGTGGACGCACTGATCCTCATCGTGCCGGCGGTCGTCGGCGCGGCCGTCCTGCTACCGGGGACGATGCCGACGGAAGCGGGCCGGTGGCTGCTCCTAGTCGTCGTCTTCCTGCTCACCGTCGCCGCGATGCTGCCGTGGGGGGCGGTGCTGGGCACGGTGTTCCGGTCGATGGTCAGCTTCGCCTGGGCGATGATGGGCATCTATGTCCTGGCCGCCCTGTCCGGCCTCTTCTTCCCCGTCACGGTCCTCCCCACGTGGCTCCAGTGGGTTGCCCAGGCAACCCCGCTGTACTGGATCGGCGTGGCCTTCCGATGGGTGCTCCTGCCCGACTCCGCGGCTGCGGCCGAGCTCGGCGGCGAGTGGCGAATCGGCCTGACCCTCGTCGTGTTGGTCGCTTGGGCAGTCGTCGGGATGCTGGTGGCACCGGGCCTGCTCAGGCGCATGGCACGGCGCCAGTCCGGCACCGTCGTGGCCGCCGCCCGCGAGCGTGTCCTCAACCGCGGGTACTGAGCCGACCGATGACTCCGGCGGCCGACTCCACGCCCGAGGCGATCCACAACCGGATCGCGATGCTGCGGGCCGAGCGCGGCATCACCCGTCGCGAACTGGCGGAGCGGCTCGGCGTGCACTACCAGACCGTCGGCTACCTGGAGCGGGGCGAGTACAGCCCCTCGCTCCATCTGGCCCTGCGCATCGCGCGGTTCTTCGACGTACCGATCGAGGTCATCTTCTCGTTGGAACCGTTCCCCCGGCTCGGGCACTGAGCCCCCTTCAATCGAGTGAACAGGTTTCGGGCCGAAAGCTGTTCACTCGATCAACCCAGGAGGTCTCTCCCGATCAGAAGGCGAGCTCCTGGGCGCGGCGCCTGATCTCCGTCTTGTGCCCGGCCCGAAGCGCGTCGATCGGCGCGCCCTCGACGGGCAGCGTCGGGTCGGGCGTGAACAGCCAGGCGATGATCTCGTCGTCGTCCATCCCGCCGTCCGCGAGCACGGTGAACGTGCCCTTCAGCTCCGGTCTCGGGCCGGACTCCATGAGGAACTTGGACGGGATCCCCACGACGTGACGCTCGCCCACCCGGGAGGAGAGCACCTCACGATCGGCGAGGAACTGACGGATCCGGGACAGCGGCATGCCCAGGCGTTCGGCCGCATCGGGAACCGTGAGCCACTCGCCCACCAGCTCCTCGAGATCGAGCGGCTCGTCGGCCAGGTCCGCGGTGGTGTCGTCAGGGGTCTGCGATGCGGCGCTCTGCTCGGTCACGAAACCGAGTCTGCCACCCCTGTCAGGCCACATGAATTACGTGGCTGTCATTTCATTTGAGATCTCAACGAGTGCGATACTGTCACAGCCGTCACAGGTGAAACATCTGTAACACTGTTCTCGAGCCGGTCCCCTCAGTTCTTAGGACGCCATGCTCCCAGTCGACGTCGCCCAGCTCTCGCCGCCAGCCCACGTGCTCTTCAGCCAGCAAGCCCCGCGCACCTGGCGAACCGTCGTCGTACGGCCGGGCGACACACTCTGGGACCTGGCGTTGGCCAACGGCACGACACCGGAAGCGATCGTCGCCAAGAACCGGCTTCCCGGCGGGGGCGGGGTGATCCATCCCGGTCAACGGCTCCTGGTGCCCGGGGCGAAGACCTCGGCGGGCGGGAAGACGTCCTCGCCACCCGCGCGGCCGGCCAAGCGCCCTGCGAGCGGCCGGGTGCACGTCGTCCGGGCGGGCGAGACCATGACCGGGGTGGCGGCACGCTACGGCGTGCCCCTCACCAAGCTGCTGGCGGCGAACCCGAAGGCCAACCCGGGGATGATCCACCCCGGCCAACGGCTCGTCGTCCCAGGGGCGAAGACCTCGGCGGGCGGGAAGACGTTCTCGCCAGCCGCGCGGCCGGCCAAGCGCCCTGCGAGCGGCCGGGTGCACGTCGTCCGGGCAGGCGAGACCATGACCGGGATCGCGGCACGCTACGGCGTGCCCCTCACCAAGCTGCTGGCGGCGAACCCGAAGGCCAACCCGGGGATGATCCACCCCGGCCAGCGCATCTCGGTGCCTGGTGCTCCGGCCCCACGGACGCCCAAGTCGACGGCAAGGCCGGCACCGACGAGCGAGAACACCTTCGCCGGCTACACCTACTCCGACGCGACCGTGCGCGCAGCGCGCAAGAACCGCGAGGCCCTGGCCACGGCGCAGGTCCCGAGCCGGACCGAGCTGGCGGCGATGATCCGCCGGACCGCTCTGCGGCACGGGGTCGACCCCACGCTCGCCCTCGCCATCGGGTGGCAGGAGTCCGGCTGGAACCAGCGGGCCGTCTCCGTGGCCAACGCCATCGGCACCATGCAGGTCATCCCGTCGTCCGGTGACTGGGCCTCGCAGCTCGCCGGACGTCGGCTCGACCTGCTCGACGCAGAGGACAACGTGACGGCCGGCGTCGTCATCCTGCGCGCTCTGCGGTCCAGCGCCGACTCCGTCGAGGAGGCCGTCGCGGGCTACTACCAGGGCCTGCGGTCGGTCCGGACCAAGGGGATGTTCCCGGACACCAAGAAGTATGTCGCCGCGGTGCAGGCGCACATGAGGTGGTTGTGACCTCCCTCGTCCCCGACCGCGCCCACCTCCCGACCTTCGCCGTCCGCTGCCCGTAAACTCTCTGCGTGACGTCCAGCGTGGCGGACGCCCTCGTCGGTCAGGGTGATCGACGGGCGCTACCGCATCCTCTCGCACCTCGCAGACGGTGGCATGGCCTCCGTCTACGTGGCGCTGGATGGACGCCTCGACCGCGAGGTCGCCCTCAAGATCATGCGCCCCGGACTGGCGATCGACGGCGTCTTCGTCGAGCGGTTCCGCAGCGAGGCCCGGGCCGCCGCGCGTCTCAGCCATCCCAACGTCGTCGCCGTCTTCGACCAGGGTGAGGACGACGGTGACGTGTTCCTCGCGATGGAGCTCGTCGAGGGCAAGACGCTGCGCGACGTGATCCACGAGGAGGCGCCGCTCACCGCCCGCGAGGCGCTCGCCATCCTCGAGCCGATCCTCGCGGCTCTGCGGGCGGCCCACGTGGCCGGGCATGATCCACCGCGACGTCAAGCCCGAGAACGTCATCGTGCGCACGCGACGGCGAGGTCAAGGTCGCCGACTTCGGCCTGGCCCGCGCGATCACCAACCAGACAGCGACGAGCCAGACCGGCGTCCTGCTCGGCACGGCCTCCTACCTCTCACCCGAGCAGGTCGAGGGCGGGTCTGCCGACCAGCGCAGCGACGTCTACGCCGCGGGCCTGCTCCTCTTCGAGATGCTGACCGGGCGCAAGGCGGTCACCGGCGACACCCCGATCCAGATCGCCTACAGGCACGTCCACCAAGGGGTTCCCCGGCCGTCCTCCATCGTCTCCGCAGTCCCAGCCGACCTCGACACCCTCGTGGCCCGGGCGACCGCCCTGAACCCGGACGACCGTTTCCCGTCTGCGGCCGAGTTCCTCGGCACGATGCGATCCCTCCGACGCGCGCTGACGCAGGGCGAGCTCGACCGGGTCCCCATCACCGCGCCGCTGTTCATCGACAACACCGCGCCGGACGGCAGTGATGATCCGCGCAGCCATTCCGACCTGCGAGACCCAACCGCCCACCGGGACACCGTTGGGCCCGGTGACCGCCAGACGCCGCCGGTCCTCGAGACGACTGCAGCGCTGCCACTGCCCGACCACCGTCGGGCTGAGGGCGACACGCGCAGCTCGCGCCGGGCGCGCGCCCGCCGGCGCCGCTGGCCGTGGCTCGCCGCGGCCCTCCTTGCCGTCGCGGGCACCGGAGGATGGTGGTTCACGGCCGGCCCCGGCGGGACGACGGTCGTGCCCACGGCCATCAGCCAGACCCTCGACGACGCAGCCACGGCGCTGGATGATGCCTCCCTGCGGTTCGAGTCGAGTGACGCCTTCTCCGAGACCGTCGCCAAGGGCGCCGTCATCTCGATGCAGCCCGCTGCCGGCACCGAGGTCTCGAAGCAGTCCCTCGTCCTGCTCGTCGTCTCCAAGGGACCCGAGCGCTACGACGTCCCCAAGCTCGTCGGCGCCAAGGCCTCGGGAGTCCGTGACGTCCTCACGCCGTTGACGCTGAAGAGCAAGTCCACCGAGGACTGGAGCGAGACCGTTCCGAAGGGGACCGTCATCTCGCAGAAGCCCGCTCCCGGGACCGCCGTCAAGCGGGGCACCGTCGTCGAGGTCGTGGTGTCTCAAGGGCGCCAGCCCATCCAGGTGCCGGACGTGCGCCAGCTGCAGGTCGACGAGGCCATCGCGAAGCTCACCGAGGCGGGCCTCAAACCGGTCCGCGGCGAGGACGTCAACCAGCGACACGATCCCGGCCGGCCACGTCGTCTCTCAGCAGCCGGAGAACGGGACCCTCTTCCGCGGGGACGAGGTCACGGTGGTCGCCTCCAAGGGCCCGATCATGGTGCCGGTGCCCAGACCTGCTCGGCAAGCCCGTCCAAGAGGCGGAGGCGACCTTGGGTGACGCTCGGCTTCAAGGTCGAGGTCCAGCGACCGCTCGGCACGTTCTTCGAGCTCGTCCGCAACCAGAGCGTGCCCGGCGGCCAGCCCGCGCCGCAAGGGCAGCACGATCATCCTGACCGATCGTCTGAGCGCCGCCGTGCAGCACCCCGGCGCGGACGCGCCTCGCCACGATCCTGCTCGTCGCCCTGACCGCGGTGTGGGGCTCGACGTTCTTCCTCATCCAGCGACCTCGTCGAGACCGTGCCGCCGGTCGACTTCCTCGCGGTGCGCTTCACCATCGCGGCCGTCATCATGCTCATCGTCTTCTGGCGGCCGCGTCCGGGCGCTGCAGCCGCCGCCAGGTGTCGTCGGTATCTGGCTCGGGCGCCCTCTACGGCCTCGCCCAGATCTTCCAGACCCAGGGCCTCGCGAGCGACACCGGCCTCCGTGTCCGGCTTCATCACCGGCACCTACGTCGTGCTGACGCCGCGTCTTCACCGCCGTCGCTCCTCCGCGAGCGGGTGCCCGGCACCACGTGGGCTGCCGTCGGCCTCGCGACCGCAGGGCTTGCCCTGCTGTCCCTCCGCGGCCTCTCGGTGGGCGTCGGGGAGGCCATCACCCTGCTCGCGGCCGCCCTCTACGCGCTGCACATCGTCGGGCTGGGGCGCCACAGCTCGCACCGAGATCGCGACCGGCCTGTCCGTCGTCCAGATGGTCGTCATCGCCGTGCATCTGCACGTCGGGGCCGTCCCCGGGGGTGTCGTGCTGCCGAGCACGCCGGCCGACGTGGGCGTCGGTGCTCTACATGGTCGTCTTCGCGAGCATCCTCGCACTCTGGGTGCAGACCTGGGCGCAGGCGCACATGCCGGCGACGCGGGCCGCGATCGTCATGACGATGGAGCCGGTGTTCGCCGCGTTCTTCGCCGTCTGACGCTCGGCGGGGAGTCGCTGACGTCGCGGATGGTCCTTGGTGGCGGGCTCGTGCTCACGGCCATGTTCGCCGTCGAGGTGCTCGCCCGCCGGCGCCCGGGCGAGCTGCCGGCCGAGACACTCCACCACGAGGTCTGAGACCGGCCACGCCGGAAGATCACGTATGCCGCTGAGCCGGCTCAGCGGCATACGTCAACGTCCCAGCCCTGCCGCCCACGCACCCAGCAACACACCGACAGCCAGACTGTTACGCGGGTAAGTTGGCCGCCGCGCGCGAGGAGCGAGGTGAGCACGTCGATGGCGGCGTCGGTGCCTGCGTCGTCCACGTCGAGGTGCCAGACGAGCCGCACCGCCCGGGGGCTGATGGCATAGCGTGCGTACCCCGGCGGCGAGCGCGGCAGCCACGAACTCGGGGGCGGCCCACCCGGCCGCGGCGACGTCCACGATGACGATGTTGGTCTCGACCGTCGCCAGGTCGACGCTGCCGGGCGCCGCCTCGGCCATCGCCTCCGCGGCCCGTCGGGCCCGGGCGTGGTCGACGGAGAGGCGGTCGATGTGGTGCTCGAGCGCCCAGAGGCCAGCGGCCGCGAGGATGCCTGCCTGACGCATCCCGCCGCCGAAGCGCTTGCGCCAGATCCGTGCCTCGGCCATCGCCTCCGCCCCGCCCACAAGGACGCTGCCGACGGGTGCGCCGAGGCCCTTGCTGAGGCAGACCGAGACCGTGTCGAACTCCCGGCCGTAGTCAGCGAGCGGCACGCCGCTCGCCACGTGGGCGTTGAAGAGCCGGGCCCCGTCGAGGTGCATGGCCACGCCGTGCTCGCGGGTCAGCTCGCGCGCGCGCCGGATCTCGTCGAGGGACTGAACCGTCCCGCCACCGAAGTTGTGGGTGTTCTCGACGATCACGAGGGCGTGCAGACCTGGTACGGGCCCGACGCCGGTGATCATCAGCGACGCCGCATCGTCGGCCCGGAATCGTCCCCGCTCGGAGACCCAGGTGCGCGACGAGATGCCGGAGAGGACGGCCGCCGCGCCGAGCTCGGCCCGAACGACATGGGCCAGGGAGTCGCCGATGAGCTCCTCCCCCGGCTTGACGTGCAGGCGCACGCCGAGCTGGTTGGCCATCGAGCCCGACGGGGTGAAGAGCCCGGCCTCGTGCCCGAGCAGCGCAGCCACCCGCTCCTCGAGGGCGCGCAGCGTCGGGTCCTCTCCGAAGACGTCGTCACCGACCTCGGCGCGTCGCCATGGCCTCCCGCATGGCCCGAAGCCCGGACGGGTCAGCGTGTCGCTGAGCAGGTCGGCACGGATCGCGGGCGCGCCGGACGAGCCGGACGCCGACGCCGCCGACGTCACGGTCAGGCCTGTCCGAGCATCTCGGCGACGAGGAACGCGAGCTCCAGCGACTGCTGGTGGTTCAGGCGCGGGTCGCACAGCGACTCGTAGCGCTTCTCGAGGTCAGCGTCGAGGATCTTCTCCGCGCCGCCGAGGCACTCCGTCACGTCGTTGCCGGTCAGCTCGACGTGGATCCCGCCGGGGACGGTGCCGAGTGAGCGGTGCACCTCGAAGAAGCCGCGCACCTCCTCGACGATGTCCTCGAAGTCGCGCGTCTTGTAGCCCGTCGACGCCTCGAACGTGTTGCCGTGCATGGGGTCGCAGATCCAGGTCACCGTCGCGCCCGATGCGGTCACCTTGTCGACGAGGGCCGGCAGGGCGTCGCGGATCGTGCCGGCGCCCATCCGGGTGATGAACGTCAGCCGTCCCGGGGTCCGGTCGGGGTCGACCTTGTCGATGAGGCGCAGGACCTCGTCGATGTCGGCCTTGGGGCCGAGCTTGACGCCGACCGGGTTGCTGATCCGCGAGACGAAGTCGATGTGGGCGCCGTCGATCTGGCGGGTCCGCTCGCCGACCCAGACGAAGTGTCCGGACGTGTCGTAGAGCCGCCCCGACCGCGAGTCGATGCGCGTCAGCGGCCGCTCGTAGTCGAGCAGCAGGGCTTCGTGCGCCGCGTAGAACTCGACCGTGCGCATCGCCTCGAAGTCGGCGCCGCATGCCGCCATGAACCGCATCGCCTTGTCGATGTCGCTGGGCGATCTTCTCGTAGCGCTGAGTTGGCCGAGTTCGTGACGAAGCCTCGGTTCCACTCGTGGACGTAACGCAGGTCGGCGTACCCGCCTGTGGTGAACGCCCGCACGAGGTTCAGCGTCGCCGAGCTCGCGTGGTAGGCACGCACGAGCCGCTGGGGGTCGGGCAACCGAGCCGACTCGTGGAAGGCGAAGTCGTTGACCATGTCGCCTCGGAAGGCCGGCAGGGTCAGCGCCCTCTCGCGTCTCGACGGTCGAGGCGAGCGCGGCTTGGCGTACTGCCCGGCCATGCGGCCGATCTTGACGACCGGCACGCAGGCGCCGTAGGTCAGCACCGCCGCCATCTGCAGGATCGTCTTGATGCGGTCCCGGATGTTGTCGGCGGTCGCGGAGGCGAAGGTCTCGGCGCAGTCGCCGCCCTGGAGCACGAAGGCCTCGCCGACGGCGGCCTTGGCCATGCGGTCGCGTGAGGATGTCGCACTCGCCCGCGAAGACGAGCGGCGGATAGGAGGCGAGGGTGTCGATCACCTCGGCGAGCGCGGCCGTGTCGGGCCAGCGTGGGCTGCTGCGTCGGCCTCGAGCTCGGTGGCGGCGGCGTTGAGCGCAGCGAGGGCCTCGGACCCAGTCACGGGCTCTTCGAAGGCCCCGTGCATCGGCGGTGACGGTCGGTCGGTGTTTCACCCCGATCAGCGTAGTCGCCGTCGGGGCGTGCTCCCGCCGGGGTCCGCATCCCGAAACCCGCCGCCGCCGGGCGTGTTCGCCGATGGTATGCCGTATGCCGCTGGGCTGGCTCCCGTCGGGTCAGGCGGGTCGACCAGGTCGAGCCCCCGCTCCATCGCGAACCGGACGAGCTCGACCCGGTTGTGCAGGTGGAGCTTGCCGAAGATGTTCTGCACGTGGTTCTGGACCGTGCGGTGCGACAGGAAGAGAGTCGCCGCGATCTCCTTGTAGCCCATCCCCGTGGCGACGTACTTGAGGATCTCGGTCTCCCGCTCGGTGAGCTCGGGCACCGGGCCGCTGTGGCGAGTTCCGGCGCGCGCGGCCTGACGCGCCGGAACTCGCCGAGCACCAGGCCGGCCAGACCGGGAGTGAAGACGGGCTCGCCCGCCGCCGTGGCGCGCACGGCCGCGATGAACTCATCCCGGCCCGCAGATTTCACGAGGTAGCCGAGGGCGCCCGCCTTGACCGCGTCGAGGACGTCCTGGTGGTCGCCGCTCGCCGACAGGATGAGGATCCGGGTCGGGACCTGCGCGGCGGCCAGGGCCGCGCAGACCTCCGGCCCGGTGAGGCCGGGCAGGTTGAGGTCGAGCACGAGCACGTCCGGCACGGTGGCCCGGGTCCGGGCCACGGCCGGCGGCCGTCATCGGCCGTGGCCACGACCTCGAAGCCGGCATCGGCGAGGTCACGCGCCACGGCGTCGCGCCACATGGGGTGGTCGTCGGCGACGACGACCGGATGTGCTCGGCGGAGCTGCGGCAGCGTCCTCCTGCTCGTCGCGATGCTTCTCGTCCGGTGTCCTGCGTGCAGTCGCGGTATCCTCCTCGACATGGTATCGGCGGCAGCGTCCGTACGGCTGCGGGAGCCGCAGCTCGACGTCTGCCGTCCTGGACCGGAGGGCGTCGCACTGCCCCCGAGATCCTCGAGCCGCCCGAGGATGCTCGAGGAGACGCCGAGGCGTCCCTGCTCCCTCGCCTCGTCGAGGCGACCGGGCGCCAGGCCACGACCGGAGTCGCGGATCGTCACCCCCACATGGGCGCCGTCGTCGTCGAGCAGCACCCATGCCTCGGCTCCGGGTCCCGCGTGCTTGCGGACGTTGTCGAGTGCGGCCTCGACGGCGGCGACGAGCTCCTCGCCGACGCGCCGCGGCACGGGGACCGGCTCCGCGGGGACGACCAGATGGATGACGTCGCCCTCGACGTGGCCCAGCAGGGCGCGCAGGTCCGCGTCGCCGCTGACGGCGCGGCTCACCTCGTCCAGGTCGGCCTGGCTGACGAGGGTGCGCAGGATCCGCTCCTGCTCGCCGGCCATCGCGCCGAGTCTGGCCGCCTCACCGCCGAGGTCCTGTCCCCGCCGGTGGATGAAGGCGAGCGTCTGCAGCACGCCGTCGTGGACGGTGCGGGCCAAGCGGTCGCGCTCGGCGCGGGCGGCGTCGAGCCGCATCGCCTCGGCGAGCGCCGCGTGGCTGGCGCGGGCGAGGTCGACGCAGTGGCCGATGCACCCGCCGAGCAGCAGCCCGAAGATCGAGTTCGTGACCGTGTTGCGCGGTCGGCTGGATCACCTCGACGAAGGAGCGCGGCAGCGACGATCGACGGCGGCGAGGACACCACCGCGCCAGCCACGGAGCACGGCCCAACCGACGATCGCGGCCGAGGGCCAGATCGAGGGAATCGTCTTGGCGCCCGCCGTGATGACCCCGGGGTCGTCGACGAGGCGGGTGGCGAGGATCGCCGAGCACCCGATGAGCGAGCTCGATCGCGTAGGCCCGCACCGTGCGCATCGGCCGAACGCGTCTGCGCCAGCGGTCCAGCCGGCGAGCAACGCCAGGATGGCGACCCCGAGGACGAGGTGCGCGATCTCGCCCTGCCGCTCCCACAGCCGACCACGCGGCATACGCGAGCGCGAGGACGCGGAAGACGTCGACGCGCGCCACAGGCCCCGGACGACTGGCGTGCTCGTCGTCGGCAGCGATCCGCCGACTCAGTCGACGCGGGCCGATCGGCGCCGCCATGACGTCCGGACGCCGCCATGCGGATCAGGCTGCGGCGTCGTCGCCGTCGACTGGCGTCGCCGTCCTGGTCCGTCCACGGGCCGTCGTGGCCACCGCTCGGTCGCGGACCGTCGGCGGATCGCGGGCCTGCCCTCGGCGGCGTCGAGCGCCTCCTCGAGCTCGGGCGCCGCGCTACCGGGCTTGGCGGCCTCCTGCAGCTCGCGGGCCTTGGCGCGCGCGGCGGCGACGAGGCGGTCCTTCATCGAGGTGGCGTACATGTCGACGTACTCCTGCCCCGACAGGAGCATCAGCTCGTACATGATCTCGTCGGTGATCGACCGCAGGACGAACCGGTCGTCCTCCATGCCCTCGTAGCGGCGAGAAGTCGAGCGGCTTGCCGATCCGGACGCCGACCCGCATGATGCCGCGGGATGACCTTGCCGGTCGGCTGGGCCTTGTCCGTGCCGATCATGGCGACCGGGATGACGGTGACCTTGCCCTCGAGGGCCATCCGGGCGACGCCGGTGCGTGCCGCGGTAGAGCCGGCCGTCGGGCGAGCGCGTGCCCTCGGGGTAGATGCCGAGCAGCTCGCCGCGGCGCAGCACCTTGAGGCCCGGAGTTGAGGGCCGCACTGCTCGCCTTGCCGCCCGAGCGGTCGACGGGCAGCTGCCCGACGCCCTTGAAGAAGGCGGCGGTCAGCCGGCCCTTGACGCCGCGTCCGGTGAAGTAGTCGCTCTTCGCGAGGAAGGTGACGCGGCGCGGCACGACGAGCGGCAGGAAGATCGAGTCGGAGAAGGACAGGTGGTTGCTGGCGAAGATCGCGGCTCCCTCCTCGGGGATGTTCTCCTCGCCCTCGACCCAGGGACGGAAGAGGAGCCTGACGATCGGCCCGAGGACGATCGTCTTGAGGAACCAGTAGAACAACCGTTGTCCACCTTCCACTGTGACGGCTCGAACTCTACGACACTCGCGCCGCCAGCGGGGCATGCGAGGATCAGGGGTTCAGTCGCCTCCCCAGGAGCCCATCGTGACGGTCCTTCCCGGCGCCGCAGCCGCGTCTGCCGGCGACGCCCGAGCCGTGAACGACCGCGACCTCGACGCGGAGTTCGAGCGCATCGTCGCCGGGCTGGGACGACGAGGCACCCGACCCGCAGCAGCCTCGCGGCCGTCGACGACGCGCGAGCCGCTGACGCACCGTCCAGGCGCTCCGACGGATGCGGCGGCGCCCGACGAGCGCCGACTCCTGGGCTCGGTTTCCGGCATCCGTCCGGGCATTCTCAAGGACGCAGGTCTCAACCTGCCGATCGCCCCGACGACCGCCAGCACGTCGCTGGCGAGGTGCCGATGCCCACGGACGACGATGTGCGACGAGCTGCTCCGCAATCACACCGGGGCGGACGACGAGGACGACCATTTCGACCCGCCGTCGGAGATCGACCTTCCCATCGCCGAAGACGGACCCGATGTTCTGGGCCATCGTCGGCGGCCTCGTCGGTGGCCCGCTCCTGCTGCTCTACGTGCTCTTCTTCGACCGCGACGGCAGCGGCTGGTGGGTCGTCACCGCCATGACGATGATCGTCGTCGGTTTCGTGCTGCTGGTCCTGCGCGGCGGCACCGAGCGCGATCCCTTCGACGACGGCACGCGCGTCTGAGTTCGCTGCGCGTCACCCTGGGGTGGCTGTCAGGTCGACGTCGACCCAGACCGGTCGGTGGTCCGGATGCCGCGGCCGAGGTCCTCGACGTCGAGGTTGGCGAGGTCCGCTCGGAGGCAGGCACGGTGGAAAGGTCCGCACTCGCGAAGATGGCGTCGAGCGGCGACGTGGGACCATGCGCTGGGAAGGTCGCCTGCGTGCCAGAGGCGAGCACGAGCCGTCCAGCCATGCGGCGATGCCGCAGCCCGCGGTCTCCTCGTTGAGGTCCCCTGCCACGACGGCTCGGTCCCCCAGCCCCGCGAGCACCGCCCCGGCGTGCCGCAGCCGCTCCGGCGCCCGCGAGGCCCAGGTGCACGCTGACGACGGTGACGGGAGCCGCACGCCGGCGCGAGCGAGACGGTCGCGGCGGCATACCCCCGCGTCCGGTCAGGGAAGCGGACCGGAGCCGACGCGCTGGACGTGCCGTGGACCCGACCCTCGGCGCGGTGAGGACCGCCGTCCCGCCGGTGCCGAGACGGCCACCGGCCCAGATACAGGCCACAGGCCCGGGCGAAGGGCGGGAGCCGGAACTCCGTCGTGAGCCGGCGCGGCACCTCCTGCAGGCACAGCACGTCGGGACCGACGCCCGCACGACCCGGGCGGCGGCGGCGCGGTCGTCGTGCAGGTCGTGCACGTTGTAGCTCATGACCCGCAGCGACGTGCCGCGGTGCCACGGCGGTCCGGGACGCACCCGGCTCGGGACGGCGCGGCACGTCCTGGCGCGCCAGCTCGGCGGCCCCGATGAGGCCGGCGTCGCTGCCGAGCACGGCCCGCACGATGCGCGCCTCGGGGCGGTAGCCGCGGCCCGGGCAGCTGGCGCCGGAAGGCCTCGCGGGCCGGGCCGATGAGCATCTCGTCGGCCGCGCTGACGCCACCGCCGATGACGAAGAGGCCGGGGTCGAAGGCCGCAGCGAGGTTGGCCAGCCGATGCCCAGCCACTCCCCGATGTCGGCGAGCAGCTCACGCGCCGTGGGGTCACCCTCGCGCGCGGCCTCGGTGATGAACGGCCCGGTCAGGGCGGTGGCGTCGCCGCCCGAGTCGGGCCAGCAGGTCGGCCACGACGGGCGACCCGGCCTCGATCATGCGCGCGGGCCTCGCGCACGAGGGCGTTGCCGCTGGCGTACTGCTCCCAGCAGCCGCGGTTGCCGCACTCGCAGCGGACGCCCGCCGGGCATGATCTGCATGTGGCCGAACTCGCCGGCGATGCCGTGCCGGCCGCGCTGGACGTCGCCCGTCGATGATGAGCGCGCCGCCGATGCCCGTGCCCAGCGTGATGACGACGACGTGCGACTCCCCGCGAGCGGCACCGAAGCACGCCTCGGCCCAGGCAGCGGCGTTGGCGTCGTTGTCGACGGTGATCGGCCAGGGCGATGCGCTGCGACAGCGGCTCGCGCAGCGGTTCGTTGCGCCAGGACAGGTGCGGCGCGAAGACGACGGTCGCGCGGTCCTCGGCGACGAAACCGGCGGCGCCGATGCCGACGGCAACGACGTCGGCGGGGTCGAGCCGGTCGAGCAGCTCTTCGACGCACTCGACGATGGTGTCCTCGACGATCGCCGGCGAGGTCGAGCGGTGCGGGGTGTCCCGACGGGTGCGGTGGGTGATCGCTGCCCGTCTCGTCGACGACTCCCGCCGCGACCTTCGTGCCGCCGATGTCGATGCCGATCGCGAGGTCGCTGCTCATCCGGGGTCGTCCCCTCGGTCGCCTCGTCGGGGTCGGTGGCGTGCGTCGCCGGTTCGTGCTCGGGCCGTCGCCGCGCTGCGCCATGGCGCGAGGTCGCGCAGCGCCGTGGCCGCGAGAGCCGACGAAGTCGGCGACCCGTCGATGCGTGTCGGGGTTACCTGCTGCACAAAGGCGATGAGCTGGCAGACCGGGCACAGTCGGCACGCCGCGGGCGTGGTGCCGCCGCACGTGCACTCGCCTGGCGCCCTCTGCGGCCTCGTCCGAGCCGCCGTCTCACCGGTCCCCTGTAGCAGCAATCACGACACTCGGCCGCCCGGACTGCTCGGACTGCTGGGTGGCCGGCCTCTCCGCCAGCCGCGCGACGACAACAGGTCGACGAGCAGGGCCGCCTCGTCGGCCGCCGACCCGGGAGCCGCAGTAGTGCGTGCCCGTCTCTCGTCTCAGGCACCACGTCCGGCCTCGACGCGCTTCTTCAGCTCCTTGAGGGCCGTGTCGACGATGACCTTCTCCGCCTTGCGTTTGAGCATGCCAATCATGGGGATCTTGAGGTCGACCACAGCCGGTAGGTGACTTCGTGCCGAGTCACCAAGGTCCTCGAGCGCATACGAGCCATTCATCGCCTTGAGCACGGTCGCCCTGACCAGTGACCAGGTCAGACGCCGGTGCCGTCCTCATCGATGTCCCACTCGTAGTCCAGCACGTACGTGTCCTTGATCGCGCCAGCGTCGAACGTGAACTGGACCTGGTCGGCCCAACCGTCGCCCTCCTCGGCGAGCACAGCGACGTCCTTCACTTCACTCGCCCACTCGGGGTAGGCCTCGAAGTCGGCGATGACGTCGAGAACCTCTCCCGGCGGAGCATCGATGACGATGGAGGACTCGGTACGTTCGGCCATGCGCCGAAGGCTATCGCGCGGTCGAACCGGACTGCGGCGACCCCGACTGCGTGCGATATGGGGTGAGCAGCTGCCCAGGACACTGAAACAGGAGCTCACCGTGAAGCGACAACGGACGTCGGTAGGTCAGCACTCCGCCCCGCACAGACCACAGTGAAGGGGACGTTGTCGCACCCTGATCGTGACGGAGGCGCAACGCCGACGCAGTGCCGGAGACGCGAGGGAACCGCCTTCAGCAAGAAGGGTGCCTCAGGCGCCTGGACGACATCACCTTGCACCAGTTCGCTGACGAGGTCGACGGCGCTCGCCAAGGGGCTCATCGCAGCTGGGATCAGGCAGGGCGACCGTGTCGCCCTGATGTCGCGCACCCGATACGAGTGGACGCTGGTGGACTTCGCGGCCTGGACCGCAGGCGCCGTCGTCGTGCCGATCTACGAGACCTCGTCACCCGAGCAGGTCGAGTGGATCCTGTCGGACTCCGGCGCCACGTGCCGTCGTCGTCGAGATCGGCGCGCCACCGCGAGGTCGTCGAAGAGGTCCGGGACCGCCTGTCCGCCTCACGGAGATCGTGGAGATCGACGGCGGCGGCATCGAGGACCTCAAGGCGCGAGGCATGGAGGTGCCCGACGCGGCCCTCGTGGAGGCGCGCGCCGGTCTGGACCGCACGTCGGTCGCCACGATCATCTACACCTCGGGCACCACCGGCCGCCCGAAGGGCGTCCTGCTGACCCACGGCAACTTCCTCGACCTCGTCGAGAACGCCATCGAGAAGCTCGGCCGCGACGTCCTGTCGCCGCGGCGCCTCCACCCTGCTCTTCCTCCCTCTCGCCCACGTCTTCGCGCGCTTCATCGAGGTACTTTGCGTGGCCGCACGGGTGCGGATGGGCCACTCCGCTGACATCAAGACGCTCCTCGACGACTTCGCCAGCTTCAAGCCGACGTTCGTGCTCGCCGTCCCCCGGGTCTTCGAGAAGATCTTCAACTCGGCCGAGGCCAAGGCTGCAGCCGGGGGCAAGGAGAAGATCTTCCACCGCGCTGCCACCGTCGCCATTGCCTACAGCGAGGCACTCGACCGCCAAGGAGCGGGCCTCGGACTGCGTCTGCAGCACCTGCTCTTCGACAAGCTCGTCTACGGCAAGCTCCGGGATGCGATGGGCGGTCAGGTCCGGTACGCCGTCTCGGGTGGGGCGCCGCTCGGCACCAGACTGGGTCACTTCTTCCGTGGAATCGGTGTCAACATCCTCGAGGGATACGGGCTGACCGAGTCCACCGCACCGCTGTCGGTCAACATCCCGGGCAACGTCAAGATCGGCACCGTCGGTCCTCCTCTGCCCGGGACGTCGGATCCGGGTCGCCGACGACGGCGAGATCCTGCGTCAAGGGCGTCGGCGTCTTCACCGCGTACCACCAGAACGACCAGGCCACGGCCGACGCCATCCGGCGACGGCTGGTTCCACACCGGCGACATCGGCGCCCTCGACGAGGACGGCTACCTGCGCATCACCGGGCGCAAGAAGGAGATCCTCGTGACGGCGGGCGGCAAGAACGTCGCCCCGGCGGTGCTCGAGGACCGGCTGCGCGCGCACCCGCTCGTCTCGCAGTGCATCGTCGTCGGTGACCAGAAGCCCTTCGTCGCCGCACTCGTCACCCTCGACGAGGAGATGTGGCCGCTCTGGGCCAAGACCCACGGCGCTCGAGGACGTGACGATCGAGCAGGCGCGGACCCACCCGAAGGTGCTCGAAGCGCTCCAGCACGCCGTCGACCGGGCCAACGAGGCGGTGTCCAAGGCGGAGTCGATCCGCAAGTTCGCGGTGCTGTCCGGCGACTTCACCGAGGCCAACGGCTACCTGACGCCGTCGCTCAAGCTCAAGCGCAACATCGTCATGAAGGACTTCGACGGCGGAGGTGGAGACCTCTACTCCTGAGGACTCAGCGTCGAGCCGACGGCCGGATGGTCAGTCCCGCTGAGCAACCAGGCCGGCGAGCCGAGACCGCCACGCGGCAATCACTTCACCCGTGCTCGTGCCGAGACGGCTCCTCAGGACCTGCTCCGTCACCGCATCGGCGATCCGCTGGGCGCGGGCCGGGACCCGTCTCGCTCTCGTTCACGGCACGAAACAGTGCGACCAGCCCATCGGTCCCGTAGTGGTCGGCGAGCGTCCGGGCGAGTGTCAGCGAGAGCCCGTACGCAGCCGCGAGATCCTCGCCCGAGGCCTGGAACTCGGGCGCAGCGGGCGGGCCGGTCGGCAGGCCGGTCGACCTGATCCGGTCGAGCGCCGACCGCACGAGGTCGCGCTCTGGAAGCTCGACGTCGCGATACGCGACGAACTCGGCGAACCCCTCCGCCAGCCAGAGCGGCGGCTGCCGCTTCGACGTCCGACGCGTCGTGGCGTGGGTCAGCTCATGCGCCATGACGACGTCCCGGCCCACGCCGCTCAGCTCGGACCACGCTCCGGGGACGACGACGATCCGGTCTGCGCCCGCAGGGCGCCCCGGTCCGATGGGTCCGTCGGTGGCGGCCGCGAGTCCGTCGAGCCCGCGCTCGTCCCGGCCGAGCAGCCGCGCGGCATCGTCGTCCGTGGCGGGAACGAGCCAGACCGCGGCCTCGGCGGATCCGAGGACGGCCGAGACCCGTCGTGCCGCCGCGTTCGCTCTCCGCGCCACCTCGTCAGCCGCGGCGTCAGCGGCGGAAGCAGGGCCGAAGGCGAGGACGAGCGAACGCTCGGAGCGGCGGACCTGGAGCCCGTCCAGGTCCCACGGCTCGGGCCGCTCGTCAGGACGGGATCCGGTGATCACCGCAGTCTCGCCCGGTCGTGCCGGGTCGGCCGCAAAGGTCAGGGCAAGGGTGAAGGTGCGCGGAGACTCGTCGAAGCCCGTGAACCGGTACTCCAACGTGGCCCGTGACTCCCACGTGGCCGACATGCCGGGCGTCGATGGATCCGGTGGTCGCGTCTCCTCGATGCGATCGAAGTCGCAGTTGCTCCACTCGCGTCGCCTGCATCCGGGCGAAGACCTTCTCTTGAGCCGTCCGGAGGTCCCGTCCCTGTACTCTCGCGAGCCACGTGCGCCGGTCGCCCGTGACGACAGCCGCGGCCCGGGCGCGGATCAGCTCTCTGCTCACGGACTCCCGCGCATCGCGCCAGGTCTGTTGCTGGACCCCGGCGGTGGACGTGACAGCAGCCGCGACGTGCGAGGCTGGGGATGTGGCACTGGGTCCACGTGTGGACGGGGACGAGCACCCGCCCACCAGCGTCACCGCGATCACGCTCGCCAGAGCTGCGGCGCCGAGGCCGGCTCGTCCCATCGCGCCATGGTGGCACGACTGTCGCGGCTGTCAGACGGCGGTCCGCCTCGCGCGGATCGGCCGCAGGTCACCCAGGTCATCGTCCCGCTGGGCACGGGCAGCGTGTGCTGCCTCAGGCGTGACGAGTCCGGCGGTCAGGAGCACGGACACGGCCCGGAGTTCCGCGCGGTCGAGTGGCAGTCCCCTCGTGGCGGCCACAGGGGCGCGCACAGGGATGTCCGCCAAGGCCGTCACCATGCAGTCAGCGCAGTGGACGTCCCTGACGGGGCAGGTCTGGCAGTCGATGAGCATCACCGGCTCCGCCCTTCTTCGTCGTTGCGAACTGTCGATCCACACGCTATGGGCCGCCACCGACAACGGTCCTGCCCTCGTGGTCCCCCGCCCCGCATTCCATGCTGACTGACGCAACCTGTCCCCGCGACCGCCGCGCCTTCGAGGCAGTGTCGGCCCAGCGGCATACGGTCGGCCCATGCAGGCGATCCAGGCGACGTTCGATGACCTCGGCACTCGCCTGCCGGACGTCACGTTCGTCGTCGTCGACCTCGAGACGACCGGCGGCAGCCCGGCAGCAGTGCGGCATCACCGAGATCGGCGCGGTCAAGGTGCGCGGCGGCGAGGTGCTCGGCGAGTTCCAGACGCTCGTCAACCCGGCCGAGCCGATCCCGGCGTTCATCTCCGTCCTCACCGGCATCACCGACGCCATGGTGCGCGACGCGCCGCGCATCGAGTCGCGCCTGCCCGGCCTTCCTCGAGTTCGCGGCCGGCAGCGTCCTCGTCGCCCACAACGCCGGCTTCGACATCGGCTTCCTCAAGGCGGCTGCGCGCCGCACCGGCACGCCGTGGCCGGGATTCGCCGGTCCTTGACACGCTCGACGCTGGCGCGCCAGCTGGTGACGCAGCGACGAGTCGCCGAACCACAGGCTCTCGTCGCTGGCCCGGGTGTTCGGCTCGACCACGACTCCCGACCACCGCGCGCTGCACGACGCGCGCGCCACGGTCGACGTGCTCCACGGCCTCATCGAGCGCGTCGGCAACCTCGGCGTCCACACGCTCGAGGAGCTCTCCAGCTACAGCTCGCGGGTCACCCCGCGCAGCGACGCAAGCGGTTCCTCGCCGACCCGCTGCCCACGCCCCCGGGGTCTACCTCTTCAAGGACGGCGACGGCCGCGTGCTCTACGTCGGCACGAGCCGCGACATCCGCATCCGCGTCCGCAGCTACTTCACCGCGTCGGAGCAGCGCAGCCGGATGGCCGAGATGGTGCGGCTCGCCCACGCCGGTCACCCCGTGGTGTGCCAGACCCCCTCGAGGCCCAGGTGCGCGAGCTGCGCCTCATCGACGAGCACAAGCCGCGGTTCAACCGGCGGTCCAAGAACGGCCGCAACGGTCATGTGGGTCAAGCTCACGCAGCGAGCGCTTCCCGCGCCTGTCGATCGTCAAGCAGGTGCGCGGACGACGGCGCCCACTACATCGGGCCGTTCCGGTCCCGGGGCACGCGCGCAGTCCGCCATCGACGCGGTCCACGAGGTCGTGCCGCTGCGCCAGTGCACGGCAACGGATCACCGGCGAGGCAGGCCGCCTGTGCCCTCGCCGACATCGGGCCGCTGCGGCGCACCGTGCACCGGCGCCCAGTCCGAGGCCGACTACGCCGTCTGGTCGTCGCTGAGTGCGCGCGCTCTTCTCCGGCAATGCCCGTCCCGGCGCCGACCTGCTGCGGTCCGCGGCTCGAGGAGCTCGCCTCGCCAGGAGCGATTCGAGGACGCAGGCACGAGTCCGCGACCGCTTCCTCCAGCTCGTCCGCGGTGCCGCCCGCGCCCAACGGCTTGCCCCGCTGACCCGGTCCCGCGAGGTGGTGGCCGCCCGACGCGCACGAGGCCGGTGGATGGGAGCTGCGTGTGCGTCCGCTACGGCAGGCTCGCGGGCACGGTTGTCAGCCCGCGCGGGGCCGACCCCATGGTGCACGTCCGCACCCTGCAGGCCACCGCCGAGGTCGTCCTCGCACCGAGCCCGGAGCCGCCGCGGCGCTGACCGAGGAGACCGAGATCGTGCTGCGGTGGCTCGAGGCGCCGGGCGTGCGCATCGTCGAGCTGCGACGGCTCATGGACCTGCCCCGTCGGTGGGGCCGGTGCGGTGCGCCGCGAGCTGGAGCCGGCCGTCGCCGCCGCCCACGAGGTCGTCGGCTTCGACGAGACGCGAGCCTCGACGCTGGCTCGAGGCGCGGCGCTCCCGGCGCCGCGACCGGTACCAGCGTGCGGGATAGGGTTGTGGTCGTGATCACCGCCATCGTCATGATCAACTGCGAGGTCAACCGCATCCCAGAGGTCGCCGAGGAGATCGCCGACATCCCGGCCGTGTCCGAGGTCTACTCCGTGACCGGCGACGCCGACCTCATCGCCATGGTCCGGGTGCGGGCGCACGAGGAGTTCGCCGACATCATCGCGGACCGGCTGAACAAGGTCCAGGGCATCGTCGGCACTCGACGCACATCGCCTTCCGAACGTACTCCGCCCACGATCTCGAGGCGGCTTTCAGCCTGGGCCTCGACGGCGAGTAGCGGCTCAGGAGCGAGTGAGCGGGTCGAGGCCACCGCTCGATGACGCCGGGTCGCCGCGCCGGAGTCGATGGCCTCCGTGGCCCGCTCCAAGCCCGCCTGGAGGTCGCGGTCGAACGACGCCTGGTCGTCGCCCCGAGTCGGGCTGCGTCAGTGCCAGGGCGATGCCGGCGTTGAGCAGCACGGCGTCGCGGACCGGCACCCGTCGCGCCGGCGAATACTTCCCGGACCACGCTGCGTTGTGCGCTGCGTCGCCGCCACGCAGGGCCTCCGTCGGGTGCAGCTCCAGCCCGAGACGGGTCGGCTCGACGCACGGTCGCGGACCTGCCCGTCGCGGACCCACCACACGGGCGTCGTCGTGGACACCGTCACCTCGTCGAGCCCGTCGTCCCCGCGGAAGACCGCGGCGTCCTTGCCCCGACTGGCGAAGACGCCCGCGAGCAGCGGCGCCATCCCGGCATCGGCGCAGCCGATCGCAGCGTAGGTCGGCTGGGCCGGGTTGGTCAGCGGGCCAAGGAAGTTGAATGCGCTGGCGATGCCCAGCTCTCTCCGCGGCACGGCCGTGTGCCGGAAGGAGGGATGGAAGGTCTGCGCAAAGCAGAACGTGATGCCCGCCTGCCGGACCACCTCGACGACGCGCTCCGGGGCGAGGGACAGGTCGATACCGAGCGCCTCGAGCACGTCGGCCGAACCGGACGACGACGAGGCCGCCCGGTTGCCGTGCTTGACCACGCGGACTCCGGCAGCAGCCGCCACGATGGACGACATCGTCGAGATGTTCACCGTGTGCGCTCGGTCGCCCCCAGTGCCGACGATGTCGAGACTCGGTCCCTCGACCTCGATCCGGTGGGCGCGCGGCAGCATGACCTCCGACAGACCGTGCATCTCCTCGACGCTCTCCCCCTTGGCCCGAAGGCCCACGAGGAAGCCCGCGATCTGTGCCGGTGTGGCCTCACCGTCCATGATCTGCGCCATGGCCCACTCGACAGCCGCCTGCTCGAGGTCACGACGGGCGATGAGGTCGGTGTAGATGGTTGCCCAGGTCAGCGCATCGTCCTGCGACATCACGCGACGCGGCTCAGGCGGTCGACACGGATGAACGTGCGAGCAGGCTCACTGCTGAGGTGAGGTCGACCGGGTCCAGCGGGTGCGGCACGGCGAGGTCCGCCATCGACCACGCCGCAAGCCACGCGTCCTGCGGACGGCCGGTCAGCACGATGATCGGGGGGCAGTCGAAGATCTCGTTCTTCAGCTGGCGCGCCAGGCCCATGCCACCGACCTTCGCCGCCTCGCCGTCGAGGATCAGCATGTCGAACGGCTCGTTCTCGACGGCACTGACGACCGCCGCTGCGGTGGCGCACTCGAGCCAGTGCACCACCTCGACGTCCTTGGCGGGACGACGGCCCACCGCGGCACGAACTGCGTCACGGGTCGTGATGTCATCGCTGTAGAGCAGCACATTCACCTGGTGCAGCGGCGCCGTGCCCGGGCGCTCAGTGGCGATCTCGTTCGAGGCGGTCATGCCGCCGATGCTACCGGTCGCCACGTAGCCGTCGGGCCCGCCCTGAGCGGAGTGGCCGGATCCCGACCACGCTGCCGCAGCCGCAACCGATCAGGCCCTGGTTGGCGACTCGGCACGGCGCCCGTCCCGGGCCCTCAAGGTGGTGTGACGTGTGCAAACGTCACGAATTCATCAGTACCCCACCGAAAACTGGGGGTGGCTCTCACACTCAGGAACGAATGTGGGAATAATGACCGACGTGGCGACAGCATCAGCAGTTCCTTCAAGCGCAATAGCGACGACCGGGCACGGACCGGCGACCCGCCCCAACATGGTTGCCGTTGGCACCATCGTGTGGCTCTCGAGCGAGCTCATGTTCTTCGCGGGTCTGTTCGCGGTCTACTTCCAGCTCCGGTCCGTCCGGGGAGATCTGTGGGCGGAGCAGGTGCAGAAGCTCAACCTCCCCTTCGCCTCCGTCAACTGCCTCGTGCTGGTCGTCTCCTCGGTGTGGTGCCAGCTGGGGTATGGAAGGCGGAGCGCGGCCAGAAGGCCCGCACGGGCTCCCTCTTTGACCTGAAGAACTGGGGCATGCGGGAGTGGTACGTCCTCACCTACCTCTTCGGCTCCTTCTTCATCGCGGGTCAGGTGATGGAGTACGCCGAGCTCGTCCACCAGAACGTCACCCTGAGCTCCGACGCCTACGGCTCCGTCTTCTACATGGCGACCGGCTTCCACGGTCTCCACGTGACCGGTGGCCTGCTCGCCTTCCTGCTCATCATTGCGCGCACCTTCACGACTCGTCGCTACACGCACGCGAACGCGACAGGAGCGGTTGTCACGTCGTACTACTGGCACTTCGTCGACGTCGTCTGGATCGCGCTGTTCGCCACCATCTACATCCTCCAATGACCTCCACTGCGCCTCGCGCGCCAGGCCCGACCAGCACCACTTGCACCGCCCCGACGGACGACAGGACCTCACAGTGAACGCCTTGGCCGCACGCCGACGACACCCCGCCGCGATAGCGCTGCTGCATCCTCGTCGGCCTGCTCATCATGGGTGGCGCCTACTCCTTCATCGCCCCCAAGGACGCCAACGCGTCCACGGCCGTCGCAACGGCTTCCGTCGAGGAGGGCCAGAAGCTCTTCCTCGGCAACTGCGCCTCCTGCCACGGCACCAACGCCCAGGGCACCCAGTCCGGCCCCTCCCTCGTCGGTGTGGGCGCGGCAGCGGTCGACTTCCAGGTCGGCACCGGCCGGATGCCGATGGCCAGGCCGGATGTCCAGGCCCCGCGCAACGACGTCAAGTTCGACGACGACGAGATCGCCTCGCTCGCCGCCTACGTCGCCACCCTCGGCCCCGGCCCGGCGATCCCCGACAAGCAGTTCACGACCGTCATCGAGCCCGGCACGCCGGAGAACAACCGCGCCATCGCCGAGGGCGGCGTGATCTTCCGCGTGAACTGCGCCATGTGCCACAACTTCGCGGGCGCCGGAGGCGCCCTGACGCGCGGGAAGTACGCCCCGGGCCTGCAGGACGTCGAGCCGCGGCACATGTACTCCGCCATGGTGACCGGCCCCCAGTCGATGCCGGTGTTCAGCGACACCAACCTCACGCCCGAGGCGAAGCAGAAGGTCATCTCGTACCTGAAGGCCCAGGAGCAGGCCACCAGCGTCGGGGGTCTGAGCCTGGGCGATCTCGGCCCGGTGTCCGAGGGCTTCTTCGCCTGGGTCTTCATGCTTGGCATCCTCATCGCAGCGGCAGTGTGGCTCGGCAAGAAGGCGGCATGAGCCAGACAGCTGCTCTCCCGGCCCTCCGCCCCCACCCGACCGTCCGGATCATGAGCGACAGGACATCCAACCGATGAACGACAACGAGACCAGCGTGGCACCGGTCGAGGGCAGGGTCGTTGCGCCCGCTTCCGGTGACGGCCAGGTCCTGCCGGCGTCGCTGGCAGCCGGGCCCGACATCTTCGAGAACCCGGGTCTGCCGCCGCACATCCCGCGCGCTGGCGATCTGGACCCCAAGGCGGCCAAGCGCGCCGAGCGCCAGATCGCCACGATGTTCGGCATCTCGATGCTCGGGGCGCTCGTCTTCGTGGTCAGCTACTTCGCGATCCGTGATGAGGCGACCTTCTTCTTCCCCGGCGTCGGCAAGGCCAGCACTCAGAACGTCGTCCTCGGCCTCTCACTCGGCGTTTCCATCCTCTTCATCGGCCTCGGGGCGGTGCACTGGGCGAAGACCCTGATGTCCGATGTGGAGATCACCGAGGAGCGGCACGTCCAGGCCTCGAGCCAGGAGGAGCGGGCCAAGGCGGTCGCCGTCGTCAGCGAGGGCGTCGAGTCGACCGGGCTCACCCGGCGCCCGTTCCTCAAGTACTCCCTCGGTGGGGCTCTCGGCCTGTTTGCCCTGCCCCTGGGCCTGCAGGTGGTGGGGTCGCTCGGCCCGACCACCATCGGGGAGCTCAAGGAGACGCTCTGGGACCCCGTGAACAATGGTGGACAGCCGATCCGGCTCATGCGTGACCCGGAGATGACCCCGATCAAGCTCTCGGATGTCACGAACGGCTCCGTCTTCCACGTCATGCCCGAGACGTTGCAGCACTCCATCGACGAGGGTCGCCACGTCCTCGAGGGCAAGGCCAAGGCCGCCGTCATCCTGATCCGCATCGACCCCAACCTGATCAAGGTCCAGAAGGCCCGCGACTGGGGCGTGGACGGCGTCGTCGCCTACTCCAAGATCTGCACGCACGTGGGGTGCGCGGTCGGCCTCTACGAGCAGCAGACCCACCATCTGCTGTGCCCGTGCCACCAGTCCACCTTCGACCTGACCGAGGACTGCAAGGTCATCTTCGGCCCGGCCAAGCGTGCGCTGCCGCAACTCAAGATCACCGTGGACGACGAGGGCTACCTCGTCGCACCCGAGGGCTTCGCGGAGCCCGTCGGGCCGAGCTTCTGGGAGCGTAAGCGATGAGCGCCACCTACCAGCCCCGTCATGCCGGGGCGCTGCGCGACGGCGACGAAGCGGCCGCGAGCGACGCGCCGAGCAGAAGCCGCTCGGCGGTCTCGCCGGCTGGATCGACGACCGGACCGGCACGGCCAAGGGGTCGAGCACTCTGCTGAGGAAGGTCTTCCCGGAGCACTGGTCGTTCATGCTCGGCGAGATCGCGATGTACTCGCTCATCGTCGTGCCTGCTCACCGGCGTCTTCCTCACCTTCTGGTTCGTCCCGAGCATGACCCAGGTGGTGTATGACGGGTCCTATGTGCCGCTCCAGGGCGTCATCGTCTCGGACGCCTACGATCGACGCTGGACATCTCCTTCGACATCCGCGGTGGACTGCTCATCCGCCAGATCCACCACTGGGCCGCCCTGATCTTCGTCGTCGCGGTCTTCGTGCACATGGCGCGCGATCTTCTTCACCGGCGCCTTCCGCAAGCCGCGGGAGATCAACTGGGTGTTCGGCACCATCCTGTCGCTGCTCGCCTGCATCGAGGGCTTCGCCGGCTACTCCCTGCCGGACGACCTCCTCTCCGGCACAGGCATCCGCGCGATGAACGGCTTCGTCCAGTCGCGCCCGATCATCGGCTCGTACTTGTCGTACTTCATCTTCGGCGGGGCGTTCCCCGGCGAGCAGATCGTCCCGATCCTGTACTCCGCGCACATCCTGCTGATCCCGGCGATCCTCGTCGGCCTGTTCATCGCTGCACATCGTGCTCGTCTTCGTGCACAAGCACACGCAGTACCCCGGGCCGGGCCGGACGAACAACAACGTCGTCGGTTACCCCTTCATGCCGGTGTACATCGCCAAGGCCGGCGGGTTCTTCTTCATCGTCTTCGGCGTCATCGCCCTGGTCGCGGCCGTGGTACGATCAACCCGATCTGGGCCTACGGACCCTACGACCCGTCGCCGATCACCGCCGGCTCACAGCCGGACTGGTACATGGGCTTCGCCGACGGGGCGCTGCGCCTCGTGCCCGGCTGGCTGGAGTTCGTGTCCTGGGGTGACTTCACCTGGAGCATGAACATCTTCCCGGTTCTCGCTCATCCTGCTGCCGCTCATGTGGACGATCATCGGCGTCTACCCCTTCGTCGAGAAGTGGGTGACCGGTGACAACCGCGAGCACCACCTGCTCGACCGTCCCCGCAACGCGCCGACCCGCACCGGCATCGGCGTCGCCGGCATCGTCGATCTACTGGTGCTCTTATCGCCGCCGGCAACGACCTCATGGCGATCAAGCTGCACCTGTCGATCAACGACATCACCAACGCCCTGCGGTTGCTGTTCTTCATCGGCCCGCCGATCGCGTTCTGGATCACCAAGCGGATCTGCCTCAGCCTGCAGCGCGCACGACCGCCAGAAGGTGCTGCACGGCCGCGAGACCGGCACCATCTGGCGCACGCCGATGGTCGGTTCGAAGAGATCCATGAGCCGCTCACGCCGGTCGAGCGTTGGCCGCTCGTCCAGCACGAGGTGCCCGAGCCGCTGGAGCTCGGTCCAGGAGGTCGACGCCAACGGTGTCGCCAGCCCCGTCGCCCGGAAGGAGCGGATCTGCGCGCCAAGCTGTCGCGGTTCTACTTCAGCGACCGAGTGGCACCGGCGACCCCCTCCGAGCTCGAGGCCGCTCACCACGAGCACGACGTCCAGGAGACCCAACCGGTATCTGTCGCCCCAGAAGAGATCGAGCCGGCAGCCCGCCACTGACCCGGGAATCCGGTCACTCGGATGGCCAGGACGGCCCCACCGCAGACAGCGGTGGGGCCGTTTCATGCTATGTGCCGTATGCCGCTGGGCCGCTACCCGGGAAGGGTTGACCACGAGCGCCCAGCCGGGTCTCAGGCGCCCCTGCGGGCGCCCACCTCGGGTGGACATTGGGGTGCCTGACCGACGTGCGAGACTCGCATCATGCACCGCACCTGAGTGACGCCGAGTTCGAGGAGGCGGTCGGGGACGCGCTGGACAGCATCCCGCCGCAGCTGGCCCAGGCCATGGACAACGTCGTGGTCCTCATCGAGCCCGAGCCGCCCGACGACGATCCCGACCTGCTCGGGGTCTACGACGGGAGTCCCCTGACCGAACGTGACGGCTGGTGGGCCGCTGGCGCCTTCCCGACCGCATCACGATCTTCCAGGGCCCGCTCGAGCGGTTCTGCGACTCCGCCGAGGAGCTGCGCGAGGAGATCGCCATCACCGTCGTCCACGAGATCGCGCACCATTTCGGCACTCGACGACAGCAGCTGCACGAGCTCGGCTGGGGCTGACCGGCCGCGCGGCGGCAGCCGAGAGGGCGTGCCTCACGTCAGGATGCCGCAAGGGACACGTGACGGTCCACAGCGACTCAGCACGTCCAGCGCGGCAGTCCTCGAGTCGCCGAGATCTTTAACTTGGCGGTGATGGGATCACCGTCGGAGGACAAGCCAATCGATCGGACGGAGGTGCCTTGAGATGTTCTCTCCCGCACGATCGCACCGCAGGCCCGAGGGGCCGTGACAAGAACCGATCTGAGTGTCGAAGGGGAAGGGCGCACCAGTCCTTCCCCTTCGCGCTGTAGCATCGCGTCAGATCGGAGTACTCGCCGGAGAACGACTCGAACACCCAGAGGCACACGGCGACGACTGCCGAAGAACGCACCGATGATGAACAGCCACCAGCCGATGGCGAGGCCCGCGAACATGATCGCGCCGGCACCGGCCAGCCACAGCGGCGTCCACGAGCTCGCCACGAAGTAGCCGTAGTTGCCCTCCTGCTCGGCGATCTCGCCGCTGGCGTTGTCCTCCGGGTCGCAGCGGCAGCTTCCTGCCGGTCATCCAGAAGTAGAAGCCGCTGACAGGGCGAACAGGGCCCGCGGTGAGCGCCAGCGCCACGACGCCGATCGGCTCCTTCCACTTGCGACCAGAACCCGTAGATCAGCGTGACGGGCACGAAGAAGACGAAGAGGTAGAGGAAGAGCTTGGTCTCGACGCGCATCGGTCAGTCCTCCGTATGTCGGCCTCGGTGGCGGTGACCGCTCGCCGGGCGTCTGCCGTCGAGGTCGGCCGGCCCCATCACCTGGACCAGGGTGCCCTGGTCGGCGACGGGGCGGCCCCGGGCGCGGCCTCGGGGTGGTGCAGGTCGAAGGCGGGCCGCTCGGAGCGGATCCGCGGCAGCGAGGTGAAGTTGTGCCGCGGCGGCGGGCAGGACGTCGCCCACTCGAGCGAGCGCGCCGTAGCCCCACGGGTCGTCGGACTCGACGAGCGGGGCGTTGTGCCACGTCTTCCAGACGTTGTAGAGGAACGGGATCATCGAGGCACCGAGCAGGAAGGCGCCGAGGCTGGAGACGATGTTCGCCGGCCTGGAAGCCCTCCTCGGGCAGGTAGTCGGCGTAGCGGCGGGCCATGCCCTCGATGCCCAGCCAGTGCTGGATGAGGAAGGTCGTGTGGAAGCCGATGAACAGCATCCAGAAGTGGATCTTGCCGAGCCTCTCGTCGAGCATCCGGCCGGTCAGCTTCGGCCACCAGAAGTAGTAGCCGGAGAACATCGCGAAGACCACGGTGCCGAAGACCGTGTAGTGGAAGTGCGCGACGATGAAGTAGCTGTCGGACAGGTGGAAGTCGAGAGCCGGGCTGGCGAGGATGACGCCGGTCAGGCCGCCGAAGAGGAAGGTCGACGAGGAAGCCCATCGCCCACAGCATCGGGCGTGTCCATGACGACCTTGCCGCCCCACATCGTGCCGATCCAGTTGAAGAACTTCACGCCCGGTCGGCACCGCGATGAGCATCGTCATCACCGCGAAGAAGGGCAGCAGCACCTGGCCGGTCACGTACATGTGGTGCGCCCAGACGCTCGCCGAGAGTGCCGCGATGGCGATCGTCGCGAAGACCAGCGTCTTGTAGCCGAAGATCGGCTTGCGCGAGAAGACCGGGATGACCTCGCTGATGATGCCGAAGAACGGCAGCGCGATGACGTAGACCTCGGGATGGCCGAAGAACCAGAACAGGTGCTGCCACAGCATCGGCCCGCCGTTCTCCGGGTCGAAGATGTGCATCCCGAAGCGCCGGTCACCACCGAGCGCGAAGAGCGCGGCGGCGAGGACCGGGAAGACGATGAGCACGAGGATCGAGGTGACGAGCACGGTCCACGTGAAGATCGGCATCCGGAACATCGTCATGCCGGGGGCGCGCATGCAGATGATCGTCGTGATGAAGTTGACCGCGCCGAGGATCGTGCCGAAGCCGGCGAGGGCGAGGCCGAAGACCCACAGGTCGCCACCGAGCGCCCGGGCTGTAGCTGACGTCGGACAGCGGCGCGTAGGCGAACCAGCCGAACGCGGCCGCGCCCTGCGGCGTGAGGAAGCCGGCCGACGGCGATGAGCCCGCCGAAGAGGTAGAGCCAGTAGGCGAACATGTTGAGCCGCGGGAACGCGACGTCAGGCGCGCCGATCTGCAGCGGCATGAGCGCGTTGGCGAAGCCGGCGAAGAGCGGCGTCGCGAAGAGCAGCAGCATGATCGTGCCGTGCATGGTGAAGAGCTGGTTGAACTGCTCCGGGTTGTCGACGATCTGCAGGCCCGGCGCGATGAGCTCGGCGCGGATGAGCAGCGCCATGATGCCGCCGAGCAGGAAGAAGACGAACGAGGTGATGAAGTAGAGGTTGCCGATGACCTTGTGGTCGGTCGTCGTCACCCACTTGACGAAGGTGCGTCCCTTGACGGCCCTCTTGTGCGCGATCGTCGACCGGCGGCGGCCTGGGCCTCACGGTTGACGGTCTGCGGATGGTCATCGGTTGCTCCCAGTGCGAGCGGGTGCGGGGATCTTGTTGGCGTCGGCGGTGACCATCTTCTCACGGCTGGCGTCGACGGGGATGAGGCCGGTCTGGCCGATGGTCGGCGAAATGGGCCATCTGCTGCGTCGTACTCGTGCCTGCGGCGACGATCTTGACCATGAAGAGCATCTGCGAGTGGTAGGCGCCGCAGAGCTCGGCGCACTTGCCCTGGAAGGTGCCGGTCTGGGTCGGCACGACCTGGAACTTGTTGGTCTTGCCCGGGATCATGTCCATCTTCATCAGGAACGGCGGCACCCAGAAGCTGTGGATGACGTCGCGGGAGTTGAGCACGAACTCGACCCGCTTGTTGACCGGGCAGGTAGAGCACGGGCATCTGTCCCGCGTGCCCTCGGCTCGCCGTCGGGTCGTGTGGACGCCGGTCTCGTGGACGTTGGAGTCGACGTAGTTGAAGTCCCAGCTCCACTGCTTGGCGACGACGCTGATCGTGACGTCGGGCTTCGTGCTCGTGTCGACGAGCGCGGCCTCGTCACGGGCGGTGTAGTAGAAGAACACGGCGACCATGAACACCGGGATGACCGTGTAGAGCAGCTCCATCGGCACGTTGTAGCGCAGCTGGACGGGCAGCGTCTCGTCGCCCTTGCGCTTGCGGAAGCGGACCGCGGCGTAGAGCATCAGGCCCCACGTCATGACGCCGACGCCGAGCACGGCGATCCAGCTGCCGACCCACAGGTCGGTGACCCGCTCACCGCTGTCGGAGACCGCCTGTGGGCAGGAAGCCGTTGGAAACCTGGCCCTGACAGCCGCCGAGCGCCAGCGCGCTCGCTGCCACCGACCCGTGACGCGCAGCGCCTGCGTCGGCCGGATCGCGCCTGCGCCGCCGGCGTCACCGCCGGGGTGTCTTCGTGCTCAGGCACCAGGTGCACCTTTCGTTCCGTACTGCGCGCACCCTAGCGAAAGCACCAAGGGCAACGCCCAGTGGGCGCAGTGCGTGCCCCTGCGGAACCCTACCGCCATGGCACTCCGTCATGTCCGCAGGGGGTCCGGATAACGTTGCGGTCGTGGCGAAAGACGTACCCAGATCGGCGCGTCTCGCACGCCTCCTCGACGCAGCCTCCGGCCCACTCCATCCGGTGGCCCGGGAGACCCTCGTGGCGGCGCTCGAGGCGGGCTGGGCCGACCCGGCCCGCCTCCACGCCGAGGGCCGCCGCGCCGGCGCGCTGCTCGACCGCTCCCGCGAGGTCATCGCGGCCGGGCTGGGCGTCCGCCCACCGGAGGTGAGCTTCCTGCCCAGCGGCCCGACCGCTCTGGCCCGGGCCGTCGACGGGGTGCTGTATGCCGCCCGCCGCCGTGGCGCTCGCACCGTGGCCTCCGCCGTCGAGCACTCCGCCGTCCTCGTCCCAGGGCGCGGCCGGGCCGCGCGAACGGCCGACGGCGAGCCGATTCGCCGAGGTGCCGGTCGACGGCCACGGGCGCCGTCGACCTCGACGCGTGGGGCGCGCCGTGGCCGCCCCGGGCACGGTGGCCGCGGCGCTGCAGCACGCGAACGGCGAGGTCGGGACCCGCCAGCCGCTCGCGGAGGCGAGGGCGGCTGCCCGGCCCAGCGGCATACCCCTCGTCGTCGACGCCACGCCTCGCTGGGTCGCGACGACGTGCCGACGGACTGGGACGTGCTCGTCGGCGACGCCCGGTCGTGGGGCGGGCCGCCGCTCGGTGTTCTCGTCGTCCGGGAGGGCGTGCGGTGGCAGTGGCCCGACGCGCGTGCCGACGTCGAGGCGGGCCGCACCGACGTGGCGCCGTGGGTTCCGCTCGCCCTCGCTGCAGCGGAGGCGTGGCAGCAGACGGCCGCGCGTGCGCGAGGACGACGGACGTGAGGCCCGTGCCCTCGTCGGACCGGATTCGCGGCGCCGCCTCAGCGGTACCCGACACCGAGGTCGTCGGCGATCCCGTGACGACCGGATGCCCCACGTCGTCGACCTTCTCGAGCCTCTACGTCGATGGCGAGGCCCTCGTCGGCGCGTTCGATCGCCAGGGCTTGGCCGTGGCGAGCGGTTCGGCCTGCACGTCCAGCACGCTCGAGCCGAGCCACGTTCTCGCCGCCATGGGAGTCCTGACCCACGGGAACGTCCGGGTGACGCTCCCCCTGCCCGCGGTGAGCCCGGGCCGCGCCGATGACGTCGACGTTTTCTGCGCGAGTCTCGGGCCGACGATCGAGGCGGTCCGCGGCGAGCTCGGGGTGGCTGGGCTGTGACCGGCGGCGGGTCGGATCCCGGACCAGGCGAGGACGTCGTGGACGCCCGCGGCAAACGGTGCCCGATACCCGTGATCGGCCTCGCACGCCATGCCGCCGAGCATCCGACCGCACGTCGGGTGTTGGTCCTGGCGACTGATCCCGCCGCGGCCCACGACATTCCGGCGTGGTGCCGGATGCGGGGACACCAGTTCGTCGAGCAGCGCCCGTCCGGGGACCACACCGTCTATGTGGTGGAGCTCATCGAGCAGAACGAGCAGGTGACGCCGTAGCCGTCAGGGCCGTCAAGCCCAGAGCGCCGGCAGCGGCGCCTCCAAGGCCGTGGCGAGCAGGCGCCGGTACTCGTTCCTCGCCACCTCCGTGACGCCGAGCGTGGCCAGATGATCGGTGCGCCACTGGACGTCGACCAGCCGGCGCGCGTCGCAGTCGGCGGCGAGCAGCTCGTGCAACCCCACGAGCGCGACCTTCGAGGCGTCCCGCACGAGGTGGAACATCGACTCGCCCGCGAAGAGACCGCCGATGGCGACCCCGTAGAGACCACCGACGAGCCGGCCGTCCTGCCACGTCTCGATGGAGTGCGCCCAGCCGGCCTCGTGCATTCGAAGGTAGGCCTCGACGATCTCGCGGGGTGATCCAGCGCCCGGTGCGTCGCGGGTCGGCGCAGGCTCGAGCAGCACCTGCTCGAAGGCCGTGTCCACCCGCACCTCGAAACGAGCGAACGACTTGCGCAGTGACCTGCTCACCTTGAGGTCGCCGAGCCGCAGGATGCCGCGAGGGTCCGGCGACCACCAGCCGAGCGGATCACCCCCGTGGTCGCCGATCCCCATCGGGAAGGCGCCGACGGTGTAGGCCTCGTAGAGCGTCGCGACGCCGAGGTCGGCGCCGATCCCGATGAGGTCCTCGCCGGGAGGCACCCGGTCCAGGTCGAAGTCCCACGGGGTGGGCAGCGGCGGTGTCGGCACAGCCGCGGATCAGGGTCGCTCGCAGTCGATGTGTGGGCCGATCTCCGCGGCCGACTCGTCGCCGTAGGCGTCCGCGAGGCGGTCGAGGAAGCCGCCCTTCCTCAGGGAGTACTCCTGCGTCCCGACCGTCTCGATGACGTACGTCGCGAGCATCGCCCCGAGCTCGGCGCACCGCTGGACCGGCAGCTTCGACGCCAGGCCGGTGAGGAACCCCGCGCGGAAGGCGTCCCCGACTCCCGTTGGGTCGGCCTTGCGGACCTCACGGGCAGCGCCGATGTGGATCGGCTCCTCGCCTCGGACCCGGACGGTGACGCCGTGCTTGCCCTGGGTCTTGACCTGGACACGAACCCGGGCGGCGAGCTCCTCCTCGCTCCAGCCGGTCTTCTGGCAGGCGATCCCCGCCTCGTACTCGTTGGTCAAGAGGTACTCGGCCCCGTCGATGAGACCCCGGATGCCCTCGCCGTCGAGGAAGGCCAGTTGCTGGGACGGGTCCGCCGCGAAGGGGATGCCCCGCGTGCGGCACTCGTCCGTGTGACGCTGCATCGCGACGGGGTCGTTGGCGCCGATGACGACGAGGTCGAGCCCACCGACGCGGTCCGCGACGGGCCCGAGCTCGATGTCTCGCGCCTCCGTCATGGCGCCGGCGTAGAACGTGGCGATCTGGGCCATGTCCCGATCGGTCGTGCAGATGAAGCGTGCCGTGTGCTGGGCCTGCGAGTAGTGGACCGAGGCGCAGTCGACGCCATGCCGCTCGAGCCACGAGCGGTAGTCGGTGAAGTCCTCGCCCACCGCGCCGACGAGGATGGGTCGCTGACCGAGCGTCGCCATGCCGAACGCGATGTTCGCCGCCACGCCACCACGACGGACCTGGAGGTCCTGGGTGAGGAAGGAGAGCGAGATCTTGTCGAGCTGCTCGACCACCAGGGAGTCCGCGAAGAGTCCCTCGAAGGTCATCAGGTGGTCGGTGGCGATGGAACCGGTGATGGCGATCTGCACATCGCAAACCTAGCGTGCGGGGGCGGGGCTGGACCGTCGCATCTCTGCCCCCGCGCGGCGACCGCGCCGGGCGAGACGGGCAACGCAGTGGCTCGGCCCCACGAGCGGCTCGAGGCTCTCGACGTCCACGGGCGCCCCGACGCGCTCGAGCAGGCCCTCCATGAGGCCACGATGGACCGCGCACACGACGTCGAGGTGCTGGGTAGCCACCTCGAGGAACGGACACGCGGTGACGTCGATGCGTGCCCGCTCCCCCTTGACCGCCGGGCGGGACTCGAAGCCCATGCCGGAGAGCGTGTCGACGACGAGGTGCGCAGCGGCAGAGATGGACCGGGGCCGCTCCCCCGCCGGCGCGGCGAGCCCACCGAAGGTGCGGCCGGCGTCGGCGGCCTCGCGAGCCGGGTCCACCGCACGGCTGGCCAGGTGGGTCGCGAGGATGTCCGCGAGCAGCCGGTAGCTGCGTTGTGTCGCCCGCGGCGCAGCGACCTCGGCGACGTAGTGCGTCCGCGGCCGGCCTGGCGTCGTCCGCTCCTCGCGCTCACGCGACACGACGCCGACAGCTACCAGGGCCTCGAGGTGGAACCTGGCGGTGTTCGGGTGTGCTCCGAGACGGCCGGCGACCTCTGCCGCGGTCGCCGGGGCGCCCAGGTCCTGGAGCACGGCGAGGACCCGGCTCCGCGAGGGTCCGAACCGCTGGGCCTCCTCGGCGCGGTCAGGCGGCGGAATGCTCACGCTCTCGATCGTCCCACGCGTCGAGTCCCCGCTCCTGCAGCTGCGCGCCGAGCCAGTCCACCGCGTCCACGCCGACGATGGCCTGCCCGTCGACGACGAGCGTCGGGACCGTGCCTCCGACCTCCCGCCACTGCGAGCGCCAGTCCCTGATGAAGTGCCACGCCGCATTCGAGATGGGTCCACCGGTGACGTCGCACGCGAGACCCCAGCGCCAGACCGGCTCGGATGTCGACGAGCCCTTGAGCAGGTCGTCGGCGAGAAGCGTCCGCAGGACTCGCGCGTCGTCGAGATCGACTCCGTTCTCCCAGAAGGCCTCGAAGAGCCTCCGCCGGACCGGACGCGCGACATCTGCGGCATAGGCCTCCGCATAGGCCGAGGTCGCCGCGCCCGTGAACGGCACGTGCCCCTTGAGGGTGTAGGGCAGCGGTTCGCCCGGGAGCAGGTGGGTGAGCACCTGGGCCACCTCGGCCTGGAGCGCCTGGAAGCGGTCGGTCAGCTCGGTACGGCTCAGCTGGTGCCAGGGATCGTGCTCGGTGGTACGCCAGTCGATCGCGACCCCGTCGTCGGCGAGCGCCTCGGTGCGCCGCCACGCGAGGTGGCTCCAGGGGCAGGTGAAGTCGCCCCACACCGTCATCCGGTTGATCCGGTTGTTCCGCAGCTCCGTCGCCACCGGCTCTTCTCCTCCCCGATTCATCGGTCTACAGTGTTTTTACAACTTCCTTGTGAAAACATCAAGGGCCGAGGAGAGCTCATGACCTATGTGATCGGCAGCCCGTGCATCGACGTCAAGGACCGCGCCTGTGTCGAGGAGTGTCCCGTCGACTGCATCTACGAGGGCCAGCGATCGCTCTACATCCACCCCGACGAGTGCGTGGACTGCGGCGCCTGCGAGCCGGTCTGTCCCGTCGAGGCGATCTACTACGAGGATGACCTGCCGGATGAGCTGCAGCCCTACCTGCAGGACAACACCGACTTCTTCGAGGAGACCATGCAGGGACAGAGTGAGCCGCTCGGCTCCCCAGGCGGCGCCGCCAAGCTGGGCGTGCTGCCCTTCGACACTCCGCTCGTGGCCGGCTTCCCGCCCCGTGACGCCGGGTGAGCCAGAGGTGAGGCACCTCATGCCACCTACCTCGCGGTAGGCCTGTCGCCCGGTCCCGATCCGGCCTACCGTGGCCGACATGAGCACCCCGATGACAGAGTTCCCCACTCCGCGCGACGGTCTCGACTCGGGCAGCCTCTCCGAACTGGTCGACGACTCGCGGGCGATCCACCTTCCCTGGTTCGCCGCTGCCGGATCCCCCTCCGGCCACGTCGACATCGACGTGCCCGACGACGCCGCTGCCCTCATCCAGGGCCTCGGGGACTACGGCTTCTGACGCAGCCGCCCGCCGTGCGGCGCCGTTGGAGCGGCAGCCGGCTCAGCGGCATACGGCAGAGATGACGAAGGGCCCCACTGCGGTGGGGCCCTTCGTCGTGAACTCGGCTGGACTCAGCCGAAGGAGTCGCCGCAGGCGCAGCTGCTGCCCGCGTTGGGGTTGTCGATCGTGAAGCCCTGCTTCTCGATGGTGTCGGCGAAGTCGATCGTCGCGCCCTCGAGGTACGGCGAGCTCATCCGGTCGACGACGACCTCCACACCGTTGAAGTCGCGGACCAGGTCACCGTCGAGGCGTGCGCTCGTCGAAGTAGAGCTGGTAGATCAGGCCCGAGCACCCGCCCGGCTGGACACCCACGCGCAGGCGCAGATCGTCGCGACCCTCCTGCTCCAGCAGGCTCTTGACCTTCGTGGTCGCCACGTCGGTGAGGAGGACACCGTGGGCGGGAGCCTCGGTCTGGGCCGGGGTGGCCTCGGTGGCGGATGCGTTCGTGTCGACACTCATGTGTGGTCCTTCACGTCATGGAGCATGGGTCTCGAGTGACAACCCAGGCGCGAGTCGGAAGTGTTCCCGATGTCCCAAGGATACGTCGCGCGTCGCCGGATGCTGCGCATCGGCGACGGTCGGATTCGCGACGCGGCGACCACGTGCGGGCCACTCGGGCGACTCGCGCGGCGAGCGTCGCCGGCCGGGTCGGCAAGGGAGGCGGCGACCTCGGCGGGCCGGTCGACGACGGGTACACGCCGGACAGGCCGGCCGACATGGCGTCGCGTCGGCCCACGCTGCGACCGCCCAGGAGTGGCGATGACCGGCACCCCGACGCGCGCGGCTGCATCTGCGACCCCGACGACGACCTTGCCGTGCAGCGACTGCCAGTCGAAGCGCGCCCTCACCCGTGAGCACGAGGTCGGCACGTGCGACGAGGTCCGCGAAGCTGACCGCCTCGAGCACGGCCTCGATACCTGCGATCCGGTGCCCGCCCAGCAGGTGCAGGGCATACCCGAGACCACCCGCCGCCCCGGCGCCGGGTTCGCGCTCCGGCTCTGGAGCGTGCCCGTGAGCAGGTCCTTGGCCGGTGGACTCACCCGCGCGACGACGCTCGCGAAATGGCCGAGAGCGTTCTCGAGAGCGCTGCGCCTGCTCCGGCGACGCGCCCTTCTGCTCGGCGAAGACGGCGCTCGCCCCCTTGAGGCCGAGCAGCGGCGAGTCGACATCACTCGCGATGACGAGGTCGGTGCCGCGTAGCCGGTCGCGTGCGTCGTCCAGGCCGGCGAGGTCCTGCGCCCGCCACACCGGCCAGTGCCAGCCCACCCACGCCGAGACGCTCGCGCGAACCGACACCGAGGGCCGCGAGCAGACCGGCGCCGGCGTCGTTGGTGCCCGACCCGCCGAGGCCGACCACGACCCGCCGCGCGCCGAGGTCGAGAGCAGCCCCGACGAGCTCGCCGACGCCGAACGTCGTCGTGCGGGCCGGGTCGCGCTCGGCTGGGGCGAGCAGGTGCAGCCCGGCCGCCTGCGAGGACTCCAGGTAGGCCGTGGCGCCGGCGACCAGCACCGTCGCCGGGGCGGGTCGACCCAGCGGGTCGGAGACGACCACCCCATGCACCTGCCCGGCCAGACTCGCCGAGAGGACGTCGACGAAGCCCGGCCCGCCGTCCGAGAGCGGGACGAGCTCACCGTGTCGTGCGGCGCGGCGCGCAGCCAGCCCTCGGCCATCGCTGCGGCAGCCTGCCCCGCGGTCAGGGTGCCGGTGAAGCAGTCAGGGGCGATGAGCACGTGCACGCGCGCATGCTGTCACACCTCGGGTCACACCAAGTCCCACACCGGTCCTCCATTCGGAGGAGCCGAGGCATCGACCCGATGGTCGGCGAACAGGTCCGCGTGGTCCATACCGGGGCGGCGGGCGCCCCAGGAGACTCGATGGCATGCCAGTCATCGACATCTCCGGCCTGCGCAAGACCTATGGAGACACGATCGCCGTGGACGACGTGTCCTTGAGCGTCGAGGAGGGAGAGATCTTCGGGATCATCGGACCCAACGGTGCCGGCAAGACGACCACCGTCGAATGCGTTCTGGGCCTGCGAGAGCGGGACGGCGGCACCGTGTCGGTGCTCGGGATCGACCCCACGCTGGACCACGACCGGATCACGACCTTCGTGGGCGCCCAGCTCCAGGAGGCAGCGCTCCCGGACAGGCTCTCCGCCGCGGAGGCGCTCGAGCTCTTTGCAGCCTTCTATCCCGAGCCTGCGGACCGGGACGACCTCGTCGAACAGCTGGGGCTGGAACCGTTCCTCGGCACACCGTTCGCCAAGCTGTCCGGAGGACAACGCCAGCGGCTCTCGATCGCCCTCGCGCTCGTCGGCAGGCCCCGCATCGCTGTGCTCGACGAGCTGACGACCGGGCTCGACCCGGCTGCCCGCCGGGAGACCTGGCAGCTCGTGCGGAACCTGCGCGACAGCGGGGTGACGATCGTGCTCGTCACCCACTTCATGGAAGAGGCCGAGCTCCTCTGCGACCGCGTCGCCGTCATCGACGCCGGGCGGGTCACCGCGCTGGGGACCCCCTTGGAGATCTCCGCCGACGCGGCACCCGAGCAGACCCTGCGGTTCATGCCCTCCCGGCCGCTCGACCCCGACGCACTCCTCGGCCTCGACGCGGTGCACGCGGTCGGACGAGACGGGGCCGACATCGTCGTGCGTGGAGCCGACGGGGTCGTCCAGTCCGTCATCGGCGAGCTGATCCGCCGCGACATCCTCGCCAGGCGGCTGCGGGTCGACCAGGCCGGCCTCGACGAGGCCTTCGTGGCCCTGACGTCCCACCACCGACACGGGCGGGAGGCCCAGAGATGAGCGCCTACACGGCGATGACCCGATCCGAGACCCGACTCTTCTTCCGCGAGCCGCTGGCCGTCTTCTGGACGTGCGTGTTCCCCGTCGCGCTGCTGTGCATCTTCGGACTCATCCCGTCGTTCCGCGAGGTGGGTCCCGACACGGGAGTCCGGATGCTCGACGTGTACGTCCCGGTCATGATCCTCATGTCCATGACCTTCGTGGCCGTGACGGGCGTCGGGACCGAGCTCGGCACCAGTCGCGAACGGCGCATCCTCAAGCGGCTCGCCACGACGCCGGCTGGCTGGCGACTGCTCATGGCCGCCCAGTTCACCCTCAACACCGTGATCATCGTGGCCGTGGCCGCGGTCGTCCTCACGGTGGGGCGCGCGGTCTTCGCCGTGCCCCTGCCGGCCAACCCAGCGGCATACGCGCTCGTCATCGTCCTGACCACGACGGCGCTGCTGTCGCTCGGACTGCTCATCGGCGCCCTCTCCCCCTCGGCCAAGGTCGCCTCGGCCGTCGGCTCGATGGCGTTCTTCCCGCTCATGTTCTTCGGCGGGCTGTGGCTCCCGGTGCAGGTCATGCCGGACCTGCTGCGGTCGGTCAGCGAGTTCACGCCGCTCGGTGCCGCGTCGTCCGCGCTCCACGCCGCATCCCTGGGCGACTGGCCGGCCGCCGAGCACCTGCTCGTCCTCGTCGCCTGTGCCGTGGTCCTCGCCGCCGCCGCTGTCAGATGGTTCCGGTGGGAGTAGGCCCGCCCCGTACCATCGGCCAGGTGGAGACCCGGGGGCCCGCGGCGGCCATCCTCCCCTCGGACCGGCGGTTCCGGGCGCGACAGGAGACCTTCTACCGCTGGCTGCCTCCCGCCATGCTCGTGGTGGTCACGTGCGGCGTCATCATCACGGGTCAGTCCCGGGTCGCTCCGACGGCGGCGGTCGCCCTGAGCGCCGTCACCGCGCTGCTCGACCAGCTCGCGTGGGTCCGCCCGGGTCGGCGAGCTGGTGTCCCGAGCCGCCGCGGGGGCCTGTCCCACGTGACCGACCTGGCCGTCGGCACCGGGCTCGTCGTGCTCGCCGCCAGCCTCGTCCACGGGGTGCACCCGCTGTTCGGCTTCTTCGCCTGGTCCCTCTTCTTCCGACTGCCCCCTTTGCTGCAGGGGGCGCCACGATGGGCCGCCATCGTGGCGGCGGCGGCTGTGATCAGCTGGAGCCAGACCGGCGCACCGACCACACCCAGCGTGGACGTCGTGCCGATCTGGCTCGTGCTCATCCTCCTGAACAGCACCGTGGCCGTCGTCGTCATCAGGTTCGCCGACGCCTCCGAGCGTCAGGAGGGCCGGCGCATCGACTCGCTCGAGCAGCTGGAGCTCGCCAACCGCCGGCTGGAGTCCACGCTGGCGGAGAACGCGGGGCTGCAGGCCCAGCTCGTCGAGCAGGCGCGGGAGGCCGGGGTACAAGCCGAGCGGGAGAGGTTCGCCGGCGAGGTCCACGACACGATCGCGCAGGCCCTCACCGGGGTGGTCACCCAGCTCGAGGCGATGGAGCAGTCCTCGTCGCCGGCCGAGCGGCAGCACCACCTGCACCTGGCCCGCGAGCTCGCCCGCACGGCGCTGTCCGAGGCTCGCCGCTCGCTCCACGCCATCGGCCCCGAGCACCTGGAGACGGCGCGCCTCCCCGACGCCGTTCGGGACCTGGTCCAAAGCTGGGGAGCCGGGTCCGGCGTGAAGGCGGCGTTCGACGTGGCCGGCGAGCCGCGGACGCTCGGTGCCGACGCCGAGGTCGCCCTCTACCGTTCGGTCCAGGAGGCGCTCACCAACGTGGACAAGCACGCCCGCGCCACCCGCACGGTCGTCACGCTGACCTACACGGACGACGAGGTCCTGCTCGACGTCCGCGACGACGGCCGTGGCCTGCCGCCCGGCCACCGGTTCCGCCAGGGCGGGAGCGGAACGGGAGGCGGGTTCGGGCTGCGGTCGATGCGCCAGCGGGTTGCGGCGGCGGGCGGGTTCGCCAGGATCGAGTCGGAGCCAGGGGCCGGGACCACGGTGTCCGTCGTCATGCCGACGCCCACGAGACTGCACGGGGCCAGCGAGGAGACGGCGTGACCGGCATCAGGGTGCTCATCGTCGACGACCACCCGGTGGTCCGCGACGGCCTCAGCGGGATGTTGCGCCATGCCGAGGACATCACCGTCCTCAGCGAGGTCCCCGACGGGGAGTCGGCGCTCGCGTTCGTCGCCGCGCACGGAGTCGACGTCGTGCTGATGGACCTCCGGATGCCGGGGATGGGCGGCGTGGCCGCGATCCGCGCCCTGGGCAAGCAGGCGCCCGACGTGCACGTGCTCGTCCTGACGACGTTCGACACCGACAGCGACGTCCTGCCTGCGATCGAGGCGGGCGCCACGGGCTATCTCCTGAAGGACACCTCCGCGGCGGCCCTCGTCGAGGGCGTCAGGGCGGCCCACCAGGGGCGGGCGGCCCTGGCTCCCTCGGTCGCGGGCCGGCTGATCTCCTCGGTGCGGGAGCCGGCTCCCGGCGCCCTCAGCCCGCGCGAGCGCGAGGTCCTGGCGCTCATCGCGGACGGCGCCACGAACCGGGACGTCGCCGCGCGGCTCTTCGTCAGCGAGACCACCGTCAAGACGCACCTGCTCCGCGTGTTCGAGAAGCTCGGCGTCCGCGACCGCGCCGCGGCCGTGAGCGAGGGTCACCGCCGCGGCATCCTCAGCTGACGACACCAGGGTCAGGAGCGACTCAGGGCAGCAGCAGCGCGGAGTCGCCGAACTCGTGCCACGCGTAGCGGCGGGCGAGCGCCGCGTCGTAGGCGGCCTGGGTGAGGTTCCGGCCGGCCACCGACTCGACGAGGAGCAGGTGCGAGGCGTCCGCGTTGTGCCAGCCCGTGACGAGGCCACCCACGACCCGGACCGGACGGTCGGACGAGATGACGAGGTCGGTCCACCCTCCGGCGGCGTGGACGACGCCGGCCTCGTCGGTGGCCGACTCCAAGGCTCGCGTGGCCGTCGTACCAACGGCGACGACGCGCCCGCCCGCGGCCCTGGCAGCGTTGACGACGGCCGCCGTGGACCTTGACACGGCGAACCGCTCCCGTTGCGGCCCCTCCCCCGCCTCCTGCGATGACAGACCCGTGTGGAGGGTGACGGGCACGATGACGATGCCCGCCGAGACGAGGCTCGTCACCAGCTCGGTGGTGAAGGGTCGCGCCGCACTGGCCATCTCGGCGCTGCCCGGGATCGTGCCGAAGACGGTCTGGTAGGCGGCGAGCGGGAAGCGGGCCCGCAGGTAGCCGTAGGCGATGGGACGTCCGTGGGAGGCGAGGTGCTCGGTCAGGCCGCCGTCGGCGGACTCGAGGGCCCTCCAGAGCCGGTTGCCCGATCCAGAGGGGGACGATCCTGCCTCGGGGTGGGGAGCGACGAGGCTCAGGGTCGGCGCCGACCGGCTGGCCCGGCGATGGCGACCCGCGAGCACGACCTCGTCGCCGACGGCCGCGTCGAGGACGGGACGGGCGGCATCCGGCGCGGTCCGCAGCTCGACGACCCACGAGCAGTCGTCGAGCTGCGTGCCCACATGGACAACGACGGAGCCACGGGTGGCGAGCCGGCCGTCGGCCTCAGCCGGAATCGTGGCGGAGTTGTTGACGACGAGGACGTCGCCGGGGCGCAGGTGGCGACCCAGCGCTCGGAAGGTCGCGTGCTCGACGGTCACGGTGCCGTCCTGCTCGGACGCGACGAGCAGGCGCACTCCGTCCCGGCTGAGGCCCCTGGCCTCCGGAGGCGCGTCGGCGGTGAGCTCATCCGTCGCGCCGAACCGGGTGGCCGGCCGCTGCCCGGTCCCGGCCGTCATGCCACGCCCCCGGAAGGCGTGGAGGTGGCCTCCGGAGGCGACTCGAGGGCGGACTCCGCGAGCAGGGCCTCGGCGCGGTACCGCCCGCTCGGTGGCCGGCCCGCCAGCAGGCGCAGGATCGCCGGGACGGCGACCTCCTCGGGCAGCGGGCGGTCGCTGATGTCCTCACCGGGGAAGGCCTGCCTGGTGCATCGCCGTGCGCATGTCACCCGGGTCGAAGGCATACGACCGGATGCCGCTGAGCTCGCTGCCCAGGGTCAGGGCCAGCTGGTCGAGGGCGGCCTTCGAAGCCGCATACCCGCCCCACGTCTCGTAGTGCCCCACAGCCGCGTCGGAAGAGAGGTCGAGCAGCACGCCGCCGTCCGCGAGGAGGAAGGGAAGCATGGCCCGGGTGAGTGCGTGGGGACCGACGACGTTCACGGCGAAGATCCTGCCGAGCGCCTCGGGCGTGAGGTCCTCGAGACGGCGGAGCGGGGTGGGGCCGAGGGTGCTCGCGTTGTTGACGAGCAGATCGAGACTCCCCCAGCCCGTCACGACCCCGAGGAGATCTTCCCGGTGGGCGGCATCGGCGACATCACCCGCCCGAGCGATCACCTCGGTGGTTCGGGCCAGCTCCGAGGCAGCGAGGGCGAGGTCGTCGGCGGCCCGACCGGTGAGGAGCAGGTGCCACCCCTGCTCGGCCAGCCGACCGGCCAAGGCCCGCCCGAGGCCACGGCTGGCGCCGGTGATGAGGGCGGTGCGTGCTGAGTCCATGCGCACAGCGTCCGACTTCAAGCGAACTTGAAGTCAATCTTTATTCGACCGAGATCAGGACCGCAGGACCTTGTCCATCGACTTGCCTTTGGCCAGCTCGTCGACCAGCTTGTCCAGGTAGCGGATCTGCTGCATCAGCGGGTCGTCGATCGTCCTCGACGCGCACCCCGCACACCACGCCCTTGATCTGCGACGTATGCGGGTTGAGTCGCGCCTCGGCGAAGAAGTCCTCGAAGGTCGTGCCGGCGGCCAGGTGATGGCTCAATGCGGAGTCGTCGAAGCCGGTCAGCCACTCGATCACCTCGTCCAGCTCGTCCTTCGTCCGCCCCTTCCGCTCAACCTTCGTGAGGTAGAGGGGGTACACCGAGGCGAAGCTGGTGGTGAAGATCCGGCTCATCCTCACGAGGGTAGTGCCCGCCATGTGCGGATCGGGTGGTGACGCTGGGAGCCGGCACAGCGGCATACGATCTGGTCATGAACGACGGCACCGGCCCCGCTGCCCCTCCTCGTGCTCGGGCAGGGCACCGAACTGCACACCGAGCGCGGCGTGGAGTGCCCGGGCGAGCTGCCCGCGCCCTCGGACCCCGACCTCGTCGAGCGAGCCCGGGCAGCCAAGGCGGCCCTCGGCGACCAGGTCTTCGTGCTCGGGCACCACTACCAGCGCGACGAGGTCATCGAGTTCGCCGACGTGACCGGCGACTCGTTCAAGCTCGCGCGCGACGCGGCGGCCCGGCCCGGACGCGCCCTACATCGTCTTCTGCGGCGTGCACTTCATGGCCGAGTCGGCCGACATCCTGACGAGCGACGAGCAGACGGTGATCCTGCCCGACCTCGCCGCCGGCTGCTCGATGGCCGACATGGCGGCGATCGCCCAGGTCGAGGACGCGTGGGAGCAGCTCGAGGCTGCCGGGGTCGCCGGAGCAGACGGTCCCGGTCACCTACATGAACTCCTCCGCCGCGATCAAGGCCTTCACCGGTCGGCACGGCGGCACCATGTGCACGAGCTCCAACGCCCGCACCGCCCTCGACTGGGCGTTCGAGCAGGTCGGCGGCGTGGACGGCGACGGCAAGGTGCTCTTCCTGCCCGACCAGCACCTCGGTCGCAACACCGCCGTCCGCGAGCTCGGGCTCTCGCCTCGACGACTGCGTCGTGTGGGACCCGCACCGCCCGGGCGGCGGCCTGACGCCGGAGCAGCTCGCGGGCGCGCGGATGATCCTCTGGCGCGGGCACTGCTCGGTGCACGGCCGCTTCTCCGTCGACGCCGTCGAGGCGGCCCGCCGCGAGATCCCCGGCGTCAAGGTCATCGTCCACCCCGAGTGCCAGTCACGAGGTCGTCGAGCTCGCCGACGAGGTCGGGCTCGACGGAGAAGATCATCCAGACGATCGCCGCCGGCCCCGGCCGGCACGTCGTGGGTCGTCGGCACCGAGCTCAACCTCGTCGCCGGCTCGCCCAGCAGTTCCCCGAGCAGCGGATCGCCTTCCTCGAGAAGAACGTCTGCTACTGCTCGACGATGAACCGGATCGACCTGCCGCACCTCGTCTGGGCGCTCGAGTCGCTCGTCGAGGGCCGGGTCGTCAACCCGATCCGGGTCGACGCGACGGTGGCGGCCGAGGCCCGCGCGGCCTCGACCGGATGCTCGCGCTGCCCGGCACGACCCACAAGGACTGACCGCCGGATGGCGGCACGCCGGCTCGACCGGATCGCCGTCATCTCCGACGTCCACGGCAACGTCACGGCGCTCGAGGCGGTCCTCGCCGACATCGAGGCGCGCGGGATCACCCGGGTCCTCAACCTCGGCGACGTCGTCGGCAAGGGGCCGCGCGGCTCCGAGGCGATCAAGCTGACCCGTGAGACGTGCGAGGTGACCGTCCGCGGCAACTGGGACACCTTCATCGCGCCGCGACGACGTCCAGCCCTTCGAGGCCGGCCAGTGGACGCGCGACGAGCTGACCGACGACGACATCGCTCTGGCTTGCGGCCCTGCCCAACACGCACGACCTCGTCATGAGCGGCAAGCGCGTCCGGCTCTTCCACGCCTCGCAGACCAGCGAGTTCGTCCGGGTCCGCGGTGCAGCACACACGGGACGAGTTCCGCGGCATGTTCACGAACACCGCGTTCACCGGCGAGTTCCGCGCGGGCGGAGTGGCCGCCTGGCACGACTCCCGACGTCGTCGGTTACGGCGACATCCACGGCACCTACCTCGCAGCCGACGACGGCCTCATGCTCTTCAACGCGGGAGCCGTCGGCAACCACCTCGACGGACCCGAGCGCTCCCTACGTCATCCTCGAGGGCGTCGTGGACTCCCTTGTGCCGGAGTCCTTCTCGGTCAACTTCATCCGCGTGCCCTACGACATCGAGGCCGAGGTCGAGGTGGCCCGCGACCTCGGCATGCCGGACGTCGACGCCTATGCCCTCGAGCTGCGAGAGGGCATCTACCGGGGCAACGGCACTCCGTCCTCCTGACCAGCAAGATCGGGCCGTATGCCGCTGGGCTGGCTCCCAGCCCTGAGCCGGGTGGCGGGCCGGGGACCAGATCGAGTAGGTCCCCGGCCCTGCCGGTCGGTTCAGGCGGGAACCTTGTCGAGGAACCCGTGGACGGAAGCGATCCGGCCCTCGTCGTTCGTGACCACGACACCGAACCCGATGACGACCGGCTCAGCACCCTCAGGCCCGAGGCCCCACTGGAACCGTGTCTGGTTGTGGTGCGAGTCGGGGTCGCCGACGCGCGAGAACACGAAGCCTGGGAACTGTGCCTGGACCGCTTCCATCGCGGCGCCGATCCCGTCCCGTCCAGCCACCTCGGCCAACGGGTCGACGTAGCAGGCGTCCTTTCCAGGTGGGTGGTGCACCGTGGTGGGTGCGTCTTACAAGTCGATCCTCTGTGCACCAACGTCACCGCGTCGATTACCTCCGAGGTCATCGAGCGTTGAGCGACGCGTGGATAGATCCTGCCATGACCGCACCAGAGGCACCTTCAGTGGGCGAGCTGATTCGCGGCTGGCAGGAGAGACGGCAGCTCAGCCAGCTGCAGCTGGCACACCGCGCCGATGTCTCCACCCGCCACGTGAGCTTCGTGGAGACCGGCCGCTCCAAGCCCACCCGCACCATGATCGAGCGGCTCGCGACCCACCTCGAGGTGCCCCTGAGGCAGCGGAACCAGCTGCTTCTCGCCGCCGGCTTCGCCCCGATCCACCCGCACCGGAGCCTGGCTGCACCCGAGCTGTTGGCCGTCAGCCACGCCTTGCAGTCTCTGCTCGACGCCCATCTGCCCCACCCTGCGCTCGTCCTCGACCGGGTGTGGGACATCGTCGACTGCAACGCCGCGACCGACCTGCTGATGGAGGGCTGTGCCGCGCACCTGCTCGAGCCACCCGTCAATGCCGTCCGCTTGGCGCTCCACCCCGATGGACTGGCGCCGCGCATCGGCAATCTCGGACAGTGGCGCACCCACCTCATCGGGCAAGTCCGTCACCGGGCGCAGCGCACCGGGGACCGGCGCCTCCACGACCTCGCCGCCGAGGTCGCGGCCTACCCCGGTGATGACGCCGGCACGCCGGTGCGGAGCGAGGTCGTCATCCCCCTCGAGCTCACCATCGGCGGCACACAGGCGCGTTCTTCAGCATCTCCGCCGCCGTCGAGTCCGCCCTCGACGTCACCGTGGACGAGCTGCGCGTGGAGGCCTTCTACCCCGCGGACGAGATGACCAGGCAGCTGCTCGCCGCGTCCGGCCGAGCGACTCAGTCAGTCAGGGCGGCCAAGAACACCTTGCCGAGATCCTGGGCCTCACGAGCCACGTAGGCCTCACCCTTGGCAGCGTGGGCGAGCCGGCGCAGCGTGACCGCATCGCTTCGCCGCCCAGGGCAATGCTGAGGATCCGCACTGGCCGCTCGGTGCCCGCCAGCGGCTCGAGCTCGGCCAGCGCCTGTTCGAGCGAAGCGCTCCCCGGGTCCTCGTTCTTGCCGTCGCTGATCAGGACGATGGTGTTGTTGCCCTCACGCCAGGCATTCTGAGCCGCCGCAGCCGCGGCGATGACGGTGTCATAGAGTCCCGTGGCTCCGTCCCCGCGCGGAGGCCGTCCAGCGACTTCCGCAGGGACTGCACCGCGGTCACGCCTCCGACGTTCCGCGACGGCGGCCCCAGATCGAGCACCACGGTGTGGTCGGCTCGGTTCTCCTGGCGTGAGAACGTCCAGAGACCGATGTTGGTCCGGTCAGAGAACAAGGGCAACGAGTCCGCAATGGCCTCCTTGGCCAGGTCGAGGCGGGTCGCGTTGCCTGCCGCGGCGACACGCTCGTTCGTCGACCCGGACATGTCGAGCACGACGAGGACCGATCCCTGACGGTCGAGAGCGGTCCATCCCTGGAGCGACTGCGCGAGCGACCACGCATTGGGCCCGGACGGCGTGAATCGCGGCTCGGACACCACCACGCCCTGTGCGGTATCCGCCTCCGTCTGCAGACGGGGCGTGCGCCATCCATCGGCGGCAAACAGCTTGTTCTCCGCGCCCGTGACCAGGAAGACCGCGAAGCGATCCAGCGCGGCCCTCTGCTGATCCGTCACCCAGTCGGCCTGCACCGTGATCAACGGGACCTCGTTGGGGTGGATCCCGTCCGCCGGGTACAGGGCAACGAGCGGGATGCGTGGCTTCGTCGCGTTGTACCGGAGCACTTCTTCGCTCGCTGGTTGGAAAGAGCATTGCCTGCTTCGTGGCGTCCTCGGGCGTCGTCTTGGTGTCCGTCAGCCCGGCCAGGATCTTCTTCTGCTCGACGTTCAGGCTCGCCAAGGCACTGTGCGCCGACAGCAGACCCGCCGCACGTCGTCCACCTCCTCGGCACCGTCGGTGGCCCATTGCGACAGGCTCATCATCGAGGTCAGGCTCGCTGCGTCACGAAGCGGGTCCTGCCAGGCAATGCGCACCCTTCCCCACTCCGGATGCGCCTTGGCACCCCAACCCTTGGGATCCTTGGCGAGATCGATCAGCTGGGCCCAGCTTGGCTGTGCCTCGGGCCAGCCCAGCGCCTCGGCCATGACCCGTGGCGCCGCGATGACAGCA
>CAWGXD010000008.1:0-637405 GCA_963826445.1 uncultured Actinomycetota bacterium
CGAACAGGCCCTCGGGTCGCAGTGCGAGGATCAGGAGGATCGCGACGAAGGGGTAGGCCTGCCGGAAGTCCGGCGCGATGTACCCCGCGGCGAGCTGCTCGACGAGCCCGAGAAGCATGGCCCCGCCGACGACGCCCCAGAGCCGTCCGAACCCGGCGATGATTGCCGCGCCGAACGAGAAGAGCATCGGAGCCAGGCCCATCTCCGGAGTCAGCGCCGCGATCGGACCGAGGAGCACCCCGGCCAGTCCGGCCATGGCGCTGGCGAGCGCGAAGGCCGCGATCGACAGCTTGTTGGCAGCCACGCCGTAGAGGCGGGCCGTGTTGCGGTCCGCGGCCAGCGCCCGCACCTGACGGCCGAAGGACGTCCGGTTGAACGCGAGCGACAGGCCGAGAACCGCAAGCAGCGAGACGGCGAGCACGAGCAGCGAGTGCTTGGGCACCGTGCCGCCGAGGATGGAGACCGTGCCATAACCCAAGGGGCTGTGTAGACCACGAGGGTCCGCGTTGTACCAGAGGACGATGAGACCGACCATGGCGAAACCACCCGCCAGCGTGGCGAGGAAGACCGAGTCGATCGGCTTCGACCGCAACGGAGCATAGGTGAGGCGCTCGAGCACCACACCGATGACCGCAAGGATCGCGATGGCGAGCACGGACGCCAGGACCAGAGGCAGTCCCAGGTCCGTGCTCGCCCAGAACGCCAGATAGGCGCCCAGTGCGACCAGCCCGAACTGTGCGGCGTTGATGACACCAGTGGCCTTTTGGAGAACCACGATCCCCAAGGAGACCAAGGTGTAGATGGCCCCCAGCGTCAGGCCGCTGAACAGCAGGGTGATGAAGGTATCCATAAGGAGGTGATCAGCCCTGCTTCGAGCCCTGGCCCATGAGCTTGTCCGCGGTGTACTTCGCGACGAGCTTCGGGTTGCCGCCCTCGAAGTTGACGATGACGGCCTCGTGCATGAGCTCGTGCCGGTCGTCGGACTTGTACTCGGTGGCGCACATGGTGTTGTCGTTGAAGGTCACCGTCTTGAGGCCTTCGGCGATCGACTTCGAGTCATAGCCACCGCCCTCATTGCCAGCCGCGACGGCGAGGTTGACCGCGTCGTAGGCGACCGCGGAGGCGTAGTCCGCCAGCGCGTTGAACTCGCCCTTGAACTTCGCGGCCCAGGCCTGGACGTGGGCGCGGTCGTCCGAGACGGGGTCGCACGCCGCGGTGCCGTAGAGGTTCTTCTGGAGCGCGACGTCGACCAGCTTCATCGAGTTGACGAGCGAGGCCGATCCGGCGCTGAGCAGCGGCACCTCGCCGAGGTCCATCTGCACGGCCGTCTTGAGCGCGAGCGCAAGGTCCGGCGGGTAGGCCCAGTTGACGACGAGGTCGCTGCCTTTCATCGCGAGCATCTCATTGGTGAGGTCCGCGGTGCCCTGCGGGTAGAGACGCTCATTGACGATCTTGACGCCGCCCTTCTCCAGCGGAGCCTTGAAGCGCGGGAGGGCGTCCTTGCCGAAGTCCGCGGCCAGGCCCATGAGGCCGACACTGGTCGGCTTGAGCTCGTCCTGGATCCATTGCACAGCGCCGTGGATCTGCTCCGGCTGCGCGGTGACCATCCGGAAGGTGGTCTCGCTGCCGAGGCTCTCGTCGAGGGCGACCGGCGTCGAGGAGCTCATGTTGATGTAGGGAATGCCGGCCTTCTTGAAGATGTCGGCGATGGCGTTGGTCTGGACGACGGTGGCCGAGCCGATGATGACATCGACCTTGTCCTTGACGGCGAGCCGGGCCGCGGAGACAGCCTTCTGCGCGTCGAGGGCGTCGTCGTACTCCTTGAGCACGACCTTGGTCCCGTCGATGCCGCCAGCGTTGTTGATCTCCTGGACGGCCATCTTCACGCCGTTGACATAGGCCGGCTGGGTGGCCGCGCCGCTGGTGGCGAAGATGCTGCCGATGACCAGCTCCGTGTCGCCCTTGGCAGCGCCGCTGCTGGTGTCCCCGTCCCCGCAGGCGGCGAGTCCGAGGACCGCGACGGCGAGACCGACGGCAAACGTGCGCGAGTTGCCTCGCTTCACGACCTGACGCATGGTGTTCCTTCCGGTGGTGCGGGCAGGCGCCCGCCGGGGGTGATGTCCTGCTGCCCTCGTGGCCGTCGGACGGGGGTGGTCCCGATCAGGTCAGCGGCCACCGGATGGTGGACGCCTGTTGATCGGCGTCGGCCGGGAGGGCCCGGCCGTACATCTCTCGGTATGCCGTGTGGCGGTAGAACTCCACGGCGTCACTGCCGCTCGCCCGGGCCACCGACCCGCGTTGCGTTGGCCGGCGACGCCTGAGGAGAGCCGCAGCGCCCAGTGCGCGTCGTAGTGCTGAGGGCTCGCCCACAGCTCGACGAGCGCGTGGTGCTGCGAGTGAAGGTCGCTCTGGGTCCAGGCGTACTCCACGCAGCCGTGCTCGGCTCGTGTGCGTAGGGTGTCGGCGACCAGCGTTCGTGCACCTCCTCGGTGCCCTCGAAGGCACGCTGGATGAGGATCCGGACGCCCCGCCCGCCGTGCGGGCCGCCGACCACCGACGGGACGTGATGCGCCGGGTCGGGCTGCCAGACCCCGTCGGCATGGGTGAACCGCGTCTGGGGGTAGAGCTCGAACCCGGTACCGTGCGGCTCTGGACCGAGCCCAGCACGGAGCAGGTCGAGGGCCGGCGTGAGCGCGCCCTCGTCGGGGAGCAGGCCGGCGACGACTGCGAGATCGGTGTCGACGAGGCTCACGAGCAGGTCCGCCTCGAGCCAGCTGGCCCCTGTGACGAGCTCGCCACACAGGTGGGCCAGCGCGGAGCGGCGGGCGTCCTCACGCAGGATCTCGTCGGGGACGCGGGCGATGAAACGGACAGCCATGTCACTCCTCTCGGGGCGGTGGTCGGGGTCGGGGTGGGGTGAGCGGGGCGGCGTTGGGCGGGCGGGCACTCGGGGAGGTGAGCGGCCGGCATACGGGGTCAGTAGAAGGAGCTGAGGTTCTTCACGAGGAGGGTCGCCTGGTCGAAGATGACCGTGCGGCGGACCAGCTCGAAGCCCCAGGGTGAGTCGCTGCGCCGGATCACGTCGACGCGGCGGCCGTAGATGACGTCCTCGTCACGCTCGCTGCGGGTGCGGTAGACGCAGAGGTTGGAGCGCACCGCGAAGACCCCGGCGTCGCCGGTGCGGTCGACGATGACATTTGTGACGAGGTGGCGGGTCCGACTCGGCGGCTCCTCGGCCCAGGCCATATGCGTCTGGAGGCGGTCGACCCGCTCCTTGAGGAGGTCGAGGTCTTCCTCGAAGTAGGCCGAGGTGCCGGGCGGGGCGATCTCGTGCTTGCGCTCGCGGTAGGTGCGGTTCTCCGGACTGGCGCGGCATACGAGATGTCCGCGGCGAGCAGCTCGAGCCACGTGATGAACTGCCAGGTGTCCAACAGGTGGGCCTCCTCGTAGAGGAAGCGCTCGATGGCCCGCTCGGTCGCGGCGTCGACATTCACGGTGTGCTCGGTGGCGGTCGACGCGGTCGTTGCCTCAGCCACGGGACTCCTCCCTTGCCGCGTGCGACTGGCCCAGCGCATCGGCGGCCGTCGGCTCATGGTCGAGGCCCTGGGCCTCGTCGGCGAGGCGCATGATCTCGGCCCAGGTCATGCCCGAGAGCAGCCGAGCCCAGTGCCGGTAGAGGCCGCGGGCACCAGCGTCGGAGTAGCAGTGCGGAGTGGTCAGGCCGGGCAGGTCGTCGACATCGCGGGCGGTCGCGCCAAGCTGCATCCGGTAGTTGAGCCGGCCCTTGCGTGCCATGTGGCCGCGCAGGATCCGCTGGATTTCGAGCCAGTTCTCGGCGTCGTCCTGCTCGAACATGCCGCCGGGGCTGAAGGTTCGCAGCACGTTGATCCGGTACTGCTCCTTGACCTCGTCCGGGGCTGGCCTTGGGAACCAAGGTCCAGGCCCAGATCTCCATCTCGCCCGGGCCTCGCGGGTGGGTGACGCGGAAGGTGTTGTTCATGAGGAACATGAAGTTCGGGAAGATGTTGCCGTGCCCGCGCACCGACAGGGCACGGCGCTCGCCCAGCCGCTCGAGGGTCTCGTCGTGGCGGGAGTTCTCCCAATCGGCGATCTCCGGGTTAAGGCTGAGCGAGCCGATCCGCCGGTCGAACCAGCCGCTGCCATGGCCGAGCGGAGAGGTGAATTGCTGGCCCGGGCTCACCTCGTAGAGCCCCTCGCGGTTGAACTCGTTATCGCCCATCTTCTGCTGGACGTTGCGGTACATGACCTGCATGGCCGAGGCGTGCGAGACCTCCGCGTGGTACATGTCGCTCGCGGGCTGCTCGGCGTTGAACTTCCAGTTCGCCGGGATGACCCACTTGTGGACGGCGATGGCCTCCATGCCGCCCTCGTAGCGGTCGATGTAGCCGTCGAAGTACCACGCCATGTCACCGAGGTAGTCGACGAACTCCGGCGCCTCGAGATCCCAGTTCCGAAGATGAAGCCCTTGTAGTTGGTGATCCGCGGCACCCTGCGGGCACCCCACTGGCTCTTGTCGAGGGTGCCTACGGGGTAGGCGACGTCCTCGTGGGGGACGTGGGTGAGATTCCCGGAAAGGTCGTAGCCCCACCCGTGAAAGGAGCACATGAAGGCCTTGGCGTTGCCCTTGTCGGCCCGGCAGATCCGCATTCCGCGGTGGGTGCACTGATTAAGGAACGCCGCGATCGATCCGTCCTTCTGGCGCACGACGACAACAGGGTCCTCACCCATGTATTGCTGGAGGAAGTCGCCGGCCTTGGGGATCATTGTGTCGTGAGCGAGGAAGAGCCACGAGCGGGCGAAGACCTGCTCGAGCTCCTCCTGGTAGATCTTCTCGTCGGTGAAGATCGCGCCGGAAATGGTGCCGTTGTCGAGGTCGAGCAGGTCGTCGAAGACGGGGTCCATGGGGCTCCTTTGCCGTTCGTCTTGGCGTCGGTTGATCTGACGACGCGTTGGTATGCCGGGTGGCCGGGTTCGCGGGTCACCGACCGGGCGCGAGGGCGGCGAAGTCGACGAGGAAGTCCGGCCGGCGCACGTCCTCGTCGGCGGGCCGGCGGGAGAGCACGCCCTCGATGAGGTAGCCGCCGAGCCGGTCGAAGGTGTCGTAGTAGCAGAAGCACATCGCGCCTCGCATGAGCTCGGCGCCCATGATGCGAGGCATCCCGGCGCCGGCCAGCCATTCCCCGACGGCGTCCCACTCGTCCTCGTTGGAGGTCACCTGGAGCAGCATGTGGTGGACGCCAGGGCCGCGCAGGTCGCGGAAGAGCCGGTTGTAGTGGCTCGGCCCATGGGTCGGCTGGATGATCTCGAGGCCGAAGTCCTTGAAGGGCGTGAGTCCGGTGAAATACGCGTGGGTGACTGGCTCCCCCACGAAGTAGGGGTCCTCGAGGCGGCCGGGCTGGGTGCGCCACTCGCGCATGTTGAAGGACGGGACACCCAAGATCCGGTGGTACTCGCGGACCGCCTCCATCGCGTCGTTGACGACGATGCCGAAGTGCGCGACCGAGCGGACGGCGAGCGGATTGACTCCCTCGGGGCGGGTGTAGTTCCCGGCGACGGAAACTCGCTCTCCGTATGCCGCGGGCAGGCTTCCACGGCGAGGCACGAGGATCTCGACGAGGTAGCCGCCGAGGGCATCGCGGGTGTCCACGAAGTGCCGCTCCACGGCGCCGTCGACAGTGAAGGAGGCGGCCAGCGGCAGGCCGGCCGCGGCCAGCTCAGCCGCCAGCGCGGGGAACTCCTCGGGCGTGCTCACCGCGAGGGTCAGGTGGGTGATGCCGGGGCCCTTGACGAGGAGGTGCTCCTGGAACGGGCTCTCGCCCGAGATCGGCTGGATCAGCTCGAAGTGCACGGGGATGTCGAGCTCGCCGTTCATGACCCGGCCCTCGGCCCGACCCCGGTCGTCGCGTGGCGGGGTTGTCGCGCCGCGCGCGCTGCGGAAGGCGCCGGTCGTCGCCCGTCCGTGCATGACGACCTCGGTGAGCCGGTCGTCGGTGAGCTCGGCGACATCCCAGACGTCGATGCCGAACATCTCGCCGTAGTGGGTCATTGCGATCTCGAGGTCGGTTACAACGACACCTATGCTGTGCAGCTTGTCGACGGGGATCACGGTGGGTGCTCCTCTGGGCGGCGGTGCCCAAACGCGGGTCCTGGGGCGGCTCGGCCCGAGGCGGTCAGAACGAACCCTCACATGTCGCCCGTCTACTGTCAACAGTTCACATTTTTCTGTTCGACAACAGCTCTGTTCAGCCGGGCGATCCTCTACCCTTGGGTTCCATGACGACCACCGACGCCGCACCAGCGAGCCGCCGCATCGGGGGTGAGCGCGCGACGATGGCTAGCCTGGCCGTGCGTGAGCTACGGCAGATGATCCTCGAAGGCGAGATCAAGCCCGGCGAGCGGCTCAACGAGGTCCTCATCGCCGAGTCGCTCGGCATCAGCCGCGGCCCCCTGCGCGAGGCGATCCAGCGTCTGACCGCCGAGGGACTGCTCAGTGTGATAACGCACAAGGGCGCCTTTGTGCCCGCGATCAGCCCCGAGGAGCTGCGCCACCTCTACGAACTCCGGATCGCTATCGAGAGCGCTGCGGTGCGGCTGGGGGTGACGCGAGCGACCAAAGAGCAACTCGACGACCTGCACGGGGACCTCCAGCACACCAAGGAGGTCCTCGACAGCGGATCCGACCAGGCCTATCCCGCCGATGTCGAGATCCACAGTCAGCTCGTGGCGCTGGCGCAGAACCCCGCGTTCGACAACACGATCCGCGATGTTCATTCGCGGATCCACTTGGCGCGCGCCCGCTCCGCGACCGACCCCGAGCGTGCCCGCGCGGCGCACCGGGAGCACACGGTGATCCTTGCGGCGATCCAAGCCGGGGACGGTGAGGCCGCGGCGGCCTTGCTCACCGATCACTTGACCTCAGCCTGCGAGAACGCCATTCGCCGCCTCGACGCCTGACGCAGCGCTGACGGCCACGAGGTGGACGAGCAGCATCCAAGTGTCAGACGACCGCGAGAGTGGCACGCGCCAGACGTCGGTCCACGCTTGGGCCGCGGTTGGAAGGCCGGAGCTCTTCAGTACTGGGCGGACGGTGGGATCTCGCCGCCGAAGGCGTCCAGACCCCAAGCCACGTAGCAGGGCTCGCGGCTGTTGCAGACGTGGGTCGAGGCGACCTGGAGGTCGCGCCAGTAGCGCTCGAGCGGCGAGCCCTTCTGGATGGAGGACGAGCCCATCAGGCGGTAGAGCTCGTCGACCGCCTCGATCGCCCGGTCCGTCGCCCGCACCTGGTCGACCCGGAAGCGGAGCCGGTCCTTGACCGTGATGTCGCCGCCGCCTGAGACGGTGTCGTAGAAGCCGGGCGATGATCGACTGGACGTGGCTGATGCTCGCCTCGACGTCGGACTCTGCGCGGGCCAGGGCCGCGAGGACGAACGGGTCGGCCTTGGAGACGCTGCCCTGGGAGGAGACCCGGGCCTCGATGTGGTCCCATGCGGCCCGCATGGCGCCCCGGGCGATGCCGAACGTGCCGGCCGAGATCGCGAAGGGGAACATCACGCCGAATCGCATCGCGTAGAGCGGGGCGTCCGGGCGCCAGCGGTCGCTGTAGGTGTTGTCGCGGACGAGGATGCCGTCGAGGACGCGGTAGTCGGGCACGAAGGCGTCGTCCATCCGCACGTCCTTGGAGCCGGTGCCCGCCAGGCCCATGACGTTCCAGCTGTCCTCGACGATCGTCGTAGTCCTCGCGGGGCAGGACGAAGTGGCGGACGTCCGGTGGCATCACCGGCTTGCCGTCGTCGTCGGTCACCATGCCGCCGAGGATGACCCACTCGAGTGGTCCGTGCCGGTGGAGTAGGGCCACTGGCCGGTGAAGAGGTAGCCGCCGTCGACCGGCGCTGGCCCGGCCGAACGGCGCGTATGGCGAGGCGACCCAGGTCTCGGGGTCGTCGCCGTAGACCTCCTCCTGCAGCCGCGGGTCGGCGATGGCGATCTCCCACGGGTGGATGCCGACGACGCCGGCGATCCAGCCCGCGGACGGGTGGTTCACGCCGACAGCCATGACCCAGTCCATGAAGTCGTTCGGGTGCGCCTCGTGACCGCCGGAGTCCTTGGCCTGCAGGAGCTTCATGCCGCCCGAGGCGCGCAGGATCTCGACGGTGCGGTCGGTGATCCGGCCCAGCTCGTCACTCGGGTCGGCCTCGGCGCGCAGCTCGTCGGCATGGTCGAGGATGTATCGGGTCGCCTCGTGCATGGTGAGGTCGCCCCCTCTCGTGGGTGGTTGAAGGTGTGTGCTGTGTCGAGGAAGACGGTCACGGGCCCAGCCCGCGAACCCCTGGCCGGGCCCGCGCCTGGGTGTCAGTCCGTCTTCGACCTGTCTCGCACGACCTTGGCGAGCGTGACCGCGACGACGAGTCCCGCGCCGTAGAAGACGTTCTGGATCCAGCCGGAGAAACCGAGCAGCTGGAGCCCGAAGATGCCGGTGGTCAGGAAGTAGATGGCGATGATCGTGCCGATGGGGTTGAACATGCCCGGCTGGACGACTGCGGTGCCGAGGAACACCGCGGCGAGCGCCGGCAGCAGGTAGGTCGCCGAGGTCGAGGAGTCGAAGCCACCGACCGTGGCGACGAGGATGACCCCCGCGAGGCCGGCGAGCAGGGCGCCGGCCAGGTAGGCGCCGGCCCGGATCCGCTGGACCCGGATGCCCGCCAGCCGGGCGACCTCGGGGTTGGCCCCGACGAAGATCATGCTGCGGCCGAGCGGCGTCCAGCCGAGGATGTAGGCGATGACGACGGCGAGCAGGATGCCGTAGTAGAACGAGACCGGCATGCCGAGCACCTCGTGGATGGCGACCGCGCTGAGCGCCGGGCTGTTGACCGAGACGATGTTGGAGCCGGACACCATCTGGGCCAGGCCGATGAGCAGGGTGCCGGTGCCGAGGGTCACGACGAAGCTCGAGACGTCCATGACGACGACGAAGAAGGCGTTGACCGCGCCGGCGAGGAGGCAGACCCCGAGCGCGACGAGACAGGCGATCCAGATGTTCCACCCGTGGACGCCGGCGAGGACCGGCACCAGCGTGGCCGCGATGCCCATGACCGAGGCGATCGACAGGTCGAACTCGCCGACGACCAGGGTGATCATGGCCGACATCGCGAGGAAGACGAGGACCTGCTGGCTGCCGAAGATCGAGGAGAAGGCGCCCCAGGAGCCGAAGCGAGTCGGCATGAGGATGTAGTAGACCAGCGCCATCACAGCCCAGACGAGGACGAGGGCGTACTTGCTCGTGATCGTTGCAGCCACGCCGGCTCGTACCGGCTGCGCAGGGTGACGCGGCCGGGAGGCGGTCGCTGCTCGGGCTGCTCCGCTGTCGCTGATGATGCGCTCGGGGACGCCGGTCTGCTCGCTCAGCCGCTCGGCCGAGCTCTGGGTCTGGCTGTCAGTCATGGGTCGTGTCCTCCTGCGGTGAGCGCGGACTCGGAGTAGATGGCGTGCAGGACCTCGTCCGGGGTCCTCGGTGCGGAGCTCGCGCAGGTGCTCCCGCGTGACCGTGGACGAGGATGCGGTCGCAGACCTCGGCGAGGTCGGAGGGCTCGATGCTCACGAGCAGCACGCCGACACCGCGGCTGGCCGCCTCGGCGATGGCCCGGAGGATGTCGACCCGGGCGCCGACGTCGACGGCTGGGTCGGCTCGTGGAGGACGAGCAGGTCTGGCTGGACGGAGAGCCACTTGGCGAAGAGGACCTTCTGCTGGTTCCCTCCGAGAGCTCCTTGATGAGCATGTGCGGGACCGGGACCTGATCCCCAGTCGCCGGATGGACGAGCGAGCCTCGTCCTCCTGCCACCGCCGGGCGACGTGCCACGGCCTGCCGCGCCGGCGGATGCTCGGGATGGCGATGTTGTCCCGGATGCTGAGCTCGACCGCGAGGCCCTCGAGCGATCCGCTTCTCGGGGACCAGGGCCGCCCCGAGCGCTCATGCACGCCGCGACGTCCGACTGGACAGGTCGAGTCCTGACCCGGCGGCGGTGGTGAGGACCCGCCGGCTGGCTCGGCGACCTCCCGTGATCGAGCTGCGCGCACGGCCTCGAAGCCCGAGCCCGGCAGGCCCGTCAGCCCGACGACCTCTCCACGTCGCATCTCGAACGCGAGCGCCTCGAGCGTGTCCGTGCGCAGCCCTTCGACTCGCGCGGCCACCTCGGCGTGACCGGTCCCGCGCTCGGACCGCCCGACCGCCTCGACCGTCTTGCCGAGCATGTGCCGGGCCAGGTCCTGCTCGGTCAAGCCGGCCGTGGGGATCCCGGCTGCCGCTACGGCGCCGTCCCGCAGGACGGTCACGCGGTCGGCGAGCTGCAGGACCTCCTTCGAGGTTGTGGCTCACCATGAGGATCGACGTCCCGTCGGCGACGACCTTGCGCAGCAACGCGTGGAAGCGGCGCAGCTCTTCGCGCGGCAGCGAGCGGGTCGGCCTCGTCGAGGATGACGACGCCCTCGCCCGGGCGCTGGTCGCGCAGGGCCCGGGCGATGGCACCTCGGCCCGGCGCATGGCGTTGAGCGGCCCCACCGGAGTCCGCGGGTCGACCGGGACGTCCAGCCGGTCGAGGACCCGCCGCGCGACGGCGTCCTGCGCGTTCCAGTCGATCTGCTTCGGTCAGCCGGTGGTGCGGGAAGCCGCCGATGCCGATGTTCTCGGACACCGACAGGTGGTCGAGCAGCCCGAGGTCCTGGTGGACGACCGAGACCCCGGCGGCCGCGGCCTCGCTCCAGCGGACGGGCAGGTCGAGGTCCTGCCCGTCCACCGAGATGGCGGCTCCCGCATCCGGCGCGTGGTAGCCCGTGAGGATCTTGACGAGGGTCGACTTGCCGGAGCCGTTCTGGCCGATGAGTGCGTGGATCTCGCCCGGAGCAACCTCGAGCTCGGCGTCGCGGAGGACCGTCGTCGATCCGAACGTCTTCGAGACGCCCCGGGCCTCCAGCCTCATCGTTGCGGCCATGGCTACTCGACGCCCCAGGCGGTGAGGAAGACTTCTTGTAGGCGCTGCCGCCGAACCAGTCGTCGCTGAGGTAGGTCTTGTCGTCGAGGGTCAGCTCACCGACGTTGTCCTTGGTGAAGGCTCGCGTCACGAACTCGTCGCCCTTCTCGACCTCCTGGCCGGCGAGCAGCTGCACCATGGCGTTCGCGAACTTCCAGCCCTCGAAGAGGACGGGCGTGCCGAGGTCCGTGACCTGCTGGCCGTCCTTGATCCGCTGCAGCCCGGCCAGGTCCGGAGCTCGAGGAGTGGACCTTGACCTTGCCGGCGAACTTGGCGCTCTGGATGCCCTGGAGCACCGGCGGCACGAAGCTGTCGACCGGAACAATGATCGCGTTCGTGTCCGGGTGCGAGACGAGAGCGGCGCTGATCGAGGTGGCGAGCTTGTCGAGGTTCGCGGTGGTGAACTCCGTCTCGGCGATGCCGCAGCTCGGGCACAGCTCCTTGAACTTGGCGATGCCCTTGTTGCTCTGCCTCCGTGGTCGTCGTCGAGTCCATCAGCCGGACCCAGAGCACATTGGTGTCCGCGCCTCCTTCAGCGATCGCCGCGTCCGACATCGCCTCGTGCAGCGCGAAGACGCGCGGGGTGTTGTCGTAGAAGGCGAGGTTGGCGTCGGCCTTGCGGCCACCGGACGGGGCGACGCCGCCGACGATGACCTTGACGCCCTTGGCGGCGAGCGCGTCGAAGGCGGGGCCGGCCATCTGGTAGTCGACGAAGGCGCTGATGACACCGTCGACCTTCTCGTCGCCGGCCGCCTTGAGGCAGTCAGCGACGGCGGTCGGGTTGAACTTGCCGTCGCAGATCTTGACCTCGGCACCCGCCGCGGTCAGGGCCTCGGTGACACCGACGCCCGACGCCGTGGATGACCGGGATCTGGTCGCCGAGCGCGACGAAGGTGAAGCTTCTTGCCGTTGAGGTCGACCGGCTTGCGCGATCGTGCGTGACCTCGGCCACTCGGGCGCCTTGGCCCAGCCCATCATGGCGTCCTTGGCCTGCTGGATGCCGGCGGCGCTGGCGGCGGTGGCCTCGGGCTGGCGGGCGGTCTTCTCGCCGGCGCCACACGCGCCGATCAGCGAGACGGCGCCAGGGCGCTCGCCGCGAGGGCCCGTGCGGGACGGGAACGGATGAGGGAACGAGACATGTGTTCGGCTCCTTTGCCGTGCTGTGTCCTGCCGGTGTCGGTGGCTGGCCGTATGGGCCTGGCGCATCGAAGCCGCATCGCTCATTGGAGTGATTGCTACAGGGAAGCGAGACGAGCCCCTCCGCAATAGGTTTGGAGAATCGTTTCGTGTAGTGGTCGCTACGGGTCACACGAATGGTGTGAGACATGCGTCCGATGCCCTCGACCCACGTCTCCAGCACCTCGCCCGCGCTGGAGGTAGCGCGGGGGCTGGAGGCCCATGCCGACGCCGTCGGGGGTGCCCGTGAAGACCAGGTCGCCCGGCCGCAACACGAGCACCTTCGACAGCTCGGCGATCGAGCGCGAGATCGAGAAGATGAGGCCTGCCGTGGTGCCCGACTGCACGACCTCGCCGTCGATGCTGCAGCCGAGGCGCGAGGTCGTTCGGGTCGTCGAACTCGTCCAGCGAGACGACCCACGGACCGATCGGACGCGAAGCCCGGGAACGACTTGGCCAGCCCGAACTGCGGCGCCGGGCCGGAGAACTGCCGAGTCCGCTCGGACAGGTCCTGGCCGATCGTGAGGCCCGCGAGGTGGCCGAAGACGTCCTCCTCGGCAACGTGGTGCATCTGCGACCCGACGACCGCGACGACCTCGACCTCCCAGTCGACGTTGCCGCCCTCCGGCAGGACGACGTCGCCATGGGCGCCCGTGATCGACGACGGGAACTTCGCGAAGATGGGCGGCAGCTCCGTCGGCGGTTCGAAGCCGGTCTCCCGAGCGTGCTCGGCGTAGTTGAGGCCGATCGCGATGATCGCCGGCGGCACCGGCACGGGCGCATCGAGGTCCTCCGCACGCACCGCCTCAGCCGTCGTCCTCGTCGATCCCGTCGAGCCACTCGCGGATCTCCCCGTGCCGCGCCCACATCTGCATCGGGTCCGACGAGAAGCGGCCGCTGCTCTCCTTCTCGAGGTCCCAGCCGGAGCCTCGCCCTTCATGGACAAAGGCGCGGCCGCGCGGTTGGCAAACCTCATGCCGGCACCGCCTCGACGTCGTGGAGGATGCCGGGCGCGGGTGGCCCGGCCGGCCTCGGTGCAGCTCGTGGCCCCACAGCGAGGGCCGGTCGTTCGTGGCCGCGATCCAGGTGAGGTCGTCCACGACGATGCCGCCGTGGCCGTACTCGATCTGGAACGACGACGGCGTCAGCATGTAGAACGACGTCATCAGGTCGTTCGTGTGCCGGCCGAGCCCGCGCAGCACGGGGACGCCGGCCGCCTTGGCCAGGTCCAGGCCGGTGCCGACGTCGTCGAGGCTCTTCACCTCGAGCATGAGGTGGTTGAGGCCGACCTTGCCGGGCACCTGGGCGACCGCCAAGGAGTGGTGCCGCCCGTTGCAGTGGTAGAAGCGGACCTTCATGTGCTCCTCGTCCACCCGGTCGGACAGGGTGAAGCCGAGGATGTCGCCGTAGAAGGCGTCGGCCTCAGCGAGGTCCGGGACGATGAGCACGACATGGCCGAGCCCGAAGTCGTCGGCGACGAAGCCCGACAGCGGCCGGCCCGGCCAGAACGTCCCGGGTCGGCGGTGCTGGCCGGCAACGAACTCGTGCCGTGCGCCCCAGGGATCGGTCACCCAGGCCATGACGGCGACACCACGGTCGCGGCACTCCTCGGTCGGTGCCCTGCGTCGACCTCGATCCCGGCAAGCCGAAGGCGGTCGAGGTAGGCGGCGAGCTCGACCTCGTTCGTGAACGCCCAACCGGTGTACAGCAGCTCGTCCTGCTCCCCGGGTCGGACCGTGATGCGGTGGACTGCGTCGTCGACCCGCAGCCGCACGGCGCCATCCTCACCTCGGGGCGCCAGGCCACAGCCGAGGCACCTCGGTCCCGTAGGTCAGCCACTCCTCGTAGCCGTGGAGAGGCCACGGCAAGTAGGCGAGCTCCCTGATCATCATTGATCCCTTCGCGTCGATGCATGCGTGAAGCGAATGTTTCTCTGTAGTGGTTACAACAGAGCATGACTGAAGGCAACGCACGCTGCAACAGCGATCTCCCTTGCTGATACACCCCTTCCCGCAGAGCGAACACACCCTGTCCAATGGTCCTCCTCTCCCTAACCTGTAGTGGTTGCTTCAGAGTTGACTCAACACACCGCACAGTGAGAGAGGTAGTGCCACATGGCCACCGTCAACAGCACGGACGTCGCCCTCAGCGACGTCACGTACCGCGTCCACTCGACCGGGGAGGCCAGCCCGACGGCGCTGCTCTTCCTGCACGGCTCGGGGCCCGGCGCGACCGGCACCTCGAACTGGAAGGCCGTCATCGAGGAGCTCGGCGACCGGTACTACTGCCTCGCGCCCGACATGATCGGCTTCGGCGACTCCGAGCACCCGGAGAACCCGCCGTCGGGCATGAAGGCCTTCAACCTGCTCCAGGCGCAGACCCTGTGGGAGCTGCTCGACAAGCTCGGCGTCGACCAGGTCCACCTCGTCGGCAACTCGATGGGCGGGATGATCTCCATCCGCATGGCCCTGGCCCAGCCCGAGCGCGTCGAGACGATGCTGCTCATGGGCTCCGGCGGCGCACCTGACCTGCCGATCACCCCGGCACTGCAGCACCTGCGCACGTTCTACGCCGACCCGACACCGGACTCGCTGCGCGCCCTGCTCGAGTCGTTCGTCTACGACATGGACACGCTGACCGGCGTCGTCGACCGCGTCGTCACCGAGCGGATGCCCTACGTCGAGCGGGCCGACGTCAAGCGGTCGCACGCCGCGATGTTCGACCCCAAGGCCGGCCCGCCCGCATTCACCGACGAGGAGCTGACCTCGTTGCCGCACACCACGCTCTGCGTCCACGGCCGCGACGACATCATCGTGCCGGTCGAGTCGAGCACCTACCTGGCCAAGATCGATGCCGAACGCGACGCTGCACATCATCCCCAATTGCGGCCACTGGACGCAGATCGAGGCGCACGACACGTTCGTGTTCCTCCTCGAGAGCCTCATCGCCGGCAGGTTCTGAGCGGCCATCACAAGCACCATGCCGTATGCCGCTGAGCTCGGTCCCAGACGACGCTGACGTCAGGTGGGGGGCGCGGACCGGCGCGTGGGCGCCCGCCGAGCCCAGCGGCATACGGCATCGTCTTTGTCGTTTGACGCCAAGCCAATGGGCCGGTGCTCGTGGATCCACGAGCACCGGCCCTCTTCCCTTGTCGCTCAGTCCAGCACAGCGATGCGGGTGCCCTTGACGGCCCCAACCCAGATGCTGTCGCCGACTGGCGCCGCCACGGTCGGCGCCCGGAAGTCCGCCGGGTCGCCAGCGTAGAGCGTCCGCGCGGTCATGCGCTTCGGGTCGACGGCGAGCACCTCGAGGCCGGTGGGGCAGTTCGACAGGTCGTTCGCCTGGCAGGAGATGACGTTGGCCGGCGTGTAGTCCTGTCCGGTGACCAGCACCTCACCCTCGCGCGACAGGCGCAGGTTGTCCGGCATGAGGGGAACGGCGACGCTGGCTCGCCCGACGGCCGAGGTCGCGGCTCCCTGGCTGCGGTCGAGCGGGATCCGGTGGATCTGGCGACCACCCCACTCGGCCACGAAGGCCGTCCTTCCGTCGCGGGTCACGACGACCCCGTTCGGCCCCGCCATCGCCGACTCCGGGACGACACTCCAGCCGGAGTCAGACTCCCAACGCATGAGGTTGCCGCTGGGGGTGTCGCTGAAGATCTGGGAGAACGGGTCGGACTTCGTCGGGTCGAAGAAGTTGGTCACGACGAGCCCGTCACTGCCGGGCAGCGGCGCGACGCCGTTGGCGAACGTGCCGCGCGGCATGGTGACGCACCCGGTCCAGGTGAGGTCGATGCCGGCACTGAGATCGAGCCGGAAGACCTCGACTCCCTCGCGGCCGCCGTGGTTGACGACGTAGAGGTCGTAGGTGCCGTCGGCCCGCTCCTCGAGGTTGATGCCGTGCGGCGACGCGATCGTAGGGTCGGGAGCGCCGGGACACGAAGGGTAGCGAGCCTGGTCCCAGGCGACGGACCAGTCGCGGATGGGCCAGATCTCGGTCACGGCCTGCGTGGCGGAGTCCACGGCGTAGAGGTGGCCGACGCTGTTCGTCGAGAGCGGGTCGTCCGAAAGACCGCTGACGATGACGACTCCAGAGCCCGGCACCTCGACGATGTCCTCGGGACTCGTGGGGCCGTTGACAAAGCCCTGCTGGGTGACGGGTGGGGTCGGCTCCTTGGGCGCGGCAGCTGCCGTCGTGGCTGCCGCGGTGGCTGAAACGACGAGGGCCAGGCCAAGGCCGCTGGCGACAAGCCGGCGGCGGTGAGATGGGGAAAGGGGCATGAAGCGTGAACCTCCGGGGTACGTCGGTGGACCCCGCCACGGACGTGGCGACCATCGGCGCGGGTGCGCCGATGGTCGCCAACGTAGTATCTCTATGGAGTAATCACTACAGATCCATGTGACCGTCTCCGATTGCGGTCTGTAGTGGTTGCATCACTTGACTGGCCGGGCGCCTCAGGCGGTGCGCGCCTGAGCGGCCGTGAGGTCGAGGGCGATGTCGACGATCATGTCCTCCTGGCCGCCGACGAGCTTGCGCCGGCCGACCTCGAGCAGGATGGTCCGGACGTCGATGCCGTAGCGGCGCCGACGCGGTCTCGGCGTGGCGCAGGAAGCTGGAGTAGACGCCGGCGTAGCCGAGGGTGAGGGTCTCGCGGTCGACGCGGACCGGGCGGTCCTGCAGCGGGCGGACGAGGTCGTCGGCGGCGTCCTGCAGGGCGAAGAGGTCGCAGCGGTGCTTCCAGCCGTTGAGGTCGGCGACGGCGATGAACGGCTCGATCGGGCAGTTGCCGGCGCCGGCGCCGTGCCCGGCGAGCGACGCGTCGACGCGGTCACGCCCTCCTCGACGGCGACGACGGAGTTGGCCACCGCCAGCGAGAGGTTCTGGTGGGCGTGGATGCCGATCTGGGTCTCCGGGTCGAGGACGTCGCGGTAGGCGCGGACCCGCTCGCGGACGCCGTCCATGGTCAGCCGGCCGCCCGAGTCGGTGACGTAGACGCAGTGCGCGCCGTAGGACTCCATCAGCTTGGCCTGCTGCGGCGAGCTCCTGCGGCGGCGCCATGTGGCTCATCATCAGGAAGCCGGAGACGTCCATGCCGAGCTCGCGGGCCGTGCGCGATGTGCTGGGCGGCGACGTCGGCCTCGGTGCAGTGGGTGGCGACGCGGACCGAGCGGACGCCGAGCGCGTAGGCGTGCTTCGAGCTCGGCGATGGTGCCGATGCCCGGGAGCAGCAGGGTGGTGAGGGTGGCGTGCTGGCATGTCCTCGGCGGCGGCCTCGATCCACTCCCAGTCGGTGTGGCTGCCGGGGCCGTAGTTGAGGCTGCCGCCGGCCAGCCCGTCGCCGTGCGCGACCTCGATGCGCGTCGACGCCGGCGGCGTCGAGGGCGGCGACGATCCGGCCGACGTCCGTCGGGGCTGATCCGGTGCCGGATGGCGTGCATGCCGTCGCGCAGGGTGACGTCCTGGATGTAGAGCTGGATGTCGTCGGGTGTCTCGTGGGTCGGGGGTCATCGGCCGACCTCCCGGTCGCTGGTACGAGCGATCGCGCTCGGCGACCCGCAGCGCGGCCGAGGTCATGATGTCGAGGTTGCCGGCGTAGGCGGGCAGGTAGTGGGCCGCGCCCTCGACCTCGAGGAACACCGTCACCTTGGTGGTGACCGCGCGCGGAGCCGTCGGGCACAGGGTGTGCACCGGCTCGTCCGTCGGCGACGGCGGTGAACTGGACCTCCTGCTTGAGCCGGTAGCCCGGGACGTAGTCCTGGCACCTCGGCGACCATCGCCTCGACCGACGGCGCGGATCGCGTCGTGGTCGGCGTCGCCGATCAGGCAGAACACCGTGTCGCGCATGATCAGCGGCGGCTCGGCCGGGTTGAGGATGATGATCGCCTTGCCGCGCCCGGCGCCGCCGACCTGCTCGATCGCCTGCGCGGTGGTCTCGGTGAACTCGTCGATGTTGGCGCGGGTGCCCGGCCCGGCCGACTTGCGACGCGATCGACGCGACGATCTCGGCGTACGGCACCGGCGGTGACCCGCGAGATCGCGGCGACGATCGGGATCGTGGCCTGGCCGCCGCAGGTGACCATGTTGACGTTGCTCGGCGTCGCCGAGGTGCTCGCTCGAGGTTGACCGGCGGCACCACGTACGGGCCGATCGCCGCCGGGGTCAGGTCGACGAGCTGCTTGCCGTACGGCGCCAGCTTGGCGCGCGTTGGCCACGTGCGCCTTCGCGGAGGTGGCGTCGAAGACGATCTCGATGTCGTCGAAGCCGCGCATCGCGATGAGCCCGTCGACGCCCTCGTGCGGTCGTCGGGACGCCGAGGCGCGCGGCGCGGGCGCAGGCCGTCGGAGGCCGGGTCGATGCCGACCATCGCGGCCATCTCGAGGGTCGTCGGACAGGCGCAGCACCTTGATCATCAGGTCGGTGCCGATGTTGCCGGAGCCGATGATGGCGACCTTCGTCTTGCGTCATCACTGGTCCTTCGGCCGTTGGAGTGAGTAAGCGCGGCGCGACGACGCGTGCCCGAGCCGGCTGATCTCGGCGCGGACGACGGTGCCGCCGGTGACAGCGGGACCATCGGGCCGAGGGCGCCGGAGAGCACGACCTGCCCGGCGCGCAGCGGGTCGCCGAGTCGCTGCGCGGTGCGGGCGAGCCAGAGCAGCGCGTTGAGCGGGTCGCCGAGGCAGGCCGCGCCGGTGCCGCTCGGACGACCAGCACGTCGTCGTGCGTACATCCGCATCGTCACGTCGGCCGGCTCGAACTCGTCGAGCGGCAGCCGCGTGTCGCCCAGCACGAACAGCCCGCTCGAGCGCGTTGTCGGCGACGGTGTCGGTGATGCGCGATGTCCCAGCCGGCGATGCGGCTGTCGACGATCTCGATCGCGGCGACGGCGTGGTCCACCGCGCGCGGCCGCGCACGTCCGGCGCCGACGTCCAGGTCGGCGCCGTCGAGGTCCGCTCCGAGCACGAAGGCGACCTCGGCCTCGACCTTGCGGCTGCAGCAGCCGTGCCCGCGGGGACCTGCCGACGTGCCGGAGACGTCCATGTCGTCGAAGAGCACGCCGAAGTCGGGCTGGTCGACGCCGAGCTGCCGCTGGACCGCCGGCGAGGTCAGCCCGATCTTGCGCCCGACGACCCGGGCGCCGGCGGCGGAGCGTCGCGCGGCGAGGGTCTGTTGCACCGCATACGCCGCCGCGAGGTCCGACGTCGCCGATGAGGTCCCGCACCGGTGCGCACGCCTCACCCGTCCGCGACGCATCATCCAGCCTTCGGGCCGCTTGCAGGACAACGGCCTCCGTTGCCGTTGGGGTGGAGACAGTCACAGGGACCTCCTGGTCGTCGTGCCCCCAGAGTGAGGGTCGCAACGGTTGAGGCCCTACGCAGAGGGTCCACTCAGTGGAACCTCGATGGAGGCGACGGGCTCAATCCCGCCGCATCGAGGACCGGCGGGCCAGGGTGGCTGCGACACCGGCCGCGGCGGCCCGCACGGCCGCGACATGGCTCTCCGGACGAAAGCGGCTGACCGGCCCGGTGACACTGATCGCAGCGATCGGATGGTCGTCCAGGTCCAGCACGGGAGCGGCGATGCAGAGGAGACCGACGGCGGACTCCTCCCGCTCGTAGGCCACGCCGGTTTCGACCACCCGGTCGAGCTGTCGCCGCAACAGACCGGGGGCAGTGATGGTGCGCGGAGTCTTCCGGACCAAGCCAGCATCGACGACGTCGGCCAACAGTTGTGGAGGGGAGTGGGCAAGTAGCGCCTTGCCGATCGCAGTGCAGTAAAGGGGCATTCGTCCACCGAGCCGAGACGGTGAGGTCGCTTGGCGGTGGCCCCCGATCTTCGCGACGTAGACGACCTCGTGGCCCTCGAGCAGCCCGAGATGGACCGTCTCATGGGTCCGCTCGCGAAGGTCCTCCATGAACGGCGTCGCCACCTCGAGCAAGCGCCGCTCGACGGATGCACGCATCCCCAGCTCGAAGACCAGTCCACTGAGCCGGTAGCCGTGTTCAGTTCGCTCGAGCAACCCCGCGGTCGCAAGGTCGTTGACCACCCGGTGCAAGGTTCCCTTGGCCAGACCGGTCCGACGGCCCAGCTCCGCAAGCGCGACTCCATGGTCGTCCGCAGAGAAGGCAAAAAGGACAGCGACCACCTTTCCGAGCACCGTGCCTGTGTCCGGCGGAAGTGCCGCGCCAGAAGCCCGCTCTGGGATCGCCACGTCGCCAACGCAACCGCAAGATGCGACCACGGTCAACCAGGGTGGACGCCCGCGCCGCTGCCGACTTAGGACTCACTGGAGTCGGCCAACACATACGCGTGCGGACGCAAGGTCTGAAGAATCGGTCGGCTCAACCACCTCGGGTGCAAGCGCCTGTGCGCGTCCGCGCGCCAAAGGCCAAACGGCACTGCCACTGTCCCGGTCACCAGCAAGCAAGGTTCTTGGTCCTTGAATCCATCTTCTGTGTCTTTCGGACCGTTGGACTTGGCCATCGGCGTGAATGTCTGCAAGAGCGTCCGCGCGGGTGCCCGCGGCCGCCTACCAAGCCTTCGTCCGGGCGCTGGGTCAGGTCGTCTTCACCAACGCGTTTCACGACCTGCGCCACACAGGCGAGTTCTGGCCGCGGCCGCACGAGTATGCCTCGTGGACCTCAAGAAGCGACTCGGCCACTCGTCCACAGCAGCGGCCCAGCGTTACATGAACGCCGTTGAGGGCCGCGACGCTGAGATCGCCGACGCACCTCTCGAAACTCGCCGAAAGTGGGGACGCGACCCAACCAACGTGGCCCCCAGACGGACGAATCGCACGCCAGATCGCACGGCAGCTGCGGATAGCGCTCTGAACAGTGCGAATTCGGCTCTCTGAAAGTCGGAAGGTCGGCGGTTTGACCCCGCCCCTGGCCACGGGGAGGATTTCTTTGACGACGCATGGGCGACATGGGGGTCAGGCGCGCCCCGTCGCACCCACTGGCCGACCGCCTGCCGCGACGTCCTCCAAGCCCCGGCCCAACCCTCCTCCTCGCGCCGCGGGTGCGGCAGGGCGAGTATGGCGAGCAACCCCAGCACGAGCACACCCGATGCGATCGCCGTGGTGGGCTTGTCAGTGGCCATCAGCCCAGGGGCGCGTCCCGCGGACTCTCGTGGGCGTGACACGGATGGTGAATCCCGCGGGCGGGTTGGGCATCGGGGGGAACTCCGTTCCAGGTCCGATGTACCGCTGGGCGAGCTCGTGGAGCAGCTCGGGCGCTCCGCCGTCGTCGACTCGCGCCCTGCCCTCGACGACGAGATAGTGCTGCATCCCATGGCTGCTGCCCTCGGCCTCGATGGACAGCGAGACCCGTGGGTCGCGCTCGATGTTGCGCACCTTCTGGTCGACCATGAGCTTGCCGATCACGATGTCATCGCCGTCGAGCCCGACCCACACCACGGTCACCTGGGGGCTGCCGTCCGCGTTCACGGTGACGAAGTGCGCCAGAGTGTGCAGTTCGCGTCACCGACCGGTTCTCGCCGAGCGGCGCTTACTGCACACTCGACGCAGAAGCGCCCGCTGAGGTCAAGCGCTGTGCTGGGCGGTGGGCTCAGGCCGGGACTTGGTCGAGGAACCCGCGGACGTCAGCGACGCGGCCGTCCTCGTCGAGCACGACGACGTCCGAGCCGACGACCACGGGCTCGGCGCCCTCGGGCCCGAGGCCCCACTGGAACCGCACCTGCCGGTGGTGCCCGTCCGCCTCGCCCACCGACCGGAAGACGAAGCCAGGGAACTGCTCGTGGACGCCAGCCACGAGCGCATCGAGGTCGTCATGGCCGGCCACCTCGGCGAGCGGGTCCGTGTAGGTGGCCTCAGGGCTCCAGTGCCGGCGCAGCAGCGCCTGTCGCTCGGTGGGCTCGGTGGCGTTCCAGGTCGCCAAGTAGGCGGTGGCCACGGCGGTGGCGTCGGTGTTGTGCATGCGGGTCTCCTCTGTGGGTGGTGTTCTGTCCGATGTGCTGTGTCGTGCTGTCTGATGCTGTCTGGCGGGATCCGCCGACACCGGAAGGTTCACCCGCAGGGGTGCGGGCCGTCGATGACCTCGGAGGTCATGGCCGCCGTGACTGCCCGCCTGCGACACTCGGGCGCATGACAGCGACTGCCCAGGTCCGACCTGACGTCGGCATGCTCCTTCGCACCTGGCGCGAGCGTCGCCGGCTGAGCCAGCTCGAGCTGTCGAGTCGAGCCCGGGTCAGCACCCGGCACATCAGCTACGTCGAGACCGGGCGGTCGCGGCCCACGCCCGAGCTGATCGACCGCATCGCCGAGTCACTCGACGTCCCGCTCCGGTCACGGGACGAGCTGCTGCTCGCCGGTGGGTACGCGCCCCGACATGGCGGTCGAGGCCTCGACGACACCGACCTCGGCGTGGTCCTGGAGGGGTTGCGTCACCTGCTCGACGCCCACGAGCCGAACCCGGCCCTGCTGCTCGATCAGCACTGGGACGTCATCGACGCCAACGCCGCCACGGGCCTCCTGCTCGCCGGGTGCGCGCCCGAACTGGTGGAGCCGCCGGTCAACGCGATCCGGGTGAGCCTGCACCCGGACGGTCTCGCCCCGCGCATCCGCAACCTCCAGCAGTGGGCAGCCCACCTCGTCCACCAGGTGCGCGCCCGCGCCGAGGTCACCCACGACCCGGTGCTGGCCGACCTTGCGGACGAGGCGGTGTCCTACGTCGACCTCGATCCCCGGACGCCCACTCCGGACGGGCCCGTGCTGGCTCTCGAGCTCGAGTACGCGGGCGCCGTGCTGCGGTTCTTCAGCGTCAGCGCCAGACTCGAGACCGCGACCGATGCAACCCTCGACGAGCTGCGCCTGGAGACCTTCCTGCCTGCGGACCAGGCCACCCAGTCCGCGCTCCGGCCCCGAGACGATCGGCCGGACTGAGCCCGGCGCTGCTGACACGCGTGACCGCCCCTGTCCCGGCGAACCTGCTCAGTCGCGGACCACGCGATAGCGCAGGTGGGTGACACCGACGCCGTCGCGGGCCTCGACCTTCTCCAGCCGGACCTGCTCGGCTCCGGTGAACATCGGCACACCCCCACCGAGCAGGACCGGGACGAGATCCATGCCGATCTCGTCGACCAGTCCGGCCTCCAGCGCCTGGCGCATCACGTCCGGGCCGCACACGCTGATGCGCCCCTCGCCCGCGATCTGCTGCGCCGTCGCGATCGCCTCCTTGACCCCGCCCGTCACAAACGTGAAGGGGTTGCCGTCGTTGGCCCACTCGGTCGGGACCTCGTGGGTGAGGACGACGACCGGGACGCCGAGCGGGTGCCGGCCGCCCCAGCCCTTCGCCAGGTCGAAGGTGCGCCGCCCCGACACGATCGCGCCGAGCTCGGTCGAGCGCGACTGCTGGGTCTCCTCCCCGTGCTCGGTCAGCTCCATGTCGTCGAGGGGCGTGTTCTGTTCGACGGCTCCGACCATCCACGCGTAGAGGGCGCTGATGTCGTCCTTCTTGTCGGCCACGAATCCGTCCAACGAGACGGCGAATCCTGCATCGACAACTCCCATCGCGGGTCTCCTCCCATCCTGCCGCGCAGCGGTTGCGCGGCGTTGCGCAGCAACGCTAGGTCGCCGATGGACGGCCAGTCTTGTACGAGACGGCAACCCCAACAGCCAGCCCAACGGGAAGCCCAGCCGTGGAGGAAGCTCAGCCGTGGGGGCGCGCCTGTCCGGGCGTGATCCCGAGCCACCGCTTCATCGCCCGAGTCATGTGCGGCTGGTCGGTGTAGCCGGCATTCGCAGCGGCCGCGGCGAGGGGCATCCCGGCCCCGATCAGGGCGGCACCGTTCTTGGCCTTCTCGACCTGGCCGATCCGCTGCCTCGGCTGCCCGGTCACGAGACGCATCCGGTGGCGGACCGTGCGTTCGGGAGTGCCCGTCGGCTTGCCTGCCAGGACCTTGGCGACGAGCGGGTCGAAGGCGAGGACGTCGTCACGGACCAGCTGATGGACCATGGCCTCGACGTTCTCGCCGGTCGGGATCTCCAGGCTCGAGCCGAGCAGGTCGAACGTACGCCGCCCCCGCTCGGCCAAGGGGATCTCGGCGTCGACGAGATCGCCCATCCGCATGCCCGGTAGGTAGACGCCGAGGCGCATCTGGACCCAGATCCCGGTCACGTCTCCCGGGTGGACGAACGAGCCGGACATCGACTTCGGACCGGCCAGCAGGACTCGATCCGAGCCCGGGCCGTCGACGATGACCAGGTGCCACCGGGGCTCGGCGGGTCGCTGAACTCGTCCAGCCTCGCCCAGCTCGCCAACCATCACGGACTCGATGAGCCAGTGGTCGGAGCTTCGCGCCTCGTACTGCACCACCCTCGCCACTCTAGGCGGGGGCTGCCGGCGACCAAATGTGTGGCGTGGCCGCAACGATGTCTACGCCGGCCGGGCCGGGCCGCGTCGGCGTGGCCGGACGTACGCCACGTTCGACAACGGCACCTTCAACGCCGTCGACTGGGTCCCGGGTGCCTGCTACGCCGCCGGCGCCCAAAGCCGCATGGCGAGGCTGCTTGTCGAACGCTGAGTCTTACTGCACCACAAACAAACTCAGCCGTATGCCGCTGAGCTGGCTCAGCGGCATACGGCACCTTCTGCCTCCTGCCGCATCTCAACTCGCGTGGTGCCGCACACCCGGCCCGCCCGAACGCCCTGGTGGACCCACCAGTACGATCGCCGGGACGGAGAGGAGTGGCAATGGCCGACTACGACGTGCGCATGATCGTTCTGTCGACGGATGACTTGGACGAGTCAATCGCGTTCTACACCAAGACTCTGGGGTTCACCCTGAAGTTCCGTGACGGGACCCACTTCGCGGCCCTGGACGGCGGTTCCGTGACCTTGGCGCTGGCGACCGCGGTGGATCACCCCATCCCCGGCAAGGTCGCGGTCGGCATCAAGACCACAGACGTCGATGCCGCGGCCAAGGCCGTCGAGGAAAACGGCGGAGCAATCCTTCGGGCGCCGTACGACGACGCGCACGAGCGCCGGGCCGTGGTCTACGACCACATGGGGAACGGGCTGGTCTTCTACAGCCCCCTGCCGCGGTCCTGAACCTCCCAGGTGTGAACCACCCTTCGTCGAGTGTGCAGTCGGCGTCAGAGAGGGTTCTCGCCGAGCGGCACTTGCTGCACACTCGACGTGGAAGTCAGCGCTTGGTTCCGGCCACGGCCAGCAGGCCGCCGATCATGGCGAGGTTCTTGAGGAACTGGACGCGCTGCGTCTTCCGCATGACGGGATCGTCGATCTTCCAGAAGGCGTGCCCCGCAAGGGAGGTCGGGACCATCGACCCGGCCAGCACCGTGGCCGAGAGCCTCGGCATGATCCCCAACGCGAGGAGCGCGCCAGCCGCCGCTTGCGCGCCACCGTTGGCACGGACCACGGCCTCGTCATCGTCGGGAATCGGCAGGATGTTGCGCAGTGCGGCGAGGGTCTCTGATGCCTGGTCCACGCGGCCGCCCGGCTCACGCCAGGCGTCGTATCCGAGCACGGCGTAGGTCGTGCCCATGAGCAGGCGTCCCGTCATCTGGAGCATGCACGTCCTCGATCCTCTCGACTCTGTGGGACCACTCTTGCATCGAGGGTCACCACGCGTCGAGGGCAACGGCACACACCGGGACGGGCTGGGTCAGCCGCTCGTGACGGCACCTCGTCCAGCCTCATGGCGAGCCGGCTCCGTCGGTCGAACGTAATGCAGCAGCAGTGTCGCGCCGACGACGATGCACACCACCTCCGCGGTCGCAGCGGTCCAGACCGAGCCACCCGCCCAGTCGCTGTGGATGCCGAGCAGGCCCACCGTCGCCGAGATGATGAACGCGCCCAACGTCGCGGCCCCGAAGCCGAGGGTGAGGAAGGCCGGGATCCAGTGCCGCCACCGGACGAGCAGCACCGCGATGACGACGCCCGACACAGCGTTGACGAGGAACATGGGGCCGACGGACTGGTCGCGGACGCCGTCGAACCAGAGAATCAGGTGCACTGCAGCGGAGACGAGCAGCGCAACCGCACCGACGAGTCGCATGGTCATTGGGGCCTCTCTTCCATTGCCGCCTCGCGATCGCGAACCCGCGACCTTCGCCGGCGGACACACCCCTGACGACGAGCGCGGGGCGTCGACGGTTCACGTGCCGGGCCCGAAAGCGGTCAGGAAGCGGTCGCGGAGCTGGTCCATCCGCCACACCGGCGCTTGCGGCGCGGGCCGCAGGCCGTCGCGCCAGCCCCAACCGGAGATGTGGTCCATGACGGAGCGGTCCCGGGTGATGAGGCTGACTGGTACGTCGTGGCTTGCGTCGTCGCCGGAGACGAGGGAGATCGGCTGGTGGTCACCGAGCATGAGCACCACGAGGTTGTCGTCGCGCGCGTGCTCGAGGAAGGACACGAGGCTGTCCAGGGAGTAGGCGATGGATTGCGCATAGGCCGCGCGCACGCCCTGCTCGGTCCGCCACACGGTGTCCTGGGTGGGCGCCTTGCCCGCCATCGACCAGATAGACCGAGCCGTCCCCGATCGAGGCCCAGTCGACGAGCCGCGGGAGCGGCGCCCACGGGACGTGGCTCGTGACGAGGTCGACCTCGGCCATGACCGGGCGGCGGCCCGCCCTCGCGCGAGCTCGAGGCGGTCGAGGGCCGAGAGGGTGTACTGGTCGGGCATCGGGGCGTAGCCCCAGCCGGGGCCGGCATAGCCCAGGGTGCGCGCGTCGTAGACGGTGTCGTAGCCGTAGAAGGAGGAGCCCTCGGGCCAGTCGTGACGGTTCGCCGGGACGACGGCGACGGTCCGCCAACCGGCGTTCGCGAAGGCGCGACTCAGGGTGAGGCGGTCGGTCGACATGAGCTGGTCGTGGCGCTGCTGGGTGTTGACCCAGAGGCCCGACTGGAGGCTCGCGTGGGCGAGCCAGCTGAAGCCGCCGAAGGTGGACGAGGTCAACCACGCGCTCCTGCTCGAGAAGCCTTGGGCGTGTAACCGGTCCGTGGCCGATGCGAGGGTCGCGTCGACGAGGCTCGACCCGTCCACGGCCACTCTCCCGTAGCTCTCGACGAAGACGATGAGGACGTCCTTGCCCTGCAGCGCCTGCATCAGCTCGGGCCCGCGGACATCCTTGAAGCGGTCCGCCACGATGTCCTTGGCGAAGGCGCCCTGGTCGCGCACGTCGGCGACCGCCTTGACGCCCTGCTCGGAGGCGAGCGCCGCGGTGCTCCACGACGCCACGGGAACCCCGGGGGTGAGGGCGACGCCGACCGCCGCCAGGACGACCCAGGCGGCTGCGAGCACCCCGACCCCACGGGCCGCACCGGTCCGGTGCCGGTCGATGACACCGGCGAGCCGACGGAGTGCCAGCGGAACGGCGAGGAAGAGGCCTCCGAAGAGCACGACGACTCCCGCCGCCGCGGCGACTGCGACGGTGGAGCCAGCGGCGTCACGGAGCAGGTTGAAGCCTGAGTCGGCGTAGCGCCAGTCGCTCATCAGGTTGTAGGGCCGGTAGAAGAAGGACCGGAACGCCCAGTCGAGGACCCGGATGAGCAGCAGCAGGGCCAGCAGCACGCCGACCGGTGCGAGCACCCAACGGCGCACTCGCGGCGGCAGGACGAGTACGGCCGCCACGAGGATGAGCCCTTCGACCGGGATGCGGACGAACGTGAGCGGGGTCAGGTGAGCCGTGGACGCCGGCGTGACGAGGGCGACCCAGACGAGCACCCCGGCGACGACCGTCAGAGCCGCCTTGCGCTTCACTCGAGGACCGACCCCGCGCACGCGGGCACCGACTCCGTGACAGACGGCGGCCTGAGGGACAACAGCGATCGGACCTCGGTCCCGAACGAGACGGCGAGCGCCACCAAGCCGACGGCGAGGACGGCGGCCGCCACCCCCGACGGCAAGACGTGCGACGCCGCGGCCGTCAGGGCGATGCCCTGATACGCCGCAGCCGCCTTGCGCCACCGACTCGACGGGAGCTCGAAGCGCAGCCACGGGACGAGCTGCTGCGCCACGAGGAGGACGTAACGAGCAGCGCCGATGACAGCCACCCACCAGCCGACCTCTCGGGCGACGTGCAGGCTGAGCACCGCGATGAGGAACGCGTCCACCTCCAGGTCGAACCGTGCCCCGAACGCGCTCACCGTGCCGGTGCGGCGAGCCACCCAGCCGTCGACGGCGTCGAGCACGAGCGCCACGGATGCCAGACCGACGAGGAGGCCGAGGGCGCCCTCCACGGCATGAGCCTCCGGACCACCGAGGGCAGCGGCTGCGGCGAGACCCGCGACGGCGCAGGTGAGGACCGCGCGAGCCAGGGTGACGCGATCGGCCGGGCCGAACCTCGTCAGGTCCTCGGGGACCACTCGCATCGCGCCACCTCCCGCCTCAGCCAGCGACACCAAGGACGCCGCCGCGTCCACCCACGTTCACCGGCCCCTCGTTACGCTGGCGCCGTGGCGACCGACGAACGCGCGTTCTGGCTGGTCGAGCCGGGCCGGGGAGAGATCCGACCGGCGCGCCTGCCCGTGCCGGGCGACGACGAGGTCCTCGTCCGCACGCTCTTCTCTGGCGTGAGCCGGGGCACCGAGACGCTCGTCTTCCGTGGCGAGGTGCCGGCCAGCCAGTGGGACGCGATGCGTGCGCCCTACCAGGAGGGGGACTTCCCGGCGCCGGTCAAGTACGGCTACCTCAATGTCGGCGTCGTCGAACAGGGCGGCGACGACACCGCCGACCTCGTCGGCCGCACCGTCTTCTGCCTCTACCCCCACCAGACGGCCTACGTCGTCCCCGCGACCGCAGTTGTCGTCGTCCCCGACGACGTGCCCCCAGAGAGGGCCGTGCTGGCCGGCACCGTCGAGACCGCGGTCAACGCGCTGTGGGACGCCGCGCCGCTCGTCGGTGACCGGGTCGCCGTCGTCGGGGCAGGCATGGTCGGCTGCAGCGTCGCCCGCCTGCTGGGCCGCTTCCCTGGCGTCGACGTGACGCTCGTCGATGTCGACCCGACGCGCGCCGACCTGGCACGAAGCCTCGGCGTCGGCTTCGCCCGACCGGATGAGAGCGACGAGCTACCCCTCGGGGACTGCGACCTCGTCGTCCACGCGAGCGCCACCGCGGCCGGACTCCAGACCTCGCTCGACCTGCTCCGGGCCGAGGGCACCGTCATCGAGCTGAGCTGGTACGGCGACTCCACCGTCCAGCTCTCCCTCGGCGGCACCTTCCACTCGGGGCGGCTCGGCATCCGGGCGAGCCAGGTCGGCTCGGTGGCCCCGGCGCGCCGCAGCCGCTACACCTTCTCCCGAGCGGCTCGCGCTCGCCCTCGAGCTGCTCCGCGACCCCGGCTTCGACGCCCTCATCACCGGCCGGTCTCCCTTCGATGACCTGCCCGACGTCCTGGCCGGCCTCGCCGACGGCAGCCGGTCCGCCATCTGCCACTCCATCACCTACGCAGCAACCGACCCAGCTCCAGACACAGCAACCAAGCCAGCGGGGTAGAGCCATGTTCAGCGTGACCGTGCGGGACCACATGATGATCGCCCACAGCTTCGAGGGCGAGCGCTTCGGCCCGGCCCAGCAGCTCCATGGCGCCACCTTCGTCGTCGACGCGACGTTCCGGGGTCCGGAGCTCGACGACACCGGCATCCTCCTCGACATCGGCCTCGCGACGGAGCAGGTCCACGAGGTCGTCGGCGCCCTGAGCTACCGCAACCTCGACGACGACCGCCTCCCTCGGCCGCAACACCTCGACCGAGGTGCTCGCCCGCCTCGTCGCCGACCGGCTCGCAGTCCGGCTCGCGAGACGGGTCACTGGGAACCGCACCCGGCCAGGTGACCGGGATCCTCGTGACCCTGCACGAGTCGCACGTCGCCTGGGCGTCGTACGAACGCTCCGTATGAGGCGCCTGCACGCCGTCGTCCCCGACTCGGTTCCCGACGAGCTTCGGCCGAGTGGCGGCAACACCTACGATCGGCGTCTTGTCGAGGGGCTCCGCTCGCTGGGGTGGTCCGTCGCCGAGCACCTCGTCCCCGGCGTGTGGCCGGACCCGGATGCGGCATCCCGACGAGCCCTCGAGGACGTCGCAGCCCGGCTGCCCGACGGCGACCCAACGCTCGTCGACGGCCTCCTCGCGTCCAACAGCCCCGAGGTCCTGGTCCCCCTCGCCCGCCGGCTGCCGCTCGCCGTCCTCGTCCACCTGCCCCTCGAGGGGCCGCGCGAGCGCGCGGTGCTCGACGCCGCGGCCGCGGTCCTGACGACGAGCCAGTGGACCCGCGATCGCGCTCGTCGACCTGCACGCCCTCGACCCCAGCCGCGTCCACGTCGCCGAGCCGGGGGTCGACCGGTCCCCCTTGGCGCCCGGCACGCCGACGGGCGGGGAGCTGCTCTGCGTCGCCGCAGTGACGCCGCTGAAGGGCCACGACCTCCTTGTCGCGGCGCTCGCCGCACTCCAAGACCTGCCGTGGCGCTGCACCTGCGCCGGACCCTTGGCCCCGGACCCGGGTTTCGTCGAGCGCATCTCCGCGCAGGCCCGCCGAGCTGGATATCCAGGACCGGCTGCACCTTGTCGGCCCGCTCGACCGGCCCACCCTCGAGCAGGCGTATGCCGCTGCCGACGTCCTCGTCCAGCCCTCCCGCTTCGAGACGTACGGGATGGTCGTGACGCGAGGCCCTCGCGCACGGGCTCCCCGTCATCGGCACGTCGGTGGGCGGCCTCCCGGGCGCCCTCGGGCACGGCGACGCGGCCGACGCTCGAGAGGACAGCAGACCCGGTCTGCTCGTGCCCGCCGACGACGCGGCAGCCCTGGCCACGGCGCTGCGGGCGTGGCTGACCGATGCCGCCCTTCGCGAGCGACTCCGGCACCGAGCCAGGCAGCGCCGGCTCGCGCTCCACCCGTGGTCGCGCACGGCCGAGCAGGCGTCCGCGGTCCTCACGACGCTCGCTCGCGGCTGAACCAGAGCGAACCAGACCGGACCGGCGTGAACCGGACCCGGGCCACAGCCGTCGTCCGTCGTGAGGGGAACCACGTCAGGGGAGGGAGGCGACGACGATGGGTCCTGCACGCCAGTGGCTGCGGTGGGTGCAGCCGCTCGGAGGAGCTGTCGTCGTCGCCGTCCTGCTCTGGCATGTCGGCCCGGGCCTCGTGGCCGACTCACTCGGCCGGATCGACGGCTGGTCCCTCGTCGCGGTCTCCGGCATCGCCCTCCTGACGACGGCATCCACCTCGTGGCGCTGGGTTCTCGTGGCCAGGGGCCTCGGCCTGCGACTGTCCCTGCGCGAGGCGGTCACCGCGTCGTACCGGTCGCAGTTCCTCAACGTGTCGCTGCCCGGTGGCGTCCTCGGTGACGTCCATCGCGGGCTCAGCCAGGGGCGGGACAGCGGCGAGGTCGGCCGCGCCATGCGCTCGGTGGTCTGGGAACGCTCCTCGGGCCAGGCCGTGCAGGTATGCCTCGCGGCCGTCGCCCTGCTGGTCGTGCCATCGCCAGTCCGGAGCCAGTTGCTCGCAGCTCCGGCACTGCTCGGCACGGCGGTCGTCGCCGCCCTCCTCGCCCTCGCCCTCGTGCTCGTCGCCACCCGGCGGAGCCGATCCCGGGTCGCCCACGGCCTACGCGCCGTGACGACGGACGCGCGCCATGCAGTCCTCGGCCGTCGGACCTGGCCAGGCGTGGTCGTGGCATCGATCGTGGCCGTCGCAGGTCACGTGGCCACGTTCCTCATCGCCGCTCGCACCGCGGGCATCGCCGCCTCGACCCTCGGACTGATCCCCCTCGCGTTCGTCGTCCTCCTCGCCATGGCCCTGCCGGTCAATCTCGCCGGATGGGGTCCGCGTGAGGGTGCAGCGGCGTGGGCCTTCGGGGCAGCCGGGCTCGGCGCGGTCCAGGGATTCGCCACCGCGGTGGTTTACGGTGGGCTTGTGCTTGTGGCGAGCCTGCCCGGGGCCGTGATCATCATGGTCAGCAGCGTGCGCCGCGTCAGTCGGGAAAGGCGGGCGCGGGGAGACGCCCATGCCTGAACCCGCTGAAGTGCCTGATTGGCCTTGCCCACCGGCCCGACCGTACGTCCTGCTCAGCTGCGGCATGTCGATCGACGGCTACCTCGACAGCCCCACCCTGCACCGGCTGCTGCTGTCCAACGACGCGGACTTCGACCGGGTGGACGCCGAGCGTGCCGCCTCGGACGCCATCCTCGTCGGGGCCGCCACCATCCGCAGGGACAACCCACGGCTCCTCGTCCGATCACCCGAGCGGCGGGCGGCCCGAGTGGCCCTGGGCCTGCCTCCGTCCCCGACGAAGGTGACCCTGACTCGCCGCGCCGACCTCGATCCGGGGTCGCGATTCTTTGCCTGCGACGACGTGGAGAAGCTCGTCTACTGCCCGTCGACGTCGGTGGTGGAGGCCCGCGCCCGCGTCGGCGACGCCGCGACGGTCGTCGACGCCGGGCAGCCCTGCAGCCTCCACCGCGTGTTCGAGGACCTCGCCGCACGCGGCGTCAGCCGCGTCATGGTCGAGGGTGGGGGGACGGTGCACACGCAGCTGCTCGCGACCAACCTCGCCGACGAGCTCCAGCTCGTCGTCGCCCCCTTCTTCGTCGGCAGCTCCAAGGCCACCCGTTTCGTCGGAGACGGCGACTTCCCGTGGAATCCCGACCACCGCGCGACCCTGGCCGAGGTCCGTCAGATCGGCGACGTGGTGCTCCTGCGCTACGCGCTCTCGTCCCGTTTCTCCATGAGCTGACAGGGGAGCCCATGTCCGACCGACTGCCCGAGGCATCGATCCGCACCGCCGTCCCGGTGCCGCTGTCCTTCTCGGACGGCTTCGAGACGACGGCGCTGGCCTTCACCTTCGACGGCCTGGCCGACGGCCTCGAGCACGTCGCCCTCGGGCTCGGCGACCGGGCCAATCCAAACCGGCGGGCCCGGGACGGCGCCTCCCCTCCGCTCATCCGGGTCCACAGCGAATGCCTCACCGGAGACGTCTTCGGGAGCCAGCGGTGCGACTGCGGCCCGCAGCTGCGCGAGGGCGTCCAGCGGCTGTCCGAAACCGGTGGCTACCTGCTCTATCTGCGGCAGGAAGGGCGCGGGATCGGCCTCTACGCCAAGCTCGACGCGTACGTCCTGCAGGACTCGGGGCTCGACACCTACCAGGCCAACGTCGCCCTCGGCTTCGAGGAGGACGCGCGCGACTACGCCGTCGCCGCCCAGATGCTGCTCGCCCTCGGCGTGCCGCGGGTCGTCCTGCTGACGAACAACCCCGACAAGGCCGCCCAGCTCGGTCGTCTCGGGATCACCGTGACGAGCGTCGTCGCCACCGAAGTCCACCTGTCCCCCGCAAACGCCCAGTACCTGGCCACCAAGGCGACGCACGGCTCCCACACCCTCGACCTGCCCCCGACGGACGGCCTGGCGCACCAGACGCCGCCGGAGTCCGAGGCGGGCTGATCACTCGCGACGAAACAGGGACGAAGGAGAGCCCCATGTCCACCACCGTGCTCTACATGTCGATGTCCCTCGACGGCTTCATCGCCGGACCGAACGCCGGGCCGGGCAACGGCCTCGGCGATGGCGGGGAGCGGCTCCACGACTGGGTCGGTCAAGGTGACGTCGAGTCGGCGGCGGACCGGCTCGACGACGCGGACCGCGCCGTCATCGACGACTTCATGTCGACCGGGGCGGTCATCGCGGGCAGGGGAACCTTCGAGCCCGCCGGCGGGTGGGAGGGCGACCACCACGACGGGGTGCCCATCTTCATCCTGAGCCGGCACGAGCCGCCGGCGGAGTTCGCCGGCTACCCCAATGTCACCTATCTGAGCGACATCGTCGAGGCGGTCCGCCGCGCCCGGGACGCGGCGGGCGACAAGGGCGTGCTCGTGCACGGGGCCGCGATCGCGCAGCGCATGCTTCGAGCCGGGCTCCTCGACGAGATCCAGATCCACCTCGTGCCCGTCCTGCTCGGCGATGGCCAGCGCCTCTTCGAGCACCTCGGCGCCGAGCACATCGAGCTCGAGCCCGTCGCCGTGCACCAAGGCAACGAGGTCACCCACCTGCGCTACCGCGTGCGTCGTTGAACCCAGCCAGTCACTCAGTTTCCTTGCGCTGGAAGCGCGCTCAGCGGCATACGACCATGCCGTATGCCGCTGAGCCGGCACCCGCCGTCACGTGACCTCGGTCAGCACGTCGTCCACCTGCAGACGAGAGTGGTGGGGGACGTAGCGTCCGCGGAGACGGAGCCGTGGCCCCAGATGTGGTCGCCCGAGGGGTCCGCGCCCGCCTTGAGGTCCAGCTGACCAGCCACCGGCTGAACCTTCTTGGCCGTGCGGAACCAGGCGTCGATGACGCTCCTGCCGTCCCGGGTATAGCAGGCGAGCTTGCCACCCGTCGGCGATCAGCCCGTCGAAGAAGCCTTGGGAGTTCTGGGGGCTGCCGTTCAGCGGCGTGGACTGGTCGATCTGCTTGACCCAGCTCGTGCCAGCCACGCTCGGGTTGATGGCCCGCGCCGCGTGCGAGGCGCCAGGTACGCGCGCTCGTCCTCGAGGGTGCCCTTGGCGCCGAGCCGGTCGAAGGCCTCCCTGACGTCGAGCGCCTCGACGTTGAACGGCTCCCCCAGCGGGCGGAACCCGCCATGCGCGCCGATGAGCTCGACGAGGTCGCCGGTGCGGGGGGCGAGGCGGCCAGGGAGAAGAAGGCGGCCGAGACAGGGGTGATACGGCTGGTCGTGCCGGCTGCGTCAACCCACGTGAGGCGTGGCGTCTCATCCCCGGCGCATGATGCGGATCTCGGACGCCAGTCAGCACCGTGGGGGGATGGCTGAGGGAGCAACGAAGGCCTCGTCCGCTGGTGTTGCACGTGGGGTGCTGCTCCCGCTCGCGCTGGCGCAGTTCATCTGCAGCTTCGCCGGCTCGAACATGAACGTGATGATCAACGACATGAGCCGGGACCTCGACACCACGGTCCAGGGCATTCAGGTCGCGATCACGCTCTTCCTGCTGGTCATGGCGGCGTTCATGATCCCCGGCGGCAAGCTCACCGACCGCTACGGCCGCAAGCGGTGCTTCAACATCGGCCTCGTCGTGTACGCCGTCGGCGCTCTGGTGAGCGCCGTCGCCCCGGGGCTCGGGGTGCTCATCATCGGCAACTCCATCCTGGAGGGCATCGGCACGGCGCTGCTCATCCCGCCGGTGTACATCCTTGCGACGATGCTCTTCACCCAGATGACCTCCCGCGCGCGGGCGTTCGGTGCGATCAACGCGGCGGCGGGCATCGGTGCGGCCACCGGGCCGCTCATCGGCGGGCTCATCACCACGGCGATCAGCTGGCGGGCAGCGTTCGTGTTCCAGGCGCTGGTGATCGGCGTGATCGTGCTGCTCAGCCGGCGCAGCCTCGAGGACCCTCTCCCGGCCGACCCGACGCGGCACTTCGACGTCGGCGGGGCGATCCTGTCCGCCGTCGGGCTCATCCTGCTCGTCACGGGAATCCTGGCCGCCGACAACAACGTGTATCTCATGCTCGCCCTGATGGTGACCGGCGCTCTCGTGCTCGTCTGGTTCTTCGCCTCGGTGCGTGCCAAGGAGCGGGCGGGTAAGGAGCCGCTGCTGTCCACCCAGCTGTTCCGCAACCGCACGTCCAACCTCGGTCTGGTCACGCAGAACGCACAGTGGCTCGTGCTCATGGGCGTGTCCTTCGTGGTCGCGGCCTATCTCCAGGTGGAGCGGGGGTACAACGCGATCGAGACGGGCGTCATCTTCACCGCGGCCACCATCGGCGTGCTTCTGTCGTCGCTTGCCGCACAACGCCTCGCCCAGCGCCGCGCGCAGCGGACCCTGATCGTCACGGGCTTCGTGGTGACCATCGTCGGCATCGGGCTGCTCATCGGCCTGGTTCGGGTCTCCCCGAGCGCATGGGCCCTCGCCCCCGGGCTCTTCGTCATCGGGCTCGGTGTCGGCATCATGCTCACCCCGTCGGTCAACATCGTGCAGTCCGCCTTCCCCGAGGCGCAGCAGGGCGAGATCTCCGGCCTGTCTCGCAGCGTGTCCAACCTGGGCTCGTCCCTCGGCACCGCGATCGCCGGCACGGTGCTCGTCGCCGGCCTCGCCGCGACTGCTGGCCGGAACTATGCGCTCGCGATGGTCGTCCTCGCGGTCGTGGCTCTCGTCGGTCTGGTCGCCGGCTCGAGGCTGCCGGCAAACCGCCCAGCCGGGGCACCGGTGCAGGGTCCCTGAGGGACCGCTCCGCCACTTTGGGCCCCATCGCCGCCGGCGCCGGTGTCGACTCGTGCCCACAGCGCGACTTACCGCCCAGCTAGGGCTGCGTGCGGACGCCCTCGCGTCCCGTCTGCCCGGAGCCGACAGCGGGCCCGGAGCGAGAACGCCAACCCGCGTCATATCGCGAGTGAATGAAGGTGTTCCCGCCGTTCAATAGAACCGCTGCTCCCCCGACCGCCGGGTTGGCTCTATACGGTGCATGCGGTTGCCGCGGCGATCTGCCAACGGGTCCACCGTCGATCGAGGGCCCAACCAGGCTGTTGGGTGCGTCGCCGTTGGCTCACCCATACGGGTGGGAAAGTGTGCGGATGGAGATCCAGCTCAGCATGCTGATCCTCGAGGTCCGCGACCTCGCGACGTCGATCGAGTTCTATCGCGACCTTGGTCTCGACCTTCCCGATCCAATGCCTGGTCGACCTGTCGTCATTCATCGAATGGGTAGCGGCGTCAGTCTGCTGCTGACGACATCATTCGCGGCCACCTACGATCCCGCGTGGACCCGCCCGGCTGGGGGCTACCAGCAGCTCCTCGAGTTCTATGTGGGCCAGAACGCGGTCGTCGACCAGCGTTGGGCTGACCTCGTCGCCGCCGGCCATCCCAGCCGCATGCCACCCACGCAGACCGCGGGACCGTACGCCGCCATGGTCGAGGACCCCGACGGCAACGTCGTGCTTCTCACGTCAGACGAAGCGGCCCGGGTCGACCAGCGCCTGCCGGATACGGATCCCTGAATGCCCCCTGACGTCGGCATTGGCTCCATCAGCATCCGTGGGGGCCTTCCATCGGTCAACCGCATCCCGCGATCGCCGCCGCGACAGAAGATCCCTATCGCTCGACCACGGCCAGAGTGTGCAGGCGGCCGCCCAGGTCATGCGGCAGACAATCCGGAGAAATACCCGGTGGCAGGAGATCGCCGCAAACGGCGCTGGGTAGGAGGATGGCACCGTGGAGACTTGGGACGCCTTGCGGGCGCGACGAAACGTGCGGCAGTTCACCGAGCAGCCAGTCCCTGACGAGGCGCTCGACCGAATTCTCGACGCGGGGCGACGTGCCCCGTCGGCGAGCAACTGGCAGCCGTGGGACTTCGTGCTCGTCACGAACAGGGCGCAACTGGTCGAACTGGCAAAGGTCTGGCAAGGCGCCAAGCATGTCGCCGGAGCAGCGGCCGCGATCGCGATCGTCGCGCCAGAGCCGAAGGACGATCGGCAGTCGGCTCTGCTCCAGTACGACCTTGGCCAGGCCACGTATGCGATGACCGTCGCTGCGGCCGACCTGGGCGTCGGCACGGGCCATGCTGCGGCCGCCGACCAGAACCAAGCCAAGGCCGTTCTGGGCTTCCCCGAGGGACGATTCCTGGCCTACCTGCTCTCTGTCGGTTATCCGTCGGACAAGCCGTTGGCCGTCATCGAGCGGCTGGACCGCCGCCCGTTCGACGAGGTCGTGCACCGCGGGCGGTGGTGACCGCGGCTACTCTCGGAGCCGGGTGGGCGGACAGAGCACGCCATCCATGGACCTTCGGGTCGACTGATCCACGAGGAGAGCGGTGCTGGCCAGGTATTCGGGGCGCTGCGCGAGTTGCCAAGCGCCGATTCGACCAGAGGAGAAGATCGTCAGCGCCGGCGGGGACTCCTCCGCATGGGTGCACGCGGACTGCGGCCCCGAACTGCTGCTACCCGGCTTGACGGCCGAGCTCGCGCCGGCCAGGGCGAGCCGCAGCGGCGCCGCGCGAAAGCCTCGGACACCGAAGATGCAGATGGCCGTGCCCGATGGTGCGACCTTCGTCTACACCGACGGCGCGTGCTCGGGAAACCCTGGGCCGGGAGGGTGGGCGTGGGCGATCGATCATGAGCGCTACGCGTCCGGCTCAGAGCGGCCCAGCACAAACCAGCGAATGGAGATCCGCGCAGCACTCGAGGCCGTTACCGCGCTCAGCGGACCCTTGGTCGTAGTGAGCGACTCGACGTATGTCGTGAACTGCTTCCGCGACAAGTGGTGGGCTGGATGGCTGGATCGCGGCTGGACCACGTCACAGAAGAAACCAGTCGCCAACCGCGATCTGTGGGAGCCCCTCGTTCGGGCTGTCACCGAGCGCGGCGATGTTGCCTTCCAGTGGGTCAAGGGACACTCCGGCCACGAGATGAATGACCTCGTCGACCGTCTCGCCGTAGCTGCCAGCGTCGCCGTCGACTGAGAACGGCACGCCGATGTCAATCGGTCCTGGTGGGGAGGCTGCGCCCCAGCGCGGGGATCATCACGGCCGCAGCGACGAGGTGTAGTCCCAGGAGGGCGCTGATGGTGGCAGCGGCGGCCTCGACGAGGAACGGCGGGACGAACGAGATGACCGTCAGCGTCACTGCCGTCCGCACGAAGAGCTGGGCGGGGCGGGCGCTCCAACGGGCAAGGGCGGCAGCGATGGCGATGCCCACAGCCGAGAAGAAGCCGGTCACCACGGCGATCCCGGCCAACGGGATCGTCTCGCCACCTTCGGGGATCTCGAAGTCGACACCGACGGCCCGGGCAAGTGCAGCGGCGAGAGTGGTGGCCGCCATCGCTGCGATCAGGGCGATGAAGCCGGTGCGGGCGAGCCCGCGAGGTCGGTGGATGCAGCTGGCCTGGCTGGATGCGGGGCGTGCGTCAACCCCAATGTCATTCCTGCTGTTCATGTCGTCACTCCGCCGGCAGGAGCTCGGGCAACCCGAGCCGCGGGAACTGGTCGTCGTGGAACGTGACGATCTCGGTGATCGCCCCGCCGGTGATGCGCAGAACGTCGATCGTCAGCGGCAGGTACGCGCCCGCCCGCTCCTCCCAGAGGTAGAAGGCGACGGCCGGCTGCCGGTTCACGGACGTGGGCACGGCGCGCAGCTGTCCCAGGCCCTCGAACCCGTCCTCGACCCAGTCGTTCACGACCGCTTCGCGGCCGACGTAGAGACCCGGCGTGGGCGGCATCGAGCAGCGGACGTCGTCACGCAGCATGGCAGCGAGACCATCGACGTCCTTGGCGACGCTCGCTTCGGTGAAGCGGCGCACCAGCTCGCGCGTCGCGGTGTCCTCGTCGCCGCCGGTCCAGTCCTGCCGCTCTGCGGGCAGGTGCTCCCGCATGGCGGCGCGGGCCCGCTGCAGCGCGCTGTTCACGGAGTTGACGGAGTCCCCTAGGAGCTCCGCGACGTCTTTCGCCGGCCAGCCGAGCACGTCCCGCAGGACGAGGACGGCCCGCGGCCGCGGCGCGAGGTGCTGGACCGCGACCAGATACGCCAGCTCGATCGTCTCGCGCGCGACGGCGACGGTCTCCGGCTCGTCCGCGTCGTCCGCGGACAGCTCGTCGAGCAGCCGGTCCGGGTAGGGCTGCAGCCACTGCACCTCGCCGCCGGTCGCGGGCTCCGGGCGGCGCTTGGCGAGCAGGTCCAGGCAGGCATTGGTGGCGATCCGGTACAGCCAGGCCCGGAACGTCGACCGCCCCTCGAAGGTCTCCCGCCGCCGCCAGGCACGAAGGAACGTCTCCTGCACGGTGTCCTCGGCGTCCTCGAACGACCCGAGCATCCGGTAGCAGTGCACGTGCAGTTCCCGCCGGTGCCGCTGCGCCAGCCCCGAGAACGTCGGCTCGTCGACCTCGCCCAGCCCGCTCATGCCCAGTTCCTCCAGTCGCGTGTCCGCAGTCATCACGTCATCCTTCCGTTTCGTCGTGCCCCGTCGTAGATGTGACGGATGCCCGCGCGACAACTCATCACTTGGGGTCGGTCGGCACGGGGCGGCCTCCGACACGTGATGGCCGGTTTGCCTGACGGAGACCGCCAAGGAGAAGACACTGTCGGTTATGAGTCCCCTCCCCCGTGGGACCCTCACGTTGTTCTTCAGCGACATCGAGGGCTCGACCTCCCTTCTCACTGGGCTGGGACCGCGCTGGGCTGAGGCCCTTTCGGCGCACCGGGCCATCCTGCGGGACGCGTTCGACAAGCACGATGGTCAGGAGGTCGGGACCGAGGGTGACAGCTTCTTTGTCGTCTTCACCACCGCGACCGAGGCTGTCACCGCGGCCGTCGACGCGGAGCGCGGGCTCGCGGAGCACGACTGGCCGGAGGGGCGGACGCTGCGGGTGCGGATCGGGCTGCACACCGGTGAGCCACAGGTGCACGAGGACGACTACATCGGGATCGACATCCATCGCGCGGCGCGGATCATGGCAACCGCCCATGGGGGTCAGATCGTCATCTCGGAGGCAACCCACGCGCTCGTCTCCGAGACGCTCCCGGCCGAGCTGGTCCTGGACCTCGGCTGGCACCGGCTCAAGGACCTGGCCGAGCCGGAGCACCTGTACGAGATCGTCCCGCCCGGGCAAGTCAGGGCCCACCCGCCGCTCCGCAGCCTCGGGATGGCGGCGAACCTGCCCATGTATCCCACGGAACTCCTGGGGCGGGATGCCGAGCTGCGGGCCATCACGGCTGCGATCCAGGCTCAGGGAGCACGCCTGATCACGCTGACCGGCCCCGGGGGCACCGGCAAGACCCGCTTCGCCGTCGCTGCCGCGAACGCGTTGCAGGACCGGGTCCCGGGCGACGTCTTCTTCGTGCCACTCCAGAGCGCCGACCGCGCCGCCGTCATGTGGGCCGGCATCAGCGAGGCGGTGGGGGCGCCGATGGGCACCGCCGAGGAAACCCCGGCGCAGCGCACCCTTGCCTTCCTCCGTGACCGTGGCGCGCTCCTTGTCCTCGACAACGTCGAGCAGATCTCCGGCGCGGCCGACGTGGTCGCCACGCTGCTCCAGACGGCCCCACGGGTCACCGTCCTCGTCACCTCCCGCCGTCCGCTGCACCTCGTCGGGGAGAGGCAGTACCCGCTGTCGCCGCTCGCCGTGCCGCGTCCCAAGAAGGGGCCGCTGACTCTCGAGGACGTCGAGCAGAGCCCATCGGTGCGGCTCTTCGTCGAGCGGGCTCGCATGGTCAGGCCGAGCTTCGCCCTGACGCCGGACACCGTGGACGACGTCGTCGAGCTGTGTCGGCGACTCGACGGGCTCCCCCTCGCGATCGAGCTTGCGGCCGCCCGCAGTCGCCTGCTCGGCCCGCGTGGCCTCCTCGCGCGCCTCGACCGCTGGTTCGGTGAGGCGGTGCTGGAAGGGGACCGCCCGGAGCGGCAGCGCACCCTGACGGCGACGATCTCGTGGAGCTACGACATGCTGGCCGAGGAGGACCGCCGGGTCCTCCGGCAGCTCAGTGTGTTCTCGAGCCGCGTCGGTCTCGATGCCGTGGAGGCGGTCGTCGCAGTCGAGGGGCGCGACCCGCTCGACGTCGTGGCCGAGCTCGTCGACGCGAGCCTGCTCGAGATCCGCGACGGGCCGGACGGCGAGCCGGTGGTCTATCTGCTGGAGACGATCGGGCACTTCGCCCTCGAGAGGCTCGAGCAGGAGGGCGAGGTCGACGCGACGCGACACAGGCACGCGGGGTGGTGCATCCGCATCGCTCGCGAGTTCAGCGCCGCGCTCGACGCCGGTCCGCGCCAGCTCGGCGCGCTCGACCGCTTCGAGGCCGTCATCGAGGACCTGCGAGCCGCGCTCGACTGGACGCTGTCGCCGACAGCACCCCGTGAACGGTTCGAGCTCGGCCTGGAGCTCCTCCAGCCCATGGACACCTATTGGTACCGCTTCGGCTACGTGCTGGAGGGCCGGGGCTGGTCCGACCGTGCGATGGCCCTGCTCGACAAGGGACACCACGGCGACTCACCACAGATCGTCGACGCCCTCCACGGCCACGGCGTCCTCGCCCTGCAGCAGAACGATCTCGCAGCTGGCACCGAGGTGCTCGAACGGGCACTCGCCATGGCGCACCGGCTCGGCGACGACTCCCGCGAGGCCCGGGAGTCCAACAGCCTCGGCATCGGCCGACGCGAGCAGGGTGATATCGAGGCCGCGCGTGAGCTCATCGAGCGCAGCATCGAGCTCGCACGACGCATCGGGGACGACCAGCGTGAGGCCACCGGGCTGAGCAACATCGTGTCCATCCACATGGACCGTGGCGACTATGCCGCCGCGACACAGGCGGCGCTCCGTGCCGTCGAGGCAGACGAGGCGCGTCAGGACCCGTGGGGCGTGGCCATCAACCAGACCAACCTGGCCACCGCGCTGCTCCATTCCGAGGGCCCGCAGCCGGCGCTGCGGAAGCTGCTGGACACGGCGCACACGACCATCGCGCTCGGTGACGTGGAGCTGTCCATCTGCGTCGTGGAGAACTTCGCATCCGTGTGGGCGGCGCTGGGTGACGCGGAACGCGCGGCCGCGCTGATGGGGGCCGCCGACCGTCACCGTGAGGCCGCGGGCATTCCCAGAACGGCCCCCGACAAGGCGATTCTCGACCGTTTCGTCTCGCCGGCGCGCTCCGAGGTCGACAATGACGAGTGGAAGCGCGCCTATGCGGCTGGGCGCGACCTGACCATCGAAGCGGCCGTGGCCCAGGGCTCGATCGCCCCTGACGGAGAGGAAGCAGTGCCATGACCGATCGCACTGAACAGCTGGAGAGCTGGTGGAGCGGGCTGAACTCGGATCAACGCGCCAGGGCGCTTCGGGGCCGCACTTTCGACAAGCTCGACCAGGACCTGCGCACGTCCCTCGAGGACGCCGGTCTGGTCCGCCCCGAGAAACCGCAGGACAAGGGCGAGGTCCTCACCTTCCTCAAGACACGCCACTGACGGCCTCGCCGGCGCGCTATGACGTCGCGGGGCCCTTGGGGGACTCCTCCTGAACGAGACGCAGGGCGCGCAGGGCGCGGTCGAGGACCTCTGCCCGCGATCCCTCGTTGGAGATGACGACACCGGGCTCGTCGTCCTCGAGATCCTCGAGGGCGGCGATCTGGCTGGCGAGCAGCGACGCCGGCATGTAGTGCCCCTCGCGGTTCTCCATCCGCTCCTCGATGACCTCTGTGTCGGCGTTGACGTGGCAGAACCGCACCTGTGGTCGCCCTTCCCTCAGCAGGTCCCGGTAGGCCCGCCGTAAGGCGGAGCATGCGACGACCGCCGACTGGCCGTGGGACACCCGCTCGGAGATCCAGTCACCGATGAGGCGCAGCCAAGGCCAGCGGTCCTCGTCGGTCAGCGGCTGGCCACTGGCCATCTTCTCGACGTTGGCCTTCGGATGGAACTCGTCGCCCTCGGCGAACTTCCAGCCCATCGTCGTCGCGATGCCCTTGGCCACGGTCGACTTGCCGCTCCCCGACACGCCCATGACGACGATGACGTCGGGCGTGCCCGACTGCGCTGTGAGGTCCGCCATGTCCTGCACCATATGCCGTTCCACAGCCAGTGAGCGCGAGGGACGACGAGGATCACTCGACGAAGCTCAGGCGGTATCCCTTGTCCCGCAGAGCAGCAGTGACCGCGTCGGCGTGCTCCTGGCCCTTCGTCTCCAGGGTCACACCGATCTCGACCTCCTGGACGCTGAGCGCCCGCACCGTCCGCGAGTGGGCAACGTCGACGACGTTGGCATCGAGCGCCGCGCAGTCGCCGAGCAGGCCCGCCAACGATCCGGGCCGGTCGGGGACCCGGACCCTCAGCTCGAGGTACCGACCGGCCGCAGCCATGCCATGGCGGATGATCCGGAGCAGCAGGATCGGGTCGATGTTGCCCCCGGACAGCACCGCCACGACCGGTCCCTCGAGCTCGGGATCGGCCACGCCGTCGAGCAGCCAGGCCACGGCGGCAGCGCCGGCCGGTTCGACGACGAGCTTGGCCCGCTCGAGCAGGTAGAGCAGGGCCCGGGCGAGTGCGTCCTCCGAGACCGTCTCGACGGAGTCGACGTACTGCTGGATCAGGCCGAACGGCACATCCCCCGGCCGGCCCACGGCGATGCCGTCCGCCATCGTCGCCATCCGTGACACCGGCACCGGGCGGCCAGCCGCGAGCGAAGCCGGGTAGGCCGCGGCATCCGCTGCCTGGATCCCGATGATCCGCACGTCCGGCTTGGCTGCCCGCAGCACCGTGCTGATGCCCGCCAGCAGACCACCGCCGCCCACGCTCACGACGACGGTCTTCACGTCGGGGCACTGCTCGAGGATCTCGAGGCCGCAGGTGCCCTGCCCGGCCACGATGTCGGGGTGGTCGAACGGGTGGATCAGCACGGCACCCGTCTCCTCGGCGAAGCGCTCGGCCGCGACGAGGCCCTCGTCGATCGTCGTGCCGAGCAGCTCGACGTCGGCGCCGTACCCCTGCGTCGCCAGCAGTTTGGGCATGGCCGCCCCGACGGGCATGTAGACCTTCGCCCGGATGCCGAGCATCGAGGCTGCGAGGGCCACTCCCTGCGCGTGGTTGCCGGCCGAGGCCGCAACGACTCCCGCGCGCTTCTCCTCATCGGACAGCCGCGCCATCCGTGTGTAGGCCCCCCGGATCTTGAACGAGCCTGCGCGCTGGAGGTTCTCGCACTTGAGCTGCACCGTGGTGCCGACCCGCTCGCTGAGGCCGCGGCTGAACTCGAGCGGGGTGGGCCGCACGACGCCATGCAGGAGGTCCTCCGCCGCACGGACGTCGTCGATCGTCACACTGGGGAACGAGGTCACGGACGTCACCGTACGCCCAACGGCACCTTGGGGGCCCGAGTCGGCTCAGCGGCATACGGCATCATCCGTATGCCGCTGAGCCGAGTCGCGGACGCACGCCGGCACCCGCTCCTACCGCACACGGGCGGCCGCCTCGGTGAGCGAGCGCAACCGCGCGGCGTGGGCGGGGGTGAGAGCACCCGCGTCCATGCGCCAACCCCAGCCGCCCTCGACGCCGGGCGTGTTCATGCGGGCCTCGGAACCGAGCGCGAGAACGTCCTGCGCCTGCATCATGGCCAGCTGGCATGGCATCGCGAGGGCGAGCCCGATGACAGCCCACGACGGCTCGCGGTCGACATCGATGTCCACCCCGGTCTCGCGACAGGCTGCGCGCACCATGTCCCGGGCGTCCCACGGGAGCTGCGCCCACCAGCCTACGACGGTGTCGTTGTCGTGGGTCCCGGTGTAGACGACCTGGTCGTCCCTCAGACGGCTCGGGTGGTGGATGTTGTGCCGGTCGTGCGGGGTGAAGCCGAACTGGAGCACCGCCATGCCGGGGAAACCGAGCTCACGGCGAAGCTCGATCACGGCGGCGTCGATGTCGCCGAGGTCCTCGGCCAGCACGGGCAGCTCGCCGAGTTCTGCCTGAACCGCGTCGAAGAGGGCGCGGCCGGGCCCCGGCTCCCACCGGCCGGTCATCGCGGTCTCGGCGTCGGCGGGGATGGCCCAGTACGCGGCGAACCCGCGGAAGTGGTCCAGGCGCACGTAGTCGAACAGCTCGAACGTCCGGCGCAGTCGCTCTGTCCACCAGCGGAATCCATCGTCGGCCATGACATCCCAGCGGTAGAGCGGGTTGCCCCAGAGCTGCCCAGTCGCGGCGTACGCATCCGGTGGGACGCCACCCACTGCATCGCTGCGGAAGAGGTGCGGCCGCGCCCGGACGTCGGCCCCGTCCGGAGCGACGTAGATCGGGACGTCGCCCATGATGCGGACCCCACGGTCGGCAGCGTAGGTGCGCAGCTCGGTCCACTCGCGGGCGAACCGGACCTGGTCGGCCAGGTCTCCACCGAAAGCGGTCCACGAGTCGACCCAGTACTGCTCGCGCTCAGCGAACCGGGCCAGCTCCTCGGGACTCACCGGTGCGCCGGGGTGCTCGAGCATCGCCGGCGAAACGGCGAAGGCGGACGGCGACTTGTAGGGCGATCCGTGCTCGTCGGGGACGGATACGGGCAGGACCTGCCACACCGACTGCCCGGCCGCGGCGAGCCAGTCCACGAAGGCACGCGCCGACGGACCGAGCCGACCGTCGGGCAGTGAGGTGATGTGCAGCTGGACGCCGCTCGCGCGGGAGGAAATCACGCGCACAGACTATGACGCGGCGAGGGTCAGCCCGTCGAGGACTGCGACATGCGTCACAGCTCGCGCAGGTAGCAGAGCATCCGGTAGTCGGCGCCGGGCTGGATGTTGCTGAAGCCGTGCCGCTCGTAGAAGCGCCTGGTGTCCACGTCGACCTCGTCGACGTTGATGTGCACCTCGCATGCGCCCCGCTCCTGCACTGCCTCGATGGACCCGAGCAGCAGCTCTGTCCCGATGCCCTGGTCTCGCAGGTCCGTTCGGACGTAGAGCTCCTCGAGCTGCGCCAGGAGCCCGTCGTAGTAGGGCGTCGGACGCAGGGTGAGGAAGGCGAATCCCACTGGTTCTGGAGGGTTCTCGGCGAGGAGGACGAGCACGTCGGGGCGGTCGAGGAGGGTGCGGAACCTGCGCGCGAAGACGTCGTCATCCGGTCCGGGCGTGTCGAACTCGTCGTTGAAGTCGTGGAGGAGTCGGCCGACCACGTCGGCGTCTGCTGGACCCGCCGCTCTCAGCACTGCAATCGCCATCTGACGACGATGCCAAGGCGATCCCGGGAGGGCAATCGCTTTTTGAACCCCGGTTCGAGGTACGAGCCCGCTCTCGGGAGCGAGTCGCAACCTTGAACCACGGTTCAGGCGGGTCAGCCCTCTCGGTCGATCTCGTCCACGACGTACTCGGCGATGGCCAGGCTCGAGGTGGCTGCTGGCGAGGGCGCGTTGCGGATGCTCGTCACGCCGTCGCTGTGGGTGATCCGGAAGTCGTCCACGAGGGTGCCGTCACGCTCGACGGCCTGGGCTCGGACGCCCATTCCGTTGCGGACGACGTCCTCCGGCCCGATGGCAGGGACGTACCGCTGCGCGGCCCGCAGGTAGGCGCGGATCGATAGAGACCCGTAGACCTCCTTGGCGCCGGTGCGCCAGTGGGTCCGGGCCATCTGCCAGAAACCGGGCCACGCGAGGATGTCGCGCACGTCGGCGGCCTCGAAGTCACGTCGGCGGTAGCCCTCGCGCTTGAGGCTGAGGACGGCGTTGGGTCCGACGTCGAGCTCGCCGTAGACGCGGCGGGTGAAGTGCACGCCGAGGAAGGGGTAACGCGGGTCCGGCACCGGGTAGACCATCCCCCTGACGAGCTGCCGCTTCGCCGGGCTGACGCTGAGGTACTCGCCGCGGAAGGGGACGATCCGGGGCCCGCCCGTGTCGCCGGCCAGTCGGGCGAGGCGATCGGCCTGGAGTCCGCCGCAGAGGACCAGCCGGTCGACCCGGTGGCGGACCGGGCCGCACTGGACGTCGATGCCGCCGGCGCTGCGCTCCAGTCCGGTCACCATCGTGTCGAGGTGGATCTCGCCGCCGCTGTCGACGATCTCCTTGCCCATGGTCTCGGCGACCGCGACGAAGTCGGTGATCGCCGTCCTCGGTGAGTGCAGGGCGGCGAGACCGACGGCGTGGGGCTCGATCTCGCGGATCCGCTCCGGGCCGACCCGCTCGAGGCCGGGCACGCCGTTGGCCAGCGCCGTCTGCTCGAGGGCGTCGAAGCGTCCCAGCTCTGAGGGGTCGACGGCGACGACGAGCTTGCCGCACTCGTCGTAGGCGATCCCGTGCTCGGCGCAGTAGTCCTTGAGCAGCTCCCGACCGCGAGAGCAGAGCCGCGCCTTGAGGCTGCCCGGCTTGTAGTAGATCCCCGCGTGGACGACACCGGAGTTGTGGCCGGTCTGGTGCGCCGCGAGACGGGCCTCCTTCTCGAAGACGACGATTCGCACGCCGGGGCGCCGGCGCGAGAGCTCGCGCCCGATGGCGAGCCCGACGATGCCGCCACCGACGATGCCGATCGACTCCATCCCGTCAGCCGTCATCCCTCTCCGCACGCTCCGACGGTACGCCAGTCCCAGCCACGCCATGACGGAGTTGCGCTGGAAGGGAACTCAGCGGCATACGGCTGATGTCGTATGCCGCTGAGTCGGGCTGTCAGCTCAGCCGCCCCCTCCCGGCTGGACCACGCCGTTCACGGTGAGGGTGTAGTTGGCCTGCTTCGGCGCGGACTCGGTGTCGTCGTCGTACATGACGATTGCCGCCACCGTGCTTGCGCCGGTGCCGATGGCAGCCGTCAGGGCGTCCCCGGACAGTGTCCCGTCGAAGGCGCTGTCGAGCGGCAGCCGGTACACCCACACGGGCGCACCGTCAGCCCCGTAGGCGACGAGCTGGACGGTGAAGCCCTGCACGGCCACGGGATGGACATCGGTCGCCGACTGCCAGCCGCTGAGGCTGTCACTCGGCAGGGGGGTGCCGGCCGCGTTGATGTTGCGCACCCAGAACCCGCCCTCGTTGACGCCGGAGTCGGTGATGTAGCGGAACGCCACGAGCACGTTCTTGCCGGCGTAAGCGCCCAGATCGGCCGACTGCGGCCGCCACGTTCCCGCGTCACCCGTGAAGCCGGGCAGCTGCGAGACGACCTGGCTGATGGCGCCGGGGTCGTGAGCCGTCGTCGTGTCAGCGGTGGGCAGGCTCGCCCAGGTCGCGCCACCATCGGTCGAGACCTGCACGAAGCCGAAGTCCCAGCCGAGCTCGGTGTCCCACAGGGCGTCGAACGTCAGGTTCCCGCCACCGGCAGGCACCGCGACGCTGTGCACGATCGCCCGGTCGAGGTTGGCACCGCAACCGGAGTACAGGGCCGCCGGCCCGGTACCGTCGGGGACACTGGCGCACGACGTGGTGGACGTGGTTGCGTCGGGCGGAGTCGTGTCGACCGTCCATGCCACCGGGTCCGGCACGAGCGACGAGGCGCCGTTGAACGCGATCGAGCTGATCTGCCCGGCCGACAGATAGGCACCGGCGCCGTCACGCAGCCGCACGTAGTCCGACCCGTTCGGCGGCGCGCCCGCGTCGCTGTACGCCTCCGGGTTGTCCCAGTTGATCTTGGCCGTGAGGGACGACGCGGTGACACTGGCCGCGGGGACGCCGTTGACCGTGCCACCGGTGTCGACCTGGGCGTCCACGGCGACGGCCGCGGCCCAGTCGTGCAGGGTGTCGCGGGCACTGACCGTCGCACCTTGACCATCGAGGACCGCGTCCAGCCCGACGAGGCCGTTGCCGTCCTCGCGGTGCAGGGCCGTCATCGCGTCCACGCCGTAGTGGCTGGCGAGGTACTCCATGAACGTGTAGGCGGCTCCGTAGTCGCAGAGGATCTCTGGCCCGCCCTGGTCGCCCCAGGCCGTCAGTGAGTTCTCCGGCCCGCCGAAGGCAGGTGGCGAGAAGCCGAGGAAGCACTTGATGTGGCTGTCGGCGCCCGGGTCATCCGGCGGCACCGAGGGGTCGACGTAGCCGACGAGCGTCTGCGCCCAGTCCGAGAGCCCCTCGTTGACCCACGAGGTCTCGTCCGCGTCCTCGTAGTATTCCAGGAGGTGCTGGTACTCGTGGGCGAAGGTGCCCTCGTAGAGGTGCGGCCGAGGCAGCCCGAGCAGACGCGACGGGTCCACCTGGAGTTCTTCGCTGCACGCCTGGTAGGCAGGATCGGTGGAGTTGTCGGGCGGGTTGGCACCGGTGCGGTGCAGCCAGTCGAAGGCATCGATCGTCATGACGTTGCGGTCGAAGTACTCGTTGAAGACCGAGTAGAAGAATCCGGCGATGTAGGTCTGTCCGTCCGGAGTCGTCGGCTCGTAGTAGTTCGCGTCCCGCACGTTGTCTACCAACGTGACGATGTTGTCGCCCTCGCCCTTGTACTCCGACGACGGCAGGTTCGGGATGAGCTTCGGCAGGATTGCGTTGTGGCCGTCGCGCGCTGGCGGAACCGAGAAGGTCGCCGACTCCTTGGGGTAGATGTTGGTGTCGAACTCATGGATGAAGTTGTTCACCTGCGCGTCGGTGACATTGGTCAGACCGAGGTCGTTGCGGCAATCGCCCGCCGGGAAGGCCCGGTCGTTGGCCACCCAGACCTCGATGTGGTCGCCGACGCCGCGGAGCGTGTAGTTCTTCAGGTAGATGGCTCCCGTGGTGTCGTCGAGTGCGAGCCACGTCCTCGTGGTGCCGACCTTGGCCGGCCCGAGTGGGGGTTGGCCCTTGACCTTCTCGCTCTCCTTGGCGCTGATGGGCAGCTTCTTGCCCTTGTTGAAGTCGGGCCCGGTGTTGCGCACGTCGCTGTTGCCCTGCCCCCTGCCAGCCTTGGCAGAGGGGGCGGCAGACGCCACGAACCCGCTCGAGAATGCGAGGCCCATGGCCAGCAGCGCTGCTGCGCCTGAGACGAGGATCCTCGATCGTTGCCAATCACTCATGCGGAATCCCTTCATTGCGAAGGCCCGGTCAGCGCCGCAGTCATCTCGACGACGTTGCCGGGACCTTCGGAGTCAACCACTCCGCGAGTCCGCCGGGAAGGTTTCGAGCCCCGGTTTCTGACGCCCTGAGCCGTTCACCCTGGTCCCCGTGCGCTGCCGGAACCTGCCTGCCGCCCACGCCGCGAAGGCAACGGCCGCCAGGAGGTAGGCATTGCCGACGATGTGGTCGAGAGGGGTCCACGCGTACTCGCGGCCCTCGCCGTAGCCGGGCCAGATGATCGGGCGGGCGACGAAGACCATGGTCCATGCGATCGCAGCGAACCTCCCGCGTTCCCACAGCACCAAGGCGATCGGTGCGCACCACACCCAGTGGTGCGACCACGAGACGGGTGAGGCGAGGAGCATGGAGACTGCCGCCAGGCAGGTGCCCAGGAGCGGGTCGCCACGCCGCCACCAACGGACGCCGACACCGAGGACGGCGACGGCCAACGGCACGGCGATCGCGAGCCACAGCAGGATCGACGGCCTGGCGTCGAGCAGGCGGGTGAGCGCCCCATAGACCGACTGGTTGTGTGCCAGGGCGGGGGGTCCGATGCGGCCGGCGTCGACGAGGCCATGACGCCCAGTAACTGGCCGACCACCCCGGGTTCACCGCGACGCCAATGGCGACGGTGCCGGCGAAGGCGAGGATCGCCCGCCCCGCGGCGGCGCGACGTCCCACGAGGACGAGGAGGACGACGAACACCAGCGGGGTGAGCTTCACTCCGGCCGCGATGCCGATCAGCACGCCTGACCAGCGCTGCGACGGCCGGAGCAGGTCGACGAGGACGGCGAGCATGATGAGGGTGTTGATCTGACCGAACACGAGGTTCTGCCAGACCGGCTCGAGGGCGACCGCCCCCAGCGCGAGGAGCGCGACGAGCCAGCCGGGCGCGGGCCGATCGAGGAAGCGGCGGACCAGGGCCACGACTCCGGCGAGCGCGGCTACCGATGCCGCAGTCCAGAGAGCCGCCGCCAGCCAGGACGGGAGCGGCGCCAGCGGTGCCATGAGCACGGCCGCGAAGGGTGGATAGGTGAAGCGCAGCCCGGTCACCGGGTCGCGCGACTCCGGTGACAACCCGTCGAGCACGACTCGGCCTCCGTGCTGGTACACGAACAGGTCGGTGAAGCCGCCATGGAGCGCACCCACAGCGGTCGCGACGCCGACCAGGGCGATGACCGGAGCGGGCCCTCTGAGCACGCGGGCCAGCACACGGGAATCGTAGGCTGGATCGGCGCACTGGAACGGTGCCCGAGGACGCACCTTTGCCGAAGAGCAGCGTCCTCGGACCTCACTCAGGCGACGGACACCCATCCGACCGGCCGTCGTCGCACCGCACCCGTCTGGACGCTACGCCCAGGCGCTCGCGTCGGCGGCCGGAGCCGGAGCCAGCGGTCAGCCCAACGCACCGAGCAGGTCTCGGCAGGCCTGCTCGCAGCGGCGGCACGACTCGGCACACACGCGGCAGTGCTCGTGCATGCCGGCATGGCGCTCGCACTCGTCCCCGCACGCCCGGCACGCCATGGCGCATGCCTCGAGCACGGCTCGCGTCAAGTTCGCGTCGTAGCCGGTGTGGCGCGAGAGGACGGCTCCGGTCGTGGCACAGATGTCCGCGCAGTCGAGGTTGGTGCGGATGCACTTGACGAGCTCCGCCACCATGTCCTCGCTCAGGCAGGCATCGGCACACGCCGTGCAGGTCTGGGCGCACTCGTAGCACGCCTGGATGCACGCGGTGAGCTTGCCTCGATCGACATCGCCGAGGTCCTTGGGGTACGTCTCGAGCATCGCTTCAACGGTGTACATGTTTCACCTCCACGGCCGCGCCCATGGACGGTCCACGGAGTGTGCCGCCGATGGGCGCATACCCACCCCGGCATCGTGTAACAAGGAGGACGGCGCTCAGCCGAGGTGGCCCCGGACGGAGGCGTGCCCGCGAAGCAGGTTGCGGGCGATGGTCCGCCGCTGGATCTCGTCGGTGCCCTCGTAGATGCGCAGCAGTCGCAGCTCGCGGTACCACCGCTCGATCGGCAGCTCCCTCGTGTATCCCATGCCACCGTGCACCTGAAGGACCCGGTCGACGATCTCGTTCGCCTTGACCCCGCCGTAGAGCTTGGCCATCGACTGGGCCTGGCGGGAGTCGAGACCGCGGTCCACCTGCCAGGCCGCCGTCAGGACGAGCCAGCGGAGCGCCTCGATCTCGACCGCGGAGTCGGCCAGCATCCACTGGATCGCCTGCCGCTCGGCGATTGGCTTGCCGAACGTGACCCGGCTGCGGGCCTGCTCCAGGCCCATCTCGACGAGCCGCTCACAGGCTCCCAGGGCGCGGGCCGGCAGGAGGTATCGGCCCTTGCCGATCCAGCGCATGGCCAGCTCGAAGCCCTTGCCCTCCTGTCCGAGGATGCTCGAGTGCGGCACCCGCACGTCGTCGAAGACGAGTGACGCAGGCCCCCACTCGCCCATCGTGTCGATGGGACTGCTCTGCCACCCCTGCTCGCGATTGACCAGGAAGCAGGTGACCCCGCCATCGGCGCCCTTCTCCCGATCGGTCACGGCGAACACCATGACGAAGTCTGCCTCGTGGCCTCCCGTGATGAAGGTCTTCTCGCCGCGGATCACCCACTCGTCGCCGTCCCGACGCGCGGACGTACGAATCGCCCGCGCGTCGGAGCCGGCACCGGGCTCGGTGATGGCGAAGCAGGACCTGCGCTCCCCGTTGATCGTCGGGACCAGGTAGGCGGCCCGCTGCTCGTCGTTGGCGACGTAGAGGATGTTGTCCGCGTCGCCGGCGAAGCGGAACTGCACGAAGGACCGGCCGAGCTCGACCTCGATGAGTGCTGCCATCAGGGCACCGAGCGCCATGCCGCCGTACTCCTCCGGCGTCTGGATGCCGAAGAACCCGGCGTCCTTGGCCTTGAGCTGCAGGCTGGTCAGCTCATCAGGCTCCAAGCCGCGTTCGCCGCGGCGCTCGCGGGCGAGCACCTCCGGCTCCATCGGCATGATCTCTCGGTGCACGAACGTCCTGACCCACTCACGGATCTCGCGTTCCTCCCCGGTCAGCTCGAGGTCCATCGCCCGGCCTCCTCGTCTCGTTGCCGTCTGCTCAGTTTGCCGGGATGCCGTTGGCCGGGGGCGCATCCTCAGCAGCGCCGGAGGTGTCCTCGGTGATCGGGACGTCGCCGAGATCGGTCACGAGGACCTTGGTCAGCTCCTGGCCGGCGCCACCCTTGAGCTGGGTGATCTGGACCCCGCCGATGCCGAGGTGGTTGTCCTTCGAGTAGCGGAAGGGCGCGAGCTGCGGGCCCTCGAACGTCGAACCCTTCTCCTCGAGCACCTTGATGATGCTCTCCCGGGTCACGTCCTTGCCGGCTGCCTGGAGGGCCTGGACGAACGCGTAGGCGTGGGACATGCCGTAGATCCGGTAGTTCGTCAGGTCCTTGCCGTTGCCGTTGGCGGCCCAGACCTTCTGCCACAACTGGGTCCACGCGTTGTCCGGTGAGTCGACGCCAGGGATGTACTCGGTGGTGTAGACGCCGTCGAGTGCCTTGCCGCCAACCTTGACGGCGCCCTCGGAGAACCGCTCGAGGAGGGCCCCGACCAGGTTCGAGTCGGAGCCGATCGAGCTGTAGAACCACTCTGGCTGGTAGCTGAGCTTCATCGAGACGAGCTGCGTCAGCGCGGTGTAGGACGGCGTGTTGAAGCCGATGATGAGATCCGCCTTGGCGGCCTGGAGCTTGGCCAGCTGCGGAGCGACGTCGGTGTTGCCCGAGGTGTAGCGGACCGTCTCGACGATCTGGTCGCCGAGGAAGCGCCGCACGCCCTTCTCGCCATCCATGCCGAGGTCGTCGTCCTGGAGGAAGAGCCCGACGCGTGCATCCGGCTTGTTCTGCTTGATCCACTGGCCGATGATCTTGCCCTCGATCTCGTAGTCGGGCTGCCAGCCAAACGTCATCGGCCGCTCCGCGGGCTTGTCGCCCCAGGCGAGCGAGCCCGAGGACACGAAGAGGTCGGGCACGCCCTCGTCGTTGAGGAAGTCGACCACCGCGCTGTGAGTCGGGGTGCCGAGGCCACCGACGATGGCGAAGACCTCGTCCTTGAGGACCAGCTCGTTGACGACAGAGCTGGTGTTCGTCGGGTTGTATCCGTCGTCGCGGACGATGTACTCGATCTGGCGGCCGTGGATGCCGCCGGCCGCGTTGACGAAGTCGAAGTAGGCCTTCACCCCGTCGGGGATCTCGCTGTAGCCGGGGGCGGCCACGCCGGTGAGCGGGTAGTGGGCACCGACCTTGACGGTCGTGTCCGTGAGGCCGATGACCTTCTCGGCTGCGGCAGGCGCGTCGGAGGTGCTGCCGTCGGCGGCGCGTCCGCTCGCTCCGCAGGCGGAGAGGAGCAGGCCTGCGGTGACGAGCGCGGCGAGGCCAGGAACGGTCCTCGTTGACCAGGTGTTCATGGATGTCTCCTGTGGTGGGTGGTGGTGGTCACGAACGAAGTTCGTTGGTGGGCAAGCGAACAGCGGTCAGGTCGGGCGCTTGCGGTGTGCCAGTCTCGATCGGAGCGTCCCGACGAGCCCGGCTGGTGCGAGGAGGATGACGAGGATCACGGTGAGCCCGTAGACCAGCGGGGCGAGTTCGGCCGCCTGGAGGTCGCTGAGGCCCGCGTCCTGCCCGATGGAGGTGACCACCTGTGGCAGGAACGTGAGGATGGCGGCGCCGATGAGCGCGCCCGACAGGCTGCCGAGGCCACCGAGGACGATGGCGCTGAGCAGGCCGAGGGACAGCGTGAGGGTGAAGCCGCTGGGCGCGCTGACCCGGACGACCAGGGCCATCACCGCGCCCGCGAGCCCGGCGGCGGCAGCGCTCACCACGAACGCGAGAACGCGAGCCCTGCCGAGGTTGATACCGGCGATGGCCGCGGCGACCTCGTCGTCGCGAACGGCCCGCCAGCGCCGACCGACCCGGCTGGCGCCGAGGTTCGCGAGCATCAGGTACGTGAGGACCAGGCAGAACCACGCGACGTACGCCACGTACTTGCGGCCGGTCAGCTCCTGGCCGGTGATGAAGAACATCGCATCGAGGAGCCAGACGGGAGCCTCGGGTACTCGAAGGGTCAGGCCCTGCTCGCCGCCGAGCTGCTCGGAGAAGTAGAGCGCGACGCCGGGCACGGCTACGGCCAGCGCCAACGTCGCGCCGGCGATGTAGGGACCGTGGAGGCGGGCCGCCGGGATGCCGACGAGGACGCCCACGACGAGCGCCACGACGGTCGCGGCCAGGAGGACGACGACCAGCGGCGGTGCCGATGCGCGGCTCTGCAGGAGCAGCGCCGTCGTGTAGGCGCCGACAGCCATGAACGCACCGTGGCCCAGGGACAGCTGCCCGCTCTGGCCGGTCAGTACGGTGAGTCCGCCCGCCGCGATCGCGAGGTAGGCCATCGAGGAGAGCTGCCCCTGCCGGAACGAGCTCACGGTCTCGATCACGATGGTGATGACGATCAAGGCCGCGACCGCGACGAGCAGGTGCCGGACGAGCGGTGGCAGGCGCTGCCAGGACAGGCGGTTCAGCATCGAGGGCGCTGTTGGAGCCACGTCAGACCTTCCTCTCGGTCACGCTGGAGAAGAGCCCGCCGGGTCGCACCAGCAGGACGACCATGAGGACCACCAGGGCAGCGAGCGGGACCAGCGAGGCACTCACCAGGCCGCTGACCAGGCTCAGGACGAGGCCGAGCACGAGACCGCCGACGACGGCTCCGGCCGGGCTGTCCAGCCCGCCGAGCACGGCTGCGACGAAGCCATAGACGACGACCGAGTCCATGTAGCCGGGATGGACGAGGTTGCCGCCGGCGATGAGCAGCCCGGCGAGCGAGCCGACGAGCGCGGCGAGCGCCCAGCCCAGCGTCAGCAGCCTGCCCACCCGGACGCCGAGCAGCCGGGCCACCTCCTGGTTGAACGCAGCGGCGCGCATCGTCAGTCCGAGGTCGGTCCGGCGGAAGAGAAGGACAAGCAGCCCCATCACCACGAGGACCGAGGCGATCGTGAAGATCCCGAAGCCCGTCAAGGCGATGGACACGTCCCCAGCGCGAAATCCGCTGAGACCGAAGGGCGCCGGGAAGGACCTGAACCGCGCGCCGAAGATGACGGCCGCCAGGGCGTGGATCGCGACGAAGAGGCCCAGGGTGAGGATGACTGCGTTGACCTCGGAGCCGCCCTCCACGGGCCGGATCACGACCCACTCCACCACCGCACCGAGCACGAGCCCGGAGAGGAGCGCCGCCGCGAAGGCGAGCCAGTATGGCTGCCCGCCATCGATGAGGGTCAGCGCGACGTAGGTCGTGATCATGGCCATCGGCGCCTGCGCGAAATTCACGATCCGCGTCGACCGCCAGATCATCACCAGAGCGAGCGCGAAGGCCGCGTAGACCATGCCGAGTGTCAGCCCGGTCAGGGTGGTCGTCAGGAGCTGCTGCACGGCTGCCTCCTCCTCAGAAGCCCAGGTAGGCGTGTCGGAGCTGCTCGTCCCGCGCCAGTTCGGCCGCCGCGTCCTGGGCGACGACCCTGCCGAGGTTGAGCACCACGCCGGTGTCGGCGATGGACAGTGCGCTTCGCGCGTTCTGCTCGACCAGCACGACGGTGAGGCCGTCGCGCTCGACGAGCCCGCGGATGGTGCTGAAGATCTGGGTCACGACCCGTGCCGCGAGGCCCAGAGACGGCTCGTCGAGGAGCAGCACCTTCGGCGCGGCGATGAGGGCCCGCCCGATGACGAGCATCTGGCGCTCGCCGCCGGACAGGACGTGGGCCAGGGCGTTGCTCCGGTCTCCGAGCACCGGGAAGAGCTCGTAGATCCGGTCGAGGCCGATGGCGGGGGCGCCACGGGAGCGACCGAGCGCACCCAGCCTGAGGTTCTCGGCCACGGTCAGCTCGGCGATCACGCCTCGCCCCTCGGGGACGTGGGCCAGGCCGAGCCGGCTCAGCTCCTCGGTGGCGACCCCACGCAGGTCCCTGTCGTCGAGCAGCACGGAGCCACCAGCCGGGGTCAACAGTCCCGAGACGACGCGGAGCATGGTCGTCTTGCCCGCTCCGTTGGCGCCGAGCACCGCAGTGATCTGTCCCTGCCGCGCGGTGAACGACACTCCGTCGAGGGCGCGGATCGGACCGTAGTGCGCAGTCAGGTCACGTAGCTCGAGCATGCTCGGCCCCCTTTTCTGCACGCACGGGACCCGGACGGGCCTCCGAGGGCGGCGGAATCGCGGAAGCGCCCGGCACGTCGGCCTCGCCGAGGTACGCCGCCAGGACCGCGGGGTCGTTGCGGACCTCGTCCGGTCGACCGGTCGCGATGACGCGGCCGAAGTCGAGGACCACGAGGCGGTCGCAGACCGACATCACCAGGTCCATGTGGTGCTCGACGAGCATCACGGACCGCTTCTCCCGCAGCTGGCCGATGAGTTCACCCAGGTCGTCCATCTCGGCGCTGGACAGGCCGCTCGCGGGCTCGTCGAGCAGCAGCAGCTGCGGCTCGCCGACCAGGGCCCTCGCCAGCGCCACGCGTTTGCGCACCGGGTAGGGCAGCCCCCCGGGGAGTCGCCCAGCCTCGCCGGCGATGCCCAGCTCCTCGAGCGCGGCCAGCGACCGCTCGCGCAGGGCGCGCTCGTCCCGATCACCGCGGCGCAGGCCTAGCAGCCCCGACAGAAAACCGGCGCGGGCGTGCCGGTCTGCGCCCACCATGACGTTCTCGAGGACGGTCATGCGGTGGAAGAGCCCGAGCCCCTGCAGCGTGCGGCCGATGCCCAGACCGGCGAGCTGGTGCGGCTGGAGGTGCTGGAGTCGTCTGCCCTGCCAGGAGATGGAGCCGGCGTCCGGACGGACGAAGCCGCACGCGACGTTGAAGAGCGTCGTCTTGCCGGCGCCGTTGGGCCCGATGACACCGAGCACCTCACCGGGACGGACCTCGAGCGAGACGTCGCGGAGGGCGACGACGCCACCGAACGCCACACTCACGCCCTCCACTTCAAGGAGTGGGTCGGCGCGCTGCGCGTCCGGCCCGTGCTGGTCGCTCGAGGTCACATCAGCTCCCTTGCTCAATGTGCGTGACCTCACTGTTCCCGCAGCGCGCAAGACCGCCTATGGGCGCGGCGCACAAAATCGTTCGTTCCGAACGCCGCCACTCCCGCATGCGGCGGTGGCGGATCTGTGCGGTGAGTGCGACTCTGGGCCATGGCAACTGGCGCGGGCCCACATACTTCATCAGCGGGCAAGGTCGAGATCTCGCCACAGGACGCGCTCGCGATCCAGGAGGCGTGGGCGACTCTGGTACCCGAGGCGGACCGGATCGCCGACGAGATCACCCGGATGCTCCTCGTCAAGGACCGCGCGTTCTACGACTCCACTCCGGCCGAGCTCGCGGCGGACATCCGCGCCGGCACCCGCGAGAACATCCGCCGCGGCCTGCGCAACATGGCTGGCCAGCCGCAGCCGGAGGGTCGCGCCGTCGACCTGTGGCGGGACACCGGCCGACGCCGCGCCCGTCAGGGCGTACCCCTCGAGCTGGTCCTCAGCGCCTACTCGCTCGGGGTGCGCGTCCTCTGGGAGGCCCTGCTCGAGCACCAGCGCAGCCACCGGCTGGACGTCGACGAGCGCGTCCTCATCCTTGCCGGCCACGCGGTGTGGAGCGCCCTCGACGTCCAGAACAACATCATCGTCGACTCCTACCGGCGCGAGAGCCTCCGGATGCAGCGTCTGGACCTGCGGAGACGCGCAAGTGTGCTCGACCGACTGGCCTCCGGCCGGGGCAGCGACCCGACGTTCGCCGAGGAGGCCCGACAGGTGCTCGACCTCGCGCCGGACGACCGGATCGCCTGTGTCGTCGCGATGCTCCACCCGAACGCCGATAGCCCGCTCCGCATGCCGGAGGACGGCCTCGAGCGCATCGACGTGTCGTCCCACTGGTACATCCGGGGCGGGCACCACTTCGGCCTGCTCGTCCTCGGGGAGCACAGCGTCGACGACGTGCTGCGCGTGCTCCGACCGATGACCTCCGGCCGGGTCGCAATCATGCCGTCACGGACGGGCCTCGCCGGCTTCGCGACCGCCTTCCAGCTCGCCGCCCGAGCTGCAGCCACGCTGCCCGAGGACGGGCGTGGCGTCGTCTCCGCCGCGGACCGCCTGCCCGAGCTGCTCCTCTCGCGCAGCCGCGAGGTGACCGAGGTTCTCGTCATCGAGGCTCTGGGCCAGCTCCTCGCCCAACCCGCCCACCAGCAGCGCATGCTCCTCGACACGCTCACCGCCTACCTCAAGCACGACCTGTCGCCGACCCACGCGGCCGACGAGCTCACCTGTCACCGCAACACCGTGATCTATCGCGTTCGCCAGATCCGTGAGCTCACGCGTCTCGACCCCCAGAGCCCGCGGGACCGCATGCTGCTCACCCTCGCGCTCATCGCCATCGGCCGCCGACCCGACGGGGGGTTGGTGGCCCCCGCGGTCACCGCGGACGACTGGAACCCCTGAGGGGCCGTATGCCGCTGGGCCAGCCCCCACACGCCCGAGCACTCGAGTGCCCCATCCCTTTCAGTCGAGTGCCCACTTCGTACCGGTCGAGTGCTCAGTCCCCAGCCGGTCGGGTCGACACCATGAGGCCGATCTCGCCGGACTGAACGACCACTCCGTGCTGGTTCGTCAGGATGAAGCGCCGGGACAGGATGCCGGCGTCACCCCGGCTGGTCCGGCGCGTGCCAGTGATCTCGACGGTGACGTGCACGGTGTCGCCGATGAGGATCGGCGCCTGGAACGTCCACCCGTCGATGCCGAGCAGGGCGATCGAGCTGTCCTCGAAGATGCCCAACCGCGAGGCGAGCCCCAGCGCGACCGACGTCCCGAGCAGCCCGTGCGCGATCCGCTGCCCGAACCGGCCGTCCTTCATCGACTCCTCGTCGGTGTGAGGCGGGTTCGTGTCCCAGCTCCAGCCCGCGAACAGCACGACATCCGTCTCGGTGATGGTCCGGCCCTGGCTGGTGAAGGTCTGGCCGACCTCGAAGTCCTCGAAGTACACCGTCCGTCAGCCCTTCACCCGGAGGGTCTCGTCGGCCCAGTTCGGAACGGCGACCGACGGCCGCTCGCTGCGCCGCTCATGCAGGGCCAGGCCGACCACTGCTGCGAGCACGATGGCGAAGCCGAGCCACTGGGTCGGGTCCAGGCTGCGACCCAGCACCGCGACCCCGACGACGGCCGCGGTGATCGGGAAGGCGAGCTCCGCGAGCGTCGCCCGCGACGCCGGCGTGTTGTGCAGGCCCCGGTAGTAGAGCAGGAGGGCGAGCAGGCCCGGCACGAGGGCGAGCACGACGATGCTGCCGATGGACCGAGCCTCGATCTGGACCGACGTCCCGGTCACTGGCGCGATCACGGCGAGCGCGACCAGACCGACCGCGAAGCGGAGGGAGGTGAGCTCGCGGAAGGTCAGCTCCGCGCTGGCGGCACGTCCGAGAACGGTGCCCGCCGCCCAGAGGGCCGCTGCCCCGAGAGCGAGCCCAGCGGCATACAGGCTGGTGATGCCGATGGCGAAGGGCTCCGGGAAGCTGAGCAGCCAGGCACCTGCGATCGCCGGCACGGCGAACAACGCGAAGGACGGCCGAAGGCGCTCCCCGAGGAGGAGTGCGGCAAGGAGGAGGGCGATGAGCGGCTGCAGCTTCTGGAGGACCTGCGGTGTGATGGGGTCGCCCAACCGGAAGGCGGAGGTGAACAGGGTCGTGGCGAGCGCCGAGGAGCCGGCTCCGATGACGAGCACGCTCAGCTGGGTGCGGCGGCTCGCCCGCGCCACGGCACGGACCGCTCCGAAGAGCCACGGCGACACGAGCAGGACGAGGACGACGTGCTCCCAGAAGACGATGGCGACGGAGGGGTACTGCTTGGCGAGTGGGTCGCGCCAGATCGCGGAGAGGCCCCACAGGCTCGCGGCCAGGGCGATGAGCCAGGTGCGATCTGCGCGGCGGGTGGACGGGGCAGGCATGGCGGTCAGCCTAGAGCCGAGTCCGGGACCGTGATCCGGAGGCCCGTACAGTCGATGGGTGAGCAATGACGCGTTCACGATCGAGCTCGACGAGGCGCTCGATCCGCTGGTCCTGGGGATCGATGTGGGCTCGACCGGCGCCCGGGCCGGGATCTACGACGCCCGAGGTGTGCCCGTGCACCGGCACCGCCACAAGGCGCCCCACTCCTTCACGACCGCCCCGGACGGCACCGTCACGATCGATCCGCTGCAGGTCGTCGACGAGGCTGCCGCCTGCATCTCAGCCGTCACCGAGCACCTGGGCAGCCGGACAGTCGCTGGGGTCGCCATCGATACCTTCGCCTCGTCCCTCGTCGGCGTCGGGCGGGACGGCACCCCCCTGACGCCGTGCTACACCTACGCCGACACCCGCTCCACCTCGCAGCTGATGGGGCTGTTGGGCGAGCTCGACATCGACGAGGTCCACGACCTCACCGGGACGCGCCTGCACACGAGCTACCTGGCGCCTCGGCTGCGCTGGCTGCGCGAGACCTCGCCCGACGTCTTCTCCAGGGTGGACCGTTGGCTCTCCCTCGGCGAGTTCATCCAGCTGCGGCTCGCCGGCGCGACTGCGGTCGGCACGTCGACTGCCGCCTGGACCGGACTGCTCGACCGGCGCACGGGCGCATGGGCATCGTCCCTGCTCGACGTGGTCGGCGTCGGGGCCGACCGCTTCTCCCCCATCTGCGACCCGGACTCCTCGGTCGAGGGGGCCGGCACCGACCGGTGGCCCGCGCTCCGCGACGCGCGCTGGTTCGCGCCCCTCGCGGACGGGTTGAGCAGCAACATCGGCTCGGGGGCGACCGACCCAGGGACGATCGGGCTCGCGGCCGCGACCAGCGGCGCCATGCGGGTCCTCGTCCCCGGCACGCCCGCGGTCCTCCCGTCCGGGCTCTGGTGCTATCGCATCAGCCGCGGACAGTCGCTCGTCGGCGGGGCACTCAACGATGTCGGCCGGGTCGTGTCCTGGCTCGAGGACGTCGTGCGACTTCCCGAGGGCACGAGCCTCGAGGACGTCGCCCGCCGCGCACCCGACGCCGGTCCTCCGACGGTCCTCCCCTTCCTCACCGGCGAGCGCAGCACCGGTTGGCGTGCGGACGCCCGCGGGGTCTTCGCGGACATCGGAGCAGCCGCAGACGGTGCCGACGTGGCGCGCGGGGCCCTCGAGGGCCTCGCCCTCAGCTACGAGCGAGTCCACGACCAGCTCGTCGACGCGAACCCGGCCGTCACGCGGGTCGTCGCGTCGGGCCGCGTCACGAACCGCGTCCCCGGACTGCTCGCGCTGGTCGCCGACGCCATCGGCATGCCCGTCGACCATGCCGTGCTGCGCCGGGCCACCCTGCGCGGCACCGTGCTCCTCGCGCTCGACGTCCTCGCGCCGGATGTGGAACGGGCTCCCACCCCGATGTCCGTCACCGAGTCACCCGACCCCGACCACGCGGCCCACTACGCCTCCCGGCGTGAACGGTTCGCCGACCTCTACGAGCGCGTCCTCAACAGACCGTCCTGAAGGGAGTGACCTCCCTGCTCAACGCGCGCGTCGGGCGCTGCACCTCGCGCCGCTTCCGAGGTCCCGTCGACTGTGCATTCGGTGCCGCCCTTCAGTTGCGTCGAGCAGTCGAAGCTGACCGCCTCAAGAACGTCGGGGACGCAGTCGACGGGACGAGGTCGTGCGGCTCGTCGCGTGCGCAGCGGCCAGAACAGGGTGGTCCCGTCGACTGCTCCCATCCCGATCAGACCGCTTCGCGGAGGTCGGTCTGACACGAGCGCAGGTGCCCTTGCCCGGTCCCCGGCCACGTACCATCGGTATCAGGCCAGTTGACGCTCGTCCCGCTGCCGGACTCAGCTCCTCGACGGCACTGGGGAGGGTGGTCTCGAAGTCGATGAGCTTGGCCCACGTGGGGGTGATGACGATTCGGACCATTCCGTCGTAGAGGGAGCGGACCTCGGCCTCCCATTCGACGCGCTGCTCGCGCGGTCATCTTGTAGGTGCCGTTCATCTGCAGGTACTCCTGCGGGATGCCGTCCACGACGTCCAGCTCGGCTCGACCGCGGATGAGCAGGATCTTCGGCGGGTGCACCTCGGTGTCGATCGTGAGTGCGACCTCGGGGTTGTGCCGCAGGGAGTGCAGTTTCGGCGCATTCTTCGGGGTGCAGACGACGATCTCCGAGCCGTTCCACGTGAAGGCGATCGGGACGTTGCGCGGGGTGCCGTCCTTGGCGACGTAGGCCATGCGCAACAGGTCGCGAGCCAAGAGCTCCTGGCTGATCGGGAGGTTCAGGATTGCGGTGGTGTCGTTGGTTTGCATGGTGGTCGCTCCTTCATTGGTGCCATCGAGGCGTTCAGGCCTTCGCACCCGTGGGACGGAGCCGACCGAGCGTTCTCGACAGCGACGACGCAGGATTTCCGGCCCATTTCTGGATCCGACAGCGTCGGACGTTTTCAGCCCCCAGCGAGGGCCTGTCGGATCTACCCTGATGATCACGGGAATATCCGTGGCCAGGGTCCGGCGAATGATCGAAGCTTCCACGCAGCAGATAGCCGTGGGCGATCCGATTGCGCATGCCCCACATCAATGGCCAACTGTCGCCGAACATTCGGTCCCGGACGGAGGGATCCAGCCGGTTCAACGTCTCCACGCCTGCGGACAGCCGCATGCAGACTGCATCAACGACCAACTGGTCGATGACATCACGTTGGGCGTGTTCCAGCATCAGCTCAAAGTGGGTCAGTGCCTCGTGCAGGACCTCCTCCTCCGAGCGGCTCATAGAGTCACCGCCTCGTCGAGACTCGTTCCCGCAGGTCGGGGCGGATCGCGCTATCCGGGACGAGATCCACCGGGGCGCCGATCTCGTCCACGAGCCGCTGTTCGAGCCTTCCGAGCTCCATCAGACTCAAAGGCTCGCCCATAGTGAACAAGAGGTCGACATCCGAGCCGGGACGGTCCTGTCCGGTCGCGACCGACCCGAACACCCGCACCCGGCTGCCGCCGGCCTCGGAGACGATCTGTCGAACCTGGCCCGCGCTGCGTCGCAGGCGCCGCGCGAGCGGGGACGTCCCATGGAATCGCAGCAGACGGGAGACCTCGGGTTGGCTGCGTCCAATCTGCTGTGCGATCTGTGCCTGGGTCATGCCCTCAGATGCGGCCCGCCGGACTGCACGCACCAGGTCAGAGCGCGCGCGCAGTGTCGCCTCGTCTGTACGACGCGCGACCGCAGCAAGATCCTCCGCCATCGCATCACCATAGCAAGTGCTATAGCCGCGGCGCTTCCCTGCTCAGGTTCCCAGAGCGACACGGCTTGGCGCCCCATCCAGCTCGGACACGACACCGTAGAGGGAGAGCCGGACGAGGGCCCGTACCCGTTCGACAGGGTCGTCGGTGAGCCCATCGGCCCAGGCCCGCATCGCGGCCTCGAGGGCGTTGTGGACGTGGACGCACATCAGCTCGACCGGCACGTCGGTGCGGAGCTCGCCCCGGGCATGAGCCATCTCCAGCAGGTGGTGGATGGTCCGGAAGACGGCTGGTGTCGACTCGTCCTCCGGCTTGAGCAGGGCCTCGTGCCGGATGGGAAGGCTGTAGATGAAAGCGCGCGAGCTGCGGCTGGTCGAGCATGCCGCGAGCCGCCTCGATGGCGACGTGCTCGATCTGCTCGAGCGGTGGGACGTTGGTCCGGGTGTGGTCCGGCACCTCCGCCGCGAGCAGTCGCTGGAAGAGCGCCCCGAGAACCTCTTCGCGCTCGGAGAAGTGGTTGTAGAACGTGGCTCGCGAGACGCCCGCTTCTCGAGCGACGTCCTCGACCCGCACCGCCTCGTAGGCGCGCGCCGTGAACAGGTCGAGGGCGCTGTCCATGATCGCCTCGCGCGTCGACCGCCTCCGTCTGCTCGTCACAGGTCCACCTTACTTGACACGTGTCCAATCTAACGTAAGTTGACACCTGTCCAACTTCTGGACATGTGTCAAATTTCGAAGGAGCAACACATGGGACGACACACGAGGCACGCCGCCGCGATCACCGCAGCCCTCGCCGTGGTCGGAGCCGTCGCCTGGCTCGGCGTCGGCAGGGGTACGGAGCCCGCCGTCCAGGCAGGGAGCGGCACCGTGGCCGCCGCAGCGAAGGACCGCGTGACGCAACCGCTGCGCGACGAGCACAAGGAGCTCATCCCGCACATCGACGGTCTTGCCGTAGCTGGTGACGCGATCGGGGTGGCGAGCCTCGCCGAGCAGCAGGAGAAGGTCCACGCGTCCTACGTCTTCCTCACCGAGGGCCTGATCCCGCACGCCGTCGCCGAAGACAAGGTCCTCTACGCCAAGGTCGACGAGCTCGTCGGCACCAATGGCAAGACCCACGCAACCGACACGATGCGGCGCGACCACCAGGAGGTCGGGACGCTGACCGATGAACTCGGCAAACTCGGCGGCAAGCTCGAGAAGGGCAACCTCGCGGCGCCTGACCAGCACGAGCTGCGCCGCGTCCTCTACTCGCTCAACGGCATCGTCGGGCTGCACTTTGCCAAGGAGGAGGAGGTCTATCTGCCTCTGCTCGACCGGACGTTGACCGCCGAGCAAGCCCAGGAGATGTTCGAGCAGATGGAGGAGGTCACGGCCAAGGAGGCCGGTGGCCAAGGCCACGCCCACTGACCGGCCCCCGGCGCCCGCCCAAAGCGGACGGCCACGTCACAGCGCAAGCCGGCTCAGCGGCATACGGCATCATCCGTATGCCGCTGGGCTGGGTCAGCCGACGAACGCCTGGTTGCGCTTCAGTTCCTGACGGGCGATGGTGCGGCGGTGCACGGCGTCGGGGCCGTCGACGATGCGCAGCACCCGCGCCCACGCGTAGAAGTAGGCGAGCGGGGTGTCTTCGGAGACGCCGGCTGCCGCCGAAGACCTCGATGGCGCGGTCGATGACCCGGGTGGCCATCGCGGGCGCCGCGACCTTGATGCCGGCGATCTCGGTGCGGGCGCCCTTGGCGCCGTGCTGGTCGATCAGCCAGGCGCGTCTTGTAGACGTAGAGGCGGGCCTGGTCGATCTCGATGCGGGACTGGGCGATGAGCTCCTGGACGACGCCCTGGTCGGCAGGTGCTCGCCGAACGCGATCCGCGACTTGGCCCGGTCGACCATGAGCGCCAGGGCCCGCTCGGCCATGCCGATGGCGCGCATCGCGTGGTGGATCCGCCCCGGGCCGAGCCGGGCCTGGGCGATCATGAACCCGTCGCCCTCGCCCGCGAGCAGGTTCGCGGCCGGCACCCGCACGTCGCGGAAGACGACCTCGGAGTGCCCGTGCTGGTCGTGGTAGCCGAAGATCGGCAGGTCGCCGCTCGATGGTCAGCCCCGGGGTGTCGCGCGGCACGAGGATCATCGACTGCTGGCGGTGCGTGTCGGCATCCGGGTCGGTCTTGCCCATGACGATGAAGACCTCGCAGCGCTCGTCCGTCGCGCCGCTGATCCACCACTTGCGGCCGTTGATGACGTACTCGTCGCCGTCGCGGCGGATCACCGTCTGGATGTTCGTCGCGTCCGAGGAGGCGACGTCCGGCTCGGTCATCGCAGAACGCCGAGCGGATCTCGCCGGCCAGCAGCGGCTCGAGCCAGCGCTGCTTCTGCTCGTCGGTGCCGAACAGGTGCAGCACCTCCATGTTGCCGGTGTCCGGGGCCTGGCAGTTGATCGCCTCCGGGGCGATGACCGGCGACCAGCCGGAGATCTCCGCCAGGGCCGCGTAGTCCACGTTGCTCAGGCCCGACTCGGCCGGCAGGAACAGGTTCCACAGGCCCCGCCCGCGCGCCGACTCCTTGAGCCGCTCCACGACGGGCGGCAGCCCGTACTGACCATGCTCGGCGAGGTGGCGGTAGTACTCGGCCTCGGCGGGGAACACCTCCTCCCGCATGAAGTCCCACATCCGTGCGGACAGCTCTTCCGCCTTGGGCGACAGTGCGAAATCCATCAGAGTCCCTTCACTGGTCCTTGACTGCGGCCAGGCCCGCGGCGACGAGCGGCTCGACCGCCTCGCCGACCGTCGCGAACCCCTCCCCCACCGTTTGGCCCTGCGTGTAGCGGTAGTGGATCCCCTCGAGGATCACGGCGAGCTTGAAGTAGGCCAGCCCGAGGTGGAACGAGAGCCGGCCCAGGTCGCGACCCGACCCGGCGGCATACCGGTCCAGGATCTCGTCGGGTCCGAGCCACCCCGGTGCCAACGCCACGTCCGACACGGCATCGCCGCTGCCCATCCCGGCCAGCGCCTGGTACACCTGTAGCAGCCCGACATCGGTCAGCGGGTCCCCGAGCGTGGCCATCTCCCAGTCGAGCACGGCCGCCACGCGGTCGGCGACACCGGTCGTGTCGATGAGCAGGTTGTCGAGGCGGAAGTCGCCGTGCACGATCGCCGGTGGGGACTCCGGTGGGACATTGGTCGCCAGCCACGCGTGCAGCTCGTCGATGCCGGCCACATCACGGCTGCGGGAGCCGTCGAGCTGCTGCTTCCACCGGCGCACCTGCCGCTCGAGGAACCCCTGCGGCCGCCCGAAGTCGCCGAGCCCCACGGCTTCCGGATCGACCGCGTGCAGCGCGACGAGGGTGTCGACCATCCGCTCGCAGATCGCCCGGGTCCGCTCCGGGCCGAGCGGCTGCAGCTGCGCCGCGAGCCGGTAGGGCGTGCCCTCGACGAGCTCCATGACGTAGAACGGCGCGCCGATCACCTCATCACCCGGACACACCGCGTACGTCTCGGGGACCGGGACGTCGGTCTCGTGCAGCGCCGAGATGACCCGGTGCTCCCGGACCATGTCGTGCGCGGTCGCGAGCACGTGCCCGAGCGGCGGCCGGCGCACAATCACCTCGTGGCGCCCATCCCCGACGACGTACGTCAGGTTCGACTTGCCCCCCGCGATCAGGCGGGCCGTGAGGGGGCCTTCCAGCAGGCCGGGAGCGTGGTCGGCGAGGAAGGCGCGCAACGGCTCCAGCGGGAGCCCGGGCGGTTCTTCCGTGCCGTATGCCGCTGGGCTCGCTCCTCCGGCCGGGTTGCCTTGCGCGGGTGGCTGGGTCACGGCACGTAGACCCAGGCGACGTCGGCGACACAGGCCGGCTTGGTGCCGCCCTCGATCTCGATGGTCACCCGGACGACAGCCTGGGTGCCGATCGTGATCGGGGCCAGCTCGACCAGCTGGGCCGAGGCGCGCACCTTGCTGCCCACCGGCACCGGCGCCGGGAACCGCACCTTGTTGGTCCCGTAGTTCAGGCCCATCGAGACGCCCTCGACACGGTAGATCTCCGCGACGAGGACCGGAAGCAGCGAGAGGGTCAGGTACCCGTGCGCGATGGTTCGGCCGAAGGGACCGTCCTTGGCCCGCTCCGGGTCGACGTGGATCCACTGGTGGTCCCCGGTCGCCTCGGCGAAGAGGTTGACCTGCTCCTGCGTGATCTCGTGCCAGTCGCTCTGCCCCAGCTGCTCGCCGACCGCCGCGCCGAGCTCGGCAAGTCCGTTGAAGGTGCGCACGTCCATCAGTCCTTTGGTCCGCCGGCGACGTAGATGACTTGGCCGGACACGAAGCCGGCCTCCTCGCGGACGAGGAACGAGGCGGTCGCCGCGATGTCCTCCGGCTGGCCGACCCGGCCGACCGGGATCTCCTTGGCGGCGCCCTCGAGGAACTGCTCGAACGTGATGCCCATCCGCTCGGCCGTCGCCCTCGTCATGTCGGTGGCGATGAACCCTGGGGCGATCGCGTTGGCCGTGACCCCGAACTTGCCCAGCTCGATCGCGAGCGTCTTGGTGAAGCCCTGCAGTCCCGCCTTGGCCGCGGAGTAGTTGACCTGCCCCCGGTTGCCCAGGGCGGAGGTCGAGGACAGGTTGACGATCCGGCCCGAACTTCGCGTCGACCATGTGCTTCTGGCACGGCGCGGGTCATGAGGAACGAGCCGCGCAGGTGCACGCCCATGACCGCGTCCCAATCCTCGACCGTCATCTTGAAGAGCATGTTGTCGCGGATGATGCCGGCATTGTTGACCAGCACCGTCGGGGCGCCCAGCTCGGTCGCGACCCGCTCGACCGCGGCCTCGACCGCGGCCTCGTCGGACGACGTCGACGCCCACGGCCAGCGCGCGCCCACCTGCGGCCTCGATCTCCGAGACCACCGCGGCACAGGCTGATTCGTCAAGGTCGAGCACGGCGACCTGCAGGCCATCCTGGGCGAGGCGCTTGGCCACGGCGGCGCCGATGCCGCGCGCGGCGCCGGTGACGATCGCGGTGCGGGTGGTCTGGTCGGTTTGCGGCTGGTCGGTCATGTACTGGGCCTCTCGAGTCGTTGCTGGATCTTGTTCATCCCACCGAGCCACGCGTCCGGGTCGGCCGCGCGTCCGGCGTAGTACTGGCGCACGCTGGGGTGCGGGAGGATGTGGACCGAGTCACCCTGCAGCCCCTGCCACACGGCCTCGGCGACGTCCTCGGGACTCAGTGTGCCGTCCCGGGTCAGCAGGTCCTTGAGGGGACCCGCCTCCTCGAGGATCCGGGTGTCGACGCCGAGCGGGCAGACCGCCTGGGCGATGATCCCGCGGTGCCGGTAGGTCGCGGCAAGCCACTCGGCCAGGGCGACGGACCCGTGCTTGGTGACGGAGTAGGGCAGGTCGCCGAGCATCGTCAACAGACCGGCGGCCGAGGCGGTGAGGACGAGGCGGCCGCCGCCCGCGTCGAGCCACATCGGCACGAGCCGGCGCGCGGCGCGGACCTGCGCCATCAGGTTGACCTCGAGCAGGCGGGACCAGTCGGCATCGGAGGCCTCGAGGCCCATACCGGACGTGATGCCGGCGTTGGCGATGAAGAGGTCGATGCCACCCTCCTCCCGGAACTCGCGGAGCGCTGCCGCCACGAGCCGGTCGACCCCGTCGCTCGACGCCGCGTCACCGGCAAAGGGGACGGCCCCGATCGCAGCGGCCGTCTCGGCGAGGACGGCCTCGTCCAGGTCATTGATGACGACCCGGATCCCCTCGGCGACGAGCCGCGCCGCGATGGCCCGCCCGATACCGCGGGCCGCGCCGGTGACGACGGCGGTGCGGATCGTGGTGCGGCCTGGCACGGCACTCCTTCGGGCTGAGGGCTGCTGCGGCGGTAACTAAGCGCTTGCTTACCTTGGCGCGTCGCAGCACCGACGTCAAGTCCGCTCCATCGCGTCTGCAGTCCGCATCGTCGCCGCTTCGTCGAGTGTGCAGTCCGCGCCGGCACCAAGTGCACACTCGACGGTCGGACGGCGGGCTTTCAGTCGAGTGTGCATTCCGCGCCGGCGCCAAGTGCACACTCGACGGGTCGGACCGGGCAAGATCGACTCATGCCGCTCCCGCTCTCCGATGTCGTCGCCACGTCCCGTGCCGTTGCGACCACATCGTCCCGCACAGCGAAGGTCGACGCCTTGGCCGCCTGCCTGAGCCGCGCCGCCGATGATGGGCCGGAGACCATCGAGGTGGTGGCGGCCCACCTGGCCGGCGTCCTACCCCAGCGCCGCCTCGGTGTCAGCTGGCGAGGCCTCCGGTCGCTGCCGGAGCCGGCCGAGACGTCGACCCTCAGCGTCCTCGAGGTGGACGCCGCGGCAACCGAGCTGGCGCAGGTGAGCGGCACGGGCTCCACGGCGCGTCGGGCTGCCCTTGTCCGATCCCTCTTTGAGCGAGCGACGGCCGAGGAGCAGCAGTGGCTGCGCGGCCTCATCACCGGTGAGACCCGGCAGGGTGCCGGTGACGGGGTCATGCTCCAGGCCATCGCCAAGGCCTCCGGCATCCCCGACAACGCCGTGCGCCGGGCCGTGATGCTCGCCGGGCACGCCGGGCCGGTCGCCCGGGCCGCGCTCGACAGCGGGGCCGAAGCCCTGGACGTCCTGACGCTCGAGGTCGGTCGTCCGCTCCGGCCGATGCTGGCCGGCTCGGCACCCGACGTGCCTGCGGCCCTGGCCGGGCTGGGAGGCGAGGTCCTCGTCGAGACCAAGCTGGACGGCATACGACTGCAGGCTCACGTCGACCACGGAGACGTACGCCTCTTCACTCGGACGCTGGAGGACGCGACGGACCGCCTGCCGGAGATCGTCGAGGCCCTGGCCGCCCTCGACGTCGAAAGTGCGGTGCTGGACGGGGAGGTCATCGCCCTCCGGACGGACGGGAGGCCCGAGCCGTTCCAGGTCACCGGTGCTCGCACCGCGAGCAGCGCAGACCCCGAGAGCCTCCGCGACGAGGTCCCGCTGACGCCGTACTTCTTCGACCTCTTGCACATCAACGGCGAGGACCTGCTGGACCAGACGGCCACCGACCGCTGGGCCCGGCTCGCCCAGACGGTCCCCGGCGCCTGGCTGCCGCCGCGGGTCCTGACCGGCGACCCCGCCGAGGCGCAGGCCTTCTTCGACGACATCGTCCGGGCCGGACACGAGGGGGTCATCGTCAAGGATCCCTCGCTTCCCTACGCGGCCGGGCGACGCGGACAGGGGTGGATCAAGGTCAAGCCTCGGCACACCCTGGACCTTGTGGTCCTCGCCGTCGAGTGGGGCAGCGGTCGGCGGCGGGGCTGGCTGTCGAACATCCACCTCGGCGCCCGCGACGCCGACTCGGGTGAGCTCGTCATGCTCGGCAAGACCTTCAAGGGCATGACGGACGAGATGCTGCGGTGGCAGACAGAGCGATTCCGTGAGCTGGCCGTCGACGACCCGGACTCGACCGAGTGGGTCGTGCGGCTCCGTCCCGAGCAGGTCGTCGAGGTGGCGTTCGACGGCGTGCAGCGGTCGAGCCGCTACCCGGGAGGAATGGCCCTGCGATTTGCACGGGTCCTGCGCTACCGCGACGACAAGCCCGTCACGGAGATCGACACGGTGCAGACGGTTCGCAGCCTCGCCGGCTGGTGACGACCGGCCCAAGTTCCACTGGCCCCGAGCGCCCGACCTCCGGGCGGCTCAGGGCTTCGAAGCGATGCGGCGCTCCAGGGCCTCGATCACGACCGGGCAGACGTCCATGTCGTAGAGCCGCTCGATGCTCTGCATCCCGCCCGGGCTCTCCGCGTTGATCTCGACGACCTTGTCGCCGATCACGTCGATGCCGACGAAGAACATCCCGTCGGCAACGAGCTTGTCGGTCATCGCCTCGACGACACTCAGCTCAAGGTCGTCGGCCTCGATGGGCACGGAGCGCCCGCCGACGCTGATGTTCGCCCGGGGGTCGTTGCCTGTGGGCACCCGCCGGAAGGCGGCGGGCTTCCCGTCGTGTTCGAGGATCTGGCCGTCGAGCACGAAGATCCGGACGTCGCCGTTCTCGCCGCCATCGACGAACTCCTGGACGATGGCGTAGCCGTCCTGCAGCACGGCCTCTGTCATCTGCGCGAGGTTCGTCTCGCTCTCGTCCTCGATCATGAACACGTTGCGGCCCTTGCCCCCGTAGAGCGGCTTGACGACGGAGTGGCCGACCCTGGCCACGAAGTCCTCGATCGCCTTCGGGTCCCGCGTCACGAGTGACCGGGGGCGGATCTTCTCGGGGAACTCCTCCAGGTAGAGCTTGCTCGTGGCCCGGATGATCGACATCGGGTCATTGACGACAGTCACACCGCGAGCCTTGAGCATCTGGCCGAAGACGGCGCCGAGAGGGCTCGCCCACGGACGCTCCTGCAGGTCGTCTATCGACTCGTTGCGCAAGAAAAGCGCATCGAGGTCGTCCAGGACGATCCGCTCGGGCTCGGTCTCCTTGATGCGCTCCATGAAGGTCGCGAGCGTGTCGTCCTCCGCGAACTCGGCCCGACGGGCTCGCCCCAGGAGCCCATCGGTCTCACCGAGCTCGACGTCGCCAACCCCGATGTACCAGACCTCGTGCCCGCCCTGGCTGGCCGCCCTCGCGAGCCGGGTCGTCGCGTACTCGTCCACCTCAGTGGCGATGTCCTTGACAAAGAACGCAATCCTCATGCCGCTTCCTCTCCTTCGTACAGATCCATGACCGTCGCCCCCGCGCGCAGCTTGTCCAGCCGCTCCTCGGCGCCGGGCACGTCGAGCCACCGTGGACGCACCCACGGCGGATGAAGCACCTCTCGCTCGAGGAGCTCCTGAATGAGGGGGATGTGGTCCAGCGCAAGTTTCCCGACGAAGAGGGGCTCGAGGCTGCCACCCTCGGCGAGCATCTCGATGATGCGCGAGATGCCGCGCAGGTAGATCGCGTCCTTGACGTTCCCGCCACCGACGACGACGCGGATGGCAATGGACCACGCGGTCCTCGTCGGGATCCGGTAGTCCGAGCGGAGCGACTCGAAGATGTCCAGGAAGTCGGCACCATCGAGCATCTTTCCCACCGCCACGACCCGTCCTGCGAGCACGCGCAGGCGTCGGGGATCCAGCCCGCCGGTGAGGTACTCGGCGAGCACGGCCAGGCCCTCCTGGGTCTCGTCGTAGCCGGGCAGCCCGATCGTCAGGAGCTTCAGCGGCTGCTTCGCGCCGTTCTGGTAGGTGACGACATGGGTGCCGATCTCGTGGTGGAGCAGGGGCTCTACGCGATCCGACCTGAAGGCCGCGGACTCAGGGATGAGCAACCGGCCGAAGGACACCATCAGCTCACCGACGTCGTCGCGGACGTCCATGGCCGTGGGGAAGTCTGGATACGTGGCGCGGTACCGCTCGAACTCCGCTTGCGCCGCTTCCGCGAACGCACCGGCCGTCACGCTCTGCGTGCTGGGGGCGAGGGGTGGGATCGCCTCGAGCAGCTCCTCCGCGACCCGGGCCAAGGTCGGAGCGACGCCACCGTAGAGCTGCAGCGATCCGTAGACGAAGCGTGACGTGTCCCGGTCCTCCAGAGCCGTGATGATTCGGGCGATCTCGTCCCGCTTCGCGCGCAAGAGCGTGTGCAGCGCCGGGTCGCTCACGTCCTCGATCTCGAGGTTGTAGAGGTCCCGTCGCACCAGGTCCAGGTCGAACTCCAGCGGCCGGAGACGCAAAGTGGGGGCCGCTCCGAAGTCACTGCGTTCGAAGTCGGTCCAGGCCTCTGCCGCATTGACCGGCGTGAGGTTGAGCAACAGGTCCAGACTGCGCTCGATCTCAGCGAGTCGGGCGTCGACCCGGAGGGCGGGCGCAAGCTGGTCCGTTGGTGATGACACCTTGCATACGTACCCCCAGATGGCTTCGGCACACCCCGCCCGGGGGCACGCGCTCTGGGAGTGAGCCCAGCGGCATACGGCATCGTGTGCTCGGCGCTTGACCTTGGGCGGCCGTCAGGCGTCCGGAAGCGACACCTCGAAGCGACACCCGCCCCCGCCGTTGTGCACCGACACCGAGCCGCCGTGGGCCTCGACGATCCCATGCACGATGGCGAGCCCCAAGCCGGCTCCCTCGGATCCGCGCGGCGTGCGCGCGGCCGTCCCCCGGAAGGCCGGCTCGAACAGGCGCGGCAGGATCTCCTGGGGGATGCCGCCGCAGCCGTCCTGGACCGCGACCACGCGCCACCCGTCACGCACCCCCACGGACACCTCGACGGACCCGCCGGCCGGCGTGTGCCGCAGGGCGTTCGAGACGAGGTTCTCGACCACTCGCGTCAGCTCGCTGACGTCGACCGATGCGACGACTGGGCCCTCTGTCGTTCCGGTGAGCGCCACGCCCGAGGCTGCGGCCACCGGCTGAGCCGACGCGACGGCGTCGGACACCAGGTCGCTCAGGCTCACCGACTGCCGGTTCCGGGCGACGTTCCCCGCGTGGATCCGCGACAGGTCGAGCAGGTCGTCGACCATGCCGCTCATCCGGCCGACCTCCCGACGCAGACTCGCGAAGGCGGCGGCCGGATCGACCGCCACACCGTCCTCGAGGGCCTCGGCCAGGGCACCGATGCCGGCCAACGGTGTTCGCAAGTCGTGCGACAGCCAGGCGACGAGCTCCCGGCGACGCTCCTCCACCTCGAGCTCTCGCCGCCGTGCCGACTCGGCCTCGGCGAGCGCCCTGCCCAGGTCCTGGACGTGTCGAGCGATGATCCAGCCCGTCACGAGGGCGACCGGGAAGGCAGCCAGCAGGCCGAGCAGCACGAGGCGAGAGTCGTGCTCGGACAGCAGCATGGCTCGGGCACTCGCGTAGATCCCGGCCGCGACCGCGAGCACGACGATGACGGGTGCGGCGAGCGCTGCTCGGGCCACGGCCCGCACGGATGGCCGGCGTGTGAAGAGCAGCACGAGGACGGCGCCCGCGCCCCCGACCAGCGTCGCCACGCCCGCCGACACGACCACGGCTTGGAGCTCAGCCCCCATGCGGCTCGCCCTTCGAACGAGTTTCAGGGTCCCATCGGTAGCCGACGCCGAAGACGGTGACCAGCCGGCACGGCCGGCCGGGGTCGGCCTCGACCTTCTCCCGGACGCGTCGGACGTGGACGGTCACCGTCGACTCGTCGCCGAACTCCCAGCCCCAGACCGCAGACATCAGCTCGGCCCGCGTGAAGACCTGTCCAGGATGGGCGACGAACCAGCTGAGCAGGTCGAACTCCCTTGTCGTCAGGCTGAGCTCACTCCCACCGCGATGAACGCGATGACCGGCACGGTCGACCACGAGATCTCCGTCGACGAGCTCGGATGGAACAGCAGCGGCGCCGTCGGCCTGCGCCACGGCTGCGTGCTCGACACGGCGAAGCAGGTGACTGGACGCGCAGGACGAGCTCGCGCGGGCTGAACGGCTTCGTCACGTAGTCGTCCGCACCGATCTGGAGTCCGAGGACCCGGTCGGGCTCGTCACCGCGGGCGGTGACCATGATCACCGGCAGACCGGGATGGACGAGGCGCAGCTGCCGGCACACCTCGAGCCCGTCGGGGCCGGGCAGCATGAGGTCGAGCAGGACGACATCGGGTCGGCGCCCCCTCGCCGAGACCAGCCCGGCCGGACCGTCGCCCACGACATCGACGTCCATGCCGGCGCGCTCGAGGTAGGCGGCCACAACTCCGGCGACCGTCGAGTCATCGTCGATCACGAGCACCCGAGGCACGACCTCAGGATAGGGCTGCACCCGCCGCCGGGAGGCGCCTCAGGTGGCCCCCGGGATCCACGTCACGACCCCGTAAGGACGGGGTAACGACGCGATCATGGAGTCAGCGACCACGCCGCCGTTGAATCAAGGGGCCCAGCCGACCGGCTGGCTCAACGGAGGTGAAATCGAATGCACATCAAGCGAATCCTCAGCACGACGGCTGCCTTCGCGGCCGCTGCAGGTGTCGCGATCGGCGCTGCCGGCCAGGCGAGCGCCGGCGTCAGCGGTCCGGCGTTCTACGTCGACCACGTCCTCTACCGCACCGTGGCCACGCCGACCGACCTCTCCGGCACCGGCGCACCGGACCAGAGCTTCGACGCCATCTACGACTTCGCCGGTGTCCAGCGCAGCGTCGCCGAGAGCGCCCCCGGCTACCGCGACTTCAACGGCGGCCGGTGGCAGGTCCACGCGGTCTCACTGCCCAACGGCTACGACGCGGCACTCGCCTCGGGAGACCTCGACCACGACGGCGTGCTCGACGCCCTCGACGAGGTCATGGCCGCCATCAGCGCGGGCGATGCGGTGGACAACGGCGTCGTCAAGTCGTTCGTCTGCACGGTCAACAAGGTTCCCGCAAGCCAGTCCTGAGTCCGCCTGCGGGACAAACACATCCATGCCGTATGCCGCTGAGCTCAGTCCCTGTCCGCGGGGCCGTTGGGTGCTTGGCTGGCCAGGAGGCTGTCGCCGCTGAGTGCGGCCACCAGCTCCCTCCGACTCCTCACGCCGGTCTTGGCGAAGACGGACTTGAGGTGGTCCTGGACGGTGTACTGCGAGATGGACAGTCGCCTGATGATGGCGGACGTGTCCAGTCCGCCCACCAGGAGGGTGACCAGCTGCCGCTCCCGTCGGGTGAGACCGTGCGCACGCGAAAGGACGTCGAGGGTCTCCTTCGGCGTCGCGGACCGGAGGGTGACGGCGATGTCGCCGTCGGTGCCCATCAGGGGTGCCGCCTCGATCCTGATCCACGTGCCGGTCGTCCCGGGGACCAGGGTCCGGGCGCGCTCCCCGGCACCTTCGCGCGCCAGCGTTGCGACGGGGTACAGCGGTGCGGGGAGCATGCCCCAGCTCGCGAACAGCTGTGCAGCCGGGAGCAGTTCCAGCCATCGGCGCGCTGGTTCCGTCTGACTCAGCAGGTGCAGGTCCCGGTCCAGCACCAGCGTGCCCGAGGGGGGAGGGTCGACCTCGCGCGGTTCCCGGGACTGCGCGAGGTCGCGTCGGAGTGGGAGGGCCAGCGTTGCCGCGATGTCAGCGAGCAGCGTGAGGTCGTCGTCCGCTATCGGCCCGTCCGAGGAATCCCGATGCGCCTCGAACCATCCCCAACAGCCGTACTCGTCGCGGCACGCCAGGATCGCTGTGTCACCGATGCCGACGGGCCGCAGCACCTCGTCCCACCGGGCTGACCGCGCAAGGTCGCCGTCGGTGTCCGTGCTCAGGCTTCCCACCGGCCGGGGGCGACGGGCGATGGCGTCCTTCGTCGTGAAGTCCCGCCCCCCGAACTCCAGCTCCAGCGCGCGGGGCAGCCCGGGACCATAGTCGTGATCGGCGATCCCGACGCCGGGGACCAGCGTCTCCGGATCGCCGAGCGGCCAACACCAGCGGTCGAATCCGATGACCGACCGCAGTTCGAGGACGGCCTGTTGCTGGAAGGCGTCGACGCGGTCATGCGAGCGACTCAGCTGCTCCAGCCGCTCCCGGCAACGATCACGCTGGCGCGTCGTCGACATCTTTTCATGGTAGGTGGCATCCCACCTTTCTGGGATTGCATCAGCGAACACCGCGCCTCACCGTGAAGAAGTCGAACCGTGCGGGAGAGGGGCCGGCCATGGAATCGCCGAATCGCACCGACCGCACTCGGACCAGGTTCCGGATCTTCCAGCTCGCCATGGGGGTTGTGCTCCTGTGCGCCCTCGGCCTCACCCAGGCCTGTTCGGGCTCCCAGCCCGACGCCGCGGATTCTGTGGCCGACTCCACGCGCGAGGCAGCAGCCACCGCAAGCACGCTGCGGCAGATCGAGCGTCAACGCCTTGCCGCGTTGGTCGACGCCGACATGGCGGTCATCAAACGACTCCACGCGGAGGACTTCGAGCTGGTTCCTCCACCAGGCGTGCCGCTGAGCCGGGCCGACTACGTGGACCTGGTCCGGACCGGAGGCCTCGACTACCAAGCCTTCGAGCCCGTCTCGGAGATCGACGTTCGCGTGCACGGGACCGCCGCGACGCTTTGGTACTTGTCAAAGATCGATGTCGTCGCTGCCGGCCAGGGCCACCTCGTCCATGAGGCCTGGCTCCTCGTTGTCTACGAGAAGCGCGCCGGGCAGTGGCAGGTGGTGCGGGAGCAGGCGACGGCAGTCGGGGGGTTCCCACCGGCCGGTTGAACAACCCATGCCGTATGCCGCTGAGCACCATCCCAGCGCCACGTTGACCCCAGCCCTCCCGCCCGGGCACGAACCTCGGGCGGGTGGTGGGTGTCGGATCAGCGCAGCGGGTTGAACGGACGCAACTCAGTGGGGGTCTTGCCGGTCACCATCTGCTCGGCGAGCAGGCGACCCGTCACGGGGCCGAGGGTGATGCCCCACATGCCGTGCCCGCCTGCGACGAAGACGCGCGGTGAGCCGGTCGCACCGATGAGGGGGAGGCCGTCGACGGTGCACGGGCGGGAGCCGACCCACTCGTCCTGGCGGTGGTCGAGGTCCGCACCCTTGAGCAGCGGGCGGGCGCTCTCGACGATCGCCTGGATTCGCCGTCGATCGAGGGCGGCCTCGGGCTGGCGGAACTCCATCATGCCTGCGACGCGGAGCCGGTCACCGACCGGCGTGCAGGCAACGCGCGCGGCGGGGAAGTACATCGGGCCGTTCGGCAGGTCCTCGACCTCCACGGAGAACGAGTAGCCACGACCGGCCTGGACGACCTTCTTCACACCGAACTGACGGGCGAGCTGGCCCAGCCAGGCGCCGGTGGCGATGACCAGCTGGTCGTACTCCTCGGCCGCGCCGGTCTCGGTCTCGACGACGACGCCACGCCCCGTGTCCTTCACGCCGGTGACGGCGCCGCCGATGAGCATCTTGCCGCCGCGCGCGATCACAGCGTCACCAAGGGCAGCCACGTAGGCGCCGGGGTCGATGAAGCGCTGGCCGTGGAGCACGATCGCTGCGCCGATGGCGTCGGACAGGGCCGGCTCGATCGCCCGGGCCTCGTCACCGGTGAGCACGTCGAAGGTGATGTCGCCGCCCTGGGCGTGGATGTGCTCGATCTCCTCGAGCAGGGTGGTGCGCTCCTCGGCCGTGCGGTAGGCGGCCGTGAAGGACTTCGCCTCGAACGTGTCGGCGTCGACACCACCCGCCTTGAGCAGGTCGAAGCTCGCGAGTGACAGGTCGTTGATCGGCACGAGCGAGCCCATCGCCTTCTTCCACGCCTTCATCGTGGAGTGGCGGGTGAACCCGGCGACGAACTTGAGGAAGTTCGCGTTCGCACTGGGCGGCACGTAGACGGGCGAGCTCGGGCTGAGGACCGCCCGGAGACCGTACTTGAGGACGGCCGGCTCGGGCAGCGGAGTCGCGATGCCGGGTGTGAGCCAGCCGGCGTTGCCCCACGATGAGCCGGCGGCAACCCCATCCCGCTCGATGACGGTGACCTCGACGCCGCGCTCCTGGAGGAACCAGGCCGTGGCGAGGCCGACCATCCCGGCGCCGACGACGGCGACACGCTCAGGGGCGGGAAGACCAGAGGGAGTGACGGAAGCCATATAACCAATGGTTCTGCATGTCGACGGCGGACCCATGGTGTCGAAGCTACAAAGATGTGGGTGCGATTTGTTGCCAGAGCACCAATGCGCCGACGATCATGGAGCCATGCCCCAAGCCAAGGCAACCAGTCCACGTGGTCTCTCGCTCGGCGACGTCGTCGGGGCGCTCGGCGGCGGCCTGCTCCGCGTCGCCGTGGAGGCTCCCGGCCCGGAGGTCGACGACATCACGCTGGCCGAGCCCCGGCGCTGGGGTCTTCGGCCAGACGGGCGACCTCCTCCTCGGCGTGGGCATCGAGTCTCCGGAAGCAGCGATCGAGCTGATCGAGGAGGCGCAGCAGGGTCGGGAGCGGCGGTGTCGTCGTCCGGCGCAGCCTGGCCCGTCGCAGAGACGTCCGCGGGGCCGCGCATCGGCTCGGCGCTGCCCCTCGTCGAGCTCGCCGACCATGCCTCCTGGGCCCACGTCGTGTGGCTGCTCCGGGGCATCCTGGACCGCGCCGCGACCGGAGCCGCAGCGCGGAGCGACGGCCCCGTCCACGACGACCTCTTCGCTCTCGCCGACGCCTGCGCGGCTCTGGTCGAGGCGCCCGTGACCATCGAGGACACGCAGTCGCGCGTCCTCGCCTACTCCTCCCGGCAGGACGTCGCGGACCCGGTTCGGCTGTCCACGATCGTCGGCCGGAAGGTTCCCGACGCGATCCTTGACGAGTCTGCGCGGACGAGGCGTCTTCCGGCGCCTTGCCCGCTCCAGCGATCCCTTCTTCGTCCCATCCGACCGCGAACTGCGGGCCCGGCTCGTCATTCCTGTCCGGGTCGCGGACGAGTGGTTGGGCTCGATCTGGGCGGTCGTCGACGAGCCGCCTCCGGCCGAGACGATCCGGTCGCTGACCCAGACGGCGTCTGTCGTGGCGCTCCACCTGCTGCGGCTGCGTTCGCAGACAGACCTGGCCCGTCGGGTCGCTGCCGACCGGTTGCGCGACCTGCTCTCGGGCAATGTGGCCGAGGCCGAGGTGTGGCTGCCACAGCCGCCGTGGCGTGTCGTCGTGCTGCGGCGGCGACCCCGACCTCGACCCGGAGAGCCAGCTGGACGCGTGGGAGTCCGCTTGTCGCCGGCTGCTGCTGGCGTCGACCGCTGCTCGCGCTGCTCGACGACGAGGTCATGGTCCTCTTGCGGGACACGGGCTCGGACCAGAGCCAGGAGTCGCGAGCGGCCCCGGGCACGTGGGACTGGCTGCGCGTCCGTCGTCGACGAGCTCGTCCAGACTCGGCCTGAGGTTCGTGCCTCGGCGGGCAGCGCCGTGCGCCATCTGCCTCAGCTCGGCCCGTTCCCGCCAGGAGGCACTGGAGGTGCACCGCCTCGCCCTCGCCGGCCGACTCCGCGGGAGCGCGTCGTCGGTGGAGGACGCCTGGGCGGAGGTGACGTGCGAGAGGGCGGTGAGCGGCATACGGAATGCTCGGTCTGCCGGCCCCGTGACCGACCTGCACGCCCACGACGAGGAACATGGCACGGCCTATGCGGCCACGCTCGCCGCCTGGCTCGACCACCCCGGAGACCCGCGAACGGCCGCGAGATCGCTCCACGTCCACCCCAACACGCTGCGCTACCGGATGCAGAAGCTGCCCGAGATCGTCGACCTCGACCTCACCGATCCGGTGACGCGCCTCGCGACCCGCCTCGAGCTGCGGACCCTCGGCCACTGAGTCCCCGCGCAGCCGGCCCCGGCGCTACCGTGGGTGCCGTGCGGATCATCCCGCTGACGGCCGCCCATGCCGACGACGTCATCCGCATCTACCAGCTGGGTATCGACGGCCGGCTGGCGACATTCGAGACCGAGGCCCCGACCTGGGCCGAGTTCGACGCGTCGCGGTTGCCCGGGCACCGCGTTCGTCGCGGTGGACCGACCCCGGCGTCGTGCTCGGCTGGGTCGCGGTGACGGCCGTGTCCCCTCGCGAGGCGTATGCGGGCGTCGTCGAGCACTCGGTCTATGTCACCCGCGACTACGCGCACGCGGCGTGGGGCGCGCCCTGCTCGACGCCGTGATCGCCTCGACAGAGGCAGCCGGCATCTGGACGATCCAGTCCGGCATCTTCCCCGAGAACGTCGCCAGCCTGGCGCTGCACCGCCGCGTCGGGTTCCGCGAGGTGGGGGTCCGGCGGCGGGTCGCTCAGCTGGACGGTGAGTGGCGCGACGTCGTCCTCGTCGAGCGGCGCTCTCCCATCGTCGAGTGACGCGCGTCGATCGGCTTCACGCCTCACCGAGGTGGACGGTGCCGTCGGGGTCGACCCGGAAGTTCGGGTTCCAGACGAGGTCCCAGCGGAAGCCGTCCGGGTCGGCCACGCATGCGCTCACCCCACCCCACTCGCGCTGGGCCGGCTCGGTGACCGCGGTGGCCCCGGCCGCCAGTGCAGCGGCATACAGCTCGCGCACCCGGTCGGGGCCGTCGACGTTGTGGCCGAGCGACACAGGCGGGGCCGCGGATCCGTGGCCCACGTCGCCGTACTCGGTCGGCATCTGCTCCACGTCCCACAGGGCGAGCAGCTGGCCAGGGGCGCACTGCACGAAGGCGATGTCCCCCGGGACCTCGAGGACCTGCCGGAAGCCGAGCCCGTCGACGTAGAAGCGGCGCGACTGCTCGACGTCACGTACTCCCAGGGTGATGGCGGTGATGTCTGGTGTGGAGGTCATGCGCCGACGCTACGAGAACCCGCCGACAGTCCACCGTCGGACCAGCCCACGCGCCGACCAATCGGCCGATGAACGACACGACTCGTTGCGAACCCCACCGGGTCCGACGGCGAAATGAGCTCGGCTCCATCGGGGCGCGACAACGCCGAGCAGTCCGCCGTAGACGAACGCCCGGGCATCACCGCCCGTGACAGCCTCGAACTGCCCTACCCCTGACACCTCGACGTCTGGTCAGTGGCCGCCCAGGAGCGCCCGGACCTCGGACTCGCGGTAGCGGCGGTGCCCGCCGAGAGTCCGGATCGAGGTGAGCTTGCCGGCCTTGGCCCATCGAGTGACGGTCTTCGGGTCGACTCTGAAGAGCGCGGCGACTTCGGCCGGCGTCAACAGTTTCTCGGTCTCATGCCGATCCTGTGTTGTCATGGTCATTTCCCCACCACCCAGTCGCTCAGTTCGGCGACACCACGCTTGGCCCTCGAGGGCTCAATCGGAGCAAGGTTAGGCCCCCCCCACGTCCGACTGGTGGCGGATTGGGCAAACCCGCTTTCCCACTCATTCCGCCCGCAGCCGCGGTCGCGCGCGAGAGTGTGCCGGTGGAGCAGGATTTGCTTGGCTCATGTAGCGTTAGCCCCACGAGAACACACACATTCCCGGGGCCGCTACGCGGACGACGGAGGAGCTTCAGAAGGCCCTCCGACGAGCGATGCCGTCCCGGCACGACGCACGAGGGGGTCACGCCATGGGGCGCGGCCGAGCCAAAGCCAAGCAGACCAAGGTCGCACGGCAGCTCAAGTACTACACGCCCGAGACGGACTTGAGCGCGCTGGAGCGAGAGACTGCACCGCGAGTCTTCTGGTGCGGACCGAGACGACACGTCGCGGCCGACGAGGACGACTACGACGAGTACGGGAAGTGGGCCGCGGGCGAGCGCTGAGCCGCCCATCCCCTTCTTGCACACCTCGTGCGTCGGGCGCACAGCCCGACCCACGATCACGGCTGCCCGTTCAGGTCTTCGGGTGCTGCCCGACGACCTGGACCGCGCCGCCGTCGACGCCCTTGGCGCCCCGGACGACTTCCGCGCGTGGTCGACGGGGCGTCGCCCGCCTCGGCGGTCACCTCGCCGATGACCCAGGCCGGTATGCCGCGCGCTCGCCGCAGCTCGATGGCGCGGTCGGCCTGTCGGCCGGGCAGCACCGCGACGAAGCCGACGCCCTGGTTGAGGGTGCGCTCGAGGTCGGTCCGCGGGCACGCGGCCGAGGGCCTGGATCGTCCCGAAGACCGGCGGCGGCGTCCAGGTGGAGCGGTCGAGCGGGCGCAGCAGTGCCGGGGCAGCACCCGCGCGAGGTTGGCGGCGAGCCCGCCGCCGGTGACGTGGCTGAGGGCGTGCACGTCGACGCCGTCGGCCGGATGAGGTCGAGGAGCGGCGGTGTAGATGCGGGTCGGCTCGAGCAGCTCCTCGCCGAGCGTCCGGCCGAACTCGTCGACGTGGCGGTCGAGCGCCCAGCCGGCGCGACGCGATGACGCGGCGGACGAGGGAGTAGCCGTTGGAGTGCAGGCCGCTGCGACGCGAGCGCCACGACGACGTCGCCGGCGCGCGACCCGATGCGGGCCGAGGACGTCGGCATACTCGACGACGCCGGTCGCGGCGCCGGCGACGTCGTACTCGTCCGGGCTCGAGCAGGCCCGGGTGCTCCGCGGTCTCGCCGCCGACGAGGGCGACGCCGGCCTCGCGCGCACGCCTCGGCGATGCCGCTGACGATCGCGGCGATGCGCTCGGGGACGACCTTGCCGGTGGCGATGTAGTCGGTCATGAACAGCGGCTCGGCCCCGCAGACGACGATGTCGTCGACGACCATGCCGACGAGGTCGAAGCCGATGGTGTCGTGCTTGTCGAGGGCCTGGGCGATGGCGACCTTGGTGCCCACGCCGTCGGTGCTGGTGGCGAGGACGGGCGGGTCATGCCGGGCGATGGCGCTCGCGTCGAACATGCCCGGCGAAGCCGCCGAGCCCGCCGAGCACCTCGGGACGCGTGGCGCGGCGGACCGAGTCCTTCATCAGCTCGACGGCCTGGTCCCCGCCTCGACGTCAACTCCGGCAGAGGCATATGTGATGGGGCCAGGCGGCTCGTTCGTCACGCACCAACCCTACCGGCGCTCTCCCCTCCCCTCCCCTTCCCCGCCGCATCCGCTCCTCCTTGCTCCGCCTTCTCCCCGTTCGAGGTATCCGGCGATGACCAGGAGTCGACCCATACCTCGAACCGAGCGCCCAGACCGAGTCAGGCATGGCCGAGACCGCGGCTGACCTGGTCCATGAACTCATCCTCGTGCAGGCGCAGGCCGAGGATGTCAATGCGTAGGACCTTGTCCGCTCGCAGCGTGACCTCGTTGCGGCCGAGGTTGTCGGCGGTCACCTGAAGGCCTTCGCGATGCTGGACGCCGTCGATCTCGACGACGAGGGCGTAGCCGTCCCAACGGACATCGAGGTACATCCGGCCGCGCGCCCCCTCGACGATGGCCTGCCGCGTCGGCTCGGGCAGGCCTCGCTGCCGGCACAGCCTTGCGAAGTCGAGTTCGCCGAGTGATTGAACGCCGTTGTCGAGGTAGCCGATCACGTCCTTGATGAACTTACGCCGGCGCCGCCCCTGGAGCTGCCTCGACCAGGACTTCAGTTGGTGCGGCGTGGCAAGGCGCTGCTGCACTGTCATGACCAGGATCAGCGCTGCCTGCTTGTCCGATACAGCCCAATAGGCTGCGCGTAACGCCGCCACCGCCGGTTTGGTACGAGGTAGTCCAGCGCCCATCACCTCGTCAGGCAGACGCCGGATCACCTTGTGAAGCTTGGCGCCTGCCACCTTCTTCACCGAGCACCGATGAACCACCGAGACATGGATCGACTCGTCTGTGAAGTTCTTCAGACCCGCTGCCTGCAACGCTGTCACCCCGTCGATGGCTGCGATGTCCTCGCCCGTCTCCCACACGATGCGCCAGCGATGTTCCTCGGGTGTGAGTTCCCCCGTGTGCAGCGCTACCGTCTGCAGCCCGTGGAGTCGCCATCGACCCGCCTTCACCTCGGTTCGGACGTCGACATAGCTCACCCCGGCGCGGCGCAGCAACGACCGAGACACGACCGCCCCCGTATGGGAGGCAGCCTCCCGGGCCCGGGCCAGTCGGATGCGCGCTCGAGATCGGCGCTCCAACAGCACGTCGTTCTCGGGCTGGTGGGTCGGATTCGAGGACTCCATGGACTGGACCTTCGACGCAGCCCGACGTCTGCTGGAGGCGACCCGCTGGACCTGTGGACAACGCAGTCGCCGCCGATGGGATGGGGACGGTCAGAGCCGGTTCGAGGTATTCGGTTCGAGGTATGGGTCGACTCCTGGTCGTCGCGGAATACCTCGAACGGGAAGTGGGCGCGTCAGGGGTGGTCGAGCGCTCCGGAACCGCCGGTGCCTACGCCGATCGGCACGCCCTCGACGTCGACGTCCACGGAGCGGTCGTGCCCGGTCCGGACGGTGAGCGGCAGGGTCTCGAGGACATGCTTGCCGATGTGGCCGTCCTCGGGCAGGTCGATCGGGTAGCGACCCGTGAAGCAGGCTGTGCACAGCTGTTCGGCAGGCTGGTCGGTAGCCGCGATCATGCCCGCCTCGGAGATGTAGCCCAACGAATCGGCGCCGATCGAGGCCCGGATCTCCTCGACCCCCAGACCGGTCGCGATGAGCTCGGCCCGCGTCGCGAAGTCGATCCCGTAGAAGCACGGCCACTGGACGGGGGGCGACGAGATCCGGACGTGGACCTCGGCGGCTCCCGCCTCGCGGAGCATCCGGATCTGTGCGCGCTGGGTGTTGCCGCGCACGATGGAGTCGTCGACCACGACGAGGCGCCTGCCCCGGATGGTGTGCTCCAGCGCGTTGAGCTTGAGCCGGATGCCGAGCTGGCGCAGCGTCTGCGAGGGCTGGATGAAGGTGCGGCCGACGTAGGCGTTCTTGACGAAGCCCTGCCCGAACGGGATCCCGGACTCCTGCGAGTAGCCGACCGCCGCGGGCACGCCGGACTCGGGCACACCGATCACGAGGTCCGCCTCGACCGGGTGCTCCCTGGCCAGCGCCCGGCCCATCTCGACGCGAGCCTCGTGCACGACCCGGCCCCGGATCACGGCGTCGGGCCTTGCGAGGTAGACGTATTCGAAGACGCACCCCTTCGGCTGCGGCTCGGCGAAGCGGTGCGAGCGCAGGCCGTCCTCGTCGATGGCGATGAGCTCGCCCGGCTCGACCTCGCGGACCACGGACGCCCCGATCGTCTGCAGGGCGGCGGTCTCGGACGCGACGACCCAACCGCGCTCGAGCCGGCCGAGCGCGAGCGGGCGGACACCCCACGGGTCACGCGCCGCATACAGCGTGTGCTCGTCCATGAACACGAAACAGAAGGCCCCGCGCAGCTGGGGGAAGAGCTCGAGAGCCGCCTCCTCAGGGGTCTTCTCGGGATCAGCCGACAGCAGGGTCGTGACGAGGGCGGTGTCGGACGTGTTGCCGCGGGCCAGCTCACCGGTGACCCGGCCATCGCCGAAGTGCTCGTCGACCATGGTCCGCAGCTCGACGGTGTTGATGAGGTTGCCGTTGTGCCCTAGCGCAATGGTCCGGCCGGCTGATCCACCAAGCGTGGGCTGCGCGTTCTCCCAGGTGGAGCCGCCGGTGGTCGAGTAGCGCGTGTGACCGATCGCAATGTGGCCGCGCAGTGAGGTCAGGGCACCCTCGTCGAACACCTGCGACACGAGGCCCATGTCCTTGTAGACGAGGATCTTCTCGCCGTCGGAGGTGGCGATTCCGGCAGACTCCTGACCGCGGTGCTGCAGTGCGTAGAGCCCGAAGTAGGTCAGCTTGGCGACCTCCTCGCCCGGGGCCCACACACCGAAGACGCCACACGCGTCCTGGGGTCCCTTTTCGCCGTGAAGGAGGTCATGGGTCAGTCGCCCGTCGCCGCGTGCCACTTCCCGATTCTCCCACACTGATGGGGTCGGTCCGCCCAGCCGCCCGGCCCGCAGTCACGCCAGAGGCGCCGTCGCGACCACCTCATAGCGCGGACGATGGCCCCTGCCCTGGCCGAGGTGCGACTCCACGAGGGCGACCTCCGTCGCCTGCCACACCGGTCCCTCGTGCGCGTCGAAGGCCCGGATCCAGCGGGTCGCCTCGGTCGGCCGGCGGAAGCGCCCCAATGTCACGTGGGGGTGGAAACGGGCGCCGCCCGGCGAGGCCCCGGCCCCGTTGCACGCCGTCCGTATGCCGCTCGCGAGCCTCCCCAGGTCGCCGCGGACCTGCTCCACGCCGGTGTAGAGCACGCGTGCCGCGTAGGCGTTGGGGAACGCCCCGGCTCCAGCCAGGCGCAGCACGGGCGCGTGGTGGCGGGCCGCCGTCGACCCGACCGCAGCGGTCAGGTCGTCCAGGCGCCAGTCGGGGACGTCCGCGAGAAAGGCCAGGGTGATGTGCCACTGGTGCCGGTCGGTCCAGCGGAGCTCGGAGCCACCTTCCTCGTCAGCGAACCGGCGAGGGTCGACATGGTCGGCGAGGTCGTCGAGGACCTCGTCGGGCGGGACGATGGCGACGAAGAGACGCATCGATGCTGCTCAGGTGCCTGAGGACACCGGTTACGTGTCGCGCCCAGAGCGGTCGAGGAGGATCGCGATGAGTCCGGCCAGACCAGCCCCGATGAAGGCCCCGAGCGCGGCGAGGAACAAAACCGCCGTGCCCATGGAGTACTGCACCGTCTCGTGGTAGCTCGGGCCACCCGGTTCACGCAGGCCGAACCAGATGCCCACGGCCAGTCCGATGAACCCACCCGTGAGCAGGAAGCGCTTGTAGTTGGGGATACGGGCCGGCTGCGGAGTCACCCCTCCAGCCTAGGCGAGGCGCGCAGTGTCCCCGAAGCGGGCCATCACCATACTGGCGTGATGGACGATGCTGCGATTGCCCGGTGGCGTTTGTCGAACCAGCTCCTCACCGCGCCCCACGCCGACTCGGCGAGCACGGTTCTGGACACGCTGCTCGCCGTGCAGGCGGAGAACCCCAGCCAGTCCGCGTGGGCGGTCGCCTCACGGACGACGTCGCCGGGCCCCAGTGATCTCGCCGCTCTCCTCGCTTCCGGGGACGCGGTCCGCACCCACGTGCTGCGCCCGACCTGGCACTACACCGCACGCGTCGACATCGACTGGCTGCTTGCCCTGACCGGCCCACGCCTGTTCAAGGTCGTCGACGGCCAGCTGCTGGGTGACCTCGGCCTGACGACGCAGGAGGTCGGGCAGCTCGCGGACGCCGCCTTGGGCTTCCTGACGGCGACTCCGGATCGGACCCGCGAGGAGGTGACTGCGGCGTTGCGCGACCGGCTGCAGCCTCTGGCGCAGCGAGTCACCGGTCGCCTGGTGATGCTGCTGATGGCACACCTCGAGCTGCGCCGCCTCGCCATCAGTGGCCGACCCCGCGAGGGCGACCACACGTACGCCACCTATGCCGACCGCGTCGGTTCCGGCGTCGAGCCGGAGGCGTTCGATCGCGATGCGGCACTGGCCCAGCTGGTCCTGCGCTACTTCACGGGTCACGGGCCCGCGACGGTCAAGGACCTCGCCTACTGGGCCACCCTGACCGTCACCGACGTCTGGCGCGGGCTCGACGCGGTCCGCGACCAGCTCGACTCCTTCGAGCACGACGGACGCACGTACTGGCACGCCCCGGGCGAGCCGCCCAGCGGCCCCGGCCAGCCCTCTGCTCACCTGCTGCAGCTGCTCGACGAGACCTACCGCGGCTACCAGGACTCGCGCTGGGTGCTCGATGCCCGCGGCGTCGTGCCGAGGCAGCGAGAGAGCACGATCGGGATGGCGCTGGTCGAGGCACAGCTCGTGGCCGGGATGAAGCGCACGGTCACACCGACGCGCGTGCAGTTCGAGCTGTCCCCTCATCGTCCCCTTGCGGGTCGCGAGCTGCGGATGCTGGATGAGGCGGCCACGCGCTACGGCGAGTTCCTCGGCCTGCCCGCGACGTGCACCACCGCTTAGACCGGACGCCGGGACCGGCTCAGCGCAGGAAGAGGGCACGCAGCCGGCTCGCCGTGAACCAGACTCCGAGCACCGACATGACGACGAAGTAGAGGGCGTGCCCGGCGGTGGCGGCCTCGAGGTGGCCGACCGCCAGGTGACGCATGAGCTCGACCCCGTGCCAGAGCGGCATCGCCTGGACGAACCACTGGATCGCTGTCGGGAAGACGTCGATGGGGAAGAGCGTGGCGGAGAAGAGGAACATCGGCAGGAGCGCGATCTGCACGAGGTCCATCTGCTGGAAGCTCTTGAGGTAGCTCGTCACGGCCATGCCGATGCTGGCGAAGCCGACGGCGATGAGCAGCGCGACCGGGATCATGAGCACCGCCCACGGCGAGGTCACGAGGCCCATGCCGAGCATCACCACCATGAAGCCGACGGCGTACAGGAAGCCTCGGAACAGCGCGATGAAGATCTCTCCCATGGCCACGTCCATGGGACCGAGTGACGTCTGGAGCATGGCCTGGTAGAGCCGGGCGAAGCGCAGCTTGAAGAAGACGTTCCACGTCGAGTCGTAGATCGCCCCGTTCATCGCGGACGTCGCGAGCAGGGCCGGAGCGATGAAAGCGGCGTACTCGATCGGCTCGCCGTTCGGTCCCGTGACCGTCCCGACCAGGCCTCCCAGCCCGAACCCCATGGCGAGCAGGTAGAAGACGGGCTCGAAGAACCCCGAGACGATGACGCCCCAGTTCTGGCCCTTCATGACCCGGAAGCCACGCTCGATGACCGCCTTGGCGTTGCGCCCGTAGAGCCCGTCGAGCCGCGCCGCGTAGCGGTCGCGAGCCTCCGTGGTCATCGTCCCAGCCTCCTCGCGTAGATCCGTCGCCCGAGGGCCACACCCAGCCCGGTCATGGCGACGAGCACCGCAATGTGCGTCACCGTGAGCCACAGCGGCTCGACCGCTCCGTAGGTCGCCTGCCGGGCCAGCTGCGTGCCGTGCCACACGGGAGACACCCACCCGATCCACTGCAGCCACACCGGCATCACCGAGAGCGGGAAGAAGGTCCCGGCGAACAGGAACATCGGCATGATGACGAAGCGCTGCACGAACGCGAACTGGTAGCCCTCGTCCTCGAGGCTCGCGGCAAAGGCTTGCAGGGGTGCGCCGAAGGCAGCCGCGGTGAGCACGGCGACCGGCACACTGAGCCAGGCCCAGCCGCTGGGTGCCGAATCGAAGGCGAGCAGGAAACCCAGGAAGATCGCCGCCTGCACGACGAAACGGAGGAGCACGCCGGCGAGCTGGCCGACGGCGATCTGCTCGGGTGTGAGCGGCGTGGCGTGCGGCCCGTAGTACAGGCGCTGCCACTTGAAGCCGGCCATGACCGGGTAGGTCAGCTCGCCCCCCACCGACATGACGACGGTGTTGACGAGCAGGGCGGGACCGACGAACACCAGGTACGGGACGCCGTCCACCGACCCCGCCCCGCTGTCGACGAGGTTGCCGAGGCCGAGGCCGAGGGCCGCCAGGTAGAACAGGGGCATGAGGACCATGTAGACGAGCAGGGAGACGGCCCAGGCCTTCGACCCGCGCAGCCAGCCCTCGACATAGAACCACCAGCCCCAGCGTCGGGCACGTCGGGCCAGGACCGCAGGGGGCGGCACCCGACCCGACGCGGCGAGCCGGCCGAGGTCCGCGATCGCGGTGTGCTCAGTCAACGAGACTCCGACCGGTCAGGCGCAGGAAGACGTCCTCGAGCGAGGATCTGCGAACCAGCGAGGTGATCGGGTTCAATCCGCGCGCCGCGACCGCCTCAAGCGCGGCCTCGCCGTCGTCGGCATAGATGAGAACCCGGTCCGGGAGCACCTCGATACGACTGCCGATGTCCTCGAGCTGCGAGACCATCGCGGCGTTGCGGTCGGCCCCGAAGCGGACCTCGAGCACCTCCCGCGTCGAGTGCTCGCGGATCAGCTGGCGCGGCGTGCCCTCGGCCATGATCCGGCCGCGGTCGATGACGACGAGCCGGTCGCACAGCTGCTCGGCCTCGTCCATGAAGTGGGTCGTCACGACGAGCGTGACACCGACCTCCTTGAGCCGGAAGAGCCGGTCCCAGAGCACGTGCCGCGCCTGCGGGTCGAGGCCCGTCGTCGGCTCGTCGAGGAGCAGCACCTTCGGCTCGTTCACGAGGGAGCGGGCGATGGTGAGGCGTCGCTTCATCCCGCCGGAGAGTGCGCCGACCTTCTCCTTGCCACGGTCGGACAGCTGCGCGAACTCGAGCAGCTCGTCGGCCTTCGCCCGCAGGTAGGAGTACGGCAGCCCGAAGTAGCGGCCGTACATGATGAGGTTGTCGCGGACGGACAGCTCCTCGTCGAGGTTGTCCTGCTGCGGCACGACGCCGAGATGGGCCCGCACCTCCGGACCCCGCTCGGCCGGGTCAAGGCCGGCGACGCTCATCGAGCCACCGGTCCGCTGGAGCGTGCCGCCGATCATCCGCATCGTCGTCGACTTGCCGGCGCCGTTGGGGCCGAGCAGGCCGAAGGACTCCCCGCGCGCGATCGCGAAGTCGATGCCGTCGACCGCCCGGTTGTCTCCGTAGACCTTCGTCAAGCCCCTGGGCGACGACGATCGGCTGGGGCGGCCCACCGTCTTTGGACATGCCGCTGACGGCGTCGACTGGGGTCTGGCTGGTCACTGTCGTCAGTCTGCCGAGGTCACCCGCGCCGTTCAATCGATTTGCCCGACGCCGGAGTCCAGCGCGACCAACGGCAGCAGCCCCTCGAGGTGAGCCCGCTGACCGCTCGCCCGGACCAGCGCCGAGTCCACGGCCGCCTGCCACGAGAGCTCCCCAGTCGCCAGGGCGAGCCACGTCGCCGCGTCGGTCTCGATGACGTTGGGCGGCGTGCCTCGTCGGTGGACCGGCCCCTCTACGCACTGCGCCGCACCATAGGGCGGGACCCGCACCTCGACGGTGCGGCCGGGCGCCACGGCGGCGAGCTCCTCCAGCGTGTAGCGGACTGCCGTGGCGGTGACGTCACGGTCGGCCGCGAACCCGGCTGAGCGGCATACGGCCAAGGCTTCTCGACCGACCGCGATGGGGACCCGCCGGCGTGGCGGCATCAGCGCCACCGCGGGAGGACGTCGGAGACGACGGCGTCGAGCGTCTCCCGGCTCCCGCGATACGGCTCGTCGGGCCGGGGCCAGTGGGTGATGACGTCGGTGAACCCGAGCTCGGTCGCGCGGCCCACGGCGTCCTCGAAGGCGGCGACGCTCGACAGCGAGAAGGTCGGCGCGGAGTCGATGTTGAGGTAGCGAGAGAGCGTATGCGGCTCACGTCCTGCCGCGTCGAGCGCCTGGTCGACCGCGTGGCTGAGGGTCGTGACGAGGCCCCACCACTGGTCGTCGGTGTCGACGTTGCCGCCGTAGGTCATCCATCCCTCGCCCTTGTCGACGGCGAGCCGGATCGACTTCGGACCGTTGGCCGCGATGACGAAGGGGACCCGATTGGGCGCGCTCGCGCGAGGCCCCTCCGGAGACCGGACCGGGCCGGGGAGCGTGACGACGTCGCGTGCGCCGTAGAAGCGGCCCTCGGCCGAGACCCGCTCCTCGCTCAGCAGGCGGTCGAGCAGATGTGTGAACTCGTGGAAGCGCGCCACCCGGTCCTTGAGCGCCAGATCCTCGCCCGTGATCCGCGAGTCGAGGTCGCCGCCGCTGCCGATGCCGAGGAGGAAGCGGCCCGACGAGATGTCGTCCAGGGCGAGAATCTCCCTCAGGAACTGCACGGGATGGTGGTTGTTGGGCGAGGAGACGAACGTGCCGAGCCTGATCCGGGACGTGACGGCCGCCGCCGCGGCGAGGGTCGGGACGGCCCCGAACCACGGCGTCTCGGGCAGCCCGGCCCACGTGATGTGGTCGAAGGTCCACGCATGGTCGAAGCCCATCGCCTCGGCCTCGCGCCACATCCCCTCGGCCGCCGACCACGGGTGCTCCGGGAGAATCGCCAGACCGAATCGCATTCCCCGACCGTAGCCTGTCGGTGTGACAGGGATCGTGCGACGGCCCCGGGACCCCTGAGTGGCCCAGCGGATCAGCCTGGAACGGGACGAGCGCGGCGGCGTCACCGTACACGTCGACGGCGCACCGCAGTCGCACGTCCAGCTCGACGACCCGACGCTGCTCGTCTTCGAGTACGTCCAGCACCTCGCCCTGGCGATCGACGCCTGCTCCGCACCACCGCCGGCGCCTCTCGCCGTCACCCACGTCGGCGGTGCTGGCCTGACCCTGCCCCGGTGGATCGAGACGACCCGACCGGGGTCTCCGCAGATCGTCCTCGAACCGGACGCCGGCCTGACCGAGCTCGTCCGCCGCGAGCTCCCGCTCCCCCGCCGCCACCGGATCCGGGTCCGCCCTTTGGACGGCCTCACCGGGATCCGCGCGTTGGGCACCGACTCGGCCGATGTGCTCGTGACCGACGCCTACGCGCAAGGCCGGATCCCGGCGGAACTCAGCTCAGCGGCATACGTCCACGAGATCGCAAGGGTGCTCAAGCCTGAGGGCACGGCTCTCTGGAACCTCGCCGATGAGCCCGGAATGCGCTACGTGGCAAGGGTGCTCGCGACGATCCGCGCCGCGTTGCCACACGTCGGGCTGATCGCGACGCACGAGGTGCTCAAACGGCGGCGCTTCGGCAACAGCGTCGTCGTCGCCAGCGCCGTCGCGCTGCCCGACGAACGGCTCCGCCATGACGTTGCGCGAGCGAACCTGCCCACCGGCCTGCGGATCGGGCCCGACGCAGACCGGCTCATCGCTGGTGCCAAGCCGCTCGACGACGCAGGGATGCCGAGCCCGCCAGCTCCCGAGGCCCGTGGCTGGCGCATCGTCTGACGTCGGGTGCCGGTCTGTGTGGAAACGTGCCCACCCCAGGAGGCGGGCACGCTCCCACACACCGTCAGTCGCCGACCCAGCCGCCCCGATCGCCCCACCAGTCGCCGAAGGCGCTCCGGTAGGCGCCCAAGGTCCCGGAGCCCCCGTAGTCGGACGGGCCGCGGTCGCCGAGGTAGCTGCCGACGACCGCGGCGCCGAGGTCGTCGAGCTCGGGCGCGACGACGCGGCCGTCGACCCGCTGGGCCATCGAGTCGATGAACCGGGCCAGGCCCGGGTCCTCGCCGAGCCGGAAGAACGTCGTCTGCGCGCCGAGCCGGCCGGCGTCGTCGAGCTCGCGGACGGCGTACGCGACGGTGCAGCGGGTGCGGCGGGTAGGCGAAGTAGACCTCGCCGTCCGGCTCGAGGTGCGAGGTCGGCTCGCCGTCGGTGACGATCAGCAGCACCGGCTGGGCGTTGGGGTGCTTGCGGAAGTGCCGGTTGGCGAGCAGCAGCGCGTGGTGCAGGTTGGTGCCCTTGTCCCACATCGCGTCGAGCGCGGTGAGCTCCTCGATGTCCATCACCTCGGCGTGCCGGCCGAAGCCGATCAGCTGCAGGTGCGTCGCCGCGGAACCGGCGTGCGGATCAGCGTGTGCAGCGCGAGCGCGGTGCGCTTCATCGGCACCCAGCGGCCGTCCATCGCCATCGAGAACGACGTGTCGACCAGCAGCGCGACCGCGGCCTGGGTGCGCGCCTCGGTCTCGGTGACCTCGACGTCGCCGATGTCGAGGCGCACGCCCGTCCGCGGGTCGATCCGCCCTCGGCCGACCGGTGCGGCGCGACGGCGTTGGTGATCGTGCGGGTGACGTCCCACGGCTCGGTGTCGCCGAACGCCCACTCGCGGGTGGCGCCGGACAGCTCCCCGGCCGCGCCGGCCTGCCGCAGGTCGCGCTGGCCCTGGCGGCCCGACATCCGGTCGGCGACGTCCGCGCAGCAGCGCCTTGCCGAGCTGGCGCATCGCCTTCGGGCGAGAGCCTGAGCTGGCCGTCGGAGCTGCGCTTGAGGTAGCCGGTGTCGCGCAGCGCCTGCTCGAGCTGCTGCAGGGTGCGCGCGTCGACGGCGGCCTCGTCGCCGAGCTGGCGGGCGAGCTTGTCGAGGTCGACGTCGTCCATCCGGGCGCCGCCGTAGGACTGGGAGAGCTGCTCGGCGAGGTCGTCGAGGTCGGCGAGGTCCTGGAGCACGCCGGTGCCGTCGCCGAGGCCGAGCCCCTGCTCGCCGTCGAACCGCTCCGAGCCGCCCCAGTCCTCGCCGGGGCGCAGCGCCTGCAGGTTGTCGTCGAGCTGGGCGAGCTGACTGCATGAGCTCCGGGCGAGCCGAACGCCTGCTGCGACAGCGGCATCAGCTCGTCGCGCTGCTCCTGGCGTCATCGAGTTGCAGCATCCGCTGGGCGGCCGCGGCGCGCTGGGCGAGCGCGTCGAGCAGCTCGTCGACGTTCTGCGGGTTCTCCGGGAAGAAGTCGCCGTGCTTGTCCATGAAGTCGTGCGAAGTCGCTCGTCGGTGTCCTCGCCGCGGCGGTGCTTCGTCGAGCAGCTCGTTGAGGTCGCTGCAGCATCTCGTTGATGCGCCGCGCGGTCCTCGTCGGTGGCGTTCTCGAGCGCCTGCTTCATGCCGGCGAAGCGCTGGTCGAGCATCTCGCGGCCGAGCAGGTCCTTGATCTTCTCGTAGTCCTCGCGCGCCTCGCGGCTCTGCCAGTCGTAGTCGCGACAGCTCGCTGACCGCGGCCGCGGTCGACGGCGGGCAGGTTGTCCAGCTGCATCTCGCGCGAACGCGCGGTCGCCGTCGTCCATGTCGACGTCGCGGGCCAGCTGCTTGCGCTCGCTCGAGCACGGCGTGGTCGAGCAGCTCGCGGACCTCCTGCAGCGTGCCGTCGAGGTTGTGCCGCTGGAGCAGCTCGCGGCGCCGCTCGGCGACCCGGCGGGCGAGGTCGTCGAGGCCCCTGCTGGTCCCGGCCGCCGCGGCGCAGGAACTCCCGCATCGCCCGCTCGGGCGAGTAGCCGGCCATGACGTCCTCGCCGATCGCGTCGAGCGCCTCGGCGAGGTCGACCGGCGGCGCGAGCGGGTCCGGCCCGCCGGCGTACCGGCCGTAGCGGGAGCCGTGCGCCGCGTCGATCGTGCTCAGCCGTAGACGGTCTCCCCGCCGCCGGACTCCTTGCTGATCTTGCGGGCGAGGTAGAGCCCCTCGAGGGCGAGCTCGATGGCGCCGGCCCGCTCGCCGTCGTTGGTGGCGTCGAGCCGGTCGCAGACCTCGTCGTAGAGCTCGGACTCGCCGAGCACCGGCAGCCCGGTGAGGAAGTCGCGGGCGGTGACCTGCTCGCCGGTGGTCACCATCGCGCCGTCCTCGATCGCGTCGACGAGCAGCGCGAAGTCGATGCCGCGGAAGTGCTGCGCGGACGGTCTCGGCGGTCGCGGTGCGCAGCAGGTGGGTCGAGGATCTCGCGCTCGCGGCCCTCCTCGCCGGTCTCGAACTCGATCTTGCCGCCGAGCACGTCGACCGCGGTCTCGAGGTCGACGACCCGGGCGACGGCCTCGTCCTCGCCCTGCGACGGTCGCGCGGTGCAGCGCCGCCGCGGCGATCGTCTCGGCGCCGGCGATGGCGAACCGGGCCGAGACGCCCGAGCGCTGGTCGACCGCGCTGCGACTCGCGCAGGCTGCGGGTGAAGCGGGCCAGGATCTCGACGAGGTGGTCGCGGCACGTCGGCGACGAGGTGCGCCTCCTGCCGGATCACCGCGACCTCGTCGTCGAGCTCGGTCGGGTAGTGGGTGCGGATCTCGGCGCCGAAGCGGTCCTTGAGCGGGCGTGATGATCCGGCCGCGGTTGGTGTAGTCCTCGGGGTTGGCGCTGGCGACGACGAGCACGTCGAGCGGCAGCCGCAGCACGTAGCCGCGGATCTGGATGTCGCGCTCCTCCATCACGTTGAGCATCGCGACCTGGATCCGCTCGGCGAGGTCGGGCAGCTCGTTGATCGCGACGATGCCGCGGTGGCTGCGCGGGATCAGCCCGAAGTGGATGGTCTCCGGGTCGCCGAGGCGAGCGGCCCTCGGCCACCTTCATCGGGTCGACGTCGCCGATCAGGTCGGCGACGCGAGGTGTCGGGGGTGGCCAGCTTCTCGGCGTACCGCTCGTCGCGGTGCCGCCACGCGACCGGCAGCTCGTCGCCGAGCTCGGCGGCGCGGCGCCGCGACGCCGGCGTGATCGGCTCGTAGGGGTGCTCGCCGAGCTCGGCGCCCGCGATGACCGGCGTCCACTCGTCGAGCAGGCCGACCAGGGTGCGCAGCAGCCGGGTCTTGCCCTGGCCGCGCTCGCCGAGCAGCACGACGTCGTGCCCGGCGATGCAGGGCCCGCTCGAGCTGCGGGATGACGGTGTCGTCGAAGCCGTGCAGGCCCGGCCACGGGTCGCGCCCGTCGCGCAGCGCGGCGAGCAGGTTGTCGCGCATCTCCTGGCGCAGGTGCTTCTGCTCGTGGCCGGACGCCGCGGAGCTGCGCCGAGGGTGGTGATCGGCGGTGGTTGAGTCACACCTTCACGCTAACCCGCCGCGTCAACCCCCTTTCCAACAAGAAGGCCGTATGCCGCTGACCTCGCCCCCGCCGATCCGCTCGGTCCGGCCCTCCCGCCCTCTTCGTCGAGTGTGCACTCCGCGCCCGCCCCAGCCCGACCTCCGACAATTGCGCCGGGGCGCGGTTGTTGGCCGGTTCCCCCGACGAAGGACGCCGACAAGTGGACCGGGGTCGGATTGTCGGCGACGGGCAACCGCCGACGGGCGTCAGGACTCCGCGACGGGGCGGCCGACGAGCATCGCGGCGAGCTGGTCCGGCGGGAACTTCGCGGCGGTCTCGGCGTCGAGCCGCGCTCCCGAGGCGTCGAGGACCGCGGTGAAGAAACACCGGGCCGAGGCCGCCAGGACGATGTCGGCGATGTCCGCGTCCGACAGCCCGACGGCCCGCAGCCGGTCGACGTCGGCCTGTTCAATGCCGGCCGCGTCCGTGGCGACCGCGGTCGCGAAGTCGTAGACGGCCCGGTCCACCTCGTCCAGCGCTCCACTATCCGCCAGGGCGTTGGCCGACAGCATCGCCGCCTCGTCGCCACAGACGTCGCGCAGAAACATCGAGTGCGCCACGGTGCAGTACGTCGACCGCCGGGCCCGGGCGACCGCGATGGTGGCGATCTCGTAGCGCCGCCGGTCCATGCCACCGCGGATCGCGAGGTTGAGGTCCTGCCACGCCCGGGCCACCTCGGGGCGATGGGAGAACGTGGCCGCATAGTTCGGCAGGAACCCCCACATCGCGCGCTGGGATTCGTAGTACTCGGCGACCTCGCCGCGCGCATCATCTTCAGCTACACCGCTGATGAACATGGCTCGATTGTCGAAGTTCAGTCCGGCCGCGACAAGTCCCCGCGCCGGGGGTCAGCCTCCGAGCAGCCCCGCCGAGAGGGACGCAACTGTGAAGACGGCTGCGCCGATGAACACCGTCATCAGCATCGAGCGCCTCAGCAGTGCGGAGACTGTCGCCGCGATGATGGCGACAAGGACCGGCACCACGTGCAATCCCGATCCTGGTCGGAGCACTCCCACCACTGCCAGGACGAGCAGCGCCGTGATGGCGCCCATTCCGGCGTGCCGCAAGCCCGACTGAGCGCGCTCCGACAGGTGCACCCGAGCGCCTGCGAGGAAGGGAAGGACCCGCAGGCTGTAGCTGCCGAGCCCGGCAACGACGACAGCGACCCAGACGCTCATCGGCGTGCTCCGCTCGTCGGAACTCCGCCCGAGGCGCCGAGCCCCGCCGCCGCGGCGGCTGCCATGGCTACGAGTGGGATCACGCCCGACGGCAGGGACATTGCGACACCGAGCAGCGTGAATGCCACGGCGGCGAGAACTGCCCCGACCCCGCCGGGCAACCGAAGGTGCGGCACGACCACCGCAATGAGGCAGAGCGGCGCAATGACCGATAAGACGGGCGTGCTCAGGCGACCGAGGGCCAGTCCAGCGGTCACGGCGAGGAGCCAGCCGGAGGTCAGAACGACTGTGGCACCGACGAAGTGCCACCGCCGCTGCGCGTCCGTTCCCGGCGACTCGGCCCGCTGGACAGCGACCACCCAGGTCGGCTCGATGACGAAGGCGGCGGCCGCGAGGCGCACCGGAAGCCGAGCCGACGCGAAGAGCGGCATGAGCGCCAGGCTGTAGACGAGGAGCCGGGTGTTGACCAGGACCGCTGCCGCAGCCGCCGTCCAGACGGCGGCACCACCGGTGAGCAGCTCGAGCAGGGTCAGCTGGGCGCTTCCGCCGTAGATGGTCATCGTGCCCGTCCACGCGGCGAGCCAGTTCGCGCTGCGCGACACCGCCACGCCCACGAGCAGACCGAAGGGAACATAGCCCACCACCAGCGGGAGCATCGCGATGGCTCCCGCCCTGACATCGCGCCGATGGACGCGATACCCGCCTGCGAGTTCGGGGCCGACGTGCGGATCCGGAAGTGCCTGGGTGAGGTGCATGAGACAACGGTCGCCGCCAGCGAGGCACGATGCTCGGACACGACATGGACGTGGGCTGGACTTTCAGTGGACTCGCAAAGTCCCTTGGGTCCCCTGCGTCGGCTGGCTCGGCGCAAAGTGCACACTCGACCAAGAGGGGGTCGCCGGCGCGGAGTGCACACTCGACGGGGAGCTGGCCGGGCGCGGAGTGCACACTCGACGAGGAGGGGGCTCAGCGGCATACGGCAGAGAGAAAGTCAGCCCACCCAGACGCGCGCGTTGCGGAACATCCGCAGCCAGGGGCTCTCGTCCTCGACCCGCCCCGAGGTCCACGACATCTGGACGTTGCGGGAGACCCGCTCCGGGTGCGGCATCATCGCGGTGAACCGGCCGTCGGGGGTCGTCACGGCGGTGAGCCCGTCGGGCGAGCCGTTGGGGTTGAACGGATACGTCACCGCCGGCACGCCCGTGGTGGTCGACGAACCGCATGGCCCGCTGCACCGCCCCGGCGTCGCCGCGTGCGGAGAAGTTGGCGAAGCCCTCGCCGTGGGCGACCGCGATCGGCACCCGGCTGCCCGCCATCCCGCGCGATGAAGATCGAGGGCGACTCGAGCACCTCGACGAGCGTCAGGCGGGCCTCGTACTGCTCCGAGCGGTTGCGGGTGAAGCGCGGCCAGGCCTCGGCGCCGGGAATGAGGTCGCCGAGCGCCGCGAACATCTGGCAGCCGTTGCAGATGCCCAGCCCGAAGGTGTCGTCGCGGTGGAAGAAGGCCGCGGAACTGCTCGGTCAGCCGCTCGTTGAAGAGCACCGAGCGGGCCCACCCCTCGCCCGCCCCGAGCGTGTCGCCGTAGGAGAAGCCACCGCAGGCCACGAGCCCGACCACGTCCGCCAGGTCGAAGCGCCCGGCCTGCAGGTCGGTCATGTGCACGTCGTAGGTGTCGAAGCCGGCCCGGTCGAAGGCGAACGCCGTCTCGACGTGGCTGTTGACCCCCTGCTCGCGCAGGATGGCGACCTTCGGCCGAGCCCCGAGCGCCAGGTAGGGCGCCGCGACGTCGTCGGTCGGGTCGAAGGTCGGTGCCACGACCAGGCCAGGGTCGTCATCGGCGCCGAACGCGCTGCGTGCTCCTCGTCCGCGCAGGCCGGGTTGTCGCGCAGCGCCGCGATCCGCCACGACACCTCGTCCCAGGCCTGCGCGAGGTCGCGCACGGACTCGTCCAGCGCCGCCTCGCCGCCCACTGCCACGCGCACGCGTCGCTCGGGATTCGTGCGGCCGACGACGGACACCAGCTCACCCAGGCCGTGCCCCGCGAAGACCTCCCGGACAGCCGCGAGCTCGCCCGTCGGTCCACACCCAGCACGACACCGAGCTCCTCGGTGAACAGGCCTGCGACAGAGGGAACGTCGAGATCGACACCCGACGCACCGGCAAAGGCCATCTCGCAGGCCGCTGCCCACAGGCCACCGTCGGAGCGGTCGTGGTAGGCCACGTGGATTCCGCGACCACGCAGCTCGGCCAGGGCAGACGGCGAGCGACACGAGCCGACCGCGGATCGTCGAGGTCGGGCACCTCGCCGCCGAACGCACCCGACACCTGGGCCAGCATCGACCCGCCGAGCCGGTCGCGCCCGGCGCCCAGGTCGACGAGCACGAGCGCGGAGTCCGGCACGCAGCTGCGGCGTCCACGTGCCACGCACGTCGGGCAGCGACGCGAAGGCCGTGACGACGAGCGACACCGGCGACGTGACCTGCTTGTCCTCGCCGGTCGCCGGGTCGGTCCAGCGGGTGCGCATCGACAGCGAGTCCTTGCCGACCGGCACCGAGATCCCGAGCGCGGGCACAGCTCCATCGCCGACGGCGTGGACGGTGTCGTAGAGCGCCGCATCCTCGCCGGGCTCGCCGCAGGCCGCCATCCAGTTGCACGACAGCTTCACGCCGCTGAGCGAGCTCGACCGGCGCGGCCAGCAGGTTGGTCATCGCCTCGCCGACCGCCATCCGGCCGGATGCCGGCGCGTCGACCGACGGCGAGCGGCATGCGCTCGCCCATGGCCATCGCCTCGCCCGCGAAGCCGACGTGGTCGGCCAGCGTCACGGCGAGTCGGCCACGGGCACCTGCCAGGGCCCGACCATCTGGTCGCGGTGGGTGAGGCCACCGACGGTGCGGTCGCCGATCGTGACGAGGAAGCGCTTGGACGCGACCGTCGGGTGGCGCAGCACGTCGTATGCCGCTGAGCGCAGGTCCAGCGCCGGTCGAGGTCGAGCTCGGCCCCGACTCGCGTCACGGCGGGTGACGTCGCGCGTCATCTGCGGCGGCTTGCCGAGCAGCACGTCCATCGGCATGTCGATCGGCCGGTCGTCGCCGGCGCTGGTCCTCGGCCCGAGGCGGCGAGCACGAGCTGGCGCGTCGTCGCGTGGCGACGCCGACGACCGCATACGGGCAGCGCTCGCGCTCGCAGAGCGCCGCGAACCGCGCCAGCGACTCCGGCGCGATGGCCAGCGACGTAGCGCTCCTGGCTCTCGTTGCACCAGATCTCCTTGGGCGCGAGGCCGGACTCCTCGAGCGGCACCGCCGACAGGTCGAAGCGCGCGCCGAGCCCGGCGCCGTCGACCAGCTCGGGGAACGCGTTGGACAGGCCGCCGGCGCCGACGTCGTGGATCGCCAGGATCGGGTTGTCCGCCCCGAGGCTCCAGCAGTGGTTGATGACCTCCTGCGCGCGGCGCTCGATCTCGGGGTTGCCGCGCTGCACCGAGTCGAAGTCGAGCTCGGCCGCGTTGGCGCCCGCGGCCATCGAGCGACGCCGCGCCGCCGCCCATGCCGATCCGCATGCCCGGGCCGCCGAGCTGGACCAGCAGCGTGCCGGCCGGGAAGACGATCTTCTCGGTCTGGTCGGCGCCGATCGTGCCGAGGCCGCCGGCGATCATGATCGGCTTGTGGTAGCCGCGGCGCACGCCGTCGACGGTCTGCTCGTAGACGCGGAAGAAGCCGCCGAGCCTCGGCCGGCCGAACTCGTTGTTGAAGGCGGCGCCGCCGATCGGCCCCTCGACCATGATCTCCAGCGGGCTGGCGATGTGGTCCGGGGCGCCGTAGACGCTCCTGCTCCCACGGCTCGTCGGTGCCGGGCAGGTGGAGGTTCGACACGGCGAAGCCGGTCAGGCCCGCCTTCGGCTGGCGAGCCGCGGCCGGTCGCGCCCTCGTCGCGGATCTCGCCACCGGCGCCGGTCGCGGCACCCGGGAACGGCGAGATCGCCGTCGGGTGGTTGTGCGTCTCGACCTTCATCAGCACGTGGACCTCGCCGGCGCCGCGCGGCGTAGCGGCTCGGGCCGTCGCCAGGCCCCTCGGGCAGCCAGCGCTTGACCTGCCCACCGTCCATGACGGAGGCGTTGTCCTTGTAGGCGACGACCGTGCCCTGTCCTGCGACCTCCTCGGTGTGCCGGATCATCCCGAACAGGGACCGCGACTTGCAGCTCGCCGTCGACGACGAAGTCGGCGTTGAAGATCTTGTGGCGGCAGTGCTCGCTGTTGGCCTGGGCGAACATCATCAGCTCGACGTCGGTCGGGTTGCGCCGCAGCCCGGTGAACGCGTCGACGAGGTAGTCGATCTCGTCGCTCGGCGAGGGCCAGGCCGTAGTTCGGTGTCGGCCTCCTCGATGGCGGCGCGGCCGCGGCCGAGCACGTCGACGTGCTCCATCGGCTCCGGCGTGGCGCTCGTCGAACAGAGCGCTGGCAGCCTCGACCGAGGGCAGCGCCGACTCGGTCATCCGGTCGTGGAGCAGGTCGGCCGCCGCAGCCCAGTCCGACTCGGAGAGCTGCGATCGACGACGCGAGGCGGTACTCGGTGACCCGCTCGACCCGGCGCACGTCGACGCCGCAGTTGTGCGCGATGTCGGTCGCCTTGGACGCCCACGGCGAGAGCGTGCCCGAGCGCGGGGCGCGACGACGACGGTCGCCAGGTGCGGCCCGCGGGCTCGGGCCCGGGCTCCGGACCGTAGGTGAGCAGGCGCGTCACCGTCGCTAGGGTCGCCCCGTCCAAGGGCCCATGGCTCGCAACCTGGTGGACGTACCGGGCCGAGAGCCCGGTCACCGATGGCACGGCTGCCTGGAGGCGCGCGAGCAGCGCCGCGGCGCGGAACGGAGAGAGGGCGTTACCGCCCGGGACGGTGGTCAGCACGAGGTCGTGCGACGAGGCCATGGCGTGCGGTCTCCCGGTGGTGCGAGGCGGGCTGGCAAGGCGGAGTGCCGCGTCAAGATTACCCGTCGCGCAGGGATGTCCTTGCTCGTGCGACAGCGTGAGGGCCACTCCCGGCTGGGAGCGGCCCTCACGAGGCGGTCATGCAGCGTGCTTACAGGCCAGCGATGCGGCTGTCCGGAGCCGTGAGCCCCGGGTGCGTCTTCATGAACTCGACCAGGTTGGCCAGGTCCTCCGGCCCGCCGATGCGGTTCGTCCCCGCGGTGAAGCCGGTGAACAGGTCACCGCCGTCCGCGAGGAAGTTCAGCGTCGCGACCCGGTAGGTCTGGTTGAGGTCGATCGGCACCCCGTTCAGGGCCATCGAGCCGCGAACGACCCGGCTTCCCTGCGGCTGCGAGGCGTCCCACTCGTAGGTGAAGCCCTCGGAGACGCCGAGCGCGAGCATCGGGCGCGAGCCACGCGCAGCCACCGGCTGGTACTGCTGCTCGAGGATCGTCTGGATCTGCGCCCCGGTGAGGTCGAGCGTCACGAGGACGTTGCCGAAGGGAGCGACGAGGTAGGCCTCCTCGTAGGTGATCTCGCCCGGCTGCTCACCGTTGGTTACGGCGTCGTAGCGGAACGAGCCACGGACGCCGCCGACGTTCATGAAGGCGATCTGGGAGTCGGTCTCCTGGGTGCCCCAGAGGATGGCGTCGGCGACGAGGTCGCCCATCGGCGTCTCAATCCCGCGGTTGCCAGAGGAGTCACCGAGGATGTCTTCGGCCACCGTGCCGACGACCTCGCCCGCGATCGGGCCGGACAGCGCGCGCCACTTGTCGAGGATCGCGGTCTGCTGCGCGTCGGCTGTCAATGCGGCGCGCTCGACGAGGTGGTTGGTCGCCGTGCTCCGGTCCCGGACGACGTCCTTGGTGCGGCGGTTGATGACGAGCTCGGTCTCGGTGACGACGCGGCCATAGTCGGCGGCGCTCGTCACGAGCCGGTTGGCGCCCGACGGGTCGGGCAGCTGGCAGATGTACGGCTGGTGGGTGTGCCCGGTGACGACGGCGTCGATCGCCGGGTCGAGCTGCGCGGCGATCTGCGCGATGGGCGCCGAGATGCCGTTGCACGTGTTGATGCCGAACGGCGTCGCCTGGTAGCCACCCTCGTGCAGGAGCACGACGATCGCCTCCACGCCGCGCTTGCGCAGGAGCGCAGCCTGGGCGTTGGCCGTCTCGACCTCGTCCTTGAACTCGACCGACGAGACGCCGGCCGGGCTGACCAGCGTCGGGGTCGCCTCGAGCGTCATGCCGATGAAGCCGATGTCGACGCCGTTGACCTTCTTGACGGACGTGGCCGGCAGAAGCGTCTGCCCGTTGTCCTTGCGGACGACGTTGGCGGCCAGCCACTGGAAGTCGGCGCCGGAGTAGGGCTCGTCCGGGAAGTAGCAGCCATCGGTGGGGTGACAGCCGCCGTTCTGCATGCGCAGCAGCTCTGCCGTGCCCTCGTCGAACTCGTGGTTGCCGACGCTCGACACGTCGAGGCCCATCGCGTTGAGGGTCTCGACCGCCGGCTCGTCGTGGAACATGCCGGACAGGAAGGTCGACCCGCCGATGAGGTCACCGGCGGCGACGGTCAGGGTGTTCGGGTGGCCGGAGCGCAGCTCGCTGAGCTTGGCCGACAGGAACTCAGCGCCGCCGACGTCCTTGCCGTCCAAGGGGCCGGTCTCGTTGTTCTTGGCTTCGAGGTGGCCGTGGTAGTCGTTGAACGACAGCAGCTGCACCGACATGTTCGCACTCGGGTTGGGCTTGTCGTTGTCGTTCTTCGCCTGGGCGGGGCCCGCGGCGAGCGCCGTGGCGCCCAGCAGCGCCGCTGCCCCGACGGCGACGACGCGGCTGATCCGATCCGTCATGTGAGACTCTCTCCTGGTTTGGTATTGCGGTCTACAGGTCTTCCCGACCGGCATGTTCTCCGCGAGACCTTACGAGAGATCGACCTCCAGTGGGACGAAGTGGATCGAATTGGTTTCGGCCCGTTGCGAGTCAGCGGGACTGGAGGGCGTCCAGGGCGACGCCCATCGCCGCGGCCACCCGCCAGTCGAGCCGCCAGCCGTTCGCCTGGGCGGGCAGGTCGATGAAGTACGTGTCCTTGATGCCGACCCTCTTCGTCGAGCTCATGACGATCGCTCCGTCACCCGCGCGGAAGTCGAAGTGGAACAGCCACGGGACCGGCAGGTCGCCGGCGACCGGGATGATGTCCCAGACGCGGCGCAGCACCGCGACCTTGGCGTTGCGCTCCTGTCCGACGGACTCGAAGCCGTCCGCTGTGCCCAGGTGCCAGGTCGACCTCCCGAGCGAGGCGGTGAAGTCCTTGCGGAACCAGCCGATGGGCTGACCCACGCCATCGACGATGTCGTAGCCGGAACCGAGGTCGATGACCTTGCGTGCCTTGAAGCCAAAGAGCGGATGCGTCTTGGCCGCGTCCGTGAAGAAGGTGACCTGCTCCTTCATCGCCATCCGCTTCTGCTCGGCGAAGCACAGCAGGCCGAGGTCGGTGCCGGCCTCGTCGGTGCGAATCACCTCGTAGCGGTTGACCATGAACGTGATCTTCTGACGCACCTTGAGGCGCTCGAACTCGTGGGAGGGTGTGGCCGGCTGGGTCATGCGCTTAGGCTCGCACACGCTCTCTGGCCCTCCGGGCAGGGTGCCGTATGCCGCTGAGCTCGCTTCCGCGCGCTCGTGACCGGATCCGTCCGCTGGGTGACCGGCAGGGGCCTCGTACGCAGGCAGATCGGGGGCGAGACTTGGGGTCATGAACCGAGCACTCGTCGTCATCGACGTCCAGCAGTCCTTCCGCGAGCTGCCCAGCTGGGCGCAGGTCTCCGCGCCCGACATCGCCGAACGCATCGTGCCGCTCGTCGAGCATGCCCGGGCCGCGGGCCACAAGGTCGTCTGGGTCCTGCACTCCGAGCCCGGCAGCGACACTCCCTTCGACCCGGCGAGCGGGCACGTCCGGCTCCTGCCCGGCCTCGAGCCCGCGGACGGGGAGCCGGTGCTGCACAAGACGAGCCACAACGCCTTCACGACGACGAATCTCGGGCAGCTGCTCACCCAGTGGGGTGTCGGTGGGGTCGACGTCGCCGGCATTCGGACGGAGCAGTGCGTCGAGACGACGGCCCGGCTCGCGAGCGACCTCGGTCATGGCGTCCGGTTCGTCGTCGATGCGACGGCGACGCACCCGCTTCGGACTGCCGATGGGTCGCGGGTGATCCCGGCGGATGAGGTCATCGAGCGGACTGCGGCTGCACTTCACGGGCGTTTCGCGTCGGTCGTCACCGTCGCCGAGGTGCTGGCATCCTGACGTGGTGCCAGGTCCTCGCAGGGTCGTGATCGCGTTGCCGGCCGACGTGCACCTGCTCGACGTCGCCGGGCCGGCCCAAGCGTTCTCCATGGCGGCCGAGCTCGGCGCGGGCTACGACCTCGTCTTCGTCGGGGATGAGGCGACGACCCAGTCGCGGCAGGGTCTCGGCGTCACTGCAGGGACCGAGTGGCCGCTCCTGACGAAGCGGGACCTCGTCGTCGTGCCGGGCTGGTTCGTCGGCCAGCGTGGTGATGGCAGCGACGAAGGACAACCGGTCCGGAGCAAGCTCGCGACGCACTTGGGCGAGGCCGTGGGCGAGCACCACCGGGGTGGCGGCAAGGTCGCGAGCGTCTGCGCCGGGGCGTTCGCCCTCGAACAGCCGTCGGCGTGCTCGACGGCCGACGCGCCACGACCCACCACGCCCTGCAGGCGAGTCTCGCTCGCTGGCAGCCCACCGTGACGGTGGTGCCCGACGTGCTCTACGTCTCGGATGGTCCGGTGCACACGTCTGCTGGGATCTCGAGCGGGATCGACCTGGCCCTGTACCTCATCGCCCGTGATCACGGGCCCGCCCTCGCTGCCGAGTGGCTCGCGGACTCGTCGTGCCCATGCGCCGGAACGGGACGGCGCCGCAGCAGAGCGTCATGCTGCAGCACCGCGACCACATGAGCGACCTCGTGCACCGCGCCCAGGACGTGCTCGATGCCGAGTTCGGCGCCCAGCTGAGCCTTGCGGGCCTGGCGCGACGCCTCGCCGTGAGCGAGCGGACCCTGACCCGAGCCTTCGTCGCGTCGACGGGGGTCACGCCACACCGCTACCAAACCGCCTTACGGGTCGAGCGGGCCCGCATCCTGCTCGCCTCGGGCTGGAGCCAAGGGGCGGTGGCCACGGAAGTCGGCCTGGGCGATGCACGCTCCCTGCGCCGGCTCCTCGCCGCCCAGACGTAGTGCGACCCCACCACATGGAGAGGTGGGGTGGGCCGGGGACCGAGCCCAGCGGCATACGGCATGGGAACTTTGCCTCTTGTCGGGGTGCGTGACGCACCGTGGCCGACGACGTGAAGCGGTCACCCAACCGCGCCGGGCGTAGGCCGACAACCTCAGACTCGTGCTCGTCGCCGGGGTCATCGTCGCCCACACGACCATGGCCTGGACGGGGCTCGAGGCCTGGGTCTTCAACGTATCTCACGGTCTCGGCGCTCGGGGTGGCCATCTCGTTCTGGCTCGACTGGCTCCTCACGGAGCTGCCCGGAGTGTCCCGCATCGTGTGACGCACCGGTCTGCTTGGCTGCTGGTGTGTTGCTGAGGCACCGGCGGCGATGAGTTCCGACCGCGATCGCGGGCGCGGCGGTGGACGTCCTGGCCGATCGCCATTCCGACAATCGGACCACGGTCCCAGCGTCGGCGTCGCATGCCGCGAAGTGACACCGACAGTCGCGCCCGGTCCGATCGTCCGCGCCGCATGCCGCGGTTTCGCACGGACAGTTGGGCGACGGTCCCATCGCTCGGAGGACTGTCCGGGCGCTTGCGAGGCTGTGGATGACTGCTGCACCGGGCACACGGATTTCGCCATCGTTCATCCCATGCCATCGCGTCCGCTGCCGCAGCCCCCGACCATGCCGTTCCGCGTGACGGTCACCAGGAAACGCGACGAGTCCACGGGACGCGTGAAGCGCTCTCGACCCGCCCCCCGGGGTCAAGGAGTGGGAGCTCAGGAACCGGAGGTACCGGAAGCTGTTTCACGGCGTGTACGTCCACCGTGAACACCTCGATCACCGAGTGGATGAAGGCCTTTGGGGCGTTGCTCCTGTGCGCTGACAACGCTGCCGCATCCCACCACACCGCGGCACGTATCTGGGGAGGCGTCGTCCCGGACGATGGGCACGTCCATCTGTCCATCGACGGGTTGAGACGCAAGGTTCTCGGAGTCCGTTCGCACCGGGTGAAGGTCGGCGGCCAGGAGTGCAGCAGGCTCAACGGACTCCGGCTGACGACGCCGAGGCAGACCTTCCTCGACCTCGGGGGCGAACTCGGCCTCGTCGACCTCGTGGTGCTGGGTGACTCGCTCGTCAAGGGCCTGGGGGCGCGTCACACCCGAGGAGCTCGTCGCCGGCGGCGAAGTCCTTTGGGGGTCGCGGACAGGCGGCTGCTGCGTCGGGCCGCGAGCCTCGTCCGGCGTGACTTAGACTCACCGATGGAGCCCGCCGTCCGTCATGCTCATCGTCCTGGCCGGCCTGCCGGAACCCGCGATCAACCACAAGGTGCAGTCGGGGCCTTTGACATGGCTCCGTTGCGATACCGGTTTCGACCATTCGAGGATTGACCAGTTCCGGCTCGTCATCGAGTACGACGGTCGGCAGCACGCCGAGTCGGATCGTGCAGTGGGACGGCGGACATCGACCGTCGCGAATGAGATGGACGGCGATAACTGGTGCATCGTCATCGTCAGGTCGAAGGACATCTACAACACTCCCGGGCAGACGCTGCAGCGGATCACCTCGGCCATGCGCGCCAAGGGGATGGCGGTGCCGCGACTGGCTGACGAGTGGCGGCTGCACTTCCCCGGCCGGACCGGCGACGTCCGCCGAGCCCTTCTGATCGGCCTGGGCTCACCGGTGACCGGCCTCGCCTCCGACAATCGGGCCGTGGACCGATGGTCGGTGCCGTTTCGGGCGGCGGGCCACCAACCATCGGACTCGGGCCCGATTGTCGGAGGGGTGCAGGCGACTCCCTCAGAAGGGTTCGCCGGTGAGTCGCTCGTAGGCCTCCACGTACTGGCCCGGGTCTGCTCGACGACGTGCTCGGGCAGCTCGGCGGGGCCTCGCCGGCTGCGGTCCCAGCCCGACTCCGGCGAGGTCAGCCAGTCGCGGACGAACTGCTTGTCGTAGGACGGCTGCGGGTGACCGGGCTCCCACTGGTCGGCCGGCCAGAACCGCGACGAGTCCGGGGTCAGCACCTCGTCGGCGAGGACGAGCCGCCGTCCGTCGGAGGCCGAACTCGACCTTGGTGTCGGCGAGGAGGATGCCGCGCCGCGGCGGCGATCTCGTTGCCCCGCGCGAGGATCGCCAGGGTCAGGCCGCGACACCTCCGCCGCGACTCGGCACCGAGCTCGGCCACGACGTCCTCGTACGTCATGGTCTCGTCGTGCTCGCCCACGGGCGCCTTCGTGGTCGGCGTGAAGATCGGCTCCGGCAGCCGTCGAGCCGTCGACCAGGCCGGCCGGCAGCGCGACGCCGGAGACCGTGCCCGTGGCGCTTGTACTCCTCGAGCCCGCCGCCGGTGAGGTAGGCCGCGGGCGATGCATTCGACCGGGAGCATCGTCGAGCCGCTTGCACGAGCACGGCCCGGCCGGCGCACGGCGGCGGGCACGTCGGTCGGAGATGACGTGGTTGGGGACGAGGTCGGCGAGCTGGTCGAACCACCACAGCGACAGCTGCGTCAGCACCCGCCCTTGTCCGGGATCTCGGGCGTCAGCACAGTCGTAGGCGCGAGATGCCGGTCGGAGGCGACGAGGAGGAGCTGGTCGGCCGACGTCGCCCGTGGCCGCATCGAGCGGCGCGTAGAGGTCACGGACCTTGCCGGAGTAGACGTGCCGGTAGCCGGGAGGTCCAGGGCGCGTCCAGGCGCGTCGCTCGTCGTCACGCCGACATCCTCCCACCGCGTCAGCGGCGGTCAGACCGTGATCTCGCCCAGCTCCGCCCGGCGCGCGATGTCAGTGCGATGGTGAGAGCCGGCGAGCTCCACCACCGAGACGGCGTCGTATGCCGCTGACCTTGCCTTCCCGAGGTCGCTGCCCACCGCGACGACGTCGAGGACGCGTCCTCCGGCGGAGACGAGCGCGCCGGTAGTCGTCGCGCTTTGTGCCAGCGTGGAGCACCACCACGCCGGGTACCTCGCCTGCGGCGTCGAGCCCGGTGATCGGGTCACCCGTGCGTGGCGCCGCTGGGTATCCTTCCGAGGCGATCACGACGACGACGACGTAGTCGTCCGCCCAGCGCAGCCGACCGAGCTCCTCGAGCTCGCCCGTGGCAGCAGCGAAGAGCAGCTGCGCGAACGGCGACTCGAGCCGGACGAAGCTGGCGTGGCCGTCGGGATCGCCGAAGCGGACGTTGAACTCGATCACCGCGGGCCCCGCTTGGTCAGGGCCAGCCCGACGTAGAGCGCGCCGACGAAGGGCGTCCCGCGCCGGCGCATCTCGTCGATCGTCGGCTGGGCGACGCGTGCGACGACGTCCTCCGCCAGACCGGCGTGGAGCCCAGTCGAGAGGCGAGTAGGCGCCCATGCCGCCGGTGTTCGGCCCCAGGTCGCCGTCACCGACGCGCTTGAAGTCCTGGGCCGGCTCCAGCGCCACGACGTGCGTCCCGTCGGAGATGCAGAACACCGACAGCTCAGGTCCGTCGAGGTACTCCTCTACGACAACCCGACCACCGGCCTTGGCGAGGACCGCTCGCCGTGCTGCAGGGCCGCCTCCCGGGAGTCGGTGACGACGACACCTTTGCCTGCCGCCAGGCCGTCGTCCTTGACGACGTACGGCGGCCCGAAGGCGTCGAGCGCGGACCCGACCTCCTCGATCGTGGTGCAGATGTGCGCGAGGGCCGTGGGCACCTCCGCGGCGGCCATGATCTCCTTGGCGAACGACTTGCTGCCCTCGAGCAACGCAGCACCAGCGGAAGGTCCGAAGACCGGGAAGCCGGCTGAGCGGCATACGTCAGCAACTCCCGCCACGAGCGGCGCTTCCGGTCCGACGACCACGAGGTCAACTTCGTGCTCGCGTGCGAGCGAGGCGACGGCCTCGCCGTCGAGGATGTCCAGGGGGACGCAGAGCGCGGTCGCGTCGATGCCCGGGTTGCCCGGCGCCGCGATGACCGCATCGACCTCGGGGTCGGCTGCGATGGCCTTGACGAGTGCGTGCTCACGGGCGCCGGAACCGAGGACGAGGACCTTCACGGCGGCCAGCCTATTGGCTCGTCGGGGCGACCCAGTGACAGCATGCGTCCATGAGCTGGGGACACATCGGTCGAGGTCAGCGCGCTCGCGATCAACGTCACCATCCCGGAGGAGCTCCGCTGGACCGACACGCGGCGCGACCAGGAGTTCGTCCTCACCACCCTCAACGTGCGGCTGCTGCCCGACGGTCACCTCGCCGCGAAGGCCTACGGGCGGCCGGTCGCGGGCGGGCGCGGCAACTACGTCTCGTCCAGGGTGCCTGACAAGCCGGAGCTCTCGGCCCTCGTCGCGGAGGCGGCCGATCGTGCCGGGGCCCTGTGGAGCTCACACGCGGGACTGCGCTGAACCTCACGACAGGCGGGCGCGGAGGGCGGCCCGGATCGCCGGCCACTCGTCGATGATGATCGAGTAGACCGCCGAGTCGCGCCAGGTGCCGTCGGCACGACGGATGTCACGTCGGGTGACGCCCTCGAAGCTGGCACCGAGCTTGAGGATGGCGGCCCGGGACCGGGCGTTGATGACGTCGGTCTGCAGCTTCACGCGTCCGAAGCCGCACGTCTCGAAGGCATGGGCGAGCAGGAGGAACTTCGACTCCGGGTTGACCGCCGAGCCCCACCAGCGGGAGCCGTACATCGTCCAGCCGAGGTGGACGTGCTCCCGCTGCGTGTCCACGTCACCGAGCGAGCTCGTGCCGACGATGGTGCCGGCCGCCCCGAGAGGCGAGTCGTCGACGAGGCGGACGGTGTAGGCGGTGCGCACCGGTGCCGTCGGGTTGCCTGGCGCCGGTCGCGGCCCTCACCAGGGGCTGCAGCTCTGCCAGCGACGCGGGCGGGAGCGCCATCGCATATCCCTGCGTGTAGGCGGCGGGGTCCGAGTACACCGCGAAGAGGCCCTCCACGTCCTCGGGACGCATGACGTCGAGCCGCACGACGCGGCCGACGAGCGGGTCACCGGTTGGTGGGATGCAGCCATCTCGCGCCATCCCAAGACACTAGACTTGATGGTTCCCGCGCCCGCCACGGGTGCACCGCCGAACCATTGGATGGCTGTGAGCTCCTCGTCCTCCCAGACTCGACCCGCTGCCCCTCCCGACCGCCTGACCGTCGTGCCGGACGTCGTGGCGGCGCAGATTGCGGTCGAGCAGGCCCATGTCGACCGGGTGATGGCCGAGCTCGAGAAGGCGGGCCGCCGCGCGGACGTCGTCCAGGCTGAAGGGTTGGCCCGCGGCCAGTTCGGCCGGACGGTCGAGGTGGGCGACGCCGAGGGGGCCAGCCTCTTCGAGCGGGACGCGCTGATGTTCCACGCGGCCAGGCGGCGCAACATGCTCGACACGGAGCTCGAGGGTCTCGTCTTCGGCCGGCTCGACATCGACCACGGCATGCTCAGGCAGGCCGGCAACGGGGCAGACCTCACGTCCTGAGGACCGCGAGGTGCGCTACATCGGCCGGCTCGGGGTGCGCGACGACGACTACGAGCCGCTCGTCATCGACTGGCGGGCGCCGGCGGCCTCACCGTTCTATCGGGCGACACCCGTCGAGCCGATGGGTGTGCTGCGACGTCGGGTCCTGCGCAGCCAGGGGTCCACGGTCATCGGCGTCGAGGACGACCTCATGGTCCCAGAGGTGCCGGACGACCTCGTCGTCGTCGGCGACGGCGCCCTGATGGCGGCGCTCACCCGGTCCCGGAGCGGCCGGATGCGCGACATCGTCGCGACCATCCAGGCCCATCAGGACGAGGCGATCCGGGCCGCCGCACGCGGCATCACCGAGATCACGGGCGGACCCGGCACGGGCAAAACGGTCGTCGCCCTGCACCGGGCCGCCTACCTGCTCTACTCGGAGCGACGTCGTTTCGAGTCAGGCGGGATCCTGGTCATCGGACCGTCCGGCGCGTACACCGCGTACATCGAGCGGGTCCTGCCTTCGCTCGGCGAGGAGTCAGTGACACTGCGGGCGGTCGGCGAGGTCGTCGACGCGGTGGACACCGAGCGTCTCGACCCGCCCGACGTGGCCCGCATCAAGGGGTCCACCCGCATCCGGACCGTCCTCGGGAAGGCCGCCCGCGGGCGCTGCCGGACGCTCCGACCGAGTTCCGGGCGTTCGTCGCCGGACGTGCCGTGCGCCTCGAGGCCCCGACCCTCGACCGGGTGCGCTCGCAGGTGCTCAGGCAGCACCAGCGCAACCTCGCGACCGCGGCTGCCCAGGCGGCCCTCGGCGAGGCCGCCTGGTCATCGCTCGGCATCACCGGCGACCGTGACGCCAAGGCCGAGTTCCTCGACAAGTGGGAGGACCACCTCGAGGTCGACGCATTCATGGCGGCCTGGTGGCCGCAGGTCGACCCCCGCGAGGTCCTGACGTGGCTCGCCGACCCGGACCTCCTTCGTCGTCATGGCCGAGGCGTCCTCGATGACCGTGCCGTCGACCTGCTCGCCGCCTCGTTCGGCACTGCCCTCGAGGTGGGGACCTGGTCGGTCGCCGACGTCGCCCTCATCGACGACCTGTCCGCCAAGGTCGGACCGGTTCAGGAGGCGCCCCGTGAGGAGCGCGGGTTCTACGAGATCGAGGAGCTCGAGGACCTCAGCCAGTTCGGCGTCACCGAGGTCCAGCCCGTCTCGGCTACTCGCGAGACCCGCGCCGAGGTCATTGCGGAGGATCCGCGGGGGCGACTGCTCGCCGGCCGGATCGGGAAGCCGGATGAGTATGCGCACATCCTCGTCGATGAGGCCCAGGACCTGTCCCCCATGCAGTGGCGGATGATCGGCCGTCGGGGGCGCCACGCCTCGTGGACGGTTGTCGGAGACGCCGCGCAGGCTTCGTGGACCGACGCGCAGGAGGCCCGGGCCGCACGAGAGGAGGCCTTCGGCACGCAGCAGCGCCGCGCCTTCCACATGGCCACGAACTACCGCAACGCGAGGGAGATCTTCGACTACGCCGCCGAGGTGATCCGCCTGGAGGTACCGGATGCGGACATCCCCGAGGCGGTCCGTGAAACGGGACACGAGGTGGTCGAGGGTTCCCTCGGACGGGACGTGCTCGGCTCGGTTCAGGGGGCCCTCGACGCCCTGGCGGAACAGGTGGCCGGGGCGATCGCCGTCGTCACCCCGCAGCGGTATGCCGCCGAGCTGGCTCCGCTCGCCGGCTCGGCTCGGCGGGCGGGTTGAGGTCGTCGATCCGATGTCGACCAAGGGGCTCGAGTACGACGCCGTCGTCGTCGTCGACCCGCCGGAGATCGCTCGGGAGTCCCCCGGCGGCATTCGGGTGGTCTACGTGGCGCTGACGCGTGCCGCGCACCGAATGACCGTTCTGTCCTGAGGTGCGCTTGTGCAAGGTAAAGACTTGTTCAAGGAATGCCAGATCCGTCGACTTCCCCCGTGGGCGCGCGGGATGATTGTCGAGACGTCGACGGCGTGCGAACCACCCACCCTCCCCGCCGGTCTCTCCCCCCGAGGCCCCATCGACGTCCGGCGCAGTCTCGGCTTGCCGTGACTCGCACCGGGCGGGGGACGTGATGCACCCCCCCTGCATCTCGCCCCCCGCCCACCACCACCCAAGTCGAAGCCCCGGATCACAACGACGTGTCCGGGGCATTCGCATGCGCCCCTGCCTCAGTCGAGTGCCGGGTGGCCTCGCGAAGGGTTCCCTGATCGTCAGTGGCCGAGGAGCCGCTTCGTGCGGTCGGCGCCGACCGCCAGCAACAGGGTCGGCAGCCGCGGGCCGGTGTCCTTGGACACGAGGAGCCGGTAGACGAGGACGAAGAAGGCCCGCTGCGCCCGGGACAGCTCGGGATCCTTCACCTTGGCGGACGGGTCGAGGCCCCGCTGTACCTTGGGCACGCCATAGACGAGGTGGGTCAGGCCGTCGAGCGACCAGTGCTCGTCGAGGCGCTCCACGAGGAGACGCAGCGACTCGCGCTGCTCGTCGTCGAGGCCGGCCAGCAGCTCGGTGTCGGGCTCGGACCGGACGATGGTGCGGTCCTCGGCCGGCACATAGCCGAGCATCCATCGTTCGGCGCAGTCGAGACGCGGTCGAAGGTCGTCGATCGAGATCACCGGGTTGTCGGGATCGAGCTGGGACAGGATCCGCACCGCCTGGGCCTCATCGCCCTGCGTCACGTCGATGACCGAGGCGATGGTCCGGAACGGCATGGGCCGCGGCGTCGACGGCAACTCATGCACCCCGGAGGCCGTGGCCACCGAGGTCGAGCGCAGGTGCGCTGCGAGATCACCCGGCTGGGCGCCACCCTCCGGACCGGCGTCGATCTTGCGCACCAGCGCGTCCCACTCGTCATAGAGCCGCTGCAGCTCCGGGCCGAAGGCGACGTCGAAGCTCTGGTTGGGCCGGCGCCGGGCGTAGAGCCAGCGGAGGACCTGGGGCTCCATGACGTCGAGGGCATCGTTCGGGATGGGCACGCCGCCCTTCGACGAGCTCATCTTCGCCATCCCGGCGATGCCGACGAAGGCGTACATCGGCCCGATCGGTCGCTCCCAGCCGAAGAGCGGCGCCAGGTCCTTGCCGACGACGAAGCTGGAGCCCGGGCTCTGGTGGTCGACACCGGACGGCTCGAAGAGCACGTGCTCGTAGGCCCACCGCATGGGCCAGTCGACCTTCCAGACGAGCTTGCCGTTGGTGAAGGTGTCGAGGTCGACCTGCTCGGTGTGGCCGCACTTGGTGCACTGGTAGGCCAGGGAGTGCGAGTCGTCGTCATAGGCGGTGACGGTCGTGAAGTCCGTGCCGCAGACGGAGCAGAACGGCTTGTAGGGGAAGTAGCCGGCCGTGCCCTCGCTGCCGTCGTCCTCGGTCGCCGCGCCCGATCCGCGCTCGGCCTCCGTTGCGGCAGCGGCCTGCTCCTCGGTCAGCTTCTGCTGCTGCACCGAGGCGGGATCCTGCCGCTTGCCCTTGCCGGACGCCTTCTGCTTCGCCTCGGCAGCAGCCTCGAGCGTGCGGTACCGCGCCAGTACCTGGTCGATGGCCACGCGCTCGCGCATCGCAGTCAGGATCTGCTCACGGTAGGCGCCGGCTCGGTACTGCTGGGTCTGGCTGATCTGCCGCACCTCGATGCCCGTCGCCCCCATGGCCTCGAGGAGCGGCGCCTTGAAGTGCTCCGCCCAGTTCGGGTGGGACGACCCGTGCGGCGCCGGGACCGAGGTGAGCGGCTTGCCGACATGCTCCTCCCAGGACTCGTCAACGCCCGCAAGGTTCTTCGGCACTCGCCGGAACCGGTCGAAGTCGTCCCAGGAGAGGAGGTGCTCGCACGCGATCCCGCGGCGCTTGATCTCGTCCGCCACGAGGTGCGGCGTGATGAGCTCGCGGAAGTTGCCGAGGTGGATCGGCCCCGAGGGACTGATTCCCGAGGCGCACACGATCGAACCTCGGAGCCCTCGCCGCTGTGCTTCCGAGATGACCTCGTCGGCCAGCCGGGTAACCCAGTCCTCGGCAACAACCTGTTCTGTCATCGGATTTCCTTCTGCATCAATCAGTCCTGATCAACAACACACCCGGATACCGGGCGACACACCCGGCTATAACCGAGGCGAGTTGACGATCAGCGGGTGTGTTGCGGGCTGAGGGGGTGGCGTTCGATGATCTCGTCGCGGCCCGGACCGACGCCGATCGCCGAGACGCGGGCACCGATGAGCTCCTCGACGCGCAGCACGTAGCGCTGGGCGTTCTCGGCAGCTCGTCGAAGGTGCGGCACTCGGAGATGTCCTCCCACCAGCCGGGCAGCTCCTCGTAGATCGGCTATGGCGTGGTGGAAGTCGGTCTGGTTGACCGGCATCTCGTCGTGCCGCACGCCGTCGACGTCGTACGCCACGCAGACCGGCACCTTGTCCAGACCGGTGAGCACGTCGAGCTTGGTGATGACGAAGTCGGTGACGCCGTTGACCCGCGTCGCGAACCGCGCCGACGACGGCGTCGAGCCAGCCGCAGCGGCGCGGCCGGCCGGTCGTCGTGCCGTACTCCGCGCCGGTCTTGCGGAGGAACTCGCCGATCGTCGTCGTGCAGCTCGGTCGGGAACGGGCCCTCGCCGACCCGGGTCGTGTACGCCTTGAGGATCGCGATCACCGGTCGATCCGCGTCGGCGGGATCCCGGACCCCGTGCAGCGCCGCCGGCGGTCGCAGTGCGACGACGTGACAAACGGATAGGTGCCGTGGTCGACGTCGAGCAGCGTCGCCTGGCCCGCCTCGAGCAGCACGGTGTCGCCGCGGTCGAGCGCCTGGCTTGAGCACGAGCGAGATGTCGCTGACCATCGGGCGCGAGCCGGTCGGCGTAGGACGAGCAGCTCGTCGACGATCTCGTCAACGTCAACCGCGCGGCGGTTGTAGATCTTGGCGAGGACCTGGTTCTTCACGTCGAGCGCGCCCTCGACCTTCTGGCGCAGGATGTTCTCGTCGAAGAGGTCCTGGACGCGGATGCCGATGCGGCTCATCTTGTCGGCGTACGTCGGGCCGATGCCGCGACCGGTCGTGCCGATCCGTCGCGCTCCGAGGAAGCGCTCGGTGACCTTGTCGAGCGTCCGGTTGTACGGCGGGATGAGGTGCGCGTTGGCGCTGACCCGCAGCTTGTCGTGTCGACGCCGCGCGCCTCGAGACCGTCGATCTCCTCGAAGAGGACGCCGAGGTCGACGACGACGCCGTTGCCGATCACCGGCGTGCAGTTCGGGGGACAGGATGCCGGACGGCAGCAGGTGCAGCGCGTACTTCTCACGCTTGCCGTCCTGCTCGATGACCACGGTGTGGCCGGCGTTGTTGCCGCCGTTGAACTTGACGACGTAGTCGACGCTGCTGCCGAGCAGGTCGGTCGCCTTGCCCTTGCCCTCGTCGCCCCACTGCGCCCCGACGAGCACGATTGCCGGCATCAGTCCGCCTTCCGTCTGCCTGCTGAGCCAACGGCAAGGCTATCGGTTCGTGGCACCCCGCCCGGAGCGGCGTTCACAACCCCATGTCGTATGCCGCTGAGCTCGCTCCCCGCCCCACGCCTGGCTCAGCGCGTGGCCGGCTGATCGCGGTAAACCTGCCCGTCATGGCGATCGCGGTTCGTTTGGCTGGTATTTCGCCCGACCGGCCGCGGTTCGCACTGCCGGACGCGAGTCGCCTCGTCACGTGCGGCGTGCAGCCCTCCGCAGCGCGGCGTCGATGAGGCCGCGGACCCGCCCAGGGTGGCTCAGGTCGGCCCAGGTCAGTCGCACGACCTCGTACCCGAGGCTCCGGATGCGGTCCTCGCGCTGCTTCTCGGCCCAGAGCGCGTCAGCGGCCGCGTACTTGACCCGCCCATCGAACTCGACGAGAACCGGGGTCCCCACGATCCCGAAGTCCGCGCGGAAGCCCTGCCCTCCGGCCGTCCACTGACCGGTGCCCGGCACCGCGAACTGGGGCACGACCTGGTATCCCAGTGACCGAAGGACGAAGGCGGCCACGGTTTCGCCGGGGGACTCGTGTCTCCTGTCGCACCACGGCAGGGCGGCGCGCACCCGATTGACCCCCGGCCGCCCACCAAGGACGGTGACTGCTCCAGCCAGGTCGTCACGGGTGACGAGGCCTTTGCCGAGCGCTGCATCAGCAGGGACCAGGAACGCTCGCGGGTCGGCAAGGCCCGCCAGCGCGATGGCCAACGCAGGATGGGTCGTTCCGCGGTCGGTGTCAGGCAGCGCGGCCATGGCCGACCCGATCTCGGATCGGCCCTTGCGTCGCTCACCCTCCGGGGTGCGCCGGCTCGACCCGCCAACCCTCCTGCTGCGCGGCGGTGCTCCCGGCCGGGGATGGACGATCAGGTCGGCCTTGCGGTGCCCGCGGCTCTTCGGGTCGGCCGCCATGAGGTGAACCACCGACAGGTCCGGCTGGTAGGTCGGCAGCTCCAGCCGAATGAGCGCCGTGACGTGACTGGCCACCGCTTTGCCCTGGTACTGCTCGAGCAGGGCCACGGTGCGGAGCCGGTGTCGCTCGGTGTCGTCGCTCGGCTGGGCCGTCGTGAACCAGCCGTGGTGCAGGCGGTGGCACTCGCCGGCGCGCAGCCGCCGGCTCAATTCGTCGGGGCCGATGCCCGCCGACAGCGCACGGCTCAAGGGGAAGACGGAGTCACGGGCGATCAGTGCGAGATCCATTCCTGGACAGTGCCATCGCCCGGGCGATCTCTCCGTCCGGCGCCGGATCGCCTGTGTACAGAGTGCTCCTCCGGCAACGAGATGGGGACAACCGCGCGGCAAGGCGCCTTCTGGCGGCTTGGCTGATATATCGCCCAAACGCTCGACAGTCGGCGCAATTCCCAAGAACCACCGCCAAGCTCGCCCTTCCCACACGCGCGCTCGATCGCTAGGTTGTGCCAAACGACCAGACCCCTCGGGGCGAAGGGAATGCGGACAACGATGTCAGCAAGCCTCCAGACGGCGCAGCGCGGCGCCGACCCTCAGAGCGCGCGGATCCGAGTCGCCGATTGACCCACGTCTAGCACTCTCATGCCTGACCACAAGCCAGACCCTTCGCATGCCGCCGTCGCCACCGCCCGGCGGGACCGATCGAGAGAGAGCAACAACATGAGTCAACGCACGCATCGCATCAGCGCCGCCTTCGTGGCGGCGCTTCTCGCTGCCGGGGGAGGCACCGCCGCGGCCGTGTCCGCCTCGGCCGCGTCGCCGTCCTGCGACACCCGCACCAACAACACCGCAGCAACCTGCTCGAGTGCGTGACGCTCGACGGAGTTCGCGAGCACCAGGCCGCGTTCCAGCAGATCGCCGACGACAACAACGGCACCCGCGTATCCGGCTCCCCCGGCTACGACGCGTCAGCCGACTACGTCGGCCGAACGGCTCGAGGCAGCAGGCTGGAACGTGACGACGTCAGGCGTTCGAGTTCCAGGCCTTCATCACCTGGCGCCTGCCGTCTCGAGCGGGTCTCCCCGGCCCCGGCGCCTCGGCTGGCGCACGACGATGTGAGCTACTCCGGCAGCGGTGACGTGACCGCCGCGGTGACCGCAGTGACCGGCCGATTCCGACGGACGCGACACCCGGGCTGCGAGCCGCCGACTTCGCCGGTTTCGCGGCCGGAACATCGCCCTCGTCAGCCGCGGCGGCTGCGCCTTCGCCACTCAAGGCGACAGAACGCGTACAACGCCGGGAGCCGCGGGCGTCGTGATCTACAACAACATCCCGGCGCCCTCAACGGCACGCTCGGCGACGACTTCACGCTCGAGATCCCGGTCGTGCAGTCGAGCCAGGCGGTCGGGCAGCGCGCTCGCCGCCACTCCCGGGCTGCGTCATGCACATCAAGACCGTCGACCTTCCGCGGCACGGCGACGACCGAGCAACGTGCTCGCCGAGCTGCCCGGCAAGAACGCCGACAACGTCGTCATGGCCGGCGCGCACCTCGACTCCGTCAACGCCGGGCCGGGCATCAACGACAACGGCAGCGGTTCGGCGGCGCTCCTCGAGGTCGCCGAGAGACCTCGGGCAAGGTCAAGCCGCAGCAACACGGTGCGCTTCGCCTGGTGGGGCGCCGAGGAGTCGAGCCTCGTCGGGTCGACCTACTACGTCAACCACCTTCACCGACGCGGAGCAGCAGCCAGGATCGCGCTCTACCTCAACTTCGACATGGTCGGCTCGCCGAACCACGTCTTCTTCATCTACGACGGCGACGACTCCGACGGGATCGGCGCCGGACCCGGGCCGGCCGGGCTCGGCGCAGATCGAGAAGACCTTCGAGGCCTTCTTCACGTCCCGCGGCAGCTGCCGTTCAAGGGCACCGACTTCAGCGGCCGCTCCGACTACGGTCCGTTCATCGCGGCCGGCATCCCGTCGGGTGGCCTGTTCACCGGCGCCGAGGGCATCAAGACGGCCGAGGAGGCCGCCATCTGGGGCGGCACCGCCGGCATGGCCTACGACCCGTGCTACCACCAGGCCTGCGACACCTACGCCAACAACAACGACTTCGCGCTCGAGCAGAACTCGGACGCCGTGGCATACGCGGTGCTCAACTACGCCATGAACACGAGTCTCATCAACGGCGAGAAGGCCAAGGGCAACTTCCGGGCACCAGCCCCGGAGCAGCCGGCCATGTGATCGTCGCCCACCAGGAGGGGTCGAGGGTCGCCCACTGGGTGCCCTCGGCCCCTTCCGCTTGTCTTGCAAGACCATGCCGTATGCCGCTGAGCGCGGTCCCCTTCGCCGGCCGGGTTGGTGCCCCGCCAGTCAGGCACACTCGATGAGTGCGCGTTGCCGTCGTTGCGAACCCGATCCGAGTCTCCACCGATCGCCTTGGCGCCGCTGTCGAGGGCGCCTGCCGGTCCCGGCACTGGCCCGCGCCGACCGTCCGCACGACGACCGTCGAGGATCCCGGCGCCGGTCAGGCTGCCGCGGCGGTGACCGACGGCTGCGACGTCGTCGTCGTCTGCGGCGGCGACGGGACCGTCCGTGAGGTGGCCAGTGCACTCGCCGGGACCGGCGTGGCCATGGGCATCGTGCCGCGTGGGACGGCGAACCTCTATGCCCGCAACCTCGGCCTGCCCCTCGCGTCCGTCGAGCGCGCCCTCGACGTCGCCCTTGACGGGGAACCGCACGAGGCGGACCTCGGCCGGGCGCGGTGGGGCCGACGCGACGGCCAGGTCCGCGAGGGAGCCTTCGTCGTCCTGGCGGGAATCGGGCATGACGCGCGAACGGTGGAGCTCGTCAGGCCGGCCCTGAAGAAGCACACGCAGTGGGTCGCCTACTTCGTCCCGGCGCTCGTGACGCTCGGTGCACCACTCCTGCCGATGACGGTGAGCTGTGAGGGCGGCCCTCCTGAGCACCACCGGCTGTGGTGCCTGCTGGCGGGAAACGTCGGTCGCATCCCGCTCGGCATCGAGGTCCTGCCGGGAGCCCGCATCGATGACGGCCTGCTTCACCTCGCCGCCGTCGCGCCGACCATGGTGGTGGGCTGGGTGCCCATCGCGCTCAAGGGGCTGCTGCGCTGGCCCGGGGACGTGGCCGGGCTCGACTACACAACAGCGACGTCGGTCCGCGTCGAGACCGAGTCGCCTCTGACGATCCACGTCGATGGGGATGAGTACGGCGGCGTGGTGTGGCTCGAGGCCACGATCGAGGGCCGGGTACTCCGGGTGCACATCCCTACGGACGGTGGGCGGCGATGAACTCGGTGATGCTCCGCAGGCACGCCTCGTTCCCCTCGAGAACCGGCAGGTGGGCGGCATCCGGCAGCCTCAGGACCTGGGCACCTGGGATGCGGGCAGCAGCCGTCAGGGCGTTGGCCGTGGACACGTCGTAGTCGAGGTCGCTCACGACGACGAGCGTGGGGACGGCGACCTGCTCCAGGCGCTCCCAGGCGTTGGTGCTCCGGTCCTCGTCGCCCGTCGGCTGCGCGGCGAGGGCGCGTCCGTTCATGTCGAGGAACAGCTCACGGACCTGGCCGCCGACGCGCCCCTCGGCACCACCGTTGATGCCGTCGAGCCAGAACCGTGCCTCGAGCCGATTCGAGCAGGTCGAGGTCACCAGCATCCTCGGCGGCCTGCATCTGCTCGTCGATGGCCCGGACCTCGGGTGAGTCCTCGCCCTGCGGGGCGCCGCTGATCGCCGGCGCGACGAGCACCAGCGCGGTCGTCCGCTCGGGGTGCTCGAGAGCGAGATCGAGAGCCGTCCGTCCGCCCATGGAGTTGCCGATGACGACCGCGCTGGACGAGCCGAAGGAGTCGAGCACGGCCAGGGCATCTCCCACCCTCGAGAAGGGCTCGGGCTGATACGTCGTCCCGCCATGGCCACGCGCGTCGAACGAGATGCACCGGTTCGTTGGGGCAAGCCGCTCCACCAGGGGACGCCAGGCGCGGCGATCCACGACACCGGCGTGGAGCAACAGCACATCGGACCCCTCCCCCACGACTTCCGCGGCGAGCTCGGCTGATCCATTCGAGATCTTCACCGGCCCAACGTTTCACGTCACCGCGCTGACGCGCGACCGGATATGGCAGGGCAGGACAGCGCCTCACCGCGCGGTGGCGAAGCCCGATTCGTAGGCGAGCACCACCACCTGCACGCGATCACGCAGATCGAGCTTCGCCAGGATGTTGCTGACGTGAGCCTTGATCGTCGCCGCACCGAGATGCAGCTCGGCCCCGATCTCGGCATTGGACAACCCGCGGGCGATGCCCGACACGACATCGATCTCGCGCTCCGTCAGGGATACGAGCGCCGCGGGCACGCCGTCGCCCGACGGCGGAGTGCGGACGTACGCCTCCACGAGTCGCTTCGTGACGGTCGGCGCGAACAGCAGCGCGCCCTCGTGCACGTCCCTGACAGCCCGCACGATCTCCTCCGGTTGAGCCGACTTGAGCAGGAACCCCGATGCGCCGGCGCGGAGTGCACTGTAGACGTACTCGTCGAGGTCGAACATCGTCAGCATCAGGACCTTGGCCCGAGCTCCGCCGGCCACGATGCGACGCACGCCCTCGATGCCGTCGACGCCCGGCATCTGGATGTCCATCAGCACGACGTCGGCGTCGAGGGCCTGTGCGGTGCGGGACGCCTGTGCACCGTCGGAGGCCTCCCCGACGACGACGAGGTCGTCCTCCGCGGCGAGGACCGATCGCAGACCGGCGCGCAGCAGCGACTGGTCGTCGGCAAGCACGACGCGGATCACGAACCGACCGCCGGCGTCATCGGGTGGCATGCGGGGAGCGTCGCACACAGCAGGAAGCCCGAGCCGGTCTCGCGGGCGGTCAGCTCGCCGTTCCGTTGATCGACGAGCTCCCGCAGGCCGCGCAGCCCGAGACCCGACCCGATGTTCGCCAACACCGCCGAATGATGCCGTCGATCCGGGCAGGCCGGCCCATTGGTGACCCTTGCGACGGCCAGGTTGCCGGCCAGTCGCGCCTCCACGGTCACCTCGCTCCCGGGCGCGTGGCGCACTGCGTTGGCCAGCCCCTCGCGCACGACCCGCAGGAGCAGCCGTGCGTCCCCGGGGTCTGCGTCGGTCCTGAGATCGAGGTCCGTCGTCACGCGGGATCCGGCGCTTCGGGCCGCCTCGACCAATCGGATGACCTCGTGCGTGAGGTCGATCGTGTCGTCGGGCCCGCTCGGGTGGGTCGACGTGCTGAGCGGGACACCAGGTCGCGTCGGCACGTCGCGGATGGCGCGCAGCTCGACGGTGGCCTCCCGGCCGATGTCGACGACGGCGTCGAGGGCGGCCCGCGCTCCGTCGGGATCACGCTCGCGCAGCACCCCCGCGGCGTTGGCCTGCATCATCATCGTGCCCACCGCGTGGCTGGCCGCATCGTGCAGATCACGGGACAGGTGCAGCCGCTCATCCGAAACGGCAATCCGCTCCGCGGCCTCGATCTGGGCCTGCCGCAGCTGGGCCTCGATGAGATGCACCGCCTCGGCTGCGTGCTGTCCCGACCAGGCGACCGCTGCGCCGAACGGGAGCACGAGCAGGGCGATCTGGATCGGCAGGTTGTCCGGGGCGGTGATCGTGATCAGGGCGACGATCGTCGTCGCGAGGACCAGCCACGCCAAGCTCGTGCGTCGGGTGCCGGCTCGTCCGGCCCACCACGAGAGGACGGCTGCCGCGATGGCCACCCAGAGACCGTCGCGGTCTGGTTCGAACAGGCCGGTTGCTGCGGCGATCGCGAGGAGCGCCGCTGCCCCGAGCAGCGCGGCCACGGCCGGAGGTGCGGCCTGAGGTGCGGCTGGCCGTGCGCCCGACGGCGCGATCGCGACGGGCGGTTGCTCGCGCAGCAGCACCAGGAGGGCGCGCAGGCGCTGGGTCGCTTCCTCACCGCTGCGGTGGATGGCGTCGATCGCGGTCAGCTCGAGCGACTCCCGCGCGACGACCGCTGTCTCGGTCATCCGGCGCACCGCGTCGCCGATCACCGCGAACGCCGCGGCCGCCACCTCCTCGCGCTCGGTCGCCGCCGTCTGCCGGGCGTGCGCCGACGGATCCACGAGGGAGAGGCGCCGAGCGTCCTCCGCCGCGCATCGGCGACGAGCGTCGCGACCCCTGACGAGTCACCCCGAACCACCAAGGGAGTAGCAGCAACACGAGCCCGAAGATGACGCTGGGCAGGTGCCAGTGGGCGGAGGTCGCGGTCGCGGCCAGCAGGGCGGGGACCGCCCACACGCTCACCCGCGGTGACAGCAGGTAGCCGATCGTGACGAGCGCGATCAGCATCGGACCCAGTGGCGCGGCGTTCTCGGACGGCAACCCCATCCGGGCCAGCGCCAGAACAGCACCTGCGTCGAGCAGCACACCGAGCCACGGCCAGCGCGTGACGAGCCAGGTAGCGGCCCCGAACCACGCTGCCATGCCGACGCCCAGCAGGCCCAGACCGGGCCACTCCAACCCGAGGAGTGCGCCGGCCCACGCGGCGCTCGCGGCGGTCAGCCACCACGAGACGCGGTTCGGGAGGCTCGGCATGCCTGGAGCGTAGACGGAGCCCAACAGCAGGCGGCACCACCCTGAGTCGGTGCCGCCTCCGCCGCAGGGCGGAGGTCGGCGCAACCCGCCGCGCCACGCGAGCCGCCCTTCGGCGACCGGACGCCGCCCGACGGCCGATGCGCTCCCGCCTCGACCGGCGCGAACGTGGTGTGACCGGCGCGAGGCGTCGGCACCGACCGAAAGGAATCACACCCATGTCCGCGCTGATCGAGACAACCACCGTCACCGACGCCGAAGGCCGCCGGCGCTCGTCGTTCGCGGTGGCCGCCGGGGCCATCGCACTCCTGCTCGCGCCCATCTCGGGCTGGGCCGCCGGGACACTGGAGTCCCTTGCGCTCGACGGCGCCAGCCCGAGCTCGGCACCCCGCCGCCTTCTTCGCCTCGATCGCGGCGAACGGCGGACTCTGGGACAGCTACGGCGTGCTGCTGTTCGCCATGACCCTGCTGACGCTGGCCTGGGTGCCGGCGGTCTGGCGCCTGACGGTCGACCGGTCTCCGCGGTGGGCCTGGACGGCTGCCGTCATCGGCACTCTGTACGCGATCGGGCAGATGGTTCACCTGGTGTCATGGGCGTGCTGAATGACGCGTTCGCGCGGTCGGCCGAGGCATCCGCAGCCCTGGCCGTCGTCGGGGCCTTCGGAGTCGTCCTGGTTCTTCATGCTGGTCTTCGCGCCCTACCTGCTCGGCGCCCTGCTCGCGGCTCCGATTGCTGCGGTCGCCCTCCGGCGCGCCCGGCTCGTTGGCGTCTGGTCGGTCGTGGTCATCGGAGCCGCGACGATCGCGGGGGTCATTCTCGGCACCGACAACCTGATCGGAGCGGCGGTCTACTCGGTGCTGCTGATCACCGGGTTCACGCCAGCCGTCGTGCGGGTGCTTCGCGACCGCGCCTCCTGAGGCGGGGGGCTCCCGTCGGCAGCGATTGCGTGATAGAGCATGGGTGGACGGACTCTGGGAGGAGTGTGGATGGCGAAGAAGAAGTGGTCGGACCTGACGACTGCGCAGCAGGCGGTCATCCTCGTGGCCGGATCGGTCCAGCTCGCGCTGGCCGCGACTGCGTGGGCCGACCTCGCGACCGGGACGCGAGTGAGATCAGCGGCAGCAAGGCGAAGTGGGCCGCGATCATCGCGGTGAACTTCGTCGGACCCCTGACGTACTTCGCCAAGGGACGCAAGGGAATCAGGACGGCCTAGCTCACCCGGCTGTGGCATGGTGGTCGGGTGACCTTGGAGGATCTCGTCCGGCTGCGCCGCGCGCGAGACGCGATGGACCGCGACTACGCGCAGCCGCTTGACGTGCCGGCGCTGGCGCGCGTCGCCCTCATGTCGCCGGGCCACTTCTCGCGCAGCTTCCGCGCCGCCTTCGGGGAGACGCCGTACAGCTACCTGATGACGCGCCGGATCGAGCGGGCCAAGGCGCTGCTGCGCCGCGGTGACCTGTCGGTGACCGACGTCTGCTTCGCCGTCGGCTGTACCTCGCTTGGGCTCGTTCAGCTCGCGGTTCACCGAGCTGGTCGGCGAGAGCCCGAGCGCCTACCGGGCCCGCGACCACGAGGCGAGCGCCGCCATCCCGGCCTGCATCGCCAAGATCCACACCCGACCGGTCAGGAACGGAGAAGCGAAACCGGCCGCCCGGCCGTAGCGTGAAGCGCATGGACATCAACGCTCTCGCACGTGCTTCATCGCCGTCGACGACCACGACAAGGCGCTCGCCTTCTACCGCGACGTGCTCGGGCTGGAGGTCCGCAACGACGTCGCGTACGAGGGGATGCGCTGGGTGACCGTCGGGTCGCCGTCCCAGCCCGACGTCGACATCGTCCTCGAACCGCCCCTCGCCGACCCGAACGCCTCGCCCGCGACCGGGAGGTCGATGGCCGAGCTGCTGGCCAAGGGGCTGCTGCGCGGCGTCATCTTCTCCACCGACGACTGCGACGCCACCTTCGAGCGCATCCGCGCCGCCGGTGGCGAGGTGCTCCAGGAGCCGATCGACCAGCCCTACGGCGTCCGCGACTGCGCCTTCCGCGACCCGGCCGGCAACATGCTCCGGTTCAACCAGCCGCGCACTCGCTGACCGTCCGGCCGGACTGGCCCTGCCGCCGCCAGCCGCGGGCGCCGAGTGCCACAGGTAGGCCAGGGCCCCTCCGGGGATCTCGCAGACGAAGGTGAAGAAGCTGAAGAGCAGCACGCCTGCGACCGAGACAACCGGGTCCCCGCCGAGAGCGATGAGCACGGCGGCGGTACCGGTCTCGGCGAAGCCGGTGCCGCCGGGGGTGAGGACCACGGTCGTCAGCATCCGGCCGCAGGCGTAAGCAGCGGTCACCTCGGCCCAGCCCAGATCGCTTCCGACGGCTGCGAGGCAGGCCCACATGAGCACGCCCTGGAGGAACGAGGTAGGCGAGCATGCCGACGACGAGTCCGCCGCGGCCACGCTTGAGCAGCTCGACGGCACTGACCCGCTGGCTCGCCAGCGAGGTCTCCAGGCCCTCGGGCTCGGGCCGGCCGGTGAGCCGGGCGAACGAGCCAGCGGCCCGGACGAGGACGGCGATGAGTCGGGTGGCGAAGCGGTCGCTCGCGAGAGCGGCGACGACGAGGGCGACGACGAGGGCGCAGACTGCTGCGCCGACGCCGGCGGCCACGAGGATGGGGCCGCTGACCCGGGCCCCGACGACGAGCAGCGCCACCAGCCCGGCGAGCGGGAGGGCGAGCCTGGCCAGGAGGTTCCAGATGCCGGTGACCGCCGTGTAGAGGCCGATGGCGCGGTGGGTGAAGCCGTACTGCCTCGCCATCGTCCAGGTGACGCCGACCCCGACGGCGCCGCCGAAGGGCACGAGGTTCGAGGCGCCGCTGCCAACGAGGTTCAGCACGAAGCCCTGGCCCTTGCTCAGGCCGGGCAATGATGCCGCGAGGACGAAGGAGTAGGCCCAGAGCCCGATCAGCCAGAGTGCGGTGAGACCGGCGAGCTGCCACAGCGACACGGAGGCAAGGGCCTTGGTCGCCGACGCCCAGGAGGCGCCGGTGACCGATGGAAGGACGAGGACGAGCAGGGCCACGAGGACCGTCAGGGAGACACCGACCTGCAGCGCTCGGCGGACCGGGAAGGCCGAGCGTGACGTCACGGCGCGCTGCGGCTGCTGCACGTCACGGCGCAGGCCGGCCCGCACGTCGGGCATCAGGGTCTGCGTGGTCATGAGGTGCGCGCTTTCGAGATCGGCTTCGGAACTGCAGGAGGTGCTGCTGACACCGTCTGATACACGGCTGGTACTGGGTTGGTTCCTGTGGCCACACCTCCACCCTCCGCCCGATCGCAGCCGCGCGACATTGGGGTCGCCCCCGGTCCTCGTCAGGGTTTCCCCTGCACTTCCGGCATCAGTGACGTGCGTACGCTGGGGAAACGATCGGAGGTGGTCTCATGGAAGAGCACGACCCAGCCGTCCCTTGCGACCGCGTCGGCGCCGGCGAGCTCCGCCCCGGCGACCCCACTCCGGGCATGACCCGGCGGGTGGCGCTCCACACCGAGGGCATGTGGTCCGGCACCGTCGACACCGAGGCGGGCGCGCCACCAGCGGCTGGCACCACCACGGCGACCACGACACGATGATCTATGTCGTCTCGGGCCGGATGCGGCTCGAGTCAGGCCCCGGCGGGGAGGCGGTCATCGAGGCGGCGCCCGGCGACTTCGTCCGCGTGCCCGCAGGCGCGATCCATCGCGAGTCGAACCCTGGCGACGACATCTCGCACGCGGTCATCGTCCGCTGCGGCCACGGCACCCCGACGATCAACGTCGAGGGACCGGCGCCCGCCTGACCGAGCGCTACTTCGCCTCGGGATCACGCTGGTGGATGCTCCGGTCTGCTCGTCACCCAGCGGTCAGGACACCGTCTCCTCCGCCGCCGACTCCAGGCCTGCCGGGTCGGTGATGACGACGTCGCGGCCCCGGACGGTGATGAGGCCGGCGTCCGTGAAGGCGGCCAGCTTGCGGCTCAGCGTCTCCGGCGTCGTGCCGAGCAGCGAGGCGATGTCCTTCTTGGCCAACGGAAGGCGGACGACGAGCCGCCCGTCCTGGTGCTTCGCGGGCAGGCCCATGAGGTATCCGGCGAGCCGGGATTCGACGTCAGCCGAGGTGAGGTCCGCGATGAGCCGCTCGGCAGCGTCGAGCCGGCTCGTCACCGCGTGCAGCATCCGCACCGCGATGTCGGGGTATTGCGCCACGAGGGAGCCGAGGTCGGAGTGGTCGAAGCTGCACAGCTCGACGTCGGCCAACGCCGTGGCCCAGTCGTCCGGCCGGGACCCGGTCGACGAACGCCGTCTCGCCGATGAAGTCGCCCGGCTCGAGGACCCGGAGGAGCTGCTCGTGGCCATTCGCGGCGAGGTGGCTGATCTTGACCCTGCCCTGGTGGACGACGAGCAGGTGCGAGACGTCATCGCCGGGGCGGTGGATCGTCTCGCCCCGTCTTGCGGCGGATCGGCCTGGCGTGCGTGGCGACCTCGTCCTGCTCCTCGGGCGACAGGCCCTTGAAGAGCGGCACGATCGCCACGCACGACGTTCCAGGCCGATGACTCACAGTGCGGGCTCCTTCTCCTCGGTGCGGGCGGCCGGCGCGTCGACGTCTTCCGCGACTGGCACGTCAGCCTCTTCAGTGCTCGCAGCAGCCTCGCCCCTCGAGCGCGGCCCGTCGAGCCGGACCAGCCGGAGGGCGTTGAGGATGACGAGCAGGACGCTGATCTCGTGGACCAGCATGCCACCGGCCAGCTGGATGACCTGGAGCAGCACCGCAGCGACGAGGAGGAACACGGTCGCCAGCGCGAGGGCGGTGTTCTGCTTCATGACCCGCACCGTGGCGCCGGCCACCCGCCGGGCGTGGGCGAGCTGGTCGAGCCGGTCGGTCATGATGACCACGTCGGCGGTCTCCATGGACACGTCGGTCCCGGCGCCACCCATGGCCACCCCGACGTCTGCCGTCGCGAGGGCGGGTGCGTCGTTGACTCCGTCACCGACCATGACCACGCGTCGGCCCTGGGCCTTGAGGTCACCGACGATGCCTGCCTTGTCGGCGGGGAGGAGTCCAGCGTGCACCTCGTCGATGCCGAGCCGTCCGGCCACCAGACGGGCCGTGTGCTCGTTGTCACCGGTGAGCATCGCGATGTGCCGTATGCCGCCCTCCCGCAGATGGGCGATCGCTGCTCGCTGCCTCCTCGCGCACCTCGTCGGCGACGCCGATGAGGCCGGCATGCCGTCCGTCCACGGCGACGTGGACGACCGTGGCGCCCTGCTGCTCGAGCTGCGTCGCCTGCTCCAGCGTGTGACGGCTCGGTGGCGACTCCGCGCTCGGTGAGCAGCCCGGCCCGCCCGCCATGACGACGTGGCCGTCGACGCGGGCCTGCAGACCCAGCCCCGGGACCACCTCGACGTCCGAGAGGTCCGAGCTCAGCGGCATACCGCGTGATTCGGCCTCGGCGACGATGGCACGTCCGAGATGGTGCTCCGACGTCGACTCCAGCGAGGCCGTGAGGCCGAGCAACTCCTGCTCTGGGAGGTCACCGATGGTGTGGACGGAGGTGACGACCGGCCGGCCCACTGTCAGCGTGCCGGTCTTGTCGAGCACGAGGGTGTCGACCGTGGCGAGGTCCTCGAGTGCCTCGCCGTCCTTGACGAGGACACCGTGCCTGGCAATGTTGCCCAGGCCAGCGACCGCCGCAACCGGGACGGAGATGACGAGGGCACCGGGGCAGGCGATGACGAGGAAGGTCAGTGCGAAGGCGAGGTCGCGGGTCCAGGCGAGAACGATGACCGCGAGGACGATGATGGCGGGCGTGTAGAACTGGGCGAAGCGCTCGAGGAAGCGCTGCCGCCGGGTCCGCGACTCCTGGGCCTCCTCGACCAGCTCGATGATCCGGGCGAAGGTCGTCTCGTCGCCGACGTGGTCGGCCTCGACCTCGAGGTAGCCGGCCTCGGCGACGGTGCCGGCGAAGACGCGGTCCCCCTGCTCCTTGTGCACCGGCACGGACTCGCCGGTGATGGACGCCTCCGTGACCGACGCGGTGCCGGACGCGACGGTGCCGTCGACGGCGACCCGCTCGCCGCTCGTGACGATGACCGTCTCGCCGACCTCGACGTCGTCGGCGTCGACCGTGACACGGTCGCCGTCGCGGACGACGGTGGCACGCGTCGGAGCGAGGTCGACGAGCTCGCGCAGGGACGCACGGGTGCGTTCGAGGCTGCGTGCCTCGAGCCAGGCACCGAAGAGGAAGAGGAACGAGACGACGGCGGACTCGACGTACTCACCGATGATGAGCGCCCCGATGACCGCGATCGTGACGAGCAGGTCGATGCTGAAGGCCTTGGCGCGCAAGGCCGCCCACGCGCGGACCGCGATGGGGAAGCCCGCGAGGACGCTGGCCGCGACGAGGGCCACGTCTCGCCAGACCGTCCCGATCGGGGCGGCGAACTGCGCCGCCCCCAACGCCAGGACGAGCAGCACGCCCGAGACGAGCGCGATGCGGCTCCTCGTCCGCTGGGTGATGGTGAGGGCCACGTCAGGCCACCTTGGTGGCCAGGACCGGGTAGCCGAGACCCGTCACGACCTCGGCAAGCTCGTTGGCCGAGACCTGGTCCTCGTCGAACGTGACCTTGACCTTGTTGGAGTTGAACAGGACCGACGCGTCCTCGACGCCTGGGGTGCGCTCGAGGGCGCCCTCGATCTTCTTGATACAGCTCGGGCACGTGAACGGCTCGGTGGTGAGGCGGGCGGTGCGCATGGTGACTCCTCCTGAGGATGAAGCCCGGTCCTTCCGGGCCCACCCTGAGTTCACGTCAGATGCGCGTCGAGCACCTTGACGCAGATCAAGTGGAGGGGTTCGCCACCAGTGTGGAGGCCCAGTCGGGGACGTACTTGGAGACCGCGATCGGCGGGCGCTGGTAGCCCGTGCTCGGCAGGCGCTTGGGCAGCTCGACCTTGGAATGCTCATCCAGCTCGCTGTCGTACGGGAGGGACGAGAGCAGGTGATGGATCATGTTGAGCCGGGCCTGCTTCTTCGAGTCGGAGGCCACGTGGTGCCACGGTGCCAGGGGCGTGTCGGTGTGCACCATCATCTCGTCCTTGGCGCGGGAGAAGTCCTCCCACCGGGTGATCGACTCGAGGTCGATGGGTGAGAGCTTCCACTGACGGAGCGGGTCGTGAAGCCGCTTCCGGAACCGCTCGAGCTGGACCTCGTCCGACACCGAGAACCAGTACTTGCGCAGGTGGATCCCGTCGTCGATGAGCATGTGCTCGAAGATCGGGCACTGTCGCAGGAAGCGCTGGTGCTGCTCCGGGGTGCAGAAGCCCATGACCTTCTCGACTCCCGCGCGGTTGTACCAGGAGCGGTCGAACAGGACCATCTCGCCCGCAGCCGGTAGGTGCTCGATGTACCGCTGGAAGTACCACTGGGTCTTCTCCCGCTCGGTGGGCGCGGGCAGGGCGGCGATCCGGGCGGCGCGGGGCGACAGGTACTCGGTGATCCGCTTGATCGTGCCGCCCTTCCCAGCGGCGTCGCGGCCCTCGAACACGACGACGACCCGCGACCCCGTGTCCTTGATCCACGTCTGCAGCTTGCCCAGCTCGCCGTGGAGCCGGTAGAGCTCGGCCTCGTAGACCCGGTTGGGGATCTTGGTCGTCCGGAACCCCGTCGCCTCGGACACCTCGTGGGGTGCGGCCGCGTCCCTGGGCGTCATGCAACGAGGCTAGTCCCGTCCAGGCGCCGAGCAATGGCCAACGGCGTGCCCCGACTGAGTCAGAGCAGGTCCGTGAGCTCGCTGCTCGCGTGCTGACGGACGTGCTCGAGGGCCTCTTGGGCGGTTCGGGCCTCCCGGGCTCCTGAGGCCAGCTTCCGGCAGTCGGCCACGGAGTGCACGGACAGGGCGAACCGCACGACGGGGACCTTGCTCGGGGCCATCGACAGGCTGGAGACACCCAGCCCTACGAGGACCAGGGCGAGCAGCGGGTCGCCCGCCGACTCCCCGCACACCCCGATCGGCCGGCCGGCGCGGTCGGCACCCTCGCAGGCGGCGGCGATGACGTCGAGCACGGCCGGCTGCCATGGGTCGAGCAGCTCGGACAGCGCGCCCTGCATCCGGTCCGCCGCCATCGTGTACTGCGCGAGGTCGTTCGTGCCGAGGCTGCCGAAGTCCACCTCCGCGAGCACGTCCCGCGCGCGCAGCGCGGCGCCGGGAACCTCGATCATGACGCCCGCCTTGGGCAGCCCGTTCTCGCGGACGCGTCGGGCGAACCAGGCAGCCTCTTCGGCGGTGGCCACCATGGGTGCCATGACTCGCACGTCGGCGCCGGTCTCGCGTGCCGCGATGGCCAGGGCCTCGAGCTGCGCGTCGAGCAGCTCGGGACGCTCGGCCGTCAGGCGCAGCCCGCGGCGGCCGAGCGCGGGATTCTCCTCCGGCCCGAGGTCGGCGAAGGCGAGGGGCTTGTCCGCGCCGGCATCGAGCGTGCGCACGACGACCCGGCGGTCTCCGAAGGGCCCGAAGACCCGGCGGTAGATGTCCGCCTGCTCGCTGACCGTGGGCGCCTTCGACGCAGAGAGGAAGACGAACTCGGTCCGGAACAGACCGACCCCTTCGAGGTCGAGAGCTCCGGCCGCAACGGCATCCTCCACCCCGCCGATGTTGGCGAGCAGGGAGACCTGCTTGCCGTCGCGCGTCAGCCCCGGACCGGAGTGCGTCGCAAGCGCCTCCTTCCGTCGCTCGCCCCTGACCCGCTGGGCCTCGACGAGCGCGGGGTCCGGGTTGATCGTCACTTCGCCCGCGTCCCCATCGAGCGCGACGTGGACGCCGGCCGGGATCTCCGTCGCGCCCGGCAGCTGCACCACGGCCGGGATCCCCATCTGCGCGGCAAGGATCGCCGTGTGGCTCGTCCGCCCCCCGGCCTCGGTGATGAGGCCGACGACGAACGCCCGGTCGAGCGTTGCCGTCTCGGCTGGAGCGAGGTCCTCGGCGACGACGACGCTCGGCACCGTGATCTGCGGGACGCCCGGCGCCGGAACCCCGAGGACCGCTGCAACGGCCCGGGACCCGACGTCGCGCAGGTCGGTCACCCGCTCGGCGAAGTAGCCCGCCCAGCGCCTCGAACTGAGCGGCATACTCCTCGACGGCTCCGGCGATGGCGTGAGCCGGACCACGACCGGCGTGGATCAGCTTGCCCGCGGCCTTGGCCAGCCCCTTGTCGCGGGCGATGAGCGCCGTCGCCTTGAGGATCTGCTGGCCCGTGTCCTCAGCCGTGGCGGCCCGGGCCTCGAGCGACTGCGGCGACCGTCTCGAACGCGGCCTTGACGTCGGCCAGGGCGGCCTCCGCGTCGACGGGTGCAGGCTCGTCGGCGGGCGGACGGACTGGCGGCGCGACCTGCACCACCGGTCCGTGGGCCGGTTCCCGGGCTGACACCGATACCGTGCCTGGTCTCGGATGCAGACATGTCGGCTACTCCGCGTCGAGGTCGCGCGACAGCAGCGCGACCAGGGAGTCGAGGGCTGCGTCGGCGCCGTCGCCGTCGGCGGTGAGAACGACCTCCTCGCCGTACGTGGCACCGAGCGCCATGACGCCGAGGATGCTCGTCGCGTCGACCGGGTCCTCGCCCGGGCGGGCGATCTCGACGTCGAGGCCGGTGTTGCTCGCCGCCTCGACGAAGAGGGCGGCCGGGACGGGCGTGCAGGCCCGACTGACGAGGCGATGGTGACGGTGCGCGTTGCCATGGAAGTGCTCCTTGGGTTCGGGGCGGGGAAGGTCGGAAGGGGGTCAGACGGTCGCGCTGGCATCGACGGCCTCGAGGTTGCGGTCGCGGGACTTGAGCATCACGACGATCGCGGTCATGACGAGGACGCCTGACGGCCAGGGCGACGAGGAAGAGCAGGAAGTTGCCGATGAGGGGCACCACCCAGATGCCGCCGTGCGGCGCACGCAGCGTCGCGCCGAACGCCATGACGAGGGCGCCGGTGACGGCGGAGCCGACGACCGAGCTGGCGATGATGCGCACCGGGTCGGCAGCGGCGAACGGGATCGCCCCTTCGGAGATGAACGAGAAGCCAAGCAGCCAGGCGGCCTTGCCGTTCTCGCGCTCCGGCTCGGAGAAGAGCTGCGGGCGGACGGTGGTCGCGAGGGCCATCGCGAGCGGGGCCACCATGCCGGCGGCCATGACGGCGGCCATGATCTTCAGCTGCGGCGCGTCGGTCACCGTCCCGGCAGCGGCCAGACCACCCGTGGCGAAGGCGTAGGCGACCTTGTTGACCGGGCCACCGAGGTCGAAGCCCATCATCGCGCCGAGGATGATGCCGAGGATGATCGCGCTCGCCCCGGACATTCCGGTGAGCCAGCTGTTGAGCCCGTCGCGTGAGCGCCTTGATGGGGCGGCCGAGGACGGTGATGAACAGTCCGACCGTGATGAATGCGGACACGAGCGGGATGACGACGACCGGCATGACGCCGCGCACGCCCTTTGCGACGTTCCAGCCGGAGACCCACCGGGCGACGAGGCCGCCGACCAGGCCCGTCACGAGACCACCGAGGAAGCCGGCGCCCATGGTGGCCGCCACCGACCCGCCGACGATGCCCGGGACGAGACCCGGACGATCGGCGATCGCGAAGGCGATGAACCCGGACAGGATCGGCACGAGGAAGCCGAACGAGGCGCCCCCGATGACGAAGAGGAGCGCGGCCCAGGAGGTGAGGCTGAGCGGGTTGAAGTTCTGCGCGATGTTGTACTGGCCCTCGGCCGTGAGGCCGTACTTGACGATCTCGATCGCGCCCTGCTGCCCGAGCGCGACCTGGGCGAGCATGAACGACAGGGCGATGAGGATGCCGCCCGCGGCGACGAACGGGATCATGTAGGAGACGCCCGTCATCAGCCACTGGCGGACCTTGGTCGCGGTGCTCGCGCCCTCCTCGACCTTCGAGACGAGTCCACCCGACGCGCCGGCGGCGGCTGCAGCAGCCGCCTGTGCCTTGCTCGGGTCGGCCTCCCACTCGGCCACGAGCTGCTCGGCCCGCGCGACCAGCGCGGGGCCGTCGGAGATGCCCTTCTTCACGCCGACGTCGATCGTGGGCTTGCCGGCGAAGCGGCCGATGTCCTTGACGGGCAGGTCATGGGCGAAGATCACGGCGTCGGCCGCAGCGATGTCCGCAGCGGGGATCGGCTTCGAGCCCGCCGAGCCCTGCGTCTCCACGATGATGGTGTGCCCGGCCGCCTTGGCGGCGTTCTCGAGGCCCTCAGCGGCCATGTAGGTGTGGGCGATTCCCGTCGGGCACGACGTGACACCGATGAGACGCAGGCCACGTCGGGTGGCGGTGGCCGTGGCGGTGGCGGTTGAGACCACGGCAGGAGCAGACGGTGCCGTATGCCGCTCAGCCGGCTCAGCGGCATACGCCTCCTTTGCCTGTGGCTGGGTCGCGGGCGGCGCGTCGAGCTGGACCTCGTCGCTCACGATGCGCACGACCTCCTCCTCGGACGTTGCTGCGGCGAGCGCCGCCTTGAAGTCCTTCTTCATCAGGGCTCGGGCGAGCTTCGGCAGCATCTGCATGTGGGCCTCGCCGCCATGCTCCGGCGCGGCGATGAGGAAGACGAGGGTGGCCGGGCCGTCCTTTGCGCCCCAGTCGATCCCGTCAGTGGCGCGGCCGAACACGAGCGACGGCTCTGTGATCGCGGCGCTGCGGGCGTGGGGGATGCCGATGCCGCCGGGCAGGCCGGTCGCCATCGTCTCCTCGCGCTTTCGCACGTCGGCCAGGAAGGTGTCGAGGTCGGTGCAGCGCCCTGTGGCGACGAGACGCTCTGCGAGAGTCCTGGTCGCCGCGTGGCGATCGGCACCGGTGAGGTCGAGGACGACCTGCTCTGCGGTGATGAGGGACATGGTGGTTCCTTTCGGCACTTCAGTGAGCCAGGGATCGGGTCAGGTCGGGGGTGTGGTTGAGCTCCACGGGGATGCCCAGGAGGTCCGCGGGGGACGGCACGCGGCTCCCCGGGAGGGTGACGGCCGCGGCGCCCCAGAGGACTCCCATCGAGAGGGCCTCTCCGGTGGTGCGGCCGCTTGACAGCCCGTGGAGCAGGCCGGCGAGCATGCAGTCGCCGGCGCCCACGGTGGACAGGGGGGCCGGGATCGTGGCCCGAGCATGGAGGACCTCGGCGTCGGTGACGAGGAGGGCTCCGTCAGAGCCGAGGCTGACTGCGACGACCTCGATGCCGGCCGAGATGAGGTCCTTGGCCGCGCGGTGAACGTCGTCGAGGGTCGGCAGTGAGTGCCCGACGAGCTCGGCGAGCTCCTCGTGGTTCGGCTTGATCAGGTGCGGCCGCGCCGCGACCGCAGCGGCCATGGGAGCGCCGGACGAGTCGATCGCCACGCGCCCGCCGCGCCTCCGGACCCGGTTCACCAGGGCGGCATAGAGGTCCGGGGGGGCACCCGGGGAGAGGCTGCCGCAGCCGACGACCCAGTCGGCGTCGGCCGAGCGCTCGAGCGTCGCCGCCACCAGGGCGTCGACCTCGGCTGTGGTGAGGTCGGGCCCGGGCTCGTTGAGCTTCGTCGTGGTCCCGTCCGGCTCGAGGACGCTGATGTTCATCCGGACCGTTCCCGCGACGGGGACGCCGACGTGGGCGACGCCGGCATCGTCGAGCAGCTCCTCGAGCAGGTGTCCCTCCGGCCCGCCGACGGGCAGGACCGCAGTGGTGGCGGCTCCCTGGGCGGCGAGGGCCCGCGACACGTTGACGCCCTTGCCGCCCGGGTCGACGCGGCTTCCTGCGGCTCGGTGCACCTCGCCGCGGCTGAGGGCATCGACGAAGACCGCGCGGTCGATGCTCGGGTTGGGCGTCAGTGTCGTGATCATGCCGTCACCACGTCAGGGCCCGCAGCGCGGATCTCCGCGGCCACGTCGTCGTCGAGGTCGGTGTCGGTGATGAGGATGTCGATGTCGCCGAGGTCGGCGAACCTGTGCAGGTGGGCGTCACCCGCCTTGCTCGAGTCGGAGAGGACGATCGAGGTGCGGGCCGAGGCCACCATGGCGCGCTTGACGAGCGCCTCGGACTGGTCAGGGGTCGTCAGGCCGCGGGCGATCGAGAATCCGTTGGTCCCGATGAAGGCGACGTCGACGACGACATCGCTGAGGGCTCGAACCGTCCAGTCCCCGACGGCAGCTCCGGTCTGGCCTCGCACTCGCCCCCCGAGCAGGTACAGCGACACGCCCGGGTGGGTTGCGAGCACCGACGCGGCCGAGAGGCTGTTGGTGAGGACGGTGAGGTCGAGGTCCGGCGGGAGCAGCTCGGCCACCGCCCGGGTGGTCGTACCAGAGTCCAGGATGATGCTGCCGCCGGAGGTCAGCTGGTCGAGTGCGCGAGCGGCGATGCGTCGCTTCACCTCCGTGAGACGACCGGAGCGTGTTGCCAGCGACGGCTCGACCTCGAGCCGCTCGACGGGGATCGCCCCTCCGTGCACCCGGCGCAGCGAACCCCGTCGCTCCAGAGCCGTCAGGTCGCGGCGGATCGTCTCCGTCGCCACACCGAGATCGTCGGCGAGAGCGGTGACCTCGACCCGGCCGGCGCGTCGCGCCTCGGCAATGATCCGTTGCTGCCGCTCTGTTGCGTACATGGGACTCCTCGGTCCTGTGTCGGCGCTCGACGACGCCGTCTGTTCCATCAAGGAAACCACACATGCGGTCCGAAGTGAAGATAAACGGGCACCCGTTTTTGTGGGATGGTCGGCATGGCGAAACTCAAGCCAACCGGAGGTGTCGTCAGCCCAGGTTCTTGAGCCGACCCCAGGCGTGCCAGCGGTCGATCTCGATCCAGGCACTGACGCGCTGGCGGTTGCGGACCCCGTACGGTTGGCCTGTGTAGTGCCGGGCGATCCGGTCAATGTCGGCGAGGTCATCGTCATCGACCCATTCGACGACGCTCCCCTGGACGCTGACGTGGGTGATCCAGTCCTGCGGGTCCATCGCGCTGAGGCTGACCCGCGGGTCGTTGCGCAGGTACTCGATGCGCTTCCGGCCGCCGTCCATGTTGACGAGGATCCGGCCGTTCTCGTAGAGGTACCAGGTAGGCACCGAGACCGGGTGCCCGTCCGGCCGCAGCGAGCTGATCGTCGCGTGGTTCGGCTGGGTGAGCAGCTCCTCGACAGGTTCGGGCAGCGGCGGCTTGGGCACGGTCACGTCCTCTCTGGGCAGCGGTCCCCCGACCCTACGCCGAGGTGGGTACAGCGGGTTTGGGCGATTCGGCCCCGTTTGGCCGAAATATCGGCCAAACGGGCGAGGATCGCCCAGCCGTCCGAGTAGCGAGGCCCCCGGGCCTGGCTCAGAAGCCCAGCTCGCGGGCTCCTTCGGCCGACGAGTCCCGAAGGAACTGCGCGCACCGGGCGTCCTCCTCGGTCTCGCCGATCGCCCGGGCGGCCCGGGACAGCGCAGCGAGCGACCGGAGGAAGCCCCGGTTCGGCTCGTGCGACCACGGGACCGGCCCCTGCCCTCGCCACCCGGACCTGCGCAGCTGGTCGAGCGCCCGGTGGTACCCGGTCCGGGCGTAGGCGTAGGCCTCGACGTCCCGGCCTCCGGCAGCGAGCGCCCGCTCGGCGAGCGTCGCCCACGCGGCCGACGAGGTCGGGAGGGCCGCCGCCACGGCGGCGGGGTCCTCCCCCGCCGCCAACCGCGCGGTCGCCGGGTCCTCCGGCAGGCGGGTCTCGGGAACTCCCAACAGGTTGTCCGCGCTCACGAGATCACCCGGCTCAGCGGCATACGGAATGGTGTTTTGGTCATGCGTGCTGGCCTGCCGAGCGGAGCGCCTCACACGCCTCGACGACGCGGGCGGCCATGCCGGCCTCGGCCTCCTTGCCCCACGCGCGGGGGTCGTACTGCTTCTTGTTGCCGACGTCGCCGTCGACCTTGAGGACGCCGGCGTAGTTGGACAGCATCCAGTTCGCGATGGGGCGGGTGAAGGCGTACTGGGTGTCGGTGTCGACGTTCATCTTGACGACGCCGTAGTCGACCGCCGCGGAGATCTCCTCGGGCAGCGAGCCGGACCCGCCATGGAAGACGAGGTCGAACGGGCGGGCGTCGTCGGCCAGGCCGAGCTCCTTGGCTGCGGCCTGCTGCGCCTGGAGGAGGATCTCGGGGCGGAGCTTGACGTTGCCCGGCTTGTAGACGCCGTGGACGTTGCCGAAGGTGAGGGCGGTCAGGTAGCGGCCGTTCTCCCCGGCGCCGAGAGCCTTGATCGTCGCGATGGCGTCCTCGGGGGTGGAGTAGAGCTTGTCGTCGATCGCGCCCTCCACACCGTCCTCCTCGCCGCCCACGACGCCGACCTCGATCTCCAGGACGACCTTCGCGGCCTTGGCGAGGGCGAGCAGCTCACGGGCGATCTCGAGGTTCTCGTCGAGCGGCACGGCCGAGCCGTCCCACATGTGCGATTGGAAATAGGGGAGTCCGCCACCAGGGCCCTGTGATGCGACCCGCTCGGCCGATGCGGCGAGGAGCGGGCGGACGAAGCCGTCGAGCTTGTCCTTCGGGCAGTGGTCGGTGTGCAGGGCGATGTTGACGGGGTAGTTCTTGGCGACCTCGGCCGCGTAAGCCGCGAAGGCGAGCGAGCCGCTCACCATGTTCTTGACGCTCGGTCCGGAGAGGTACTCGGCCCCGCCCGTGGACACCTGGATGATGCCGTCCGAGCCCGCGTCGGCGAATCCCTTGAGGGCGGCGTTGAGGGTCTGGGACGACGAGACGTTGATGGCGGGGTACGCGAAGGACCCGGCCTTCGCGCGGTCGAGCATGTCGGCGTACACCTCAGGGGTGGCGATGGGCATTGCTTCTCCTGCGCATGAGGGTTGAAGGGGCGTTGGTCGGCCCGTCAAGAATCCTGCCACGTATGCCGCTGAGCTGGCATCGGTGCCCACCTGACGTCGGGCGTGGGGTCCCTTGGGGTGGCTGCGACCGTTTCAGGATGCGGACGGACGTGACCGGGGTCACAGTTGGTGGAGGAGGCCGCGTCCAGCTCCTCCGCAGCACTGGAAGACCACTCGAGGAGGACCCGTGAGCACTGGATCGAACCAGCCCAAGCGTCCCGCACGACGAGCAGGCCGGCTGCTTGCCATCGCGCTCGGCGCAGCCGGCGCCCTGGCCCTGTCGGTTCCTGCGGCGGCTCCCGCCGCGACCGCCCGCCCGAGCGCGGACCGGCTCACCGCCCTGAGCAACGCGGTCGACAGGTCAGGCGTCGATGGCATCAGCTGGCACGTCGACTCCGCGGCCAAGCGGGTCGTCGTGACCACCGACAGCACCGTGTCGGGCGGCGAGGTCGCCACCATCAAGCGCGCGGCCGGCGCCGACGCCGGTGCCATCCGGTTCGAGCGGACGCCAGGCGTGCTGCGTCCCCTCGTGTCGGCGGGCGACGCGATCTACGGCACGAAGTACCGGTGCTCGCTCGGCTTCAACGTCGTCCAGGGCAGCACGTACTACTTCCTCACCGCCGGCCACTGCGGCAAGTCGGAGAAGAACTGGTACACCAGCGCCAGCCGCTCGACCCTCATCGGCCCGACGATGGGCTACAGCTTCCCCGGTAACGACTACGCGCTGGTGCGCTACAGCAACCTCTCGCTGTCGCACCCCGGCGGGTTCTCCGTCGCCGACGCGTTCGTCGGCGAGAAGGTGACCCGGGACGGCTCGACGACGGGCGTCCACTCCGGCACGGTCACCGGGCTCAACGCCACGGTCCGTTACCAGGGCGGCGGCACGGTGTCCGGGCTCATCATGACCAACGTCTGCGCCGAGCCCGGAGACTCGGGCGGCCCGCTCTATGACGGCACGAGGGCCTTGGGGCTCACGTCCGGCGGCAGCGGCGACTGCAGGACGGGAGGGACGACCTTCTTCCAGCCCGTCCGCGAGGCCGTCAACGTCTACGGGGTCACCATCTACTGACGGATCCAGGGGTGGTGAGCACGAGCCTCCACCGAGCCGGCGGCGACCCTCCTCACGGGGTGAGGAGGTAGGGGGTCGTCGTCGCGACCCGGTGGAGGCCGAGGCGGCGCAGGATCGGCTCGGAGTCCGGGGACGCGTCGACCCGGACGAAGTCCTTGCCCCGGGCGAGGCCGAGGCGGGCGCGGTGCAGCAGCGTGGCGCGATAGAGGCCGCGGCCGCGACAGTCGGGGTCGGTCGACCCGCCCCAGAGGCCGGTGAAGGGGCTGTCGTCGTACTCCGAGCGCGCGGAACAGAGCACCGGGCCGTCGCGGGACTCCTCGATGACGACGACATCCATCGTCTCGGGCTGGGCCTGCCACCGCTCGTAGAGCGAGCCGCTGACCCAGACTGGGTCGTCGCCCCAGACGCGTCGGTAGAGGTGGCGGATCCGGTCGAAGTCGTCCTTGCCGTCCACGGCCCGGACGATGAGTCCGTCGGGGAGGTTGATCTCCTGCACCGCGAGCGGGCCAGCCTCGCCGAGGATGAGGGCCTCGTCGTCCTCCTTGACGAAGCCGGCGGCCGTGAGGCGGGCGCCGAGGTCGGCGTGGCTCGTCGTAGTCGTAGGTCTTCCACTCGAGCTGCTGGCCGCGCTCGCGGAAGAAGTCGCGCTGGGCGGCGATGATGTCGTCATAGGCGGCAGGATCGGGTCCGAGTCCTTGGGGGCAGTCGACGGTCGCGTGCTTCGTGGGGTCGATGCCGTACTCGCGCCTGATCGGACCGTCCCACTCGACGCGGTAGCCGTCGATGGGAGGCGGGCAGCGCGGAGACGGGAAGTCTCGTGGAAGACCCGCAGCAGTTCGCTCTGGATCGAAGTGCCCTTCACAGCGACACCCAACCATGGTCGAATCCGGTGCACCATGGCTTTCTCCTCTGCCCTCGCCCACAGCCTCGCCGATGCCCGGCCGGACGTCTTCTGGACGGATCGGCCCGAGTTGCGTCCCACCCCTCGCCCCGCCCTGACCGGCCACGCAGGCCGCGCCTGATCTCGTCATCGTCGGTGGCGGTTTCACCGGCCTCTGGGCCGCGATCCAGGCGAAGGAGGACGACCCCTCCCGAGACGTGGTGCTGCTCGAGGCGGGGCGCCTCGGGATTGGCGCCAGTGGTCGTAACGGTGGGTTCGTGTCGCCCTCGCTGACTCATGGGTTGGCGCAGGGGGTGGCACAGTGGCCGGACGAGATCGCGACCCTCGAGCGCCTGGCGTCGACGAACTTCGCCGGGTGGCAGGCGACGCTCGTGGAGCACCGGGTCGAGGCGGACTTCCACCTTCCCGGTGAACTGACGTTGGCGCTGACCGCGCACCAGGTGAGTGCCGTCCGGGATGCCCACGAGCTGCATCTGAAGCACGGCAAGCCGGTCGGGCTGCTCGACGCCGCGGGCGCTCGCTCCCGCGTCAACTCGCCGCTCTACCGGGCCGGGTTCTTCGACCCGGACGTGGGACTCGTCGACCCGGCACGGCTGGTCTGGGGTCTCGCCGAGGCCGCGGAGGCTCTCGGCGTCCGGCTGCACGAGGACACCCGGGTCACCGGCTTCGATCTCGACGGCACCGGCGTCAGGGTGGCGACCGAGTGGGGCAGCGTCCAGACCGGCCGGGTGCTCGTCGGGACCGGGGCGGCGCCCGGGCTGCTTCGGCGGTTCCGGGCGTGGGTCCTGCCGGTCTACGACCACGTGCTCATGACCGAGCCGTTGAGCCCTGCGCAGCTCGCGTCGATCGGCTGGGAGGGCCGCGAGGGGCTCACCGATGCCGGGAACCAGTTCCACTACTACCGAAGGACGCTCGACGACCGGGTCCTGTTCGGCGGGTACGACGCGAACTACCACTTCCCAGGCCGCATCGACCCGGCGCTGGAGCAGCAGGAGGGGTCACACCGGCTGCTGGCCCGGCACTTCTTCGCGATCTTCCCGCAGCTCGAGGGCGTGCGCTTCACGCACCGGTGGGCCGGGGTGATCGACACGACGTCACGCTTCACGCCGGTCTTCGGTACCGCGCTGGGTGGTCGGCTCGCCTACGCGATCGGCTACACCGGGCTCGGTGTCGGGTCCACGCGGTTCGGGGCTCGGGTGGCGCTCGATCTGGTCGACGGTCGCGACACCGAGGCGACTCGGCTGCGAATGGTCCAGGACAAGCCGATTCCCTTCCCGCCCGAGCCGGTTCGCTATGCCGCCGTGCGCGCCACCCGGGCGGCCCTTGCAGCGGAGGACCGCACTGGGCGACGGGGCCTGTGGCTCAAGGCGCTCGACCGGCTCGGCGTCGGCTTCGACTCCTGACCCCCAAGGAGCGCCACCCCTCGGCGCGTCATGGCGGAAACCCGGTCAGGACGTGGCCGGACAGGGCACCATGTGATCTCAGGGGTTCCACATCATGCTGCAGCCAACCGGAGGTTCGTAGCTCGCGCCAGGAGGGATCGCCTGATGAAAGCGGAGCTGTCGGCGAGACTCGCCGCCCTGACGGTCGGCGGCGCCATCCTGCTCACCGCGTGTGGGGGTGGCGGCGGGGTGAACCTGCCCACCCTCAGCCCATCCCGAACGGCCAACGTGTCACCGACCGCGTCACTGCCCGCGGTGACACAGCCGACAGTGACGGAGCCGACGGTGACCCTCCCGACGCCGAGCCTGCCGACGAGGACCACGTCCGGGATCGCAGAGCCCACCTCGCTGCCGCCGACGACCACCACTCCCCCGACGCCGACACCCACGGAGCGGACAGAGACCTCGAGCCCGACCGCCACACCCACCGAGACGACTCGCACACCGACGGAGACGACGAGCCCGGCGTCGCCGGCGCCGACACCCACGACGTCCGAGACGAGCGCCGTCGCCCAACCCTCCGCGCCGAGCACGACGGTCGCTGTGGGGAGCACTGCCGCAGAGTCCGAGGGCGTTCCGGCGTGGGTCTGGTGGCTGCTCGCGGCGATCGTCATTGCCCTCGCGATCACCGTTCCCGTGCTGCTCCGCAGGCGCCGGATGGACCGATGGCTGGAGGACTTCGAGAGGGCGCGAGCCGAAGTCGCTTGGCTGGCAAGGGAGCTCATACCCCAGCTCCGCCAGATCGGGTCGCGCCAGCTTGCTGGCGGAGGGATCGAAGTATCGTCCGCCAGGATCATCGCGGCCGAGGACCAGCTCACGGCTCTCATCGCGTCGGCTCCCGACGACGTCACGCTTGAACGATCGCGCATCTTGCGCGACGCGCTGCGCGACGCCCGCACCCGCCTCGACGCCGTTGCGTCGTCCGGCACCGACGAGACCCTGGCCACTGACCTCGACGATGTCGCCGGTGAACTCGAGGCCGCGCTCGCCACGACGGGCCCCACCGGCACCACCGCAGGAACCGGACCCACACCGGGCCCCACGGACCAACCATCGTGAGCGCCTGTCGACACAGCGCTTGTGTCGAGTGTCCAGGCCACCTGAGGGACGAATGACGGGACGAGGTGTTGCGGCTCGTGCGTGGGCACCGGGCTCGACCGGGGTCGGTCCCGTCATTGCTCCCCCATGGAGTGGCACTGAGCACACGACGGGGACTCAGAGGACGATGAGGTCGCGGGGACGGTGGTTGAGGCGCTCGACGCCGGTGTCGGTCACTGCGACGATGTCCTCGATGCGCGCCCCCCAGCGGCCGGGGAAGACGATGCACGGCTCGATGCTGAACGTCATCCCCACCTCGAGGGGCAGGCCGTTGCCCTCGACGATGTAGGGCTCCTCGTGCACGTCGAGCCCGATGCCATGGCCGGTCCGGTGGATGAAGTGCTCACCCAACCCCGCCTCGACGAGCACGCGGCGAGCCGCGCGATCGATGTCGTGGCAGGTGACACCAGGGCGCACCGTGTCGGCAGCGGCCTGGTGGGCGTCGAGCAACGCGGCGTACGCGGATGGCACGTCGGGCTGGGAAGCCGGCCCAGCGGCATACGTCCTCGTGCTGTCCGAGCAGTAGCCCGAGGGAAGCGGGCCACCGATGTCCACCACGATGACGTCCCCGCGCTCGATGACGCGGTCAGAGACGGCGTGGTGGGGGCTCGACCCGTTGGGACCCGAGCCGACGATGACGAACTCCGCTGTGGCATGGCCCTCCTCCACGATGGCGGCGGCGATGTCGCTGGCGACCTCGCGCTCGGTGCGACCAGGACGGAGCCACTCCCCGACCCGCGCGTGGACTCGGTCGATGGCTGCCCCAGCGGCCCGTAGCTCGGCGAGCTCCGCGGGCGTCTTGCGCATGCGCAGCTCCCGCACGATCGGCCACGCCGGGCGCTGGTCGACTGCCCCGCATCGCGCAGCTGGAAGAGATGGAGCGCCGTCGTCGTGTCGGAGAACGCCAGCGGTCCGGGGTCGAGGCCGGCCAACGCGAGCGAGTGGGCATTCTCGCCGTCGACCCATGGACGAACCTCGACGCCGAGGTCGGCGAAGGGGACGTGGCCCAGGCCGGCGTACTCGAGCCTCGGAACCACGAAATGGGGTGCGAGCGCCGGATCCGCGGGCACGACGAGGGCAGTGAGGCGCTCGAAGGACGCCCCCGCGATCCCGATGAGGTAGCGCAGGTCCGAGCCGGGCGACACGACGACAGCCGACACGCCCACAGCCTCCGTGAGGGCCCTGAGCCGGGCCAGCCGGTCACGCGCCGTCGGGACATCGATCGGAGAGGAGAGGACACCCATGCTCACGACCTTAGGTGGGACGCTGGACTGGTGGTCGGCCCGAGGCGGATGCTGGTGGTCGTGGCGCTGGCCGCGACCACGACCGGATGTGGCGCGCCTTCAGGCGACCAGGAGGTACCCGTGACCGTGCCGACGTCGATCACCGTGACGAGCCCCGCGTTCGCTGCAGGCGAGGCGATCCCGCGCGACTACACGTGCGACGGCGCGGGCCGGATCCCGTCCCTCGCCTGGAGCGAGGTACCCGAGGACGCCGGTGCGCTGGCACTCGTCGTGGACGATCCTGACGCCCCGAGCGGCACGTTCACCCACTGGGTCGTGCTCGACCTGCCCGCCGAGACGCGCGAGCTGCCGGACGGGCGGCTGCCAGCCGGGACGGCGCAGGCGGTGAACTCGGGCGGGCGCGTGGGCTGGTACCCGCCGTGTCCGCCGAGGGGGACGCATCGCTACCGCTTCACCGTCCATGCCCTCTCGCGAGCGACCGGCGTCCCCGACGGCGCGCCGCTCGAGCGGGCGCTGGCCGCGATCCGCGGGTTCGCTGTTGCTTCGGGGACCCTCGAGGGCACGTACTCGCGCTGACGCTGCCCCTCCTGCCATGCCCGCGGTCCGGGCTGCGCGTCCGCGGGCCTCGATGAGACCGTCAGTGCCCGGTGCTATCAATGGCTCAAGACAAGATGGGTCGATCGGGAGGGTCGCTGTGTTCCTGTTGGGCGAGCGGGTGGTGTGGTCGGCTTCCGACCTTGCCGCGTCGACGGAGTGCGAGTACCGCGTCGCACGGCGCCTCGACGTCAAGCTCGGCCGGATCCAGCCGGTGGCGGAGCCGGCGGACCCGTTGCAGGAGCGCATCGCGACCCTCGGTGACGAGCACGAGCAACGCCTGCTGCGCCGCTATGTCGCAGAGGGCAGGGTGGCGATGGTCGAGCGACTCACCGGCGCCCACACCGAGGACCGACTTCAGGACCTGCACGCAGCGAGCATCGACAGGTTCTCGCAGGGTGGCGTCGTCTACCAGCCGGGCTTTTTCGACGGCGAGTTCTTCGGCTATGCCGACTTCGTCGAGCCCTCTGCCCTGGGCTGGGTCGTCGCCGATGCCAAGCTCGCCCGGAGCGCCAAGCCGAAGGCGATGCTGCAGGTCGCCTCCTACGCCGACCAGCTGTCGCGGGCTGGGCTCCCGGTCGCGCCGCAGGGTGCCCTGTTGCTCGGGGACGGGCGGCGGGCGGTGGTGCCGCTGCACGACGTGGCGCCAGTCTTCCGGGCCCAGCGCGAACGGCTGCGCGCCATCATCGGGGAGCGCCTCGCCGCAGAGCGAGCGCTCGACTGGGGCGACGACGCGCACACCATCTGCGGCTACTGCCCGGAGTGCATGGACGCCATCGCTGCGCATGATGACCTGCTCCTCGTGGCGGGGCTGCGCCGCGACCAACGGCGCAAGCTGCGCGAGGCCGGCATCCGGACGCTTCGCGAGCTCGCGGCCACGTCGGAGTGCCCGGCCGAGCTCAACGCGACGACCTTTGCGTCCCTGCGCACCCAGGCCGTCGCGCAGGTCGGACAGCTCGAGTCCGGCACCGTCCGCTTCACGAGGGCGGAGCGGCCGGCTGGGGAGCCGCCGGTCACGTTGCCCACGCCCTCGGCCGGCGACATCTTCTTCGACTTCGAGGGCGACCCGATGTACAGCGAGGACGATCCCGCGGTCGCCGGGCTCGAGTACCTCTGGGGCCTGCGGCTCGCGAATGGCATTGGTGGCCAAGGTGAGTTCGTGCCGCTCTGGGCGCACGACTACGCACAGGAGCGGGAGGCGTTCGCGGAGTTCATGCGCGTCGTGGCCGAGCGGCGCGAGCAGTGGCCGGACCTGCACATCTATCACTACGCGCCCTACGAGACCACGGCGCTGAAGCGCCTCGCCGGCCGCTACGGGATGCTCGAGGCGGAGCTCGACGACCTGCTCCGCAGCAAGGTCTTCGTCGACCTCTACTCCGTGGTGCGGCGCGCAGTCGTCGTCTCCCAGCCGTCGTACTCCATCAAGAAGCTCGAGCCGCTCTACATGGGCGCCGAGCTGCGCGAGGGAGACGTGCAGAAGGGTGACGTCTCCATCGCGGAGTACCACCTCTTCCGGCTCGATCGTGAAATCGGCGACGAGGAGTCCGCGGCCACACGCCTCAAGGAGCTGCAGGAGTACAACGCGTACGACTGCCTGTCGACCCAGCGGCTGCGCGACTGGCTGCTCGACGCGGCCGAGGTGCCCGTGGGGGCACCCGCCGGCCCGGAGGACGACCCTTCCGAGCAGCCCGAGTCCCCGCTCGCGCTGGAGCGACTCCGCCTGACCCAGGAGCTCTCCGGACGGGCGGAAGCCGTCCAGGACCCGGAATCCGCCCACGCCTGGCGGCTGCTCTCCGCCGCCGTCGGCTACCACCGGCGCGAAGACCTCCCGTTCTGGTGGGACCACTTCAGCCGACTCAACCGAGACGTCACCGAGTGGGGCGAGGACCGCGACGTGTTCGTCGTGACGCACGCCGAGGTCATCAGCAACTGGGCGACGACCGGGCGCCAGACGAACCCGCGACGCAGGATCCGGCTCACCGGCACCTGGGGTCCGGGCAGCTCGTCGGCACCGATGGTCTATGCCGCCTACGCCCTCCCGACACCGCCTGGAATGCAGGAGCACGACCACTACGCCTGGCACACCAAGGAGCTCAAGGTCTCGGTTCCGGATCCCGACGACCCCGACGTTCTCGAGGTCGAGGAGACCTGCCGGCCGGGCGAGGACTGCGATGACCTCCCCGTCGCGCTGACTCCGACCTCGGTCCCGACCAAGACCGTCGAGCAGGCGCTCCACCGCTATGCCGGCGCGGCGCTGGCGGGACAGGACGACCCGGTGGACGCGGCATGGGACCTGCTCACCTGCCAGCCGCCTCGTCTCATGGATGAGCAGGCACTCCCGCCGCTCCAGGCCGGCGGGGACGCCGTCGCGGTTGTCACGCGGGCTGCACTGTCGCTCGACCGCTCCTACGTCGCCATCCAGGGCCCGCCCGGGAGCGGCAAGTCGTGGACCGCCGCGCAGGTCATCCGGAACCTCGTGGAGCAGCATCACTGGCGGGTCGCCGTCGTGGCCCAGTCCCATGCCGTGGTCGAGCACCTGCTCGACGGGATCATCGAGCACGGGCTCGACCCCTCCCTCGTCGGCAAGAGCAGGCGCAAGTCACACCGCCAACCGTGGGTGGAGGTCCGGGACGGCGGACCCCATCGCGCCGATTGGGTCGCGAGGCACCGGGCCGAGAATCGCGGGTGCGTCCTCGGCGGCACCGCGTGGACGTTCTCCGCCGAGACGCTCGCTGACGCCTTCGACCTCGTCGTCGTCGACGAAGCAGGCCAGTTCTCGCTCGCCAACACCGTGGCGGTGAGCACGGCGGGACGCAACCTGCTCCTCCTCGGCGACCCGCAGCAGCTCCCCCAGGTCTCGCAGGGACAGCACCCGGAGCCGGTCAACGAGTCCGCCCTCGGCTGGCTCATGGGCGAGCACCAGACACTGCCCTCGACCTTCGGCTACTTCCTCGCGACCTCCTACCGGATGTGCGAGCAGGTCTGCGCGCCAGTGTCCAACCTCTCCTACGAAGGCCGTCTCGCCTCGAGTGCTCCCGCACGCGGGCTCGCCGGGATCGAGCCGGGCATCGAGCGGATCGAGGTCGCGCACGGCGGCAACCGGACCGACTCCCCCGAGGAGGCCCTCGCGGTCGCCGACCGAGTCGACTCGCTCCTCGGCACCCCCTGGACCGAGGACGGCACGACCCGTCCCCTCGGGGAGCGCGACGTCCTCGTCGTCGCCCCCTACAACGCCCAGGTCGCCCTCATCCGCCAGACGCTCGCGGCCCGCGGGAGGACAGAGGTGCGAGTGGGAACCGTGGACAAGTTCCAGGGCCAGCAGGCCCCCGTCACGATCGTCTCCCTGGCGGCTTCCTCGCCAAAGGAGGCTGCCCGTGGCATGGGCTTCCTGCTCAACCGCAACCGGCTCAACGTCGCGGTCTCGCGGGCCAAGTGGCTCTCCGTCATCGTCCACTCACCGGAGATCACGCACTACCTGCCGCACACCGTGTCCGGCCTTCTCGAGCTCGGTGGCTTCCTCGCCCTGCTCGACTCACGCGGTGGGGCGACGCCTCCCGCCTGAACTGTCATTCCTCGATGCGGAAGCCCACCTTGACGGTCACCTGGTAGTGACCGATCCGGCCATCCTCCAAGTGGCCGCGGATGTTGACGACCTCGAACCAGTCCAGCCCGCGCACCGTCCTGTTGGCCCGGGCGATCGCCCCCGCGATGGCGTCGTCCAGTGACGACTCCGACGTCCCGACGATCTCGCTGATGCCATACGTGTGCGCTGCCATGATGGTTCCTCTCCACATCGTCGCCGACCCCGTCGTCGGGACTCCATCGTGGGCGGCGGCAGGTGCGTCGGTCAACGGTGCGGTAGGCGACCCGTAGAAGGCAGCGGGGACTGGGTCCACCGTGTGGCCGTGCGGGCTTGACCGCAACTCGCTGGCTAGGGTGACGCCATGGGTGAGCCCGCGCTTCGACCTACCCGCTGGCGCGTCCTCGTCAGCTGGGTGGAGGAATGGTTCGACGTCGACTCGGCCTGGGAGCGGGTCCCTGACGACCCACAGCGAATCCAGCGGGTCGACGTCGTCGTCGCACTCGTCTTCACCCTCGCCGCCTCGCTCGCCATCGAGCTACTGCGCAGCCTCGATTCGATGGGGTCGCATCCGGTGTGGCTCATGCACCTGCTGACGGCCGTCGGGACGCTACCGCTTGCGCTGAGGCGCCGGTTCCCCCTCGTCGTCGCGGCCTACCTGTCCCTCCACATGCTCGTCGTCGGGCTGACGGTTCCCGTCGTGATGAGCTCGATGCCCATGCAGGTCGCCTACTTCTTCGCCATCTTCACCGGGGTCGCCTGGGCGCGCGACCGTCGAGCCATGCTCCTCGTCTGCGGTGGCGTCCTGCTCGTCATGTCGGCGTGGCTCGTGTGGCAGTTGGCCGTGAGCAGCGGGCTCGAGGAGCTGCTGTCCCACGAAGGCAAGCCCCTGCCGCGCCAAGGCCTGTTCTCGCCGGTGATGGCCTACGCGGTCTACGCGATCGTCGTCAACATCTTCTACTTCGGCGGCGCTGTGGTTGGCGGCCAGGCCGCGTGGCGCGCTGCCCGGTCGCGGGACCAGCTCGCGGAGCAGGCGGCGACGATCGAGCGGCAGACAGCCGAACTCCAGCAGCAGGCCGTGGTCGCCGAACGACTGCGGATCGCCCGCGAGCTGCACGACGTCGTCGCCCACCACGTCTCGGTCATCGGGATCCAGGCCGCCGCAGCCCGGAGGGTGCTGACCCATGACCCCGACGCGGCCGAGCTCGCGCTGAGGTCGATCGAGAGCTCATCGCGGGACGGGATCTCCCAGATGCGGGGCCTGCTCGGTGCCCTGCGTGACACGGCCGAGGAGGACTCTTGCACGAGACGCGCTCCAGAGCCGCGGCTCGCCGATCTGCGTCAGCTCGTCGAGGCGTCCTCCACTGCTGGGCTGCGCGTCACCTATGACATCGTCGAGGACGTGCCCGGATCGGTGGCCGAGGTCCCGGGACCAGTAGGCCTCTCCCTCTTTCGCACCGTCCAGGAGGCGCTGGCCAACGTGCGACGGCACTCGACGGCGACCTCGACGACGGTCGTCGTGCGCGTTGACCACCGCGCGGCAGCCGGCTTCGCCACAGGCTTCGCCGAGGTGGAGGTCGTGGACAACGGCCGGCCCCGGACAGGCACGTCCGGAAGTGGTCTGGGCCTGCTCGGGATCCGCGAGCGCCTGGCCGCCCACGGCGGCGTGAGCGAGATCGGCCCTCGCGTCACCGGGGGCTACCGGGTCCGGGTGCGGATGCCGCTGTCCTCCGCCCCGGGCGTCATCGACGGGGCGCGGCGATGATTCGCGTCCTCCTCGCGGACGACCAGCAGCTCGTCCGCTCGGGCTTCGCCCTCATCCTCTCGACGGAGGAGGACATCGAGGTCATCGGAGAGGCCAGTGACGGGCAGGAGGCCGTGCGCCTCTCCGAGCAGCACGCTCCGGATGTCGTGCTCATGGACGTGCAGATGCCGGGAATGGACGGGATCGAGGCGACCCGCGAAATCGTTGGGGCGGAGCTCGCGCGGGTGCTCATCCTCACCACGTTCGACCAGGACGACTATGTGTTCGCCGGTCTCGAGGCCGGGGCCAGCGGCTTCCTCCTGAAGAACTCCGACCCAGACGACCTCGTCGACGCCGTGCGAACCGTGGCCGAGGGAAACGCCCTCCTCGCTCCCGAGGTGACGCGCCGCGTCATCGAGCAGGTGACAGCCGCGCGCCGGGAAGGCGGGATGCCCAGCGAGGAACGGTCGACGTCGCACACGGACGGCAAGACAGCCGCGGGACAACCGCACCTCGCCAGTGTGCAGCTGCCGCCACCCGGGAGGGCCAGGCACCGGCTGGCCTCGCTCACTCCCCGGGAGCTCGAGGTGCTCGAGCTCGTCGGGAGAGGCCGGTCCAACGCCGAGATCGCGCGCGAGCTCTTCGTCGGGGAGGCCACGGTCAAGACGCACGTGTCCAACGTCCTGTCCAAGCTGCAGGTTCGTGACCGGGTCCAGGCGGTCGTGACGGCGTACGAGGCCGGCCTCATCCGTCCCGGCTCCGACTGACCGGAAACCTCCACGGGAAGCGCTCCCCCTGGAGGCGGAGGCGCGGATCTCCCCCACCCGGCTGATCCGGGCCGGGGGCCGGCCACCATAGCGTTGTCGCCATGAACCTGATGCGCGACAACCAGACCGGTGGGGACCTGGCGCTGCGTCACCTCACCCGGCGGTTCGAGGACCTGGTGGCGGTCGACGACGTCTCCTTCACCGTCCCGGGCGGTCTCCTCACCGGCTTCGTCGGTGGCAACGGCGCCGGCAAGACGACGACGATGCGGATGCTCATGGGAGTCCTTGCCCCCACTTCGGGCGAGGTCTTCTGGCGTGGCCGCCCGGTCACACAGGTCGACCGCCGCCGCTTCGGCTACATGCCGGAGGAGCGGGGCCTCTACCCCAAGCAGCCGGTCCTCGACCAGCTCGTCTACCTCGGTAGACTGCGCGGTCTCTCGGCCGGCGCCGCCAAGGCAACGGTCCTCGCACACCTCGAGCGGCTCGGGCTCGCCGAGCGGACCAAGGAGCACGTCGAGAAGCTCTCCCTGGGCAACCAGCAGCGGGTGCAGATCGTCGCCGCGCTCATGGGTGGGCCACAGGCCCTCGTCCTCGACGAGCCGTTCAGCGGCCTCGACCCCACGGCAGTCGACAGCATGGCCGACCTCCTGCGCGAGCACACGGCACGGGGCGTCCCCGTGCTCTTCTCCTCCCACCAGCTCGACCTCGTCGAGCGCCTCTGCGAGCGACTCATCGTCCTCGGGCGCGGCAGGGTCCTCGCCTCTGGCACACCCGACGACCTGCGTTCCCAGTCGGTGCTGCGCCACCGGCTCGTCCTCGGGGGGGACGCGGGCTGGGTGCGGGATGTCCGTGGAGTCCAGGTCATTGACCTCGACGGGCCGTCGGCGCTGCTCGAACTCGCCGACCCATCCGCAGCCCACGGCCTGCTCGCCGAGGCGCTGACCCGGGGCGACGTCCGCCAGTTCTCGCCGGAACGCCCGACTCTCGCCCAGATCTACCGGGAGGTAACCCAATGAGCGCGACCCAGCTGGAGCCGCGGCGGACCGCGACCGAGTCCGGCAGCCGACTCACCACTCCGGCACCTGAGGACGGCGCCGGAGCCCCATGGACCATTGTCGCCTCGCGCGAGATCATCGTGCGTCTGCGCGACCGGACGTTCATCATCTCGACGATCATCACGGTCGCCCTCATCGCTGGCCTGGCCGGCCTCCAGATCTATCTCGGCAACCGGGAGAGTCAGCACCCCGTCGCGGTGACCGGCACCACCGCCACCGCCATCGTCGAGGCGGCCCATGAGACCGCCCGGGCGTCGAGCGACACCCTGACGATCACCGCGGTCCCTGTCCACGACGCCAAGGCGGCCGAGGCCGCGCTGCGCGAGGGCACCACCGAGTCCTGGCTCCACGAGAAGGACGGCAAGTGGTTCCTCACCAGCGCCGGCGAGACCGACCTCGCTGTCACCACGGCCGTCCAGGACGCCGTGCGCAGCTCAGTCCTCGACGCCCGGGCGGCGGAAGCCGGCACCACTGCGGAGCAGCTCTCGGCCGGCAGCGAGGTCACCGTCGACCGGCTGGACGGCAAGCCGGACAACACCGGAGCCATCCAGGGCGCGACGTTCGCCTTCGCCCTGCTTTTCTACCTCGCCGCAATGGTCTTCGGCCTGCAGATCGCCGGCAGTGTCGTGGAGGAGAAGCAGTCCCGCCTCGTCGAGATCATCGCGACCGCAATCCCGCTGCGGCACCTGCTCGCCGGGAAGGTCATCGGCAACTCGGTGCTCGCCTTCGGCCAGGTTGCGCTCTACAGCGCGGTGGGGCTCGTCGCCGTGTCGTTCACGGACATCTCGACGCTCCTGCCGGGCCTGACCTCGGCGGTCATCTGGTTCGTCGTCTTCTTCGTCGTCGGCTTCATCGCGCTCGCGTGCCTGTACGCCGTCGCAGGCGCACTCGCGTCGCGGAACGAGGACCTGCAGTCCACGACGGCCCCGATGACGATGGTCCTGATGGCCATCTACTTCGCCAGTTTCGGTCTCTCAGGCACGTGGGCCACGGTGACGTCCTACGTGCCCATCGTCTCGGTCATCTCGATGCCTGCGCGGATCCTGGCTGGCGAGGCAGCATGGTGGGAGCCGGTCATCGCACTCGTCATCATGGCGGCCTTCGCCTTCTGGGTCATGCTCGTGGGCGCGCGCATCTACCGCCGCTCGCTCATGCAGACCCGTGGCAAGCTCTCCTGGCGCGAGGGGTTGCGCGCCGGCGAGTGAGACCCCGCCCAGCGGCATACGACACCCACGCCGTATGCCGCTGGGCTCGTTCGCGCTCTACGTGGCGGCCGGCGCCGGGATGGGTCCGACATAACGCGCTGACGGGCGGATGATCTTTGTGTCCCGGCCCTGTTCCAGGATGTTCGCGGTCCAGCCGACCATACGAGCAACACAGAAGGTGGGCGTGAACATGGCGGGATCGAGCCCGGCCATCTTCATCACCACTCCCGCGTAGAACTCGACGTTCGCGTGGAGCTCGCGACCCGGCTTGAGCTCGGCCAGGGTGCGCTCGAAGATCTCCTCAACCTGCACCGCAAGGTCCACGAGGGGGTGGTCGTAGCCTTCGGCGATGCCGCGGAGCATCTCGGATCGTGGGTCGCGCGTCCGGTAGACCGCGTGACCGAAGCCCATGATGCGCTCACCCCGCAGGACGTGACCACGGACGTATCCCTCGGCGTGGTCGACCGAGCCGATCTCGTCGACCGCCTCGAGCGCGCGCCCCGGCGCACCACCGTGCCTGGGCCCCGAGAAGGCGCCCAGAGCCGCGACGACGCACGCCGCGAGATCGGCGCCGGTCGATGCAACGACACGAGCGGTGAAGGTCGAGGCGTTGAAGCCGTGGTCCATCGTCGAGACGAGGTAGGTCTCGACCGCTCGCGCACCGCGAGGCTCCGGAACCCGGTCCGTCACCATCCGGAGGTAGTCCTCCGCGAGTCCCAGCTGCGGATCCGGCTCGATCGGGGTGAGCCCGAGCTGGAGACGGTGCGCCGCCGCGAGGATCGTCGGGGTCACGGCGACGGCAGCGAGTGCGCCGTCGAGCCGCTCGCCCTCGGGCGCGTCGTACATCGGACGAAGTCGCATGGTCGAGCCCCACAAGGAGAGCGCCGTGCGGAGCACCTGGAGGGGGTCCTCCGTGGCGGCGCAGATCGCCGGCAGGACGTCGGCGACCCGGGCGGGCAGAGTCCGCAGCTGGGCCACGCGATCGCGGAACGACTCGGCCTCGCCGGAGGCGGGGAGGTGGCCGATCGCGAGAAGGTGCCAGACCTCCTCGAAGGACCTCGTGCGGGCGAGCTCGACGGCGTCCTGGCCCCGGTAGTGGTAGTAGCCCTCGTCGCCCCGGACGTCGCCGATCTCCGTGTCGGTGACGGCCACTCCGGCGAGACCCCGCGGCACGGAGATGCCGCCGTTCATGGTGTTGCGTCTCTCGGTCATGTACGCCACTGTGAACGTTATTGATCAACATCGTCAATGTTGATCGACTACATGTTGATCGAATCCACCCCTGGAAGGTGCCGGCATGGACGACGAGACCAGCCGCTGGATCACGACGAGCGAGGCCGCGCAACGACTCGGCGTCAAGCGAGCGACCCTCTACGCCTACGTCAGCCGCGGCCTGCTGCACAGCGAGCGCCGGCCGGGCCAGCAGGAGAGCCTTTTCGACCGGACCGAGATCGATGGGCTGGCCTCGACGTCCCGCGCCTCCGGCGCAGCCCAGCCGCTCCTGCGCTTCCGGAGCGTCGCCACCTCCGTCAGCAGTCAGCTCGACGGCGACCTGTTCTACCGAGGCGTGCCACTCGCCGACGTCGTCGACGGGCTGTCCTTCGACGACGCCGCCGCGCTCGTGCTCGGTTCGACCTCCATCCCGATCGGGAGCCGGCGTGACCCGGGGACCCAGCTCAGCGGCATACTGCCGTCTCTCCCACTCGAGCGGCGCCTTCCCGTCGCCCTGCAGCTCCTCGCGGCCGCGGATCCCCTCGCCGTCGACACCGACCCGGATCGAACCCGACAGGCGGTCGTCGCCGCCATCCGGCAGACGCTGGCGGCCTTCGACCCGGTAGCGGCGGGAGTCCGGCGTCCGGCGGATGTGCCGAGCCTGCTGGTGGCAGCCCTGCGCCGGGCACCGGCCACCCGGACCGACGGCGAGCTGATGCGGGTCCTGCTCACGACGCTGCTCGACCACGGCCTCACGGCCTCGACGATCGGGGCGCGGGTTGCGGCGTCAACGCGGGCGGGGATCCATGACTGCCTCTGCGCGGGCTTATGCCGTGATGTCGGGCCCCTTGCACGGCGCGGCTCCCATTGCGGCGAGAGCCCTGCTCGACGACCCTCGGCGCGACCCCGGAGGCCGCCGCGGCCGCCCTGCGCGCGCCACAGTGGCGTGCCTGGTTTCGGCCACTTCCTCTACCCGGACGGCGACCCTCGAGCCGAGCTCGTGCTGAGCGCACTATGGAGGCGGCGCGGGACAGCCCGGCTGCGTCGGCGAGTCGAGGAGCTGTCCGAGGCTCGTCGCCGCCCACTCGGGCCTGCGGCCCAACATCGACCTCGCGAGCGCGGCAGTGATGCGGGCCCTCAACCTGCCGGCCGCCGCCGGCGAGGTCGTCTTCCAGGTCGCCCGCTCCTACGGGATCACCGGCGCACGTGCTCGAGGAGTACACCGAGACGCCCCTGCGGTGGCGTGGCCGCGAGGCCACCGGCTGAGCCACCCACGCGCTGGGTGAGGCGCTACGGCACCTGACCGAAGACATGGCGGCGCACCCAGGCGTGCATCGCGATCGCGGCAGCGGCACCGGCGTTGATCGAGCGGGTCGAGCCGAACTGCTCGATGTGGAGGACAACCTCGCACTCGCTGCGCATCGGCTGGGACAGCCCCGGCCCCTCCTGGCCGAAGACGAGGACTGACCGGCGCGGCAGGTCGTAGGTCTCGAGCGTCACCGATCCCGGGAGGTTGTCGATCCCGACGATGGCCAGCCCCTGAGCCCGAGCCCACCCGGCGAACGACGCCGCGTCCGCATGGTGATGCTCGTGCTGGTAGCGGTCGGTGACCATCGCCCCACGACGGTTCCACCGACGCTTGCCGACGATGTGGAAGGCCCTGGCGTTCATGGCGTTGGCCGTGCGGATGACCGAGCCGATGTTGAAGTCGTGGCCCCAGTTCTCGACGGCCACGTGGAAGTCGTGGCGTCGCGTGTCGAGGTCGGCGACGATCGCCTCCTGCCGCCAGTAGCGGTACGCGTCCACGACGTTGCGTCGGTCACCGTGCTCGAGCAGGTCGGGGTCCCACTGGTCTCCGGACGGCCACGGTCCTTGCCATGGACCCACCCCGACGCTGTCGGGCTCGCCCCCGACCTCACTCGCGCCCTTCGTCACGCCGTCAGGGTAGTGGTCGCCAGATCTCGCCCGATTCTCTCGCCGCGGTCACGGGACCTTACCCTTGAGCCCATGCATGCCCTCGCCGCACTCGCGCCCGTCACGCTGGGCCCGAACTGGATGGACCCCGCGTACCTGCTCGAGCAGTACGGTGACGCCTTCTTCTGGATCTCGCTCGCCATCGTCTTCATCGAGTGCGGCCTGCTCTTCCCCATCCTGCCGGGCGACTCGTTGCTGTTCGCCGTGGGCCTGTTCATCGCGACCGGCCAGGTGGACGTCAACCTCGGGGTGGCGATCGTGGCGCTCTTCGTCGCCGCCTTCCTCGGCAACGTCGTCGGTTACGAGATCGGTCGCGCCATCGGCACGCCGCTCTACAACCGTGAGGGCCGGTTCATCAAGAAGAAGTACTTCGACCAGACGAATGCGTTCTTCGACAAGCACGGAAACAAGGCGCTCGTCATCGGGCGCTTCGTGCCGATCGTGCGAACCTTCATCACCGTCGTTGCCGGCGTCGGCCGGATGGAGCGACGTCGCTTCTTCGACGTGGAGCGCGGTCGGCGCGCTCTTGTGGACGGCGAGCCTGACGCTGCTCGGCTACTTCCTCGGCAAGTCCTTCCCCGGCCTGCAGGACAAGCTCGAGATCGCCATCCTGCTCATCATCGGGGTCTCGGTGCTGCCAATGGTCTTCGAGTACGTCAAGCACCGGCGTCAGGCAAACGCCATCGCCCACGAGCTCGGCGAGGCCGCCGAGGACATCGCGGAGAACGCCACCCACCACGACGGCCCGGATCGTCGTTGATCGCTTCGCCGGGTTCCGTCGCATTCGGCCGTATGCCGCTGGGCCGGCTTCCGCGGAAAGCCTCCCGAGCGCTGGGGTGGAGCCTCACACTGGACTAGCAGGGGCAGCTCTCCGGATCGGAGCGACCGATGGATGTTGGCACCCTCTACCGCCGGACGCTCGAGATCTGGGCCGACCGAGTCGCGGATGCCGCAGGCTGCGACTGGACCGCTCCGACGCCCTGCCGCGATTGGACGGTCCGCGACCTGGTCAACCACGTGACTGGCGAGGACCTGTGGACCGCGCCGCTCCTTCGCGGCGAGACGATCGAACGGGTTGGCGACCGCTTCGACGGCGATTTGCTCGGGTCGCGAACCGCGTCAGCCGCGCCCTCTACGCCGCCGGCCGAGGCCAGTCGCGCTCGTCGCGGAGACGCTGCCCCGCGCACGGAACGGTCCACCTGTCCTACGGCGAGGAGTCGATGGACGAGTACGTCCGCCAGCTCGCTGCCGACCACCTCGTCCACGCGCTGGGACCTCGCCGTCGCGACCGGCGGGGACACGCGACCTCGACCCGGAGCTGGTGGCGAGGTCGCCAGCTGGTTTGACGGCACGTGAGGACGCCTACCGGTCGGCAGGGGCGATCGGGCCGCGGAGCCGTCACGCGCGGCGACCCGCAGGCCGACCTGCTCGCGCGCTTCGGCCGGGACGCGCACTGGGGGCCCGACGCACGCGGGTCTGGCTCGCGTTCTCGGCCGCGTTCGGGCGCGGGGACGTCGACGCGATCATGGCCTACATGACGGACGACTGCGTCTTCGAGGCGACCGGGCCCGCGCCTGACGGCATCCGCCACGAGGGCGCCGAGGCGGTGCCGACGGTGTGGGAGGAGCTCTTCACCACCAGGGAGCCCGGCGTTCACGGCGGAGGAGTCGTTCGTCGCCGGTGAACGGGGTGTGCTGCGCTGGCGGTTCACGTGGGCGAACGAGGACGGCTCCCCGGTCACGTCCGCGGCGTTGACGTCGTGCGGCTGCGCGACGGCAAGGTCTGCGAGAAGCTCTCCTACGTCAAGGGCTGACTCCGCGCGCACGTCCCGCGGCATGCGCCGCGCAAGGCGGTCAGTCGACGAGCTCTGCGGGCTGTGTCACGACGTCGACCATCGCGCCGTTGCGGAGCACGGTGATCTCGGTGCGTCGCCCGATGGCGTCCTCGAACATGAGCCGCTGCAGTGACTGGGCATCTGCCATCGGAGTGCCGTCGACGGCGATGATGAGGTCGCCGGGCTGGATCCCGCTCGCCGCTGCTGGGCTGCCGGAGACGACCTCCGCGACGCGTAGGGCGTGGCGCCGTCCGGTCCGCTCGACCCACCGCTCGTCGAGTGGCGTCGGGCACGCTGACGAGGCCGAGGTACGCACGCCGCACCCGCCCGTCCTCGCGCAGCGCACGAAGGATCCGCCGTGTGGTTCCGTTGACCGGCACGGCAAGGCCGACGCCGATGCCGGCGACGGCGGTGTTGATGCCCACGACGCGGCCCCGGGCGTCCGCGAGAGCCCCGCCGGAGTTTCCCGGGTTGAGCGCGGCATCGGTCTGGATGACGTCCTCGATGAGCCGGGTCGCCGTGCGGCCGCGGGCGGGCAAGGAACGGCCCAGGGCGCTGACGACGCCCGCGGTGACACTCCCCTCGAGGCCGAGCGGGTTGCCCACGGCGACGACGAGCGCGCCGACCCGGAGCCGGTCCGCGTCGCCGAACTCCGGGGGCTCCGGAACATCGGCCCCGGTGCGGATGATGGCCAGGTCGGAGAGGGGATCGCGTCCGACGACTGCGAACGGACCCGTCACCCCGTCTCCGAAGGCCACCTCGCCGCGGCTCGCGTCGCCGACGACGTGAGCGTTGGTGACCAGATGGCCCTCGACGCTGAGCACGACCCCCGAGCCGGCGCCGCGCCGCGTGCGCACCGAGGCCACGCGCGGTGTCAGGTGCGCGGCCACGCCGGTCACCACGGCGGAATAGGCGTCCAGTGCCTCGTCATCGGTCATTCCCGTGAAACGAGCGACGGCACGGCACCGATTCCCCTGATCGCTTCAGGCGAACACCAGGAGGTATGCCGCTGGGCCACGTTCTCGTCGAGTGTGCAGTCGGCGCCCGGCCGGCAGGCTCACTCGTTGGGTGTGTGCCGATCGACCGTGGGGTCGGGCGCCTGGGCCTGCGGGAGGCCGCTCGCGCTCTGGCCTGGCCCGGCTGCGTCGTCGGTCCGCCCACGGCGCCGGGCTGGGTCGAGGGGCGCCGACAACGGGCGGCGTCGGCGCGTTGCCAAAGGTCCCCGGCGCCTGGTTGCCGAAGGTGACGTTGGGGACGACGCGCCTCGATGGCCGGGCGTCTCGAAGTACTCGGCGCGCTTGATGCCGGCGATGTTCGCGAGGATGTTCGACGGGACCGACTCGACCTTGGTGTTGAGGTCGCGCACGAGGGCGTTGTAGTAGCGGCGCGAGCTCGCGATGCGGTCCTCGGTGCTCGTCAGCTCCTGCTGGAGGGCGAGGAAGTTCTGGTTGGCCTTGAGGTCGGGGTAGGCCTCGGCGACGGCCATGAGGCGACCGAGCGCCTGGCTCAGCTGGCCCTCGGCCTGGGCCGCCGCGGCCGGGCGTCGACGCGCCGGACATGGCGGCGGACCGGGCGCTGCATGACCTCCTCGAGCGTGCCGCGCTCGTGCGGCGCATAGCCCTTGACCGTCTCGACGAGGTTGGGGATGAGGTCGTGCCGGCGCTTCAGCTCGACGTCGATCTGGCGCCAGCCCTCCTCGACCTTGTTGCGCAGGCCGATGAGGCCGTTGTAGGCATGACGACCCCACGATGCGCGAGGAGCACAACGAGGCCGAGCAGGATCCAGACGATGATCATGGCGTTCTCCCGAGATTCGCGGCGGTCGGTGCACCGATCCTAGTGCCGGTGGCCGGGTCCGGCTCCGGTCCGCTGTCGGTGCCGGTCCTAGATTCTGGGGATGAGTACGTGCAGGTTCACGGCCGAGCTGTGGCGCTGGGAGGCGCAGGAAGCTGGTTCTTCGTGACGCGTCCCGAGAGGGCGTCCGCGCTCCGTGAGGAACGGCCCCGCCCGCCGCGCGGGTTCGGATCGGTTCGCGTGCGAGTCCACGTTGACGGTCCCGGGCCTGCGACCGTCTGGGACGACGTCGGTGTTCCCGGACTCGACCCGCGGCAGCTACGTCCTGCCGATGAAGAAGAAGGTGCGGGCAGCCCATGACCTGGACGAGGGGGACCCCGTCGACATTCTGTTGGAGGTGCTCGAGTGAGCCGCAGCGACCGGACGGCGCACGCCGGCCCGCAACCGCGTCAGCCCACTTGGCGACGTCGTCGCCGCGCCCGGCCGGGGAGCGTGGATGGGCAACCGCGGACGACTGCACGAGGGGCAAGGCACCCGAGACGTCGTGCGCAACCACGCAGACGCGGGCCTGGATCACCTGCCGGCTGTCTTCTGGGACCGCCGGGTCCGCCCAGTGGGAGCCCGGGCACTACACGCCGCTCTTCTTCCTCGACGAGGCGGTGGCCCTCGCCGCCGGCCACCGGCCCTGCGCCGAGTGTCGCCGACCCGCCTACACGGAGTTCCGCGGGCTGGTGGCCCAGGTCCTCGGCGCCTCGCGACTCCTCGCGCCGGAGCTCGACCGGCTGCTCCACGAGGAGCGGTGGGAGGCGCGCCATCGGACCCGCCGGCTCCACCGTGCTCGGTGGCGCGACCTGCCCGAGGGCGCGTTCGTCCTCATCGACCCCGGGCCGGCCCTCGTCCGGAACGACCACCTGACCCTGTGGCTGCCGGACAACAGCTACGGCGAGCAGCTGCCCAGACCTCGCGCCGGGACCGCGACCCTCGTGACTCCGCCCTCCACGGTCGCTGCGTTGCGACGTGGCTACCCGGTTCAGACGGCGACCGCGTTGTAGGGCTCAGCGCCAGACCGGTGCCACCTCGCGGTGGTAGGCGCGACCGAAACCGCGGCTGAGCACGAAGAGCACCGGCGGGGGCACGTTCTTGCGCAGTGCGGCCACCACGTGCGGCTCGGCGCCATCCTGCAGCCAGGCCATCAGCTCGCCCGCCAGGAACGGGCCGCCGGTGCGGAGCTGCTTCTCGACAGCCTTCCATTCGGGCGTGTGGTCCCGAGCCACGATCACCGGCATCACCTCGTTCTCCTCGTGCACGAGGTGCCGGTCGGTCACGGCCGTGGTGTGCGCGACGGCGCTCGCGGCAGCGGCAGCCCGCTCAGCCGTCGGTTCCGAGGCCAGCCCGTTGACCGCCGCGGTCGCATCGTGCATCGCGCGGCTCATCGCCTCGTGCTCGTCCTCCATCGCCTGCAGCACCGAGGGGTCGATGACGTCAGGCCCGAGTGAGCGCAGGTAGGGCCAGACGTACGTGTCCTCGGAAACGTGGTGGTGGTGCAGCTGGTTCCACAGCGTCCGCCAGGCACGCTGGAGGGCCGTGGCCCGCTCATGGTCACCGGCGGGGAAGGCTCCGAGGGCTCGGTGCATCGCGCCAGGTCGCGGCGCACCGCGGCGTGGATGATCGTGTTCATGGTGAGGTCGGCCATCGCTCAACCGTATGGATCCGAAGGCGCCCGCGTGACTGGTTTTCTGTGCCGTCAGGCCAGGCCGAGGTCCTCGAGCGAGTAGACGAACCGGTACTCGACCCCTGCCTCGTCACGGATGCGCTCCCCCGCGCCGGTCGCACGGTCGGCGATCGTGGCGACGGCGACGGGCGCGGCTCCCGCCTCACGCACCGCCTTGATGGCTTCGAGCGGGGAGTTGCCGGTCGTCGTGGTGTCCTCGACGACAAGGATCTGTCGGCCCTCGATCGACGGGCCCTCGATACGCTGCTGGAGCCCGTGCGCCTTGCCGGCCTTGCGGACGACGAAGGCGTCCAGCCGCTCTCCGGCCGCAGCGGCCGCATGGAGCATCGACGTGGCAACCGGGTCGGCGCCCAGGGTCAGGCCGCCGACCGCTTCGTAGGCCAGATCGCTGGTGAGGTCGCGCATGACGATCCCGACCAGAGGTGCCGCCTCCGCGTCGAGCGAGATCCGCCGTAGGTCGACGTAGTAGTCGGCCTCCGAGCCGGAGCTGAGCGTGACGCGCCCGTGGACGATGGCCTTCTCCTTGATCAGCTCGAGCAGTCGGGCGCGGGCGATGTCGACGTCGATCCGTGGCTGGGTCACAAGGCTTCATCGTATGCCGCTGAGCCGGCCCCCAGCGCCATCGACGTCACGCGTCAGCGGCGTCTTCGGGCGACCTGCGCCGCCCGGCGCATGAGCGGACGCGGTGTGATGTCGAGCAGCCCGACGATCGCCTTGTACTGCAGCCCCGGCACCGAGACGACCTTGCCCCGGCCGACGTCACGCAGACACTCCGCCACGAGGTCCTTGGGGTCGAGCCACATGAAGTCGGGGCCGGGCTCGGACAGGCCGGCCCGCGCCTGGAACTCACTGTGCGTGAAGCCCGGGCACAGCGCGGTCACGGTGACCCCCGCGTCGGCGAGCTCTGCTGCCAGACCCTCCGTGAAGGTCGTGACCCAGGCCTTGGCCGCGGCGTAGGAGCCCGATGGGAGGAAGCCGGCGACGGACGAGACGTTGATGATGATCCCGTGGTGCCGCTCAGCCATCGCACGTCCCGCTGCGTGCGACAGGACGAGCACCGCGCGGACGAGCACGTCGAAGGCGGCCTCCTCGTCAGCGAGCTCACTGCGGAGGAACCGTCGGCGCAGGGCGAACCCGGCGTTGTTGACCAACACGTCGACGCGGCGTTCAGCGTCCCCCAGCCGGTCGGCGACCGTCTGCAGCGCCCGCCGATCGGAGAGGTCAGCGACGAGGATCTCGGACTCAGCGGCATACGACTGCTTGAGCTCGGCAGCCACCTCCTGAAGGCGCCCTTCGGTGCGTGCGACGAGCACGAGGTCGTGTCCCCGCTGCGCGAGCTGGCGGGCGAACTCACGGCCGATCCCGGAGCTGGCGCCGGTGACGAGGGCGATGGGGCGTGCGGTCATGAGGTTCACATTAGGCCTGGGTGCTCTGGACCCGGCGGACGATCGCGTCCGCGGACTCGTCCGGTCGCGTCTCGGGGAGCCAGTGCGACGCGTCGAGCTCGACGAACTGGTACGGCCCCGTCACGTGCTCGCGAGTCAGCTCTGCCGCACGCCGACCGAGTGCGACGTCCCGCGATCCCCAGACGTAGGTCGCCGGCACGGCGACCCGGTGGGCCCGGACCGTGGAGGACCGCATGGCGCGGTACCAGCTGATCGGCCCGCGGAGCGCTTCGGGCCTGGCCAGTCGCGCCGCGTAGCGCTCCGCGTCCTCGATGGGCAGGCCCGATCCGACCATGACGGAGCGGAACCCCACGGCGACAAGACGCTCCGGGAGGACCGGGACCTGGAAGGCGGCCATGTACCACGAACGGCGCAGCTGGTCGAAGGTCCGCAGGGCCCGGGAGAGCGCCGCGGGATGCGGGGTCGCCAGGACCGTCACCGAAGCGACGCGGTCCGGGTGGTTGCCGGCGACGAGCCAGGCGACGCCGCCACCCCAGTCGTGGCCGACGAGGTGGACGCGTTCGTGACCCGTGGCGTCGATGAGCGCGATGACGTCGCCGACGAGGTGCTCGAGCCGGTAGGCGGCCGTGCCAGGCGGCCTGGCTCCGGCGCAGTAGCCCCGCTGGTCCGGCGCATAGGTCCGCATCCCTGCCGCGTGCAGCCGCTCGCTGATGCGGTCCCAGCTCGAGCGGTCCTGCGGGAAGCCGTGGAGCAGCACCACCGGCGTGCCGTCGGCCGGCCCGGCATCTGTCACGTCGAAGACGAGGTTCTGGTGGTGCAGGATCGCCAGTCGGTCGGTGGCCATGTCCCATGATCGCCCATTGGCCACCAGGTCTCCGCAGGGTCGTCCGGCGATGTCCCACCGCCTCGTTAGGGTAGGGAACCGTGCGCATCGCCACTTGGAACGTCAACTCCATCCGCTCCCGGATCGACCGCGTGGCGGACTGGCTCGTTCGGAGCGACGTCGACGTCATCGCCCTCCAGGAGACCAAGGCCCGCGAGGACCAGTTCCCCTACGACCGGTTCAAGGACCTCGGCTACGAGGTGGCCCACCACGGGCTGTCGCAATGGAACGGCGTGGCGGTCGTGTCCCGAGTCGGGATCGAGGACGTGCGGATCGGTTTTGACGGGATGCCCGGATGGGGCGACCCGATTGCCGAGGAGGCCAGGGCGATCGGTGCCACCTGCGCCGGCGTCCGCGTCTGGTCGCTCTACATCCCCAACGGGCGCACGCTCGACGACCCGCACCTGCTCTACAAGGTCGACTGGCTGCAGGCCCTTGCGGCAGCCGGCCGGACCTGGCTGGCCGATGACCCGAGCGCGCAGATCGCGCTGCTCGGCGACTGGAACATCGCGCCGTTCGACGAGGACGTCTGGAGCGTGCCGTACTACGAGGGCCGCACGCACACGTCGCCGAAGGAGCGCGCCGCGTTCCAGGGCGTCGTCGACGCGGGCTATGTGGACGTCGTCCGGCCGCACACGCCTGGTCCGGGCGTCTACACGTACTGGGACTACACGCAGCTGCGCTTCCAGAAGGGCAGGGGGATGCGGATCGACTTCGCACTGTGCTCGCCGGGGCTCGCGGCCCGGGTCACCGGTGCTGCCATCGACCGAGAGGCACGGAAGGGCAAGGGCGCCAGCGACCACGCGCCGGTCGTCTTCGAGATCGACTGACCCGCGGGCAAAGCCGGCGGCAAGGGCCGTAACCACACCCACAGGCGACGCACAGCAAACGGCCAAGAAGGCCGCCTAGCATTGACTGAGTGGTCCGTCGTGCCCACCCATTGAGTCGCATTCCGGCGCTCTTCGCGGCGTTCGTCGCCGCCGCGGTCGCGCTCGGGCTGCTGTCGGCGGGGATCGCACTTCCCGGCGTCGCGGGGCTCGGTCGACTCGCCATCGCCGGCGCCGACACGATCAGTGCGCTGCCGGCATCCTTCGCCGTTACTCCACTCGCGCAGGGGTCCCGGATCCTCGCCGCAGACGGGTCGCTGATCGCCACGCCCCAGGACAAGGACCGCGTCATCGTGGCTCTGTCGGCCGTGGCCCCGGTCATGCGCCGGGCACAGGTGGCCATCGAGGACAGCCGGTTCTACTCGCACGGCGCGATCGACCCGGAGGGGATCGCGCGAGCGCTCGTCGAAGACCTGCGCACAGGGCAGGCGACACAGGGCGCCTCCACGCTGACCCAGCAGTTCGTCAAGCTCAGCCTCGAGGAGCAGGCCCGCGCCGCGGGAGAGGACGCGGCAGCGCACGCCGCGACAGCAAAGACTCTGGTCCGCAAGCTCACCGAGCTGCGCTACGCGACGACGCTCGAGCGGGAGTGGAGCAAGGACCGGATCCTGGCCGGCTACCTCAACATCGCCTACTACGGCGACGGCGCCTACGGTGTCGAAGCCGCGGCCGAGCACTACTTCGGCGTCCACGCGAGCCGGCTGACGCTGTCCGAGGCGGCGACGCTCGCCGGTCTGGTTCGCAGCCCGAGCGCGACGGACCCCGTCCACCACCTCCGGGCCGCGACCGCACGGCGCAACGTCGTGCTCGACCGCATGCACGACCTCGGGCTCATCAGTACGGCCAACTGGCGCGCCGCGGAGAAGCGGTCGATCGCCAAGGACCTCGACGTCACCCAGCCGCCGAGCACCTGCGCCACCTCACCACATCCGTACTTCTGCGAGTTCATCCTCCAGTGGCTCGAGCGGCAACCGGCGCTCGGCGACACGCCCGAGGCGCGGCATGACCTGCTCTACCGCGGCGGGCTGACCATCCACACGACCCTCGACCCGGACGTCCAGCGGATCGTCGACCGGTCGCTTCGTGAAGTGGCTCCGGAGCACAACTCGCTCCGGGTCGCTGCGGCTGCCTACGTCATGGAGCCGGGCACAGGGCGCGTCCTCGCCCTCGGCCAGGACACCCGATTCGGCCTTAAGTCCGCACGGGGCGTCACGGCGATCAACTACGCCGTGGACAAGGCGTACGGCGGCTCGGGCGGGTTCCAGTTCGGCTCGACGGCCAAGGCGTTCTCGCTCGTGACGGCGATGCACCAGGGGCTGGGTCTCCGGGCCAGTGTTGACGCCCCTGCAGCTGGACCGCACTCGGCCGCCACCTTCACACCGCGCCAGTTCCCGCAGCCCTGCGGTCTCGCGGTGCCATGGCACGTCTACAACGACACGGCGTGGCACGGCGGACGGATCTCGCTCATGGAGGCAACGGCACGCTCGACCAACACCGCGTTCGTCGCGCTCGCGACCCGGCTCGGCGTGTGTGCGATCCGGGACACGATGCAGGCGTTCGGCGTCCACGCCGCGGACGGATCACCCATTGGGACGTACCCTCCCCAAGTCGTCCTCGGAGCGGAGACGGTGTCGCCACAGACGATGGCCAACGCCTACGCCGGCCTCGCCGCCGGTGGGACGGTCTGCCAGACCTACCCCGTCACCGAGGTCGATCAGGGCGGCCAGGTGCTCTGGCAGCCGACGCCGTCATGCCGGCAAGTCGCGGCAACCCGGGACGTGTCGCAGGCGACGAAGTACCTGGAGTACAACATGACCCACGGCTCCGGCATCCTCAACCAGCTCCCCGGCCGCCCATCCGCTGGCAAGACCGGAACTGCGGACGGCAACGCCCAGTCATGGTTCATCGGCTACACGCCGCAGCTGGCGACGGCGGTCTGGGTCGGCAACCCGACGAACCCGACCCGCCGGATGTTCAACGTCTCCATGGCCGGCAAGTCGTGCACCGCGATGACGGGGGCCTGCTACGCGGCGCCGATCTGGAAGCGCATCATGAGCCGCGCCCTGGACGGCCAGCCCGTCCAGGCGATGCCCTGACGACGGCCCGCGCCGTCGGCCTCCGGTCGAATGTGCCGTCCGCTCGCCGCACCTCGCCAATACCGTATGCCGCTGAGCCGGGTCCCACACGCCCCCTCCCCAGTGCCATGCCACGTCTCAGTCGAGCGGGCTCGTCGCGAACTGCACACTCGACGAAACGGGGGCCGCCCCGGAAGCGAGCAGCGCCCCACGCCAGGAGCGGAAGCCCGCCGCCTCCCGGCGGGTGTGCAGGCCGTCACTCCCCTTCCCGGTCGAGTGTGCACTCCGCGCCGACCAGCGGCCGGTGCCTTTCGAGCGACGACCTGGCCCCCGACGCGAAAGCGCTCATGGCCTGCCCCAACAATCCAGCCCGGGTCGGATAGTCGGCGCAGTTGCTGCCCCAGGAGCGCGGACAATCGCGCCGCGGTCCGATTGTCCGAGGGCCGGATGGCAAGGGACCTGCACGCTGCTCGTCGCGAACTGCACACTCGATGAAAGGGGAGGCCGGCGCGGAGTGCACACTCGATCAAAGCCCCATCAGTAACCGCGCATGTGTCGTCCCGCTCGCCCGAGCGTGAACGCGATGGCCGCGCCCACGAGAGCCGCGACGGCCCCACCGAGGAATACGGTCTGCACCTGCACGACACCGGCGGCGATGAGCGCGTCCGTGTCGAGTGGGTCCGTTATGCGGCGGGCCGCCTCGAAGTAGCGGTTGAGGCCGATCGAGGTCAGCAGCGCGAGGCCGACGACCATGCCGACCATCCTCGCGACGACGACGAGGGCGCTCGCGACGCCGTGCGCGTGGTCGGGCGAGTCGGCGAGCGCCGCGTTGTTGATGGGAGCGAGGGCAAGCCCCATGCCCAGGCCGACGATGACCAGCACGAGCGTCGTCGGCACGGCATCCTGGATCGACAGGATGGTCCAGCCGGACATGGCGAGCAGCCCCGCCGCCGCGAGCAGGAGCCCGACCCCCGCGACAATGCCGTCGCCCAGTCGATGGAGCGACCATCCTCCGACGAGGGCGCCGACCGGCACGGCCAGCAGGAAGCGGACGAGCACCAGTGCCGCACCCGTCTCGTCGTACCCCTCGGCGAGGCGGGCCAGAACCGGGACGTCGACGACCACTGCGACGAGCCCGGCGCCGACGAGCAGGCTGACGAACAGCGAGCGCAGGCCACGCCCGCCGACGACGCGCCTCGGGATCAAGGGGTCGGTCGCGTGTCCATGCCACCAGAGGAGGACCGCCAGCGCAACGGCCCCGAGCGGCAGCAGCGCGAGAGCCGCAGGGGCCGACCACCTCCTTCTCGGGATCGGACGAGGCGAAGGTCAGGACGAGACTGCCGAGCGCGATGGCGACGAGGAGCGCCCCGAGGAGATCGACGCGGCGCAGCACCGCCCACCAGCGTGGAGCGGTGGCGACAGCGAGCACGAGGATGAGCAGCAGGGCGGCGATCCCGATCGGCGTGAGCAGCGGCGACTCTCCGACGAAGGGCACGAAGGCGAGCCCGAGCGTCACGTCCGTGACGAACGCCTCGGGCGCGGCGAGTGCGAGCACCCCAAGCCGAGGCCGAGCACCCGCGATCACCCCCGTCATCACGCGTCGAGTCGAGCCCAGGCCGCCCCGTCTGCGGCGCTCTTCTGCACACTCGACGTGGAGGCGCGGGAGGTGCTGGGAGCGAGCGAGACCCGAGGAGGCGGATGACGGCATACAGGAGGAGTCCGGCAATGACGTTGGCCCAGAAGATGGCCCGCCAGCCCGACCACGCAAGGATCACCGCGCCCGAGCACCGGGCCGAGCACCGAGCCGAGCTCCTGCACCGCCCCGACGACGCCGAGCGGGGTGCCGCGACGGTCGGCTGGCCAGAGGTCGGCGACGAGCGCGAGCGTCGCCGGCACGAGCCCGCCGCCGCCGATGCCCTGCAGCACGCGGCCCGTCGACGAGGACGCGGCATCTCGACGGCGAGCGCCGTGACCGCGGAGCCGACGACGAAGACGATGAGGCAGCCGAGCAGGATCCGGCGCCGGTCGAGCAGGTCGGACAGCCGGCCGATGAGGGGCAGCACCGCGATGTAGCCGAGCAGGAAGCCGGAGATGATCGGCGTCGCCCGCTGGAGCGCGTCGACGCCGATGCCGACACCGGCCATCATGTCGGTCAGCGCGAGGACGACGACATAGGTGTCAGCCGCCGCGAGCGCGACTGCGGCCGACGGCCGCGGCGAGCAGGGCGTGCCGGCCGCCGGAGGGCACCCGGCTCAGGGCTTCGTCGATCGTGACGGGCGCGCCGTACTGGTCGAGCGTCAGGGTGTACGTCGACGACGTGCCCGCGCCGAAGAAGGGGCCGGTGAGCGCGACCTGACGCAGCTCGTCCGCGTCGGTGAGGCCGTAGGTCGCCTGGAAGGTGCCGTTGCGGTCGCCGATCAGGAACAGGTCGACGACCGCCGCGCCGGGGAGCGTGCCCTTGATCGTCGTCAGCACCTCGGAGCCCTGCCGGACCTGTCGCCCGCGACCTTCGGCGTCGGCGTCGCGGTGAGCAGCGTCGTGAGGCCGTGATCGGTGCGAGAAGAGGGTGGCCGGGTCGGGCAGGCCGAAGGCCTTCGGGTCGATCTTGTTGGTGCCGGGGACGAGCGGCAGCTTCGCGTAGACCTCGCCGCCGACCGAGGTGATCTCGGCGTCGGCCTGCGATGCCGCCGAGGCGCACCTTGAAGCGTGCCCTTGAACGCCGGCGGGTGCTTGCCCCAACCGTCGGCCGGAGATGATGCCGTTGGCGCCCTTCGGCACGTCCGTGCTCGCCAGCGCGAGGTGGACCGAGGGCGCCGCGTCGACCTTCGCCTTGGCGGCCGTGAGCCGCTCGGCGCCGGACTGCGGCGACTGGGTCGGGCTCGGCGTGTCGCCGTCGTCGGAGCAGGACGCCGTCGTCGATGAGGCAGAGCGCGGCGAGGACAGCGGCGGCGAGCCGTCACCGGGATGCGCATGGGGGTCAGGCTAACGGCACGCGGCAGCGTGGGCGGCAACCGACGATCCACACGTGCCGGTCTGGGTATGGCTAGGGTCGACAGCAGCAAGGGGCGCATGACCGATGCGCGCGACGAAGGAGTCGACATGGCCTGGTCGGAGTGATCCTGCTGCTGATCGGTGCCGGAGCGGCAGTGGTCGCCTACCTCGGCGCCCAGACGCGGCCGGCACGATCGCCCTCACGGCGCTCGGCTTCACCCGCACGCGACGCCCTCTGGAGCTCGTCGCTCTACGGCGCCGTCGCCGTGCTGCTGCTCGCGCTCGGCTGGGCGCTGGTCGCCGGCGGCCGCCCGCCGCCGGGCCCGGGTCCGCCGTGACGAGCGCAAGGTGGCGCCCGCCTCGCCGAGGTCGAGCGAGAAGGCCGAGGCGGCCCGGCTCGACCACGAACGCCGCTTCGAGGAGGCCGGCGCTGCGCGACGAGGACCTGCGCCGCCGCGAGAGCCGTCTCGACGCGCGGGCCACGAGGGGCTCGACCCCCGCGAGGCCGAGCTGGCCCGGCTCGGGAGGCCGAGTGGCGGAGCGCGAGGGCCCGTCGGTCGCCGACGTCGTGACCGGCCGAGCCGAGGGCAACGTCCACGAGGGCACCGCGTGGCCGGACGCGCACCGTGGCCGGCACCGAGGCGCCGACGACGACCGCACCGACGACGGACGAGCGACGACCGGCACGACGACCGGGCGATGGCACCGACGGCGCGACGCACCGACCGACGCGGAGCCGACGCGCGTGAGGGAGCACGCGGCATACGTCTTCGACCTCGACGGCGTCGTCCGGGACTTCGCCCCGGGCGACGCCAGAACCCCGCCATCGAGGCGGCGCTCGGCCTGCCCGCCGGGCACGGTCGCGGCGACCGCCTTCCGTAGCGAGCTGCTCGCTGCCGACGATCACGGGTCGGCGCAGACTTCGACGAGTGGTATCGCCGCCATCTGCACCGAGCTCGAGCACGTCGTGCCCGAGCCGGCGCGGGTGCGCAAGCACATGGAGGCGTGGCGCGACCCACCGCGGCACGGTCGATCGACGAGACCGTCGAGCGGCTCGAGACGCTGCGCGTCGGACGGCCACCGCACCTACGTCTTCACCAACGGCACCGACTACGTGCCCGCAGGAGCTCGAGCTGCTCGGCCTCGACGCCGGCTCTTCGACGGGGTCCTCAACAGCGCCGACTTCGGCGTCGCCAAGCCCGACCCGCAGGCGTATGCCGCAGCCCACCGGGCCATCGAGGCCGACCTCGGGCGCGTCGGTGGCCCGGGGCGACGTATGGTTCACGGACGACCGCGACGACAACGTCGAGGCCGCGCGCGAGTTCGGCTGGGACGCCGAGCTGTTCACCCGCTGAGCATCGAGCTCGACGGCGAGTTGGTCACGTCGACGGAGGGGGTCCCGCGTGCGGGACCCCTCCGTGCCCGGTGGCGACCACGGTCGGTCGGTCAGCCGAGGACGAGCGACTCCCCGCTCGGGTCGACGTCGACCGTGACCGTCTGGCCCGTCGCGGACCTCGCCGGCGAGCAGCGCCCGGGCGAGCCGGTCGCCGATCTCGCGCTGCACGAGACGGCGCAGCGGTCGCGCACCATAGGCCGGGTCGTAGCCGCGCGCCGCGAGCCACTCGCGGGCGTCGTCGGTGACCTCCAGGGTGATGCGCCGGTCGGACAGGCCGCGTCGCGAAGGCCCGAACCTGCAGGTCGACGATGTGCGCGAGGTCGTCGCGGCTCAGCGCGTCGAAGACGACGACCTCGTCGAGCCGGTTGAGGAACTCGGGCTTGAACGCGACGCGGACGACCGCCCATGACCGACTCGCGCCGCTCCTCGGGCGACAGCAGCGGGTCGATGAGGTACTGCGACCCGAGGTTGGAGGTGAGCACGAGGATGACGTTGCGGAAGTCGACGGTGCGGCCCTGGCCGTCGGTGAGCCGACCGTCGTCGAGCACCTGGAGCAGGATGTCGAAGGTCTCCGGGTGCGCCTTCTCGACCTCGTCGAGCAGGATCACCGAGTAGGGCCGGCGGCGGACCGCCTCGGTGAGCTGGCCGCCCTCCTCGTAGCCGACGTAGCCCGGAGGCGCGCCGATGAGGCGCGCGACGGAGTGCCGCTCGGAGTACTCCGACATGTCGATGCGGACCATGGCCCGCTCGTCGTCGAAGAGGAAGTCGGCGAGCGCACTTGGCGAGCTCGGTCTTGCCGACACCCGTCGGGCCGAGGAAGAGGAAGCGACCCGGTCGGCCGGTCGGGGTCGGAGACCCCGGCGCGGGTGCGACGCACGGCGTCGGACACGGCACGCACCGCCTCGGTCTGGCCGACGAGGCGAGCGCCGATGTGCTGCTCCATGTGCAGCAGCTTCTCGGTCTCGCCCTCGAGCAGTCGGCCGGCAGGGATGCCGGTCCACGCCGAGATGACGTCGGCGATGTCGTCGGCGCCGACCTCCTCCTTGACCATCGGGCGACCTCGTCGCCGGCCCGTGGACCGCCGCCGCCTCACGCTCCTGGGCCGTCGGCGAGCTGCTTCTCGAGCGACGGGATGTCGCCGTAGAGGATCTTCGAGGCGGCCCCGAGGTCGCCCTCGCGCTGGAGCCGGTCGGCCTGCGTGCGCAGGTCGTCGATGCGGGCCTTGAGGTCACCGACGGCGTTGAGGCCCGACTTCTCGGCCTCCCAGCGGGCGTTGAGGGCGGCGAGCTCCTCGGAGCGGTCGGCGAGGTCCTTGCGCAGCCGCTCGAGCCGCTCGCGCGAGGCCGCGTCGGTCTCCTGCTCGAGAGCGAACTCCTCCATCTTGAGCCGGTCGACGGCGCGGCGGAGCTCGTCGATCTCGACCGGGGCTCGAGTCGATCTCCATGCGCAGTCGCGACGCCGCCTCGTCGATGAGGTCGATGGCCTTGTCGGGCAGCTTGCGGCCGCTGATGTAGCGGTCGGACAGGCTCGCGGCGGCGACGAGGGCCGCGTCGGCGATGGTCACCTTGTGGTGCGCCTCGTAGCGCTCCTTGAGCCCGCGGAGGATGGCGATGGTGTCCTCGACCGAGGGCTCGCCGACGAAGACCTGCTGGAACCGGCGCTCGAGCGCGGCGTCCTTCTCGATGTGCTTGCGGTACTCGTCGAGCGTCGTCGCGCCGACGAGGCGCAGCTCGCCGCGGGCGAGCATCGGCTTGAGCATGTTGCCGGCATCCATGGCGCCCTCGCCGCCGGCGCCCGCCCCGACGACGGTGTGGATCTCGTCGATGAAGGTGACGATCTGCCCGTCGGACGCCCTTGATCTCCTCGAGCACGGCCTTGAGCCGCTCCTCGAACTCGCCGCGGTACTTCGCCCCGGCGAGCATGGCGCCGAGGTCGAGGCGTAGAGCGTCTTGTCGCGCAGGCTCTCGGGCACGTCGCCCTCGACGATGCGCTGGGCGAGCCCCTCGACGACGGCGGTCTTGCCGACGCCGGGCTCGCCGATGAGGACGGGGTTGTTCTTCGTGCGCCGGCGAGAGCACCTGGACGACCCGGCGGATCTCGGCGTCACGGCCGATGACGGGGTCGAGCTTGCCCTCGCGGGCCGCGGGCGGTGAGGTCGGTGCCGTACTTGGCGAGCGCCTCGAAGGTGCCCTCGGGGTTGTCGGAGGTGACGGGGCGGCCGCCGCGCAGCTCGGGGATCGCCTTCTCGATGGCGTCGGCGTCGAGGCCGAACTGGCCCGTGCGCGCGAGGGCGAGCAGCAGGTGGTCGGTGGAGACGTAGGAGTCGCCCATCGCCGTCATGTACTGCTGCGCCTGCTGGATCGACGCGCCGCGGTCCGGGCGAGAGCTGCGGCTGCTGGGCGCCGCCGGTCACCTGCGGCAGGGCGGCCATCGCCCGCTCGGCGGCCGCCGTGGCGGCGGCGCACGGACTCGATCCGGCCTTGTCGAGCAGGGCCGGGCGTCGTCGTGCCGCTGCTGGGCTGCCAACGCGAGCAGCAGGTGGGCCGGCTCGATCGTCGGGGTGGTGCTTCGCCGCCGCGGTCGTCGCGGCCTGGGCGAAGGCCTCCTGAGCCTTGGTGGTCAGCTGAAGGTCCATGCGTTCTCCTGTGAGGGGCGGGTACACTGGGGTCCAACCTCGCGCAAAGTTGAGTGTATTCCACTCAACTTACAGCGAGACGATGCCGTATGCCGCTGAGCTCGTTCCCAGCGTCTTCGACCTTACGCTCGGGCGGGCGAAGCGGCAGGGCACCTCCGCGCGGGAGGGGCACAGCGGCATACGGCCACCGGAAATCTGTCTCACGGGAAGGTCACGTATGCTCCTGCGAGCACCCAAGCCCAGCAGAGCAGGAAGGCGCCGGTCCTTTGACGGACACCGCTCAGAGCACCACCCGACCCGAGCTGATCGACTCCCTCGTCCAGGACCGCGCTGACGAATCTCAGGAACCCGCCGACCGCCTCGTCATCGCGTACTGCTTCACGCCCTATGTGGACACGTCAGGCACCGTCATGGCCAAGCGGGTGCGGCTGCTGGGCGAGCCCGTTGACGTCATCCAGAACGAGATGAGCACGATCCGTGGCATCGACCCGGGTGTCGAGGCCGTCGCGGGCGACCTCATCCGGCGCCGCGCCATCCTGTCGACCCAGACCCGTTTCTCGAGCTGGCCGTCGATCCGCGAGTGGTGCGAGGCGGGCGAAGCCAAGGTCGACCAGTGGGTGGCCGACTCCGGTGGGACGGCTCCATGGCGTTCGATGTACTCACGGTCGCACTTCGTGGCCTCGCACTACCTGGCCGCGCTGGTCAAGGACAAGCACCCCGAGATCGAGTGGGAGGCGGAGTTCTCGGATCCGTGCTCACGCGACGCGAACGGCGCCGCCCGTTTCGCCGCCGTCGAGCACGACGCCCTGCTGCGCCGGATCCGATCGATCGTCGGGCCGCTCGAGGTCGAGCCGGATGTCGAGAACGTCTTCGCCTGGGCCGAGCACCTGGTGTGGAGCCGGGCCGACCGGATCATCTTCACCAACGAGAACCAGCTCGAGTACATGATCGGGCTGATCCCCGACCCGCAGCTGCAGCGCCGAGTCCGAGAGCGGGCCGTCGTCGCGCACCACCCGATGCTGCCGCCCCGGTTCTACGAGCTCGACCGGGCGGAGCAGGAGCTCGAGTCAGACCGGATCAACATCGGCTACTTCGGCAACTTCTACGGCAAGCAGAGCCCCGTCGACGTCGTGCGCGGCATCTCGGCGCTGGACAAGGACCTGCGCCGTCGGCTCGCGCTCCACATCTACACGAACGACACGGAGAAGCTGGACGAGTACATCGAGGCCCTCGACGTGGCTGACTGCGTCCGGGCACACCCGTTCCTGCCGTTCCTACAGTTCCTCGAGATCTCGACGCGCATGCATCTGCTGCTCGTCATCGACTACCCGCTGGCCAAGGACGCGGAGAAGAACCCGTTCCTGCTGTCCAAGTGGGGCGACTACGAGGGCAGCGGCACTCCGGTCTGGGGGCTGCTCGAGGAGTCGAGCGTCCTGTCGGCGATGAACCACGACGCCATCCGGTTCCGGACGCCGATCCAGCAGCCGACCGCGGCCGCACAGTTCCTGAGCCGCCTGGCGAGGGGCGTCATCACCATCTGACCGTGCCCGTGGCCCGAGATCGGACCGCCCGGCGTCTGGCTCAGGCCCGCCCGAGGATTGCCTCGACGAGGCGGCCCTCGGTCTGCTCGACGGAGAAGAGATCGGCCATCTCCTCCTTCGCCTCGGCAGCGCGTCCCATCCGCTCCGCCCGATTGGCCTCGATGATCGTGGCCGCCTCGGCTGCCGTGTTGAAGACGAACCGCTCGGGGAACAACTGGTGCGCCGCGTTCAGGCGGGCGAAGACCGGCCACTCACGCACAACCGGGACGGCGCCGGAGGCGACGCCCTCGAGGACCCCGACCGGGCACGACTCTCTCAGGCTGGTGCTGAGGATGTAGCCGACGTCGCGCAGATGCACGGGCAGTTTCCTCGTGAAGCCTGCGTAGTCGATCGCATCGACGACGTCGGGCTGGAGGGCACGGCCCATGAACTCGCGGCTGTAGCGGTTGATGTGCTCGGCCTGGTTGTGCCCGAAGTCCGCACCGATGAGCTTGAGACGCCATCGATCGTCACTCTGACGAAGTGTGGAGAGGATGTCGAGGGCGAGCACCGGGTCCTTGACGTGCTGACCCCAGCCCACGAGGCCGATGGTCCAGTCGGCCGACTCGGACTTGTCGGCCTCGAACCGCTCGGTCATGATCCGGTTCGTCACGACCCGGACGTCCACATGGTCGACCCGCCGGCCGAGCACGGTCTTGAATACTTCCCGGATGTGGGGGCTGACCGCGATGACGGTGTCGACCGCGGACCAGTCGATGAGCTGGGCGGGTCCCGAGAGGACGTCGACGCTGTGGATGCGGATGACGAGCCGGGCCTCGGCCGGGGCGAGCACGGACGCCCACACCGCGCCCTTGTCCGCCCAGTCGGCGACGACGACGTCGGCACCCCGCACGAATGCAGCGGCCTCTGGATCGAGGCTGTCCGCGAAGGACGGGTCGCCTGTCTGGGCTTCGAACCGCATCCGGAGGGTCGTCGTGTCGAGGATCATGCCCCCGAACTCCGGCTTGTCGAGCCGCACCATCCGCAGTTCGACGTCGTCTCGCGCCTCGAGAGCCTTGAGCATTGGCCCGGCGTGGTGGTGGTAGATGCCCGGCAGTGCCAGGACCCGCTGCCGCTCCGGTGGCGTTGCGACCGGCTCACGTCGCGCGTCGATCCCCATGGAGCGTTCCGCGGTGCGGCGCGCCTCCTCGGCAAGGAGCCGCTTCCAGAAGTCGGCAGCCTGGAGGGGCGCGAGGAAGCGGTCCGGCTCCTCGACGAGCGGGCTGCTCTCCGTCGCGGTGTGGAGCTGCTGGTGGAACAGCAGCGCCATGCCGATGACGGCGAACGAGTAGCCCCCCTCCGCGTCGTCGCTCGCGAACCGTCGGTCCGCAACGGCCAGGACCTCTCGGACGACGTCCTCGTAGTCCGGCGGTCGCGGCTCCCCTGCCGCGATGGCGATGTGGACCCGCAGCGCCCCTGCCGCGGCCTTCTCGTCGGGCAGCGGCGGGTACCAGCGGTCGAACAAGTCCATGACGTCGAGCAGGAGCAGGGCCTCGTCTCGGCTGCCCCGGCGCACGAGCCGCCGCGCGAGCACGCGGAGCGGCGTGCGGACGTCGGCCTCCGGCGTGAAGTGGAACTCGTCGAGACCCAGCAGGTGCTTGCTTCGCGCGACGAGTCCGGTGACTGGCAATCGGTCATGGCTGCCGCGGTTGGCGAACAGCTCCGCCTGCACGACGAGCCAGCGCCATGCGGACTCCTCGTCGAGTGCGGCGTGCGCGGAGCCGTTGCGCCAGACCCTCGCCTTGAGGGGCGGCATTGTCTTGAGCGCCCATTCAAAGGCGTCGTCCACCAGCACGATGTGGTCGGCCTTGACGAGCTGGTGGCGCAACCACCGATCGATCCGACGGGACTCGAGCCACGCCTCGTCCCGTCGGGCGGCTCGTGCGGCCGCGCGGCTGAGCCGGTCGATCGGCTGCTTGAGGTACCACGGCTCCGCGTCGTGGGGCTGATGGGTCTTCGCGGTGCGCGGGAATCGCTCCGGCACTGCTCCCTGGATGTAGGCGACCGAGACGTCGTGCCGGCCCAGGGCGATCTCACGAGCCTGTTCGACCCACTCGTCGAGGTCCGCGGCGTCCGCGACGAGGAACAGCCACCGCTCCGGCCGCTTGGTGTAGGCACGCGGCCCGGACGACTTCTTCACTCTGCTCTCCATGGGTCGGGGGCGCTCAGACGGTGACGTGGGGAACCGGGTCGCCGTAGAAGGCGAGCCGTCCCTGGCGGATCAGCAGCTCACGGTCGCTGATCGGCCAGGTGTGCCCGTCTGTCGTGGCAGCCCGGACGCTGACGAAGTTGAAGCGGTCCGAGGCATAGACCCGGCCACCGGATCGCTTCACCTTCTCGAGGAAGGTGGTGTCCACCCGCCGCGGTACATCCTCGAAGCGCAGCTCCCGCGCCGCCTCTGTCGGGACGAGGATCGTGCCGCCCTGGACGAGTCGCACGTAGCGGTTCTCGTGGTCGGGGAAGCGCAGAAGGACGGCGTCGGAGGACGTGAGGTGGGCGTAGTGCGCCCACTTCCCGACGACGACCGCGTCGGTGTACTCGAACGCCCGGACGAGATCCTTGAGGTAGTGCTCGGCGTAGTGGTTGTCGTCGTCCATCTTGGCGACATAGCGCCCGGACGCCGCCTCGACGCCGAGGTTCATGCAGGCCCCGAGCGTCAGGTCCGCGTCAGCGGCCCGGACCACGGGAGCATCGAGCCCGCGCTCCGCCGCCCGGCGCTTGACATCCACCTCGTCGACCTCGAAACCGTGCGTGACGAGGACGAGCTCGACTGTTGGATGTGACTGTCGCGCCAGGAAGTCCAGGACGTTGTCGAGCATGTCAGGACGCATCGTCGGAACGACCGCACTGATCGACTGGTCCACGGGTTGGTGCGGCCCGATGACCACGTCGAGCACGCTGTCGACTCGGTGGCGGTAGAGATGCTCGTCGAAGACGCGGCGATGTGCGCGCAGCGCGACGCGATCGCGGTACTCCTTGTGCCGCAAGAGCGACCCCAGCGCCAGCCCGGTTTCCGCGGGTGAGTCGGACACCGCGATGGTGTCACCGAAGAACGGCTCGATGGACGCGGCCCTGCCGCTGACGATCGGCGTCTGGGCCGCTGAGAGCTCGAAGAGCCGGCGTGCACACATGGTCGGGGAGTCCGTCACGGAGTTGACGTTGAGGAAGACCTTGTACGACGTGTATGCCGCGAGCATCTGCTCGTACGGGAGTGAGCCGACGACGCTGGACCGGTACTCCGGCGGGAACTGGTAGCGGTGGTCCTCCGCCGCCATCCGGGAGTAGATGTGCAAGCCAAGGTCGATGGCCGGCTTGACGATGGTCTCGATCTGCTCTCGGCGCTCCGGGTGCTTCTCCGTGAAGTACGTCCCGGCAAAAGCGACCTCGTAGGTCCGACCATGGTCGCGCTCGATGGGGTTGTGGATCCGCGGCTGCGCGCCGAAGGGGAGCAGCCCGACGCGGTTGTGGCCCAGGTCCCGCACGTAGTCGGGAATCCGGTCCGAGTCGACGGTGAAGACGTGGTCGAAGAGGCGCGCGGTCTCGATGAACGTGTCGTAGTTGGGCGGATCCTCCTTGTTCCAGAAGACCGTGGGAATCTCCTGCTCGCGACACCAGGCCACGAGCTGCCTGAACTCGTCCCGGATGGGCTGGTCGCTCGTCATCGCCAGCCGCCATGCGCGGCCGTTGCCCTGCCAGGCGGACTCGACGAAGAGCAGGTCGGCCTTGCGCGGCTCGATGAGCTGCCGGCGCCACTCACCCGGCAGGAGCTTGACCTGGTCCCACTCGTAGGCGAAGGCCAGCTCCGAGAACGGGTCGAGGATGACGGCTGCTCGCACGTCCGGCCGGACGACTGGGCCCGTCGGGAGCTGGAAGGACGGGAGCGGGGGCAGCGACTGCTGATCGTGCCGGAAGGGAACCCGACGCCGCACCTCGCTCCTGACCCGAGCGATCAGCTGCGAACGCGCCCGACGATCGTTCCGTGCCCGATCGAGGGCCCGCGCCACCTTGGCCAGCCGTTGCCGCGCTTGTGGCGGGATCGCAGTCATGGGGGACAGTCTTACAGCACCAGGCGCCAGTCCAGAACTGTGCCAAGATACGCGCATGGCGAGTGCTGGTCGGGCTACAGCGCACCGACCGACCGCTCGGAATGCCCCTCGGACCGCTCGCCAGATTGCCGCCCTTGCAGCCCAGACCCTCTCGCGGCTCTCCCAACTGCCCGCTGCGATCTCCGTCGCCGGTCGACACGTGGCGAGAGACCCGTGGAAGGCCGTCTCGGTGGGTCTGCGCGCCTCCCCCGCATCCCTGAGGGAGCGGTTCCGGCACGGCGCCGTCCGCCGCCGTCTGCCACTCGTCGCCGTCGTCGCCGATGCCGCCGCCGGGGACCGCGAGCGCGCTGCTGCCGGGCTGCGCGAGCTCGCCCTTGAGGGACCGGTGCGCTCACTCCGCGGCGTCGCGGCGGTCGCCAGCGTCCTCGACCGACCCGACCTCGCGTCGCTGGCGGTCGAACGGCTGCCCGAGGACGCGCCCGAGGCGACCCGGATCCGCGCTCTCGCAGAGTGGGCCCAGGGCCACTCACGAGCGGCCGTGGCCCTGGCGGCCCAGGCGGCGCGATCCGGCGGCGCCCGTGAGCGGTCGCTCCACGCCACCCTCGCCTCGGAGTTGACGGTGTTCGAGGCGCCGGAGGTGCACGCCCTGCCCGAACGTGCACCAGGGATCTCCGAGTCCGCGGGCGCGGGTGCCGGTCCCGGCGAGCGTCCGATGCGAGTCCTCCACGTCGTGACCAACGCGCTGCCGGAGGTGCAGGCCGGATACACCATCCGGACCCAGGGCATCGCCGAGGCGCAACGCGGCGCCGGTATCGATGCGCAGGTCGTTACGCGTCTGGGCTTCCCGGTGGACAGCGGCACGCTCGCGGCCAGCCGTGACTTCGTCCACCAGACGGTGCCCACTCACCGGCTCGTACCGCTCCGCGGCCTGCCCGTGCTCGCTCATGAGCGAATCCGCGTCGGGGCCGATGCGCTGACCCGGCTGGCCGAGCGCCTGGAGGTCGACGTGCTCCATGCGCACAGCAAGCACGAGAATGGTCAGGTGGCGCTGCTCGCCGGAGACCGGCTCGGCCTGCCGGTGGTCTACGAGGCACGCGGCTTCCTCGAGGAGACCTGGCGCAGCCGCGGAGGCGATCCGGCCTCGGACCAGTACCTGCTGTCCAAGGAGGCGGAGACGGCCTGCATGCGCGCTGCGGATGCGGTAGTCGCCGTCTCACGGGCCATGGTCGAGGACATCGTGGCGCGGGGCATACCGGCCGCGAAGGTCAACCTCGTCGGGAATGCCGTCTCGGCCGAGTTCCTCGAGCCGGCGCCGGACGCGACCCGGCTCCGCGCCAGCCTGGGCATCGCCGAGGACGCGGTGGCGGTCGGCATGGTCAGCACGCTCAACGACTATGAGGGGATCGACGTCCTCATCGAGGCCGTTGCAGCCGTAGACGACCCGCGCCTCGTGCTGCTCGTGGTCGGGGACGGCCCGGCGCTCGCGGACCTCCAGCGCAGGGCGGCCGAGCGACTCGGACCAGACCGTGCCACCTTTACCGGCCGCGTGCCCCACGACGAGGCCCACGCCCACCATGCTGCGCTCGACGTCTTCTGCGTGCCTCGTCTGCGCACACCCGTGACGGAGCTCGTCCCCCCGCTGAAGCCGCTCGAGGCGATGGCGACGGCCCGTCCCGTCGTCGTGAGCAACCTGCCGCCCCTGCTCGAGCTGGTCGGTGACGGCCGTGATTCCCAGCCGCGCGGCCTCGCGGCCGCGGCCGGCGACGCCGCTTCGTGGTCGGAGGCCCTGCGGAGGCTGCTGTATGATTCCACGCTCAGGGCCGACCTGGGCGCCGCAGGGCGAAACTGGGTCGCCGAGTACCGCACCTGGAAGGCTGCCGCCGCGACGTACGCAGGGATCTATCGCGACATCAGCCGGTCGCGGGTTCCCACCAGAGGCAGCTAGGGAGTAACGAGTGGTAGACGCCGCCGTCATCGGCCTTGGGTATGTGGGTATGCCCCTCGCCCAGGCCGCGAGCCAGGCGGGACTGTCGGTCGTCGGGTTCGACATCGACACGAGTGTTGTGGCTGACCTCAACGCGGGAATCTCGCACGTCGACGACCTTGAGGACCGCGACGTCGCCGAGATGCTGGCCCTGGGCTTCAGTGCAACGAGCGATCCGGGCCGGCTCAGCGAGGCCGACGCGATCGTCATCTGCGTGCCCACGCCTCTCGCAGACGATGGTGGGCCGGACCTGCGACACGTGGAGGCCGCGGTCGCGACCGTCGCCGGACAGCTACGGCCCGGCATGGTGGTCATCCTCGAGTCGACGACGTACCCGGGGACCACCGACGAGGTCGTGCGTCCGGTACTCGAGGCCGATGGCCTCATCGCGGGCCGTGACTTCCACCTCGCCTTCTCACCCGAGCGGATCGACCCGGGTAACCGGGAGTACGGCGCGAAGAACACTCCCAAGGTCGTCGGTGGCCACACGCAGGCGTGCACCGATGCCGCCGCCGCCTTCTACGGGCGGTTCGTCGACACGGTCGTCCCGACTCGGGGCACCCGTGAGGCCGAGACGGCGAAGCTGCTGGAGAACACCTACCGGCACATCAACATCGCTCTGGTCAACGAAATGGCGCGCTTCTGCCACGACCTCGGCATCGACCTCTGGGACGTCATAGCGGCCGCCCGGACCAAGCCCTTCGGGTTCCAGGCCTTCTACCCCGGCCCCGGGGTGGGTGGGCACTGCATCCCCATCGACCCCAACTACCTCTCGCACAGCGTCCGGGCCCGCCTGGGTTACCCCTTCCGCTTCGTCGAGCTGGCCCAGGAGATCAACTCGACCATGCCCGGCTACGTCGTCCGCCGTGCGCAGGATGCGCTCAACGACGACGCGAAGGCGCTCAAGGGCTCGACCGTGCTGCTCCTCGGAGTCACCTACAAGCCCGACATCGCCGACGAGCGCGAGAGCCCAGCGGTGCCGCTGGCCCGCCAGCTCGTGGCCCACGGGGCCACGGTGCTCTACCACGACCCGTTCGTCGAGGACTGGCGCGCCCTGGGCGGCGAGATCAAGCGGGTGGACGACCCGCTTGCGGCCACCGAGGACGCGGATCTGACCATCCTGGTGCAGAATCACAGCAGTTACGACGTCGCATTGCTCGCCGACGCCGCACGGCGGCTCCTCGACACCCGAGGGGTCATCCCAGTGAACGAAAGGGTGCAGCGACTGTGACGGAATCGGATCTGCGGGCCGCGACGCCGCCACCGCTGCCGCCGGCCCTGACCCCGGAGGAAGCCGAGAGGCTCGCTCGAGAGGCCGGTCTCAACGAGCTCGGCAGCGTCCCGCCCTTCCGCAAGTACCTCAAGGACCTGTGGGCCAACCGGCACCTCATCTGGGCCCTCTCGTCATCGCAGGCGTACTCGGCGAACCAGAACAACTACCTCGGCCAGCTCTGGGCGATCCTCAACCCGATCCTGCTCGTCGGGTCCTACTACTTCATCTTCGGCTTCCTCGTCCCCACCCGGGCCGGCACGGAGAACTACCTCGCCTTCCTGACCATCGGCATCTTTGTTTTCGGCTACACCGCCTCGTCGCTCACGTCGGGGTCCAGGGCGGTGACCGGAAGCATCGGCCTGGTCCGGGCCCTGCAGTTCCCGCGGGCCCTGCTGCCGATCTCGGCCACGTTGACGCAGTTCCTGACCCAGCTTCCTGCCTTCGGCGTGCTGATGATCATGATGCCGCTCACCGGGGAGCCATTCTCCACCAAGTGGCTGCTCTTCCCGTTCGCCCTGGTGCTCCAGACGCTGATCAACCTCGGCTTCGCGTTCTACCTTTCCCGCATCGTCAATGCGTCTCGCGACGTCGCCAACCTGGTGCCGGTCGTCGTGCGTCTGGCCCGCTACATCTCTGGCGTCTTCTTCAGCATCTCGCACTACGCCAAGGGCCATTACCTGCTCGGGTTCGTCCTGCTCTACCAGCCGCTGGCCGCGCCGATCACGGCCGTCCGCGAGAGCCTCATGGCCGAGTACGAGCCGAAACTGTCGACCTGGGTGGCCTGCGCGTTCTGGGCCGTCGTGCTCAGCGCGTCCGGCTTGGTCTTCTTCTGGCGAGGGGAGGGCCGCTATGGCGCCAACTGACGCCACCAAGGCGAGGCCGAGCGTCATCGCGTCCGAGCTGGACATCGTCTACACCGTCTTCGGAGCCAAGAAGCGGGGCACGTCCACCGACGTCGAGCAGCCCTTCCTCGAACGAATCCTGGCGAGGCGGTCGCACGTCGGAGGGGTGCGCAAGGTCCACGCCGTCAAGGACGTGTCGTTCGTCGTGCAGCACGGCGAGTCGGTCGGCATCATCGGACGCAACGGCTCGGGCAAGAGCACGCTCCTGCGGGCCATCGCCGGGCTCATTCCGCCGAGCGGGGGACGCGTCTGGTCCGCTGGTCGACCGTCCCTGCTCGGCGTCAACGCGGTCCTGCTCAGCAGCCTCACCGGCGAGCGCAACGTCATGATTGGTGGTCTGGCTCTCGGACTCAGCCCTGCCCAGGTGCGCGAGCGCTACGACGACATCGTGGAGTTCTCGGGCATCGGCGAGTTCATCAACATGCCGATGAGTTCCTACTCCTCAGGCATGGGGGCCCGGCTCCGCTTCGCGATCTCGACGGCAGCAGCGCCCGACATCCTGATGATCGACGAGGCGCTGGCCACCGGTGACGCCGACTTCCAGGCGCGCAGCAGTGAGCGCATCGCCGAGATCCGCCAGGACGCGAGCACGGTCTTCCTCGTCAGCCACTCCAACGCTGCGATCCGTCAGACCTGCGACCGGGTGCTGTGGATGGACCAGGGCCGCCTCGTCATGGACGGACCGACCGAGGAGGTCGTCTCCGCCTACGAGGCCACCGTCCGGAGGCCCGCTGCCAAGCCCGCCACGGCGCCGCCCACGGACGCCGAACCTGAGCCAGCCGCCCACCCCGAGCCGGCTGTGGCGCCCCCGCTCTGGCCGTGACCTCCGACGAGACCCTCCAGATGAGCTCGATGAAGCCTGTCCTCGTCGTGACGGTGGTGCACCATCCCGAGGATGCCCGCATCCGTCATCGCGAGATCGCGGCGCTGCTCGACGCCGGCATCCCGGTGACCTATGCCGCCTCGTTCAGCGACCACGATGTCTCCCCCGGCACGGCACCCGGGCTGACGACGATCGACCTGCCGCGCGCGGTCGGGCGACGGCGCCTCCGAGCCGCGCGAGCCGCCAGAGCGGTCGTTCGCCGACTCGCTCCCCAGCACGGCGCAGTGATCGTCCACGACCCCGAGCTGCTCGTGGCGCTTGCCGGCCTGCGCCTCCCACACCTGATCTGGGATGTCCACGAGGACACCGCTGCCGCCATCGAGGTCAAGGGTTGGCTGCCGCCCGCCTTGCGGCGCCCGGCCGCAGCCAGTGTGCGCCTGCTCGAGCGGGCCGCCGAGCGCTCCCGCCACCTGCTGCTCGCTGAGCCCGGCTACGCGGACCGGTTCGGCAGGCAGCACGTCGTCGTGCCCAACACGACAACCGTGCCGGCGAGCGTTCCCCAGCCGCAGTCGAACCGGATCGTGTACCTCGGCTCGGTGACCGTGGCTCGGGGCGCGCGGGTCATGGTCGAGCTGGGTCGGCGACTGCACGAGCGCACGAATGGCGCCCTCACGGTCGAGATCATCGGCCCGCCCCGCGACGAGGAGACGCGGCGGATTCTCGACGACGCGGCGGCTCGCGGCCATGTGCGGCTCCACGGCTTCGTTCCCAACGCGACGGCACTCGAGCTCGTCGAGGGATCGCTCGTCGGCGTTTCCCTCCTCCAGGACCTCCCCAACTACCGGCACTCGACCCCGACCAAGATCTACGAGTACCTCGCCCGCGGAGTCCCCGTGGTCACGACTCCCCTCCCCGTGGCCGTGCAGCTCGTCGAGGCGTCGGGTGCCGGCTTCGTCGTCCCGTTCGACGACGCCGCCGCTGCGGCGGAGGCAGTCCTCCGACTCCACGAGGACCGCGACCTCGCCCGTGACCTCGGTCGGCGTGGGCACGCCTACGCGCAGGCACATCACGACTGGTCGACCCAGAGCGGCGCCTTCGTCGCCGCAGTCCGTGCCGTCATGGACGGCCGGATCATCAGGTCTCCGCAGACCGCATCCCTTCCACCCGGAGAATCGCCGCATGTTTAGAGATGGAATCGCTGTCATCGGCCTGGGTTACATCGGCCTGCCCACGTGTGCCGCCCTGACCCAGCAGGGCCTGACGGTTCACGGCGTCGATGTCAACGAGCGGACCGTGTCCGAGATCAACGCCGGCCGCGTGCCGATCGTCGAGCCGGACCTCGACGAGGCGATCGAAGAGGCGGTGAGCTCCGGCCGCCTCCAGGCCAGCACCAGGGTCCCCGCGGCGTCCTACTACCTCATCGCCGTGCCGACCCCGTTCAAGGGTGACCACGAGCCGGACCTGTCCTACATCCGCTCCGCGACGGAGGCGATCGCTCCTCGCCTGCGCGGCGGCGAGGTCGTCATCCTCGAGTCGACGTCCCCGCCCGGGACCACTCGCAAGATCAGCGAGTGGCTCGCGGAGTTGCGCCCGGACCTACGCCTCCCCCACCACTCCGAGCGTCCCGACGTCCACTTGGCGCACTGCCCCGAGCGGGTCCTTCCGGGCCGCATCATGGTGGAGATCTTCACCAACGACCGGGTCGTCGGCGGGCTGACCCCGGCCTGCGCCGAGCGTGCCGCGGCGCTCTACCGCACCTTCGTCACGGGCGAAATCCTGCTGACCGACGCGACCTCGGCCGAGATGGCCAAACTGACGGAGAACTCCTTCCGCGACGTCAACATCGCCTTCGCCAACGAGCTGGCGGAGATCTGCGAGGAGCTGGGCCTCGACGTGTGGGAGGTCATCCGCCTCGCCAATCGCCATCCCCGGGTCAACATCCTCAACCCCGGTCCCGGCGTCGGCGGCCACTGCATCGCCGTCGACCCGTGGTTCATCGTCGCGTCGGCGCCCGAGCGCGCGCGCCTGATCCGGACGGCCCGGGAGACCAACGACGCCCGACCACACACCATCATCAGCAAGGTCAAGGGGGCGCTCTCCGAGCTCGGGGCGGGCCCTGACGGCGAGAACGCGACGGTCGCCTGCCTTGGCCTGGCGTTCAAGGCCGACATCGACGACCTGCGCGAGTCCCCCGCTCTCGGGATCACCGAGCAGCTGGCCAACGATCTACCCGGCGCGACCATCCTCGCCGTGGAGCCGCACATCACCGCGCTGCCGAAGTCCCTCCACGGCCGGGCCAACGTCTTCCTCGCCGAGGTGTCATATGCGGTTCACGAGGCCGATGTCGTCCTGCTCCTCGTGGACCATCACGCGTTCAAGCACCTGACCTTGGGCGACCTGGACGGCAAGAAGGTCATCGACACCCGCGGCATCTGGCGCTGAGCGACCCAGAAGGCCCGCCACCGCCGGCGGTCAGCTGCCGAAGTCCGGCTCGCGCTCCCCGATGCCGAGCATGGCGGCGATCGCAGCGACGCAGCGCTTGGCGGCCTTGCCGTCCCCATAGGGGTTGACCGCGTTGGCCATCTCGTCGTAGGCGCGCTCGTCGTCGAAGAGCGTCTGCACGGAGGTGCGGATCGTGTCGGCGTCGGTGCCGACGAGCCGGACCGTCCCCGCCGAGACGGCCTCGGGACGCTCGGTCGTGTCGCGCATGACGAGCACCGGCTTGCCGAGGCTCGGCGCCTCCTCCTGCACGCCACCGGAATCGGTGAGCACGACGTTGGAGGCGGCCAGGACGTGGGCGAACTGGTGGTACTCGAGCGGCTCGGTGAGCGTGACGTTCTCGAGCGGCCCGAGCATCGGCTCGATGACCTCCCGGACGATCGGGTTGCGGTGCATCGGCAACAGCACGAGGGCATCTGGGTTGGCCACAGCGAGGTCGCGGATCGCGCCCATCGACTCGGTCATCCGGTCGCCCCACGACTCGCGCCGGTGCGACGTGACGAGCAGCAGCTTGCGCCCCGCCTTTGCGGCATCCACGATCTCGCCGACGCGTGGGTCGCTGAACTCGACCGGCTGGGTCGTGGTCCACTCCAGTGCGTCGATGACGGTGTTGCCCGTGACCGGGATGGTGGCCTCGTCGATTCCCTCGCGCAGGAGGTTGGCCTTCGACGTCGACGTGGGGGCCAGGTGCAATGAGGCCAACGGCGACGTCAGCCGGCGGTTGACCTCCTCGGGGAACGGCGAATAGATGTTGCCGGTCCGCAGGCCGGCCTCGAGGTGGACGACCGGGATCTTCTCGTAGAACGCGGACAGGGCCGCCGCCAGCACGGTCGTCGTGTCGCCCTGGACGACGACGACGTCGGGCCGCACATCCTGGAGCAGGTGCGACGTCGCCAGGATCGTCTTGGAGCTGATCTCCGCGAGGGTCGCGCCGGGGGTCATGAGGTCGAGGTCGTGAGTCGGCTCGATGCCGAACAGGTTGTTGACCTGGTCGAGCATCTCGCGGTGCTGCCCCGTGACCGCGACGATGGGCGTGAGCTGGTCGTGCCGGCGCAGCTCGCCGACCAGGGGTGCCATCTTGATGGCCTCGGGGCGAGTGCCGTAGATGGTCATGACGCGGTACATGGGGCTCCTCCTGCCGTTCCAGCGGCACAGCCTACCGGCGGGAGGCCCGTGCCCCGGAAACTCCTCCCCGGCGGATCCCCGACAACCACCGCCCTGAACTGTGGTTCGAGGTACGGGGCCGCTCTGGAGAGCCGACTCATACCTCGAACCGAATACCTCGAACGGAAATCAACGGCCGCCGGGTCGCCACACCACGAGCGCTTGGGAGGCGAAGGTGCGCTTCGGCCGCTGTCCCGGACGGACCGCGACCACGTCGCCGCGTGGCCCCGCCGCGAAGACCCGATCGCCCGAGCGCCCCTCCTCGAGCGTCGACCGTGCGGCTTCCACCTCCGCGACCAGCTCCTTGACGCGGGACTGGAGCGCCTCCACCTGGTCCTCCAGATCGAGGATGCGCTGGATGCCGGCGAGGGACACGCCCTCCTGGGAGAGTCGCTGGACCTCACGCAGCAGCGAGACGTCCCGTCCGCTGTAGCGGCGGCCGCCGCCCTGGGTGCGCGACGGGGAGACCAGCCCGAGCCGGTCGTACTGCCGCAGCGTCTGGGCGTGCATGCCGGCGAGCTGGGCAGCGACGGAGATGACGAAGACCGGGGTCTCGTCGTCCGGCGCCATGGGGTGCTGGTTGGTCCGTGCCATCGTCACCACCTTCGTCTCAGTCGTTGTTCTGCCTGCGCGCCGCGAGCGTCAGAGCCGGGCTCGCTCGAAGAGGTCGGCCCGCGGGTCCTGGCCGTCCTCCGCCTTGGCCATCGTCTGGATGGCCTCACGCGCCTCGTCGGTCAGGCGCTGCGGCACGACGATCTGGACCTTGGCGAGCAGGTCTCCCGCCCTGTCGCCACGCTTGACGCCGCGGCCCCGGAGCCGGAGCACGCGGCCGCTGGGCGTGCCCGCCGCGATCTTGACCTTGACCGACCCGCCATCGAGCGTCGGCACGGCAACCGTCGAGCCGAGCGCCGCCTCCGCAAAGGTCACGGGTAGATCGATGGTCAGGTTGTCGCCCTCGCGACCGAAGACCGGGTGCTTGTCGACCGACACGGTGAGGATGAGGTCGCCGGCCGGAGCGCCAGGGTCACCCTTGCGACCCTTGCCGCGCAGCTTGATCTTCTGGCCGTCCTTGACACCCGGAGGGATCCGAGCCGTGATCCGGCCGAGCTCCGGGGACGACAGGGTGACCGTCGAGCCCTCGACCGCCTCGCGGAAGCCGATCCGCGTCGAGGCCGACACGTCGACGCCGGCGCGGGGGCCGGCTGTGGAGCCGAACCCGCCGGGATAGGCGCCGCCACCGGGGAAGCCGGCACCGCCGCCACCGAACATCTGGCCGAGGAGGTCCTCGATGTTCGGCTGGGCACCGCCGGTGCCGAAGCGGACCTGCTCACCACCACCGCCGAAGTTCGCGAAGATGTCCTCGAAGCCGCCACCGCCGCCGGGCGCGAACCGCGCACCGCCGTGGGACATGGCCCGGATGGCGTCGTACTCGCGGCGCTGCTCCGGATCGGACAGGACGGCGTAGGCCTCGCCGATCTCCTTGAACCGCTCCTCGGCCTTCGCATCACCGACGTTGTGGTCGGGGTGCAGGTCGCGCGCGAGCTTGCGGTACTTCTTCTTGATCGTCGCGGCATCCGCGTCCTGGGGCACGCCGAGGATCGCGTAGAAATCCTTCTCGAACCAGTCCTGGCTAGCCATGGCGCACCTCCATCTCTCTCATCCTGCCCGTATCCCGGCCCGTCAAGCGGGGTCCGCCACCGACACGCGGGCGGCCCGGACGAGCCGCTCGCCGATCCGGTACCCGGGCTGGATCACCTGGACGACGGTGGTGCCGGTCGCCTCCTCGGGCAGCTCCGCCTCCACGTGCATGAGCGCCTCGTGCACCGTCGGGTCGAACTCCTCGCCCTTCTCCCCCAGCCGCTCCACGCCGAAGCGGCCCAGGATCGACTCGAGCTTCTCGGCGATGGCCGCGAACGGGCCCTCCTCGAGCGCCCCCGCCTCCCGGGCCGAGTGGATGTCATCGAGCACCGGCAGGAGCGACTCCACGACGCCGCCGACCGCGGCGTGCCGGATGACGTCACGGTCCCGGTCGACCCGCTTCTTGTAGTTGACGTACTCCGCCTGGAGCCGTTGCAGGTCGGCGAGCAGCGTCGCCGCCATGGTGTCCTCCTCTGCGAGGGCCGCGCCCTCGTGTTGCGATGGCGGCTCGTCCCGGCCCGGGGCGTGGTCGTACTCGTCGTCGCCTCCCGGTTCTGCGGACGCGCCGGCACCACCCTCGTAGTACGTGTGCTTGGGCGAACCGCCCTGGGGCGGGGCGCCGGCGTTGCCGCCGGCAGCCCCGGCACCCTGGTCGGCGCCGGCCGGCTCGGGGCCGGCGCCTTCCGGGCTCAGGTCCTCGGGCGTCACACCCTGGGGATCACTGGTGGTCACTTCGCGTCCTTCACGTCCTCGTCATCGATGACCTCGGCGTCGACGACGTCGTCGTCCGAGCCACCCGAGCCACCCGATCCACCCGACCCATCGGCCGAGGCACCAGCCGAGGAGTCCTGCGCCCCAGCGGAACTGGAGGAGGCAGCGGAAGCCTGACTCAGCGGCATACACCGCCTGTCCCATGGCTTGTGACGTCGTGTTGAGCGTCTCGATCTTGGCCTTGATGTCCTCGACGCTGGCCTCCGAACCCTCGGCGACCGCGGCCTTGAGGTCGGCGAGCGACTCCTCGACGGGCTTCTTGACGTCCGCCGGGACCTTCTCGCCGGACTCCTTGAGGAAGGTCTCGGTCGAGAAGACGAGCTGCTCGGCCTGGTTCTTGACCTCGGCCTCCTCGCGACGCTTGCGGTCCTCCTCGGCGTGCGCCTCGGCGTCCTTGACCATGCGGTCGATCTCCTCCTTGGAGAGGGCCGAACCGCCGGTGATCGTCATCTTCTGCTCCTTGCCGGTGCCCTGGTCCTTGGCGGAGACGTTGACGATGCCGTTGGCGTCGATGTCGAAGGTGACCTCGATCTTCGGCACACCGCGCGGGCGCCGGCGCGATGCCGGTCAGCTCGAACGTGCCGAGCGACTTGTTGTGCTGCGCGATCTCGCGCTCACCCTGGAAGACCTGGATGAGCACCGACGGCTGGTTGTCGTCGGCGGTGGTGAAGATCTCGGAGCGCTTCGTCGGGATCGCCGTGTTGCGCTCGATGAGCTTGGTGAACAGGCCACCCTTGGTCTCGATGCCGAGCGAGAGCGGCGTGACGTCGATGAGCAGGACGTCCTTGCGCTCGCCCTTGAGGACACCGGCCTGCAGGGACGCGCCGACGGCGACGACCTCGTCCGGGTTGACGCCCTTGTTGGGCTCCTGGCCGCCGGCCATCTCCTTGACGAGGTTCGTGACGGCGGGCATGCGAGTCGAGCCGCCGACGAGGACGACGTGGTCGATGTCGGACACCTTGATGCCGGCGTCCTCGATGACCCTGTGGAACGGGCGCCTTGGTCCGCTCGAGCAGCGACTTTGTCATCTGCTCGAACTGCGCGCGGGTGAGGGACTCGTCGAGGTGGATCGGGCCCTCGGGCGTCATCGAGATGTACTGCGCCGAGATGTTGGTCGATCGTCGCGGTCGAGAGCTCCTTCTTGGCGCGCTCGGCCTCGTCACGGAGGCGCTGCATCGCGATCTTGTCCTTGGACAGGTCCTGTCCCGTCTTGTTCTTCACCTGCGTGATGAGGTGCTGGACGATGACGTCGTCCCAGTCGTCACCACCGAGGTGGTTGTCACCGTTGGTCGCGCGGACCTGGATCGTCGCGAAGCCGTCCTCGGCGTCCTTGCCGACCTCGAGGAGGGACACGTCGAACGTGCCGCCACCGAGGTCGAAGACGAGGATGAGCTCGTCCTCCTTGCCCTTGTCGAGGCCGTAGGCGAGCGCCGCCGCGGTGGGCTCGTTGACGATGCGCAGGACGTTGAGGCCCGCGATCTCGCCGGCCTCCTTGGTCGCCTGGCGCTGGCGTCGTCGAAGTACGCCGGCACGGTGATGACCGCGTCGGTCACGGTCTCGCCGAGGTAGGACTCGGCGTCGCGCTTCAGCTTCTGCAGGATGCGGGCGCTGATCTCCTGCGCGGTGTAGGTCTTGCCGTCGATCTCCGGCGACTTCCAGTCGGTGCCCATGTGGCGCTTGACCGAGCGGATCGTCCGGTCGACGTTGGTGACGGCCTGGCGCTTGGCGACCTCGCCGACGAGCACCTCGCCGTTCTTGGTGAACGCGACGACGGACGGGGTGGTGCGCCCGCCCTCGGCGTTCGCGATGATCGCTCGGCTCGCCGCCCTCGAGGACGGAGACGGCCGAGTTGGTGGTACCGAGGTCGATTCCGACCGCACGTGCCATGAGTGATCTCCTTGGTTTTCCAGATGTGGCCGTATGCCGCTCAGCTCGCCCCCATGGGCGGGCTCAGTCGCGCTCGGGCCGGGTTGGTCTGTGTTCGCCGCTCAATCTGCTCCCCGTGGCCCCACGTTGTCAAAGCCGCGCTCGCAAATCTTGCGTCCATGAGACTCAACTTTACCCTCCGCGCAATTGTTCCCCGAACTCGCTAGGGGAGATGCGCAAGGCCGCCCGCAGCGATTGACTCAGAATCGACTCGCGACCGACCTCGGTCCCGCCCCAGGTTCGGTCAGAGGTTCCGCAGGACGAAGAAGACCGTCGGCGCGATGAGGCCGACGCCAGAGACGAGCACCAGAGCAGGCTTGCGGGCCGAATGACGCAGCACCCGTCGCGTCGTGAAAGCCCACGGCGCCAGCACGCACAACAGGATGACGACCAAGACCACGGAGGGCCACACCCCGTCGTTGTGGGTCAGATCCACGGGCACGAGACCCATGCGGGGCGAGCACCGCCTGATGGAACACGTACGCCCCCGCCAGGAAGGGGATGACGCCAACAGTCCCGAAAGCGGCTCCGACAGCCAGGCAGAGAACGACCCTGCGGACCTAACGCAGAGCCACGCTCCCCCAGGGGCATAACGTCGAGTACTGATCCGCGGACGCGTGACGCGCCGACTCTCGCCGCGCGGAAGCGGCCCAGGTCGCTACAGTCGCGCCGTGCCTCCACGCTCCCGCCGAACCCTCGCGATTTCTGTCGCCGCAGTCATTGTGGTGTCCGGGTGCGCCTCACCCGACCCCCTCACGGCTCCGCCGGCAGCAACCACCACCTCGGCCACGAGCGGCGCAATGTCGCCGGCCCCACCCGGGCTGGCAGCGAAGCCGACGTGCCCCGCGGTTGACCTCGAGGCGAAGCCCGTCATGACGTGGAAGAACGCGCTGAGCGCCCTCGACTCAGCCCGGACCAGCACCTACCGCCTCCAGATGGAGACCGCTTGGCCGGACGGCCACATGACAACGTCACGATCGGTCAGGGTGGACGAGGAACGGCGGCTCGCGGAGTACTCAGCGTCCTTGGGAGCCAAAGGTGTGCGACAGGGCCCGGTAACTGAGCGCATCACCGCCATCGTGGAGGGCGACCAGGCGTATCTCACGTTCGGCAGCTGGACCGGCTCCCGTGCTGGCAAATGGATGCGGATGAAAGGGTCGTCACTCGACGATGCGCCGATTCCGTTCCCGGTCGCAGCGGTGGACACCGTGCCTGACGAGATCACCGACTTCGTACCCCACAAGGTGACTGCGCCGTATGGACTGCCCCTCATCCACGGACAGGTTCCGGCCTTGTCGGCCGCGTACGCGCTGGGCCTCGGCCACCTCCTGCTCCAGGACCCTGCCCTCGCCCGGTCACTGACCGGTCATCTCGGCGTCGTGGCCCGCCTCAACAACAACGGGTGTTTGGAGTACGTCGAGTTCAACGGCCAGAACAACACCATCAAGGGTTCGTCGAAGGACACCCCGGCTGACGAACTTGATGCGCTGATACGTGCCAGCATCGGCCGGCTGTTCATCTCCTCGCTGGGCACGCCGCAGACCATCACCGTCCCAGATGTGGACTCGCTCATCGACTCGGAACGAGCCTGATCGCCGCCTCGCCTTCTGGTGCTCATGACACGTGCGCCAGGGTGCAGTCGTCCAGCCAGGTGCCGTCCCGTCCGAGAACCTTCGCGCGCTCGGTCCCCTCGAGCTCGAAGCCGTTCTTCATCAGGACCCGGATCGATGCCTGGTTGTGGGCGAACACCTTCGCGACGATCCGGCGAATCCCCGCTTGGTGCAGCGCCGGCACGAGCATGCCGACGGCGGCGCTCGCCACTCCCTTGCCCCACATCAACGGGTGAACCGTGTAGCCGAGCCGGAAGTCCCACGCCTCCGGTTCCGGGCCGAGTGATCCGGGCCGGTAACGCCGACCGCCGATGTCCCCGACCACCTGACCATCGAGCACGATGGCGCACAGGATGGCGCCCGGTGTCGAGGTGCGCTCGGCGACCATGGACCGCGCGTCCTCGATCGTGACCGCGATGCGCGAGATGTACGTCTGGGTCTCCGGACGCTGCTGGTACTCGAAGAACGCCTCGGCGTCCGCCACGGAAGCGGGCCGGATGGTCAACCGTCCCTCGGACAGGGGCCAGGCAATCTCCATCTCGGAAGCCAGCGTCAGCGGTCGACGGGCGTCCGAGCCGCGCGATCGCGGATGCTCCGGAGCTGCTTGATCCCCATGAACGCACTGACGACCGCGAGGGGCTCGACGATGGCGCCGGCGCCCGGACGCAGGAGTGCGTAGCGCTCCCGCACGAGCAGCCGCGTCCTCCTGCCGGGATGCCTGCGCAGCACGAAGGCCCAGGTGAAGTCGAAGGGCGCTCCGTCCACGTCGCCGTCCCCGCGCCCCACGGGGCCGGGTCGGAGCACGAGATGCGAGCCCGGCTCCACGGACCACACGGTGAGGGCGACCTTCGGGTGCAGCCGTACCTCATCGTCCACCTCGATGGTCTGCAGCTCCGGCACGATCTGGTCGAGACTGTGGATCTCACACCCGGCGAGATTCTCCAGCCCGTCGTAGCTGTAGAGACCACCGCGTCCCTGACCCAGCTGGGCAATCCACGGCCAGACGGCGTCGGGCGGAGCGTCGATCGTGATGCTGCGAGTGGCGACCCGCCGCGCGTCGGGGATCAGCTCGTCACCGGGGAGCGCCTCCTGCAGCTCGGCGTGGGTGGCACCCCAGTGGAGCAGGGAGTACCTGGCCGTCCACAGTCCCCAGCCGGCAGTCGCGAGCGCGAGACCGACGCCGACGCGTCGAGGGATGCGGTAGCGCGCCATCCTGCATGACCTCCCGTCCGTCGTGTCCCCAGCCTCTCATCCCCCGGTGGACGATGCGCCGGATTGTGCCTGCAAGACTCGGGGCATGGATTCGCAGGAGCCGTCCGGCATCGCGCCGGACTTCGTCCGGTTCAACCGGGGAGACCGCGTCATGCTCGACCTCTCCGCGCTCGCCGAGCCGCCCGACGAGGAGGCTCCGACAAAGGTCCACGAGTCCCACGAACGGCTGATGAAGGTTCACGGCGCGCTCGGCACGGTCGTCCACGGGGACGACAACCGCAGTGTCATCGAACGACTCGTGCACCGCCTCACCGGCCGCCCGGCTGCGACCATCGGCGTGGACTGGGACGGGAGCCAGCTGGAGCCGAAGGCCAAGCGGCGTCGCCGGAACCAGCCATATCTGACCCCGGTCGTCTACCGGGCACAGCTGCGTCACACCGGCGAGCGGGAGTGAGCTGGGTGAGGCCAGTGGTCAGGCGAGTGTCGCCTCCCGGGCCGGGTATCCGGCAATCTGGACGGTGGCGACATGCGTCAGGACCGGGTCCTCATCGGCGGACCGCACTTCACCTCTGCGCCAGGTCAGCTCGAGATCTGTTCCGCTGACGCGCAGCTCGCCGATGCAGTTGTCGAACCACGGGCCGTCAGTGACCCGCCACGGATAGGCGGGGTCGGGGATGCGGTCTGACCGGGTGGCGATCCAGCGCATCGGCCCGACAAGGCGTTTGGCAAACGCGGACATCATGATGCGCAGTGCCCTCGGCATCGGGTTGCGGATGGGTGAGCAGACGGCCTGCACGATGAGCGACCGGGCACCGTGTCGCCCGACGTCCTCGACCTGCGCGACATAGGAGTTGTGGACGTCCCCGGACAAGAACGTGATCGTTGCCGGCGGCCGGCCGCGCTCGCCACGAGCCACCGACATGACGAGCTCGAAGACCTCGGCGAAACCCTCGTTGAACGCCGCCCAGTGCTCGAGGTCGACCGACTGTCGCAGCCGCTCCGCCACCGACGAGACAGGACGCGACAGTGCCTCCGACGAGAACGCCCCGCTCGCGAGCACCTCGTCGATCGCCTCGAGGTCGTGCAACCCCGGTGGGAGCAGGAACGGCAGCGACGTGCCGATGAGCAGGTGGTCGACGTCGCCGGTCAGCTGGTCGTCCAGCCAGGCCAGCTCATCCGGGTCGAGCATCGAGCGCCGCTTCGGCTCGAGAACGCGCGCGGCCCGCGAGTCGACGACGACGAGGCGGCTGTCCCCGAAGTCGCGGACATAGCTCCAGCGGTAGACCTCGGGGTGTCGGTCCACCCGCTGGGCCAGGTCGTTGACCGCCTCCGTCAGGTCCAGCTCACCATTGCCCTCGTGTCCGATCACCCGGGCATAGATCTCGTCGGTGCGCAGCTGGGCCGGTGACAGGTTCCCGAGGTGCTGGTAGACCCAGTAGGACGCGAGCCCGCCGATGAGCCGCTCGTTCCACCAAGACGTCGTTCATCTCCTCGTGCCACGTCCAGCGAGGTGTTCCAGTCGTCGCGGATGTCGTGGTCGTCGAAGATCATGCAGCTCGGCACCGTGGACAGCAGCCAGCCGGTTCGCGGGTCGCGTCCACGCGAGCCAGTAGAGGTGGGAGTACTCCTCGTAGTCCTTGATCTCCTTACCCGGCGGCTCGTCAGATTCGCGCCGCTCGCTGATGAACTCCTGCATCGCCTCGGAGGTCTCGTCGGCGTACACCTGGTCGCCGAGGAACAGCACGAGGTCCGGCTCGTCGGCCCGAGCCGGACGCGATGGTCAGGGCCAGGGCCCGCAGCGCGTCGACGCCGTGCGTCCGGTTGCCCTCCTCGTCGTGCGGCACCGCGGTGCGGCACGAGCCGTATGCCAGACGGGTCGGCAGCGTCCGGTCGATGGTGCGGATGTGCGGCGCCGGATAGGGGCTGTCCGGCGGGGGCCACACCGGCTCTCCGTCCACGGAGACGGCGTAGTCGTGGGTCGAAGCCCGCTCGAGGCCCTCGATGATGACGAGCGCGTAGTGGTGGCCCCCGACCCTGAACGTCGGCGCCTCCCAGCTACGTCCAGCGCAGGCGACGGTCACCGTCGAACTGCTCGACGTCTCCACCCACACGGTCGCGCTCGTCTCATCGGCGTACCGGAGCATCGGCCCGAGCACCAGGCTCGTCGCAACGTCCATGGACCAGACATACCCCAATCGGCGCCGTGCGTGGCCGATTCACGTTGTAAGGCGTTCCCGCCTGAGCTCGAGGTGCCGCATCACCGGAGTGGCGAGGGTCCCGTGGACGAAGACCGACACGGTGATGGAGATGGCGGCGACGGCCCACAGCCAGCGCTCCTCGGGGAAGGCGTACAACCCCGCGGCGTAGGCCAGGTAGTAGAGCGAGCCGACTCCGCGCACGCCGAAGAAGGCCGTGGCCCACGCCTCCGAGCGCGTCATCCCGCCGGGATACGCGGGGCGCTGGCGCCACAGGCCGAGGCTGAGGAATCCCGCCATCGGTCGCAGGACGAAGACGAGCACGAGGGCGACGAGGACGCCACGCCAGTCGAGCGGCTCGAGCAGTCCCTTGGTCATGGCCACGCCGAGCAGGAGCAGCACGACGAGGACGAGCAGCCGCTCGAGATTGGCGACGAGTTCGTGCATGGTGCGGTGGTACTCGTGGCCCCGCTCCGCAGCCCGCAGCGTCATGCCGCAGGCGAAGACCGCGAGGAACCCGTAGCCGCCGACGAGCTCGCTGATTCCGTAGGTCAGGACGAGGGCAGCGAGCACGAGGAGTGGTTCGCCCTGCTCGGCGAGCCGCAACGCGCGCCGCGGTGACCGGAAGGCAACCCGGGCCAGTCCCCACCCCACGAGCATGCCGACCGCCACGCCGAGAACGACCTTTCCGACGAGCTCCCAAGCGACCCACCGCACGAACCAGCCGGAGACCGGTCCCTCGCTCGCGAGGAACAGCGCCGCGTAGACGAAGGCGAAGGCCAGCCCGTCGTTGAGCCCTGCCTCGGACGTCAGGGCGAAGCGAACCTCGTCCTTCTCGTCGATCTCCTCCGTGCCCTTGCCCTCGTCGTCGGCCACCCGGGGGCCGGCGACCTGCACGTCGCCCGCGAGCACCGGATCGGTGGGCGACAGCAGGGCTCCGAGCAGCAGGGCTGCGGCCGGAGCGAGGCCCAGCGCCCAACCGAGGAGCGCCACCCCTGCGATGGTCACCGGCATGGCGACGGCGAGCAGGCGCCACGTGGCGGACCACGCTCCCCACGACGACCGGTCCTTGAAGGAGAACGGGCGGTCCAGGGCAAGGCCGACGCCCATGAGGGCGACGAGGACCGTGATCTCGGTCAGTCGCTCGACCACGGGTCGGACGTCCACCGGGTCGAGGGAGAGACCGCTGGGCAGCGGGGCCATCCCGATGGCCATCCCCAACGCGAGCAGCACCATGGGGGCGGAGACTGCGTACCGGGTCAGGACGCTGGGCAGTACGGCGGCCACGAGCAGGGCGAGCCCGACGATGAGGTAGACGGCGTTGGTCGGCATTGCGAATCATGGTGCCACCGCGCCAACGCCGTACCGTCCTTGTTGTGGACAAGTGGGTGAGGACGTATGCCGCTGAGCTCGCCTCTGCGGCCACGCCAGCTTCCACGGACCGCTGGGTCACGACGCCCTCCGGTGCCCGGCTGGCGTTCGTCGGCGGCGCCGTCCTCAAGCTGCACCACGAGCGCACCGAAAGCACGGCGCTCACCGCGCGGCTGACGGCAACGTGCGAGTCGTCCCTCGCCACCGTCTTCGTGCCGCCCCTGACAGCGGAGGTCGTGGCGGCACCGGACGGTTCCCTCGTGACCGCCTGGCCGGAAGTCCCGGTCCTCGGGGTCGGCGACGCGATCCCGTGGCCTGACGTCGGCAGGCTGCTCGCCCGGCTCCACCGCCTGCCCGCCCCGGGCGCCCTGCCGGCCCACGTGCCGTCCGATCGGCTGGGGCGAGCGGTCGAGCGCGCGCGCAACCTTCCCGACGAGGCCGACCGTGACCTGCTCGTCCAGTTGGGCGAGCGCCTGCTGCGGGAGGTGCGCAAGGCCACCGATCGGACGAAGCGAGCTCAGCGGCATACCACTGAATTGACTGAGCCACGGGCGAACTCGGTCGTGCACGGGGACTTCCACCTCGGTCAGGTGGGCAGCTGGGAGGGCGACTGGCGCCTGCTCGACCTCGACGACGTCGGCGTCGGCGACCCGGCGTGGGACCTCGCGCGCCCTGCGGGGTTCTGGGCGGCCGGCTTGCTCCAGGACCAGGAGTGGGCGGCGTTCCTCGACGGCTACCGCGGCGCCGGAGGGCCTGCGGTGCCGAGCAGCGGCGATCCCTGGCCATCGCTTGACCTTGCGGCGAGGTGCGCAGTCAACATCGCAGCTGTCCGCGTGCTGAGCCGCCCCGTCCACAGCGACCTCACGGCGAGCGCCTTGTTGTCCGCCTGCCGGCAGATGTGAGGATGAGGCCATGAGCCAGCAACCACCGCCGTTCCCCGGGCAGGACCGCACCGGAGCCGCCGGCCACCAGCCGCAGGCATTCGTCTGCCCGAAGTGCCAGGGCCCGATGCGCACCTACGACCGCAACGGGGTCCACGTCGAGCAGTGCGACTCGTGCCGCGGCCTGTTCCTCGACTTCGGTGAGTTCGAGCACCTGAGCCAGCTCGAGAGCCAGTTCATCGCCCACCCACCGCCCGCGCATTACGGCGGCCCGCAGTGGGGCAACCGCGGCGGGTACCACTACCGCAAGCGGGGGCTGTCCGGGCTCTTCTTCTCCAGTTGATGGCCCATTCGGAGGAGGCGGCGGCGGTGCGAGCCCTGGCCAGCTCGCTCGGCCTGCCGGGGATCGTCGACGTCCACACCCACTTCATGCCGCGGAGCGTCCTCGACAAGGTGTGGGCCTACTTCGACTCGGCGGGGCCCCTCGTGGGGCGGCACTGGCCGATCCGCTACCGACACGCCGAGGAGGAGCGCGTCCAGCGGCTGCGCGACCTCGGGGTGATCGCCTTCACGTCGATGCTCTACCCGCACAAGCCCGGCATGGCCGCGTGGCTCAATGCCTGGGCAACGGACTTCGCGGAGCGGACGCCGGAGTGCCTCCACACCGCGACCTTCTACCCCGAGGACGGCGCGGGCGGGTACGTCCGGGCTGCGCTGGATGGTGGAGTCCGGGTCTTCAAGGCGCACGTCCAGGTCGGCGACTACGACCCGACCGACCCGCTCCTCGACCCGGTCTGGGGACTGCTGTCCGAGTCCGGCGTACCCACCGTGATCCACTGCGGCTCCGGTCCTGCGCCCGGGCGCTTCACGGGCCCCGAGCCGATCCGCCGGGTCCTCGCGCGCCATCCACGGCTGCCGCTCATCATCGCCCACATGGGCATGCCTGAGTACGACGCCTTCCTCGAGCTCGCGGCGACGCATGACCGGGTGTTCCTCGACACGACGATGTCCTTCACGCCGTTCATCGACGAGATGATGCCGATGGCGCCGGACGCGATCGCCCGCCTTCCCGACCTTTGCGACCGGATCCTCTTCGGCAGCGACTTCCCCAACATCCCGCACAGCTACCTGGATGCGGTGCACTCGGTGCTGGACCTCGGGCTCGGTGACGAGTGGAACCGGGCTGTCCTGCACGACAATGCAGTTCGGCTCTTCGGGCTAGCACCCGAGCAGCACTGACTGCGGCCCTCGTCCCACCTCTCAGTCGAGTGTGCAGTTGGCGCCCGCGCGAATTGCACACTCGACGCAGAGCCAGCCCTCTCAGCCGAGTTGGCGTTGGCCGGCTATCCGCTCGAAGACCAGGCTCGTCTGAGCGTGGGCGACACCTTCGACCGACGTGAGGTGGTCGAGGACGAGGTCGCGCAGGTCGTCGCTGGAGGTCGCCGTGACGTGGACGAGGAAGTCGTCGGCGCCCGCCACGTGGAAGGCCGCGATCACACCCGGGACCGCGGCGATGCGCTCGCGGAACGAGTCCATCGACGTCCTCGTGTGGCCGGCGAAGCGAAGCGCGATGATCGCTTCCAGGGGCTTCCCGAGGGCCGCGTGGTCGATGTCGGCGTGGATGCCGCGAACCACGCCCGACTCACGCAGCGCCCGCACCCGGCCGGAGCACGTCGACTCCGGCAGCGCCACGCGCCGGGCCAGCTCGGCGTTCGAGAGGCGGCCGTCGTCGAGGAGGGCCCGTACCAGGGCCCCGTCGATGGCGTCGAGCGGACGTGGCGGCGGCGCCGGGTAGGGCACCTGTGGATTCTTCGAGTCAGTGCGGCGCTGTGAGGGCACACATGCAGGATCGCCGAAGAGATGGCCAGTTGTCGAGGATTCCACGATCTCATTGCCTGCGGCGGACGAAATCGACGAGCATCACCCGCATGAACCCTGAGACGACTGCCGTTCACGCCGGCCGTGAGGACCTCACTGCGCTCGGCGTCCACGTTCCACCCCTCGACCAGTCGAGCACCTATCCCTTGCCGTCCGTGGAGTCGGGCGGAGCCGCCTATGAGCGCATGGCGACCGGCGGCCGTCCCGGCGACGGCGACTCGCTCGTCTACCAGCGGCTCTGGAATCCCAACGTCGACCGCTTCGAGCGCGCCGTGGCCAGCCTTGAGGGGGCCGAGGCGGGAGTGGCGTTCGCGTCCGGCATGGCCGCGATCACTGCCTGCCTCGTCGCCACCGTGGCAGCCGGGCGGCCCCACGTCGTCGCGGTGCGGCCGCTGTATGGCGGCACCGACCACCTGCTCGCCACCGGCCTGGTCGGCACGACCGTGACCTGGGCGACCGCAGCCGAGGTCGGCGCGGCGATCCGGCCGGACACCGGCCTCGTCGTCGTCGAGACCCCGGCGAACCCCTCGCTCGACCTCGTCGACATCTCGGCGGTGGTCGCCGCTGCCGGCGAGGTACCGGTGCTCGTCGACAACACGTTTGCCACGCCGGTGCTCCAGCAGCCGCTGCGCTTGGGCGCCGCGCTCAGCGTCCACTCAGCGACGAAGTTCCTCGGCGGGCACGGTGACCTCCTCGGCGGTGTCGTCGCGACGAACGACTCATGGGCCGTACGGCTGCGCCAGGTGCGCGCCCTCACCGGCGGGCTGCTCGCCCCGATGTCCGCCTACCAGCTGCACCGCGGGCTGCAGACCTTGCCGATGCGGGTCCGCGCCCAGCAGGACACCGCGCAGATCATCGCCGCGTGGCTCGACCGGCAGTACGGCGTGGCCCGCGTCGGCTATCCCGGCCTTCCCGGAGGCGATCCCCACGGTCTGGTCGGGAGGCAGATGGCTGGACCCGGCTCGGTGCTCGCGGTCGTGCTCGACGGTGGTTACGCCGCGGCGGCTGCCCTTGCCGAAGGCTGCCGGCTCATCACCCACGCCGTGTCCCTCGGCGGGGTCGACACCTTGATCCAGCACGCAGCCGCCTTGACGCATCGGCCCGTTGCACCCGAGGCCCGCCCGAACGCCGGGCTGCTCCGCATCTCTGTCGGACTGGAGCACCCGGCCGACCTCATCGCGGACCTCGACGACGCGCTCCGCGCCGCACGGGCAGCTGTCGACTCCCACCACGCCAAGGAGCTCGGCGTCGATACGGTGATGCGGTGGCCGACAGTCAACCGGATCCCGTCGTCCTCGCCCTGGACCACGTGCGCTCGCGTTCCGTCGGCACACCGCTGGGGGACGCTGCCCGGGTGACGCTCAACTTCCACCCGGACCGTCTCTTCGGGGACGTGCCGATCCTGCGCGCCCTGGCGCGGGACGGCCGGTACCGATCCCAGTTCGAGACCCGGACGAGCAATGGAGGCCTCACGGCCCACCACGGTGGAGATCGGTGGGCGTGGGAGAGCCACATCTTCGGTGGCGCGTATGACGCTGCCGCGCCGTCCCTCCGACCGAAGTACGGAGCCCTGAACCGCTCCCATGCGCCCTTCGGCGGCGCTCCCCGTTTTGGGTCAGCTCACGTGCGCCTGGCCCAGCACACGCTCGCGCGGACCACCTTCTGCTATCCCGACAGCGTTTTCGAGCCAGCGCACTTCGGCGTGGCCGACCGGTATGCACTGTCCGATGTCGCCGACGCCCACCCCGCCCTCTTCCCCGGAGCCGAGGAGCATGACCCGCTCGATGACTACGTCGAGGCCCACGTCCATGGGGTCATCGACCTCGTGGCCGACGTAGAGGCGATCGTCCTCGATCCCTGCTTCCGCGGCGGTCCCGTCGAGCAGGACGCGCACGCCCTTGGCGTTGTCGTCGAGTGGCACGCCGGCTATGTCCTCGACGTGGACACGCTCCGGGCTCATCCCGGCTATCGCGGCATCGCGTTCGTCGAACTGGGCGCCCGGCTGGCCGAGGACGGACACCTCAACCCGCGCCTGATTGGGGACGCAAGCCGGACCGGCCAGTACGACGAGCAGGCGCTCAAACGGGTGTGGCACTACGTGGCCCGCTTCGGCTACGCCGGGTCAGAGTGAGTCGCTTCCGCGAGGAAGGTTCAGCGTGGCCAACAGGTCCTCGTGCAGCTGGATCCACACGATGTTGAGGGAGGGCAGCGTCGGTGAGTCGACCCACGCGTTCTCGAGCTTCTCGATTCGCTTGAGGGCGTGGTCGATCCGCTGCCTGTGAACGCTGAGGCGGTCCAGTGCCTGCGCCAGCTGGTCCGTCATCGGTCGCGTCTGGTCGACCAGTCGGGCCAGGCGTCGGACGACGGCGTCGTCATAGCCGGCGTCACGATGGTCGTTGGGCGCCAGGGCGTCCTCGCGCGTGGGCCGAACCTGCCACTGCGTCATGAGCTCGCCCAGCTCGCGGTTCAGGGGCCTGAACCTGGCATGTGCCTCGATGACCTCGCCGCGGGAGCCGGCACGATCGAGCTCCTCGGCGAGCAGGCGCTCCCCATGCGCGCGACCGCTCTCCGTCATCGACCAGCCATCCGCGCCAACGAAACTCGTCTGGCGGACCCAGCCACGCGCCTCGGCGTCAAGCAGGTGCTCGGTGGTCGAGTCCGCAGCGAGCTCATACAGCGCGGCGACCTTGGCCGCTGACGTGTAGCCCAGGACGCGCACCCCGTGCAGGGCCAGCGTCGCCTCATCGGACTGGCGCTCAGTCACCGGGCCGCCCTGGAGGCCGGGAGGGCTGGGAGCCGGATTGGGGCTGGGAGCGAGCTCAGCGGCATACGGAATGGTCTCATTTGGCGCGGTGCACCGTCTTCTCGACGCCCGCGATGATGCGCGAATAGTCCTGACCCGGCAGCCCGCCGAGGACCGCACCCCAGGCCGGAATGAGCTCCGACCCGTAGCGGTGGCCGAAGCCGTCTGCCGGGTCGTGGCCGACGGCCATGTCGGTGGTCAGCTGCCAGAAGGTCACGAACGGGATCCACGTCACGTTCGGATTGACGTCGCGGCCGAGCGGCTCGCGCAGCCAGTCCGGCTCGGCGCCGAGCAGGGCTGGGTTCCACCAGACGACCGGGTCGGACGGATGCTGCACGTAGACATAGCGGGGGAAGGCCCACTCGCCGTAGTCCCGCCCGTAGTAGTCATGTGTCAGCTCGTCGGCGTTGGTGGCGAAGCGGAAGTGCTTGCCGTCGTCGATGACCGGTGCGATCTCCGGACTCCCGGGGGTGCGGGCCGCGGTGAGCTCCGCGTGGATCTCCGTGAAGCTGGGCGTGCCGACCCAGACCCCGCCCTCGGCCTTGCGCAGCATGTCGTCGCTGTCCTTGAACGCCGCCTGCCCGCCGTAGGAACCGAGCGACTCGCCACCCACGACGAGTTGGGGCCGGTAGCCCTCAGGGAGTTTCGCCCATACGGCGTGGATCTTGTCGAAGAGGATCTTGCCGGCCTCGCGAACCGTCCCCCGGTCGCTGAGCAGGGCCACCGCGCTCGGCACATAGCTGTACTGCATGGCAGCAACAGCGCTGTCGCCGTTGCTGAGGTACTCGATCGCCTGGGCCGACCAGTCATCGACCCACCCCGTGCCGGTGGTCGTGATGACGGCGAGGACCTTGCGCTCGAACGCCCCTGTCCGCTCGAGCTCGGCGAGGACCGCATCCGCCACCTGCTCGATCGAGCGCCCGTCGCCCCGGCCTGCATAGACCCGGATCGGGTCACGGGCAGTCCGGCCGGTTGCCGCGCCGATCTCCTCGGCCGTCGGAGCACTCGTGACGAAGAGCTGGCCCTGGTAGCCGAGGCTTTGGTAGCTCTCGAGCGACCCTGGTCCGCCCGAGATCAGGGGCGATGTGGGGGCCGACCTGCCCGCCGGGGGCTTGGCGTCGACCTGGGCTGCGATCGCCGCCATGGCCTGCATGCTCCGGTGGAAGAGCACGCTGTCGGAGATCCATAGCGTCGCCGTGGCGACGACGGCCACCGCGACGATCGATGCGATGGTCCGCGGCAGCACCTGACCGGCGGCTTCCGCGAGCCGGTGGGTGGCGTGGCGGAGCCCCCGCGCGATCGCGAGGATCAGCGCGGACAGGGCCACGGCCACGGCGATGGCGCCGACCCAGTCGACGGGGCGCAGGGGACTCAGCCTGAGGAACTCCGCGGTGCGCCCCTGGGACCGGACGTTCGAGACGGTGAGCGTGATGACGGCGACGACGCTGAGGATCGGCAACGCAACCCGGAGGAACTGCGCCGCGTCCCGGCTGACCGAGATGCGCAGGTCGATCAGCCGCGAGAGGCCGCGGGCGATCCACGCGAGCAGGACGCCGAGGCCGTAGCCGGCCGCGGCGGACAGGCCGCTGATGACGCCCTGGTAGTACCACGTCCGAGGCAGGAGGCTGGGCGACATCGAGATGAGGAAGAGCGCCCCGGCGAAGAAGAGCCCCGTGCCCGACAGGTGCCACCACCGAGCCGGCCAGGCCCGGGAGGATGACGACGTGGAGGGCATGGGGCCAACCTAAGCCCGACGTCTGTGGAGTCGCCTCAGGTTTCTCCCCGACCCTCGGCGTCGCTCAGCTACTCCGGCTGGCCGTCCTGGACCGGGCCGATGCGGTAGGGGCGCATCATCTCGTTGTCCTCGTGCTCGACGATGTGGCAGTGCCACACGAACTGGCCGGGGTTGCGGAACGTCGCCCTGATGCGGGTCACCTCCCCCGGGTAGGCGATGACGGTGTCCTTGAAACCGCTCTCCCAGATCTCGGGCGGCCGGGGATCGCCCACGAGCCGGGCCGGCGGCTCGGTCTCGCCGTCCTCGTTGGTCACGAGCGCCTGCCGGTTCACCACCTCGAAGGTCGTCTCGTGGACGTGCATCGGGTGCGCGTCGGCGGTGAAGTTGTGGAACTCCCACACCTCCGTGTCGCCGACGTTGGGGTTGTCGCTGACCGGACCGTCCCACATCTCGTGGACCGGCATGCCTTCGCCGTCCACGAAGCCCAACATCGCCTCGGCCGGGCCGTCCCAGAACTGCGACATCATCTCGATGAGAGCCAGCGGCCGCGTGCGCGTCTCGGCGGGGAGCGGCGTGACGGGCGGCAGCACGAGGAACTGCGGCGGTGTCGTCGGGTCCGGCGCCACCGCGGGAACGACCCGGAACTGGAGGACCTGCCCGGTCGTCGCCCGGTCGGCCGCGTCGAAGTCGTCGTCGGGCTCCCCGCCGCCGAAGGGCTCGTCGGGCCCCAAGTTGCCCAGGACATGGCTGCCCACGGGGACCTGGGTGAAGTCGACGATCAAGTCCGCCCGCTCCGCGAGCCCCATGAGGAGCCGGTTGCCGTTGTCCGCCGTGAGGTTGACCGGCGCGGCGAGGAAGCCGCCCTCGTTGCCGATGGCCCAGACCTGCACTCCCGGGATCGCGCTGAAGTCGAGGATGAGGAACCGGGACTGGCAGCCGTTGAGGAAGCGGAGACGATAGCGCCGCTGCTCGACGGTCTGGTACGGCCACGTGTTGCCGTTGACCATGATCGTGTTGCCGAAGAACTCGGGGTTCCAGATCGGCGAGAGGTCGGTGTCGGGGATGAAGCCCGGGTCATCGGCCGTGGCGCCGTCGAAGAACTCGCGACTGCTGGGGTAGAACAGCGACCCGTCATCGTTGAAGGCCCGGTCCTGGATGGCTATCGGGATCTCGTAGTACGTCTTCTTGGAGGGAAAGGCATCTCCCTCCATCGGCGCCGGGCTGGGTAGGACCGCCGTGGCGCCGGAGCGGCTGTCGCGGATGGCCTTGTCACCCTCAGGCCCGCCCCGGACGAGGAAGAAGCCCGCCGGGCCGGCATAGACGTTGAGACGAGTCATGCCCAGCGTGTGGTCGTGGTACCAGAGCGTCGCCTCGCGCTGGTTGTTCGGGTACTGGAAGATCGCGAACCCGGGCCCCCAGGACGCGCCGTAGCCGGCTGCCGCCTTGCCCTTGAAGAAGTCGTACCACGTGCCTTGCGTCGCGTAGCCGTCCGGGATGTCGTCCGCCGCCGGCAGGTACCACGCCTCGGCGTAGCCGTCGCTCTCGTCGCCCACCCCGACGGCGCCGTGGACGTGCGTGACGATGGGCACCGGGCCGGTGTACGCGTCGGGCGTCGTGTCAAAGGTGGGCCGTGAGTCACGGCCCGTGGTGCCGCCGGGCGGGTTCGCCCAGTGCAGGGTCGGATCGACCGGCAGCAGGTGCGGCCGATACCCACCTGACTCGTCCACCAGGCCGTTGACCCACTTGATCCGCACGGGCCGGTTCCATTTGGTCTCGATGGTCAACGACGGCGCGTGGTGGACCAGGATGCCTCTCTTGCTCTCCGATGCGACGGCGCCGTAGGCCCAGACCGTGGTGGCGGGTTTCCCAGACGGCAGGATCTGCTGCGAGATCTGCTTCATCGAGATCTCGTAGTAGTCGATCGGCTTGCCGCCCCTCGCCTTGATCGTCCCCGCCCGTGGCATGACCGGCGGGATGAGCAGCGGCGTGACGAACTTCGGCACGCCGGCCAGATCGAGCGTGCCGCCGGGTATGGCAGCCACTGCCCGTTTCGTGCCTCCGGGCGAGTAGGCGTAGAGGACGAATCCGGCCCCCGCCACTCCCGCTGCCTTGATGAACGCTCGCCGACTCAGCGGTCGACGCACCTCATTGCGCAACTCTTTCATCTCGGTCACCACCCAGTGCATATGACTGATGGCTCGCGTAGCCCGGCCCCACGTGCCCCATCGTGACGGAACTATTTGACGTGCCGCGATCCCCGAGACGTTCGCATGCGCTGACAGCGTCTCACCGGCAGCCCCAGCGTGCGCGTGGATTGGGGAAAGAGGCTACGTTGTCGAGTCGTGAGGATTGACATCTGGACCGACATCGTGTGCCCGTACTGCTATCTCGGGCGACGGCGCTTCGAGGAGGCGCTCGGGGGGTTCGAGCACCGCGACGAGGTCGAGGTCCAGTGGCACAGCTTCGAGCTGGACCGCAACGCTGAGCCGGTCTCCGAGCACGACCTGCCGGGGCTCATCGCGGCCAAGTACGGCATCTCGCGGGAGGAGGCGGTGGCCCAGCACGAGGGCCTCGCCGCACAGGCCGCCGAGGTTGGTCTCGAGTTCAACTGGCAGGCCGCCCGATCCGGCAACACCTTCGACGCGCACCGGCTCGTCCACTTTGCCGCGGAGGTGGGCGGCCAGGCGCTCGCCGGCCGGGCGCACGAGCGGCTGCTGCAGGCCTACTTCACCGAGGGCCGGGCCATCGGCGACCGCGAGACCCTGGTCGCCCTCGCCTCCGAGATCGGACTCGACCCCGACGCCGTTCGGGACATGCTCGAGTCGGACGACTACGGCAACCACGTCCGCAGCGACGAGGCGACCGCCAAGATGCTCGGCATCACGAGCGTCCCCTTCTTCGTCCTCGACCGGCGCTACGGAGTTCCCGGCGCCCAGCCCACGGAGGTCTTCGAGCAGGCCCTCGCCCAGGCGTGGGCGAGCAAGGACGAGGACGGGAGCCGGCCATCGCGGCCGGAGGCTGTGGCGGGTGCGGTCCGGGCGGCTGTGGCGGCGTCTGCAGCGCCTGAGCGTCACGTAGCGTTGGGGACATGTCGCATCCGCTGATGTTCGACGAGCAGGATCCCTACCTCGCGCGCGTGCGGGAGATCTGTCTGGCCTTCCCGGGCGCCGACGAGAAGATCTCGCACGGACGCCCGAACTTCTTCACCCGCAAGGTGTTTGCCACCTTCGGAGGATCTCTCAAGGGCGACCACTACTCACCCATCGCGCGCAACGCCCTGCTCTTCCTTCCCGACGCCAGCGAGCGTGAGGCGCTGCTCGAGCGGGAGCCCTTCTTCGTGCCGGCCTATTTCGGGCCCTCCGGCTGGCTGGGTTTGAGCTTCCACGTCGTTGGCGCGGTCGACCGGGTCGACTGGGACGAAGTCGCCGAGCTCGTCGATGCGTCGTACCGGCTCACCGCGCCCGCGGGGCTCGTCAAGGAGCTGAACGCCCGTGCGTGAGTGCTGGAGTCAGGACGACGGCACGATCCGTGTCGAGTGGGGTCCCGTCGGGGCCGAGTCCTTGGTGTCGTATGCCGCTGAGCGCGGTCCCGTCGTCGCTGTCGTCGTCGACGTGCTGAGTTTCACGACTGCCGTGTCCGTTGCCGTAGACGGGGGGATGACGGTCTGGCCGTACCGGTGGAAGGACGACTCGGCGGCAGACTTCGCGCGCGGACATGGTGCCGTGCTCGCGACGGGTCGCCGGGCTGCTGCCGCGCAGGGCGGGATGAGCCTGTCCCCCAAGTCGATCCAGGACTCGGCGGGGTCCGTTGAGCGCCTCGTGCTGCCCTCCCCCAACGGGTCGAGCATCAGCGCCCTGCTCGAGGGCGCCGGTGCTGTCGTCGCGGCGGGGTCGCTCCGCAACCGCTCCGCGGTCGCCGCCTGGGTCGTCAAGCGGCTCGACGCCCTGGCGACCGCCGCTGGGCGAGCGGGCCGGGTCGGCGATCCCGCAGTCGTCATCGTGCCGGCCGGAGAGCGGTGGCCGGACGGTTCGCTGCGGCCCGCCGTCGAGGACCTCTGGGGTGCCGGCGCCGTGGTCGAGGCCATCATCGCAAAGCTCGAGCACCGGGCCGGCCCCATGCTGCTCAGTGCGGAGGCGGCCGTCGCGATGGCGGCGTGGTCATGGGTTGCGGACCGGGTGCACCCCTCGCTCGAGGCCTGCGCGAGCGGGCGCGAGCTCATCGACGGGGGCTTCGGGGACGACGTGCGGCTCGCCGCGGAGGTGGACGTGAGCGACCGCGTGCCCGTCCTCGTCGACGGCGCCTTCGGCAACGCTGCGATCGAGTGAACAGCTTCCGGGCTGTCGAGTACAACTTCGTGTTAAGCTGAGGTGCCTACTGGCCGATGGCGGTCCAGAAGGCCGACGCCGCGCGCGACGGCCGGCCGGTGCGACGCTCGGACCAGTCGGCGGAGGTCATGAGGGCGGTGACGGCGTTGACCCCGAGCCACCGCAGCGGCTCCGGCTCCCAGCTGCGTGACGTGCGCCCCGCCCAGGGCAAGCGAGGCGAGGTCGTCGGGGTCGTCGTCGCGGATCATCGCGGCGAGCGTGCGGCCCGCCAGCGCCGAGGTCGCCACGCCGTCGCCGACGTAGCCACCGGCGAAGGCCAGCCCGGTGTGTCGGTCGTGGCGCACAGAGGGGAACCAGTCGCGCGGCACGCCGAGGTTGCCACCCCAGGCGTGCGTGAAGGTGACGCCGCTCGAGGACGGGGAAGAGCTCGAGCGAGGATCCGCTGCGGGGCATCGCGTGCACGCGGTCGTCCCGGTCGTAGGCGGCGACACCTTCGAGGCGTAGTGGTAGGGAGCGCCCCTGCCGCCGAAGGCGATCCGTCCGTCGCGGGTGCGCTGGCCGTAGATCGTCAGGTGCCGGTTGTCGGCGAAGGTCGTGCGCTGTCTCGCAGCCCGATCTGCTGCCCAGATGGCGTCCGGCAGCGGCTCGGTCGCCGTCATGAGCGAGTAGATCGGCGCGATGGCCCGGCGCCGTCCCGCGACGGTCGGCGTGTAGCCCTCGGTCGCGAGGACGACGTGCTCGGCGCGGACGGTGCCGTGCGGCGTGACGACGCGGCGGCTGCCCACGTCGACCGCGGCGGTGCTGCTCGTGGATCGACGACGCCCCGCCGCTCGACGGCGTCGGCGAGGCCGCGCACGAGCCGAGCAGGGTGGATGGCCGCACAGTGCGGGCGTGAAGGCGCCGCCGAGCGCCTCGTCGACGGCAGCGATCGCGCGTGACCTCGTCGGCGTCGAGGAGCCGGTGGTCCTCCTCGCCGAAGCCCCAGGCCGCGATGGTCGGCGACCTCGTCGCGGACCCGCTCGAGCTGGGCCGGGTTGCGCGCGACGGACGAGGTAGCCGCCCTGGTCGAAGTGGCAGTCGATGCCCTCGGCCGCGGCGATGCGGCCGACCTCGGCGACCGTGTCGTTGCAGCAGGTGCTGCATCCGCACCGCCGCGTCGCGGCCGCGCTCGGCTGCCATCCGCCTGCAGCGAGGCGGGGAACAGTGCCGAGCACCAGCCGCCGTTGCGACCCGAGGCGCCGAAGCCGGCGACCTCCTTCTCGATGACGGCGACCCGCGATCGTCGGATCGGCCGTGACGAGGTGGTAGGCCGTCCAGAGCCCGGTGTAGCCGGCCCCGACGACGGCGACGTCCAGCGTCGAGGTCGCCGGCGAGGGCAGCGCGGGAAGCGGCTCGTCGTCGAGGGTGTCGTGCCAGAGGCTGAGTCCGCGGTATCGCGACGGGGGCGATGGCGGGCATGAGCCGCAGTATGCCGCGATTCAGGCGACCTGGACGACTGGGTCGGTTCACCGATTTGAGACCTCAAGGGGTCGAATGACCTTCGGAATCCGTGGTGCTGCCCAGGTTCAAACGATCCCTTCCGCCGGGTGCCAACTGTGCACGGCATGATGCCCAGGACCCTGAGCACCATCGACCGCGCCCGCCTGGCCGAGCTGCACGCCCGCGAGCGCGCCGCCTTCACCGCCGCCCGGCCGCGGTCCGCCGCCCTCGCCGAGCAGGCCGCGAGCGCACATGCCGGGAGGGGTGCCGATGAGCTGGATGGTCAAGTGGCCCGGCGACTTCCCGGTCTTCGTCGAGCATGCGGCCGGGCGCTCACTTCACGTGCGTCGACGGCATCGACCACGTCGATCTCTGCCTCGGCGACACCGGCGCGATGATGGGCCACTCCCCCGCCCCGACCGTCGAGGCGGTGACCCGGCAGCTCGACCCGCGGGATCACGACGATGCTCCCGACCGAGGACGCGATCGCCGTGTCGACGGGCTGGCCGAGCGGTTCGGCCTGCCCTACTGGCAGTTCACGCTGACCGCCACCGACGCCAACCGACACGCGATCCGCTACGCCCGGCACCTCACCGGCCGCAGCAAGGTCGTCGTGCACAACTGGTGCTACCACGGCTCGGTCGACGAGGCGTTCGCGACGCTCGGCGCCGGACGGCCGAACCGCGAACCGGCCGCAGCAACATCGGCGCCCCCGTCGACACGTCGGAGACGACCCGAGTCGTCGAGTTCAACGACCTCGACGGCGCTCGAGCAGGCCCTCGTCGCACGGCGACGTGGCAGCCATCCTCGTCGAGCCGGCCCTGACGAACATCGGCATCGTCCTGCCGGACGAGGGCTACAACGAGGGCGTCCGCGAGCTGGCGACGAAGCACGGCGCCCTGCTGATCAACGACGAGACGCACACGATCTGCGCCGGGCCCGGCGGCTACACCGGCCGCGACGGCCTGCACCCCGACATGCTCGTCATCGGCAAGTCGATCGGCGGCGGAATCCCTTGCGGCACCTTCGGGTTCAGCCAGGACATCGCGGACCGCATCGCCCGCTCGGTCGAGCTGGAGGACATCGACGTGGGCGGCATCGGTGGCACCCTCGCCGGCAACGGCCTGTCCATGGCGGCCATGAAGGCGACCCTCGAGCAGGTCATGACGCAGGGGGCGTTCGAGCACATGGTCCCGCTGGCCGACGCCTGGGCGGACGGCGTTCAGGCAGGGATCGACGAGGTCGGCGCCCCGTGGCACGTGACCCGTCTGGGTGCCCGCGCCGAGTACAACGTTCTCTCGGCCGAGCCGTCGCGGAACGGGCAGGAGGCGCACGACGCCGACGACTTCGAGCTGCAGCAGTACCTCCACCTCTACGCACTCAACCGCGGCATCCTGCTGACGCCGTTCCACAACATGGCGCTCATGTAGCCCGGCGACGACGCGCGCTGACGTCGACGCTCACACGGCGATGTTCGGCGAGTGCCTGCGTGAGCTGTTCAGCCGGCCTTAGCCGGAGCGAGCTTGCGCTGGAAAGCAACTCAGCGGCATACGACATGTTGGTCGTATGCCGCTGAGCTCGCTCCCAGTCGAGTGTGCAGTTCGCGCCCGAGGAGGTCCTAGACCGGCTCGGCCACTGGCCCTGTCAGCTGGCCGTCCCAGGCGAGGAGCCAGTCGACCGCTTCCGTCGCCGACCATCCGTCCGGGTGCTCCTCGAGCAGCCGACGGGCGCCCTCGAGATCCTGGCCGAGGGTGACTGCGGGGGCCTCGTCGTAGCCGTCGCGGCGGTGCTGCCCCAGTCCGACGTCCGCCATGAGGGCGTTGCAGAGGCACTTGCGGCCGACGGTGGCCTCGATCGCCCCGCCCTTGCGGACGTAGGCGTCGACGGGCTCGGCCGAACAGCGGTAGCCCACCGAACCATCTGCCCGCTCGAAGGGTTCGCGAAGATAGGACAGGTCGCAGAGTCGCTTCCGCCCCAGGTAGAGGTCCTCGTCAGCGAGGGTGCCGGGGAGCCCGGCGACCTTGAAGGGGAATCCCGTCGGTGAGGCTGCCGCGTCGTTGCGGACTGTGAGCGTGTCGGCGGCGAGCTCGGCCAAGCTCTGTCGGCGCAACGGCTCAGCAATCCCCGACTCGGTGCAGAGGGCGAAGATCGTGCCGCACTGCACCCCCACCGCACCGGCCTCGAGGGCCTCCGCCACCCGCTCGGGCGTTCCGTAGGCACCCGCGAGCCAGAAGGGCAGACCAAGGCGCGACATCGCCCCGAGATCAGCGAGATCACGCTCGTTGTACACCGGCTGGCCCTCCTCGTCGAGGGTCAGGCGGCCGCGCGGAGGTGCGCTGTGGCCACCCGCGCTCGGGCCCTCGACGACGAATCCGTCCGGGCGGATCGACGGATCCCGGTTCAGGTAGCCGGCCAGGCTGTGCAGCGAGATGATCGCGAGGAACCGCGGGCGCGTCAGGAGGGGCAGGTGCGCACCGAGCACCTCGACCGGGTCGATCGTGCTCGTGTGGACCTTCGTCGAGTCCTGGACATCGACCGTCAGGGTCCCACTCCGGCCCGCGGCCAGATCCCTCAGCAGCTGCGGGATCTCGCGTGGGATGCCCGCGCCCATGAGGACGTAGTCGACGCCGGCGACCATGGCGCCGAGTGCTGCCGAGGGCGTGGCCATCTGGATCTTCTCGAGGAAGTTGATCCCGACGATCCCGTCGTGTCCCTCCTTGGCAAGCCACACGTGGGCGAAGTTGCCGAGGACCGAGAGCTCCACGGCCCCGCGGCTCGGTGTGATCGTCAGCGTCGGGTTGGGCCGGTAGGGCACGTCCGCCGCACGACCGCCGTCGATGAAGTAGCGGTCGAGGGCCCGCTGAGCCATCTCCTGGTCCGGGAACGCGGCGAGCGCCCGCCGCAGGTCACCGCCGGGGTCGCCGTCCTGCAGGCCCCGCGCCAGCACTGCGTCGAGGGCAGTGCCCGACACGACGCCGAGCTGCCCACGCCGCGAGACGGCCCGGGCCAGCTGCCAGGACGACACGTTGACGCCCATCCCGCCCTGGATGACGACCGGGGCCCGATGCCCGTCCATGGTTAACCTCCGCTACCGTAACCTACGCTTCCGTAGGTAACGGTACGCCCACTTTCCGCCCAGCCGTGAAACGAGGGCCGGCACTCAGGGCGTGGTCGCCGCGACGAGGGCCGGCAGCGCTACCGCTGCGGTCTCGCGCCACACCTGGTGGGCGAGGTGGGACACCTCGGTCTCGAGTGGGTTCACTTCAACGACGACGGCACCGGAGCCTCGGGCAATCGCGGGCAGCCCAGCAGCCGGGTGGACGATCCCGGAGGTCCCCACGACGAGGACGAGGTCGGCGTGCTCGACGAGCGCCACGGCCTGCTGCCACTCGTCCATGGGAAGTGGCTCACCGAACCAGACCACTCCCGGCCGGACTGCAGCCCTGCAGTCGGGACAGCGAGGCGGCTCAACGCGATCGGTCCCTTCGTCAACCGTCGGGAGCCTGCCCTTGTACGGCGTCCCGCAGTCCTCGCAGCGCCAGTTCGCGAGCGCCCCGTGCAGGTGGACGACGTCGGCGCTACCGGCCCGTTCGTGCAGGTCGTCGACGTTCTGCGTCACCACCGAGACGCGCGGGCCGCCGAGCACCCGGGCCCACCGTGCGATCGCGATGTGACCGGCGTGTGGCTCGACCTCCGCGACGAGGCCGAACCGCCAGAGATACCAGGCCAGGACGAAGGCGCGGTCTCGACGCCAGGCATCCGTCGTTGCGAGGTCCTCCGCCGCGAACCGCTCCCAGAGCCCGGTCTGCGCATCCCGGAAGGTCGGCACCCCGCTCTCAGCCGACATCCCAGCACCGGATAGCACGACGACGCGGGTCGCTGAGCGCGCTGCGGCCGCGATCGCATCGGGCACGACCATGCGCACCGGGGTCACCCCGTCCACTCAGAGCGGAGGGCGTCGGCCGTCATCCGGTGCTGGTGGAAGATGAGGACGAGGACCCGGCTGCCGAGGACGAACCCGAAGAACAGCAGCGTGAAGCCGAGGAATGCGTTGAGCGGGACCGTCTCCGTCATCATTGGTCCGCCCTCGGAGGCCACGAGGAGGATGCCGCCGAGGACGCAGGCTGCCGCCAGTGCCGTCATGACGAACTGGTGGACGATCCCGGTGATGAAGGCCCGGTCGCGGAGGTCACCCAGGCCACGGACGTTGACCGTGAGGCGCCCGGCCTCGATGTCCTCGGTGATCTTGTTGATCCGCCGCGGCAGACGCTGGAGCACCGGCAGGAGGCTCGCGAGCTGCGCTTCGAGCGCCTCCCGGGCGGCTGCAGGCGTGATGGTGCTGGTGACCAGCTCACGACCCTGCTGGCGTGCGGCCTCGACGAGGTCCAGGCCGGGACAGATGATCCGGAGGCTGCCCTCCAGCGAGCCAAGCGCCCGGAACGCCGCAGCCACCTGGGACGGCACGGCGAAGCCGTGGTCGAGCACGAGCCGGAAGAGGTCCACGAAGAGGGCCGCGCTCCCGGTGGGCGACAGGCCATAGCCGTGGCGGAGGATGAGCTGTCCGATATCCCGCTCGAGCCTCCGGTCGTCGAGGTAGTCGCCACGGTCGAGCAGGTCGAGCAGGGCATCGGCCGCGGCGAGCGAGTCCTGGCGGTCGACCGCAGCGAGGAGCAACCCGATCGAGGTGCGAGCCCCCCGGTCGAGCCGGCCCACCGCACCGAGGTCGAGCAGGCCCAGCTGCCCCTTCTCGGACACGAAGATGTTGCCCGGGTGCAGGTCGGCGTGGAAGACGCCCGTGACGACGACCTGGTGGAGCACGACACCGAGCAGGTCCTCGGCCATCGCCCGTCGTTCGACGGCGCTGAAGCCGCCAAGGAACTCCTGGGCCGTCGACACGGACCGTCCTTGCATCCGCTCCATGACGATGACGCGCGATGATGAGAGGTCCTCGCGCGCCCGGGGAACGTGCACCCGCGGGCGGCCGGCCTGCGAGACGCCCTCAGCAACGGCGCGCATGTTGCCGAGCTCGACCCGGTAGTCGAGCTCCTCCTCCAGGGACCGCGCGAAACCCTTGGCCAGGGACTCCACGCCGAGCCGCCGCCCCCAGCTCGTCCTGCGCTCCAGCCAGGCCCCGAGCCGCAACACGATGTCGAGGTCCGCGAGCGCCTGTCGACGGGCATCCGGCCGCTGGACCTTGACGACGACCTCCTGCCCGCCGACGAGCCGGGCGACGTGGACCTGGGCGACGGAGGCCGCGGCGACAGGGACGTCCTCGATGTGCTCGAAGACCTCGTCGAGGGGCCGGTCGAGCTCCCGCTCGAGCACGGCCCGCACTCTCGACCATTCCGCCGGAGGCACGTTGCTCTGCAGCTCCGACAGTTCACGGACGTAGGCCTCAGGGAGCAGGTCCGGTCGCGACGACAGCATCTGGCCGAGCTTGATGAAGGTGACCCCGCCGTCGGTCAGCGCCTCGCGCAGCGACCGCGCCACCTTGGAGTCGGGCACGTCGGTGCCGGTGCGCGTCGGGCGCAGGTAGGCGCCGAGGCCGTGGGAGGCGGCGATCCGAACAATGGTCGTGTAGCGCGCGGCACGCCTTCTGCGGGCCGGCAGCGAACGGAGCAAAGAGAATGGCCCGGGCAGGGTGCCCGTCGGGACCATGGCCTCGAGGATCGCGAGAACCATGACCTGGGCGGCGAGCAGCCAAGCCGTCGCCAGGAGGACGATGGCGCCCGTGGCGGCCACGGACGGGCCGGTCGGCCGCAGGTCGAGATTCAGGGCCGTGCTGATCCAGTTGAGCAGGCCGGTAAAGACGCTGACCATCGTGAGACTGACGATGATCGTGCGGGGCCAACCAACCGGCACACCAAGCAGTCGACGGGTGACCACCGCGACGACGGCGACGTTGACGACGTTCGCAAGTGCGTAGGCCAGGAAGTCCATCAGTCCCCTCGGGCGGTGGGTCGCGGTCGCGCCCCACTCTGCCTCACCTGCGGAGTGAGCGGCTCCTGCTTTCCGCCCGGAAGGGCTGTGGGCGATGCCACGGTGCCGGCCGGGACGAGCTGCCCGACGCGGAGGGCCATGATATGGAGGTGAGCATCGCGCGTGCGACCTACCACCATGGGGATCTGCGCCGCGCCCTGCTGGAGGCCGGACTCGACCTGGCCCGGGAGGGTGGGCCGGACGCGGTCGTGCTTCGGGAGGCCACGCGCCGAGTCGGGCGTGTCCGCAAATGCCGCCTACCGACACTTCGCCGACCGTGATGACCTCCTCGACGACGTCGTCGCCCTGGCCCAGGCGCGGGCCGCCGACGTCATCGACCAGGCGATCGCCGAGGTGCGACGGGGACCGCGACCCATGCGAGCGGGCGCGGGCCCGGTTCCGCGCCGTCGGGGTCGGCTACCTGCGTTTCGCCCTGACCGAGCCGGGCCTGTTCCGCACGGCGTTCGCGGTGCCGACCGATCTGAGCAGGTCTGCGTCGTCCGACGCAGCAGGTGTGGGCGGACGGACGCCCTCCAGCTCCTGTCCGACCAGCTCGACGAGATGCTCGAGACCGGCGCGCTGCCTCCCAGCCAGCGGGCGGGTGCGGAGCTGCTCGCCTGGTCAGCGGTCCACGGCCTCGCCATGCTCGCCCTCGAGGGACCGCTCCGGGACCTCCCCCGCAGCGCGATCGAGGAGCTCGTTCCACGGCTCGTCCGGATGGTCGACCTGGGCCTCGGGGTCGTGCAGCCTGCCGACTCCTAGGGTTCCGGGCGGGTCATAGGGTGACCTGGGTGGGCCCGACGAACATCTCTCCGGAACGCGCAGCCACGAGCCCGGGTATGCGCTCGACGGAGAACGTGCCGGCCTTCTACCGGCGCCTCGGCGGCGACGAGTTCGCGCCCACCGTCCACGTCCAGGGGGCGTGGCGCGACGACGAGCAGCACATGGCCCCGGTCGGCGGCCTCCTCACGCATGCCATCGACCTGCACGAGCCGCGCGAGGGCATGCAGCTCGCGCGGATCAGCTTCGACATCCTCGGCATGATCCCGGCGCGACCGAGCCGCGTGGCCGTGCGGACGACCCGGCCGGGCCGGACCATCGAGCTCGTCGAGGCGACGCTGTCCGTCGACGGCCGCGCCGTCGTCCGTGCGAACGCCTGGCGCCTCGCCGCGCACGACTCCACGCCGGCGGCGGGCGTCGAGTTCGAGCCGATGCCCGGCCCGGACGCCTTCCCGCCCTGGCACGCCACCGAGGTCTGGGAGGGCGGGTACATCCGGGGTGTGGAGTTCCGCGCCGACCCCGAGCGCCGCCCCGGCCGCACTCGCACGTGGATCCGCAGCCCCCACGCCCTGGTCGACGGCGAGGCCTGCTCACCCACCGCCGACCTCATCCGCCTCGTCGACACGGCCAACGGCATCGCCGTGCGGGTCTCGCCGCAGGAGTGGATGTTCCCCAACGTCGACCTCACGATCCACCTCTTCCGCGAGCCCGTGCGCGGCTGGGTCGGCTTCGACACCAAGGTGTCCATGGGCACGACGGGGATGGGCCTGACCTCCACGACCCTCCATGACGAGCTCGGGCCGGTCGGTCGCGCCGAGCAGATCCTCACCGTGCGCCCGATGCCCGAGACCTGACGTCTGCGCAGTGACCTCAGACGATCGGGCCGGGGCCCGATCGTCGGCGCGGTTCTTCCCGGAACGGCACCGACACTCGGACCCGGGCCCGATGGTCGGATGAAGGCACCCAGGAGAGCGCCGTATGCCGCTGAGCTGAGCGGCATACGGCATCGTCGTTTGGCTTGTGCTGGGCTTGCCCAGCATCACTCGATACGGGCAGTCACCTCTGCGCCGAGCTCGACGGTGCGGCTCACCGTGCACCACTCGTCGTGCGAGCGCTTGACCAGCTTGGGCAGCATCTCGCGCGCGGCGTCGCCGCCCTCGCCCTCGGGGAAGCGGACCCGGAAGGTCACCTCGATGTCCTGGAGGTGGTTGCCGTGCTCGTCCTTGACCTTGTCGGCCGTCACCTCGATCTCGAAGCTCGTCCGGCTCGGCGCGCCGGGTCGTCACGGTGTCGACGTCGACGGCGGTGCAGGCGGCGATCCCGGCGAGGAGCAGCTCGACCGGCGACAGCTCCTCGGTGCCCGAGCTCGTCGTGATGCGAGCCGCCGCGGTCGTTGCGGGCCGTGTAGCGGCCGACGCTGTCGCGGGTCAGCGTGACGGAGCGCAGGTCCTGGGCGTCGGTGCTCATGGGTCGATAGCGCTTTGATCGGAGGTCTGATCGGACATGGGCTCAGCCTTCCAGACGGCGGGTCGGGGTGGTCAGCTCCAGGCGTCGGCGAGCAGCTCGAGCGAGCGCAGCCGGTCCTCGTGGTCGTGCGCGCCGCACGTGACGATGACCTCGTCGACGCCGGTGGCCTCGACGAAGCCGGCGAGCCCGTCGCGCACCTCGTCGGGCGTGCCGACGAGCGAGACGCGGGTCATCTCCGCGACGGCCTGGCGCTCGGCCGGTGACCACTGCGCCATGAGGCTCGCGATGTCGCCATCGGCTCGGGCAGCAGGCCGGTCGCGGCGGCCGGTCACGATGCCGTGGAAGCGCTGGAGCACGCTCGTGAAGAGCCGCTCGGCCTCGGCCGGTCGTGTCGGCGACCATGACGTTGACGCCGGCCATGGTGCGGGGTGCGTCGAGGCCCGCCCGGCTCGGTCGACGGGGTGGAAGCGCGGCGGTAGACCTCGAGCGCGCTCATCAGCGCGGCCGGGCGCGAAGTGCGACGCGAACGAGTAGGGCAGGCCGAGGGCGGCGGCGACCTGGGCGCCGCCGTGGCTCGACCCGAGGATCCAGATCGGCACGTGGGTGCCCTCGCCGGGGATGGCGCGCACCTTGGCGTCGGGGTCCGGGTCGCCGAGGTAGCCGATGAGCTCCTCGACCTCGCCGGCGAAGTTCATCGCGGCGGCCTCGTTGCGGCGCAGCGCTCGCGTCGTGAACGGGTCGGTGCCCGGGGCGCGGCCGAGGCCGAGGTCGATCCGACCCGGGTGGATCGTCGCGAGGGTGCCGAACTGCTCGGCGACGACGTAGGGCGCGTGGTTCGGCAGCATGATGCCGCCGGCCCCGACGCGGATCGTACTCGGTGTGGTCTGCGACGTGGCCGATGAGCACCGCCGTCGAGCTCGAGGCGACCCCGCGCATGTTGTGGTGCTCGGCCATCCAGTAGCGGCCGTAGCCCCACTTCTCGGCGTGCTGGGCGAGGTCGACGGTCGCGGCGATCGCCTCGCCGGCGGTGCCGCCCTCGAGGACGGGCACGAGGTCGAGGATGTTCAGCTGGGCGCGGTTCGTTTCGGTCACGTGGGTGCCAACCGGATCGGGCTGGGACTTCTTCCGGCCCGTCTCACCCAGAAATTGTCCACTCGATCGGAAAAGGGGGACGTCAGGGGAGGTTGAGCTGCGCCACCTGGTCCTTGTAGTCGGGACACAGCGAGTCGACGGCCGCCGCCATGAGCCGCTTGGTCCGCAGCTGGTCACCCTCGTTGCCGAGCGGCTGGTCGTTGTCGTCCTTGGCGATCTCACCCAGCGTGACGCCACCATTCTTGAGCGCCCAGCAGACCGTCGTCCCGGTCTCGAGATCGTCGGCAACCGTCGCACTGGTGACCGTCGCACCACGCTCGCGCGCGGCCAGCACGAACTCCGCCTGCTCCGCCGAGATCGTCGGCATCGCCGACGCGACGTCAGGCGGCAGGTCCGCGAGCTTGGGACTCCGAGCTGCAGCCGGCGAGACCTGCACCCCCGAGCAGGCCCACGACGAGCACGGCAACGACCCGCAGAGGCAGGCGGGCACACAACGAGCCACGTGGCATCCGAGTCTCCATCGTTAGGCTGAACGCGTGAGTCCAGTCGATCATCCCCGCTTGGCCTCCGAGGCGCCGCTGGCGAGGTCAGCTCTCGCGGTCGCCATCGCGGGCGTGCTCTTCGGTTTCTGCTTCATGCCGCAGTTGCTGGGCCTCGCGCTCGGCGGGATCAGCCTCACCCGCGAGCCACAGGGACGCCGCCACGCCCTGTTGGCCATCGCCCTGTGCATTGCCTTGACGATCGTCTGGGGCGTCGTCCTCGGCGCCCTGCTCAAGTGGTGGGCCAGCAATGCCGCGTGACCCGGCCCAGCGGCATACGGCCTATTGGGAGTAGGTGGACAGGAAACGCTCGAGCCGTCCGACGGCGTCCTCGAGCTCCTCGACTCGGGCAGGAAGACGATCCGGAAGTGGTCGTGGCGTGGGCCAGTTGAAGCCGGTGCCGTGCACGACGAGCAGCTTCTCCTCGCTCAGCAGGTCGAACGCGAACCGCTCGTCGTCGCGGATCGGGTGCACCTTCGGGTCGAGCCGCGGGAAGAGGTAGAGCGCCCCCGCCGGCTTGGTGCACGAGACGCCCGGGATCTGGTTGAGCAGCTCCCACGCCACGTCGCGCTGCTCGAGCAGGCGGCCGCCGGGAAGGATCAGCTCGTTGATCGACTGGTAGCCGCCGAGGGCAACCTGGATCGCGTGCTGGGCGGGCACGTTGGCGCACAGGCGCATGTTGGCGAGGATGTCGAGGCCCTCGATGTAGTTGCGCGCGTGCTCCTTGGGCCCGGTGATGCGCGAGCCAGCCCGACCGGAAGCCGGCGACCCGGTAGGCCTTGGAGAGGCCGTTGAAGGTGAGGCAGAACAGGTCAGGCGCGAGCGCTGCGATCGACGTGTGCTTCGCGTCCTCGTAGAGGATCTTGTCGTAGATCTCGTCGGCCATGATGATCAGCTCGTGCTTGCGGGCCAGCTCCGCGATCGCCCGCCAGCACCTCGGTCGGGTAGACGGCGCCGGTCGGGTTGTTGGGGTTGATGACGACGATGGCCTTGGTGCGGTCGGTGATCTTGCTGCGCGATGTCGTCGAGGTCGGGCGCCCAGTCGGCCTGCTCGTCGCAACGTAGTGGATGGGCGTTCCGCCGGCGAGAGCGCGGCGGCAGCCGTCCACAGCGGGTAGTCCGGCGCCGGGAATGAGCACCTCGTCGCCGTTGTCGAGCAGCCCCTGCATCGCCATGACGATGAGCTCGCTGACGCCGTTGCCGAGGTAGATGTCCTCGATGTCGACGCGGCGGGAAGTCGCGGACCTCGTAGTGCTGCGCGATGGCCCGTCGGGCGCTGACGATGCCCTTGCTGTCGCTGTAGCCCTGCGCGGTCGGCAACGCCTGGATGACGTCGACGAGGATGTCCTCGGGCGCCTCGAAACCGAACGGCGCCGGGTTGCCGATGTTGAGCTTGAGGATGCGATGCCCCTCGTCCTCCAGTCGTTTGGCCTCGGCGAGCACCGGTCCGCGGATCTCGTAGCAGACCGTCGCGAGCTTCTTCGACTGGGTGACCAAACGCATGTCGTACAGGTTCTCAGGTGGTCGTCCCAGCGGCGCCGTGATTCTCGTCATGTGGCCTTTGCGCGTGGCAGGGGCACAAGAAGTGGCCGTATGCCGCTGAGCTCGCCGGGTGCCTCCGTGTCGCCTCAGGGCCGTTTCAGGGCCGTCTCAATGCCGTCTCAGTGCCGTCTCAGTGCAGCAGGCACGCCAGCGAGTTCGCTGCACTCGTGGCAGTCAGCCGGACGCCGATGTCACCGCTCGGCGGGCTGATGCGTGCCGTCAGCTCGCGGCCGTCCTCAAACGCGGACAGGACGGCCGTACCGCCCTCCGGCGATGCCCGCTGCCAGCCGAAGGCCCGGAGCCACGTCTCGATGTCGTCGACGGATGGCCCGGTGAGCGGACCCCACGTGAGCTCGGCCCAGCCCACGTCGGTGATCCCGCACGGTGGCCGCGAGCTCGAACCGAGTGGCGGGAACTGCTGCTCGACGTCGTCGATCCGGGACATCATCGCCTCGTGGGCCGCGACGTCGTCCTCGGCGATCCTGGCCGTCACGGCCCAGACCGCGAAGGCGACCAGCGCGAGGACCGGCAGCGTCAGGAGGAGCCAGCCACGGCGGGCGCGTCGCCTCGGGACGTCGGTTGCCGTCGTCGCCCAACCCGAACCCGCGCCCGGGAAGCCCGATCCAGGCTCGGAGGGCGAGGGCGGGCGCACGCGGCCATCATTCCGCACAGGCCCGGGGGTCAGGGGCCGGTTGAGGTCGAGGATTCCCGACCACTCGACCCGTCGCGCCCACCGCCCGCCGCGCATCGCCAGGACGACCGCGGCGACGACGGCGATGGGGACGCCGATCGCCGTCGTGGTCAGGCCGAGGCTGTAGCCATCAGGAAGCTGGGCGAAGCAGCAGGATCGTCACCGCGACCGGCAGCCAGCGCTCGAGCCCCTGGGAGAGTGATCCGGTGCCGAGGGTGGCGGCGAGCAGGGGCAGGGCCCAGAGGAAGTACCAGCCGAGGAAGACCGGCGCGAGGACGATCACGGCGAGGAAGGCCCAGCCGGCCCCCCGCACCACCCGGGCGCGCTCCTCCTCGGCGACATTGACGCCGTCCGCCTCGATGCGCTCGACCGCCCCACTCGGCTTCGCGGCCCGGAGCCAGACGAGGACGAGGATGACCGCGAGGACGACGAGGCCGACGGCGCGTGCGACGGAGATCGCGGAGTCGCGCCACTCGGGTCGGCCCAGGACGTGGCCGACAGCGCCGACAGCCATCCCCACGCCGGTCGGCAGGGAGGTCCACTGCTCGTTCCGGCCGGCCGTATCGGCTGGATTGAGCCAGCCGAAGCCCAGGCCGGACGCCCGGCTGAGGAGGGCCATCGCGATGGCCGCCGTCACACCGGTGAGCGCCAGGCCGGACAGCACCTCTCGCGGCAGGAGAGGCACCCGCCACGGCTCGGTGAGGTCGCTGGCGTCGTCCGCCCCCAGCCGGCGGCGGTCAGCCGGCGGGCCCAGATGAGGGCGACGAAGGGCAGCGCGATCACCGCCGTCACCTTGACCATGGCGCCCAGAGCCACGACGAGGACGGCGACGGACGAGCAGGCCGCGCAAGGCCAGGGCGAAACCTGCGACGACAGCAGCGACCATGAGCGGCGTCGTTGTGGGCACCACCGACGTAGTGCGCCCCGACGAGCGGGGCAGCGACGCCCAGCCACGCGGCGGTGCGCTGCGACGTGCCGAGCGGCGGGCCACGTCCGAGACCGCCCACGCCATGACGACGACCCCGAGGACGGCGAAGATCCTGAGCAGGAGCACAGCCAGCCAGAGTCGGTCACCCGAGAGGGTGGCTGCTCCCGAGCGATGAGCAGCCAGACCGGTCCGTACGGTGCCGGCGTGTCGAGCCAGGTCGGGGCGGTCGACTCCCTCCAGTCCGAGCCAGGTCACGCACGCCGTGCTCGTAGGGGCTGAGGCCCTCGCCCCAGAGCGCGCCCTGCGCGGCATAGGAGTAGAGGTCTCGGCTGTAGAGCGGGATCGACGCGAGCAACGGCGCAAACCACAGGGTCGCCGTCACCCACCACCACCGCTCGGTCACGTGCGCCGTCCGCAGCCGCCACCACGCGAGGAGGAGCACGGCCATGGCCAGGATCGAGATCGTGGCGGCAAGGGGCGATCCGCCCGTCTCGGCGGACCGCGAGAGGCCGGGCCAGAGAATCCGTGTGTGCAGCTCGGGTCTCGAGCCGGATCCCCAGGACGACGCCGCGAGTGCGACCGCCTGCAGCGACGCCGACGAGTCGCCACGCAGTGGGCTCCCGACTGGATGACCGCTCTGGCAGCCTCAGCCATGGGTGACCGGCTCGTCACCCCACGCGAGCAGGCGCCAGCCGGCATCGGGGTCACCCTCCATCGTCACGACGTGGGTGTTGTCGAGCCGTCGCCCGTCGAAGAAGTCGGCGTCGAGACCGAGCGTGGCCGAGCACCAGACCCGCATCGCCGCTCCGTGGCTCACCGCGACGGCCGACTCATGCCCGTCGCGCGCGATCCGCGCGATCGCCGCGTCGTAGCGCGCCATGAAGCCGATGCCCGCTGTCGCCTCCCGGGATGGCGTGCTCGGGATCGTCGCGCCACCGGATGACGGCATCGACGTAGGGCTGCCAGTCGGTCGACATCTCGTAGTCGCCGGCCTGGATCTCGCGCAGCCCGGGCAGCACGACCATCTCGAGCCCCAGCAGCTCGGCGAGCGGCGCTGCCGTCTGCTGGGTGCGCACGAGGTCGGAGGTGTAGATCGCGCCGAGGTCCTCCGCGCCGAGACGCTCGGCGAGCGCCCGGGCCTGTGCCTGTCCCGCGTCGGTGAGGTCGAGTCCGGGCACGGCCGTGTCGAGCTGGCGGGCGACGTTGGCATGGGTCTGGCCGTGCCGGACGAGGAAGAGCCGCATCGTCACTGGTCCTTGTCGGTGACGCCGGTGAGGCACTCGACCGTGGCCGGGTCGACGTCCTGGTCGGAGTAGAAGCTGGGCGCCTCGACCTGCACGGTCTCGGCGGCCGGGACGCGGACGTCGAGCTCGTGCACGGTGACGCGGATTCTCGTCGGCTGACGAGACGAGAGAGATCGCGACAGTGACGTCGTGCTCCTCTCGCGTCGTCGTTGGCGAGGGTCCCCCGAAGCTCCACACGCCACCCGCCTGGTCGCAGGAGGTCGTCGTGAGCAACTCGCCCAGCGTCGAAGAGTCCGCCGGTCCCCGCGGCCGTGGTCCTCACCGTCTCCGGTTCGGTCCGAAGGGGAGTGATCGTCGGCTGGATCGGCGACGCTGACCGTGGGCTTCCATCAGTCGGCGGCTGCTCGGGCTGAGCGCAGCCGGCCACCCACGAGCGAGGGTGGTGGCTGCGCGACGGGACGGCGAGCCCAGCGGCATACGTCATCGGCGTGCGCACGTGGCCATTGTGCCCTGTGCCGGGGCACCCAACTGATCGTCAGGCGGGCAGGAGGATGCGCGCCGCAAAGCCCGCAGCGATGATGACCAGCCCGGCGGCCAGGGCCACGGTGTCGGCCAGGCGCCACGGCGCATCGGACGCCCACGTGCGGCGTCGGGCCTCGGCGAAGCCGCGGGCGTCCATGGCCAGGGCCAGGGTCGCGGCCTGGCCGAGCGCACCGATGAGCAGGCCGCCGGTGACGACGACGGCCTCGCGGAATCGCGCGACGAGCCCCCGGTCGGCACGGATCCCGCGCACGCGCCGAGTCCTCATCAGCTCATACCAGAGGGCGTCGAAGGCCTGGACCCGCTGGAGGGCCGCCGTGGCGGCGACGACGGGCCGCGGCGGCAGACGGAGCCGCTGGGCGAGCTGGTCGCCGAGCCGTTCGGGGTCGATGTAGCCGATGACGAACGCCGAGGGCACGACGAGGCACAGCACCCGAAGCGCTGCCCCCGCGGCGACCTCGAGGTCGCGGCCGCCGAGCAGCCACGCGGACCACGCGACCCCGACGACCGCGAGGCCAGCGGGGGCGAGGCGGGCGAGGACGCGGCGGATCCGGCCAACGGGCCGGCGTCCCGGGCCGGGCGCGATGAGGGCGAGGAGCCCGAGGATCACCTCGACACCGAGCACCGCGAGGCCCTGGCGCCACGTGTCGAGGAGGGCCGGCAGCGGAAGGACGCTCAGGCCCACCGCGAGGAGAGGCAGTGGTCCTGCCCGGGCCACGAGCGGCCTGCGCTCCGGTTCGGCGGGAGCAGGTTGGGGCGGGGGTGTGCTGAGTCGGACGTCCGGTCGGCCCGTTCGATCGCGCCGGCGTCGTGGGTCGTCACGACGAGTGCCGCTCCCTCGTCGCGCGCCGCCTCGAGCACCCCCACGACGGCCGCCCACGTCAGCCGGTCCTGCCCCACGGTGGGCTCGTCGGCGAGGACGAGCGCCGGGGCATGGACGATCGTCGAGGCGACCGCGAGGCGCCGCTGCTCACCGCCGGACAGGTGGCGGGGATCGGCGTCGGCGAGACTGCGAGGCCGAGGGCTGCGAGGAGCTCGTCGGCGCGTTGCTCGCTCAGCTGCGGGTCCAGGCCGAGCGCCCGCGGAGTCGTCAGCACGTCGTCGCGGACCGTGCGCCCGACGAGGGCCGTCGCTGCTCGCTGCGGCACCCAGGCGACGACCCGGGCGAGGTCGGTGGAGAACCACTCGTGCGGCGGGGTCAGCCTTGTGTCGCGCGCGTCGCCTCGTCACCGGACTCGGCCGGGGTGAGGGGCAGCGCGAAATCGACCCGGCCCGACGACGGCGCCGTCAGACCGCCGAGCGCTGCCATGAGCGACGTCTTGCCGGAACCGCTCGGGCCGACGAGCGCGAGAGTCCGGCCGGCCTGCACGCTCGAGGTCGACATCATGGACCGCCGTGGTCGTCCGGCTCTCGGCGCCGAGGCGGCGCGAGCGGTGCTCCACCGTGACGTCCCGCGCCGCGACGACGACGCCGGCCGGGTCGATGCTGCCCGCGGCGGTGCCGGAGCCCTCGGGCCAGGCGGTGAGGCGCAGGTCGAGAGGCTCGGGGTCATCCACTCCGGGCACCCAGATTCCCTCGGCCACAAGCCGTTTCCCGTGTGTACTGAGCACCACGGCCGGCGCGTCGTCGGCGATGACGGCTCCCCCGGCATCGAGGACGACGAGCCGGTCGACGAGGTCGACCCAGCCGGTCAGGCGGTGCTCGACGACGACGAGCGTGAGGCCGCGGCGACGGGTCACCTCGTCGACGAGGTCGCGGACCGTACTGGCCGTGAGGGCGTCGAGCATCGCGGTCGGCTCGTCGAGCAGGAGCACGCTGGGCTCCATGGCGAGCGCTCCGGCGAGCGCCAGCCGCTGGGACTCACCGCCGCTCAGCGTCGTCGGGGCGCTCTCGGAGTCCATCGTGAGGCCGACCTCGGCCAAGGTGGAGGCGACCCGCGGCGGCATCTCACCTCGGGGCACCTCGATGTTCTCCAGGCCGAAGGCGACGTCGCGCCCGATCGTCGAGGCGACCACGCCGGCTCCGGGGTCCTGGAGGACCAGGCCGACCGCTCCGGGCTGGTCCTGCGGGGCACGGCCATCGATCGTCACCTTGCCGGACAGGTCACCGGAGTCGGCGGTGAGCAGCAGCCCAGCAATGCCCCGGAGGAGCGTCGACTTGCCGGAACCGCTGGGCCCGGCGAGCAGGACCCGCTCGCCGGGCGCGATCGTCAGGTCGAGCCCGGCGAGGACCGGCCGGCTCCGGCCGTAGGGCCGCCAGGTGAGGCCGCTGACCGTGACCTCCCCGGCGTGACCTTCCCCGACGTGCACCTCCGTGCGTTTGAGGTATTCCGCCGCGGGTTCCATCGGCGCGTTTACCTCAATCGGATTGGGATCGGGCATGGCGCATCGGCCTCAGACCGCGTGGCGCTCCCTGGCCTCCTGCCCGGGCGGGAAGGCGTTCAGCGCGCCCGCCTGCGCGAGCACCCACGTCAGGGCGACCGCGAGGAGCGAGCCGAAGATCGCGACGGACCCGCCGAGCAGGAACAGGTAGGCCACTTGTAGCCCAAGCCCCAGTCTGTCCAGTACGAGTACCACTCGTAGACCGCCTCGAACGCGCCGCCGAGGAAGCCGCCGAGGAGCAGCGGTGCCCAGCGGTAGACGCGCATACCCGAAGGCGGCGAAGCCGAGCTCGACGCCGAGGCCCTGCACGAGGCCCGAGACGAGCGTCGTCAGGCCCCACTGGGTGCCGATGAGGGCGGACACGATCGCGGCGAGCAGCTCGGTGAAGACGGCCGCGCCGGGGCGCCGGATGATGAGCATGCCGACGATGCCGGCGACGAGCCAGGGCCAGGCGAAGAGGGCGCCGAGCGGCGGGAAGCCCGCCGAGACGGCGCTCGACGGGGCCTGCGTAGGCGAGGCCCCAGGCCCAGTAGGCGACGCCGAACGCGACGCCGAGGAAGGCGCAGGTGAGCAGGTCGATGGTGCGCCAGCGGAGAGCTGGCCGGACGCGCGGATCTCGGTGGGCTGGGTGACCGAGGTGGACATGGTCATGATGTGTACTCCCGGGTTTCCGAAAAGGGTGGATACCTCGGGGAGGACACTCGGACGGCATACGTCATCGAGGTGACGTATGCCCGTGCGGTGTCCTGAGAAATACCGACTTCCTTCGCCGGTGCTAACCGGAGCAGGTTCGAGGGTCTGCGGGCCTGACTCTGTCGTGGCGCCGCACTCTCAGCGCTTGCTGCGCTCCCCTGTCGTGAGGGTGGTGGTGCTCTTCAGTTGTGCGAGGTGACTTTACCTCCATGGCCATGGGTACAGTCACTGCATGGCGCAAGGACGCGAAGAAGGCGAACCGAGGCGCAGCAGGACGAGCGCGAAGCGCGTCGCCACACCCCTGGGCGGAACGGTGTGGAGAGTCTTCAGCGTCGGCTCGACGATCGTGGCGACGAAGCTCGCGACCGATGTGGCCGCAGAAGGGCTGGAAGCTCGCGACCGGCAGGCGGCTGCCCGTGAAGGGCGACTACGAAAGCGAGCGGACCCGAGACGTCGTCCGCTACACGGCTCTCTTGACGCATGCTCTTGGCGAGCACCAGGGTCGCGGCTGAGCGGAAGGCCGCCGAGTACTACCGCCAGCTCCACCGGCCACCTGCCCAAGGCGCTCGTGCACGACGAGGCTGAGCCGCGAGGAGAAGAAGCCGCCAAGAAGCTCGAGAAGGCCATGGCGAAGGCCGAGCGGAAGGCCAAGAAGCTCACGAGCTGAGCCTGCGTCGTCGTTGTCAGGGAGTCTTCTCCGTGCATGCCGATGCAGACGAGCGAGTGCTCCTGGACCGAAGCCCCGCGCCAGGATCAGTGATCCCCGACCCGGACCAGCCCGGTCTCGTAGGCCAGGACGACCATCTGGACCCGATCGCGGAGTCCGAGCTTGGCCAGGATGCGGCCGATGTGGGTCTTCACCGTGGCCTCCGCGACGAACAGGGAGCTTGCGATCTCCGTGTTGTTGAGGCCGCGCCCGACTGCCAGGAGGACCTCGTGCTCGCGCTCGGTGAGGACGTCGAGCCGGGATCGGTCGTCGTCCGACGCCGGCGACTCGATGAGCGGCAGGAACCGGTCGAGCAGCCGACGCGTGGGCCCTGGCGCGACGACCGCATCCCCGGTGTGCACTGCGCGGATCGCCGCGAGCAGCTCCGACGGGCCGGCGTCCTTGAGCAGGAAGCCCGCGGCGCCCGCCCGCAGCGCGGCGTAGACGTACTCGTCGAGGTCGAAGGTCGTGAGGACGAGGACCTTCGGCGCCGGGCGGTCGGGCGTGCCGCGCGCCACGATCCGTCTCGTCGCCTCGATCCCGTCGAGCCGTGGCATCCGGATGTCCATGAGCACGACATCGACCGCGCGACCGGGAAGAGCGTCGAGCGCGGCCTGACCGTCGCCCAGCTCGCGACCACCTCGATGTCCGGCTCCGCGTCGAGGACCATCCGGAAGCCGGCCCGGACGAGGGCCTGGTCGTCGACGATCATCACGCGGATCCGGTCAGTCACCGCGGCTCCTTCCCTGCTGCCCAGTAGTCCGTCTGCGAATCCGTCAGTGGTGGCGTGTACTCCGTCGGCGCCGGGCTGTCGCTCGGCAGCGGAAGCGTCGCACGCACCTCCCAGCCACCGCCCGAACGCGTCCCGGCCGTGAGCACGCCGCCGTGGAACGACACTCGCTCCCGCATCCCGGGGAGGCCGTGCCCGAGCCCGTCGTCCGGGGAGGCAGCTCCGATCCCGTCGTCCGCGACGGTGATCCGGAGGGCGCCGGGAGTCCGCTCGACGGCGACCTCCGCGGCGGCTCCGGGACCCGCGTGCTTCATGACATTGGTCAGCCCCTCCTGGACGACGCGGTACGCCGCCAGGCCCACGCCGACCGGGACCGCGCCGTGCCCATCCAGCTCATCCAGTTCGTCCCGCAACGTCACCCGGACGCCTGCCGCACGCACCCGCTCGACGAGCTCGCCGAGCTGCTCGAGGCCACCCGCCGGGGCCAGCTCGGCCCCCGAGGTCGGGTCACGCAGCACTCCGACGAGCCGCCGGGTCTCTGACAGCGCGTCCCGGGCGGTGGCACCGATCGTCTTGAGGGCGGCCACGGACTGAGGCGCCGTGTCCCTGGGACGGCGCTCAGCGGCATACGCCGCCCCGTCTGCCTGGACGACGATCACGGACAGTGCGTGCGCGACGACGTCGTGCATCTCCCTCGCGATGGCCGCCCGCTCCTCCTGAGCGGCGAGCTGCAGCTCCCGCTCCCGCTCGCGCTCGACCCGCTCCGCCCGCTCGTGGAGGTCGGCGACGCGCTGGAGGCGGGTGCGTTTGAGGTCCCCGAGCATCCAGGCCGAGAGCGCAGCGGTCGCGCAGGCGACCGTCGTCGCCACGAGGGCGGTCCCGCTGGCGAACTCGCCGTTGACGCTGGTGAACCGGAGCCCAGCGACCACGGACCCGATCGCCGCCACGCCCAGCCCGGACAGACGCACCCAGCGTCGAGGCTCATAGGCGGCGAGCGAGTAGATCGCGACGAGGAAGGCGACGTCGCCCGGAAGGACGCTGCTCACCGGGATGACGCGGAGTGCCAGGGCGAGGCTGACGGCGGCGAATGCGAGGGCAGGCCGGGTGCGTCGCACGGCCAGGGTGAGGAAGAGCAGACCGAGAAGAGCCCAGTAACCGGGCAGCGAACCCGTGTAGGGGAGCGAGTTCAGGAGCGCCAGCACCACCGCGAGCGGGAGGTCGAGGAGCCACGGCCGACGCTGGAACCAGTCGTAGACGGAGCCCTCCTTCACGCCTCGAGCCTAAATGGCCCGGTGGGCCGGCACGTCAGACCAGGGACTGACACCGGCGATCCGCTCGTACCCCTTCCGGCGGACGCACCGAGATGATGTGCTGGGACCGGTAGATGTCGACCGTCTCGAGGAGGACCGGATCCATGAAGGCAGCCGTCGGAGACCGAATCACCATGGCGGCCGAGCACGTCGACGGACGCGTCCGTGAGGGCACGATCCGCGAGGTGCACGGCGAGGGCGGGGCCCCGCCCTACCTCGTCGAGTGGTCGGACGGACACACGGGTCTCATCCACCCCGGCCCCGGGTCCGTCCTCAAGTGCGAGTCGGCGGAGGCCGGCAACCACAAGACGTGACGAACGTCAGGGACCAAAGTCCCTTCAGTCGGGATGGGGTGTGCGGCGCAGGATGCGAGTAGGCGGGACCCCTCGTCAGCCTGCGTCATGAGGCAGGGCCCGCCGTGCAACAGCTGGAGAGTGCCATGACTGCCTCGGAGACCACCACCGCCCCCCGCCCGCTCGTCCTCGAGTTCCACGAGGGCGATCGCACGATGGCCGAACTGCTCGGCGGCAAGGGCGCCGGGTTGGCCGAGATGACCCGCCTGGGGCTGCCAGTCCCACCCGGCTTCATCGTCACGACGGACGCCTGCCGCGCCTTCCTCGCCGCCGGTGGCGACCCCGAGGGGCTGTGGGACCAGGTCGACGCCGCGCTGGTCGAGCTCGAGCAGCGCTCCGGCCTCGCACTCGGCGACCCGGAACGACCCCTGCTCGTGTCGGTCCGGTCCGGGGCGAAGTTCTCCATGCCGGGCATGATGGAGACCGTCCTCAACATCGGGCTGAACGACGAGGTCGTCGCCGCCCTGGCCGCGCGCGGTGAGGAACACTTCGCCTGGGACAGCTACCGGCGCCTCGGCCAGATGTACGGACGCACCGTCCTCGGCGTCGAGGGCTCCCGCTTCGACGACCTGCTGACTCAGGCCCGCGCCGACGCCGGAGTCGCCACCGACGCGGAACTCGACGTGGCGCACCTCCAGGGCCTCGCCGGCGACTTCAGGGCGCTCATCGTCGAGGAGACCGGCAAGGAGCTGCCGCAGGATGCGCGCGTCCAACTGCGCGAGGCGGTCCGCGCGGTCTTCCGCTCCTGGAACGGCGAACGCGCCCGCCTCTACCGGGCCCATGAGGGCATCCCCGACGACCTCGGGACGGCTGTCAACGTCGTCCAGATGGTGTTCGGCAACCGCGGCGAGCGCTCCGGCAGCGGCGTCTGCTTCACGCGCAACCCGGTGACCGGCGAGGCCGGCCCCTTCGGCGACTACCTGCCGGATGCCCAGGGTGAGGACGTCGTCAGCGGGGTCCGCAGCCCGATGGACCTCTCGGAGCTGCACCGGCGCGACCCGGACATCCACGCGGAGCTGTCTCGCCACCTCGAGGCGCTGGAGCGGCACTACCGCGACCTCTGCGACGTGGAGTTCACCGTGGAGCGCGGCCGCCTCTGGATCCTCCAGACCCGGGTCGGCAAGCGCAGCCCTGCCGCGGCCTTCCGCATTGCGGCCGAGCTCACCGACGAGGGCCTCATCGAGCTCGACGAAGCCCTCACCCGGGTGAACGGCCACCAGCTGACGACCCTGCTCCATCCCACGTTCGGGGTGGGCGAGGCCGCACCGCTGGCGACCGGCCTCGCGGCCAGCCCCGGAGCGGCCGTTGGACAGCTCGTCTTCGACGCAGCCACGGCGATGGAGTGGGCCGCCCTCGGTCGCGACGTCGTGCTGGCTCGTCCGGAGACGAGCCCCGACGACTTCGGCGGGATGCTCGCCGCCAAGGCGGTCATCACCTCGCGGGGCGGGCTCACCTCGCATGCCGCAGTCGTGGCCCGGGGGCTCGGCAAAACCGCCGTGACCGGGGTCGAGGCCATGGCCGTCGACCCGGCAGCTCGGGTCGCCACCTTCAACGGTGACCATGTCCTGCCGTGAGGGGACCGTCGTCTCGGTGGACGGCAGCTCTGGCGAGCTCTTCGAGGGCAGCCGCGAGATCCAGGCGAGCGTCGTCGCGACGGCGATCCAGCAGGCTCACTCGCATGCCGACGACCCGACGGCTCGCGCCGTGCTGCGCCTGCTGGAGCACGCCGACAAGAACCGGACCATGGGAGTCCGGGCCAACGCCGAGACCCCCGAGGAGGCCCGGGCGGCGCGGCGCTACGGCGCGGAGGGCATCGGCCTGTGCCGCACCGAGCACATGCTCATGGGTCCTCGTCGGCAGCTCGTCGAGCGCGTCGTGACCGACCAGGACGCTGCTGGAGCCCTGGCGGAGATCGAGGCCACGGCCCTGGACGAGTTCACCACGCTCCTGACGGTGATGGAGGGCCTTCCGGTCGTCGTCCGGCTGCTCGACCCGCCGCTGCACGAGTTCCTCCCCGACCTCGTCGACCTGTCCGTCGACGCGGCCGTCGCGGCCGCCAAGGGCGAGGCCGCCGACCCGGTGGCCGAGAAGCGGCTCGCGGCGGTCCGGCGGCTGCACGAGGCCAACCCGATGCTCGGGCTGCGGGGCGTCCGGCTGCTCCTCGTCCACCCCGAGGTCGCCAAGGTGCAGGTGCGTGCCCTCGCCGAGGCCGTTGTCCGGCTCGTCGAGCAGGGCCGGGACGTCCGGCCCGAGGTCATGCTGCCGCTCGTCGCCGAGGTTGCCGAGCTGACTGCGGCGCGCGAACGCGTCGAGGCCGTCATCGCCGAGGTCGGCGCCCAGCACGGTCGGACCGTCGACATCCCCGTTGGCGTCATGATCGAGCTGCCGCGCGCCGCGCTCACCGCGGGAGACCTGGCCGCCCACGCGGACTTCTTCTCCTTCGGCACGAACGACCTGACGCAGACCACGTGGGGCATCTCCCGGGACGACGCCGAGGCGAGCTTCCTCGCCCTCTACCGCGAGCAGGGCCTCATCGCCAGCGACCCGTTCGAGACGCTCGACGAGCTGGGGGTCGGGGCGCTCGTCCGAACAGCCGTCGAGAAGGGCCGCCGCACCAGGCCGGACCTCGAGCTCGGGGTCTGTGGTGAGCACGCCGGCGACCCCACGTCGATCGGGTTCTTCGCCGCGGCCGGCATCGATTACCTGTCCTGCTCGCCCCCGCGGGTCCCCGTGGCCCGGCTCGAGGCGGGCCGGCAGGCCGTCCTCGCGGCCGGCGCGCATCCCACCTCCGACACGAGGTGATCGAAAGACAATGCCGTATGCCGCTGAGCGGGCTTGCGTGGCAAGCCCGCTCAGCGCCGTGGTTGAGTGCGTGACCACTCAGCCGGTCGGCGGGCCGTGCTGCTCGCGGTGGGTCGCCGCATAGACAGCGGCCTGGGTGCGGGTCTCCATGCCCATCTTGCTGAGGACCGACGAGACGTAGTTCTTCACCGTCTTCTCGGCGAGGCGGAGGTGGTCGCCGATCTGGCGGTTCGTCATGCCCGTCGGCGACGAGGTCGAGGATGCGGCGCTCGACCGGCGACAGCGACTTCAGTCGCGGATCGGTCTCGCTCGTGGGAGGCCCAGCCGCTCCCGCAACGCCTTCGCGTGCGGATGGTCGGAGAGGTCTCGCCCGCGGCGACGCGCCGGATCGCGGCGACGATCCCCTCGCCGCTCAGCTGTTTGAGCAGGTAGCCGGACGCTCCCGCGAGCACGGACGACACGAGCGCCTGGTCGTCGTCGTAGGACGTCAACATGAGGGCCCGAATCTCGGGGTCCACCGAGCGGATCTCGCGACACACCTCGATGCCGGACCCGTCCGGGAGGCGCACGTCGAGCACGGCGACATCAGGCGGAGGGCGGGGATGCGGCGGGCCGCCTCCCGCGCCGAGCCGGACTCGCCGACGACCTCCATGTCCGGACTGGGCTTCGACGAGCTCGCGTAGGCCCCGCCGGACGATCTCGTGGTCGTCCAGCAGGTAGACCCTGATGGGCTCCTTGATGGGCTCCTTGATGGGCTCTGTGCCCTTCTCTTCTGTCGGCGTCGCCTCGCTCATCTCGCTCCCCTGGTCATTCTCTTGAATCGATCGTCGGGATGTGCCAGTGCAGTGCCGTGCCACCGGACCGGCTGGGACGGATCTCCAAGGTGCCGCCGTGCGCCGTGGCGCGGTTCCGCAGGTTGACCAGGCCGCTCCGTGCCTCGGCCGGGTCGAAGCCGATCCCATCGTCCATGACGTCGACCGACAGGCCGTCCTTGCTCTCCGAGCCGTCGACGCGAACCGTCGCCGAGCGAGCGTGGGCGTGCCGCGCCACGTTGGCGAGTCCTTCGCGGACGACGGCGATGACGTCCGCGCGAAGCTGCTCGGACAGCGGTGCCAGCCCCCGCGAGACGGTCACCTCGGGCACGAAACGCAGGCTCACGGCATACGACTCCGCGATGGCCCGCAGGGTGCCGAGGAGACTCTCACCGGGGTCCTCCGTGTGCAGCTCAAAGATCGCCTGGCGGACCTGCCTGATGGCCCGGTCGAGGTCGTCGACAGCCTTGCTGAGGCGAGTGCGGACGACTGGGTGCTGGGCCAGTGGCACCGCGGACTGGAGGGAGAGTCCGGTGGCGAACAGCTGCTGGATGACGTTGTCGTGCATCTCTCGCGCGATCCGCTCGCGCTCCTCGAGCAACGCCACCCGTCCCCGGTCGGCGTGCGCCTGGGCGGCGAGGATGGCGACACCGGCCTGCACCGCGTAGGCCGTCTGCAGCGGCAGGGCGTCTCGCGCGGTCGACTCCTCGTGCCGCTCCCACCCCGTGATGAGGACGCCGATGCCGCGCGGACCGGTGCCGAGCGGCACGAGGGCCACCGCAGTCGTGACAGCGAGGCCGAGGACGGCGCGAGCCTCCTCCGCCGGGTTGGCCCTGGGATCGGCCGGCCCACCGGGCACGTGCAGCACCGGCTGGCGCGACTCGAGCAGCTCTTCCCACTGGCGGCCACCGAGGATGGCTCCCGACGGCTCACCCGACGATGGCACGCTCGACGCCGGGCCCCGGTCGATGGCCCGCATCTCGAGTCGCCCGGCCGCATCGAGGACGGCCACTGCCGTGACGAGGGCGCCGCTGAGGTCGCGCACCTGCGCGGCCATGAGCGCGACCGGGGGGTCCTCGGACTCCGACTCGAGCAGGGACTGGACGAGCTCGCTCGTGGCCGCGGACCACTGCTGCCGGATCTCGCTCTGGGCCAGCAGTCGGGCGTTCTCGAGAGCGGAGCCGGCGGCAGTGGCGAGCGACACGAGCAACCCCTCGTCATCCCTCGTGAAGTCGCCACCATCGACCTTCTCGGCGACGTAGATGTTGCCGAAGATCCGGTCGCGGATCCGGATGGGCGCGCCGAGCAGGCTCCGCATCGGGGGATGGTTCGGAGGGAATCCCACCGACTGGGGATGCGCCGTCAGGTCGTGCAGGCGCAGGGGTCGGGGGTCGGTGAGGAGCAGGCCGAGCACCCCGTGTCCCGTGGGCGGCGGTCCGATGGCCGCAGCCTGCTCGGGGGTGATCCCGTGCGTGTGGAAACCGGACAGGGACCGTCCGTCCCGACCGAGCACTCCGAGAGCGCCGTACTGGGCGCCGAGGAGCTCGCAGGCGCCGGACACGATCCGGGAGAGCACTTCCGGGAGCTCGAGGTCGGCGCTCAACGGCATGATGGCCTCGACGAGGGAACTGAGCCGGTCGTCGACGACCTGCTCGCGCGACACCGCGGCCGAGTCCATGCTCCGATCGTATGCGGGGGCGTCGCGTTCGCGCCGTTTCGTCGCAGAGCCGCAGGATCGGGACCTTCGGCCCTCCCCTGCCGTCAACCGCTTTGCTGTGCTGGTTCCGTCGGTTCAGGATCCAAGGAGGCCACCATGCGCGCACGAGTCGGAGACCGCATCATTCTCGCTGCCGAGCACATCGACGAAGCCACGAGGGACGGCGAGATCTTGGAGATCCGCGGCGCCGAGGGTGCACCGCCCTACGTGGTGCAGTGGTCGGATGGCCACACTGGACTGATCTATCCCGGGCCCGGGGCCGTGCTGAGGATCGGCGCTGCGCCCGGGTCGCCCATCCCGGCGTCGGTGCCGGTGACAGCGCATCACCACGGCCCCGAGGTGGGCCACGTCCGCGAGTGGAATGTCCGCGTGTCGATCTTCGAGTCGGGTGACGAGACGAGCGCCAACGTCGTGCTCATCGCGGACTCACCGGATCCCCTCAGCGCAAGAGGCACCGCACGCCGGTCATCCCGCGACCTGGTGGTGCCCGAGATCGGCGACGAGGTCGCCGTGGCCCGCGCGCTGCGGCACCTGGCCGACAAGCTCATGGAGACGGCCGAGACGGACGTCTCGGTGATGACAGGCGAAGAGGCCCATATCAAGGCCATCTGAGCCGGGGCCGCGCGACGTCACCTCGGCGAGGGCTTCAGGGCTCGTAAGACCTCACGAGTGGGACGCCGGCGCGGTACGACAGGTGCAGGTGGCTCGGACCGTTGACCACCGCGAGCTCGGCGGGCTCGCCGACGGCGAGACGCCGGTCCAGCCCGAGCGACCTGCCTGACGTGGCCGTCGAGGCGTACAGCGCCTCGGCGGGCGTCATCCCCATCTCCCGCACGGCCAGGGCAATGGCGAAGGGGATCGACGACGAGTAGCAGGTGCCGGGGTTGCAGTCCGAGGCCAGGGCGACATCGACCCCGGCGTCGATGAGTCGGCGGGCGTCCGGATAGGGCGACCGCGTCGAGAACTCGACGCCCGGCAGCAGCGTCGCCACCGTCGTGCCGTGGGCCGCCGCGAGCGCCTCGACGTCGTCGTCGGTGAGGTACGTGCAGTGGTCGACGCTCGCCGCGCCGAGCTCGCAGGCGAGCTGCACCCCAGGCCCGTGGCCGAGTTGGTTGCCGTGGACGCGCAGCGCGAGGCCGCGCTGCCGGCCCGCTGTGAGGATGGTGCGCGCCTCGTCCTCGTCGAACGCGTGCTTCGAGTGGGGCTCACAGAACACGTCGACGTACGCCGCTGGGCTCGCTTCCAGCCCATCGGCGAGGAGGGCGTCGAGCATGGGTCCCGTGACGAGGTCGACGTAGTCCGCGCGGCGGTCAGCGTACTCCGGCGGGACCACGTGGGCGCCGAGGAACGTCGTGTGGGGCGTGAACTCGCGCGCGATCCGCAGGGAGCGAATCTCGTCCTCGAGGGTGAGTCCGTAGCCGCTCTTGATCTCGACCGTCGTCGTGCCCTGGGCCCGCATCTCTGCGACGCGGCCCGCCACCAGGGCGCGCAGCTCGTCGTCCGTCGCAGCGCGGGTCGCTGCCACCGAGACCGCGATGCCGCCGCCGTCGTACGGCGTGCCCGTCATCCGGGCCGCGAACTCGGCGGAGCGGTCGCCGGCGAAGACGAGGTGCGTGTGGGAGTCGACGAAACCGGGGATGACGGCCCGTCCCCCGAGGTCCCGGCGGTCGTCCGCAGCGGGAGCGTCCGCCGCCGGGCCAACCCACTCGATGACCATTCCACTGGCGCCGCTTCCGATGATCAGTGCCGCGTCACGGATGACCCCGAGGAGCCGGTCCCCCGGGTCGGCCTGCCCCTCCCCCCAGGCCGGGTCGTTGGTGACGAGCTCGGCGATCCCCGTGAGCAGCGTGCTCACGCGCCGACCGCCGCGCCGACGACGCGCTCGATCGACGACCCGAGCAGGCGGCCGACGTCGCCGAGTCGGTGCTGGCCGTCACGGACGACGAGGTCGCCCCCGACGACGACGGTCGACACGTCGGACGCGACACACGAGTACATGATCTGGTCCGGGGCCGAGCCGGCGGTGTTGACCGTGTCGGTCCGCACCGTGACGAAGTCGGCGAGCGCCCCCTTGGACAGGTGCCCCCCGTCGGACCAGCCGAGCGCGCGATAGCCGTTGAAGGAGGCCGCCTGGAGCAGGTCGGCGGGCGTGAACCGGTCCCGCTCGTTGGTCACGAGCCGCTCGTGCATCTCGACGCCGCGCAGCTCCTCGAAGGGGTCGATGACGACGTGCTGGTCCGATCCGAGGGAGAGCGGAGCGCCCGCGTCGTGGAGCGCGCGGCCGGGTCCGATGCCGTCGGCGAGGTCCCGCTCGGTCGTGGGGCAGAAGCAGGCTCCCGTCCCCGTGCCACCGAGGAGCTCGATGTCGCGCTCCGTCAGGTGGGTGGCGTGGATGCTCGTCAGGTTGTGGCCGAGCGCGCCGGCCTGGTCGAGCAGCTCCGTGGGGGTGCAGCCGTAGTACATCTGGCAGGCCATGTTCTCGCCGGGCTGCTCGGACAGGTGGACGTGGAGCGGCATGCTGCCAGCGGCCTCGACGACCTTGGGCAGGTCCTCCTTGCGAACCGCCCGGATCGAGTGGATCGCGGCGCCGAGGCGCACCCGGTCGTTCTCGGCCCGCCGGGCCAGCATCCGCTCCGCCCAGGCGTCGACGGAGCCGTCGCTGAACCGCAGCTGTCCGGGATGCAGCTCGACGTAGCCGCCGCCGTTGAGGCCGCCCTCGAGGTAGCACGTGTCGAGCAGGGTCATCCGGATGCCGGCCTCATCCGCCGCCTGGCGCACGGCGAGACCCATCGCGTTGGGGTCGCGGAACTTCTTGCCGCCGGGTCGGTGGTGCACGTAGTGGAACTCGCCGACCAGGGTGAAGCCCGCGAGCACCATCTCCGCGAAGACCGCGCGAGCGAGCGCGAGATAGGTGTCCGGGTTGAGCTGGGCGGCGACCTGGTACATCTGCTCGCGCCAGTTCCAGAAGTTGCCTCCACCGCCGTTGACCCGTCCCCGGAGGGCGCGGTGGAAGGCGTGGCTGTGCGTGTTGGCCATTCCGGGCAGCGTGATGCCCTCGAGGATGACGTCGCTGGGCTCCGGGTCAGCGTCGACGAGCACCTCCTTGAAGAGGCCCCCCGAGACGACGAGCCGGACCCGCTTGGCGAATCCCCCTGTCGAGGAAAGCGCTCTCGCACCAGAAAGCGGTCATGCGTCAAGATCCTCCGTCTGGGTCCCTGGGTCTCGATGGTCCGACGTGCACAGCTCGGTGACGACTGCGGTGAGGGCCGCGACCCCGCGGTGGCAGTCCTCGGGCTCCGCGAACTCGGCCGGTGAGTGCGAGACCCCCGTCGGGTTGCGGACGAAGAGCATCGCGGCCGGGATCCCGTGGGTGGCGAGGATGCCCGCGTCGTGCCCCGCTCCGGTCCCGAGCAGGGGTGCATCAGGCAGTATGCCGGTCACCCGGCTCACGAGCCCGGCGTCGAAGCGTGTCGTCGGGGTCCACGACTCCTCCTCGTGTGTCCCGCCGAGCTCGTCGCGGCGACCCAGGACGCCATCCACGGTGGCGCGCACCGAGCGCTCCGCGGCGACCACGCGCGTCCAGCCAGCGCGGTCACGTGACTCGGGATGGCGTTGACCCCTCCCGGCTCGACCCGCACCTTGCCGACGGTGGCCACGCAACCCAGCTCAGCGGCATACGACCTCGTTTGTTGGACGATGGTCGCGAGGCCGAGCATGGCATCGCGACGGTCCTCGAGACGGGTCGTCCCGGCGTGGTTGGCCTCGCCGGGGATCTCGATGCGCCAGCGGCCGTGCGGCCAGATGTCCGTGCCCGATGGCGACCGCACGGGTCGGGTCGGTGTGGTCGCCGGGAGCCGATCCGTCGGGGTCGAGCGCGAGCGCCTTGCCCTGCTCGACATGCAGCTCGACGAAGCGTGCCGACCCGTCGGAGCGCCTCCTCGTCGGGGCCGAGCATCGAGGGATCGCGGCCGGCGGCGCGCCAGGCCTCGGCCATCGTGACGCCGTCGGCGTCGGTGAGGCCGCGGGCGCGGTCGGCGTCGAGGGCGCCGGTGATGATGCGGGAGCCGGCGCAGGCGATCGCCGAAGCGGGCACCCTCCTCGTCGACGAAGTTGACGACACCGAGCGGGCGGCGTCGGGCTGACGCCGGCTGCGCGCAGGGCGTCGACGGTGGCGAGGGCGCTGACGACGCCGAGCGGGCCGTCGAAGGCGCCGCCGTCGGGCACCGAGTCGAGGTGCGAGCCGATGACGACGCCGGGCGTCGTGTCCGGGTCGCCCCACCAGGCCCACTGGTTGCCGGCCCGGTCCTCGATGAGCGTCGAGACCGCGGGCCGCGCACTCTCCCGCGAACCATTCGCGCAGGTCGTGGTCGGTGCGGGTCCAGGCGAAGCGGCGGTAGCCCCCGGTGGCGCCGTCCCGCCCGACGGGCTCGAGAGCCGCCCACATCCGGTCGAAGCCCGTCGTCACGTCGTCACCTCCTGACTCGCCGGCGCCCGCGCCTCGACGTCTAGGCTGTCTCCATGACGCCGACGCGAGACACCGCCGAGCGTAGTGACTCCGGCGATCCGCACGCCGGCGGTCGAGCGGTCCGCGCGGCGGGCATCGAGCACACGGTGACGCGGCACGGCCGCGTGCGCTCGCCTCGAGGAGGCCGCCGCCGCGCGCGGCATCGAGCCGCGAGACCTCATCAAGACCCTCGTCGTGCGGCGGTCGGAGGACGAGCACGTCTTCGTCCTCGTGCCCGGCGACCGGACGTTCTCGTGGGCCAAGGTGCGCGCGCTGCTCGGCACGAACCGCATCTCGATGCCCGACGCCGGCCGACGCGAAGGCGGTCACGGGCTACGAGCGGGGCACGATCACGCCGTTCGGGTCGGCGACGCGCCTGCCGGTCATCGCCGACACCCACCTCGTGCGGCCGCCGCATCTCGCTCGGCGGTGGCGCCCACGGCGTCGGCCTCACCGTTGCAGGGCGACGACGTCATCCGCGTGTTCGACGCGACGGTCGCCGACATCTCCGACGAGGAGACCCAGCGCACCCCCTGATGGGGACGCGCTGGCCCCCCTCCTCCGCAACACACCGAACAGTCGTCGACCACCTGCGGAAATAACCGCCGAGGGTTGACCGGTGCTCGGTGTGTTGCTGGGCGGGCGCGCGTCAGGACTCCTGCATCGGGATGCGGACCCCGCGCTCCTGCGCGACCTGGTCGGCGCTGTCGTAGCCCGCGTCGACGTGCCGGATGACGCCCATGCCCGGGTCGTTCGTCAGGACGCGCGCGAGCTTCTGCGCCGCGAGGTCGGTGCCGTCGGCGAGCGAGACCTGGCCGGCGTGGATGCGAGCGACCGATCGCCGACGCCGCCGCCGTGGTGGATCGACACCCAGCAGGCGCCCGAGGCCGTGTTGACGAGCGCGTTGAGCAGCGGCCAGTCGGCGATCGCGTCGGAGCCGTCGGCCATCGCCTCGGTCTCGCGGTAGGGGCTGGCCACCGAGCCGGCGTCGAGGTGGTCGCGCCCGATGACGATCGGCGCGGAGATCTCACCCGATGCGCACCAGCTCGTTGAACCGCAGCCCGGCCTTGTCGCGCTCGCCGTAGCCGAGCCAGCAGATCCGCGCAGGCAGCCCCTGGAAGGCGATGCGCTCCTGCGCGCCGCGGATCCACTTGTGCAGCCGGTCGTTGTCGGGGAAGAGGTCGAGCACGGCCTGGTCGGTCGCGGCGATGTCCTGCGGGTCGCCGGAGAGCGCCGCCCAGCGGAACGGGCCCTTGCCCTCGCAGAAGAGCGGCCGGATGTAGGCCGGCACGAAGCCGGGGAACTCGAACGCCCGGTCGTAGCCGCCCAGCCGGGCCTCGTCGCGGATCGAGTTGCCGTAGTCGAAGACCTCGGCGCCGGCGTCCTGGAACTCGACCATGGCCTTGACGTGCTTGGCCATCGAGGCGCGCGCGCCCGGTCGGTGAACTCCTCGGGCTTCTTCTCGGCGTAGTCGTGCCCAGTCCTCGAGCGCGACGCCCTCGGGCAGGTAGCTGAGCGGGTCGTGCGCCGACGTCTGGTCGGTGACGATGTCGATCGTCGACACCGCGGCGCAGCAGCTCGGGGAAGACCTCGGCCGCGTTGCCGACGACGCCGACCGACCAGCCCGACGCTCGCGCTTGGCGGCGAGCGCCTTCTCGATCGGCGTCGTCGAGGTTCGTCGGCCACCTCGTCGAGGTAGCGGTGCTCGACGCGGCGGTGCAGGCGGGCGGGGTCGACGTCGACGATGAGGCAGGCGCCGCTCGTTCATCGTGACGGCGAGCGGCTGGGCGCCGCCCATGCCGCCGCAGCCACCGGTCAGGGTCAGCGTGCCGGCGAGCGTGCCGCCGAAGCGCTTCTCGGCGACGGCGGCGAAGGTCTCGTAGGTGCCCTGGACGATGCCCTGGGTGCCGATGTAGATCCACGACCCGGCCGTCATCTGGCCGTACATCGTCAGGCCGAGGTGCTCGAGGCGGCGGAACTCGGGCCAGGTCGCCCAGTCGCCGACGAGGTTGGAGTTGGCGATGAGCACGCGCGGCGCCCACTCGTGCGTCTGCATGACGCCGACGGGGCGGCCGCTCTGGACGAGCATCGTCTCGTCCTGCTTGAGCGTCGTCAGCGTGCGGACCATGGCGTCGAACGACTTCCAGTCGCGCGCCGCCCGGCCGGTGCCGCCGTAGACGACGAGGTCGTCGGGCCGCTCGGCGACCTCGGGGTCGAGGTTGTTCATGAGCATCCGCAGCGGGGCCTCGGTGGCCCACGACTGCGCGGTCAGCTGCGTGCCGCGCGGCCGCGCGGACGGGTCGTGCACCTTCCATGTCAGTTCCCTTCTCGTGCAAGAACTTTCACATATGTCCGTATGCGCTCAGCTGTTCGATGCCGTGCACTCCCCGCCCGCCCCCTCCCCGTCGATGTGCCGTTCGCGCCGTCCAGCCCGTGACGCTTCATCGAACGGCGCGACTGCGCACTCGACGGAGGCGGACACGTGGCCTCGACGTTCGGCTCAGCGGAGGGGGCCGGTGACGGACTCGGCCGCCGCGACGACGGCGCGGTCGCGCACGGCCGCGCCAGGCCGCCCTCGATGTCGGGGGCGAGGAAGCGGTCCGGGCCCGGGGCGACGTTCGGCGTGCGCCGCCGAGGCGCGGCGATGACGGCCGCCGTGGCGGGGGCCGGCTCGAGCGGCGCCCGCAGCTGGATGCCGCGCGCCGCCGTCAGCAGCTCGATGGCGAGGACGCGGCTGAGCGCGTCGACCGAGCGGCGCAGCTTGCGGGCGCCCGACCAGCCCATCGAGACGTGGTCCTCCTGCATGGCCGAGCTCGGGATCGAGTCGACCGACGCAGGCACCGCGAGGCGCTTCATCTCCGAGACCATCGCGGCCTGGGTGTACTGCGCGATCATCAGGCCCGAGTCGACGCCGGGGTCGTCGGCGAGGAAGGGCGGCAGGCCGTGGTTGCGGGCCTGGTCGAGGAAGCGGTCGGTGCGGCGCTCGGCCATCGAGGCGACGTCGGCGGCGACGATGGCGAGGAAGTCGAGCACGTAGGCCACCGGGGCGCCGTGGAAGTTGCCGTTGGACTCGACCCGGCCGTCGAGGGTCACGACGGGGTTGTCGACGGCCGAGGCGAGCTCGGCCGGCGGCGACGCGGGCGGCGTGCTCGACCGTGTCGCGGGCGCCGCCGTGCACCTGGGGCGCGCAGCGGAGCGAGTAGGCGTCCTGCACCCGCGTGCACTCCTCGGTGTGGTGCGACTCCCGGATCGGCGAGCCGGCCAGGACGCGCAAGGATGTTCGCGGCCGACGGCGCCTGGCCCGGCTGGGGCCGCAGCGCGTGCAGGTCGGCGGCGAAGACGTCGTCGGTGCCCATGCAGGCCCTCGACGCTCATCGCGGCGGAGATGTCGGCGACCTTGAGCAGGTGACGCAGGTCGTCGATGGCGAGCACGAGCATGCCGAGCATGCCGTCGGTGCCGTTGATGAGGGCGAGGCCCTCCTTCTCGGCGAGCTGCGACCGGCTCGATCCCGTTGTCGCGCATGGCCGTTGCCGCATCGGTGAGGGTGCCGTCGGCGAGCGCGCACCGGCCCCTCGCCCATCACGGCGAGCGCGCAGTGCGACAGCGGCGCGAGGTCGCCCGAGCAGCCGAGCGAACCGTACTCGTGCACGACGGGGGTGATGCCGGCACTCGAGCAGCGCGGCATACGCCCGGGCCGTCTCGAGGCGCACGCCGGTGCGGCCGGTCGCGAGGGTCGAGAGGCGCAGCAGCATGAGGGCGCGCACGACCTCGCGCTCGACCTCGGGGCCGGTGCCGGCGGCGTGCGAGCGCACGAGCGAGCGCTGCAGCTGGGCGCGCAGGCCGTCGGGATGTGCCGCGTCGCGAGCGCGCCGAAGCCGGTCGAGACGCCGTAGTGCGGCACGGTGTCGTTGGCGAGCGCCTCGACGACCTCGCGGCTGCGGGCGATCTCGGCCTCCGCCTCGGCGGAGAGCTCGACGGCGGCGTCGTGGCGGGCGACGGCGATGACGTCCTCGAACGGCGAGCGGGCCGATGCCGACCGTCACGGTGGTCCGGCGCTGCGTCACGGGAGTGCGTTGCGTTCATGCCTCCATCGAACCGCGCCAGGGTGGTGCGACGGCACCGCGAGGGAGCACAATCGTCTCAGATGCGAGACGTCAGCCCTCAACTGCGCGATAGGAGGTGGTCGAGATGTCCAACGCGCCCGCCGCCGCCCACGCGCTCGACGTCCTCGAGCACCTGTCGCGCCACGCCGAGCCGGTGCCGGCGGCCTCGATCGCCCGCGACCTCGGGCTGCCCCGCAGCTCGGTCTACCACCTGCTCAAGGTGCTGCACGCGCGCGGCTACGTCACGCACTACGTCGAGGAGCGACGCTTCGGACTCGGCCAGGCCGCCTACGAGCTCGGCTCGGCCTACCAGCGCCAGGCGCCGCTCGCCCGCGTGGCTCGGGCCGCGATGCGCCGGCTCGTCGACCAGTGCGGCCGCAACGCCCACTTCGCCACCCTCGACGGGCGCGACGTCATCTACCTGCTCGAGGAGCGCGCCGCCGGGCCAGCCGATGCTCGTCACCGACGTCGGGGTGCGCCTGCCCGCCCACCTCACGGCGAGCGGGCTCGCGATGCTGTCCGCCCTGCCCGGCGAGCCAGGTGCGGGCGCTCTATCCCGACCGCGCGAGCTTCGTGCAGCGCCACGGCACCGGCCCGCCCTCGCTCGAGGAGCTCCGCGCCCTGCTCGCCCAGGTGCGCCGCCGGCCATGCGCGCGAGGAGGGCACCGTGACCCCCGACCTGTCGTCGGTCGCCGTGGCCGTCATCGACCGTGCCAGCCGGCCGCTCGCCGCCATCGCCGTGACCTGCGGCCAGCGACGCGACGCGACGAGGTCGCCGGCAGCTCGCACGGGCCGTCGACGGCCACCGAGATCGCCCGCCGGCTCAGCCCGGTCGCGCTGAGCCACGACCACCAGGCCGTATGCCGCTAGCTGGTTCCCAGCCCACGGTGCCCTCCGTCCCCGGACGACCGATTGCTCCGCCCGAGGGTGCCAGGCCAGGGCCGCGCACGCGCGCACCATCCCTGCCCGGCGAGAAACGGTCGTCCGGGAACGCCAGGCCGGTCCGAGGTCGCGACCTCACTGATCGGCGCCACGACGCAGCCCGCCATTACAGTCTGCGCATGCGCGCCATCACGATCCCCGAGCCGGGCGAGCCCCGACGCCCTCGTGCTCGACGACGTCCCCGCCCCGAGCCCGCGGCCAGGCGAGGTCCTCGTCGACGTCGTGGCCGCGGGCGTCAACCGGGCGGACGTCATGCAGCGCAAGGGCTCTACGACCCACCGCCCGGGGCGTCGGCCTATCCCGGCCTCGAGGTGAGCGGCCGCATCGCGCCGCTCGGTGACGGCGTGCACAGCTGGCAGCCCGGCGACGAGGTGTGCGCGCTGATCGACGGCGGCGGCTACGCCGAGCAGGTCGTCGTCCCGGCCGGCCAGGTGCTGCCCGTGCCGGCCGGCGTCGACCTGGTGGACGCGGCGGGCCTGCCCGAGGTCGCCTGCACCGTCTGGTCCAACGTCTTCCTCGACCGCCAACATCCAGCCGGGCCAGGTGCTCCTCGTTCACGGCGGCAGCTCGGGCATCGGCACGATGGCGATCCAGCTCGCCAAGGCGGTCGGCGCCCGCGTCGCGGTCACGGCCGGGCAGCCAGGCGAAGCTCGACTTCTGCCGCGAGCTCGGCGCGGACGTCCTCGTCAACTACCGCGAGCAGGACTTCGTCGAGCGACGTGCGCGCCGCCAACGACGGCCACGGCGCCGACGTCATCCTCGACAACATCGGGCGCGAAGTACCTCGCCCGCAACGTCGACGCTGCTGGCCGTCAACGGCCGCCTGGTGACGATCGGCCTCCAGGGCGGCCGCAAGGCCGAGCTCGACCTCGGCATGCTCCTCGCCAAGCGGGGCGCCGTCATCGCCACGACCCTGCGCGCGCGCCCGCCGCGGAGAAGGCCGCCATCGTCGCCGCCGTCCGCGAGCACGTGTGGCCGCTCATCGAGGCCGGTCAGGTCCGCCCCGTCATCCACTCGCGCTACCCGCTCGACGGGCGCGCCGACGCCCACCGCGAGATGGAGGCGTCCGGCCACATCGGCAAGATCCTGCTCACCACCTGACCCCGTCGAGTGTGCAGTTCGCGCCGGCCCAGCCGACGTGACGTTTCATCGAAACGGGCGCGAACTGCACACTCGACGAAAGCGGGGGCGGCGCGGATGCACGTTCGACGGGGAGCGAGCCCAGCGGCATACGGCATCTGATTGGGCGTGATCTGCCCGTTTTCCGCGTTTCGGCCCGGTGACGGGCCCGCGCCCGCGGCGTAACGTCGATACGTGGACCACTTCAGCTGAAGCGGCCCTCCCGACTCAACAGCGGGAGGTCACAAGGTGTTCATTCAGGTGATTCAGGGCCAGTGCAACGACGCGCGACCAGCTGCACCGTCGCATGGACCTGTGGCGTGAGGAGCTCGAGCCGGGCGCGATGGGCTTCCTCGGAGGCACGTACGGCCTGACCGACGACAACGAGTTCATCGGCGTCGTGCGCTTCGACTCGAAGGAGTCGGCGATGCGCAACAGCAACCGGTCCGGAGCAGGGCGCCTGGTGGGGCGAGACGGAGCGGTACTTCAACGGCGCGGTGACGTTCCACGACTGCGACGATGTGCAGCTGATGCTCGACGGCGGGTCGGACGACGCCGGCTTCGTCCAGGTCATCCAGGGTCGCATCAGCGACCCCGAGAAGTTCCGCATGATGATGGACCAGCCGATGGACATGCTCCACCGCGAGCGTCCCGACATCCTTGGCGGCACCATCGCGGTCGACGAGACGGCTACTTCACCCAGACGATCGCGTTCCGCACCGAGGCCGAGGCCCGCGAGGGCGAGAAGAAGGAGATGCCCCAGGAGATGCAGGACCAGATGGCCGACATGGACGAAGCCATGACGGACCTCTAGTACCACGACCTGCACCACCCTTGGTTCGCGACTGCCGGAAAGCGCTGACGTCAGCACGCGTACGCTCCTGCACATCCTGCGTGCGCAAAGCCCTCCCCTGACCGCACGCAGGGTGTGCAGGTCCCGTCAGGCGGGGACTCGATCGATGATCCGTCGATGGACGACGCCGGGGACCGGTGGGGCAGGATGGGAACCATGAGTGACAGCCCCCGCCAGCCAGTGCCCGGTCAGGACCCCAGCAGCGACCAGCCGCGGGAGGACCAGCGCATCGTCGTGCTCACCCCCGATGGCATGGGCGTGGCGGATGCGCCGGGCAGCGGCTCCGAGCGCGAGTCGGCTGCCGAGGGGGAGCGGGAGCGAACCAACCCTGCGGACCTCGTCGAGGAGCCGGCGAAGGTCATGCGCATCGGCTCGATGATCAAGCAGCTGCTCGAGGAGGTCCGCAGCGCGCCGCTCGACCCTGCCGGGCGCCGCCGCCTCGCCGAGATCCACCACCAGTCGCTCGAGGAGCTCAAGGACGGGCTCTCCCCGAGCTCGTCGACGAGCTCGAGCGGATCGCACAGCCGTTCCGCGACGAGTCGCCGAGCGACGCCGAGCTGCGCATCGCTCAGGCCCGCTCTGGTCGGCTGGCTCGAGGGCCTCTTCCACGGGATCCAGACCGCCCTGGTCGCGCAACAGATGGTTGCGCAGCAGCAGCTCCAGCAGATGCGGGCCCTGCCGGGTGGTCCCGGCGGGTCCTACGGCACCCCGCCGGGAGCCGGCCACGGCCACCTGCATCGCCCGGACGCGACGCAGGCCGGTCACGACATCGGTCCCACGGGCCAGTACCTCTGACCAACCGCGCGTGAGCGCGGAGCCAGCCCAGCGGCATACGGACACATGCTTTTGATGCCGTATGCCGCTGAGCCCCGTTCCCGGGTCACGGGCACTGGGGCTGTGGCGGCCTCTCCAGAGGTCCGTGCATAGGGTGGACGCGATGCGACTGAGGACGGATCACCCCGCCTGGGCCCGGGCGGGCCTCGTGGCCCGCTGGGTCGCCATCGTCGTGGCCTGCTACCTCGGCGGGGTCGCGGCGACGAACCTGTCGCCGACGACGGTGGAGACCTCCAACTACCGGGCGACGCTGCGGCTCGACCCGGTGCCGCGACACACCCCGGTGCTGCACAGCCCGACCATCGTCGGTGACGTCGACCTCGCGTTCCGGTCGCCCGCGCTCGCTCCGGGACTCGACGTCGCCGTCTCCGTGCGGGAGGAGGTCACCGACCTCCTCACCGCCGCCCCGGTGAGTGTGCGCTCGTTGCAGCCCTCGGATGCGGAGATCTCGGAAGCGATCCGGGAGGCAGCCGTCGGGGTGGGCTTCCGCTTTGGCCTGGGGGCGCTCTTCGTGGCCGTCGGCCTGTCCGTGGCCGTGCACTACGCCCGGCGGCGACGCCCGGAGCGGACGTACCTCGTCCTGGTGGGCGCGGCTCTCGTCCTCGTCTCCGGGGGCACGGGCCTGAGCACCGCCCTGACCTACCAACCGGACCGCTTCGCAGCGTTCACCACGACGGGCCTGCTCGGCACGGTCCAGCGCAACGCGGGGCTACTGGCCGATGTGGAGACCCGCGCCGAGCAGGCCACGCCGTACCTGCGCAACCTGCTCGCGCTGTCCCAGGCGCTGCAGGAGAAGTTCGTCCCCACGGACCTGACCCAGCCGACCGTGTCGGCCCGCTTCCTGCTCGTCTCGGACATCCACGGCGCCAACCAGTACGCCCTGATGCGCACCATCATCGAGGAGGAGGGCGTCGACGCGGTCATCGACACGGGCGACATCATCAACTTCGGCCGGGTGCAGGAGGGTGAGGCGGCGGGTATCTTCCGCGGGATCGAGTCGCTCGGGGTCCCTTACATCTTCACGAGCGGCAACCACGACCAGTCCGCACCGGCCGACCGAGCGCTGCTGCGGCGGATGGCTGCCGTGCCCAACGTCGTGCTGCTCCAAGACCCTGACGGCGTCTATCGCGAGCTGTCGTTCCACGGCCTGCGCATCACGGGCCTCAACGACCCGCGCTACTTCGGCGACGACAACAAGGACCCCGCGCGCAAGCAGGCACCGGCGGTCGATGCGTACAACCTGGCGATGGAGAACGAGCCCGAGAGCGACATTGTGGTGACCCACGAGCCCTATGCGGCTACCGAGGTAGCCCGCGGCCGCATCGTCATCAACGGGCACATCCACACGCCGGCGCTCGAGGGGTCCGGATCCAGGTCGGGACCTTCACGGGCGGCGGCGTGGTCTCTCACTTCATCGCCACCAAGGACGAGGAGCTGACCGGCCAGCCCTACGCCTTCGACCTGGCCAGCTTCGGCCCACGATGCGCGCTCACCCAGCTGACCCGCTACACGTACCGCAACCTCATCGAGGGCCGACCGGCCTACGACAACATCCAGGTCGTCAACGGCGCGATGATCGACCCTCGCGGGGCTCAGGAGACCAGGGACGCCGAGGCCGCTGGACCCCCAGAACCGGCCCCGACAGCCGAGCCCGCCCAGCCCGCCCAACCCGGCGCGGAGGGTGAGCAGCCGCGCACGTGCAGCCGGTCGGCGGAGACGACGATCCGGGAGATCGCCACCGCGACGCCCGACGGCTTCGGGACCTCGACCCCGGCCACCGTGCGGACCTCGACCCTGACTCGTTCGCCTTCGCCATCATCCAGCCCGACGGTCACCCCCTGAGGTCGGGGAACTGGTCGTCGCGCCACTCGAGCGCGGGCTGCGCGGCGCCGGTCGCGTCGAGCTCGTCCTCGCGGCCGCGCAGCTCGACCCGGCGGATCTTGCCCGAGATCGTCTTCGGCAGCTCGAAGAACTCGATGCGCGCGGACCCGGAGGTACGGCGCCAGGTGCTCGCGCGCGTAGCTCGAGGATCGCGCAGCGCCGTCTCCTCGCGTCGGCTCGTAGCCCGGGCGCGAGGGCGACGTACGCCTTGGGTACCGCGAGCCGCACCGGGTCGGGCGCGGGCACGACCGCCGCCTCGGCCACCGCGGGGTGCTCGATCAGCACCGACTCCAGCTCGAACGGGCTGATCTTGTAGTCGCTGGCCTTGAAGACGTCGTCGGTGCGGCCGACGTAGGTGATGTAGCCGTCCGCGTCGACCGGGTCGCGACGTCGCCGGTGTGGTAGAAACCGCCGGCCATCGCCTCGGCGTTGCGCTCGTCGTCGCCCTGGTAGCCGGTCATCAGCGGCAGCGGCCGCTGCCGACAGGTCCAGGCAGATCTCGCCCTCGCCGGCCCTCGTCGGCCGCCAGCGTGCTCGGTCAGCGGGTCGACGAGCACGACGGGCACGCCCGGCAGCGGCCGGCCCATCGAGCCGGGCTTCACCGGCGCGCCGGGGGTGTTGCCGACCTGCGCGCGTGGTCTCGGTCTGGCCGTAGCCGTCGCGGATCGTCAGGCCCCACGCCTTCTCGACCTGCTCGATCACCTCGGGGTTGAGCGGCTCGCCGGCGCCGATCACCTCGCGCAGCGAGCCCGGGCCGCCGGAGAGGTCGGACGTTGATGAGCATCCGCCACACCGTCGGCGGCGCGCAGAACGACGTCACCTCGTGCGTCGCGCAGCCGCGCGAGCAGCGCGGCCGCGTCGAAGCGCGTGTAGTTGTAGAGGAAGATCGTCGCCTCGGCGATCCACGGCGCGAAGAAGCACGACCACGCGTGCTTGGCCCAGCCGGGCGAGGAGATGTTCAGGTGCACGTCGCCGGGCCGCAGGCCGAGCCAGTACATCGTCGACGAGGTGGCCGACGGGGTAGGAGACCTGGGTGTGCTCGACGAGCTTGGGCTTGCACGTGGTGCCGGAGGTGAAGTAGAGCAGCAGCCGGTCCCGGGCGCGGTGCCCGGGTGCTCGGCCGGCGGCACGTCGAGCGTCGTATGCGTCGTCGAGCGTCGCCCAGCCGTCCGGGAGCCGGTCGCGCGGGTCGACGCGAGGCGGCGCGTAGTCGCCCGGGCACGTCGTCGAACTTGGCCGCGTCGGCGGGGTTGGAGATGACGAACCGCGCGCCGCCGCGGTCGATCCGGTCGCGAGGTCGGCCGGCCCGACGGCGGTCGTCGTCGGCATGATCACCGCGCCGAGCTTCATGATCGCGAGCATCGTCTCCCACAGCTCGACCTGGTTGCCGAGCATGACGATCACCGCGTCGCCCTTGCGCGACGCCGTGCCGCGGCGAGCCAGGCCGCGACCTGGTCGGAGCGGCGGGCCATCTCGTCGAACGTGCGCCGCTGCCCGGCGGCTGCCGTCCTCCTCGACGATCACCAGCGCCGGCCGGTCGTTGCCGCGGGCGATCGGCGTCGAACCAGTCGACCGCCCAGTTGAAGCGGTCGCCCACGTCGGGCAAGGTGAACTCGGCGTGGGCCCGGTCGGGGTCCTCGCGAAGGTCGAGGAGGAGGTCCCTCGCGGCCCGGAATCGGTCGGTCACGGCTACGTCGGCGGCGGCACTCGATGTCATGTTCCGACTCTGCCGGACCCTGCCGACGGTGTCACGGGCGGATGGGAAACCTCATCGACTCCGGCGGCCCGGTCGTACAGGCTGTCGTCCATGACTTCACGCGTCTCGCACACGTCGATCGACTGCCACAACGCCTACGAGCTCTCCGAGTGGTGGAAGCAGGTGCTCGGCTATGAGGACATCCCCGACGACCCCAACGAGCCCGGCCACGAGGAGTGCATGATCCGCTCCGGGGCCGCCGGCCACCACATCCTGTTCATCGAGGTCCCCGAGGCGAAGTCGGGCAAGAACCGCATCCACTTCGACCTGCGTTCCACGGACGTCACCCAGGACGAGGAGACCGAGCGCGCTGCTGGGCGTCGGCGCGACGCTCGTCGCGGATCGCCGTGGCACTCACGGCCCGGGCACCGGGTGGTACGTGATGGCCGATCCCGAGGGCAACGAGTTCTGCATCCTCAAGAGCGACGCCGAGTACGCCGCTTTCCTCGCCGCCAGGTCACCTGGTTCAGATTGACCCGACCAGGGCGTCAGGTCCCCGAACGGAGTCTAGGCGTGTGTTCCTTCGATGCCCTGGGCAGTCGGCCCCCCACTGGCCTGCTCGCTCACACGCTCATCTACCCCGTCCTGCGATGAGAGAGCGGTTGATGTGAGCCGCGCGTCTGGCACTTCTGCTGGCGAAAGCGAGCGCATTTGAGGTGGAGCAGCTCTCCAAGCCTTTAGGTTCTGCACCACCTCGCCGTAAAAGGCGTTGATGGCATCAGTCACCGAGTCGATGAAGGAGCCTCGCCCTCGGCCTCGCTTACTGCCCAAGGGCTTTGAGACCGCGACCCGGAATGAGCGCAGTTCCTTGGTCGGGTCGCTCACGAGCAGCAGCGGGTTCTCTCGCACGTCTCGAAGCAGTTCCGCAGCACCGGCTCCCCTCGTGTGCATGGCGAACGCCTCCACCCGCATGCCGTCGAAGGCTTCAGGCATCTGCCGGAGAAGCCACTTGACCCTCGTTGCTGGCCTGCCTTCCTTGGGAGCCTCAATGTCAACATGGCAGGTCACCTGACCTGCCCTCAGATCTGCGGTGACTACGATTGGACCGACCGCGTTCGGAATGCGGATGGATCCGGTCAGCTTGCCGTCATTCGGCGAGCGACGCAACCAAGTGCTGCGAGCGCAGGATTGGCTCAGCCAGTTCCTTCCGTGACAGGACTGGTGTGACTTCCTCACCGAGCTTCCGTCCGAGCTGGAGGCTGGCGAAGCGCAGCAGCGCATCCCACCGAGCAGCGACCTCGGGAGCGGTCTTGTCCGAGGCTCGGAGCGTGCCACTTGGGACGGCCTGTCGCACGGCGACCCGTTCTCGCCCATGTCATCGAACTCGAGGGCCCTGATCGCGGGTGCTCCAGGTAACGGATCAACTCTCCGAGGATCCACGCCTGATCAGGATCCGCAACGCCTCGGTGTTCCTTCTGCATCACTGCTTCGCACAGGACTTGGGACCAAGACAGGTGATGGAGGGCCACCTTCCGGATCTTGCGCTTGTCGACCTTGGTCGGGTGTTGGCCGGCGATGGCAGGAATCTCATTGGAGATCGTGAGCACGGCGTCATAGCCCTGCTCCTTTGCGATATCCAGGTAGTTCTCGATCTGCTCATGGACGAGGGAGTTGTTCCCCGTCTTGACCTCAACCAGGGCAGTCCAGTTGCGGGACCACGACTGACGGTGATGAGGCCGTCTGGGTAGAGCCTCTTGTCACCGAGGATGAAGGGGACTTCGATATACGTTTCGACCGCGCCGGCGATCGCGCCTAGCGGCTGGGTGAGCCCACGCCCGAACTCCTTCACGGACGACATCACGGCGAGAAGGGCCGACGTTGCTCTACGTTCCTGCTCCTCGGCTCCGTTGATCCCTGATGTAGGAATCAGCCGCGCTTGATGCCAGTTCTCCTCAGGCACTTCGCTGCCCCCTTTGTAGCGTTTTGTGCTACGGACCATAGCCTTCGTCGGGAGGGGGCGTGGCGAAATAGCTGGAAACGCGGCTGATTTAGTCGCCTTACATCGGGGCGGCGGCGATACGTTTCCCTTCAAAACTTGTTGGCTCGTGGGGCCCAGCGAACATACTCGGAGTAAAAGCGATGACGGCGTGGCATCGAAGTAGCGCCGCGTGGGAACCTGGCTCTTCGAACTTAACCTCGATCCACCGATTGAGGTGGTCATGGCTGCGTTGTGAGCGCGTCGGTAAATGCAAATCCCTTGCGGCACACGACAATTCGAAGTTCTTGAGGCAACGATTCGACAGAACGCAAGGCGACATCTCGTAGGTGCAACTTTCTCACACACTCTGGCCGGCACATCGGTGGCTTTCGATGACCCGAATCTCGTGTCGGCCACGGGGTGGGTCCGGTGCTGGCGTTGGCGCACGTAGATGGTCAAGCGGGATGTCATTCCTCAGCCAGACAGGGACGGTCACGTCGGTCGGGGTCCGAGCTGAGCGGCATACGGCCCTCTTCGTCATCGTCAGCCGGCTCGTAACCCGGCCGTCCGTGCTCGGCCGGCCGTTGACCACCATGCGACGGCGCGTGTCGTCCTCGTCGATGAGCGCGGTTGATCAGCTGCTGGACGTGTTGCTGTGCGGCATGTTGCGCAGCCGCTCGTCGGGGCTGTCATCCGCCGACTCGATGCGCAGCGAGCCGGAGTTGATGATCCGGTCGAGCAGCGACTGGTCGAAGGAGACCTCGGTGATCTTTGGAGAGGGTGATTGCCCAGCTGTCACCCATGACCTCGCGCATCTCGCACACGTCGATCGACAGCCACAACGCCTACGAGCTCTCCGAGTGGTGGAAGCAGGTGCTCGGCTATGAGGACATCCCCGACGACCCGAACGAGCCCGGATCGGCGCGACGCTCGTCGCGGATCGCCGTGGCCTCCACGGCCCGGGCACCGGGTGGTACGTGATGGCCGATCCCGAGGGCAACGAGTTCTGCATCCTCAAGAGCGACGCCGAGCGCGCCGCGTCACTGGCCGGACAGTGAGCCTGTCGCGGCTCTTTGGTCACTGACCGGGAGGCGGTCCCATGCCCCGCACCGAGAAGCCGCCGTCGCACTCGACGACGACGCCAGTCGTGGCGGCCGCGTTGGCTCGCGATGCCAGCTGAACGAAATGGCCCGTGTAGTCGGACGGCTCGGGCAGGAACTGCATAGGCAGCAGCGCACGCGCCAGCTCGTCGAGATCCGGCATCGAGCCCAAGGTGCGGTCCGCGAGGCCCAAGGCCCGGGGGCCCCGAATGTCAGTGCGCATGAAGCCCGGCGCGACGCCGTTGACGCGAACGTTCGGAGCGAGTTCGAACGCCAGCTGCTCGACCAGTCCGACGACCGCGTGCTTCGATGCGGTGTACACGGCACCGCCGACGCCGGCATTCCGCGACGCCACCGAGGCGGTCAGCACGACACTTCCGGCGGACTCGGTGAGGGCGTCGACTGCGGCCTTGACGCCCAGCAGGTAGCCCTTGACGTTGACCGCGAAGAGTTCGTCGAAGCCGCGGCTCAGCGCCTCCATGGGTGTGTCGACCAAGCGCGCGCCGTAGTCGAACAGGCCCGCGTTGCCGACAAACGTGTCGAGGCGTCCAAAGACCGACAAGGCCCTGGCCACCGCTTTCTCGTTGTCCGCAGGGACGGTGACATCCCCCACGATGCCGGCCACCTTGCCGGGGTAGGTGGTCTCGACGCTCCTCACGCGGTCAGCGTCACGGTCGAGTGCGAGCACTCGGGCGCCCTCGGCGACGAAGCGGTCCACCAGCGCCAACCCGAGTCCCGAGCCCGCGCCCGAGATGAGTGCCACGTCGCCTTCCAGCCAGCCCATGCAGTCCTCCTTGGTTGTCAGTCGGCTCGCGCCGTGCCTGAGCGTTCGATCTCGGCCAGAGCACGAAGCGCACGATCCACCGCCGAGGCTTCAGCCGGGGCCCTTTCCTCTTCCACGACCCGCGGGCGCGCGTCCAGGAGCGCGCGGACCGCTGCGAGGTCACCAGTCTGACGTGGCGTCGCCACTGCGGCACAGGAGTCGCGAATCCGCTCGGCCTCTGACAAGAGGGCGTCGGCGGTGGACGGGTCCGCGCTTGCGATGACGGCCGCCGCGCCGACGAGCGATTCCGCCACGCTGAGCCGATCACCCATGCTGTGACGCAGGCTCAGGGCCTGTCGGTGCAGCCGGGCGGCCCCGGGTGCATCGCCGGCGGCGAGACTCGCTCGCGCCAGACCCCACCTGCTGTTGGCCAGGTGTCGTGGTGCGGCGGTGGCAGCGTTTCCGACACCGGCGCGGAACTGGATGTCGGCCTCGTTCAGGTCACCGCGTTCCAGAGCCACCACACCGAGGACCCACTGGGGGAAGGTCGTGCGCATGGGGTATCCCAGGGCTGCGAGGGCGAGGGCGGATTCTGCCAGCTGCGCCGCGGCGCTGTGGTCTCGCTGCTCGAGGGCAGCGTGGGCCTGGGTGCACCTGACACCGGCGGTCTCAGCGGGGTCACCCAAGCCCTCGGCCACCGCGAGTGCATGCTGCAGCTCTGCGTCCGCGTCCCCGAATCGGCCCTGCCGCAGCGAGGACTCGGCCGTGAGCCGCAGGGAGCTGGTCATCGCCCGGCGGTTACCGAGATCTTCCGCCACCTCGAGCGCCTCACCGGCCAACCGCCCCGCTGTGGGCAGGTCACCGGTGAGCAGGGAGACCCAGCCCAGCTCGCAGAGCAGCAACGCACGCGCAGAAACGTCACCGATGGTCGAGGCGATGCTGAGCGCCTCACCGTAGAGGTCCATCGCCTCGTCGTACCGGCCGAGCCAGAGGTCCATCTCCGCCCTTGAGCCGAGGAGCAGCCTGAGCAGCTGGTCATCCTGAACACGCTCGGCTGAGTGAATCGCGTGGTCGATCAGCTCGCCCGCCGCCGACTGGTCACCCCGGGCGCCAGCGGCGATCGCCAGACTGCGGAGGACGCCTGCAGCAACGCGCTCATCGCCCGCCCTGTCGGCGTGCGTCAGGGCGTCCCGCCAGCGCGTCTCGGCCCCCTCGAGGTCGGAGCGACGAAAGGCGACATAGCCAAGACCAGAACGAGACCGGGCGAGGGTGATCTCGTCGTCACTGCCGGCCGCGATGTCGGCCGCCTGCAGGAAGCACTGCTCGGCGTCGACCGTCTCGCCGCGCAGGATGAGCAGGTTCCCCAACGCAGTCAACGCCTGGCCACGCCGGGCCTCGGCTCCCGGCACGCCGAGCGCCTGGCGCAGGTGATTCGCGCCAGCGCTCCAGTCTCCGTGCGATACCCAGAACGGCTCCATCGCGACGGCCGTACGCAGCGAGCGGTCACCGTCACCGGCACTCACGCCGCTGGCGAGAGCCTGACGGATGTTGTCCAGATCCGCCAGCAAGTCGGCCCGCGCCTCGGTGTGACCGCGCAGACCGAGCTGGCTCCCAAGCGTCTCAGCACGCCGGGCAAACCACTCACGATGCCGGGCGGCCACGTGGTCGGACTCGTGTGAAGCGGCCAGCTCCATACTTGCGAGCTCGTGGACCGAGTCCAGCATGACCCAGCCATCCACGTCGTCGCGGTAGGACAGCAGGGAGCTGCGGCGCAGCCGCCGCAGGAGCTGTGGGACGGCTGCCTCACTCAGCGGCGGCGTACCGCAGACAACCTGTGCGGCCGCGATCGTGCCGCTCCGGGCAAAGACTGCCAGCCGGCCGAAGAGGAGACGCTCGTCCGGGGGGAGCAGGTCAGGCTCCATCCGAGCGCCGCCCGGAGCGTCTGATGCCGAGCCGGCGCCGTGCGGCGGCCGTGCGTGAGGAGCGAGAACCGATCCGACAATCCTTGCAGGACTCCGGAGAGCGAGTTGTCGGCGAGTGCGGCCAGCCAGCTCGATGGCAAGAGGGATGCCATCAAGCTGCCAGACGATCCGGGCCACGATGGCCGCGTTGTCATCATCGATGCGAAAACCGGGCCGCACCAATGCTGCCCGCTGCTCGAACAGCCGGATCGGGCCTCCCCGCTACGTCTGCCTCGGCAGCGACCGCCGCCGGGTCAGGCGCCGGCAGGGGACCCAGCTGCCAGACGACCTCTCCCTCGATGCCGAGGGGTTCCCGGCTGGTGGCGAGCACTGCCAACTGTGGACAGCGTTGTGCCAGCACCTCCGTGAAGCCCGCCGCTGCGTCGAGCACCTGCTCGCAGTTGTCGAGAATCAGCATGGCTGACTTGGCCGAGAGCTCGTCCAGCACGACATCCTCAAGACTGCGTCCAGGCACCTCTGTGATGTGCTGCACGGCAGCCACCGCACTCACAACGGCCTGCCGATCGTGGCAGAGGCCAGTTCAACCAACCACGCACCGTCATCGAACTCGTCCATCACGTCGAAGGCCACCTGAACCGCCAACCGTGTCTTGCCGACACCTCCCAGACCGACGACGGTCACTACTCGCGCCTGACGCATGTATTCGGCCAGTTCGCGCCGCTCGTCGTCACGTCCGAAGAAGGCGGCTTGTGGAACGGCAGGTTGTGCTGTGTGACGCCGTAAGCCCGCAGCGGTGGGAACTCCGTGGGGAGTTCGGCGTGCCGCACCTGGAAGAGGCGGGCAGGTTCTGCGAATCCGCGCAGCTGGAACGAGCCCAGCGGGGAGAGGCGTGACGTCCGCCGGAAGGTCTGCCGGCACCGCTCTCGCTGTGGTCTCGGACAGGAGGATCTGGCCGCCGTGTGCCGCGGCACAGATCCGGGCCGCTTGGTGCAGCCCGAGCGACACGTAGTTGTCACCCGTCGGTGCGGCGTGAGCCGTGTGCACGCCCATCCTGACGCGGATCTGCGCACCGGGTGGCCAGTCGTGCGCCTGCAGCGCGAGCTGACCGGCCACACAGCCGCGAACCGCCTCGCCAGCGTCGCCGAAGGCGAGCACGAGTGCGTCTCCCTCGGTGCTGACCTCGGCACCTCGGTGGGCCGTAAAGGCGCCTCTCAGGAGGGCGTTGTGCGTCGCAAGAAGGCCGACGTAGTCATCGCCCATCTCACGGAAGATCCGGGTCGAGGACTCGATGTCCGTCATCACGAAGGTGACGATCCCGGCGGGCAACCGACGTGGCGCTTCAGCTGCCTTCTCCATGGGCCAGTCAGCGCCTCCCGCCGGCTTCTCGCCACACAAACCTCGTCAGACGACGGTGCGGTTGCCTCCACGATAGAGCGTGGTCAACCGCGCCGTCCGCAGTTGGGGCGCACTCCAGCAGGCAGGACACAAGCCGAGGCGCCGGGGCACAGGTCAGTCGTGCTCGGGGTGCAGCACGAAGAAGCCGAGATCGCGACCGCCTGCCCGCTCCTCATATGCCGTGTATCCGTGGTACCAGCCCAAGGCCGCCTCGCGCACATGCTCCTTCTTGACTCCGTGAACCTGCTCCGCGCGCACCGGGTGCGCCACCCCGTCCAGCTCGAGCGAGGCGATGGGGTGGGCGCGGAGGTTGAAGAACCACGCCGGTGGCCGCCCCGACCCGTAGTTCGACGCGATGACACCCCAGCCGCTCTCGAGGCGTGGTGACCAGGAGCGGCACGGTGTGCGGTCTCCCAGAGCGGGCACCGGTCGTCGTGAGCAGTCCCACGGGGACCGCGGCGAACCACTGGCTCGGCGGGACGCGGCCCGGTGCGACGCGGTATGCGAGCAGGTCGATCCGGTGAAGGGCGCGCCTTGACACCCACGCACCCGGGCGCGATGCCACCACGGCGCGCAGGATCCGTTGGGCCGCGTTGGCCTCAGCGTTGCGGCGTAGCTGCACACAATCGAGCCTAGGGTCCTTTGCGTCTCGGGGGCTGCTGACTTTGGACGTGCGCGGCGGGTGGCCGGCCACACCGGTCTCCAGCCCCAGCCGGCGTCCATACGCCGTGCGCGAGAGCCGCCCCCTGCGGTTTCCGACGGAGCGCGGCACGTCCGGACCTCAGGTGTGCGCGGTCTCTCCGGTCCGTGCAGCCCACTCGTCGTCCAGGAGGGCGTATCCCACCTCGTCCAGCCATCCGAGTTCCCGGTGCCAGAGCGCCTTGAGCGCGTGGCGCTCCCGACGCATGCCGGCGCGTTCAAGCACACCTACTGGACGCCAGGTTGTCGGCATTCGCCGCGGCGGTGACTCGACGCAGACGGAGCCCGTCGAACGCCGCACGCAGGAGCGCACGGGCGGTCGCGGTCCCGATTCCCTGCCCAGCGGCTCTCGGATCCACGATGTAGCCGATGACACCCTCCGTGCCGGTGGGGTGACCCGGCTGGCCGGCACCATCCACGATCTCGAGGAAACCCATCGCCACGACCCTTCCGTCACGTTCGACGACACAGGAGTGATCCGTCGGACTGCTCGGCACGGCGAGCCATTCACGGCGCAAGTCGTCGGGATCGACGTAGGTGCGCACCATGAAGTGGTTGACGGCCAGGGTCGTTCCGGAAGGAGACCAGCACGTCAAGATCTGATTCCACGGCCTCGCGGAACAGCAGACCGTCCAGCCGCATCGGCCAAGGACTCTCCTTCATGACCCGGAGGGTCCCAGCCCCCGCACTGCTCGGCAATCGGTTTTCCCCTCCAGCAAATGCACCAAGTCGCGCGCGGCGCGCGGCATACCATCTGGAGCGTGATGCACGGCGATCTGTTGCGTGTCGGACAGGCCGGTCTCCGAGGTAGTCAGGACCGTGGCGCCCAGTGGTGGTGGCTAGGCCTGCCCATCGTGCCTTTTCAGGGATATCGACTCATCCGCACCATGCCCCGCTTCGCTGACGCTGAAGGCGTGACGGGGCGCGTCGGCTCTGGTGATCGCCACATGAGGGTTGTCGCGCTCGGGGACAGCGTCACGGCGGGCTATGCCGTCGGACATCACCGATCGTCGGTGGCGGGTCAGCTCGCTGTGCGGCTCGCCGACCGCTACGGGGCGACGGTGGAGTGGCAGGCATGCGCGATGACAGGTGCCACTGCAGGGCGGGCGCTCAGCCTGGTCTCTGCCGAAGCTTTGGTCGACGCTGACCTGGTGTTCGTCTCGATCGGTGTCAATGACCTCAAGAGCCTGCACAGCGCGACCCGTTTCCGCCGCGAGCTTCAGACGCTTCTCGATGCGATCCTCGTCGCCGCTCCATGGGCCCAGGTGTGCCTGCTCGGCATCCCACCCCTCGATCACTTCCCGGCCTTCCCCGGCCCCTCGCCGACGCCCTCGGGTGGCGTGGCCGGGTCTTCGACGCGATCGGGGCAACAGCGGTCCACGCTCGCGAGCGAGCCTTCCGAATCCAGACCGCCGAACCGCTCGGGCCGGAGATGTTCGCCGGCGACGGATTCCATCCCAGCCCGACGCTGCACGCTGCATTCGCGGACGCTGTGATGGCGCGTCTGTCATTCCCCGCAGAGTCCCACCCGGGCGTCCGGCGCCGTTGATCTCAAACGCGAACCACCGGCTTGGCTAGTGGGCGTCCAAGGGCGGGGGTGCGCCCGGCATAGGGCAGATCGGAATCCGTGAGCTGGGCGGTTGGCACGTCGTCGGCTGAAACGCCAGGAAGGTCTACGCGACCGGGTTGCGTCGACCGACCTCACGCAACTTCGGGGCCGCTGGAGTGTGTCGAAGTCGACGTAGATCATGCCGAACCGGTTCCGGTAGCCATAGTTCACGCGAAGTTGTCCTGTGCGCCGAACTGGTGGAAATAGCCCTTGCAGCGGCGCTTCGTCCTCGGTCGGTGCACTGCGGACGCCCGTTGTGTGCGTGGTTTGGACTGCCGATGCGCTGGGAGAGTCCAGAGTCGAGCGGGTCAGTAGGCGACGCAGATGTGCTCTCGGTGATGCTCAGCATGGTCCACCTCATTGACGATCGCGTCGGCGAAGTCAGGGCCGGAGATCTCCGACTTTCCCTCCACGTCGAAGAGCGCGATCTCACCGCCGACGCGGTAGGAGCCAGTCTTCTCGCCGGGAGCCCACGCGCCGTAACCGCCGGCGGGACTGACAAACACCCAATCCAGCTCCGCGGGAGCAGACGTGGCGAGCCAGTGCCGGGTGGCCTCTCCCTCCAGCGCCTCCTCGCGAAACTGCTCAGGGATATCGCCTTCCGCGAACCGGGGTTCACCGGGCGCCGGACGCAGCGAAGAAAACCCTCCCACCATGATGAGCCGGGCGCCGGCTTCGGCCGCAGCTTCGGCATACAACGGGTAGAGCTGGAGCAGTCGCCCAGCTGTCTCCCCGCGCGGGGACAGGGTCAGAACGACGGCGTCGGCGGAGGGGATGATCTCCACGGCGTCAGCAGCGTCACCGGTCTCGTAGCGCACACCCTCGACCCGCTCGGCCGGGACGTTGCGACTCCAGGAGATGACCTGGTGGCCCCGGGCGACAGCCTCTCGCGCGATGTTCGTGCCGGTGTAGCCGGTGCCTCCGATGATGGCGATGGTGGACACGAAGGAACTCCTTTGAGACAGACTTCGAGGGGCGGATCAGCGCCGGCCAACGCCGGGCGCGACGTCTATGACGATTGTCGCGAGCATGTGGGGCGTCTAGTCGACGCCGAGCTGGTTGGCAACAGTCAACAGCATCGTGTCGGCGCCAGGCTGGCTGCATGCTCGCCGGCTGTTCGGGGAGGGTGTCGGGTTCGGCGCAGTGCTCGCGCGAGAAGATCATCGCCCGGGGGTCGACGAGGCCGCCCAATTTGAGCTTGATCGAGTGCATCCCTCCGGGCAGAAGAGGGTGAAAGGGTCATGGTTCTTCCGCTGGGCCAAGTCCAGATGGTGTATCGCGACCAGGGGCACTTTGTCGTGGCAGCATTCGCGGCTGCGCGGTCTGACTCACGCATCCTCCTTGTCTTGGACTCGATATTTGTCTTGGCTAGGAATGGTTCGGGGCCGTGCGGTCGGACCGGCGACTCCCGAAGGTAGGAGCAACCGATACAGAGGTGTCCAGATGAAGGCGATCGTGGTGACGGATCAGGCTGCGGGAACGGCCGGGATGACGCTGGTGGAGCGGCCCGAGCCGCCGGCAGCGATAAACGACGTCGTCGTTCAGGTTCATGCGTCGGGATTCGTCCCGACTGAGATGGCGTGGCCCTCGACCTGGACCGATCGCCGTCGACCGTGACCGAACACCGTCGATCCCCGGCCACGAGCTGGCCGGAGTGGTCACCGCCCTCGGCTATGGCACGACGGGACTGTCGGTGGGACAGCGGGTGTTCGGCCTCACCGACTGGCATCGCGACGGCACCCTGGCGGAGTACGTGGCCGTCGAGGCGCGCAACCTCGCGCCGCTGCCGGGCGACGTCGACTTCACGGTGGGCGCGAGCCTGCCAATCTCGGGCCTGACCGCGTGGCAGGGACTGTTCGAGCACGGCCGCCTTCAGGCGGGGCAGAGCGTCCTCGCGCACGGCGCGGCCGGCGCAGTCGGGTCGATGGTGACGCAGCTCGCACGTGAGTTCGGCGCGTACGTCATCGGCACCGGACGCGCCGCCGACCGTCAGAAGGCGCTCGACTTCGGCGCGCAGGAGTTCGTCGACCTCGACAACGACGCGCTGGAAGACGTCGGCGGAGTCGATCTGGTTTTCGATGTCATCGGCGGCGACATCCAGAAGCGGTCCGCGGGTCTGATTCGAGCCGGAGGAACGCTGGTGACCGTCGTCGGGCCGCCCGAGGCGCGGCCCGCGGACGGTCTGGCGATCGACTTCGTTGTCGAGTCCGATCGTGCCCAACTGGGTGAGATCGTCCAGCGGGTGCGTGACGGACGGCTGCGGACGAACATCGGCAACGTCGCGACCCTCGACGATGCCGTTGCGGCCCTCAACCCGACCGAGCGACGCAAGGGGAAGACGATCATCCGCGTTCGTCCATAAGGACTCGGGGACAGCGATCGCTCCTTCCATCCTCGTTGAGGAACGTCACCCGCGTAGCGACGTGGGGCGAACTGGTCGACGCGACACCGTGGTCACAAGTCCCAGTCGCCACCCTCCGATTGGCATGAGCCGGATTGGTTTGTGCATCTATAGCTGCGAGAGGCAAGCGAAGGCCGCTGTCAGCCACCGTGCGGCGGTGTGAGGCGGTGGTCCACCACCCGCGTGGATCGCGGCAAGTGGGCGGTTGGGACCCGTCTCCTGGGTTAATCCGTGGGCGCTTGCGTCTTCGTAAATGGACGACTGCAGTCTCCTCAGCCTCTCGTTGACCTCGTGACTCCTCGGTGTCAAGGCGATGCCGTCAAACGGGGTGAATCACGAGGTCGAACGAGAGACGACGTCGCGGTCACAGATCCCCACGTCGATCGAGCGACCGGATATTGGGCCGGAAAGGTGTTCATTCGATTGCGGCCGGACTGGTGGGGAGGGCGCAGCGGGCCCGGCCGGACGCCACCAGGCCGGCGGCGGCAAGGGCAACGGCAAGGCCTGCGATCACTCCGAACGCCAGACGGCTCGGCTCGCCCGCGATCGCCAATACTCCTCCGGCCGCGGCATAGAAGATCGCACTCGCCATGGAGGCGGCCATCTGCCCACCGGCGTTGTTGCGACCCTGGTTCGAGTCGTCTGAGGCCGACATGATGAGGACCGACAACGTGCCGGACGTCATGCCGATCCCGAGGCCGGCCAGCGCCCAGCCGACAAGACCCACGGCGGTCGGCGCATCCACCCAGACGATGAGGGCCGTCCCGATGAGACCGGCCGTGACAAGCGAGAAGCCGGTGCGGAGCAGCGCCATCGGCCGAGCCGAGAACCGGCTCTGGATCGCTGACCCGCTCGACCACGTGAGGCCGGTGATGCTGAGGCTGATCCCCGCCGTGAGCGGCCCGTGGTCACGGAGCACCGTCAGGATGAGCGGCAGAAAGGCGCCGATCCCCATGAACGACGCACTGACGAGGCCGCGCAGGGCGATGACGCCGCCGATGCCGCAGGCCGCCCGCAGGGCACCGGCGGGGAGCAGGCGCCGTGCGGAGGCAACGAGTCCGACCACGGCCAGACCCACCACGACGGCCACGGACACGGTGAGTGCCTGGACGGTGAGCTGCTCGGTGACGAGGTTGAGCGCGACGAGGGCTGCGGCAGCGAGGAGCGCCCAGGGCAGGACTCCGCGCAGCGGGGTCGGCGCCGCCCCTTCGGCCACCGCGTCGGCCTGGTCCTGGGGTAGCCCCCGCGCGACCCGCAGGGCCGGTCGCAGCGCCAGCCAAACGGGCACCAGGATGACCGGGCCTGCGATGAAGATCCAGCGCCAGCCGATCCACTCGGTCACAGCACCGGTGACAACCGGCCCGAGGACCGAGGGCAGGACCCAGGCCGCGGCGAACATCGCGACGACCTTCGGGCGCAAGACGGGATCGAGGACGCGGGCAACGAGAACCATGACGCCGACGTCGAGCAGGCCCTCGGCGAGGCCGCTGAGCAGCCGACCGAGCACGAGAGCTGGCAGGCCCGTTGCACTCGCCACCGCGGCCATCCCGGCGACGAAGGTCAGCGCACCCAGTCGCAGCACGGGCACCGGCCCACGCCGGTCGGCCCACCAGCCGGCCGTGGCCAGCGAGATCAGGTACGTCGCGAGGGGCGCGGCGCCGACCAGTCCGTAACTCGTCACGGCGTCGAGCTCGGTGAGCACCGTCGGCATCGCCGTCAGCACGGCACGGTTCTCGAACGCTCCCAGCGTCACCAGGGCCACGACAGCGATGACGATCGGGGCGTTCTGGCGGGTGAACAGGCTTGCGCCAGAGGCTAACTCAGGAGCTGCAACGGCATCGCCGGCATCGATCTTCGAAGTCACGAGGAACACGATGCAGGTTCAAGTGCACCTGAGGTCAAACGACTTGTCACTCCTCAGCCAGACGGGGACGGTCACGTCGGTCGGGGTCCGAGCTCAGCGGCATACGGCCCTCGTCGTCGTCATCCTCAGCCGGCTCGTAACCCGGCCGTCCGTGCTCGGCCCGCCCGTTGACCACCATGCGACGCCGTGTGTCGTCCTCGTCGATGAGGCGGTTGATGAGCTGCTGGACGTGGTTGCTGTGCGGGATGTTGCGCAGCAGTCTCGTCGGGGCTGTCACCCGCCGACTCGATGCGCAGGGAGCCGGAGCTGATGATCCGGTCGAGCACGGACTGCTCGAAGGAGACGTCGGTGATCTTGGAGAGGGTGATGTCCTTGCCGGACTTGGTCAGGATGCCGCGGCGGACCATGACGCGGTGCGAGGTCATGACGTAGTGCGTCGTGCGCCACCGCAGGAAGGGCACGAGCACCAAAGGGATGGCGATGAGGAGGAGGACGCCGACGGAGACCCACTGGATCCCGTTGCCCGTCGCGTCGTTCGGCGTCGCGGCCGAAAGGGCGATGCCTCCCGCGATGAGGACCAGGCCCAGGAGGAGCGGTCCGACGACCGTGATCCAGTGCGGATGGATGCTCCGCTCCACCTTCTCGCTCTTGGCCAGGACGTTCTCCGGGAATCCCATGACGCCAGCGTAGAGCGCAGCCGCCCAGTTCCGGTGGCGGCTCGTCCGGACCGGCCCTACTCTCGGTAATGACGCCTCCTTCGCCGGGACGTCGGTGCTTGCAGTGCCTCTGGTTGACATCGCGGTTGACACCCCGAAGGAGTGCGCAGTGAAGAGCTCCCGCCCACGCCGCCGGCTGGCCCCGGCAGTCCTCACCCTCATCACGGCAATCGTCGCGGGTCTGGTCTCGGCGATCGCCCTCGCCCTTCCCGCAGGCGCCGCTGGCGGCTCGTACGTCGCCCTCGGCGACTCCTACTCCTCCGGCACCGGGACGCGGACCTACATCAGCGACGGCACGTCCTGCTACCGCTCCGTCTACGCCTACCCCTCGCTCGATGCCGCGCAGCTCGGCCTCAGCCTGACCTTCCGGGCATGCTCGGGCGCGAAGGTGGCAGACGTGACGAACACCCAGCTCTCGGCGCTGACGACCTCGACGGCATACGTGACGATCTCCGTCGGGGGCAACGACGCCGGCTTCGCCGACGTCCTCACCGACGTGCGCCCTGCCGGGCTGGATGAGCAACTGCAACGGCGCCATCGACGGTGCGCAGTACGTCATCAACAACGTCCTGCCCGGCCGCCTGTCGACGCTGTACTCCTCCATCAAGTCCAAGGCCCCGAACGCCAAGGTCATCGTCGTCGGCTACCCCCGCATCTTCAACGGCGAGGACTGCAACGCCGTCACGTGGTTCTCGCCGACCGAGGAGTCGCGCCTCAACGCACCGCCGACCTGCTCAACGCGAAGACGGCGGCGCGGCCTCGGCCAAGGGCTTCACCTTCGCCAACCCGACGTCGCGGTTCATCGGCCACGCCGTGTGCGACGACGTCGAGTGGATCAACGGCCTGTCCGACCCGATCGTCGAGAGCTACCACCCGAACCGGCGCGGGCACGCCGACGGCTACGTGCCGTCGTCACGAAGCCGCTCTTCGGCGTCACCGTTGCGGCGGGCGGCACGCCGCCAAGCTGTCGGCGAGCACCTTGGAGAAGGACGCCCGTCGCTATACCGCGGCCGACCGGAAGATCAAGCCGAAGGAGTTCGTCGCTCCGGACCTCGGGTCTGCCCGGGCCAGGACCGCGGCCGCTGCTGCCGGCGTCGACCTCTCGAGCCGGGCGAGCATCGACCCGCCGACCGGATCTGGTCGGAGCGCCAGGCGGCGCACCGAGTGGGCTCGCGCGGTCAAGTGACCCGTGCGCTACGACGACGTCATCATCGGGGCGGGTCACAACGGCCTGACCGCTGCCGCCTACCTCGCCCGCGCCGGCCGCCGGGTCCTCGTCCTCGAGCGGTCCGGCCACGTCGGGGGCGCGGCCGTCTCCGTTCGGGCGTTCGAGGGGGTGGACGCGCGCCTGTCCCGCTACGCCTATCTCGTCTCGCTGCTGCCCCGACAGATCATCGCCGACCTCGAGCTCAACGTCCGCCTCGAACGGCGCCGCTTCTCGTCCTACACCCCAGTCCCCGGCGACCCGACCCGCGGCGTGCTCGTCGACACCGCGACCCGGCCGCCACGCGCGAGCGCTTCCGACGGCTCACCGGCGACGACACGGCCCACGACGGCTGGACCGAGTTCTACGACCGCATGGCCCGGCTCGCCGAGCGCGTCTTCCCGACCGTCCTCGAGCCGCTGCGGTCATGCTCCGAGGTGCGTGCCCTGAGCGGCGACGCACGCGCTCTTCGACGCCCTCACCAAGGAGCCGATCAGCGGGCTCATCGAGTCGGTCACCGACGACGACACCCTCCGCGGAATCATCGCGACGGACGCCCTCATCGGCACCTTCGCCGCCCTCGACGACCCGACCCTGCGCCAGAACGTCTGCCTCCTCTACCACCTCATCGGTGGCGGCACGGGCGACTGGAACGTCCCGGTCGGCGGCATGGGGGCGTTGACCGAGGCCCTGGCCAGGACCGCCACCGCTGCCGGCGCGACCATCAAGACCGGCGTCGAAGTGACCGCGGTGGACCCGCCGACGGGTGAGGTGTCGTGGGCGGGCGGCTCCGCGGCCGCGCGAACAACATCCTGGCGGCCTGCGCGCCCACCGTGCTGAACGACCTCCTCACCCGGGCCGGCGCAGCCCCGATCGCAACCGAGCGCGACGTCGAGGGCGCGCAGCTCAAGCTCAACCTGCTCCTCACGCGCCTCCCCCGCCTCCGCGACGGGGCCACCGATCCGCGGGCCGCCTTCGCGGGGACATTCCACGTCAACGAGGGGTACGACAGCTCAATGAGGCGTATGCCGCTGTGCTCGCCGGGCGCGTCCCCGACCTCCCGCCGTGCGAGGTCTACTGCCACACCCTGACGGATCGCTCGATCCTCGGGCCCTTCCCTGCGTGACACCGATGCCCAGACACTGACCGTCTTCACGCTGCAGCTGCCCGCACGGCTGTTCCGCGCCGACAACGCCGCGGTGACGTGGGAGGCGGTGGCGGCGACGATCCGCTCGATCGACTCCGTCCTGGGCGAGCCGATTGGTGACCTGGTCGTCCGCGACGCAGACGGCAACCCGTGCATCGAGGCGAGGAGCCCGGTCGACCTCGAGGAGGCGCTCGGGCTGCCGGGTGGCAACATCTTGCACCGCTCACTCCAGTGGCCCTGGGCGGAGCGGCGGACGAGGTGGGCACGTGGGGCGTCGAGACCGGGCACGAGGGACTCCTCCTCGCCGGCGCGGGTGCGAGGCGCGGCGGTGGAGTGAGCGGCATCCCGGGGCACAACGCCGCCCGGGCCGTCCTCGACGGATAGGGCGTCGACAAGTGGATTGGGGCTCCCGCCGGCACCCGGCCTCGGTTAGCCTCGCGCTGATGGCACTGTCGCCGTCCCGCACCACCCGCTGAGGAGTCGTCATGACCGAGGTCCGCGCCAGCCAGCCGCTCACCGAGCCGACGGGCGCCGTCGTGCCCTCGTCCGTGCCGACCCACTGGTACAACCTCGCGGCCGACCTGCCCGAGCCCTGCCCTCCCCCGCTCCATCCCGGCACCAAGCAGCCGCTCGGCCCGGACGACCTCGCGCCGCTCTTCCCGATGGCCCTCATCCAGCAGGAGGTGACCACCGAGCGCTGGGTCGAGATCCCGCAGACCGTCCGGGAGATCTACGCCCTGTGGCGGCCGTCCCCGCTCGTCCGGGCCCACCGCCTCGAGCGCGTCCTCGGCACGCCGGCCAGGATCTTCTACAAGTACGAGGGCGTCAGCCCGGCCGGCTCGCACAAGCCCAACACCGCTGTCGCGCAGGCCTACTACAACGCCGTCGAGGGCGCGACGAAACTGACGACCGAGACCGGCGCCGGGCAGTGGGGCGCCTCGCTGGCCCTCGCCTGTTCCCTGCTCGGCCTCGAGTGCGAGATCTGGCAGGTCCGCGCCTCCTACGACCAGAAGCCCTACCGCCGGTACCAGATGGAGACCTACGGCGGCGTCTGCCACCCGTCGCCGTCCGACCTCACGGAAGCTGGGCGCGCCATGCTGGCGAACGACCCCGACACGACCGGGTCGCTCGGCATGGCCATCTCCGAAGCGGTGGAGGTCGCGGCGAAGGACCCCAACGCCCACTATTCGCTCGGCAGCGTGCTCAACCACGTGTTGCTCCACCAGAGCGTCATCGGGATCGAGGCGCTGGAACAGCTCGACGCGATCGAAGAGACCGCCGATGTCATCTTCGGCTGTGCCGGCGGCGGCTCGAACCTCGCCGGGCTCTCCTTCCCGTTCATCGGGCGCAACCTGCGCGACGGCGCGGCGACGAAGGTCGTCGCCTGCGAGCCGGCGGCATGCCCGTCCCTGACCCAGGGCGAGTACCGCTACGACCACGGTGACGTCGCCGGCCTCACCCCGCTGCTCAAGATGCACACCCTCGGCAAGGACTTCGTGCCGCCACCCATCCACGCCGGTGGCCTGCGCTACCACGGCATGGCCCCAATGGTCTCGCACGCGCTCGAGCTCGGCCTGCTGTCGGCGACCGCCATCGAGCAGGAGGACGCCTTCCAGGCCGGCATCGAGTTCGCCCGCGCGGAGGGGATCATCCCGGCACCCGAGTCCACCCATGCCGTGGCGGCAGCCGTGGCCCACGCCCGCGCAGCGACGACCGACGAGACGATCGTCATCGGCCTGTCCGGCAACGGCGTCCTCGACCTGCCCGCCTACGAGGACTACCTCTGACGACTCACTCCGGCCAGATGCCTGACGTCCCGCGTCGGTGGCTGGCCAGCAGGTGGGTGTCGATCATGCCTATGGCCTCCATCAGGGCGAACATCGTCGTCGGCCCGACGAAGGCAAACCCCTTCTTGCGCAGCGCCTTCGACAGGGCCTTCGACTCGGCGGACACCGTGGGCACCTCGGAGTAGTCGCTGGGCGTCGGCGTGTCGCTCGGCTGGAACCCCCAGACGAACTCGGCGAGGCCGCCCTCCTCGCGGAGCGCGATCGTCGCTCGAGCGTTCTGGATCGTCGCCCGGATCTTCATCCGGTTCCGGACGATGCCCGCGTCACCCATGAGGCGCTCGACGTCATCGTCACCGAAGCCGGCGACGACATCCGGATCGAAGTCTGCGAACGCCTCACGAAAGGCTGGCCGCTTCCGCAGGATCGTCGCCCATGACAGCCCCGACTGGAACCCCTCGAGGCAGATCCGCTCGTAGAGGCCCCGCTCGTCGTGGACCGGCATCCCCCACTCGGTGTCGTAGTACTCCTTGAGGAGCGGGTCGACCGAAGCCCAGGTCGGCCGTGCCAGCCCGTCGTCACCAACCACCGTCATGGGAAGGACAGTAGTTCGAACCGGTGTCACTCCCTACGATCGACGGGTGATGCCGGCACTCATCCTCGTGTCCGAGACCCGAGCGCCGAGCTGCTCGACGAGTTCGGTCGCTACGCCCGCGACTACGACCTGCACACCGCGACCTCGGCCGCCGAGGCGAAGGTCGCGGCCAAGCGGATCGTCGCGGACGGCGGCCAGGTGGCGATGTTCGTCACCGAGTCGCGGCTGCCCGACGCCGACGGTGCTCGAGGCCTTCGCACGCTGGCGCGCGAGTGGTGCCCGACCGCGCGACGGGTCATCGCCGCGCACTGGTCGCGGTTCCTCACGGACGCCGCGACCCTGCGCGCCGGCCTGGCCAAGGGCAAGTACGACGCCTACCTGCTCATGCCGCGCGGCGTGCGCGACGAGGAGTTCCACACCGCCATCTGCGAGCTGCTCTCCGACTGGGGCTCGACGGTCGCCGAGCCGGAGGTCGTCACGGTGCGCATCGTCTCGCCCGTCCCGGACGCCCTGACCCTGAGCATCCGCGACTACCTCGACCGGATGGGCATGCCCAACCGCGTCTACGCGCCGGACAGCGACGTCGGGCGCGCTGTGCTCGTCGCACGTCGACGGCGAGCCGCGAGTACCCGGTCGTCATGGCGCTCGACAAGGCCGTCGCCACGGCGCACAGCGTGCGCGACGTCGCCGAGCGCATCTACGGCCGGCCGGCCGACATCGACGTCGACCAGCGTCGTCGACGTCGCCATCGTCGGCGCCGGCCCGGCCGGCCTCGCGGCCGCCGTCTACGCCTCGTCCGAGGGACTGTCGACCGTCGTCGCTCGAGGCGGAGGCCGTCGGCGGACAGGCGGGCACGTCGTCGATGATCCGCAACTACCTCGGCTTCCCGCGCGGCATCTCCGGTATGCGGCTGGCCCAGCGGGCGCGCAACCAGGCGATCCGCTTCGGCACCCGCTTCTTCAGCGGCTGGCCCGTCACGCTCGCTCGCGCCCGGGCGCCGACCGGCGCGCGTCGCGACGCACACGTGCTGCGCACCGAGGGCGGTGACGTGCGCGCGCGCGCCGTCGTCGTGTCGGCCGGGCGTGAAGTACCGCCGCCTCGACGTCGCCGGGCATCGAGCGCGCTCGTCGGGCTCGGCGTCTACTACGGCAGCGCCATGACCGCCGCCCGCGAGATGGAGGGCTACGACGTCGTCGTCGTCGGTGGCGGCAACTCGGCCGGACAGGCCGCGATCCACCTCGCCCGCTTCGCCCGCTCCGTGACGATCCTCGTGCGCCGGGAGGGCCTCGAGTCGACGATGTCGAGTACCTCATCGGCGAGATCGCCTACAACCCGCGCATCACCGTGCAGCCGCTGCTCCGAGGTCGTCGAGGGCGGGCCGGCGAGGACGGCCGGCTCGGCTGGATCACGGTGCGCGACACCGTCAACGGGCGGCGACGGACCGCCGCGACTGCCGCGGCCTCTTCCTCCTCCTCGGCGCCGACGCCCCACTGCGACTGGCTGCCGCCCGAGGTCGCCCGCGACGAACGCGGGTTCGTGCTCACGGGTCGCGACGTGCCGCCCGCCAGGTGGCGGGACGGCCTGCCACCGGGGAGCCTGGAGACGACCGTGCCGGGGGTCTTCGCGGCGGGAGACATCCGGGGCGGCTCGATGAAGCGCGTTGCCGCCGCGAGCGGCGAGGGCGCGTCCGTCGTACCACTGGTGCACGCCTGGCTGGAACCGGCGAGCTGAGCGCTCAGAGCTCGACGAGCTCGCCGTCCCGATGCATGTAGCGGACCGCCAAGGTCGTCGCCGGCGGGAGGTTCGCCGGATCGGCGGCAGGGCGCGGAGGCGGCCCCGGGCTGGGAGCCGGCTCAGCGGCATACGTCAGTCCGCTTGAGATCCCAGCTGCCTGCGCCTGGCCCGCCCCGAGTGCGGCGGTTCCCACGAAGGCGACGGCGACGGCGGCGCCCAGGCCCCGCCCGATCCTGCGTGCTGTGGTGTCCATGCCTCCACGCTCGCGACGTGCGCTGTGGCGCGTCTGTGCCGTTTCGCTGAACCGCACCTGAGATGCCGTATGCCGCTGAGCTCAGTCCCCGAGGGCCGCTCGCATCGCGTCGGCGACCTCATGGGCCGCGTGGCCGGGTTCCCGCGACAGGCCGGCGATCGCGCCCTCTCGGTCCGCGTCGGACCGGTTCTGGCTGAGCTTCGCCTTGGCCGAGACGCCCTCGATGGCTAGCTCCACGCCGACGATCGCGCGCAGCTGGCCGGTGACGTAGCGCTCCGGGGCGTCGGTGACCGCCCACCGCTCGGCGCGGTGAGCCTCGTGCCGGTGAGTCAGTCGGGTGACAACGTCACGGACCCAGTCCGGGTCGTCGTGGACCATGACGGTGCCACTCAGCTGGACCTCGCTGTAGTTCCACGTCGGCACGACCCGGCCGTGCTCTACCTTCGAGGCGTACCAGCTCGGGGAGATGTAGGCGTCCGCGGCGGTGACGACGACGAGACCGGCCGAGCCGGGCGGGATCCGGCGCCAGTGATCGTTGGCCCGCGCGAAGTGCGCCAGGACCCTGCCCTCGTCGAGAATGAGCGGCAGCAGGGTCACGTCGGGTCGGCCGTCCGGTCCGACAGTGACGAGATGACCAGCCGGATGGGCGGCGAGGAAGGCCTCGGTCTCGGCGTCAGCCATGGCATTGAAATGCGGTACGTACACCGCGCCATTGTCCCCGATGCGCAAGGGCCCCGGCGTCTCCGCCGAGGCCCTTGCCGTGACCGCCGCGATCGTGGAGGCACCGCGGCGGCCGGTCCTCAGTGCGATGCGGGAAGTTGTCTGCCCGGCGTCCACGTCGAACGAGGCGCGCCCGTCGGCTCGGGCTCGGGGTCGAGGCGGGCCGCGAGCCGCCGCAGGACGAGCGCCGTGCGGGTGTGCCGCCGGACCGGACGTGCCACCCGATGCACCCGATGCTGCCGGGCGACCTGGTCGATGATGAGGTCGCGGGCCATGGCCTCCTGCGGCGTCAGGATCGGACGGACGTGCTGGGAATCGTGGAAGGTTGTCATGTCAGGCTCACCTGCGCTCTCTTGACGTGGATGTCGCCGCTGCCCGACTGGACAGCGAGGCTGGTCTGGGCCTCGGCATCACCGGGGCCGTTGCTGTCCTCGAGGTCGATCCGGACATCGCCGGTGACCGTGTTGAGGTCGAGGTACGCAGCCACCCCCGCAGCCACCGCGATGCTGACGTCGCCCGTGCCGGTGCGCGCCTTGATCGTCCCGCCGTGGACGGCGCCGAGCTTGACGTCGCCCGTGCCGGTCATGAGCTCAAGGTCGGCGATCGACGCGCTGACGACGACGTCGCCGGAACCGGTCTTGGCCTTGACGTCGGCGTCGGCCCTGCGGATGGCGATGTCACCACTGCCGGAGACGAGCTCCAGCCGCCCGCTGGCCTGGCCGACAGTGACGTCGCCGGAACCAGTCTTGGCACGGGCCTCGCCACCAAGGACCTGGACGGCGATGTCACCGGAGCCCGACTTCAGCTCGGCGCCGCCGAGCTGGTCGAACGCGATGTCGCCAGATCCAGTCGCTGCCTGGACGTCACCGAGGCGACCCCTGCCCTCGATGTCCCCGGACCCCGTGCGGGTGTCGACGGTGCTTCCGGCCGCGAGGTCGACCTCGACGTCCACGGATCCCTTGAAGAGCCCGAGTCCGAGGAAGCCGTCCTTCTTCGGCGCGAGGACGACGACGTCGTTGCCCCGGGCCTCGACGGTGTAGCGCTCGGCGAGCTCGTCACCCGAGCGGCCGTGCGGGATCAGTCGGACGGTCGTCACGGGCTCCTCGGTGACGGTCAGCTTCACGTCTCCCACGAGCTGCTCGACCTTGAGGTTGATCGGGCCGGTTGTCTCGAAACGCTTCTCAAAGTTGCTCATGATGGATTCCTTGCTGGTCTGGTCGGTTCGACATGGGCCGCGTCAGCGGACCCAGCCCTGCACGCGCTTGTTGGACGAGCGGTTGCGGCCCGGGGCACCGGGACCCGCCCCCCACTGACCGCCGATGTTGATGTTGATGCCCGGCGTGGTTGCCATCCGGACCGCGTTGACGATCCACGTGTTCAGTGACTGTCCACGCCCGGCTGCGAGGTCCTCGGCCCTGGCCTTGAGCGACTCGGGGATGCGCAGGGTGATGCGCGCCGTCTCGCCGTCCTCGTCGAGCGGCAGGGCGGAAGTGTCCTCGGTGCGGATGGCGGTCGTGTCGTCGGCGACGGCCGACGGGCCGGCTCCGACGACGACGAAGACCGGCTCACGGCCCTGGAGCCGCACCTCGACGGAGACCCCGTCGAGCTCGTTCGTGATCTCGGCCGCTGCGTGGGACAGCGCGTCCATGAGGGCGAGTCTGACGCTGGAGTCGAGTGCGACGCCGAGCCGCTCCGCGGCCTGCTCCGTCTCCTGGCCCATTGCCCGGGCCGCCCGCGCAAGGTCCTGACGCAGTGCGTCTACGTACTCAGTGATGTCCATGCGCACCATCTTGACACCATCATGATGTCACGTCAACACCCTTACGACACCACCACGCCGCCACCCTCCGATCGAATGAACAACTTCCGGGGCGCAAAAGTTGTTCACTCGCGTGAGGGGGGACCTCGTGCGCGGGTACGGAACCCAGCACACGATGGAGACGCGCCGCACCGACCTGCTGCGCCACCCCTGACGTCAAGGAGTGACATGCGCAGCCTGGCCACGTCCGACCGAGCCGCCGTCCGAGCGATCTCCGGAGCCATCGCCCGCCTCTCCAACCAGTCGCGCGCCCGCGAGTTCCTCCGGATCGTGCACCGCATGGGCGCCGACCCGGCGGCGATCGTCCCGGTAGTCCGCGACTCGCCCAACTTCAGGAATCGCCGGTTCGAGGGCGGACGAGCCCTCCCTGCGACCGCGCCTCCGCGCCCAGACGAGCGCGCTGCTCGCGTCGATCCGGGTGCACGGACGCGGCACGCCCGGTCGGGGAGGTTCCGCGTCGTCCGGCCTGCCCTGCCGGAGCAGGCGGGCGAGCTCGCGGTCACGTGGTACGGCCACGCCACGACCCTGCTCGAGATCGACGGCGCGCGGTTGCTCATCGACCCCGTCTTCAGGGAGCGGGTCTCGCCGATCCGAATCGCTCGGGCCCCAAGCGCCTGCACCCGGTGCCGGGTCGGATCGCCGACATGCCGGCCATCGACGCCGTGCTCATCTAGCCACGACCACTACGACCACCTCGACTAGCCCTCGATCACCGCGCTCGAGCGAGACCCACCAGCCGCACTACGTCGTGCCGCTCGGGGTCAACGTCCACCTCTCGCATGGGGTGTGCCTGCGGACCGGATCACCGCCCTCGACTGGCGCGAGTCGAGACGAGGTCGCCGGCATGCGGCTCACCTGCACCGAGGCGCGGCACAACTCCGGTCGCGGTCTCGTCGACAGCCAGACGCTCTGGGCGGGCTGGGCCATGCACGGCCCACGGCACTCCGCCTACTTCTCGGGCGACTCCGGCACCTCGAAGCGGTTCGCCGCCATCGGGGCCGACCTCGGGCCCTTCGACCTCACCCTGATGCCGATCGGCGCCTACGACCCGTTCTGGCCGGACATCCACATGGAGCCCGAGCAGGCGGTGGCCGCCCATCGCGACGTCAACCGCATCGGCGACTGTCACAGAGGCGGTGACGGCGGACGAGGCCGGGGTTGCCGACGAGTTCATCGAGGACGACCAGCGGATCGACACCCCGGGCGGGGCCCACGAGGAGGGCGAGGCGACGCCGACGGCCCGCGAGGCATGGACGTCTGCCGCGACCTCGGTCATGCTCCCCGTCCACTGGGCGACCTTCAACCTGGCGATGCACTGGTGGGCCGAGCCGATGCGACGCGTGCGCCGGGCAGCCGAGGAGGCCGGCGTGCCGGTGCATTGCACCCCGCGTCGGCGAGCGCGTGGATCTGACCGAGGCGGAGCCCGATGTCGTGGCGGCCAAGTACGCCCAGCCCTGGTGGGAGGAGTGTTCGGCCGCCGAGGACTCGGGTTACCGTGACGTGTGAGCATGCTGAGAGCTGCGGCGGCCGCGTCCACGAGCCGAGTGGCATTGCTGCGCCGGATCGGGGCGTCGTCCTCGGCGATGCGGGCTCGGGCCGCTACGTCGCCGAACTACCGAGACGGCCAGTTCCGGTCCCACGAGCCGACGCACTGGGTCACCGCACCGGAGGCCGAGGGCCTCGGCCATCCAGCCGTCGCCGCCTACCGGGCCCGGGGCCGCGGTCGGCCGGTCGGCCGCATCCCGATCGTGCGCCCGTCGTGGCCGGAGGTCCGGCCGACCTCGCGGTCACGTGGCTCGGCCATGCGACGAGCGTCGTGGAGCTCGACGGCCACCGCTTCCTGCTCGACCCGGTGTTCGGGGAGCGCGTCTCGCCGTCGGCCGCGTCGGGCCCGCCGGCTGCACCCGGATCCCGGCCGTATCGCCGAGATCCCGCCCCTCGACGCCGTCGTCATCAGCCACGACCACTACGACCATCTCGACGAGCCGTCGATCGCCAGCTCGAGCGCTCCCACCAGCCGCACTACGTCGTGCCGATCGGTGTCGACCTGCACCTCGAGTGCTGGGGCGTGCCCACCGAGCGCATCACCGCCTCGACTGGCGCGAGGAGACCGATGTGCGCGGCATCCGTCTCACGTGCACCGAGGCCCGGCACTTCTCCGGACGTGGCCTCGTGCGCAACCAGACGCTCTGGGCTGGCTGGTCGCTGCGGGGGCCAGCCCACTCCGTCTTCTTCGGCGGGCGACTCGGGTCCGACCCACCGCTACGCGGACATCGGCGCCGACCTCGGCCCGTTCGACCTGACGCTCATCCCGATCGGCGCCTACAGCGTGCACTGGCCCGACATCCACCTCAACCCGAGGAGGCGGTCGAGGCGCACCTCGACGTCAACCGCGGCGACGCGACCGACTCCGTCCTGCTGCCCATCCACTGGGCGACCTTCAACCTCGCCACGCACTGGTGGAGCGAGCCGATCCGCTGGGCCCGCCGCTGCGCCGCCGAGCGCGGTGCGCATGTGCTCGCGCCCCGGTCGGGAGCGCGAGATCCCTTGAGCCGACAAGCGACGTCGACGAGTCGTGGCGCAGCGCAGTCAGGACCCGTGGTGGGAGGCGTGCGCGGCCCCGGAGGACCAAGACTGACATCAGGCCGTATGCCGCTGGGCTCGCTCCCGGGCCACGTGCACCATGGCCTCGGGCTGGGAGATCAGTCGTGTGCGACATTCGCTGACAGTTCCCGAAACCTGCTCACGGCCGCTGGGCGAAGATCCAGCGACGCATCGCGACGAAGCGCAGCACCGTCGACAGGACGTTCGCCACGGCGACGACCGCCGTCTGTGCCAAGGTGCCCGCGTCCGGCGACACCCATTGCTGGACGGCCAGCGCGAGCGGTCGTGGCGACATACGTGATCCCGAAGATCACGAGCGCCTGACCGTGATGGGTGACCAGGCGTTCACGTCCGGTCACGCCGAAGGTCCATGCCCGGTTGGCGGCCGTGTTGGCGATCGTGGCGATGACGAGCGCCGAGCCGTTGGCGAGCTGGGCCCCGCATCCCCCCCGGACCAGCGCCGCGAAGAGGCCGAGATGCAGCACCGTCGACAGCGCCCCGATCACCGCGAAGCGGCCGACCTGCCCTGCGAGAGTCGCCCGACGGATTGGCGCAGCCTCGCGGACGGCGGTCATGTCGCGACTCCTGGGTCGGCGACTACCTGACCGTTCGCCGGCTGGGTGAGGTCGTAGAACGTCGTGCCGTCGATGGTCACGCTCTGGAAGTTCTCCTGCACCCACGCGGCGATCTCTGAGCTCGCCGAGCTGCCGCCCATCTGCGCCATCCGCCGAAGCCCCGTCCAGCGCCAGCGAAGTAGTGGATCCGGCCGTCGGCGACGTACTGCTGGAACTGCTCCAGCGTCGGACTCGGGTCCGAGCCGTTGAATCCGCCGACCGCCATGACCGGCAGCTGTGTCGCGATCTGGAGGCCGGCTGCGCTCTGCGAGCCCACGCTGGCCGCGACCCAGGTGTACGACTGAGCGTTCTCCGACAGCGTCGCGACCACCGCCGTGCTGGGCGTGGATGCGTCGAGCAGACCGCCAACCCCGCCGCGGCCACCTTGCGGAGACGGCGCGAAGCCACCGCCACGGCCAAACGGTGGCGCGCCGAGCCCCGGCCCTCCGGGCCCTTGGGGGCCTCGCGCTCCACCAAAGCCCGCCGGCCCACCCGCCCGGGTGGCGTCCGCCGGGCCGGCCATGACGATCGAGCCGGTGTGCGCCTCCGACGCCGTCGTGAACGAGTAGGCAGCCGGTCCAGCCAGCGTCGCGACGACCCCAGCCATCGCGACTCCGGTGAGCACCTTGACCGGCAGACCCCTCGACCCGAGCAGCACGAACGCCGCGAGCAGGCCGACCACCAGCACACCGAACCGCAGCCAGTCGCCATAGGCGCTGGTCCGCGAAAGCAGCACGAAACCCCAGACCGCTGCCGTCGCTGTCGCCAGGCGCCAGGGCGGTCGTGCCGACCCACGAGCCCCGGCGCTCCCACACCTCGGCGGCTCCCATTCCGACGAGCGCGCCGATCGCGGGGGCGAGAGCCACCGTGTAGTACTCGTGGAAGATCCCGGCCATGAGCGAGAACACGAGCATGGTGACGACGAGCCAGCCGCCCCAGACGAGGTAGGCCGCCCGGCGCAGGTCCGTGCGCGGCCGACGGCCGCGGAGGAACAGGCCGACAGCCAGGAGGATCAGCGCGCTGGGGATGAGCCAGGAGACCTGGCCGCCGACGCCGCCGCCGAACATGCGGGCGAGACCGGTGGCCCCCCACCCATTGCCGCCACCGACCGAGCCCGCCTCCTCGCCGCTGAGCCGGCCCAAGCCGTTGTAGCCGAAGGTCAGCTCGAGGAAGGAGTTGGTCTGGCTGCCGCCGATGTAGGGACGGGCACTCGCCGGGACGAGCTCGACGATGGCGACCCACCAGCCAGCGGAGAGCACCGCAGCGCCGAGTCCGATGAGCGAGTGTACAATCCGCCTCCGCAGCGACGTCGGGGCGGCCACCAGGTAGGCGAGACCCAGGAACGGCACGACGAGGAGCACCTGCAGCGTCTTCGTGAGGAAGCCGAGGCCGATGAAGACTCCGACGAGCACCATCCACCGCGCCGAGGCCGCCTCCACCGCACGCATCATCGCCCAGGCCCCGAGCGCCATGAGCAGTGTGAGCAGGGCGTCCGGATTGTTGAACCGGAACATGAGCGCCGCGACCGGCGTCAGTGCCACAACGGCCCCGGCAAGCAGGCCAGCAGCCGGTCCGAAGTGCCGCCGAACAGTCGCGAAGACGACACCGACAGTCGCGACCCCCATGAGGGCCTGCGGGACGAGGATGGCGAAGGAGCTGAGCCCGAGGAGTCGGACCGAGAGGCCCATGACCCACAGCGAGGCCGGGGGCTTGTCCACGGTGATGGCGTTCGCGGCGTCGAAACTGCCGTAGAAGAACGCCTTCCAGCTCTCGCTACCGGCCTGCGCTGCAGCGGTGTAGAAAGAGTTGGCCCAACCGCTCGCAGTGAGGTTCCAGGTGTAGAGCGCGAGGGTCGCCGCGAGCAGGGCAAGGAGCGTGGGCCGCACCCAGGCCGGGTTCACCGGCTCAGGCCCCACCTCCGACGGCGTGGTGCCGACAGAGGGTCTGGTCGAGGTCAGTGCCATGGCATCCATGGCTCCAAACCTTGGGAGGCCCTACTGTGCCGTCGCTGTGGCATGGCTGAGGCCTTGAAGAGACTCGCGAACGGTCCTGACTCAGGCGGACGGCAGGAGGAGGGCGAACGTCGTGTCCCCCGGCCTGCTCGACATCTCGACGCTGCCGCCATGTGCTCGAGTAACTGCTGCGACGATCGACAGGCCGAGGCCCGTGCTCCCACCGGCCCGGCTCCGCGCGTTGTCGCCTCGGGCGAACCGCTCGAAGACGTTGGGCTGCAGGCCGATCGGAACACCCGGCCCGTTGTCGTGCACCTCGATGCGCACCCATTCCCCCTCAGGGCGGACGGAGGTCGTCACCGTCGTTCCGGCCGGGGTGTGCGTGCGCGCGTTGGCGAGGAGGTTCGTGACGACCTGGTGCAAGCGCGCCGGGTCGCCGCGGACGTCGACGGGCTCCGGTGGCAGGTCGAGCTTCCACTCGTGCGACGGCGCAGCGGCATGGGCGTCGCTGACGGCGTTGACCACGAGCATCGACACATCGACCGACTCGGCTCCAAGGGGCGACCCGCGTCGAGGCGAGCCAGCAGGAGCAGGTCCTCGACGAGCGAGCCCATTCGGCCGGCCTCGGACTCGATTCGTCCCATGGCGTGGGTCACCGCCTGGCGGGACGGGATTCGTCTCGCGTCTGGACAGCTCCGCGTAGCCCTTGATCGAGGCGAGCGGCGTGCGCAGCTCGTGCGAGGCATCCGCGACGAACTGTCGGACCCGCTGCTCGCTGCTGGTGGCGGGCGTTGAGGGCCTCGTCGACGTGGTCGAGCATCTCGTTGAAGGCGGCCCCGACCTGACCCACCTCGGTACGGCTGTCGGTGTACTCGGCGGTCGACCCGCTCCGGCGAGAGCCACCTGACCGGTGTCGCAACGGCATCCGCGAGACGCGCGTGGCGGTGTCGGCGACGCGCCGCAGCGGCTCGAGATTCCGCCGCACCAGCCACGTGCCGATCAGCGCGGCCAGGGTGACACCCGCAGCGAGGATCGCAAGGGCGCTGAGCGTGACGGCACGCAGGGTGCGTTCCTTCGGCTCCGTCGGCAGGCCCACGACGAGCAGGCCGTCCGTCAAGACGGACGGGGCGCGCAGTGTCGCCGGGGTCGCCATGAGTCGGTACGAACCGAGGCCGCCGACCATCCGAACCTCATGGCGCGTGTGCTCAGACCGGCAGCCGCGCGAGCTGTTGTAACTGCCCCGGGGTGAGGGACACGCCTGCTGCCGTTGGGCCCGGTCGCGGCACCCGCGGGCCCTGGGACAGCGGCGTCGGCTGCCCTGGGAAGAAGGCGATCAGCCCTTCGTTGCCGGGGCCCCGCGGGCCCGGCCCGGTGTCGTCGTCACCCTCCAGCGTCCACCGGGGGCCGGTTGGTCAGGATGCGCGTGACCGACTCGTGCAGCTGCTCGTCGAGCTGGCTGGTCATCTGGCGGTTGAGCGCGATGACGGTGAAGACGACGGTCGCGACGGCTGAGAACGCGTGAAGAGCGCGAGCATCGAGGCGACGAGCTTGGCCCGCAGCGTCCACGTCGAGGGCGGTCGCGCATCGCCCCGCAGTCGCGCGAAGGCCTCCTTCGCGCGGTCAACCAGCGAAGGAGGCTGAGTCGGGGTCGACGAGGGCGGGCCGTCGCCCAACCCCGGAGAGCGTGGCGCGTGAATAGGCTCGGGGACGGTTACCTCAAACTGCTGGCTTGAGGACATACCCGGCACCTCGCATCGTGTGGATCATCGGCTCCCGGCCGGCGTCGATCTTCTTGCGCAGGTAGGAGATGTAGAGCTCGACGACGTTGGCCTGGCCGCCGAAGTCGTAGTTCCAGACGCGGTCGAGGATCTGCGCCTTGGACAGGACCCGACGCGGGTTGCGCATGAGGTAGCGCAGCAGCTCGAACTCCGTTGCGGTGAGGTGGATCTCCTCCCCCGCCCGACGCACCTCATGGCTGTCCTCGTCGAGGGTGAGGTCGCCGACGACGAGCACGGAGTCGCTCGACGCTGACGGCCACGGTCGTGCGGCGCATGAGTGCGCGGACGCCGAGCGACGACCTCCTCGAGGGAGAACGGCTTGGTCACGTAGTCGTCGCCGCCGGCGGTCAGCCCGGAGACCCGGTCCTCGACCGCGTCCTTGGCGGTGAGGAACAGCACGGGCACGTTGGGGTTGTCGGCGCGCATCCGGCGCAGCACCTCGAGACCGTCGAAGTCGGGCAGCATCATGTCGAGCACGACAGCGTCGGGGTCGAACTCGCGGGCCGCGCGCACCGCCTCCATTCCCGATGCCGGCCGCGCGGACCTCCCAGCCCTCGTAGCGCAGCGCCATGCCGAGCAGCTCGGTGAGGTTGGCCTCGTCGTCGACGACGAGGACCCGCACGGGCGACCCGTCGAGGCGTTGGAGCTTCGGCGCGGCGGTCTTGCTCTGGTTGCTCATGTATTCCAGTGGAACGCGGTTGCCCTGTGCGTTTGACCAGTACCTTCCTGTGCCATTCCTGTGGGTCTGCTGTCGAGTCACGGTCGTTGCAGCGACGTCCCCGGGCAGCTGAAGTGACAGCAGCGACGGCAGGTGCCACGATCGGGCGGTGGCCAACCCACCCGTCGACGAGCTCGGCGACCATGACGAGCCCCATGGGGAGAGTCTGAGCACCCGGCTCAACTGGCTGCGCGCCGCCGTCCTCGGAGCGAATGACGGCATCGTGTCCACCGCGGGGGTTGTCGTCGGTGTGGCCGGGGCCACGGCAGACCGGGGTGCGATCATGATCGCCGGCATAGCCGCACTCGTCGCGGGAGCGATCTCCATGGCCGCCGGGGAGTACGTCTCGGTGAGCACCCAACGGGACACCGAGCGGTCAGTGCTTCGGCTCGAGCGCTGGGAACTTCGGCAGGACCCCGAGGGCGAGCTCGAGGAGCTCACCAAGCTGTACGAGAACAAGGGGATCAGCCGGTCGCTCGCCGAGCAGGTGGCCCGGGAGCTGACGGCGCACGATGCGCTCGGCGCCCACGCCGAAGCCGAGCTGGGCATCGACCCGGACGACCTGACGAACCCATGGCACGCGGCGGGGGCATCGATGGCCGCCTTCACCGTGGGGGCGCTCCTCCCGCTGCTGACCATCACGTTCAGTCCTGCCTCGCTGCGCACCTGGGTCACCGTCGTCAGCGTGATGGTCGCCCTGGCCCTCACCGGATTGGTGAGCGCACAGCTCGGGCACAGTCCCCGTCTGCGCGCGATGGTCCGCACCGTCTCCGGTGGCCTACTGGCCATGGGCATCACCTACCTCATCGGCGCCCTCATCGGGACCGCCCTCGTCTGAAGCGGCGGGCTCGCATGGCTCGGTCCCACCGACCGTGCCCTGGGCACCGGCGCACCTCGTCTTCCGTGGCCATGTGGGTACGGTAAACTCGGTCTGTCCCAACAGCGTGGACGTCGGCAGTTCCGGCCACTCGGCCCCGACCGCAGCAGTCGCTGAGGTTGACATCCACGCACGGGCGGACATCGGGATCGCATTGAGCGCCCGATAGCCGGACCACGCGCACGACCTCCCTGTCGGGGGCCGCGCCCGCTGGACCGGCCTGGACATCGCATCACCAGGAGGAAGATGCCCACGCGAGTCCGTCACCGTTCGAGTGATGGTATTGACCGAGCTGCGAGCGCTAACAACACTGACAGCGCCGATCGCTCCAACGGTGCCGCACGTTCGCCACGCGGGGGCGGCCGGTCAACCCAGCGGGACGACGACCCGGCTCCGCATCATCCCGATGCTCGCGCGTCGAGTGCGTGAGGTCGAGGCACGGGTCGCCTCGAAGGGCAAGCGCCACCCCGACGAACCGGACGAAGTTCCAAGTCGTCGCCCTTCTCATGCGCGCGGAGCGAGCCCGGGTCAAGGATGACACCTCGGTCTCGGCCGGCACGCGGGCCGACCTGCTCAAGCGCCTCGACGGCATCGCGACGAATCCTCGCCCAGATCGCCGCTCGGGACACCAGCCTGCTGGCGCTTCTCGACGCCGGCTGCCAAGCCCGGCCCGGCTGCCCAGCAGATGCGCCGCGACTGGCTCCTGGAGTCGGGCGCCGAGCTCGCCCCCGAGGACCTCGTCGATCACCCGGCTCCCAGCCGGTCGCGCCGGTCGTGCCTCCCGAGCTCGCGGCCAAGCAGGTCACTCCCGCGGCGGTCCCGGCGCGCGCCCGTCGCCAACCCTTTCCTCGCCCCGGACCTGTCGAAGGCGAACCAGCACGACTACGTCGGGCGGTTGCCGAACTGGGAGCTGCTGGACCCGCTGTACCGCGCCTTCGAGCAGGGCTCGGGTGGCGAGGCCGCGACGATGGAGCTGCCGCCCAAGCCGCGCATCGACCGCATCTCCCCACCCGGCTCGCAGCTCATGGTGCACCAGTCCCGCTTCCTTCAGAGCGGTGCAGCAGGGGCACCGGACCTTCCTGCTCGCCGACGAGCCCGGCCTCGGCAAGACGGCGCAGTCGGTGCATGGCCGCCTCGGTGGCGAACGCCTATCCGATGCTCGCCGTCGTGCCCAACGTCGTGAAGATCAACTGGGCCCGCGAGGTCGAGCGGTGGACGCCGCAGCGCCGGGTCACGGTCATCCACGGTGACGGCGAGGACGTCGACGCCTTCGCGGATGTCTTCGTCGTCAACTACGCCATCCTCGACCGCCACTATCGGCTGGCTGTCGCACGTTCGGGTTCCGGTCGATGGTCGTCGACGAGGCGCACTTCATCAAGAACCTCCAGTCACAGCGGTCGCAGCAGGTCCTCGCCCTCGCCGACCGGCTCCGAGACGACGACACCCGGCGGCAACCCGCTCCTCCTCGCCCTCACCGGGACGCCGCTGATCAACGACGTCAAGGACTTCGACGCGATCTGGCGCTTCCTCGGCTGGATCAAGGACGGCAAGCCGGTCGCCGAGCATCGTCCGGCGGCTCGACGGGACCGGCTACACACCGGCGGACCGCGGCGTTCTATCCGGAGGCCCGACAGCGCCGTCATCGACATGGGCATCGTGCGCCGGCGCAAGGTCGACGTCGCGAGCGACCTGCCGGACAAGCGGATCGCCGACATCACCGTCGAACTCGACGAGAGGCCGGCCGGTCCATCCGAGCGGGCCGAGCGCGCTCTGGGCGAGCGCCTCGCCCGCCGCTACCGGGCCCTGCTGCGCCGAGGGGCACGGTCGCGAGATCGACGGCGAGCCGGACGCCGGCCTGATGCGCCGCGTCGCGGCGGCCGGAGCTCGAGGCCGCCGTCCGGCGAAGGCACGGGCGAGAACGTCTTCACCCTCGTGCGCCGGATCGGCCAGGCCAAGGCGACACTGGCGGCCGACTACGCCGCCCAGCTGTCCCACTCGGTCGGCAAGGTCGTCTTCTTCGCCAAGCACATCGACGTCATGGACGACGGCCGAGCGGGTGCTCGCGCGAGGCGGGGCTGCGCACCGTTTCGATCCGAGGCGACCAGACCACCAAGCAGCGACAGGAAGCGATCGACGCCTTCCAGAAGGATCCGGAGGTCGCCGTCGCGGTCTGCTCGCTGCTGGCCGCCGGCGTCGGTCTCAACCTGCACGCCGCGTCCAACGTCGTGCTCGCCGAGCTGTCGTGGACCGCGGCCGAGCAGCAGCAGGCCATCGACCGCGTGCACCGCATCGGGCAGGACGAGCCGGTCACGGCGTGGCGGATCCTCGCCGCCAGGCACCATCGACACCAAGATCGCCGAGCTCATCGACGCGAAGCAGGGTCTGGCCGCTCGGGCGCTCGACGGCAGCGACGTGGAGGTCGGCCCCCGCCGACACCGTCCAGCTCGACGCGCTCGTCGACCCTGCTGCGCCAAGCCCTGACCATCTGAGGCGCAACAGGATCTGGTCCGGGATCTCAGTCGGGCGTCTGTGTCGACTCCCGGCGGGTCTTCTCGGGGCGCTCCGTCCGCTCGTCCGACTCCTCCAGGATCGCCTCCGCCTGCGCCTCGGCGTCATCGCTGCCAGCCACCTGCTCCTCCGGGAGGAGCTCGGCCCGCTGGGCAATCGAGGACTTGTCAGGCTGCTCAGTCATTCCACGACCGTAGCAAGACGACCGCGGTGGGTAAGCGTCTCCAGCCGTCCCAGGCACGTGCTCAGTGCACGGACGCACGGAAGCCCGCCCAGCGGCATACGGCCTATGGTGGGTTTGGTCTTGACGTCAACCGAGGGAGCGACCCGTGAACTCGACGACGCGGCCACTACGGTGCTGCGCCGCGGGTGTCGTGGCCGCGGTGATCGGATTGGGAGCCTGTCAGGCGCCCGAGCTGGCGCCGCACGGCATGCCGGCGGCCCCAACGTCGTTCGCGGCGCAGACCACGAGTACCACGCCAACAGGGACTCCGTCCACGGCCGCGACGCCCAGCACGACGACAGCAGGTCTCGCAGAGCTGCCTCGCGGCGGCCGGACCCTCTTCCCCCACTACCGCCTCGTCGGCTACGCGGGCGCCCCTGGATCTCCCGCGCTCGGCCGTCTCGGCGTCGGCGACCTCGACGACCGCATCGCTGAGCTCGAGAAGCGCGCAGGCGCGTTCGCCTCTGCCCGAACGCCACAGCCCGTGCTGGAGCTGCTGAGCACGATCGTGCAGGGAACCGCCGGCCGTGACGGGAAGTGGCGCACCCGCTTGTCCGACAAGGTGATTCAGGAACACCTCGCCGCCGCACGTCGACACAAGGCGATCCTCCTGCTCGGCATCCAGCCCGGCCGGGCCACCTTCCTCGACGAGGTCAAGGCGTACGAGAAGTGGCTGCAGCAGCCGGACGTGGGCCTGGCCCTCGACCCGGAGTGGGCGATGAAGCCGGGTCAGGTCCCGATGCGCGTCTTCGGCCACACGACCGGCCGCGAAATCAACGAGGTCACGGCGTGGGTCGGCTCACTCGTGGCTCGTCACCAGCTCCCCGAGAAGGTCGTCGTCGTCCACGAGCTCGCTCCGAACATCATCCGCAATGAGGAGGTCATCAAGAGCCGCACGGGAGTGGCCCTCATCAAGTCGGTCGACGGCATCGGCAGCCGAGCCATGAAGGAGGACACGTGGCGCAAGCTGACCACCAAGCTGCCCAAGGGCATGCGTGTGGGCTTCAAGCTCTTCTTCGAGGAGGACGGCGAGTTCGGGCCGCTGATGACGCCCGCCCAGGTGCTCGCCCTCAAACCGACCGTCGACTACGTGCTCTACGAGTGACCCACGAGTGATGCGCGTGTGACCCTCAGGCTTCGGGGACGTTGGCGTCGAGCTCGTCGAGCCATGTCGCGGCGGAGACGTCCGATGGCATGCGCCAGTCACCCCGGGGGGAGAGCGAACCACCGGCCGCGACCTTGGGCCCGTTGGGCAGGGCCGACCGTTTGAACTGGTTGGCGAAGTAGCGCCGCAGAAACACCTCCAGCCAGCGTCGGATCGTGGCGAGGTCGTAGGACAGGCGTTCGGCTGCCGGGTAGCCGGCGGGCCAGTCGCCGGCCGCGGCGTCGTGCCAGGCGTGCCACGACAGGAATGCGACCTTCGAGGGGCGAGAGCCCCACCGCAGCAGGTGGTAGAGGTTGAAGTCCTGGAGCGGAGTACGGCCCGATCTGGGCCTGGGTGGACTGCGGCTGCTCACCCTCCTTGGTCGGGATCAGCTCAGGCGTGATCTCCGTGGCGAGGATCGACATCAGCGTCTCCCCGACGTGCTCCTCGAACTGACCGGACGACACGACCCAGCGGATGAGGTGCTGCATCAGGGTCTTGGGAACTCCGGCGTTGACCCCGTAGTGCGACATCTGGTCCCCCACCCCGTAGGTGCACCAACCGAGGGCCAGCTCGGACAGGTCGCCGGTGCCGAGGACGATGCCGCCACGCTGGTTCGCGATGCGGAAGAGGTAGTCGGTGCGCATCCCGGCCTGCACGTTCTCGAAGGTCACGTCATAGACCTCCTCACCGCGCGCGAACGGGTGCCCCATCGCCCGCAGCATCTCCGTCGCGGCCGGCCGGATGTCGAGCTCCTCCCACGTGACGCCCAGCGCCTCCATGAGCAGGATCGCGTTGTTCTTCGTGTGCGCCGAGGTGGCGAATCCCGGCATCGTGAAGGCGAGGATGTCGTGCGCGGCCGCCGCAGCCGGTCCATCGCCTTGGCCGCGACGATGAGGGCGTGCGTCGAGTCGAGACCCCCGACACGCCGATGACGATCTTCGGCTGGCCGATCGCCCGGAGACGCTGCTCGAGCCCTGACACCTGGATGTTGTACGCCTCGTAGCAGTCCAGGGCGAGGCGGTCCTCGTCGTCCGGCACGAACGGGAAGCGGTCGATCTTGCGCTTGAGCCCGATGTCCCCGGTCGGCGGACCGAGCTCGAACTCGACGGTCCGGAAGTCCGAGACGCGCTCTGCATGGGTGCGCCGGTTGTCGTCGAAGGTACCCATCCGCATGCGCTCCTGCCGGAGCAGGTCGAGGTCGATGTCGGCAACGGACCGGCGGGATCCCTCGGGGAACCGCTCCGTCTCGGCCAGCAGCTGGCCGTGCTCGTAGATCATCGTCTGCCCGTCCCACGAGAGGTCGGTGGTCGACTCCCCCTCGCCTGCGGCCGAGTACAGGTAGGCGGCCAGACATCTGGAGGAGGCGCTGCGGCTGAGCAGGTGCCGGTCCTCGGCCCTACCGACGGTGATGGGGGAACCGGAGATGTTGACGAGGACGGTCGCCCCCGCGAGGGCTGCCTCCGCACTGGGCGGCACGGGGATCCACATGTCCTCGCACACCTCCACCCCGAGGACGAAGCTCTCGAGATCGGTCGCCCGGAACAGCAGGTCGGTGCCGAACGGCACGCTCCATCCGGCCACCTCGATCGTCTCGCCCCGCTGGTCGTCTCCGGACGCGAAATACCGCGCCTCGTAGAACTCGCGGTAGGTCGGCAGGTAGGCCTTGGGGGCCACCCCGAGGATGGCGCCGCGATGGACGATCACCGCACAGTTGAAGACGCGTGACCCCTTGAGGAGGGGAGCTCCCACGACGATGACGGGCAGCAGGTCGGCCGACGCCTCGACGATCCGTGCGAGCGCTTCCTCGGTGGCGTCGAGGAGGGCGTCCTGGAGGAAGAGGTCGTCGATCGAGTACCCGGTGAGGCACAGCTCCGGGAAGGAGGCCAGGGCCACCCCTTCCTCGCTGCACGCCCGCGCCTGCTCGATGATCTCATCCGCGTTGCGGGCCGGGTTGGCGGCTGCGACGGGGAGCGTACAGGCGGCCACTCGGGCGAACCCGTGCGCGTAGGAGCTGTAGAAGTCCATGGGCATAGTCAATCCCACTCATGCGCCGAGGCTCGGTATGCCGCACTGCTCAGTAGGCTGCTGAGCAGTGCGGTGATCCACCTCGCACGGCAGGGGCGGATCCCACAAGGCCTACTACGATAGGTAGTACCGAGTTACCGGGAGTTGTACCCGCCAACGAGGGAGGCTCACATGTACGACTTCGACGATGAAGGGCCCATGCACGTCCTGCACCCCGAGCAGTCGTGGGACTTCCTGCGAGCGCGCGAGTTCGGCCGGCTCGCCTTCCACCTGGTGGGGGACGTCCACATCACGCCGATCAACTACGCCGTCGACACTGACAACCGGATCATCTTCATGACGAGCGAGGGCAGCAAGCTCTTCGGCGTCACCGCGAACAGGGACGTCGCGTTCGAGGTCGACGAGGTCGTCGATGAGCGAGCGACGAGCGTCATCATCAGGGGCCGGGCCACCATCCTCGAGGGCCAGGACCGATACATCATCGAGCAGCTCCCGATCCGACCCTGGGCGCCCAGCCCCAAGTCCGTGGTCGTTGCCATCGAGGTCGACGAGATCTCCGGCCGCTCGTTCGACCTCAGCCGCCCCTGGCTGCACGACATCCCTCGCCAGTAGGCGCGAGCTCCACCCCGAGACGGGCTGATCTCGAACAGCGGGGGACAACACGCCCGGAACCTCGATTCGCACCCCTGAAGCAGCACTGGTGAGTTCCGAGGTGCCGGGCGTGTTGCGGGGGAAGCCGCGCGCAGGCCCGGGAGGTTGCCCACCCGATCAGGATCGGGGGCGGCGGCGGTCGGTGAGCAGGGCTCGGCTGACGCTGCGGACCATTGCCACGAAGACGATGACCCATGCCGCAAGGGCGACCCACAACCAGTTCGAGCCGATGGCCTCGACGATCGGCAGCCGGTCCGCCCGCCCCAGGTAGATTCCCGCCACGGAATACATCCCGAGCGGGAAGATGATGCTCCACAGCGTCGGGACGTAGGTCATGGGCACCTTTCGGACGTAGTGCCGCCACACGCCTGCCGCGACGAGCACCGGGATGAGCCACGTCGCGAAGGCCCAGAAGACCACCGAGAGACCCGCGACCAGTCCCCGCACCGCGTCCGCCATCGGCGCCGACTCCATCTCGACGATGCGTGCGCCGGCAACGACGGTGATCGCCACGGCACCCATCGACACCCAGTAGGGCGGGTCGAGGTCCTTCGGGTCCAGCTCGTACAGCATGATCCGCAGCGCGACGATGATCGCCGAGGCCGCATAGAGGAACACCCCGACGGACCACGAGAGCACCGCGAGGATGGCCAGATAGGGCCGTGCAGCCGCGAAGACGACCTCGAGACCTGCCGCCGACACGGCGACGGACTGGGAGGCGACGACCCAGATGAACCAGGTGCCGTTCGCCAGCGCCACGGCCGGCCGCTCCGAGCGACTGAGCACGGCGCTCCAGGGGATGACGTAGCCCAGGACGAGCCACACCGCGACGGAGACGACGAGCAGCCAGGCCGTCAGGGTGTACCAGCCCTCAATCCCTGCCCGCGTGCCGAGGACGTTCGTGCCGGCCACGAAGGTGAAGAAGCCGAAGGCCCGCTTGGGATCCTTGAAGTCGTCGACCAGCGCATGCCGGTAGGCGGCGAAGCGCCACACGTTCAGCGCCACCAACACGACGTAAGCAGCGATGCACACCGCAAAGAGAGCGAACGAAAGGACCCGGAAACCGCGCAGCTCCAACCCGACCGAGATGATGCCGCTGGCCATGACCAGGGCGAAGTAGCCCGGAGTGAGCTTCTCGACCAGGCCCCCAACCCGACCCGGCGCGGTCCGTGGGAGCGAGCCCAGCGGCATACGGCTCATGGGTCGCGCTCAGCCCACCGCGTCGCGCGCCGCCACGAAGGCGTCCACGCACGCGCGCACGTCGTCCTCCGAATGGGCCGCCGAGAGCTGGACGCGGATGCGCGCCTTTCCGCGCGGCACGACGGGGAAGCTGAACGCGATGACGTAGACGCCGTGCTCGAGCATGTGGTCGGCGATCTCGGTGGCCCGCCGCGCGCCGTCCTCCCCGGGGAACATGATCGGGCGGATCGGGTGCGTGCCGGGCAGCACGTCGAAGCCGGCCTCGCGCATGAGCCGGTCGAACAATTCGGTGTTGCGCCGGAGCACCTCGCGCTTGTCGCCGGAGGCCTCGATGAGGTCGATCGCAGCCATTGAGCCCGCTACGACTGCTGGAGCGACGGAGTTGGAGAATAGGTAGGGCCGCGAGCGCTGGCGCAGCAGGTCGACGACCTCCTGATGGCTCGCGACGTAGCCGCCGGAGGCCCCGCCGAGCGCCTTGCCCAACGTGCCGGTGATGATGTCGACGCGGTCCTGCACGCCGAAGAGCTCCGGCGTCCCGCGACCACCCTCGCCGACGAAGCCGACCGCATGCGAGTCGTCGACGAGCACCATCGCCCGGAACTCGTCGGCCAGGTCGCAGATCTCGTCGAGCGGCGCATAGGAGCCGTCCATCGAGAAAACGCCGTCCGTGACGACCACCTTGCGCTTGGCACCCGCCGCGTCGGCCGCCTCGAGCTGGGCGCGCAGATCGGCCATGTCGGCGTTCTTGTAGCGGTAGCGCATGGCCTTGGACAGCCGGACGCCGTCGATGATCGACGCGTGGTTGAGCTCATCGCTGATGATGGCGTCCCGCTCCCCGAAGAGGACCTCGAAGACACCACCGTTGGCGTCGAAGCACGACGAGTAGAGGATCGTCGCCTCCGTCCCGAGGAAGTCGGAGATCTTTCGCTCGAGCGTCGTGTGCTGCGTCTGGGTGCCGCAGATGAAGCGCACCGACGCCATCCCGAAGCCCCACTCGTCGAGCGCCTTCTTCGACGCGTCGATGACGCCGGGGTCGTCGGCCAGGCCGAGGTAGTTGTTGGCGCAGAAGTTCAGCGCGTCCGCCTTGAGCGTCGTGACGTGCGCCGACTGGGGCGACGTCAGCTCCCGCTCATTCTTGTAGAGGCCGGCGTCCTTGATCTCCTGCAGGGTCGCTGCGAGCTCGTCCTTGACGGTTCCGTACATCGCTGTCCTTCGCCCGTGGGTCGTTTGACAGACGTCAGCGTATGCCGCTCAGCTCGCTTCGCGCGAGGAGTTGGCTTGGCTGCGTGGCTGAGTTTGCATGACGCGGCGCACAGGGGCAGGCGGTTTCGAGTTCAATTGTGCAGGAACGGTATTCATCCAAATGAAAACCACAGGGCCGACGGGAAGCGCACACTCGACCGGGGACGGGGCTCCGGGGAAGTTCCGCTCGTCTTGTACCCAGCCCTCCGACAATCCCGCCGGGGCTGGGACGTCGGCAGGGTTTCGGCCGAAAGCGCGTCGACACCCGCACCGCGGCTGGATTGTCGGAGGCGGACCGACCACCCCCAGCGTCGACTGTGCACTTCGTGACACCCGCGCTGGTGACGTCGGGCCGTCTCAGGGGTCCGGTCCGGTTCAGCTCCTGAGGTCCGCGTGGAGCCGGGCCAGGGCGGGGGTGGCGTCGACTCCGGCGGTCTCGGCCACGAGGGCGACGAGGGACTCCGCCTCCTCCGCGCAGGCTGGGCACGCGCGCAGATGGACGAACATCGGGGCCATCGCCGCCGTTCCCGGATCGGTCAGGACCAGCTCGGCGAACTCGTCCGAGAGCTCGAAGCAGTCCTCGCAGGAGAGCCACGGCTCCGTCGACAAGGTGAGGGCGCGGACGGCCTCGTCGCTGAGATGGCTTCGGTGGTTGCTCATGATGTGCCTCGAGAGATGGGATTCGGCTGAAGGTGGCCGCTCGCGATGAGATGTGTCCGGATCCGGGACCGGGCCACGTGCAGTGTCTTGTAGAGCGCACCGCGGGTCGTGCCCAGACGGTCTGCCAGGACGTCGATCGGCACCTCGTCGACGAGCACGGCGATGGCGATCCGGCGCTGGTAGCCGGTCAGCGCGACGTGCATGGCCAGCCGCACGGCGCGCGCGAGGTCCGTCGCCTCGGCGATCGCCTCCGGCCCGGGAATCCTCGAGTCAGGGGCGTCGTCGCGCAGCTCGACCTCGCGGACCGACCACGCTTGACGTCGGACTTCGTTGGCGGCTTGGAGGATCGCGAACTTGTAGGCCCACGTCGTGAAGCGGCTCCGACCCTGAAACGTGCCGATCTTGCTCAGCAGCACCGTCAGCGCGTCATCCGCCGCGCAGTTGGCCAGGTCGTCCAAGGACTCCGGGCCGAGGGCGGGCAGCAGGCCACGCATGCGCCACACCTGGTGCCGTGCAGCCCCCACGAGGAGGCGGTGCAGGTCCCGCAGGGCCACGTCGCGATCTGGCCCGGTCGAGGCAAGCGTCGCGAGCCAGTCACGCTCGGCAGGGTCGACGGTCTCGGCAGGGTCGACGGTCTCGGCGGGAGCGAGCGTGATCGGGTCGCCGTCGGGGACCTTGGCCGGGATCATGGCGCAGTCACAGGGGCGCCAGGATGCGGACGGCCAGTTCCGGTGGACAGCCGCGGTCGACGAGGTCGAGCAGGGCGTGGACGTCCATGGCAGGGTCCGCCGCTATTCGCCGCGCCAGCTCCTCGTCGAAGCCGGCCTCCACGAGCCGGCATCGCCTCCACTCGACGACGTCGACCGGCGGCCCGGAGCCGCAACACGGAGGGCTCGCGCCCACTGGCTGCCTGGGGTGCGCGATGTTCGTGGTCATACGGAGTTCGTGTACGTCGCACCCCACCGTCTTACCGCATCTGCTGCCCCGTTGTCCGGTGTGCTTCCGGGTGGCCGGTAAGGACGTCATCGCGACCGGACACGAACCCCCCGTCAGGGACGACCGGAAGGACCGACCATGGAAGCCACCCCGGCCCGAGGGCCTGTCACGCGGACCGTGACGCTCGTGCTCGTAGCGCTGCTCAGCGCCTTCTTCGCGTGGACCCTGCCCCGGGCGGACGCCCAGCCCGTCGTGGCGGCGGCATCCCATGTGCATGCCGGGGCCCGAGCCGCGGCAGGCCCCCGCACGGCCGCGCAGCAGGCCCTTCACGACGAGATGCGCAAGCTCTGGGAGGACCACGTGACGTGGACGCGTCTCGCGATCGTCACCTTCGCCGCGGAGGGACAACCCGGCTTCGGGCCCACCGCGGCCCGACTGCTCCAGAACCAGGTCGACATCGGTGATGCCATCAAGCCGTTCTACGGCGAGGCGGCCGGGAACGCCCTGACGGCGCTGCTGCATGACCACATCACCATCGCCGTCGAGCTGCTCCAGGCCGCCAAGGACGGCGACACGGCGGCCTTCGCAGACGCAAAGGATCGCTGGTACACCAACTCCGACGACATCGCGGACTTCCTCGCGCAGGCCAATCCGCGCTTCTGGCCCCAGGCCGAGATGCGCGCCTCGATGCGGACGCACCTCGACCAGACCCTGGCCGAGGCCGCACACGAGCTCGCGGGGGACTACGCGGCCAGCGTCGCCGACTACGACGCCGTCCATGAGCACATCCTCGCCATGGCCGACGTCATCAGTAACGGCCTCATCGGCGCTTTCCCCCAGCTCGTCCGGTAGGAGCCGGACCTGCTGGTTTGCCGTTAGCGTGGCCCGGTGGACTCCGAGCTGCGTCGGCGTTTCGGGGCCGCCCGGGTGGCCCGACTCGGCACCGTCGCCCCTGACGGCGGCCCGCACCTCGTCCCGGTCGTGTTCGTCCTCGAGCCGGACCGCGACGTCGTGTGGACCGCCGTCGACTCCAAGCCCAAGTCGACCCGGAGGCTGAGGCGTCTGGTCAACATCGAGGCCAACCCGCGCGTGAGTCTCCTCGTGGACCACTACGACGACGACTGGACGCGGCTCTGGTGGGTCCGTGCTGACGGCCATGCAACGATCAGCGCCGGCGGCGACCCGGAGACAGGGTCCGCACTCGATGCCCTCGCGGCGAAGTATGCGCAGTACTCGGACGAACGGCCGGCCGGACCAGTCATCCGCATCGAGATCGACACCTGGCGGACCTGGGCGGCCAGCTGACGACTCCGAGTCAGCGGGCGAACGGGCCGACGTACATGAACACGAGGTTCAGCACGACGACAGCCGCGAACACCACCGCCCACACCAGCGGCAGGATGGTGAAACCGGCCACGACCGCAGCACCGAGCACGAGGACCTTGACCAGGAGCGTGACCCAGGGAACCCGGAACCGGGCTCGGGGCGCCGCGAACAACCCCCAGGCGACCGACGCGACCAGGATCAGGCCGATGGCGAGAGCGATCTTGGCCCAGAGCGGCCCGCCGGCCCGGTAGCCCCACAGTCCGATGAGGGTCAGGGCTGCGAGCTCAACGAGGAAGGCCACGACGTCGTTGGCATTGACCTCCGTCGGCACGGTGCTCTCGGGTGCCATCGGGCGAATCAGCCCTCACCGTCGAGAAAGGCCTGGGTCAGCTCGGCCAGCTCTCGAGGCCGGTCGACGTTGAGAAGCGAGCTGCCCTCATCAATCGTCTCCAGGCGCGCCCCGGCGACGTCATCGACAACCTGCCGCGCCGCGGCGAGGCCGGCCCGGTCACGACTGCCGACGACGACGAGCGTCGGTGCGGCGATCCGGGAGAGCGCATCCCGTCCGTCGAACGCGCGCAGGGCGTCGAAGACGGCGAGCATCCGGGGCCGCGAGACACCCAGGTCAAGCAGCCTGCCCTCCGGCATGAGCCGCAGTGCGAGCTTCTGCATCCGCAGGGCACCCGCGGAGGGCCGCACGATGCGGCCCGGCCAGCACGAGCCGGCCGACCAGGTCGGGCCGCTCGACCGCCAGCCGCATGGCCACAGAGGCGCCCACCGAGACCCCGAGTACGTCTGCTCGCCGAATTCCTTGCAGCTCAAGCTCGTCCGCGAGTCCGGCGGCTGCCGCACCCAGGTCGAAGCCCACCGGGTCCTTCGGCCGAAGTCCAACCATCCACGGGGCGTGCATCGGCCGCCCGGCACCGAGGGCCGACACGAAGTCCTGCCAGGCGATCGGGCCCTGGCCCAGGCCGTGCAACAGCACGAGCGGCCGGGGGCGCGCCTCCGGGAACCGACCCGGCACCCGAGGGCACGTCGGCACCTGGCGAGCTCAGCGGCATACGGTCAACTCCAATCGAGGACGACCTTGCCGCACTGGCCGGAGCGTGCGGTCTCGAAGGCCTCCTCCCACTGCTCGGCGGGGAAGCGGTGGGTGATGACCTGGGTCGACGGCCGCCCGGAAGCGCTCGGACGTCGCGATCATCTGCGACATGGCGTACCACGTGTCGTACATCTCGCGGCCGTAGATGCCCTTGAGCGTGATCATGTGGGTGATGACCTTGCCCCAGTCGAGCTCGTAGGCCTCGTGCGGCAGGCCGAGCAGGGCGATGCGGCCGCCGTGGTTCATGTTGGTGATGAGGTCGCTGACGGCCGGCGCGGCGCCCGACATCTCGAGACCGATGTCGAAGCCCTCCTTCATGCCGAGGTGGGCCTGCGCGTCGGCGAGGCTCTCGCGCGTCACGTTGATCGTCAGGTCGGCGCCGGCGTGCTCCGCGAGCGCGAGGCGGTAGTCGCTCGCGTCCGTGACGACGACGTAGCGGGCACCCGCGTGGCGGGCGATCGCCGCAGCCATGACGCCGATCGGGCCGGCCCCGGTGATGACGACGTCCTCGCCGACCATCGGCCACTGCAGCGCCGTGTGCGTGGCGTTGCCGAGCGGGTCGAAGACGGCGCCGAGGTCGGGGTCGAGGTCGGCGGGCTGGACCCACGCGTTGCTCGCCGGGATGACGACGTAGTCGGCGAAGGCACCGTCGCGGTTGACGCCGATGCCCTGGGTGCGGATGCAGAGGTGGCGCCGACCGGCGCGGCAGTTGCGGCAGCGCGCCGCAGCACGATGTGGCCCTCGCCGGACGCCCGGTCGCCGACCGGGACGCCCATGACGTCCTCACCGACCTCGACGACCTCGCCGTAGAACTCGTGGCCGATGACGAGCGGCGGCTTGACCGTCGACTGCGCCCAGTCGTCCCAGCCGGCGAGGTGCAGGTCGGTGCCGCACAGGCCGGCCCGCAGGACGCGGATCTTGACGTCCGCCGGGCCGCACTGCGGGCTCGGGTCGGTCGACGAGCTCGAGGCCGGGGCCTGCGGTCAGCTTGGTGAGTGCGCGCACGGGCGAGAGTCTGCCACCCGCGAGGTCTCGGCTCGCATGGGCCGAGACGCACGCTGGCGGCATCGAGCAGTTTGGAGAAGCCTCCCAGCTGGACGTCTTCCTACGATCGAGTCATCCCACTCGAACGACACAGGAGGAAGCTGTGATCACCAGGCTGAATGTTGCCTCGATCTACGTTCTCGACAAGGATGAGGCGCTCGATTTCTACGTCACCAAGCTGGGGCTCGAGAAGGGCAACGACGTGCGGCAGGGCGACTATCGCTGGCTGACCGTGCGGGTTCCAGGCGATGAAACCACCGGAGATCTCACTGGAACAGCCCGGCCCGCCGCTGCACGACGAAGCGACCGCCGGAGCATCCGCGAGCTCATCAGCAAGGGCGCTCTGGGCGGCCTCGTCTTCCTCACCGACGACGCTCACGCTCTCGCCAGCACGCTCCGCGAGCGCGGCGTCACAGACTTCAACAGGAGCCCACCGAGCACTTCTATGGCATCGACATGGGCATTCGCGACCCCTTCGGGAACCCCATCCGGATCCTGCAGCAGGGCCCGGTCGCCGCGAAGGCGAGCGGAGCCGAGTGATCCGTCATCGAGACTGACGAAGCCCACTCACCTGCTGCGCTGGTCCTCCCCGCACGAGGGCGGGCACTTTCGCTGGTCGCTCACGTCGACGTAGCTGAGTGCGCGGCGGACTCGATCTGCGAGCGGAAGTCGGCCCACCACTGGTCGTCGTGCGGCTCCTGGTTCAGGTTGTCCTCTCGCAACCCGGTGCGCCCGTCGAGCTGCTCACGCAGGACGTCGGCGTGTCCAGCGTGGCGGGCGGTCTCGGCCAGGACGTGGACCAGTACAGCGTGCAGCGTGACGTCCGGCTGCGGCCACCAGGGCACGTGCCCGCGAGCGTCCAGATCAAGCGTGCGGATCGTCTCGTCCGCGTGTGCGATCGCAGCCCGGTACGTCTCGAGGGTGTCCTGGCGGCTCTCCGACGCGGTCACCCAGAGGTCGGCGCCTTCCCGAGCATCGTCGTCCCACCACGGCAGGTGCGGCTCGAAGGGGCGGTCGAAGACCTGCCCGAAATACCAGGCCTCGCCAACCGACAGGTGCTTGATCAGTCCGAGCAGGTTCGTCCCAGTACGGGTCAGCGGCCTGCGAACGTCGTACTCGGACAGCCCGTCGGCCTTCCAGATCACCGCTTCCCGGGTCTTCGTGAGGTACCTGTGCAACTGCTGCTTCTGTTCCTCGCTCATGGGGTCCACCCTGCAACACCCGCTCCCCGGTGGTGAAGCACCCGACCGCTCGTTCACCGTGCCCTCCTCGTGCGAGGACGCGGGCCCCCGGATAATGGATGGGTGAACGGGCACCTGGACAGCGACCGGGTGGAGGCGGCCCTGGGCCGGCTCGTGCAGCTCGGTGAACGGATCACGCCCGCCCGGCAGGCCGTCCTACGCGTCATCGACACCGCCGACCGGGCGGAGGAGCACCTGTCGGCCGAGCACATCGGCGAACGCGTCTCGACCCTGGAGCCGTCCGTTCATCGGGCGACGGTCTATCGCACCCTCACCGCCCTGACCGGCGCCGGAGTCCTCACGCACGTGCACCTCGGCGGCACCGGCACGGTCTACCACCTCGCCACCCCCGCGACGGAGGCTGCACCGGGAGCGAGCCCAGCGGCATACGGCGCCGGCGACAGCGAGCCACACGGCCATGGCCACACCCACGTGCAGTGTGTCGTCTGCGGGCGAGTGCAGGACGCGCCCCCCGGAGTCCTCGACGGGGCAGCCCGCATCATGCGCGAGGAGCTCGGGTTCGAGCTCGACACGAGCCATGCGGCGCTGCTCGGGCGGTGCGCCGATTGTGTCGCCACCTAGCGTTCCGGCCCGGATGGTCGCCGCCGGGTCCTCAAACCGGGAGGTCTCGTCGTGCTCGCCTGGGGCAGTGGGGGCCCGCAGAAGTCGTCGCGCATTGTCGACGCGGCGACCGCTGGGCTGGCCCGGCACGGGTTCCTCGGGATCGAGCCGATCCACGACCCGCGACTCGTCGGCGTGACCGCCCGCGCCCGCTAGGGTGCGGACATGACTGCGGCGACGACGCCCGGGCTCAGTCCCTCGGTACGCCGCGGCTACGGCCTCGGCTCGGTGGCGACCGGCGCGTTCGGCACGGTGCCCGGCCTGCTGCTGCTGCCCTACCTGACCGACCGCATCGGCATCGCCGCCGGCGTCGCGGGTGTCATCGTCTTCGCCCCGAAGGCGTGGGACGTCGTCCTCAACCCGATCGCCGGACGGATCAGCGACCGCTCGCACGCACCCCGGACGGCAAGCGCCGGCCGTTCCTCATCCGCGCCGGGCTGCTGCTGGCCGGCGTGCTTCGTCGCTGCTCTTCGCCGGGCCGACCTCCCCGTCTGGGCTGGGCGCCGCCTGGGTGGCGGTGGTGTTCCTCGCCTGCGCCACGGCCTACGCCTTCTTCCAGGTGCCCTACGTCGCGATGCCGGCCGAGATGACCGACGACTACGACGAGCGCACCCGGCTGATGACCTGGCGGGTCGCGATCCTCGCGCTCGCGATCCTCGTCAGCGGCGGCGCTGTCGCCGGTCGATCCGCGACGCGCTCGGCCCCGAGTGGGGCTACCGCGCCGTCGGCCTCTTCGTCGGCGGCGCTCATCGCGCTCGGCGCGTGGGGCGCCTGGCGCGGCACCCGAACCGCGCCGGCGCTGCACGCGGCGCCGGCCGAGCGCTCCTTCGGCGACCAGCTGCGGGTCGTCGCGGTCGGATCGGCCGTTCCGCGCTGCTGCTCACGACCTTCGTCGCTGCAGGCGCTCGCCACCGGGCGCGATGCTCGCGGGGGTCGACTACGTCGCGCTGGGTGCTCTCGGCAGCCCCGGCGTCCGCGACCCTGCTCTTCGTCTGCTTCGTCGCGCCGGCGCTGCTCGTCACGCCCGCTGTGGCAGCGCGTCGGCACCGGCGCGGCAAGAGGAGCGGCTACCTCTTCGCCTCGCTGCTCCTCGGCGGCGGGCGCCCTGGCCCTCGTGCTCGCCGCGCTCGCTGCCGCACGGCGTCGTCTACGCCGTGCGTCGCCGTCGTCGGCGTCGGCTACGCCGGCGCGCCAGATGTTCCCGCATCGCGATGCTGCCCGACGTGGCGAGCCGACAGCGCCGACGGCGCGACCCGCGTCGGCCTCTACACCGGCGTGTGGACCGCCGGGGAGACGCTCGGCCTGGCGCTCGGCCCGCGGCTGTATGCCGCTGTGCTCGCTCTCGGCGGCTACGTGTCCTCGACGCGGGGTCGGCTGTCGCCCAGCCCGACTCGGCGCTCACCGCGATCGCGCTCGGCTTCTCCGTCGTGCCGGCCGTCCTCGTCGCGGTCTGCCCTGCTGGTCCCTGCGCCGCTTCCCCGGCTCGGACCAGGAGGACGCCCGATGACCGCGCCGACGACCGCTGGACGACGATCGAGGTGCGCGCGGTCGCTGCGCTGACCTGCAGGCACGGGACCTGCCGACCCACGGCGGCCGCACGCTGGCCTACGTCTACGACTCGGGCCTGGCCGACGGCGGACGCGATCGGGCGCGAGGCGCTCGCGACGTTCGCGTCGACCAACGGCCTCGACCCCACCGCCTTCCCGTCGCTGCTGCGGATGGAGAACGACCTCGTCGGCATCGCCGGCCGGCTCGTCGACGCGCCGACGGGTTCGCCGGGTCGGTCACGTCGGGCGGCACCGAGTCGATCCTGCTCGCCGTGCTCGCCGCCCGCGACGCCCGTCCCGAGATCACGGCGCCGCGCATGGTGCTGCCGACGACGGCGCACGCGGCGTTCCACAAGGCGGCGCACTACCTCGGCGTCGAGCCGGTCCTCGTCGACGTCGACCCCGAGACGAAGCGCGCCGACCCGGACGCCATGGCCGCGGCGATCGACGACGACACCGTGCTCGTCGTGGCCTCCGCCCCGTCCTACGCGCACGGCGTCATCGACCCGGTCGGTCCGATCGCTGCAGCCGCCGCGGCGGCGCGGGGTCCGCTGCCACGTCGACGCCTGCATCGGCGGCTGGGTGCTGCCCCACCTGCGACGCGACGAGCCGGACCAGGGCCGTGGACCTTCGCCGTCGAGGGCGTCACGAGCATCTCGCTCGACCTGCACAAGTACGCCTACACGCCCAAGGGCGTCTCGATCCTGCTCCACCGCTCGGCCGCCCTGCGCCGCGACCCACCTCTTCGCCTCGGCCCGGTGGCCCGGCTACACGATGCTCAACACGACGATGCAGTCGACGAAGTCCGGTGGGCCGCTCGCCGCCGCGTGGGCCGTCGTCAACCACATCGGCGAGCGACGGCTACGCGACGCCTGGCCCGACGAGCCCGCGCAGGCGACGCTCGAGCTCGCAGGCGCGGTGGACGGCATCCGAGCCTTTCCGTTGCCGCCGCAGCCGGACTCGACGCTGCTCGCGCTGACGGCCGACGAGACGTGCGACGTCTTCACCATCGCCGACGAGATGCTCGCGCGCGGGTGGTACGTCCAGCCGCAGATGTCGCTTCCGCGACCTCCCGGCGACGCTGCACCTCACCCTCAGCGCCGCCACGGCCGACTCCATCGCGCGCCTCGCGGCGGACCTCGCCGAGGCCACCGCGGCGGCCGTCGCTGTCGGTCCGACGGCGCCGCCCGAGGAGCTCGTCGTCGACAGCCAGCTCCGTCGATCCCGAACACCTCGACGAGGACACCTTCGCGGGCCTGCTCGCCGTCGCCGGGCTCGCCGACGACTCGGGTGCGCTCGCCCTCCCCGAGCGGATGGCGCCGATCAACGCGCTGCTCGACGCCCTGCCGCCGGAGCTGCGCGAGGCGCTGCTCCTCGGCGTCATCGACCGCCTGACCCGCCCCACCCCATCCGGTAGGCCGGTCTAGACCTGGGTCAGGTCGAGGCGGTAGACGAGCAGGTCGATCCCGGGCATCGGCTGCCAGTCCCGCTCGGGCGCACGGGTGAAACCGAGCCGCTCGTAGACCCGGTGCGCCGCGCGCATGGACGGCTGCGTCGACAGGGCGAGGCCCAGCAGCCCGAGTGCGCGGGCGCGCTCGATGCAGCGGACCATGAGGGCCTCGCCGATCCCGCGTCCCTGCGCCGACGGATCGACGGCGAGCATCCGCACGTCGCCCTCCTCAGCCAGGGCGATCTCGTGGAAGGCGGTGCCGGGCGGCGCGAACGTCACCGTCCCGAGCACCTTGCCGCCGTCATCCGCGGCAACCCACAGCTCCGCGCCCTCGGCACGACCACGGGCGTCTGCCAGCGTCTGGAGATAGGTGGAGTCCTCCGACAGGTGTCCGCCGTCGAGGTACGCCCGCACCGTGATCTCGCCGACAGCCTCGAAGTCGTCCGGCTCGGCCGGCCTGATCGTGAGCGCCATGGGCTCGATTGTGACCCAGCCGCGTGATCGACTGCACGTGCGTCCACGAGCGGGCCCAGCGGCATACGGCCAACGCCGGTGGACCCGCCGGCGTGAAAGCCCGGCTCCTATTCGGCTTCGTACTTGAAGGAGACCCGCAGCTTGGTCCGGTACAGGAACGAGCCGTCCTCGTCGATCGCGACGTCCTGCTCGACGACTGTTGCGACCCTGAGGTCCCGAAGGGTCTGCTGGGCCTGCGTGAGCGCCACGCCCGCCGCGTCCTCCCACGACTGCGAGCTGGTGCCGATGAGTTCGGTGACCCGGTAGACGCTCATGAATCCTCCTTGACCGACGGGACTGGGTGCCAGCCATGATTCTCCCGCGCCCCGCGGGAGCGCAAGGGTCGCCCCGGCGTGCCAGACGCGCGACCTGGCGCGCGTCTGGCACTCAGTGACACCCCGCGGGCGTCACGCCGAGATGATGAGTCCCTTTGTGGCGCTTGGCGCGCTCGAGGCGCTGCGGCGACGTCCTGCCAGTTGACGACGTTCCACCAGGCCTTGACGTAGTCGGCCTTGACGTTCTCGTACTGCAGGTAGAACGCGTGCTCCCACATGTCGAGCTGGAGCAGCGGGATCTGGCCGACGGGGATGTTGCCCTGCTGGTCGAACAGCTGCATGATGTGCGGCCGCTCGGCGAGGGTGTCCCACGCGAGGATCGACCAGCCGGAGCCCTGGATCGCGTTGGCGTTGGCGTTGAAGTGCGCCTGGAACTTCTCGAAGCCGCCGAAGTACTCGTCGATCGCCGCCTTGACCTCACCCTCGGGCTGGCCGCCGCCGTCGGGGCTCATGTTCTTCCAGAAGACGGAGTGGTTGGTGTGGCCACCGAGGTGGAAGGCGAGGTTCTTCTCGACGCCGTTGACCGCGGCGTAGTCGCCTGAGTCGCGCAGCTCCTCCAGCTTGGCGACCGCGGCGTTGGCGCCGTCAACGTAGGCCTTGTGGTGCTTGCTGTGGTGCAGCTCCATGATGCGAGCGCTGATGTGCGGCTCGAGAGCCGCGTAGTCGTAGTCCAGCTCCGGAAGCGTGTAAGCCACTGTCATTCCTTTCGTCGAAGACCTGCCGGCCCCGACCACTCTATGCCGCGCCTGAGCAGGCCAAACAGGGTGTCCGCGCGGGGTCACGTGCCCGCTGACCGCATCCTTCGTCCTCAAGCCGTCTTGAAGTCAAACCGATCTGCCGTATGCCGCTGAGCCGGGTGATCGGGTCACCGCGCCGTGGGTGGTCGGTTAGGTTGTGGGTGAACTTTTGTTCACCCCCAGCTCCAGGAGTGACCTTGACCAGCACACGACGACCACGACGACCATGACGACCGTGCCCCGCGACCAGCGCGAGAGAGCCCGCCTGCCGACGGGCCTGGTCATCACTGTCCTCGCGTTGTGCGGGACGCTCGTCTCGCTGCAGCAGACCCTCGTCCTGCCGCTGCTCCCGGAGTTCCCGGAGATCCTGGGCACGACGAGCGAGAACGCCTCGTGGCTGGTCACGATCACCCTGCTGACGGGTGCGGTCGGGACGCCGATCGTCTCCCGCCTCGCGGACATGTTCGGCAAGCGCCTCATGCTCATCGTCTGCCTCGGGTCGGTCATCGTCGGTTCCGCTGTGGCAGCGATGAGTACGTCGCTCGCCCTGGTCGTCACGGGCCGCGGTCTGGCTGGCATCGGGACGGCCCTTGTCCCCGTGGGCATCAGCATCATGCGCGACCACCTGCCCGCCGACAAGGTTGGCTCGGGGGTCGCGCTGATGAGCGCGACGCTCGGGATCGGCGGCGCCGTCGGCATGCCGCTCGCGGGGGTCATCTCGTCCAACTTCGACTGGCATGCCCTCTTCCTCGTCTCCGGCGGCTTCGCCGTCGTCATGCTCGTCGCGGTGCTCCTCGTCGTGCCGGAGTCCACGGTCCGGGCGGGGGGCCGCTTCGACTACGTCGGTGCGGCGTTGCTCTCGTTGGCCCTCACCTGCTTCCTCCTCGCCGTGTCCAAGGCGGGCGCCTGGGGCTGGGCCGACCGGAGGACCCTCGGCCTGCTCGTGGTCGCCACGCTCACGGTGGCCGCCTGGGTGCCGATCGAGCTCCGGTCGGGGCAGCCTCTCGTCGACATCCGGACCTCGCTCCGGCGCACCGTCCTGCTCACGAACGTGGCGTCGGTCCTCGTCGGCTTCGCCATGTTCGCCAACTTCCTCAGCTCCACGCAGCAGGTCCAGATGCCCGTCGAGTCCGGCTACGGCTTCGGCCTGTCCGTCGTCGAGACCGGCCTCATCCTGTTGCCCAACGGCATCCTCATGGTCCTGTTGTCGCCGGTCGCCGCCACCTTGATCCGGCGGTTCGGGCCGCGGGCGATGCTCATCGCAGGCGCGATCGTCATGGCGGCCGGCTTCGTCATGCGCAGCTTCCTGCACGCCACGCTCCTCGAGGTGGTCGTGGCCACCGGCGTCTCGTCGGTCGGGATGGTCCTCGCGTTCGCGGCGATGCCCACGCTGATCATGAGGTCGGTGCCGATCACCGAGACTGCGTCAGCCAATGGACTCAACACCCTGCTCCGGGCAATCGGCACCTCCAGCGCCAGCGCGGTGCTGGCAGCGATCTTCTCCGGTTTGACCATGGAGGTCGGCGGCGCTCCGATCCCGACCTTCGGCGCCTACCAGCTCGTCTTCTGGCTCGGCACCGCAGCAGCCCTCACGGGTGCCGGGGTGGCCGCCTTCATCGTCCGGCCCACGGTGCTCGAAGAAGTTGCCGGGGAGGTTGCCGCGGAGCCGGGCATCGTTGCGGCCGGCAAGCGCGGCGCCGTCCAGCCGGATGACGGCCAGCCCGAGATGCTCGTCCGCGGCCTGGTGCGCAGCCGGTCCGGCAAGCCGATCCGGCAGGGCGTCGTCACGGTGCTGCACCCGGACGGACGGCACGTCGACTGGGGTCGCACGGACAACGAGGGCCGGTACGTCCTGGCGCTGCCGTCTGCGGGCAGGTACCTCGTCGTCGCCTCTGCGGACGGCTGGGCGCCCCAGTCCGGCCTGGTCGGGATCGGCCAGGGGGACCTGGAGCCGATCACCATGACGCGCCGGCTGCTCCTCAGCGGGCGGGTCACGGACGACGGCATGCCGCTGGGGGCCGTCATGCTGTCGCTCATCCGGCACTCCGGCGAGTACGTCGCGACCGCCCATGCCGATCCCGACGGGAGGTACGAGATCGGGCTCCCGCCCCCGGGCCGCTACGTCCTCACCGTCGTCGACCACGGCACCGGCCGGACCCGGTCCCGCGCGGTGCAGATCGGCAGCACGTCGGCCACACTCGATGTCGACATCGTGACGGGGATCCCGCAGGCCGTGGAGCGGGCGTCGTGACTGCTCTCGGCCATCGAGGTCGGCCCGACAGCCCGGCACCCGGCAGCGGCTCCTCGCGCGAGGCCATCCTCCATGCTGCGCGACGGTTGTTCGGCGAGCGCGGCTACGCCGCCACCACGATCCGCGAGGTCGCCGCCGAGGCTGGCGTCAGCCCGGCCCTGGTCATGAAGTGCTGCGGCAGCAAGGAGCGGCTCTACGCGGACGCGACACCGCTGGAGCCGACCCCGATCGATGCGAACCAGCCCCTTGACGGACTCGGCGAGCTGCTCGTCCGACGAATGCTCGACCGGCGCACGGACGACGTGGCGGAGCCCTGGCTGCGGGGCCTCTACCTGATCTCCGGGGCACCGGATCCTGCTGCGGCCCGGGCCGAGTTCCGCGAGCGCATGCTCAAGCGGTTCCCGACCACGGATGCGCCCGGACGGCGACGCGCCGATCAACTTGCCTGTCTCCTCATCGGCCTCGCTGCCGGCTCGCGGATGGTCCGCCTGCTGGCTCCGGAGGAGACCGAGCTGGGCGAGGTGGTGCGGGAGTACGGGGCGCTGGCCCAGCAGCTCATCGACGGCATCGCCACCAGCGACAGCGGCTGACGCGAGCCCGGCTGGCAGGCTGCGGGATTCGCGTCTCCGCCTGGTCAGCTCGGCAACCCGAGCAGGTCCTTGACATCGTCCGCCGTGATGGCGCCGGACAGTGCACCGCCCTCGTCAACGACACGCTGGAAGAGGTCCCGCTTGCGCTCCTGGAGCGCGACGACCTTCTCCTCGATCGTCCCCGCCGAGACGAGCCGGTAGACGGTGACCGGACGGCTCTGCCCGATGCGGTGCGCCCGGTCGATGGCCTGCGCCTCGGCCGCGGGGTTCCACCACGGGTCGAGGACGAAGACGTAGTCGGCCTCGGTGAGCGTCAGCCCGAAGCCGCCTGCCTTGAGGCTGATGAGGAACGCCGTTGCATCCCCGTCCCGGAAGCCTCGGATGACCGACTGCCGGTCCCGTGTCGAGCCGTCGAGGTAGCGAGGTGCGCAGACCCGCCGCCGCCAGCGCCCGCTCGACGATGCGCAGGAAACCGGTGAACTGGCTGAAGACGAGGGCCCGGTGTCCCTCGGCCGCGAGCTCCTTGAGCTGCTCGACGAGGAAGTCGACCTTGGCCGCGGTCGCCTTGCCGTGATGTGCGTCGTCGACGAGGACCGGGTCGAGGGCGAGCTGGCGCAGCCGAGTGAGCGACGCGAGGATCGCGACGCGGTTGGCCTCCGGGTCACCCAGCAGGCCGAGCACCCGCTGCCGCTCGCGCTGGAGGTGCTGGTCGTAGATGTGGCCGTGGACCGGGTGCGGGGTCGAGCGGCAGCACCTGCATCTGCTTGGGCGGCAGGTCCAGCGCGACCTGCTCCTTGGTCCGGCGCAGCATCAGGGGGCGGATCCGGCGGCGCAGCGAGGTCGAGCAGCTCGGGCCGCGCTCCCGACTCGATCGGCTTGCGGTAGTTCTTGGTGAAGACGTCGGGCCGCGGGTAGAGCCCGGGCGCGGTGAGCGACAGCAGCGCCCAGAGGTCCATGAGGGAGTTCTCGAGCGGCGTGCCGGTCACGGCGAGGGTGAAGGGTGCCCCGAGCCGGCGCACGGCGACGTGCGTCTTGGCCTGGCGGTTCTTGACGAACTGCGCCTCATCGAGGACGACGCCACCCCACCGACGCGTGGAAGGCCGCGTCGTCGAGGCGAAGGACGGCATACGACGTGACGATCGACCTCGGCGCTCCGCGACGGCCTCGGCGAGCGGGCGTCCCGCGCTTGCGGCTCGTCGCGGTCGACGGCGACGACGTGCAGGTGCGGCGCGAAGGTGTCGAGCTCGCCGAGCCACGTGCCGACGACGCTCGTCGGCGCGACGACGAGGACCGGTCCGCGGCCTGAGCGGCGACCGACCCCGGCTGCCGAGCTCGCCCCGCTCGTGCGCCCGGGCGAGGGCGGCGATGACCTGCAGCGTCTTGCCCGAGGCCCATGTCGTCGGCGAGGATGCCGCCGATCCGTGCATCCCACAGCCGGGCGAGCCAGCGGTAACCCTCGAGCTGGTAGGGCCGCAGCGTGGCGTGCAGGTCTGTCGGCACCTCGGCGGCGGCCCAGCGGCGAGCTCGGCGCCGAGCGCCGCGACATTCGCCGCCCACCGCGCACTCTGATGGTCGACGACGCCGAGGGCGACGAGCTCCTCCCACAGGTCGACGTGGTGCGGCGGACAGGCGCAGCCCACCTGACTCGGGGTCGGCGATCTCGCGCGCCTCCTCGATGAGCTCCTTGAGTCGGCGCAGCTCGGGTCGGTCGAGACGGAACCAGGCTCCGGAGTCGAGGAGCATGACCTCATCCCCCGCAGCCAGCGCCGCGAAGAGCGGCTCGAAGGGGACCTCCTCACCGGCGACCTCGACCGAGACCCGCAGGTCGAACCAGTCGGTCGGCCCGTCGTCGACCCGCCGCACCCGGTGGCCGTCACGCTCCTGGTCGTCCGTGCCGATCCGGATCACGGGGGCGCTCGTCACCTCCTCATAGGTAGCCAGCTCGCCCTCGACGGCGACGACGACGTGCTCGTCTGCCTCCAGCTGCTCGAGCTGCTCGGTGACGAACCTTGCAGCGTCGACTCCCTTGAGCTCCAAGTGAGTTGCCAGATGCAGATACCCCGTCGAGTCACGCCAGGTGGCGCCCCGGACAGCGTGCACCGAGGTTGCGCCCTCGACAGCGACCCGCTCCGCGGCTCGGTCCCGGACCGCCCCGCCGAACCGCTCCGTCGTGAAGGGCCGCGGGCGCCCGTCGTAGGCGAAGCCCAGATCGAGGCGCAGCTCGCCCGGCACGTCACCGACGACGTGGACGTGCACCTGAACGCGCTCCGGCAGCTCGTCGGGCTGGCCCTTCGGGGCGGGAAGTGGGATGTCGGACCGGAACCTGACGTGGTCACGCAGCCCGGGCACCGCCGTCGTGAGGAACCGGGATCGTTCCTCGGCCGGCACCCGCAGGCCGGCCAGGGCCTGGCTGACCGCGTTGCGGTCGAGGCCGAGATCCTGCTCGAGGGCTACCAGCGTCAGCGCGCCGTCGTCACCCTCGATGACGAGACCGTGCACCGGGTCACCGATGTGCAGGACCTCGCCGACGAGGTCATCCGGCAGGCCCTCGGTCGTGACCCTGAGGACGAGGTCGCCCGAGCCGTCGTCGGCCTTGAGCACGTGGAGGACGAGCTCGGCCGGCTCGTCGAGGAGCCGCACCGGGCCCGCGACGCCCTCGCCGGGCAACAGGGCGATCCCGGCGTCACGCGCCTCGCGCAGCAGCGGCCACACCTCCGGACTCGCGTCGAGGTTGAGTGGGGCGGCTGCGGTGAAGTACGTCGTGCTTCCGGATCCCCTGCGCGCCTCGTCCCGCAACCTGGTCAGGATCCGCTCGTGCTCGGGCAGGTAGCGGACGCCGGACCGCCACTGCGGGAGCGCGTCGTGCCACGTCAGGCTCTGGTGCCACGAACCGGTGCGGGTCCGGCGCGTGGCCCGCAGCCCATAGCCGATCTCCGGCTGTTTCTGCCAGCCACCGCTCCGGTAGATCGCGTCGACGAAGAGCCCGGCGGGCATGAGGTCCCCGCGCGGCTCCGGAGCCGCCGGAACCTCCCGATCCCGCCCTCGCGGTCGCACGTGCCCGAGCACGTCCGCCCAATGTGCCTCCGAGCGGCCCGGACGGGGCCGTCATCGCCCCGCCCCCGACCATCGCCTCAGCGCCGGCAGCGGGCACACCGGCGTCACTGACGAGGTCCGGCGGCTCCTTGCCGCTGGCGACGTCCCGTGCCAGCAGGAGGAGCGCGACGACGTGCTTGCAGTCCGATCCGACCGGGCAGCTGCACCGGCCGGACCACAGCGGCGCCCGGCCCTTCGGGTGCGGCCTGGCCTCGATGATGGTCTGGTAGGTCTCCGAGCCGGAGCCCTCGACGGTGCCGAGCAGCATCATCCCCTCGGGACGCGCCGCCAGCGACCGGACGCGGTGCTGGGCCGCGTAGGCCACGCCCCGGTCGAAGGTGCGGGAGCCGACCTGCTGGGCGATCTCCGGATCGGAGAGGTCGCCGACCCACGTCGCCCGACCCACGCTCCACGCCATGCGACCGACTCTAGGCGGGCCACCCGACACTCTCGATGGCCATCCACCGGCTCAGCGCCACCCGAGCTCCGGGGCGACGTGGGTCAGAACGCTCTCGATGACGTGGGCGTTGTAGTCGACGCCGAGCTGGTTCGGGACCGTCAGGAGCAGCGTGTCGGCGGCTGCGATCGCCTCGTCCTCGGCGAGGGCGGCGACGAGCAGCTCGGGCTCGTCGGCGTAGGTCTTGCCGAACCGCGCGAGCCCGCCCTCGAGCTGACCGACCTGGTCCTGGCTGCCGGACTCGCGGAAGAAGTACTGCCGGTCCTGCTCGTTGACGATCGGGAAGATGCTCCGGCTCACGGAGACTCGCGGCTCGCGCTCGTGACCCGCGGCCTTCCACGCGTCCCGGAACCGCTGGATCTGCTCGGCCTGGAGCTGGTGGAACGGCACGCCCGTGTCCTCGGTCAGCAGCGTGCTGCTCATGAGGTTCATGCCCAGCTCGGCCGTCCACTCCGCCGTGGCCCGCGTGCCGGCTCCCCACCAGATGCGGTCGCGCAGCCCGGGCGAGTGCGGCTCGATGCGCAGCAGGCCGGGCGGGTTGGGGAACATCGGCCGCGGGTTCGGCTCGGCGAAGCCCTCACCCTTGAGGAGCTCGAGGAACACTTGGGCGTGCTCGCGCGCCATGGGCGCCGCATCCGAGCCCTCGGCCGGCACGTGCCCGAAGTACCGGAAGCCGTCAATGACCTGCTCGGGCGATCCACGGCTGATCCCCAGCTGCAGTCGCCCACCGGAGATGACGTCCGCAGCACCGGCGTCCTCGGCCATGTAGAGCGGGTTCTCGTAGCGCATGTCGATGACGCCGGTGCCGATCTCGATCCGGTTTGTCCGTGCTCCGACGGCCGCGAGCAGCGGGAACGGCGAGGCGAGCTGGCGCGCGAAGTGGTGGACCCGGAAGTACGCGCCGTCCGCACCGAGGTCCTCGGCCGCAACCGCCAGGTCGATGGACTGCAGGTGCGCATCGGCCGCCGACCGCGTCTGCGAGTGTGGCGAGGGCGTCCAGTGCCCGAACGACAGGAAACCGATCTTCTTCATCAGACCTCCACGTGCATGGCGAGTCAGCCCCACTTCTCGGCAAGTGCGGTGATGACCTTGAGATTTCGATTCGTGGCCGGCCCAAGGATCTTCTCGATGGCTGCGTTGGACACCTTTGCCGTGCCATAGGGAATGTCGAGGAGCAAGTGAACCGCCCTGCCGCGCAAGTAGATCCGTTCACCATCACGAGAAAGCGCCTCCACCCGCTTCGCAGCCGCCGCCGCGGGGGCCGACTTCACGAGGCTCACATAATGGCCGTATGCCGCTGGGCTCGCTTCCGCGATGACAGTGGCGTCGGCTGCCACCTGGGTCAGCTCTCCCGGGGTGAGCGCGACAGTGGCCACCGAGAAGCCACGATCCGCCTCGAAGAGGTCCTCGAGCGCGGTCTCGAGCTTGGCCCTAGACCGAACCGGACTGGTCAAACGGACGTTCCCCGTCTGTATGTGCGTCTCGACGTCGCCGTATCCCGCCTGGGTGAGCACGGCGCGCAGCTCCGCCATCGGATACGCGCGTCCACCGACGTTGACGGCCCGGAGGAAGACGATCCAGGTGGACATGAATGCAGGTTACGCGGCCAAACGGGCCCGTCGTCGGGCAGGATGGTCAGGTGGTCGATCCGCGCTCTCTGACTCTCTCAGACTTCCCGGTTCACCGTCCCGTGACCACTCGATGGTCGGACAACGACATGTACGGGCACCTCAACAACGCCGTGTACTACGAGCTGTTCGACTCTGCGATCAACGGATGGCAGGTCGAGCACGTCACCATCGACCCGCTGACGGATCCGACCCAGGGTGTCGTTGCGGAGTCGAGTTGCACGTTCTACTCGGAGGTCGCCTTCCCCACGCCTCTCATCGTCGGCCTGCGCATCACGCGGCTGGGGACGAGCAGCGTCACGTACCAGCTGGGACTGTTCGTCGACCCGGAAATTGCCGAGGTAGGCGACGGCCCACCCAAGGCGTTGGGCTACTGGGTCCACGTCGAGATCGACGCCGACACACGCCGGCCCACGCCGATCCCTGAGCACCTGCGCCGGTTGCTCGAGACGGCGGTCGTGGATGTGCGGGCACTCGACCCGACCTGACCGCCGCAGTGGACAGCACGGACGCGACCGATGAGACGTGGGAGGCGTGGAGGGCCCGTGTCGCAAGGGAACTCGAGCAGTTCGGTCCGGGCGACTGGCTGACGTTCGTCGTCCACGTCGACTCGGGGGCGGTGGTCGCAGAGGAGAGGCGTGAGGCACGCAGAGGGTGGCGCCGGGCATTCACACCGCCACCGCCGCCCCCGCCCGTTCCCGACGTCTTCCTCCAGGCCCGGCCGATCGAGGGCCTGCTCGCCCTCGAGTGCATCGCTGACGCGGAGTTCGAAGGCATCACCGACCTCACGGCACGCCAGCTGCAGACCCTGGCCGCGCTGGGCTGGGAGCCCGACGGCGACGACCCTCATCTCTCCGCGACCTTCGACGTGTCGGAGTCAGCCGACGCCGCTGACCTGATCGCCGCGAGCCTCCGCGGCGTGCTCGGCGCCGAGTCTCCGGCCCACGTCGACCTTCGCCGCAGCCCCTGAGCACACCCACAGTCCCACTCGAGTGTGCACTTCCCGCCACCCCCCACTCACTCGAGTGTGCACTCCACGCCGGGCTGAGTCCTCGTCGAGTGTGCAGTACCCGCCCGGCTCAGTCCTCGTCGAGTGTGCAGTCCCCGCCGGGCTGAGTCCTCGTCGAGTGTGCACTTCGTGCCACTCACCAGCTCCCAACTGCATCACGCAGGAGCAGAAGGCAAGTGCAGACTCGACCTCGGGGGATGCCGACGCGGGCTGCACACTCGACCATGCGGGGATGCCGACGCGGACTGCACACTCGACCTCGGGGGCCGCCGACGCGAACTGCACACTCGACCGTGCGGGACGCCGACGCGAGCTGCAGATCGACTGAAAGGTGCGGGGCGCCAGCTAGTGCACGGTTGACGAGGCGATCCGAGCTCCAGCCCGACGCATCGCCAGCCGATAGATCGGCCGGGCAAATCTCTTGACACGCCAAGCGATCTGGCCATCCCGATCGGTGAGGATGATGTCGCGGCGGGCGTCGATCCCGCTGACGACGATGGCCGCGACCTCATCGGCAGAGCGCTGCGAGCCGCTCGACCATCCGCTTGCCCGCCGTCCTCCATCTCGGTGTCGGCGCCTGGAAGGAGGCGCCGAGGTTGGTGCGGAAGAACGACGGGCACACGACGGACACGTCGATGCCGTGCGGCGCGAGCTCGTGCGACGAGGGTCTCGCTGAGCGCGACCACGCCCGCCTTGACGGTGTTGTAGCCGCCATGCCTGGGGCGTGAACCAGGCCGGCGAGGGAGGCGGTGTTGACGATGTGACCGCTGCCCTGCTCCTTGAGGAGCGGCGTGAAGGTGCGGCAGCCGCGGACGACGCCGAGCAGGTTGATGTCGACGATCCAGTGCCACTCGTCCATCGTCGCCACGTCGATGCGACCGCCCGCCGCGACGCCGGCGTTGTTGACGAGCAGGTCGAGCCCGCCCCACGTCTCGCGCACGTGGGCGAGGGCGCTGCGTCCCACGCGTCGTCCTGCGGACGTCGAGGGGCAGGTAGCCGCCGCCGGCGGGAGCCGTCGGGCCGGTCGGCCTGCACGTCGGTCGCGAGACCTGGTCCCCCCGCGCGACGAGGGCCCGCACGAGCGCCAGCCCGAGGCCGGAGGCGGCGCCGGTGACGAGGACGCGGCGGGGGGACGTGGGGCGCTGCGGACGCGAGCTGAGCGGCATACGACAGAATCTACGCCCCACGCCCACCTCGGCGGACGGTGCAGCGTGACCTTGCCCTGGGCGCGACGCTCGTCGATCTCGGTCAGGGCAGCCGCGACGTCGTCGAGCGGGTGGCGCGCTGCCGATCGGCGGGGCGAGCGCCCCGCTCTCGAGGAGCGGGAGGATCGCGTCCCACTGGGTGCGCAGGTAGCTCGGGCTCGGGCATCCAGAAGGCACCCCACGCCGACACCGACGACACTGATGTTGTTCAGCAGCAGCCGGTTGACCTTGACCTCGGGGATCTGTCCGGCGGTGAAGCCGATGACGAGCAGCCGACCCTCTGGCGCGAGGCTGCGGAGGCTGTCGGTGAAGCGGTCGCCGCCGACCGGGTCGACGACGACGTCGACGCCGCGGCCACCCGTGAGCTCCTTTGCGCCGAGCGAGGAACCCGTCGGCGAGCGACGACGTGGTGCGCCCCGGCCGGCGCGCGGCGGTCTCGATCTTGTCGTCGGACGAGACGACCGCGATGACGCGGGCGTCCATGGCCCGGGCCAGCTGGATCGCGGCCGTGCCGATGCCGCCGGCCGCGCCGTGGACGAGCACGGTCCTCGCCGCGCTCGAGGTGACCGCGGCGGGTCGAGGGCGAAGTGGACGGTGAGGTAGTTCATCGGCAGCGCGGCGCCGGCCTCGAACGAGCACGCCGTCGGGCAGCGGGAAGACCATCGCCTCGGGCACGGCGACCGTCTCGGCGAAGGCGCCGAGGACCGGGAAGGCCGCGACGCGGTCGCCCGGCCGGAAGGCGCTGCCTCGGCACCGGCCTCGCGCACGACGCCGGCGCACTCGGCGCCCGGGACGAAGGGCAGGTCGGGCGCATCTGGTAGAGGCCCTCTGCTCATGAGCACGTCGGGGAAGCTGACGCCCGGCCTCGTGGACGTCGACGAGGACGTGGCCGGGCTCGAGGCTGGGCTCCTCGACCTCCTCGACGGTGACGGCCGCAGGCCCTTCGAGGACGGTGACTCTGGCTGCTCGCATGTACGGGACAGTAGTCGGGGCCAATGGGCGGCGGGCTGTGACCTCGGCTACGTCCAACCGCGGCCTACGCTGGCCGGGTGATCGAGCCGCTGACGCGACTGCCCGACGGGACCATCAAGCAGGTCAACCCCTTCACCGGCACCAAGGTGTGGACGTTGCCCGGGCCGAGGGCGTCGGCCCATGGGCCGCACGAGCCGTGCCCCGCTGCCGATCGACCCCGCGGACAGCGACCGGAACTGCGCCTTCTGCCCGGGTCGAGCGCTCGAGACGACCCCCGAGATTGCGCGGCTCGTCCGTGAGGCAAACGCGCCCAGTGGCTGGCGTGAGATGGTCGGCCTGACCGCCGAGGAGTCGGTTGACGCGAGCCCTGCGGAGTTCCGGCTGGTGCCGAACCTCTTCGAGATCCTCTCGTTCGACTACTGGCACCTGGTCCACGGCTGGCAGCCGACGCCGAGGCCATGCGGGCCCACCAGCGTACCTATCTGGCGACACCAGCCGGGCGCGAGCACGTGGCGCGCGCTGGCCCGCATCCGGATGGCTGCACGGGCTGCGGACCGCGGGGGCGCCGGGTCGCTGGACGAGCCGCTGGACGAGGAGGACCTCGAGCGCGAGGCGGTCGGGCTCTTCGCCGGCAACCACCAGGTCGTCGTCGCCCGCCGCCACTTCGTCGACGGCGCGCGGACGACTCGCTGTTGCGCGGCTCGGGCACGCTGACGCCCGAGGAGCACTGCAAGTACGTCGAGTTCACGATCACTGCGATGCAGGGCCTCTATCGGGACAACGAGCACGCCCGCTACGTCAGCGTGTTCCAGAACTGGCTCCAGCCGGCGGGCGCCTCCTTCGACCACCTGCACAAGCAGGTCGTCGCCATCGACGAGCTCGGCGCCCAGCTCGAGCGTGAGGCGGAGCAGGTGGTCCTGGAGCCAGACCTCTACCGCGCGGTGGGGGCACGAGTATGCCGCGACGCAGGGGCTGGTCGTCGGCCGCACTGCGACCGCGGTGGCCTTCGTCGGCATCGGGCACCGGTACCCGTCGCTCGAGGTGCACTCTCTCGTGGCGGACCGCTGCCCGTGGGAGCTGTCGGTCGACGAGCGTCGGGACTTCTCGGACCTCTTGCACGCCTGCCACGCGGCGAGCGGGGTCGAGGTGCCGAGCAACGAGGAGTGGCACCACCGACCGCCCTCGCTCGACCTGCCGATGCCGTTGCGCGCCGTGCTCAAGTGGCGGGTCTCGACGCTCGCGGGCTTCGAGGGCGGGACGAAGATCTTTGTCAACACGATCAGCCCGTGGTCGGTCCATGAGCGCGTCATGGGCCGCCTCGAGGCCCTCGCTGCGGCTGGGGAGCTGTCCGACCGGTTGCGGCTCGGCGACGGCGAGATCAGCGGAAGGCCATCGACTCGGTGACGTCGCCGCGGAGCATGTCGCGACGGTCGAGCAGGTAGTTCTGGCGCATCAGCCACGGCGCCCGGTCCCCCTGGTGGGGCAGCTCGTCCTCTGCACGTCGCACGTAGCCGGAGTGAGTGGCAGCAGCGGCTGCTCGACCAATCCGTCGGGAGCGGGTGGGGATCGCGACGCGCCAGCCCGTTCGGTCCATGTGGGCCAGCAGCCGGCACACGTAGCGGCTGGCGAGGTCGGCGCGCAGCGTCCACGACGCGTTGACGTAGCCGACGCAGAGCGCGAGGTTCGGGACGCCGGCGAACATGAGCCCGCGGTAGACGAAGAGCTCGCCGGTGCCCGGCGCTCGCCCGTCGACGCTGAGGTCGATGCCGCCGGCGATCTTGAGCAGCCGGAGGCCGGTCGCCGTGACGATGACGTCGGCGGCGAGCTCGCGCCCCGAGTGGAGCCGATGCCGTGTGGCGTGAAGGTCTCGATCGTGTCGGTGACGACGTGGGCCCGTCCGCTGCGCACCGCCTCGAAGAGGTCGCCGTCGGGGACGACGCAGAGGCGCTGGTCCCAGGGGTCGTAGGTGCGGGGTGAAGTGGTCGGCGACGAGGTCGCGTCGAGCCCGAGCGACTTCGCGGCGCCCTCGGAGAGCAAGGAGCTCAGACCGTCGGGGCGCCGGCGGCTCAGCTCGTAGACGCCCATCGTCGAGGACGTTCTTGTAGCGCGCCGCGTCCGCGGCCAGCCGCGCCGGCAGGACCGGCTGCATGACGTCGCGCGACCCGGTCCCGCCGCGGCAGCGACGCGATCCACGTCGGCGTGCGCTGGAGCATCGTCACGTCGGCGCCGGCCGTCGGCGAGCGCGGGCACGAGCGTGACGGCCGTGGCTCCGGATCCGATGACGACGACCTTGCGGCCCGCGACGTCGAGGTCGTCGGGCCAGAACTGCGGGTGCACGACCTGCACCCTCGAAGCACGCCACGCCGGGGAACTGCGGGTCGGCGGCCGCTCGTAGTCGTAGTAGCCGCTGCAGAGGTAGAGGAACCCGCAGGTCAGCTGCTCGCGCTCGTCCGCCGCGCTCGACGCGTCACCGTCCAGCGCGCCTCGCTCGCTCGACCAGGCGGCAGCGACGACCTGGTGGCCGAAGCGGATCCGCTCGGTCGATGCCGTGCTTGCGCCGCCGTCCGTCGCAGGTAGTCGAGGATCTTGGCCCGTCGGCGATGGCGTCGGGGTCGGTCCAGGGCTCGAACGGGAAGCCGAGCGTCATCATGTCGGAGTCGGATCGCACGCCGGGGTAGCGGAAGAGGTCCCACGTGCCGCCCAGCGAGTCGCGCGCCTCGAGGATCGCGCAGGATGCGCGCGGCAGCTCATCGTCTGCAGCCGGTAGCCGGCGCCGATGCCGGAGAGGCCCGCTCCGACGACGAGGACGTCGAGGTGTTCAAGAGGTGTCCGCGGGGTCACCACGTCATTGTCACGCACCGTCGTGTGTAGTCCCCCCACATGCCCAGTTCGACCTGCTCGTTCGACGCAGAGCCAGCCCGGCGGCATACGGGATGGGAGGAATGACGGGACCGCGAGTGTGCAGTAAACGCCCTCACTCGGGCTGGTTCCCCATGGCGCCGTTGATGGTGAAGGGTGTCGTGATGCCGTCGTACATCACGTGCGCGACGAGCCCCTCGACAGCGTGCTGGAGCGTGTGGCAGTGGTCGGTCCAGATGCCCGGGTTGTCGGCGACGAAGGCGACCTCGTAGCGCTCGCCCGGGTGTACGTCGAGCGAGTCGACCCACCACGGGCTACCTTGGGCCGCAATGCCGTTGCGCGACAGGACGACCAGGTGGTGGCCGTGCAGGTGCATCGGGTGGACCTCGCCCGACTCATTCGCGATGTGCATGCGAACGACGTCGCCGGTGGTGACGTGGAACATTGGCACATTGGGGAACATCCGCCCGTTGATCGTCCAGAACATGCCCGGCCGGCCGTCGATGAGGCCCGGCCGACGACCGATGACGTAGTCGTAGGTGCGATCCGGGCGCTCGGCGTCGAAGCCGAGGGGCAGCGGCGAACCGTAGCTGAGCAGCTCAAGGTCCTGCTGGGGCTGGCGCACCTCCGGCGCCTGCCGCCCCGCGGGCCCCACGACGACACTGCGCGCACCACCGACGTTCACGCGGGCCGCTCCGGCAGCCGGCGCCACCACTTCGACGTCGACCCGGCCCCCAGCGGGGACGAGGACGCGTCGACCGGTGACGTCGGTGGGCTGGTTGACGTCACGGCCGTCGATGGCGACAACGCGGAACGGCTGCGACGCCCAGACGGCAGCCGTGCCTTGGTCCGTGTTGATGACGCGGACCCTGACGCGCGCCCCCGGCCCGGCTTCGACGTGCTCGTCCTCGACCCGCCCGTTGAGCGTGTGCTGGCCCTCGTAGACGTGCAGGAGCGCGACCGCATCTGTGGTCGTAGGGGGTGTGGCGACCGTGGGGGTCGCTGACGTCGCGGGATCGATGACGACGGCGCCGAGCAGGCCTCGTTCGACCTGTTCGTGGGAAAGCTGGTGTGCGTGGTACCAGTAGGTCCCGGCGTCGTCCGCCCGGAAGCGGTACACGTACCGCCCGCCCACGGGCACGGCGTCCTGGGTGACGCCGGCCACCCCGTCGGCCGCGTTGGGCACGTCGATGCCGTGCCAGTGCAGCGTCGTGCCCGCCGCGACCGACTCGTTGACGAGCGTCACCTCCACGAGCTGACCCTGCCGCGCGCGGATCGTCGGTCCGGGAGAGGTCCCGTTGATGGTGTAGCCCTGAACCGTGCGGCCTCCGGGGAGCGCGATCGGCCCGCTCCGTGCGACGAGCTCGACCCGGACGTCGGCTGGCGCAGACGGGTCAACAGTCAGCGCGGTGACACTGACACCGGCGCCCCGTCCACCGTGGCCCACGTGCTGTGTGTCGACGCCCATGGTGAGGACCGAGTACTCGCCCAGCCGGCTCGAGGACCACGCCACGACCGCGAGGGCCAGCGCCGCCGTGAGCCCGAGGCCGGCAAGGATGCGGCGACGGAGGCCAGCGGCTCGGGGAACTCGCGGAGCGTCAGACCGAGGCACTGGCCGTGACGGTGGAGTCGGTCGGCCGTGCCTCGGCTCGCGCCACCAGCCGCGCCGCCCGCACGGAGCCCAGCAGGATGGCCAGGGCGTTGGCGCCATGGATCAGACCCAGGTAGGGCAGGTCCGTGATCGAGTAGCCCAGCATGGCCTGGACGACGACGAGGCCGAGCACGATCGCCGCCCACTTCCGCGCGCCGGGCACCCTGACGAGGAACGAGACGACGACAAGCGCGAGGGCTGCGAACGGGATGACCATCCCGCCGACGATCGCGTGGATGGGGAACCCGAGCTCCCCGGTGAAGTTGCCCGCGGTTTGGCTCTCGACGAGTGCCTTGTCGACGACGCCGCCCCCCTCGACATAACCAGCCATTCCGGCGAAGCCGAAGGCGATCGCCGCCGCCTGGACGAAGACTCCGGCCGCGATGATCCACGCGAGCACGGTGTAGGTCCTGCGCATGATGTCCCTCCCTGCGTCCTGCCACCCACCCGGGTGCCACTTCATCCACGGTCCCGGGAAGGCTCGCGGCCCGGAACGCGGCCCTCCCCCGTCCCGAATGGAGGGCAGCCCCGGGGGTGGTCATGGGGGAAACCCACTCCCCCGAAGGCACTCCGATGGCGGATCATGAGGTGTGCTCGCACGACGCGCGTGGCTCGTGGTGCTCGGTGTGGTCGGCACCGGGTCGATCGGCTATGTGCTGCTCGTTCGCGGGATCATGACTCCAGGGTCGCACCCGGGTGAGGGCTTGGGCTGGATGCTCTTCGGCGTCCTGCCGCTCTACGCCTTCGGCCTGTGGCTGCTCACCGCCACTTCGTCGCGGCTTGCGATCTACGTTGCCCTGGGTGCCACCGGGTCGGCTGTCGGTTCCGCGTACGAGACCTTCGTGTGGACGCACCCCGACGTGCTGGCGTCACCGACGTTTGCGCTGTTCAACCAGATCGGCTTGACCGCCGACGCACTGTCCGCCACCGGCTTCCTTCTCATGATCGCGTCGTTCCCGGACGGCCTCCTCGAACGTCGGTGGCAGCGCGTCGCGTTGCGGCTCGTGTGGCTGGGAGTGCTTGTCGGACCGGCCACTCTGCTGACCCACGACCACGTCGTGCTGCCTGAGTACATCGGCCTGGACGTCGCGCCCATCCCCAATCCCTACGTCGTTCCCGCGCTCGACCCCCTCCGGCCCCTCGTCGACCACGTGCTGCTCGAGTGGTGGGTGATTCCCCTCCTCGCGCTGATCGTCTTCTACTGGCGCGGCCTCTTCAGCGGTGCCGCGCGGCGCAGACAGATGCGACTCATGGTCATCGCCGTCACGAGCACCCTCGTCATGTACATGCTGTGGGAGACGTCGACCATCATGGGCATCAACGGAACACCATTCGGCACCGCGGTGACCGTTCTGGTAGCAACGTGCATGCTCGCGTTGCCCGTCGCGGGCATCCACGGGATCCTGCGTTACGGGGCCTACGACATCGCCATGGCAGACCGCGGCCGCGTGGTCATGCAGTCGTCGACCACCCTCATCACGATCATGTATGCCTGGGCGGTCGCCGTCCCCGGCGTGCTGCTCTCGCGGGCAGTACCCAGCGCAACCGCCGTCCTGCTCACGGCGTGCATCGCCGTGCTCCTGCTGCCGGTGCGTGGCTGGCTCTCGCGCTGGATCCGACGCGCCGTCTTCGGCGACCACCACGAGCAACTCGGGCTCCTCGGCGACCTCGGAACCCGGCTCGAGCAGGCCGTCGACGTCGACGAGGTGCTGAGCCGGCTGGCGGGGGGAGTCCGTGACGGGTTGGGTGCCAGTTGGGTGCGCATCCGTCTCGCCGCACCGGACGGCCGCACGGTCGACACCCCGGCCGCCGTCGCCGGGACGGTGTCGGGTGAGCCGGCGATCGGGCTCGACCTGACACGCGGAGAGCTCGTCATCGGCCGCATCGACCTGGGCCCAGCCCGCAGCGGTGCGTACGGCCTGGCCGAGCTGAGCCTGCTCGAGACGGTGGCGCGCCAGGCCACCACCGCGGTCGCGAACGTCAGGCTCACCGCCGAGCTCGCCGACCAGCTCAGGGAGCTGACCGCGTCCCGCACCCGGCTCATCACCGCGCAGGACGAGGAGCGACGCCGGATCGAGCGCAACCTCCATGACGGCATCCAGCAGAGCGTCGTCGCCTTGATCGCCGGGACTACGGCTGGCCCGCAACCGCCTCGGCCGCGGCGAGCTGAACCAGACGGAGCTCGGCGGAGCTGCAGGATCAGGCGCGGGAGACGCTCGAGCGACCTGCGCGAGCTTGCCCAGGGCATCCACCCGCAGGTACTCGGCGACAACGGGCTCGTCGCGGCCGATCGAGTCTCGGACGGCGCGTTACCCGATCCCGCTCGCCATCGTCGCGAAGACGACGTGCGCCGCACCGGCGATGGGGCGCGGACATCGAGGCAATCGCCTACTACATCGTGCGAGAGGCGCTGGCCAACGTCGCCAAGCACTCAGGAGCCACCCACGCCAGCGTCGCCGTGTCGACGACGCCCGCAGCCTGCGCGTGGAGGTCTCCGACGACGGAACGGGGATTCGACCTCACTTCCCGCAACGGCTCGCCCGGCGGTCTGGCCAACATCCGTGACCGGGTGGGTGCCGTCGGGGGACGCGTGTAGCGTCAGTAGCACTCCGGGGCACGGCACCGGCTCACGTGGACCTGCCCATTGACCTGCCCGTCGAGCAGCCGACGGGAGGCCGCCCGGTGATCTGAACCGCTACGGATCGTCATCGCCGAGGACAACTACCTCGTCCGCGAGGGGCTGCGCCGACTCCTCGAGGACTCCGGCCAGATCACGGTGCTGGCCTGCGTCGGGACGGCGACCGAGCTGCTCGACGCGGTGCGGCGCCTCTCGCCCGACGCGGTGCTCACCGACATCCGGATGCCGCCCGACGCACCAGATGGAGGGGATCGAGGCCGCGCACACCATCCGCGCCACGCACCCGGGCATCGGCGTGGTCGTGCTCTCCCAGCACACCGACGAAGCGTACGCGCTGGCCCTGTTCAAGAACGGCTCGGCCGGGCTGGGCTACCTCCTCAAGGACCGGGTGGGCGACCTCGACGACCTCGTCCATGCCCTGACCGAGGTACGCGGCTGGCGGCTCGGTCATCGACCCGAGATCGTCGACACGCTGGTGCGCCGGCGCAGCCGCGGCGCGTCGAGCCCGCTCGGTGGCCCTGACCCCGCGCGAGCTCGACGTCCTGCGCGAGATGGCCCTCGGCAAGACCAACGCCGGGATCGAGGCGGCACTGCTATCTGTCTTCCTCCACGGTCGAGAAGCACGTCAACGCGATCTTCACCAAGCTGTCCCTCCCTGAGCACGGGGTCCACCGCCGCGTGGCCGCGGTGCTCACCTTCCTCCAGAGCGCTCCCGGCTGAGTTCACACCCTTCAGGCCGTATGCCGCTGGGCTCGCTCCCCCGTCGAGTGTGCAGTTCGCGCCGGGCTCGCTCCCGTCGAGCGTGCACTTCGCGCCGGTTCCGACGGCGCAACCTGCACACTCGACTGACAGGTCACCCGCGGGCGGAGTGGCCGGCCGGCACCCTCTCGATCGAGTGCGCAGTGCACGGCCCTCGAGCCACCCCGCAGACAATCGGACCGCAGCCCGATTGTCGGGGGCGATTCCGCAACCGGGGTCCGGCGAGAGTCTGGGCCCGGCGCGAACTGCACACTCGACAAAGGGTGGCTTCGCTCGTGATCAGTCGTCGGCGAGCAGCTCGCGGACCCGCGGAGCCACCTCCTTGGCGTAGAGGCGGATGCTCTCCATGCGCTTGTCGTGCGCGAGCGTCCCGACGGAGTACTTGAGCTGGAAGCGTGTCGCGCCGAGCACGCGCATCGTGTCGGCGATCTTCTGCGCCACCGTCTCGGGCGAGCCGCAGTACATCGCGCCGTCCGGGCCCGAGCTGCTGCCTGGCCTGCTCCATCGTCATCGGGGCCCAGCGGCGCTCGCGCCCGAGCTTGTTCATGTAGGCCAGCGAAGTGCGGCAGGAACTCCTCGCGCGCCTGCTCGTCCGTGGCCGCGACGTAGCCGGGCGAGTGCACGCCGACCGGTCGGGACTCGGGCTTGCCCATCTCGGACAGCGCGCGGCGGTAGAGGTCGGCGAGCGGGGCGAACTGCCGCGCGGAGCCACCGATGATGGCGATGACGACGGGAAAGCCGTAGTGGGCGGCCCGGACGACCGACTGCGGCGTGCCTCCGACACCGACCCAGACGGGCAGGTGGCCGGACTCCGTTGCGGGCATGACGAACTCGACGTCAACGGGCGGCCGGATCGAGCCCTCCCACTTCACCGGCTGCTCGGCGACGACGGCCGCGAGAAGGTCAGCTTCTCGTCGAAGAGGGTCTCGTAGTCGCCCAGATCGAGCCCGAAGAGCGGGAACGACTCGATGAACGAGCCGCGCCCCACGGTGATCTCGGCGCGACCGCGCGACTGATGGCGTCGACGGTCGAGAAGCGCTGGAAGACGCGGATCGGGTCGTCGCAGGACAGGACGGTGACGGAGGTGCCGAGCCGGATCCGCTCCGTGCGGGCGGCGAGCCCGGCGAGGAGCGTGTCCGGCGCGGAGATGGCGTAGTCGTGGCGGTGGTGCTCGCCGACGCCGAAGAAGTCGAGGCCCAACCGGTCGGCGAGCTCGCCCTCGGCCAGCACCTCCCGGATCACGACGGCCGGGTGCAGCGGCTGCCCGTCGGGGCCGTTGGCGATGTCGCCGAAGGTATCGAGCCCGAGTTCGAGGCTCATGGCCCCATCCTAGGTTTGCCGTGTCGGCCGGGCTCGGTGTCGAGCTTGAGCAACAACGACGCGAGCGTATGCCGCTGAGCTGGCGTGAGTGCCCCGAAGAACTCCGCGGCCCCCTCCTTGCGGAGCACGTCGGTCTGGGCGAGCACGTCCGTCCCCAGCTCGGTGAGCGAGACCGTCATCGCCCGGCGGTCGGAGGGGTCCGGGGCGCGCTCCACGAGGCCACGGGACTCGAGCCGATCGACGACATCGGTGGCCGACCGCGGGGCGATGCGCAGGTGGTCGGCGACGACGCCGAGCCGGGTGGGTCCGTGGTGCCCGATGGTCGCGCAGCGCCCTCGCCTCGTGCGGCGACAGCTCGAGCCCGGCGATGTCACTCAGGCCGACGGACCACCGCCGACGGAGGGCTCGCGCCGCGCCCATGAGCAACTCGTCGAGCTCCGGGTCGTCGTCTCCGCCACGCTGGGACCTCATGGCCGCGAGCGTAACCAAGCCCAGCGGCATACGGCCACTTGGAGGGAGGCACTCAATGAGGTAACCTCAGCACATGAATGTATGGAGGTGACCGCATGAATCAACTCGAACACCCGCGGCGGTCGGCGGCGGCCGCGGCCCCGAACGGGTCGACCCGCAGGACAAGCGCGCAGCTCGCCGAGTCCCCGGTTTCGCTTCGCCGCGTGGTCGCGCTCTTCCGCCCACATCGGACGCCCGTCGCCATCGTGACCCTCATCATCGTCGCGATCTCGATCATCTCGATGGCCCAGCCCTTCCTGCTGCGAGCCGTCATCGACGAAGCCCTGCCCCACCAGGACGTGCGCCTGCTCCTCTGGGCCGTCGGCGGCATGCTCGCCGCCACCGTCGTGACGCAGCTGCTCGGAGTGGTCCAGACGTGGATGACGACCTCTGTCGGCCAGCGCGTCATGCACGGACTGCGCACCGACGTCTTCCGCCACCTGCAGCGCCAGTCGGTCGCCTTCTTCACCCGCACGCGCAGCGGCGAGGTGCAGTCCCGCCTGACCCACGACATCTCCGGCATGCAGTCGGTCATCACCTCCACCGCGACGTCGATCGCGAGCAACGTGACGACGGCGATCGCCACCGCCGTCGCGATGGTGGCGCTCAGCCCGCGACTGTCGCTGCTCTCGCTGCATCGTCATCCCGCCGGCGATCTGGACGACACGGCGAGTGGCGCTGCTCCGGCGGGACATCACGACCCAGCGCCAGCGCCGCCTCGCCGACCTGCACAGCCAGGTCGAGGAGGGCCTCACCGTCAGCGGCGCGACGCTCATCAAGACTCTCGGTGCGTCGGCGCGCCGCGGCGGACCGCTTCACCGCGACCTCGACCGACCTCGTCGACCTCGAGCTGCGCTCCCAGCTCGCCGGGCGCTGGCGGATGGCGACGATGCAGATCATCTTCGCCGCGATCCCCGCCCTCATCTACCTCGCCGCCGGGCTCCCCGCGACCTCGGGCGGCATGACGATCGGCACGCTCATCGCCTTCACCGGCCTGCAGGCGGGCATCTTCCGTCCCCTCATGGGCCTGCTCGACGTCGGCGCCGCAGTGGATCACCTCGATGGCGCTCTTCAGCCGGATCTTCGGCTACCTCGATCTACCCGTCGACGTGGCGCCGCCCGGGCATCCCGTTTCAGTCGACGTCGCGTCGCTGCGTGGTTGCGTGCGCTTCGAGCACGTGAGCCACACGTACGACGGCGAGACGTATGCCGCTGACGACGTCACGCTCGACGTGCCCGCGGGCACGACGCTGGCCCTGGTAGGGGAGACCGGCTCGGGCAAGTCGACGCTGGCCGGTCTTGTCGTCGCGGCTGGCTGACCCGACCCGCGGTCGTGTGACGATCGACGGGGTTGACCTGCGCGACCTCGCTCCCGAGGACCTGGCCCGGATGGTCGGCGTCGTCACCCAGGAGACCTACCTGGTCCACGCCTCCATCCGCGAGAACCTCCTGCTCGCGTCACCGGAGGCGACCGACGAGGAGCTGTGGCGAGCTCTCGAGGTGGCCCAGGTCGCGGCGCTCGTCGTCGGGTTGCCACATGGTCTCGAAACGATCGTCGGAGCACGCGGCCACCGGTTCAGCGGCGGCGAGAAGCAGCGTCTGGCCATCGCCCGGACCCTGCTGCGCAACCCGCGCGTGCTCGTGCTCGACGAGGCGACCAGCGCCCTCGACAACGCGACCGAGCGGGAGCTCCAGACGGCCCTCGACCGGCTCATGGCCGGCCGCACGACGATCACCGTCGCCCACCGCCTGTCGACGATCCGCGACGCGGAGCAGATCGCCGTCCTCGACCGCGGCCGGGTCGTCGAGCTCGGCGACCACGAGTCGCTGCTGGCCTTGGGTGGCCGCTACTCCCGGCTCACGGAGTCTCGGGCCGAGACCGGAGGTCCCGTGATCGAGCCTGCCGCCGCCTGACCGGCCACGCGGCTGGGCCGTCATGGCAACCGGTCAGGCCGGGCCGTAGTCGAGGTGGACGACGCCGTTGTCATAGACGTCGGTCGACTTGAGGCGCAGCTTCGTCGGGTCGACGCCGTCGCGGAAGAGGCGCTCTCCGGTGCCACGCGCGACTGGATAGACGAACAGGTGCAGGTCGTCGACCAGCCCGTCGGCGAGGAGCCCGCGGACCAGGGTGCCGCTTCCGGAGATGTAGATCGTCCCGTCGGTCTCGTCCTTGAGCCGGCGGATCGCCTCCGGGTCGTAGGCGCCGAGACGCGTCGAGGGTCCCCAGTCGACGTTGGGCTCGGTCGCGCCCACGACGTACTTGTGGGTGTCGTTGAAGAACGGGGCGCCGGGGTCGTCCTCGACCGTGCGGGACGACCAGGCTGGAGCGAACATCTCGTAGGTCTTTCGCCCGAGGAGGATCGCCTTCGCCGAGCCGGTGATCTCGGCCAGGGTCTCGCCCATCCTCGGGTCGAAGCCGTACTCGAACGTCCAGCCCGGGTCTTGATACACGCCGTCCAGCGCGATGAACTCATGAACTGCGATGGTGCCCATGCTCGCCCCACTCCTCAGCTTCTCGTCAGTCGGCATCACCCTCGCGGGAAGCGACTGCCGCGTCAAACGGATTTCTGCTGCGACTTCGACGAGGTCCCGAGGTTCCGCCGGATCGAGCCCGGCGAGGTGTGAAACGGTGGGGCCGTGCAGCTACGTGAGCCCGCGAACCTCGTGTCGCCCAGAGCGATCCGCATGTGGACCGTCCAAGGCGTCATCGTGTCGCTCGTCGTTGCCGGGGCGCAGGTGTTCTGGTGGTTCGTCGACGACGCACCTGAACGCACCCTGCACTACGTCGTGGCGGCGGGTTGGCTCGTTTTCGCGATCGCCTACGTCCTGGCCATGCCCCGTTGGCGCTACCGGGTGCACCGCTGGGAGGCCACGCCGCACGCGATCTACACGCAGACCGGCTGGTTCAACCAGGAGCGCCGGATCGCGCCGCTCTCGCGGGTGCAGACCGTTGACCTCAAACGCGGGCCCATCGCCCAGCTGTTCCGTCTGGCGAGCGTGACGGTGACGACGGCGTCGGCGGCCGGACCGCTCGAGATCGACGGGCTCGACCTCGATGTTGCCCGACAGCTCGTCGAGAGCCTCACGACCGCTGCCGTCGCCGAGAAGGGCGATGCCACGTGACTGAACCGACGGCGGGCCCGGCAGGCACGCCGGGCATGCCGGGCATGCCGGGCACGGGGCAGGAGCCCGAGTGGCAGCGGCTCGACAAGCGGATGCTCCTGATCCATCCGATCCAGACCTTCATCCGGGCGCTCCCCGCCCTCCTGGCGCTCTTCGTCGTCCAGCTCAACTCGGACGAGTCGGACCGGTGGGAGCTGCTCGTGCTGCCGGTCATCGTCGCGTTCGGGCTCCTGCGGTGGGTCACCACCCGCTATCGGATCAGCGCCGACCAGATCGAGCTCCGGCGCGGGCTGCTCAACAAGCAGACGACCACGGCGCGGCTCGACAAGGTGCGCTCGGTCGACCTGACGGCCGAGGTGCACCACCGCCTCCTCGGCCTCGCCAGGGTCGAGGTCTCGACGGGCTCTGCTGCAAAGGAGCGGCTCGTGCTCGACTCCCTCGGCGTCGAGGAGGGGCGTCGACTTCGAGCCGAACTGCTGCACCGGGTGGACCCCGCCCTCGCCGTCCTGCCCGCCCCGACGGGCCAGCCGGCGGAACTGGAGCCGCCCCGCTCTGCGCCGGGCCCCGCGGGTGGCGCCGAGGAGCTGCTGCAGTTCGACCCGTCCTGGATCCGGTTCGCGCCCTTCACGATGACCGGTATCGCCTCCGCGGCAGCGATCCTCGGGTTTGCCAGCCAAGGTCTCTCAAGGTTGTCCGAGGAGGGTGCCGTCCTCGAAGCCGGCACCGACTGGGTGCGCCGGTTGGCGTGGTGGGTCGACGTCCTCGGCATCGTCGCCCTCGTCTCGATGCTGGCCATCGGTGCCTATGTCCTGTCCTTCTGGGGATTCCGCCTGACCCGGAACCGGACGGGCAGCCTGCATACTCGCCGTGGTCTGCTCACGAGTCGAGAGGTGGGCATCGACCACACTCGAGTGCGCGGCGTGGAGCTGGGAGAACCGCTCGGGCTACGCCTCGCTGGTGGCCGGCGCCTCAAGGCGGTGAGCACCGGCCTCCAGGGCGAGAGGGGAGGTGGCTCCGACTGGCTGTCGCCACCTGCCCCCATGGCTGTGGTCCTCCCGGTCGCGACGGCCGTCACCGGAGACGCCAACGCGGTCTCCGGGCCGCTGGTACCGCATGGGCCAGCCGCACGACGCCGACGCCTGACCCGCGCCATGCTCCTACCTATCGTCCTCGCCCTCGTTCTCGGCATCGGTCTGCCGCTCTGGCACTGGCCCGGGTGGCTGCTGTGGGTCGTCCTGCCGCTCGGCGTTGCTGGCTGGTTCCTCGGCGTGGATCGCTATGCGGGCCTGGGCCATGCCGTGACGCCTGCGCACCTGGTATCCCGCAACGGATCACTCGACCGGAACCGCGTCGTCCTCACGCGGAACGGCGTCATCGGCTGGAAGATCCGGCAGTCCTTCTTCCAACGACGGGCCGGGGTGGTGACCCTCGTTGCGACGACGGCGGCGGGCCAGCAGCACTACGACCTCATCGACCTGACCGTCGACCGAGCCCACGAGCTCATCGGCGAGCTCAGCCCGGAGCTGTCGGCCCAGTTCTCCTGACTTGACGGGCTCTGGGAATGTGGCGCAGAGTTGAGTCGTTATCACTCAACTCTGGTGCGTCTGCACGGCTCCCCGCCGCGCGGCTGTCGAGTTCAATTGAGGAGTGACTGTCACATGGCAACGACGTTCGACCCGTTCCGGGAGATGGATCGGCTCTTCGGTGAGGGCTACCGCACTGCGGGACCCGGCCCGATGCCGATGGACCTGTACAAGCGCGGCGAGACCTTCATCGCCGAGATCGACCTTCCGGGTGTCGACCCGACGTCGATCGACATCGACGTCGAGGACCGGACGCTCACCGTCCGCGCCGAGCGCGTTCGGGAGGACCTCGGTGACGTCCGCTGGCTCTCGCACGAGCGCCCGACTGGCACGTTCGCCCGCCAGCTCTCGCTGGGTGCCGGACTCGCCCTCGACCAGATCGAGGCGAACTACCACAACGGCGTCCTCACGCTGACGATCCCCGTCGCCGAAGAGGCCAAGCCCCGCAAGATCTCCGTGTCGCACGGCGACGACACGACGGCGATCCAGGGCAAGGCCCAGAGGAGCTGACTGCCGCGGAGCCAGGGCCCCGATCTCCACAGGGCGGTCGGGGCTCCCGCTATGGTGAGCCCACTGCCAGGCCACTGCCAGAAGGAGGCCCGATGGCTGCCCGAGTCCGACCCTGGGACGTCGTGCGGAGTCCCAGGTACCTCCGACTCGCCATACCCGGTCTGGTGCTCGTCCTGCTCTCCGGCGTCTTCTGGGGACAGGGCTGGTGGCCCTGGCTCGCGCTCTTCGTCGGGATCGGACTCATCCGCCTGCCCTTCCCGACGACTCCAAAGCCCCCGCACATGCAGGCCGAGCCGCCGCCCGGCAACTGGACCGGCGCACGCTAGCGCGACTCCTGCAGGATGCGCACGATCGCGTCGAACCCTCGGGACCGCGCGTGCTCCAGCGGCGTCACGCCGTCCTTGTCGCCGATCGTCGGGTCGGCCCCGGCGTCGAGCAGGATGCGCACGATCTCCTGGTGCCGACGGCCTCCGTCGCCGAGGATCACCGCCTCGAGCAGGGCGGTCCAGCCGAGGTCGTTGACGTGGTTGACGTCGATGCCGGTCTGCACGACGCGCCGCACGTAGTCGACGTGGCCGCGCTCGCTGGCCGGGATGACCGAGACGCCGCCGAAGCGGTTGCGGATCGTCAGGTCGGGGTTGGCGGGCAGCAGCGCCTCGAGCATCGCGACGCTGCCGGTGACGCCGGTGACGAGCCACGGGGTGTCGTGCCGGTCGTCGAGCGCGTCGGGTCGGCGCCCAGGGCGACGAGCAACCGGGCCACCTCGACGCGGTCGTGCGTCGACGCGAGCAGCAGCGCCGTCCGCTTCGTGCCGTCGCGCGCCTCGATGTCGGCACCCGCGCGCAGGGCGAGCGCCACCCGATCGGCGTCCCCCATTTCCGCTGCCCGCAGCAGCTCGACATCGGGATCGGCCGCGTCCTTGGCTTCCGTCGCCTTCACGAGCACCGCTTCCAGTCGGTCGTAGCCGCGTGACCGCGCCATCTGGAGCGGCGTCAACCGCTCCGTCGCGGACGGGCGGGTCAGCTGGACTCCGCCGGCAACCAGCGCACGGACCGTGTCGACGTATGCCGCTGAGTTGCGTCCGAGCCAGACAGCTTCGTGAAGTGCTTGGTAGCCAATGCGATTCACGTGGTTCTTGTCGATGTCCGCCTGCAACAGCTCGCCGACGACGAGGTAGTGCCCGCGCTCAGCCGCGCGGATGAGCCCGGTCCCGTACCAGCTGTCCTTGTCGTTGACCTTCGCGCCGTTCGCCAGCGTGAGCCGGAGCAGGTCGAGGTAGCCCTCGCTCGTCGCGATGAGATAGGCCGGCTCGACGAAGTGGTGGACGACGGGCTGGAAAGCGAATGGCGTTGTTGCGCGGCGTCGCATGCGCCGAGCGCCATCGCCGTCAAACCGAGCATGAGCGTGAGGACGCCGGCGCGAGGGAGCGAGCCCAGCGGCATACGTCCAGTGGGAGGGCCAGCCGAGGACGAACTCAGCGGTCGAGGCTGGTGCAAACGCACGTGCGGTTGCCCTCGGGGTCGGCGAGCACGACGAACGACGGCGCATTGTCGTTGTCCACCACGGTGCCACCGGCCGCGACCGCCGCTTCGATGCGCTCCTCAGCGATGTCGTGCGGCAGCCAGAGGTCGACGTGGAAGCGCTGCCGCGGCGTCCGGTGGTGGTCGGTGTCCTGGAACCAGAGCAGCGGCACCCGGCCCTTGGGATCGACGATGTCGGAGCCGTGGAGCGCGTCGGTGCTGCCCGTCAGGAGTGCGGCCCAGAACGGGCCAACCGCGGCGAGGTCCGCCGTGTCGAGAGCGAGCTCGATCTCCGCCACGGCGTGCGGATCCGCGGCGACGCCCTGATCCTGCGCGATCTCGCTGATCCGACGGGCGAGGTCGATGTCGCGCTGGGTCAGGGCGCCCGCGTCATGGCTGATCAGCTTGAGGTCGACGTGCGGGTAGGTGAATGTGACGTCGGGGTGGTGGTTCGCGGCCTCCGCGGCCTCGGAGACCGCCATGACGAACCGCAGCCCGGTCGCGAAGTCACCGGTGAGGAAGCGCGCGTGGAGGGCCTGGGCCAGCTTGCGCCAGTCGGTGAGGCCGGCATCGAGGATCTGCTCAATGGTGAGGCTGTCCATCGACCCAGTATGTCTGACGCCCGCTCCCGGGAGCCCGCGATCAATCTCGGCGCGAGCGCCCGAGACGCGCGAGCACGCTTGCCTGGCGGTCGGCGTCCTCCGCGACGGGAACGGCCGGCTTGCAGACTCCGTCGTCGTAGAGGTGCTCACCGAAGCCCGGCAGCGCCGTCTCGATGAGGTCGAGCTCCTCGTCAGTGAACCTTTCGTCCCGGTCCGCGGCCTGGGCAAGGTCCCAGCGGTGCACGAGCAGGTCGAAGCCGTAGAAGCTCACGATGGTCGCCCCGACCGTGGTCCGGCCGAAGACGCCGTCGTACTCGAGGGACGTCACCGTCTCGTCAGCGAGCAGCCGGCGCAGCTCCTCCTCATGGGCGTGCCAGCCGGCGACCGGGTCGTCGGCCAGCGCCGGATCGGCGTCGAGCTCGATCCCCCGCGGCGCAGGAACCCGCGCTGCGTCCCGACGACGTGGGCCAGCACGTCCCGGCCGGTCCAGTCCTCGCACGCGGATGGCGCGTCCCAGGCATCGGTGGGCACGGTGTCGACGACGGAGCCGAACCTGTCGGCGAGCTCGGTGTAGCGGTCCAGAACGAGGTTCTTCGAGGCTGTGCTGTTCGATGTGGTGGTCATGCGCTCGACCGTACGGAGACCGTCGTCAGTGGGTCTTGATACTTTCCGACACATGCCCGGCAGGCCCGAGTCCGGACACCGAGCCGGCCCATCTGCTCGACCCGGCCGACCTGCACTTCACCATCGACCGCTATCCCGTCTCCGCGGGCCTCGAGCCGATCGCGCGCCGCTTCTGGATCCCCGTCTGGGACGTCCCCGCCGGCCGGGAGTCACCACAGCGCGTGCTGCAGTACCCCGTCTGCCTCCTCATCGTGTCCGAGGAGTACGCCCGGTTCTACGGGGTCGTCTCGGGTCTGTCATCGACCACGCTGGTCGGCCGCGGTTGGGCGGTCGGCCTCATGCTGCAGCCGGCGGCGGGGCACCTGCTCAGTGGGCACCCGGTCCGCGACCTGACCAACCGCTTCGTCGACGTCGAGAGCGTGACCGGGCTCCGCGGCATACGACTGGGTGATCGGATCCGCGAGATCATGCGTGGCGCCCCACGCGACGAGGACAGGCGGGCGGAGGCCCGAGGCCTCGTGGAGGACCACCTGGCCACCCACCTGCCGATCGACGAGGAGGGCGCCTTCGTCAACGCCGTCGTCGAGGCCGTCGAGACCACACCGGAGCTGCTGCGCGTGGACGACCTGTGCGAGCGGTTCGACGTCGCCGAGCGGACCCTCCAGCGCGTCCTGCGCAAGCGGGTCGGCATCACGCCGAAGTGGCTGATCCGCCGTCGACGGCTGCAGGAGGCCGCGGACCGGCTCCGCGATGCCGATGCCGATCTCTCCGGCATCGCGGTCGACCTGGGCTACGCCGACCAGGCGCACTTCACCCGCGACTTCCGGGAGGCAACGGGGCTGACCCCCGGCCGGTTCGCGGCGCGCTTCCGCTGATCAACCCCCGCGACCGCCCAAACCTCAGGTCTCGGCATGCTCGGACGGAGGTGCCGAGCCACCCTGAGGAACTTTGCCTGCCATGAGCCGTGCCAGCTCCTCCTGGTCGGCTCGGGAGGGCAGTCCCCAACCCGGTTGGTAGCCAAAGACCTCAGCCATCGGTCGCACGTCCATCTGGCCGAACATCATCTCGACGTCCTCCATGCTGAGCAGGCCCGGATGAGGGACGCCGGCGGCCTCCGTGATTCGCAGCATGTCCTTGCGCCAGGACTTGATGTAGTTGGCGACGCGGACCGACTTGAGCGTCGGGTCGAGGCCCCGGATCAGCCACGGGTTCTGCGTCGCCACGCCGGTCGGGCACGTGTCGGTGTGGCACTTCTGTGCCTGGATGCAGCCGATCGCGAGCATGGCCTCGCGGGCCACGTTGACCATGTCCGCTCCGAGCGCGAAGGCGACGACGGCGTTGTCCGGCAGCCCGAGCTTGCCCGCCCCGATGAAGGTGACCCGGTCGGACAGGCCGGCCTCGGCGAAGAGGGGGTAGACCCGGCTGAACCCGGCCCGGAACGGCAGGGACACCGTGTCGCTGAAGACCATTGGTGCTGCCCCCGTGCCTCCCTCTCCGCCGTCGATCGTGATGAAGTCGACGCCTCGGGAGCCGCCGCTCATCTGTCGGATGAGCTCCTCCCAGAAGTCGCGATGCCCGACCGCGGACTTGATCCCGACCGGCAGGCCCGTGGCGTCCGCGATCTTCTCGATCCAGTCGAGCATCGAGTCGACATCGCTGAACTCCGCATGGCGGGAGGGGCTCACGCAGTCGACCTCCATCGGGATGCCGCGGATGCGCGAGATCTCCGGCGTGATCTTGGCACCGGGCAGCAGGCCGCCAAGACCCGGCTTGGCACCTTGGCTCAGCTTCACCTCGATGGCCTTCACGGGCGCTGACTGGACGAGGTCGACGAGCCGTTCGAGGTTGAAGCGGCCCTGCTCGTCACGGCAACCGAAGTAGGCGGTGCCGATCTGGAAGATGAGGTCACCGCCCCGGCGGTGGTGCTCTGAGAGCCCGCCCTCGCCAGTGTTGTGCAGGGCGTCCACCAGCTTGACCCCCTGGTTGAGCGCCTGGATGGCCGGCCCGGACAGCGAGCCGAAGCTCATCGCCGAGATGTTGATGATCGAGTCCGGTCGGAAGGCGTGCCGCCGCCCCCGCGCAGCCCCCAGGACCTTGGCGCTCGGCAGCCACGCCTCGTGGCCGGAGTGGGCGTCGCTCGGTGGCGCCACGGTGGCGAAGGTGCGCTGCTTGATGACGGGGTAGCCCTCGTTGTACTCGACGTCGTTGTCGGTGCCGAAGCCCTGGTAGTTGTTCTCGAGCTTGGCCGACCGGTAGATCCAGGAGCGCTGGTCTCGGCTGAACGGGCGCTCCTCGTCGTTGCCCGTGACGATGTACTGACGCAACTCAGGTCCGATCGCCTCGAGGAGGTATCGCCCGTGTCCGATGATCGGGAAGTTGCGCAGGAGGGCGTGCTTCCGCTGGATCAGGTCATAGGCCGCGATGCCGCCGAGTCCGAGTAGCGAGAGCCCGGTCTTCGACAGTGACGGCTTCATGACTGACGGTCCTTCCCTGAGGCGGCCCGCAGCCGAGGGACCGTCAGCCGCGGGCCGTCCTGTGGATGTCCTTGAGTCCCACGTACCCCTCGGCGTTGGCGCGAATCCGCTGGAGGTCGGCGTCGCTGAGCTCCCGCCGCACCTTGCCCGGCACGCCCGCGACGAGGGAGCGCGGGGGGATCACGGCGCCTTCGTGGATCACGGCACCCGCGGCGATGAGGGAACCGGCTCCGATGTGCGCCTCATTGAGCACGATGGCCCCCATCCCGATGAGGCAGTCGTCCTCGATCGTGCAGCCGTGCAGCACCGCCCGGTGGCCGACCGAGACGCCGGCGCCGACCGTCGCGGGCTTGCCGACGTCGGTGTGGACGATGACGCCGTCCTGCAGGTTGCTCCGCTCGCCGAGGATGATCGGCTCGAACTCCGCGCGCAGCACCGCCGTGTACCAGACGCTCGAGTCGGCCCGGAGCTCGACGTTGCCGACGAGGTCGGCGCTCGGGGCCACCCAGGCGGACTCGTGAACGTTCGGGGCGTGGTCGCCGAGAGGGATCAACATGACGAGAGGGTATGCCGCTGAGCTGGCTCCTCGTCGCCCGCCTCCTCCCAGCCTGTTTGGGGCCAGATCCGTATCCTGCTCAGCCAACGTCGTGCGCGAGGAAGGTGCGGGCGCCGCGCAGCCGGGTGCGCAGTTTCGCCTGCGTCAGCGTCGAGTCGAGGCGCACGTCAATGGGTCCCCGCATCGCGGTCGCCGCGCGCAGCCCCTGCGGGAGGGCTGCCTCGTCGAGGCCGTCCCGGCGGGCGATGAGCACGCCAAGCTCGTAACGGCTCATGGCGTCGGCGCCGACGACGTGATGCACGCCGTGGTGCGATGACCTAGCCAGCTCGATCAGTGCTGACGCGAGGTCGGTGACGTGCACCGGGCATCGGATTTCATCGCTGAAGAGGACGCCACCGGAACCGGATGCAACGGCGTGGACGAGCTTCTCGGATGGTGAGTCGCCGTCGCCCAGGATGAGTGATGTCCGAGCGATGATGGCGTCAGGGGCGATCCCCTTGACCGCGGTCTCGGCGGCTGCCTTTGCGGCTCCGTAAGGACTGACGGGGTCCGGCAGGCAGGTCTCGTCATACGTCACAGCCTCGCCCGAGAAGACCACGTCGCTGGACACGTGAACGAGCCGGGCGCCCACCTCCGTCGCCGCGAAGGCGACGTGCGCCCCACCGTCAGCTGTGGCGGCCCAGTCCGACTGCACATAGGCGGCATTGATGACCACGTCAGGACGCACGGCCCGAGCCAGCCTCATCACGGCGTCGCGGTCTCTGATGTCGACCTGGAGCCAGTCCGGCCCGGAGGTCAGTGCTCCTGCGGAGTGGTAGGTGGCCGCGACTGCGTGACCAGACCCTCGCGACTGCTGGATGATCTCCCGCCCCAGGAATCCGCTACCTCCGACGACAAGCAGGTGCACCCGGCCACCGTACTGGGCAGCGCTTCAGGCCTCGATGCGGTCGAGCTGCTCGATGACCCGCTCCAGCAGGCCGGCGAGCAGGCCGCGCTCCTCTGTGGACAGTCCGCGGAGGATGTCGCTCTCGACGACGTTGGACTCGCGGATCGCGTCGCTGAAGAGGTCCCAGCCCTCGCTCGTCAACGAGATGTGGGTCCTGGTCCGGTTGGTCTCGTCAGGACGCCGCTCGATCAGGCCCCGCTGGGACATCTTGTCCAGGCGATGGGTCATCGAGGACGGCGCGACGTTCGTGAGGTCTGCGAGTTGGCTGGGGGTGAGCCTCGCCTCGCCGGCCTTCGCGAGGGCGGCGACGACGGCCCACTCGCCCTGGGTGAGGTCCAGGTCGGCGAGCTGCCGGACGTACCACTGGTCGAGCTTCTTCGTCACGCCGTAGATCCCGGTGATGACGCGCTGCACCGACTCCTCGCCGCCGGCCGCCACGTAGGCGGCGACGGCCTTGCGGTGCTGCTCCTGTGCACTCCTCGCCCGGGCTGCCATAACCCGATTGTCGCACGGTTCCTTCGACTGCTAACCTTTCGAAGTCGAACTTAGAGTTCGAAATATTTGGCATCGAAGCCGTGTTGACCTTCCGGCGGGCCTCCTCTCCCACACGCCATCAGAAAGGGTGTGAATTCGTCATGCGTGCAAAACTGCTCATCCTCGCGTCCTCGATCGGAATGCTCGGCTGGGGTGCCGTGCTGCCCTACCAGTACGCGTATGCCGCTGACACCCGTGCGTGGGGATCGCTGGTTGCCGCAGCGGCCTCGTCCCTCTTCTCGGTGGGCGCCCTCATCGCCGCGCCCTTCGCGGGCCGACTCAGCGACCGGTTCAACCCGGTCGTCGTCGCCGTGGTCGCACAGATGGTCGCCGCAGTCGGTGTCGGCGCGCTCGTCGTCGCCGACTCGCCGACGGCGTTCCTGCTCGGCATGTTCGTCTTCGGCCTGGGGCTGACCGCTGCAATGCCGGCCAAGCAGGTGCTCGTCCTCCGGTGGGTTGCCGGGCGTGACCGCCGGAAGGTCTTCGCCTACAAGTTCACTGGCGAGGCGATCGGCATGGCGATCGGCGCCTATGTGGCCGGATACCTCGTGGACCTGTCGCGCGCAGACGGCCTCGATGTCGGATTCCTTACGGCTGCACTCGGCTTCGTCGTCTCGTCCGCGATCATCGGTAGCGCCGGCGCCCGCGCGACGACCCATGCCGAGAGCGGCCTCGACACCGCCGGCGCGAACCCCGGCCGACCGATGGATGCGCTGCGGACGATCTTCGCCAGCCCAGCGCTGCGGTGGACCGCCGTCATCACGGTGACCCTCGCGCTGGGCTTCTACGCCCAGTTCGAGGCTGGCCTGCCGGCCTACGCGATCACCGTGCTCGACGTCGACTCCAAGGCCATCGGTACGGCGGCCGCGGTGAACTCGATCATCATCGTGCTGCTCCAGGTAGTCGTCGTCCGGGCCACCGCCCGCCGGAGCGCCCCGACACTCCTCATGGCGGTCGGCTCCATCTGGGTGCTCGCCTGGCTCATCCTGTCCATGGCGCAGTTCCGTCCCGAGATCGCTGCGGCACTCTTCGTCACCACGTTCGGCGTGTTCGCGGTCGGCGAGACGATGTACTCGCCTGTGCTCAACCCGCTGACGGCCTCGCTGGCGCCCAAGGGCATGGTCGGTCAGACGCTGGGCACCTTCGCGGCGCTCCAGACCACCTTCTCGGCGCTCGGCCCCCTCGTGGCCGGGGCCCTGCTCGGGGCGGGCCTGTCCAACGGTTTCCTCGGCCTGCACCTCGGCATCAGCCTGCTCGCCGTCTACGCCGCCTGGCGGCTGCGCGGGGTCCTCGCGGCAAGGGCTCAGACGAGCGCTCAGACGAGCTCGTCCACGGGCGTCAGCAGCAGCCTGCCTGCCAAGCCGACGGAGCGGGAGAGCGTCGCGGCATAGTCCGTCCGGAGCGGTTCGAGCCGGTCCAACCGCCAGAGGACGTTGGCATTCGTCCACGCCGCGTCCCTGGCCCGGTTGATGCTCCACGCGCCGACGAGGTTGGCGATCGGGCCCGTGTGGGCTCGGTCGACCTCGAGGACGAGCCCGTCGAGGAATGACTGACGCACCTCCTCCTGTGCCGCGGCGAGGAGCTCGTTGATCCGGAGGTAGTCCTCGTACACGCCCTTGCTGTCGGGCGAGAGCCGGAGCTCCCGGCAGGTGGCGACGACGGCGAGCGGCAGGTCGTGGTTGATGTGGGCGTTCATGCCGGCGAGCGCGTACTGGATGGGCAGCCGGCCCGGGGTGTGGCGCAGCTCGAGCACCGGAGCCCACGCCGCGGCAGGCACCGGGGCCCGCAGCTCCCCCAGGTAGAGACCGGCGAAGCGGAGGTCGAGCCGCGCGAGGAACGCCGGGTTGGTGAAGTAGCCGTCGGTGACACGGTCGCGCACCAGCTCCGTCACGCGGAGGTACATGTGGTTGAAGGCGCGCACGCCGTCCTGAGGGCCCAGCTCCCGGTCGATGGACCGCATCCGCTCGATGAGCTCCTCGACCGTGGCGAAGTCCGGGCCAAGGGTGTCCGGCGTGTCCCCGGACCGCCTCCCGGACCACCACGTGCGCACGCCGTCGACGATCCCGGAGAGCCAGCCCATGCTGGGACGTTAGCCCCGCGATGGTCACGGCGTGGCTGAACCAGCCGAACCGCGACGCGGCAGTTCGCGCGGTCTTGGCGCGCCACGGCGATGACGACCTTCCCCCGGACGTGACCCGCCTCGCATCAGCCGATGGGCGGTGGCGGCGTCCTCCAGCGGCACGACACGCTCGACCTCGACCCGGTATCGGCCATCGGCATGCAGCCGTGCGACTGTCGCGAGCGCGCCGATGGCACGTGGCTCGTTGCGCACCGCCCTCGCCCCCAGTTCAGGGGCGTCAACGTCCGCGACGCTCACGACCTGCGTGGGGTCATCCACGAGTTCGACGAGCTCGGGGAGCGAACCGGACCCGGCGGTGTCGAGCACCGCCGTCACCCTCCCCACATCGAGCGCAGCGACCCGGTCCGCGATCCCCGGGCCATACGTCGTGTCGTGTGCGCCAAGGCTCTTCACGTAGTCTGCGTTGCGCTCGGAACAGGTCCCGATCACGGTGGCCCCGAGCGCCCGGGCGAGCTGCACCGCCGCGGACCCCACCCCGCCGGAGGCGCCCTCGACGAGCAGGACGGCGCCGTCGCCCACACGGAGGTCCTCGAGCGCGCGCTGCGCAGTCTCACTCGCCAGCGCACAGGCGGCGGCCTCCGGCCACGTCATCGAGGCCGGCTTGTGCGCCCATCCGTCGAGCAGCGCGAGCTCGGCCGTCGTTGCCGAGCCGAGCCCGAAGACCTCGTCGCCCACGTCGACGCCGGCCACACCCGGACCGACCTCATCGACGACGCCCGAGGCGTCAATGCCCGGCACGACGGGAAAGGCGGGCTGGACAACGTCCTTCATCTGTCCCGACCGGACCTTGACGTCCCAGACGTTGACGCTCGCCGCCTGCACACGGATACGCACCTGGCCCGGTCCCGCGTGCGGCTCGGGCACCGACCCGACCGTGAGGACCTCCGGACCGCCGTACTCCCGGTGGATCAGAGCGAACACGCTTCAGCCCCGCTCGTGGAAACGGACGATCCGCTCGATCGCCTGTCCGACGGCCTCGGACCCTGCCGCGAAGCTGAGCCGCACCGACCGCTCACCCGCCCGATCGTCGAAGTCACCACCGGGGGTGAGCGCCACCCCTTCTGTGTCGAGCAAGGCATTGGCGTATGCCGCTGAGCTGGCCCAGCGGTCCAGCTGTCCTCCCAGGTCGGCGTAGTAGTAGAACGCGCCGTCCGCGGGTGCCGCGGTTCCCCAGCCGAGGCGGGGTGCGTGCTCGAGGAGCAGCTTCCTGGTACGCGCGAACTCCGCGACGGCCTCGTCACACTCGGCGTAGGAGCTCCTCCGTGAACGCCTCGACGGCTGCGTACTGCGCGGGCGTCGGTGGACAGAGGGCGACGTTGCCGGCCAGGGCGTCGACGGGGCGGGCCAGTTCCTCGGGAAGGAGCAGCCATCCCAGGCGCCAGCCCGTCATGCCCCAGTACTTGGAGAACGACGACACGACGATCGCGGAGTCGTCGAGCTCCCAGGCACAGACGCCACGCGGGTCAGCGGCGCCTGCCTCCGGGTACGTCACGCCGTGATAGATCTCGTCGCTGACGAGCCGCACGGCGTTTGCAGCGCACCACTCGGCGATGGCCGTGAACTCGGCCCGATCCACCATGGTGCCAGTCGGATTCGCGGGTGAGGCGACGATGAGGCCCGCGAGCGGCGACTGTCGCATGGGCGGCCTCGAGCAGCTCCGGCGTCGGTTGGAAGCGCACCTCGGGCCCACAGTCGATCTCGACGACCTCACAGCCGAGCGCGGCGAGGATGTTGCGGTAGGCGGGGTAGCCGGGGCGAGCCAGGGCGACGCGGTCGCCGGCATCGAACGCGGCGAGGAAGGCGAGCATGAAGCCGCCGGATGAGCCGGTCGTGATCGCGACGCGAGCGGGATCGACGTCGAGCCCGTACCAGCGCCGGTAGTGGCCGGCGAGCGCCTCACGCAGTGGCCGGATCCCGAGGGCGGACGTGTAGGTCAGGGCCTGCCCCGACGCGTGGATCTCCGCGGCCGCCCGGGACACGGCGGTCGGGGCGCCGCCCGACGGCTCGCCGGCGCAGAGCGAGATGACATCCCGACCAGCCGCCCGGAGGACCGCGACGCGGTCGAGGACGTCCATCACCTCGAAGGGTGGCACCTGGGAGCGGCGGGATGGCTGGAGCGGGTTCAGCGAGTGCGTCACGAGGCCCAGTCTCCCCCAGCCCGGCGGCCGTGGCGTCAGGGGTTGCCGCCCCCTCAGGACATCAGCCCTCGGGCGCCGGCCGGCCCTCGAGGATCCGCTTTGCGGTGTCGAGCCCGGCAACCTCGGCCTCCATGCTCTTCTGCACGATGGGTCCGAGAAACAGCTTCCCGGGGCCCGGACAGCGGAGCGGAGATCGAGAAGGTCACCTTCGTGCCGCCCTCGACCGGCTCGAAGTCGTAGGTCACATCGGGCCGGAGGGGACCAGCCACACCGACGAAGGCGACTCTCCGTCCCGGCTCGAACGCCGTCATCCGGATATCAGCCGGCACCGTGCGACCGCCCGGGCCGGAGACCCGCTGCCGGAAGACGGTGCCAACCGCGACTGGTCCCTCGGCCGACACCTCCGCGAGCGCCGTCCGCCACTCCCTGCCTGTCATGGGGTCGGCGAAGTAGCCGAACACCTCGTCGACGGGCCGTGCGATGACGACGGAACGCTGCACACTGGGCATGCCGACCTCCGACCCTCCGCCCGCGAGACCGCTGCGGGGACGCGCTCGAACTCAGTCCTGCACAGGCTCGAGGACGAGACCTACGGCGGCCCGCTCGACGAGGTTGTTGACGTCCCCGGACCGGCCCGGTCACTGCGGCTCCAACAGCGCCTTCAGTCGGGCCAGGTCTATGTCAGGTAGCGGCCGGGACGAATGACGGGACGAGGTGCTGCGGCTCACGCGTGGGCACCGACTTGACCGGGTTCCGTCCCGTCATCCCTCTCCCGGCCGGAGGGCGCGAACTGCACACTCGACGCAGGGTGAGACCGATAAGGAAGAAGTTCCTTCGGAACGCACATCCGAGCTGCCGTGGTGTGGGGCGACGACACACTGGCAGCCCCCGGTAACTGCTGGTAGACAAGCGGCACTCCTGGCCCGTCGCAGAAGGGATTGCCCCGTGCCCAGCCCAACAGACTTCACCTGCTCCGTCGTCAAGACACCGCGCCTGGCCCTCAATGTCTGGACGAGCGGTCCCGAGGACGGCACGCCCGTGCTCCTCGTCCACGGCAACCTGTCGACCGGCGGCTTCTGGAAGTACGTCGCCGCCGAGCTTCCCGACGACGTCCGGGTCATCGCGCCGGACCTGCGTGGCTTCGGCCTGACCGACGCCGAGCCCATCGACGCGACCCGAGGCCTTGGGGACATGGTCGACGACGTCCACGCCCTGCTCACGACGCTTGGACTGGCCGGCTCGGGCAAGGTCAACGCCGTCGGCTGGTCGATGGGTGCCGGGGTGCTCGAGCAGTACCTGCTGGACCACCCCGGCGACCTCGGCAGCCTCACCCTCATCGCTCCCCTCTCGCCGTACGGCTTCGGAGGGACGAAGGGCGAGGACGGCGAGCTGTGCTTCCCCGACGGCGCCGCCAGCGGCGGCGGTGGGGCCAACCCGGAGTTCGTCCGGCGTCTGGCGGCGAAGGACCGCAGCGCGCGACGACCCCGCGTCCAGCCCGCGAGTCGTCATGATGACCTACTTCGGCCCGGCCGCGAACGCTGACAACGTCGACGAGGAGTTCCTCGTCGACGAGCTGCTGACGACACGGACGGGCGACGACTTCTACCCCGGCGACTCGAAGCCGTCGGAGAACTGGCCGACGCTTGCCCCGGGCAATCGGGGCATCCTCAACACCATGACACCGACGCACTTCAACGCGTCCGGCATCGTCGACCTGGCCACCAAGCCGCCGATCACGTGGCTGCGCGGGACCGAGGACAAGATCGTCAGCGACCAGTCCCTCTTCGACCTGGCCACCCTCGGAGCACTGGGCGCCGTCCCCGGCTGGCCCGGGGCCGACGTGCTGCCCTCCCAGCCGATGGAAGCGCAGATGCGGTCCGTGCTCGCCACGTATGCGGCGAACGGTGGGAAGACCAAGGAGGTCGTCCTCGAGGGCATCGCCCACGGCATCCCGTTAGAGGTCCCCGGACGCGTGGCCGACGAGATCCTGGAGATCCTCGTGCGCTGAGATGGGCCGGCTTGGAGCCGGGAGGGTCGATTATCTACAGTTAGCTCCGTGAAAAAGGATCGGTCGGGTGTGGCGCTCTCACGAGCCGTCTTCCTCGTCCCGGCCGGGCTGGCCATGCTGGCCGGGCTCAACGCCGCACTCCTGCTCGTCGGCGTCGGCGCACCCGTGCGGTCGGAGCGGCTCGGCGACCTGCACGGGATGCTCATGGTCGGCGGGTTCCTCGGCACCCTCATCGCGATGGAGCGCGCCGTCGCGCTCCGCCATCCGCTGGGCTACCTCGCCCCGGGACTGCTCGGGCTCGGGGGACTCGCCCTGATCAGCCCCGCGCCCGTGCAGCTCGGCCAGCTCCTCCTCGTCGACGGCAGCATCGCGTTCGTGGCGGTGTACGCCGCGCTGTGGCGACGCAACCGCGACGACGTCGTCGTCGTGGAGCTGCTCGGCGCGGTCCACCTGACCGTCGCCGCACTCCTGTGGCTTCGCGTCGACATGCCGTGGCTCATGCCATGGCTCGTCGGCTTCCTCGTCCTCACCATCTGCGCCGAGCGGGTCGAGCTCGCCCGCCTTGCCATGCCGACGACCGGTGGCAGGACGCTCGTCCTCCATGCAGCCGCCCTGACCGTGGCGCTCGTGCTGACCCTCGTCTCGGCCGAAGCCGGGCGCGCGCCACCGGGCTCGTCATCGCCTCACTCGTCGTCTGGCTCGTCCGCCACGACGTCGCCCGCCGGACCATCCGGACCACCGGACTGCCCCGCTTCAGCGCCGGCGCGCTCCTCGGGGGCTATGCCTGGCTCCTGCTCGCCGCCATCACCTGGGTGGTGGCCGGCGCCCAGACCGAGGGCGCCCTCTACGACGTCGTCATCCACGCGGTCATGCTCGGCTTCGCCATCTCCATGGTGATGGCCCACGCACCGATCATCCTTCCGGCGGTGCTCAAGCGGCCCCTCCCCTACCGGACGGCCATGTGGATCCCCTTGGTGCTCATGCACGTCGGCCTCGCGGTCCGGATCTTCGCGGGTGACTTCGCCGGGCTGCGGACCCTGTGGCAGGTCGGCTCGATCACCAACATCGTCGCCCTGCTGCTCTTCTTCGCGATCGCTGCCGGATCGAGCATCGCGGGCGTCACCCCGCTGAAAAGGAGACCCTTATGAGCACCCGCGGTTCATGGTTCATGCGCGACCGGCCCGTCGTCATCTGGTTGATGGTGGCACTGCTGGTCAGCCTGATCCACCCGTTCTTCGCCTACTCCCGGTGGCTCATGGTCCACCTCGTCGTGCTCGGGGCGGTGACCCACTCGGCCATGGTGTGGAGCGTCCACTTCACCGAGGCCCTGCTCAAGACCCGGGCCGGGTTCGAGGAGCGCCGTTGCAGACGATCCGCCTGGCGTCTTCCAGGTCGGTGTGATGCTCGTCTTCGTCGGCGTCCCGACCGCATCTGGCCGCTGACGCTCATCGGCGCACCTCATCTCCGCCGCCGTCCTCTGGCACGCCGTCATGCTCGTGCGGCGGCTCCGCGCGGCGCTGCCCGGCCGGTTCCGGATCACCGTCCGCTACTACATCATCGCGGCGCTCCTGCTCCCGGTCGGCGCCACATTCGGCGTCCTGCTCGCCCGAGGGCGGCGTCGCGGGGCCACGACACCGTGGCACGGCCGAGCTGCTCGTCGCCCACACGATGGTCAACCTGCTCGGCTGGATCGGCCTGACGGTGCTCGGCACCCTGGTCACCCTCTGGCCGACGATGCTGCGCACCCAGATGGCCGACAACGCCGAGTCCGCGTCCGAGCACGCCCTTCCCGTGCTCTCGGTGGCCTCGCCCTCGTCGTCGCGTCGCCGCTCGTGAACCACGCCATCGTCGGCGTCGCCGGCATCGCGCTCTACCTCGCTGGCATCCTCTGGGTCTACCGCCCGATCATCACCGCCGCGCGCACGGCGCCCGCCCTACGCCTTCCCGACGCTGTCCGCCGGCGCCGGGCTCGCTTGGCTCCCCGTCGGCCTCGTCCTGATGGGCTGGTCGCTCGCCACGCCGCGGCTCATGGGAGGCGCTCGCCGACAACTACGGTGCGCTGACAACGATCTTCGTCGTCGGCTTCGCCCTCCAGGTCCTCCTCGGAGCGCTCTCGTACCTGCTTCCCGTCGTCATCGGCGGCGGCCCGTCCGTCCTTCGCGCCGGCATGGCCGAGCTCGAGCGCTGGGGCACCGCCCGCGTCGCCGTCGCCAACCTCGGGCTGGCGCTCTGCCTGCTGCCCGTGCCGAGCCTGGTCCGTGTCGTCCTCTCGACGTTGACGCTCGTCGCCCTGGCCCTGTCGATCCCCTTGCTGCTGAGGGGCCTGCGAGCCTCCATCCGCGCCAAGAAGGCAAAGGAGGCCGCAGCCGCAGCCGGCGAGCAGTCGGGCCCGACGGCCAAGCCCTCGAAGTCCGAGGTCGTGGCCCTGACGACACAGTCCGCTTCGCAGACCTGGTCCCGTCCCCAGCTCGTCGCGTCCGTGGCCATCATCGCCGTCGGCGCCACCCTCGGCGTCGGCCTCGACCCCGCCGCGGCAGGGCTCAACGTCGCCGGCGCCGCGAAGCCCGCCGCCGCCGACGTCGCACCGACCGGGCACACGACGACGGTAAAGCGTCACGGCCAAGGACATGCGGTTCACCCCGGCCGAGATCTCCGTCCCCCTCGGCGACCGACTCGTCATCGAGCTGGCGCAACACTGATGCCACGGACCTGCACGACCTCGTCCTCGCCACCGGCGAGAGCACCGGACGCATCAGCCCCGGGGGCAGGGCGACGCTCGAGGTCGCGGTCGTCGGCTCGTCCGATCGACGGATGGTGCTCGGTCGTCGGCCACCGCCAGATGGGAATGGTCTTCAACGTCAAGGCGATCGGCGAGTCGCCTGCGGCTGGCGAGGTCGCCTCCGGCGCCGCGGGCGGCACGATGGGCACCACGGCGGACACGCGAGCTCTGGACCCAGCCCCGCGATCGACTTCATGGCGAAGTGGAAGACGAGCTCAGCGGCATACGACCCCGTCTTGCCTCCCCTCACCGACGAGAAGGTGCGCCGCGCCACGCTGACGGTCCGCGAGGAGAAGCTCGAAGTAGCGCCCGGAGTGACGCAGACACGCTGGACCTACAACGGCTCATCCATCGGGCCCACGCTCCACGGCCGGGTCGGCGACACCTTCGAGATCACGCTCGTCAACCACGGGTCCATGGGCCACTCCATCGACTTCCACGCAAGCGAGCTCGCGCCCGACGGCCCGATGCGCACCATCGAGCCGGGGGAGAGCCTCGTCTACCGGTTCACCGCGAAGCGCTCGGGGATCTGGATGTACCACTGCGCGACGATGCCGATGGCGACGCACATCGCGGCGGGCATGGCGGGCGCAGTCGTCATCGAGCCCGAGGGGCTGCCGTCGGTCGACCGCTCCTACCTCATGGTCCAGTCCGAGATCTTCCTTGGCGCACAAGGGGATCCGGTCAATGCGGACAAGGTCATGGCTGAGCAGCCGGACGCCGTCGTCTTCAACGGCCATGCCAACCAGTACGTCGACCACCCGCTCGAGGCACGCGTCGGCGAGCGCGTGCGGATCTGGGTGCTCGACGCCGGGCCGAACCGGCCCTCCTCCTTCCACGTCGTGGGTGGGCAGTTCGACACCGTCTACAAGGAGGGCACCTACCTGCTGCGGAACGGCCGTGGTCCGCTCGACCCGCCCGGCACGACGACCGGCGGCTCGCAGGCCCTGGACCTCGCGGCCGCGCAGGGCGGTTTCGTCGAGCTGAGCTTCCCGGAGCCGGGACGCTACCCCGTCGTCAACCACGTCATGGTGGATGCAGAGCGCGGCGCGCGCGGCATCGTCGAGGTCACCCCATGATCCCGTATGCCGCTGAGCCCGGGCCGCGATCGCGGCCCGGGCCCAGCGTGGTCGAGTCAGCCCTCAGCGCAGCACGGCGAGCGTGTCGACGACGCCAGCTCCGAAGAAGCTGTTGTCCTCGGCGGCACCTGTGCAGGTGCTGGTGCCGGTCGGGCAGGGCTTGAGCTCCGCCCGCGCCTTGAGCTCGGCGATCATCTGGTCCGGGGTCCAGGTCGAGTGTGCCGACTTCATCTGGGCCAGGACGCCAGCCACGTGCGGGCTGGCCATCGACGTGCCGCTCTTGGTGCCGTAGCCGTCCACCTTGGTGCGGGTGTTCCACGTCGTCGACAGGATGCTGGATCCGGGCGCGGCGACGTCGATCTTGCCCAGGCCGCGGTTGGAGAAGGACGACCTGACGCTGTCGAGGCCGGTGCCGACCCGCTGGAGGGACGCAACGGTCACGACCCCGTCGAGCTCGGTCGGGATGTCGTGGCAGCCCTCGTTGATGACCCGACGGGTCGGGACGGCCTGGTCGTTGGGGCTCCCGTTGTCGACCGTCTTGTTGGCGAGGTCGTAGTTCGAGTTGCCGGCGGCCGCGACGTGCGCAACGCCCTGGCCCGTCGCCCACGCGACCGCGCGACGGACGGCCTCCTTGCTCGCGGCCTGGTCGCTCTGGTCGTCGCACCAGAACTCGAACGGGTCGACGTAGTAGGAGTTGTTGGTGACGTCCATGTGCTTCAGACCCGCCCAGACGAAGCCACAGATGGCGTACTCCGGGTAGATGTATCCGTCATCGTTGACGACCTTGACCGAGGCCATCCGGACGTTGGGCGCCACGCCGACAACCCCGACCGAGTTGCGGGCGGCCGCGATCGTGCCGGCGACGTGGGTGCCGTGGTCACTCGTGGTCGGCGCCCATCCGGTCGCGGACAGGTCCGGCCGACCGGCGGTGGTGCAGTTGACGGACGAGGCGACGTCGATGTTGGCCGCGAGGTCCGGGTGGGTCGGGGAGATGCCGCTGTCGAGCACCCCGACGAGGACGTTGCGGTTGCCGTCCGTGACCCGCTGGGCCTGGTCGGCCTTGATCATCCTCATGTCCCACTGGTCGCCCTCACGCGGGTCGGACTCCGTCGCAGGCGACTCCTCCGAGGGCAGGTCGCCGTTCGTGGGCTGCTTGGCCCACTTCTTGTACCCGGCGGCACCCGGCCCCCAGGCGGGCGCGAGGTCGGTCGGCGTGCCCTCGGAAACTCCGGCGGTCCGGGTCGCGCCGACCGACGCGATGACGTTGCCCCCGAGCGCGACTACGTCGGCACGGAAGGCCGCACGGGTGGCGTGCGCGACGACGACGCCGATCTGGGGCCACGACTGGATGACGACGCCGCCCGCCTCCTCCACCGCGCGCTCGGCCAGCCTCGTCTGGCCAGGGTTCGCGATCCGGGTGTTGACGACGTAGCTCATCAGCATGCCGTCGGGGAACGCGACGTCGACCGGAGTGGACGATGGCTGCTCGGCAGAGGAAGCGGAGGCCGATCCGGAGACGCCGCCGACGAGGCCGGCGGCGACCATGGCGAAGGCCGCAGCCGTGGCTGCGGCCTTGCGCCGGGTAAGGGAGTGACGCATGTGGGCTCCTCTTGTCAGGAAATCGCGGCACCATTGCCGCGATTTGGGCAGACCCTAGCGGTTGCTCCGCTCCGGTCACGGACCAGGGTCGCGTGCGTGAGCTGCTGGCCCGACCGTCCGGCGATGCCTCGAGCCTCACCCTCGCCGCCCGTCCCACTGGGCGACCAGCTCGTCATCGAGGTGCAGGGCCCAAGGCGGTTTCGTCGAGCTGAGCTTCCCGCAGCGGGGCGCTACCCCGTCGTCAACCGCGTCATGGTGGACGCCAAGCGCGGCGCGCGGGGCATCGTCGAAGTCACGCCATGAGATTCCGTGTGCCGCTGGGCTTGGTTCTGCCGGCACCTCCTTGGCCGCGTGGCCGGCTCACGACCCCTGCCGTAGAGGCGCGGAATGCTGTGGCGCAAGGCGGCCTTCTACCTGTTCGACCGGCTCGCTCAGGACGGTCGGCTACGCCGTGCTGTGCACGCCACCCGGACGCTGACTGCCTGAGAGGGCGATCGCTCCTCGATGGGGATGAGTGGCTCCTTCTCGCTGAGTGCCACAAAGTCCGCCCGCTCGGCTGCTCTCCTCGTCCGGACCACGCTGGCTAGGGCTGCCACGAGGACTGGTGAGCACTGCCAGCTTGGTTGCTTCCCACCTTTCGCAGTTCGCCTCGCGTCTTACCGTCCACTGTTGGATGTCGCATGACGTTACGCAGGAACGGATCAGCCCCTCACGAGTTCCGAGACATGTCAGCCCGCCGTTGTCCCAGCATCGGGCTCGGCATGCATTCTGTGTATCTGGTCGGGTCGACGCCTTCGACGTCACAGCAGCCATCGTCGAGGCACGCCTTGCTGTGGGCGTGGCGATCGGGATCCTCGCCGTCGCCCATGGCAGTCCAGCCTTGCGCGCGGTTGCCTTCTGCTGGTATGCACGCTTGCCTCCAGCGGGCAGATCGGCGCGGCGATCCGGATTGCCGTGGCGATGCGCGGGTCCACTGAGAGTCACGCCATTCATCCGCTGCGCATCATGAGCCAGGACACCGAGCGCAAGCGCTCCGGGACGCCGCATTCGAGGTCGAGCCCGGGCCCTCGAGTGGGTGGCACCGGGTCGTGATGGGTAGACGCGGGTGTCGCTCCGAATTGGTCGGCGCGGGTGTCGCTCCCGGTCTTGCGCCGGGGGCGAGACGACGCCCTCACCGGCTGCTTGAGGAGGGCGGCGCCTGAGCGCGAGGTCCAGGCGCTGTGGTGTAAGTCTGCCTGAGCGCACCCGATCTGCGGTGCATTCCGCTATTCAAACACGCTTGGAGGTGGGGCCACGGCAGGATCGCCAGTGTCGAAGGAGGCCCAGACGGACTTGCCCTGCCTGTCGGTGACGACGCCGCAGGACCTGCTGAGCGTCTGAACGATATGCAGCCCCCTGCCGTGCGGGCGGGCGGGAGCGTCGACGTCGGCCCAGATGGCAGGCAGTTGCCGGCGGGACGAGTCTCGGACAGCGATGGTGACCCGCCCCTCTCGAAGCGCGAGGGTGACCGTGAACGGCGTCGCAGCGTGCAACACGGCGTTGGTCGCCAGTTCACTGACGACCAGAGAGGCCTCCGAGGCGACTGTGGCGAGGCCGTGGCGCTCCAGGGTCTGGTGCACGAAATGGCGCGCGTCGGCGACATGTTGGGCGGCGCACGACCAGCCAGCCTGATGACTCCAAGGAGAGGGACCGCTCATCGCTCCGCCAATGGTTGGACGGGACCGCCTCACAGCGAGGTCTGGGCGATTACGCGGTCAGAGAACACCAGTCTCCTCCTTTTCCCAACGGCTCCGCAAACGTCCGCTGCAGATTTCCAGGGGTAGCGTTGGGATACGGCCGCCCGCGCTGGCCGTCATGAGCGCGGGGAGCCTGGATGAGTGATGGCGAGAGATGGCTGGCTCGGCACGGCCGAGTCGGGAACGAGTGAGGTGGGCAGGCAGCTGCAGCAGCTGTGCGTGGCGTGCGTGGAAGACACCGCGGTCGACGGCGCTGGCCTCGCGGTGTTTGCGGAGGACGGCACGCCCGAGACGGTCTTTGCCACCAACACCCTGGCGCAGCGGATCGAGGACCTGCAGTTCACCACTGGCGAGGGGCCTTGTGTCGATGCTGCGCGCTCGGGTGCCCCGGTGCTGACACCGAGCCTCGAGCTCGTTTCCGAGCCGCGCTGGCCCGCTCTCGCCAAGGAGCTGGCCGAAGCAGGCGTGGGGGCCATCTTCGCTTTTCCCCTGCGGATCGGGGCCGTCTCCCTCGGCACCATGGATCTGCACCGCCGCACGCCGGGCGAGCTGAGCGACGAGCAGCTCGGCATGGCCCTGAACACCGTCGACCGCGCCGCATCCGTCCTGCTTGCGGTGACAGCGCAAACACTCGACGGCCCGCCGGAGACGACCTACCGGATGGTCGTGCACCAGGCCGCCGGCATGGCGATGATGCAACTGGACACCACCATCGAGGAGGCCCTGCTGCGGATGCGGGCGATCGCCTACGCAGAGGCCCTACCCATCAATGAGCTCGCGGCCGACCTGGTCAGCCGCCGCCGCCGCCTGTCCAAGGAGGAACCATGACCCCATTCAGCTCCATGTCGGGGACCGACTCGGAGGCGCAGCGATACGCTCTGCTTGCTCAGCGCTTTGTTTCCCTCGCTGACACGCTCGTGGACGACTATGACGTGGTCGAGCTCCTGGACCAGCTGGTCGAGTCGTGCGTGGAACTCCTGGACGTCAGCCAGGTCGGTCTCCTGCTCGTGGACCAGCGGGGCGCCCTCAGCCTCGTCGCTTCATCCAGCGAGGCCACCCGTCTGCTCGAGCTGCTGCAGGTGCAGACCGAGCAGGGCCCGTGCGTGGAGTGCGTGCGGACCAGAAGGCCCGTTACGGTCCCAGACATCGACAGCAGCCGAGAGCGGTGGCCGCAGTTCGCCGACGCTGCCATCTCGGCCGGCTTCCATTCGGTGCATGCCGTGCCGATGCGGCTGCGCGACCAGACCATCGGGGGCCTGAACCTGTTCAACTCGGTCGGTCGGCCACCCCTCAGCATCGCTGAACAGCGGATCGCCCAAGCCATGGCCGACATCGCCACCATCGGAATCCTGCAGCAGCGCTCGGTCAACCGCGCCTCGCACCTCGCCGAGCAGCTGCAGGCAGCCCTGACCAGCCGCATCACCGTGGAACAGGCCAAAGGGGTGCTGGCCGAACGTGGGCAGCTCGACATGGACGGCGCGTTCGCGAAACTGCGCGGCTACTGCAGAAACAACCGCCTCAAGTTGGGAGCCGTCTCCGCACAGATCGTGCGCCGGGAGCTCTCACCAGACGACGTCCTGACCGCCACCTTGGCGGATCCGCCGCACACTCCCGTCGATTGAAGCCAGCAGGCCACCACCCGCTTTTGGGGTCCGTCCTGCTGAGCCGGCGAGGCCGCAAGGGCCTGTGCCGGATTTCTGACCGACCATTCCGAAGCGTCCCCGCCATGCAGGACCAGAGAAGGGCCCGATCACGATGACGTGCCGCATCATCTTGCGGATGCTTCACGTCGGGGACCAAAGAATTCACGCGGTCGGCGGATGTCGGCGGATGTCGGCGGATGTCGGCGGGGCAGCTACCCAACAGAGTTGCGTGGCCTAGCGATACTTCGCTGCAAACGGAGGTCGCCACGCAGCTTCGGGGGGAGTGGCAGCCCCCGGCCGGTCAGCTCGGCCGCATACGACTCCATGGCCGTGAGCAGGGATTGGTGGGCGCCCAAGAGTCGATCGTGCACGATGGGGCCACGCCTGAGCTCGCGCACTGCTTCACGCGCAGCCCGCAAATCCTCTGCCAGGAGCGCCAAGGACCTGTCTCTGGGCTGTTGTGCATGGGGCGGGTCGGCGGGCATTGGATGACCTCGGTTCCATCGCGCTCCGACGCACTGCCGGTGATTGCGATATCCAACCCCACGTTAGCGTGGGCACCGCCCTCCGCGTCATCAGCCGGTAGTACCAATGAGACGGACCGTAAGGAGCCGGAGGCCACAGCTGAAGCCATGCGCCGCCCACAGGCGGGCAACGGTGTCGCCTCGAACCGGACGCGGGACTCTGACCTCTGCTCGAACGTGGCCAACCCGGAGCGGGGAGGGGGCCCATGGTCAGCGCAGTCCGTCCCTGACATCCCCGTGTGCCCGGCCTACTTCGGGTGCGGATCGTGTACCTGCCGAGGATCGGCGCACCGCCTGAGGGTGCTGACGCTGACGCGCCAGGTGACCCCCTCGATTCGAATCGACCTGTGGCTGTCGCCCGAGAAGACCACGAAACCCTCATCCAGGGTCCCCGCAGTCTGGGCCGGGGTAGGACCGGCGGGCGCCCATGCCGCCGCGACGTGGCCGCCCGGGGGGACGTGGGCCTAAAGAGCTGGGTTCAGTCGTCGGGTGCCTCCGGGCCTGTAGAGATCTGGCGCAGGGTCGAGATGACGGTGATCTCGGGCCAGTACCTCGCGTGCAGTTCCGCGAACTCCTGCTGATCGGCGACGGCCTCCTCAAGGCTGTCGTACTGCATGATGGCCCAGCCGCCGACGACCTCCTTGGCCTCGGCGTAGGGTCCGTCAACCCGCGTGACCTCGCCCTGGCGGACCACGAAGTTCACGGCGTCCTCAGTGCCGTACAGACCGCCGCCGTCGAGGAAGACACCCTTGGCGGCCCGTTCACCGATGTGGGCGTCCATCGCGTCGAACAGCGCCTGTGGGGGCGTGCCGACACCCTCTTCCATTCTCACGAATCCCATGAAACGCGGCATCTTGATCGCTCCTACTCGTTGCTTGGGTGCCGACACACGTACGTCGAACCGCAGCCAAGCTCTTCGACATCGACGTGTGCAGGTTTCTTCGATCTTGCCGAAAGGTTTGACTCGGCGGCACCCATGTCGTGTGAAGCGACCTCGACGCGAGCGCGATGCGCAATCCGCTCAAGTGGCTATCGGCTCACTTCGGCAGGTGGGTCTTCCGCCGCATGTCGACCGTGTGGAAAGGAACCGCAGGCCTTTCCGTCAACCCACGGTTGACCTTTCGGACGTGGTCAGCCTATGGTTGACACGTGCGGGTGACGGAGTCGGCGTTCAGGCACGGGATCGCCGAAGCTGACACGTTGCACGCCTACACAAATGCCGTGCGACTGGTGGAGATCGAGCAGCACGGCGAGGAGCGGCTGATCGTCATCGGTCCCGATCGAGCCGGCAACTGGTTGGAGCTGGTGGCGGTGCCAGCCGACGATGCTGACCACATCATTCACGCCGACCGGCTGCGACCAAAGTTCTACGCGTTTTTGAGATGAGGTGATCTGATATGGCAACGACGAACATCAACGACGTCGAGCGGATGCTGGACGACTTGGACCCCGCGACGGTCACCGCTCGCGACGCGGTCCACTTCCGTCGGATCATCGCCGCGCGGGAAGGCGTCGTGCGCGCGGATCGCGAGTTGCATGACGCCGTTCGCGAAGCCCGCGATGCGGGGGATACGTGGCTGAGCATCGGCATGGCGCTGGGTGTGACGAAGCAGGCTGCACAAAAGCGCTTCGGTCGGTGATCGGCCTGCCCAGTCGCCGCTGACCGCCCCGGTGGGCCGTCGCGGAACGCGTGTGCAATTGGCACTTGGATGCGTCTGGCCGCCGCGTTGATGTCGCTCGTCGGAGTGTCCCCAGCTCTGACCGTCGGAAGTTTTCCTTGATGACGCCGAGCCTGGAGACCCGCGCCGTCTCGAGGCCGGTGGGCTCCTCGGAGCGGAGGCAGAGCAGGGAAGTTGAGAGCGGCCAGGCCCCCGCTGGGCCGGGTGGACCGGTCGAGCGCTGGCCGCGTCGTCAGTTGCCCAAGCGGGCGGAGGTCTGGCTGTAGATAACGGCGAAGCGCTGAAGGACGACGGGCATGTCCCGGCTGAACCCGTGACCGTGCACCGCGTGCTCCGTGAGTATCCTTTCGTGCATCTCGCGCCAGGTGGCCAGCGACCCGTCGCCCTCACCCTCGAGGTATGCATGCTCGGCGCTCACCTCGTCGAAGGGGACGATCTCGACCTGGGTCGTTACGACAAGGGCGTGCGGGACAGCGCGACCGTCGGTGACAATGCCGAGCGCTCCCGGCGTCGGCAGCTGCTCACCCTCGGCCTCGTCGTCCCATAGCGCGCCGGAGGTCGCGGTCTTGATGCCGGCCAAGACGAGCGCGAGAAGCTGGTCGGCCTGCTCGGGTGTGGCCCCGAAGGCCCATGCCGGCGGCCGAAGGGACGCCAAGGGCCGCTCCCCTGTGTAGTACCCGGTCGGGTTGAGCTTGGCTCGCATCCTGGCGACTTGCCAGAAGGACTCGATGACCGACGAATCATCAGTGCCGGGCTCGGATGCATCCATGGCCCGAGGTCAGCCGACCCCGGCTCATCGGATGTGAACTCAGCCCATCTGGTCCATGCCCGCCTCGATGACTCCGCGACGCGCACCGTCACCCAGACGTGGTCGTGGCGCGTCCATTACGCTCACCGCCTGATCGCGAAAGGGGCTGTCGTCGGCGCGACGGTCAATAGGGTGACCGGCATGAGCACCCGCAGCCTCGAGATCGCGCAGTCCATCGCACCAGAGCTCGTCGCGCTGCGGCGGCGCCTGCACCAGACGCCCGAGATCGGCCTGGACCTTCCCCAGACCCAGGCAACCGTGCTCGAGGCCCTCGACGGCCTGGATCTCGAGGTCACCCGCGGGCGTGCCCTGTCGTCGGTCGTGGCAGTGCTCCGCGGCGGGGCGGCGCCGGAAGAGGGCCCACGACCGTCGGTCCTCCTGCGCGGCGACATGGACGCCCTGCCCGTTGTCGAGGAGGTAGAGGTCGAGTACCGCTCGACGAACGGCGCCATGCACGCGTGCGGCCACGACCTGCACGTCGCCGCCCTCGTCGGGGCGGCCAGGATCCTCCACGAGCAGCGCGAGGAGCTCGCGGGCGACGTCGTGCTCATGTTCCAGCCCGGTGAGGAAGCGCCGGGTGGTGTCGCGCCCATGATCGAGGAGGGCCTGCTCGAGGCGAGCGGCACGCCGGTCAGCGCGGCCTACACCCTCCACGTCTACTCCGCAGAGCACCCCCTCGGCACATGGTTCGGACGCCCGGGTCCCCAGATGGCCGCCGCCGACGAGTTCAGCGTCCGTGTCGTCGGCCAGGGCGGCCACGGTGCGACGCCGCACCGGGCGAGCGACCCCATCCCGGCCGCGTGCGAGATGGTCCTTGCCCTGCAGACGAGGGTGACCCGCGGCTTCGATGTCTTCGATCCCGTCGTCGTCACGGTGGGCAGATTTGCCTCGGGGACCAAGGACAACATCATCCCCGACGACGCCATCTTCGATGGGACCGTCCGGACGCTGTCGGCCGCCGCGCGCACCCAGGCCATCGCCGACATCGAGCGAGCCTGCCGGGGGATCGCGAGTGCCCACGGCCTCGAGGTAGAGATCGACTGGGTGTCGGGCTCCTACCCGGTGACCGTCAACGACGAGGCCGAGTTCGAGCACGCCCGTGACACGGTGGTCGACCTCTTCGGCGCGGATCGCTGGGTCGACATGGTCAACCCCGAGCTCGGCTCCGAGGACATGGCCATCGTCCTCGAGCACGTGCCAGGCGCCTACCTCAACCTCAGCGCCTGCGCCACCGGCGATCCCGAGATGGCCGACGACAACCACTCGCCGCGCGCGGCGTTCGACGACTCGGTGGTCGCGGACGGCGCGGCCTTCCTCGCCGAGGTGGCTCGACGCCGCCTCGCCACCCTCGGCGGCCAGTCGCAACCGGGGTAAGGATAGGCATACTTATTTTGACCAATTCCAGATTAGGTGATTGAGTTGCTGGCATGATGAGGAGTGACCCGACGACGATGCTGCGAGAGGCGCAGCTCCGGGCCACGAAGCCTCGCCTCGCAGTCCTGGGCCTGCTCGAGCACCATCCGCATGCCGACGCGGACACCCTTGCGCGGGCCGCGCGGGAGAGCCTCGGCAAGGTTTCGACCCAGGCAATCTACGACGTCCTCGGCGCCCTGACCGAGGCTCGCCTCGTCCGCCGGATCGAGCCGGCCGGCTCCCCCGCCCGCTACGAGCTTCGCGTCGGCGACAACCACCACCACCTCGTCTGCCGCACCTGCGGCAGCATCGTCGACGTGGACTGCGCCGTCGGCGATCGCCCGTGTCTGCACGCCTCGGACGACCACGGCTACGACATCGACGAGGCCGAGGTCATCTACTGGGGCACCTGCCCTGCCTGCAGGGGCGACCGCCCTACTGAGGCAACGGGACCCGCGGGCTGAGCTCAGCGGCATACGACCTGCACAACGGCTACAACAACAACACGAGGAGACACATGTCTGTCGAAGGACCCCGTCAGGACCCTGGCAACACCCAACCGCTGACCACGGTCGCGGGCGCCCCCGTCTGGGACGGCGAGAACAGCGTCACGGCCGGCCCACGCGGCCCGATGCTGCTCCAGGACGTCTGGTTCCTCGAGAAGCTCGCCCACTTCGACCGCGAGGTCATCCCCGAGCGGCGGATGCACGCCAAGGGCTCCGGCGCCTACGGCACCTTCACGGTGACGAACGACATCACGCAGTACTCCTGCGCCAAGATCTTCTCCGAGGTTGGCAAGCAGACCGAGATGTTCGCCCGCTTCTCGACCGTCGCCGGTGAGCGTGGCGCGGCCGACGCCGAGCGCGACATTCGTGGCTTCGCGGTGAAGTTCTATACGGAGGAGGGCAACTGGGACATCGTCGGCAACAACACGCCCGTCTTCTTCTTCCGCGACCCGCTGCAGTTCCCCGACCTCAACCACGCCGTCAAGCGTGACCCGAGGACGAACCTGCGCAGCGCCGAGAACAACTGGGACTTCTGGACCAACCTCCCCGAGTCCCTGCACCAGGTCACCATCGTCATGTCCGACCGCGGCATCCCGGCCTCGTACCGCAACATGCACGGCTTCGGCTCGCACACGTACTCGTTCTACAACGCCGAGGGCGAGCGCTTCTGGGTCAAGTTCCACCACCGCACCCAGCAGGGCATCAAGAACCTGACCGACGCCGAGTCCGCCGCCCTCATCGGCGAGGACCGCGAGTCGCACCAGCGCGACTTGTTCGAGTCGATCGAGAAGGGCGACTTCCCGAAGTGGAAGCTCTACGTCCAGGTCATGCCCGAGGCCGACGCTGAGAAGGTGCCCTATCACCCGTTCGACCTGACCAAGGTGTGGCCGAAGGGCGACTACCCGCTCATCGAGGTCGGCGAGTGGGAGCTCAACCGCAACCCGGAGAACTACCACATGGACGTCGAGCAGGCTGCGTTCAGCCCCGCCAACGTCGTGCCGGGCATCAGCTTCTCGCCCGACCGGATGCTCCAGGGCCGGCTGTTCTCCTACGGTGACGCGCAGCGCTACCGCCTCGGGGTCAACCACCACCAGATCCCGGTCAACAGCCCGCGCGGCGTGGCGAACCCCAACGACCCGCACCGCGACGGCGCCATGCGGATCTCGGCGGGCGCGACTCCTGCGATCACGCCGAACTCCTACGGGCGCTACTCGAGCCAGCCGCAGTACCGCGAGCCGGCGTTTGGGATCGGCTCCACCGGTGACCGGTTCAACTTCCGCGAGGACGACGACAACTACTACTCGCAGCCCGGCGTGCTCTTCCGGGAGAAGATGACGCCCGCTCAGCAGCAGGTCCTCTTCGAGAACACCGCCCGGGCCATCTCGGGGGCCTCGAGGGAGACGATCGAGCGGCACATCGCCAACTGCACCAAGGCCGACCCGGCCTACGGCGCCGGCGTCCGGGCGGCGATCGACGCACTCAACGCGGCCGCTGCTGAGGCCGACGACGTCGCCAAGGGCTCGGCCAACGCCAACGCCCCGGTCGACTTGGCCGACGTCCACTGACACGCGGACAGTCGACAGACAGGAACCCCGCCACTTCGGGACCACGGTCCCGAGGTGGCGGGGTTTCTCGCGTCAGGCGCGCCTTTCGTGGACCGCGGTCCCCGTCTGGCGGCCGTATGCCGCTGGGCTCGCCGGGAGCCCAGCGGCAGTGACGTCCAACGACGTCCCAGTCAGGTCCTCAGCAGCAGCGGCCCTGGGGATTCTTCTCCATCCAGTCCATGTGCTCCCGCCAGAACTGGCGCTCGGTCTGGGGCTGCTGGTCGGGGTGGTGTGCCGCGAGGTGAGCGCAGTAGCGGTCGTAGGCGTCTGCACCCATGACGGCACCGAGGTAGCCGACGACCTTCCTGGCCGAGGAAATCGACCCGGAGAACAGTCGCTTGACCGTCAGCTCGGCAGCCATGTCAGTGGTGCCTCACCGGTCGGGTCACCGGGATCTTCGCCCACTGCTCCTCCAGCTCGCGCTCGGGCGGCGTCGGGAACAGGCCGGCCGGCGCGTAGATCTTCGACTCGATGTACGGGTCCTCGGTGTTTTCACCACGGTGCCCCTGCCAGGCCCGCACGGTCACGATGATCGACATGATCAGGACGATGAGGGTCAGAACGACGAAGAGGATGGACAGCGTGCCCTGGACCGTCGTGTTGCGCACGACGGCCTCCATCGCATCGACGTTCTTCGCGGTGCCGAAGCTCGTCTGTCCTTCTGCGAGTGCGTTGCGGAAGGCGCGGTTCTGCGCCCAGTAGCCCACCGCAGGCACCGGCGAGAAGATCTTGTACATCGACGCGGTGACCGTGATGACCGCGGCAAAGGCCAGCGGGACGACCACCACCCACAGGTACTTGAAGTTCCCGCGGCGCGCGACGATGGCCATGACGACGGCGAGCGCGATGACCGCGAGCAGCTGGTTCGCGATGCCGAAGAGGGGGAAGAACGTGTTGATGCCACCGAGCGGATCGGTCACGCCTAGCACCAGGATGTAGCCCCAGCCGGCGACCATGATCGCGGTGCAGATCCAGGCTCCTGCCGTCCAGGAAGTGTCCTTGAACCTCGGGATGACGTTGCCGATCGTGTCCTGCAGCATGAACCGCGCGACCCGGGTGCCGGCGTCGACGGCGGTGAGGATGAACAGCGCCTCGAACATGATCGCGAAGTGGTACCAGAATCCCATCAGCGCGGTGCCGCCGAACCACTGGTGCAGGACGGTGGCGATGCCGACGGCCAGAGTCGGCGCACCACCGGTGCGGGAGACGACGGATTCCTCGCCGACGTTCTGGGCGAGCTGCGTGAGCATGTCGGGTGTCAAGTGCACGCCGGTGAGACCGAGCTGGTTGACGAAGGCGACGGCGCCCTCGACGGTGCCGCGGGTGACCGCCGCCGAGGAGTTCATCGCGAAGTAGATCCCGCGGTCGATGGTGATCGCGGCGACGAGCGCCATGATCGCGACGAACGACTCCATGAGCATTCCGCCGTAACCGAGGAAGCGGGTCTGCCGCTCCTTCTGGACCATCTTCGGCGTCGTACCGGACGAGATGAGGGCATGGAAGCCTGACAAGGCTCCACAGGCGATGGTGACGAACAGGAACGGGAAGAGCGATCCTGGGACAACGGGTCCGTCATCGCGGCTCGCGAACTCGGAGACCGCGGGGACGTTGATCTCGGGCCGGACCACGACGATGGCAACCGCGAGCAGGAGGATGACGCCGATCTTCATGAAGGTCGACAGGTAGTCGCGCGGCGCGAGCAGCAGCCACACCGGCAGCACCGCGGCGATGAAGCCATAGAAGATGATGAACCACGCGATGGTCGTGCGGTCGAGGTGGAAGAGCTCGGCACCCCACGAGGACTCGGCCACCCAGCGACCGGAGATGATGGCGAACATCAGCAGCGCGAAGCCGATGATGGAGACCTCCATGACCTTGCCCGGCCGGATGAAGCGCAGGTAGACGCCCATGAAGAGCGCGATGGGGATCGTCATGGCGACCGAGTAGACGCCCCAAGGCGAGGCGCCCAGCGCGTTGACGACGACGAGCGCGAGGATCGCAACGATGATGATCATGATGGTGAGCGTCGCGATGAGGGCGGCCGTGCCCCCGATGACCCCGAGCTCCTCGCGGGCCATCTGCCCGAGCGAGCGCCCGCCGCGCCGCATCGAGAAGAACATGACGAGGTAGTCCTGCACCGCGCCGGCGAGGATGACGCCGACGATGATCCAGAGCGTGCCCGGCAGGTACCCCATCTGGGCTGCGAGGACCGGGCCGACGAGCGGTCCGGCGCCGGCGATGGCGGCGAAGTGGTGGCCGAAGAGGACGCGCCGGTCCGTCGGCATGAAGTCCTTGGCGTTGTCGTTGTACTCGGCCGGCGTCGCGCGGGTGTCGTCCGGTTTCGTGATGTTGCGCTCGATGAACTTGGAGTAGAAGCGGAAACCGATGAGATAGCTGCAGACCGCGGCGAAGACGAACCAGATCGCGTTGATCGTCTCGCCCCGGACGATGGCGATCATCGCCCAGGACACTGCACCCAGCAGCGAGATCGCGGCCCAGATGACGATCTTCTGTGTTGTCCAGCGCCGGTCGTGCTCCTCGATGACTTCTGGATCTACTGCTGCCGGAGGCAGCTCAGCTTGTTCAGGCGCGATGTTGCTCATCTACCTAACCTCCAAGGACAAAAGGTGGGGTGGCGCGCCGAGGAGGCCGAGCGGTCGACCTCAGCGGCGACATCATGTGCGTCACGCTACCCCTGCTGAGCCCGGAGAGGCACGTTGTCCATACCGTGGCATTGCGCCCAGACGGTAACAATCCGGTCAGGCCAGGCTGAGCACCGTGGCTGGGTCCTCGAGGTGGGCGTTGTGGCCGAGGCCAGGGAGGGTCAGCGGCGCTGGAACGAGCGCCCGGAGGTGGGCTTCGCTCACCATGTGATCGGACTCTCCGCGCGCCAGGATCACCTCGGCCGGGCACTCGGCCAGCAGCCCCGCCATGTCGGGCCGCCCGACCGCGAACGTGAGGGGATCGAGGGCCAGCCGCCACCGGCGGCCCTCCTCGACGACACCCCTTCGGGCGACCTGGTCATCGACGAGCCCACCCACTCCGGACACCTTCCGGTGGCGCGCCACGGCCTCCGCCTCGGTGTCGAACCACGCGACCGGCCGCTCGGCCATCCTTCGCGCCCAAGCCAGCTCGTCGTCGCTCCACTCGACCTTGATCCCGACCCCGACGACTCGCCGCACCGCTGGCACGAGCCCCGCCAGCCCGAGGCCGACCGCGCCGCCCAGCGAGTGACCGACCACGACGTAGGAGCGCGCCTCCGGCAGCCGACTCACGAGGTCCTCGGCCAGGGCGCCGAAGGTGTAGCCGTCCAGCCGCGTTCCGCTCGTCCCGTGTCCAGCCAGGTCGGGCGCCCACCACCAGCCGGGCCACCGGTCGTGATGGCCCTCCAGGCCAGGCACCCAGATGTCACCCGTACCCCCAAGACCATGGAGCACGACGAGCAGCTCCTCGTCGTGCACGGCCGGAGCCGAGGCCGACCCGCCGTGGTTGGTACCGAGCACCGTCCCCACCGCAAACCCCCTGATTCGCCGCTAGCTGAGGATGTCGACCCGGCGGAACCGGCGATAGGCGAGCATCGTGAAGGCGACCGCCCACACGAGCGACCACAGCGCGCCGTGGAGCATGTCGAGTCCAGTCGCGGCTCACGGCCAGGGCGTCCTGCCAGGCGCGGGAGTAGTGGCCGGGAAGGCGTTGCGGTAGGGGTCGAGCGCGTCGAGCTGGTCGAGGATGTTGAGCGAGGATGCTGACGAGCACGGCGCCGCCGACTGCGGCGAGCGGCGCGTCCGACCGCGTGCCGAGCCAGAAGGCGATGGCGGCGATCGGCAGCAGCGTGACGAAGATGTAGGCCCATGGCGAGGGCGAGCCGTGGGAGGAACTGGCCCCAGGTGAGGTTCTCGCCAAGCGGGTTGGTCAGCGGCTCCCAGCCGTAGGCGATGCCGCCGACGACCAGCGCCCACGCGGGCAGCAGGACGGTCGCGAGCGCTGTCGAGCTGATGCCGACCACGAGCCTTGCTCGTGAGCAGTCGGGCGCGGCGCACGGGCGCAATGAGCAGGTAGCGCAGCGACGCCCACGACGCCTCGCTCGGCACCGCGTCCCCGCAGAACAGCGCGGCCAGCGAGGACGAGAAGCAACTCGGAGGCGAGGAAGACGAGCGACGAGACTGAAGTTCGCCGCCCCGCTCTGCGCCAGGTCGAAGATCCGCGTCGTCGCTCCGCCACGCTGGTTGCCGTCGTCGTCGCCGAAGGCGAACGCGATGACGAGGATGAGCGGCAGGGCCGCGAGCAGCCCGAACGCGACCAGCGTCCGCCGCCTCCCCAGCTGCCGCCGCCACTCGGCCCTCCAGGACAGCGGTTCGCGCACACGCGTGATGCCGTATGCCGACCCACGGGGGCTCCGCCCCCGTGCACCCCCGTCGTGCTCACTGCCTGAGTTGCTTTCCAGCGCAGGCTCGTTGGTCTTCGGCTGGCTCATCGTGCCCTCACCTGCCTCAGGCGCTCGATCAGGGACGCGTCGGAGGCGTCGGGTCGGCCGGGACCCGTTCCCGGACGACGCGGCGGAGATGACGCCGAGGAAGACCTCCTCGAGGTGCCGACGACTGCTCACCCCGATGACGGGCAGGCCGGCCTCGACCGCCGCTTCGACGACCTCGACGCGCGGCGCGCTCGGCCACGACGACAACGCGGGTCTCGGTGTCGCGCCGGACCTCGGTGACCCCGTCGATCCCACGGAGCACGGCGAGCCGGCCCGGGAGCACTGGCTCGACCGCGTCCTCGTCGGCCTCGACCGCGATCGGGTCGAGGTCGAGGAGCGTCGTGTCGTCGCTGTCCACGAGGTCGGCGACGAGGCCTTGGGTGACCACCCGGCCGGCGTGCATGACGACGACATGGGTGCACGTCATCTCGACCTCGGCGAGCATGTGGCTCGAGACGACGACGGTGCGACCGGTCTCGGCGTAGCGGCGCAGGATCGGGCGCATCGCAGCGATCTGCGGCGGGTCGAGGCCGTTCGTCGGCTCGTCGAGGACGAGCAACTCCGGGCAGCCCGAGCATGGCCTGCGCGATGCCGAGCCGCTGCTTCATGCCATGGCTGTAGGAGCGCACCGGCCGGTCGACGGCTCCGCCGAGCGCGGCGACGTCGAGCGCCTCGTCGATGTGCGCGTCCTCCGGTCGCCGGCCGGTCGCGGCCCAGTAGGCCTCGAGGTTCTGCCGGCCGGTGAGGTGCGGCAGGAAGCCCGGCCCCTCGATGAGCGCGCCGACGCGTTCGAGGACGTCGGAGCCCGCGGAGACCGGCTCGCCGAGGACGTGGACGCCGCCGGCGTCGGGGGCGATGAGGCCCATGACCATCCGCATCGTCGTCGTCTTGCCGGCTCCGTTGGGTCCGAGCAGGCCCGACGACCTGGCCCTTCTCGGCTCGCCAGGAGACGTCGTCGACGGCGCGGTGGCCGTCGGCATAGGTCTTGACGAGGTCCGTCGACGACGAGCGGGATGTCGACAAGGTCGGCGCGCGCGGCTCCTCGTGCTGGCGCTGCCGACGCCGCCACAGGGCTGCCACCCCGGCGAGGATGAGCGAGCGCGGCGAGCATCCCGCCCGCGAGCGCGGACTCGGTGTCGGTGCCGGCGATGGAGGTGCCCACCGGCGTCGCGTCGACCACGGGGACTGTGAGGTCGGCGCCGACGCCTCGACGGCGGATGCGGGCTCGGCTCCCGGCTGTTGGCGTAGGTCGACTCGGTGCTCGTCGAGCAGCACCCGCCAGCGAGTGCCGGCCGGCATCTCGTAGGTCGCGGCCGGCAGCGAGACGTGACGGTGGTCGGCCGGCCCGGCGTGACCGGCAGCCGGATCGGTGCGACGAGCGAGGCGCGGCAGCGTTGCCTGCCGCCGGAGACGCGCCACAGCGAGGCGAACAACGTGACCGTCGGCTGGTCCGAGGTGAGGGTGAGGGTATGGTCGGCGAGCCCGCGACCAGCACGCTGTGCGGCGCCGGATCGGTGTCGAAGTACGTGGACTGCCCGGGAAGGGCGGCGATCTGGTACGTCGACACGGCTGAGGCCCATGGCTGACAGTCCGGGAATCGCGATGATCGACGCCGGTTGCCCGCCGGGCGGGTGCAGCAGCGCCTCCGGCCGTCGTCAGCGAGCGGGAGGCGCTCGGTGGCAACGGCGGTGCCGTCGAGACCGGGGTATGCCGAGGCATCGTCCACAGTTCGGCGGGCTCGTCGCGGCGGCTCGCCGGCGTGGGGAAGGTGAAGGCCGCAGGAACCGGCAGAGCGGACTCGCGCCCCGCGCCTGTCGCGCACGTAGTGGTCGAGCCATGCGTACGCCGCCTCGGTCTCCTCCGCCTGGCGGGTGCTCGGGGCATCGTGGCCGCCGTCGCTCCAGCGCACGGCTACGGGCGTGCCCGGCCGCAGCGAGCGCGCGCGCCGTGGCGTCGGCGTGGTCGAGCCCGAAGAGGGAGTCGGCGATCCCCTGGACGAGCAGGGTCGGTGCGGTGACCTTGCCCATCGTCGGCTTGGGGCTGTGGTGCCGGAGCAGGGCGACGAGCCCGGCGACTCGGCTCACCGGTCTCGGAGGCGTCGAGGAAGCCGGCGCAGATCGTCGGGTCGAAGCGACCGCAGGTGGTGGGAGGGTCTGGTGGCGACTGTTGGCCGTCCGACCCGGCGGAGGGAAGTGACAGCAGACTCGCGTTGGCGCCCAGGAAGAAGTTCGTCGCCCAGACCTGCTTGAACGGGCCCGGGGTGTCGATGGGTTGACGGCCTGCCGGCGTGGGGCCGGTCGCGGTGACGGCCGACTGCGGGAAGAACGCGTCGGCAAGGTCGTTCCACGTGATCGCTGCCACGACGGCGTCGATGCGCTGGTCGGCTCCGGCGAGCATCAGCCCGAGCGCGCCTCCATAGGAGCCGCCCATCACGCCGACGCGAGGGTCGCCCGCCGCGTCGAGGCGTACATCGGGCCGCTTGGCCGCGACGTCGACCAGCGCTCTCGCGTCCGCGATCTCGAACTCGGGGGCGTTGAGATGGATGCGCCCACCCGACGCGCCGTGTCCGCGGGCTGACCACGTGACGACGACGTAGCCACGCTCCTGCAGCCCGATCGCCTCCGAGGTCATCGAGTCCTTGGAGCCGCCGAAGCCGTGCGCCAGGAGCACGGCGGGGTGTCGCCCACCACCTGCCGGTGTCCGCACTGCCGCGTCCAGGGTCACTGACAGTGCCGTCCGGCTCGGGGGCCACCGGCACCTTGAGGTTCGCTGTTGTCTCCGCCGAAGCGGCCACGACCGACGTGCTTCCGACCGCCTGGGTGGCTGGCAGGACACCGACGACGGCGGCGAGGGCGAGGCCCAGCGCAGCCACGCCGGCGCGCAGTCCACCCCGTGCGCGGGGCGGACCGGTCACCGACATTGGGTAATCACATCACGCCGCATTGTGAAATGAGCGAGGGTCTACGACTCCACCACCCCGCGCTCGAGGAGGTACGCGATGACGAGACAGGTCACGAGCACCATCGCCGGCGGCAGGAAGCGCGCCGCACCCTCGAGCTCGAGCCACTCGTAGGGCGCGACGGTGAAGTCGAACAGGTCGAGGTCGAGCAGGTACTTGACCATGGGCAGGAAGCCGAAGACCAGCCCGACGGCTCCGACGAGGTTGATGACCATGCGCCGCCCGGCGCCGCCCTGACTGCTGGCCTGCTGCGTCACGACTCGCCCTCGAGGAGGTGGGTGCGGCCGAACAGCTCCGCCGCCTGCCGCGCCGTTGGTGTCCCGGCGTCGAGGTCCGCCCCTGCGGCAACCAGCGCCCGGACGACGGTGTCCTCCCCCTTGAAGATCGCTCCCGCGACGGGCGATTGGTCCCTCGTGTTGCGCAGGTTGACGTCGGCGCCGCGCGCGATCATGGCGAGCACCGTCTCCTCCCTACCGTGGTACGCCGCCAACATGAGGAAGGTGTTGCCGTCTGCATCGGTGATGTCGACGGGCACCCCGTGGTCGAGGAAGTCGAGCAGGTCCGCCGTCTGTCCCGTGCGGGCCAGCTCCATCGCGATGTCGATGATCCGCCGCTGTTCCTCCGGTGTGAGCGACCTGCCGCCGGGATTACCTGTCATGGCCACCAAACTACAAGCCTGTCCGGGACCCGGGACGCGGTGGCAACTGGCGGGTAACCCGGGATACAAACAACCCATGGCTACCACTGCACTGCGCGGCACGCCCGTCGAGACGATCGGGGACCTGCCCACCGTCGGCGACGTGGCCCCGGAGTTCGTCCTCGCGGGCGCCGACCTGAGCGACGTCCCCCTCAAGCACGGCACGCGAGTCGTGCTCAACATCTTCCCGAGCATCGACACCGGAGTGTGCGCACAGAGCGTGCGCCGCTTCAACGAGATCGCCAGCACCCTCGAGAACACGCATGTCATCTGCGCCTCCGAGGACCTGCCTTTCGCGCTCAAGCGGTTCTGCGGCGCGGAGGGCCTCGACAATGTGATCGCGGCATCCGCGTTCCGGTCGACGTTCGGCGAGGACTACGGCGTGACCATGGCCGAGGGCGCGATGCGCGGCCTGCTCGCCAGGTCCGTCGTCGTCATCGACGAGGAGGGCACCGTGCTCCACACCGAGCTCGTCCCGGACATCTCGCAGGAGCCGGACTACGACGCGGCCGTCGCCGCCCTCAACTGACCCAGGCGACACCTCTGATCCAGGCGACACCTCACGGAGTGTCGTCGTCGACCCAGTCGAGCGTGCGCTGGACGGCCTTCTTCCAGTTGCGGTAGAGCCGCTCGCGCTCGCCCGGGTCCATCGACGGCGACCAACGCCGGTCCTCGCCCCAGTTGTCCCGCACCTCGCTGGGACTGGACCAGTAACCGACAGCCAGCCCAGCGGCATACGCCGCTCCAAGGGCTGTCGTCTCGGCCACCCTCGGGCGGACGACGTCGACGCCGAGCAGGTCGGCCTGGAACTGCATGAGCGTGTCGTTGACGACCATGCCGCCGTCGACCTTGAGCTCGGTGAGCGGGACCTCGCTGTCGGCGTTCATCGCGTCGAGCACCTCGCGGGTCTGGAACGCTGTGGCCTCCAAGGCCGCTCGGGCGATGTGCCCCTTGTTGACGAACCGCGTCAGGCCGACCAACGCCCCGCGCGCGTCGGCCCGCCAATGGGGCGCGAAGAGGCCCGAGAAGGCCGGCACGAAGTAGGCGCCGCCGTTGTCCTCGACCGACGCTGCGAGCGTCTCGACCTCGGATGCGTCGCCGATGATGCCGAGGTTGTCACGCAGCCACTGGACGAGGGACCCGGTGACGGCGATGGAGCCCTCGAGCGCGTAGACCGGTGGCGCATCGCCGAGCCGATAGCAGACCGTCGTCAGCAGGCCGTGCTGGGACGGCACGATCTCCTCGCCAGTGTTGAGCAGCATGAAGTTGCCCGTGCCGTAGGTGTTCTTGGCGGTCCCGGCGTCGAGGCACGCCTGCCCGAACGTCGCCGCCTGCTGGTCGCCGAGGATGCCGGCCACGGGCACGTCGAGGAGGATTCCCGGCTGGCAGGTGCCGTACGACCTCCGAGGACGAGCGGATCTCCGGGAGCAGGCTCGTCGGGACCCGCATCGCGGCGGCGATCTCCTCGTCCCAGGCGAGGGTTCGAAGGTCCATCAGGAGCGTCCGCGAGGCGTTGGTGACGTCGGTGACATGGACTCCGCCGTCCGGACCGCCGGTGAGGTTCCAGAGGATCCAGGTGTCCATCGTCCCGGCGAGCAGGTGCCCTGACTCGGCGCGGTCCCGGGCGCCCCCGACGTTGTCGAGGAGCCAGCGGATCTTCGGCCCGGCGAAGTAGGTCGCGAGCGGCAGCCCGGTCTGCTTCTTGAAGCGCTCAGGGCCTGCATCGCCGGCCAGCTCGTCGCAGATGCCCTGGGTCCGCGTGTCCTGCCAGACGATCGCGTTGTGGATGGGCCGGCCGGTCGCGCGGTCCCACACGACGGTCGTCTCGCGCTGGTTGGTGATCCCGACGGCGACGACCCGCTTGGCGCTGAGATTGGCCTTGCCCAGGGCACCGCCGACAACGGCGCGGGTGTTCTCCCAGATCTCCATGGGGTCGTGCTCCACCCATCCGGCGCGGGGAAAGATCTGGCGGTGCTCACGCTGGTCGCTCGCGACGACGCTGCCCGAGCGGTCGAAGACCATCGCGCGCGTGCTCGTCGTGCCCTGGTCGATCGCGACGACGTAGTCCATGGGCAGACGCTATCGCCCGTCGCCTCGTGAGGGCGTTGTCAGACCTCTCTGGTATGCCGCTGAGCTGGCCTCCATTCACGAGTCCCGTTGCGCTGCAAGAACTTTCACGACATTCGATGGGAACATTTGTTCGAGGATGGGGTAGGGTGGGACTCAACAGCAGCGGCCACCGCACCCGTGGAGGCACATGACCGGAAGGAGCGGGTCGTGCCGTACACCACCGCCGCGCTCTCGCCCCTGGAGCGGGTCATCGCCGGCGGCGCCCGATACGGCGGGGACGGCGGGGACGGCCAACGACCGGTGCCCGGTCCCCTCGACCTGGTGCGTCTGGGCGGCGTCGCCGAGATCGGCTGGGAGCCGGCCGCCGAGCTCCCGGCCGAGCTCCCGGCCGAGCTCCCGGCCGAAGTTCCCGCCGAGCCCGCAGATGAGTCGCCCGGGTTGTCGCTGGAGGCGGCCGCCGCGGCGTTGGTCGCCGAGATCGAGGCGCTCGAGGCGGACCGGGCCCGCCTCGACGGGCGGCTGGTGGCCGCCTACGGGGCGCTGCACACCGTGATCGGCGAACAGCACGCGGCGCACGAGGCGCAGCTGCCGCACGGCTGGCCCCGGCAGAACCCGGCCGAGGCCGCGGTCAGCGTCGAGGCGTTGGTCATCCACGAGGTCGCCGCCGCGACCGCGGTCCCGGCCGGTGAGGCCGGCCGCCGGCTGCGGCTGGCCACCAACCCGCGCCGGCACCGGGCGCTGCACCAGCGGCTCGCCGCGGGGACGGTGTCGCTGCTGCACGCCACCCTGATCGCCGGCCAGGCCCGGGACCTGCCCGACGAGGCGATCGGCCCGCTCGTGGACCGGGTGCTGGCGCCGATGCGGGACGGGACCCGCCCGACCCACCCGGTCATCATGGCCCGGCTGCGCCGGGTCCTGGCCTCGCACGCCCCGGCCGATGCCGGCGCCCGCCGCGCGGACGCGCTGGCCCGCCGTGGCGCATACGGGAGCATCGAGCAGGACGGCACCGGCGTGATCACGATCGCCACCAGCGCCGAGCGGACCGTGGCCATCCTGGAACGGATCGAGTCGCTCGCCCGGGCGTTGCGCGCCGCGGGCGACCCGCGCACCTTGGACCAGCTGCGCTCTGACCTGGCCACCGACGGGCTGCTCGGACACCGCTACGGCCCCTGCGCCGACCACGCCGACCACGCCGACCACGCCGACCACACGAAGGACACGAAGGACACGAAGGACACGAAGGACAGGGAATCGTCGACCGCGGACGCCCACGCCGACGCCGGGCCCGGGGATGGCGGGCCTGCGGATGCCGGTGACGAGCTGCTGAGCCCGTGCCGGCCCGTCGCGCTGGAGCCGATCCCGGCCCGCGACGGGCAGCCCGGCCCGTGCCCGTGCTCCCCGGCCGCGCCGCCCGCGACCGTGTGGATCGTGGTGCCGTTCGAGGTGGCCACCGGCGCCAGCGACGCCGCCTGCGAGATCCCCGGCCACGGCTGGGTCACCGCCGAACACGCCCGCGCCATCATCACTGCCCCCGGCTCGCAATGGCGCTGGCTCGGCGTCGACGCGCTCACCGGCCAGGCGCTGCACCTGTCCACCGACCGGTACCGGCCCACCCCCGCGATGATCGAGCAGGTCCGGGCCCTCGACGGGCACTGCCGCGGCCCGGGCTGCCAGGTCCCCGCGCACCGCTGCGACCTGGACCACCACGTGCCCTACCCGCACGGGCCGACGAGCACCGGCAACACCGGGCCGCTGCACCGGCCCCACCACAACCTCAAGACCGGCCGGTACTGGACCTGCATCCCGACCGACGACCACGCCAGAACGCGGGCGCTGCACTGGCGCACCCTCGCCGCCCGCGACTACCTCAGCTACCCGAAGAACTACCGCGAAGCCCTCGACGACCCCCCACCACCACCCACCTCGCCTCCGCCACCCGACGAGCCACCCTTCTGACACCCCGAGCGCGCCCTGTCCCGGGAACCAAGCCCAGCGGCATACCGCAAATGCTGTCTCGGCACGTTGGTTAGGGTGAGAGCGTCGGCACGGATGTGAGGGGAAGGGCATGACGACTCCCGTGCGCCTCGACGCGGAGTACCGCGCAGCGGCCTGGAGGCGACTCGCCACCAAGGAGTTCGACGTCCTCGTCATCGGTGGTGGGATCACCGGAGCCGGCGTCGCCCTGGACGCCGCCACCCGCGGCCTGTCGACGGTCCTCGTGGAGCAGCGGGACTTCGGCTCTGGCACGTCGTCGCGCTCGTCCAAGCTCTTCCACGGTGGCCTGCGCTACCTGGAGCAGATGAACTTCGACCTGGTCCGCGAGGCGCTCAAAGAGCGGGACCTCATGCTCAAGACGATCGCGCCGCACCTCGTGCGGCCGGTCTCCTTCCTCTATCCCCTGACGAGCCGGGGGTGGGAGCGGCCGTACGTCACGGCTGGTCTGACGCTGTACGACTCCATGGGGGGCGCCCGGTCGATGCCCCGCCACAAGCAGCTCACCCGCGCCGGCGCACTCAAGCTCGCTCCCGGACTCACGCGAGAGTCCCTGACCGGGGGGCTGCTCTATTACGACGCGCAGACCGACGATGCCCGGCACACCTTGACGACGGTCCGCACGGCGGCCGCCTACGGAGCCACGGTGCTCAGCTCGGCCCGCGTCGTCGCCATCCTTCGCGCGGGCGAGCGCGTCATCGGAGCGACCGTCGAGGACGTGGAGACGGGCGAGCGGCACAACGTCGACGCCTCCGTCGTCATCAACTGCACCGGCGTCTGGACCGACGACATTCAGTCGATGGCCGGTGGGCGCGGCCGCTTCCACGTGCGCGCCTCCAAGGGCGTCCACATCGTCGTCGCGCGTGACCGGATCAACTCCGAGACCCGGGCTGATCCTGCGCACCGAGAAGTCGGTGCTCTTCGTCATCCCGTGGGGCACGCACTGGATCATCGGCACCACGGACACCGACTGGGAGCTCGACCGGGCCCACCCCGCGGCGACCCGCGCCGACATCGACTACATCCTCGAGCACATCAACACCGTCCTCAAGGTCCCGCTCACCCATGACGACATCCAGGGCGTCTATCGCCGGGCTGCGGCCGCTGCTCTCCGGCGAGAGCGGAGCTGACCAGCCAGCTGTCCCGCGAGCACGCCGTCGCCCGGCCGCAGCCCGGCCTCATCTCCATCGCCGGCGGCAAGTACACGACCTACCGGGTCATGGCCGCCGACGCCGTCGACGCCGCCCGCGAGGACATCGGCGGCGACGTCTCCGACAGCGTCACCGAGTTCATCCCGCTCTCCGGCGCCGAGGGCTACGTCGCGCTGGTCAACCAGATCGACCGGCTCGCCCGCCACCAGGACCTGCCGGTCTGGCGGATCACGCACCTGCTCGAACGCTACGGCTCGCTCGTCCACGAGCTGTTCGCGCTCGCCGAGGACGACCGCACCCTCTACGAGCCGCTGCCCGGCGCCGAGGAGTACCTCAAGGTCGAGGTCGTCGTATGCCGCCACGCACGAGGGCGGCCGCTGCACCTCGACGACGTCCTCGCCCGCCGCACGCGCATCTCCATCGAGACGCCGAGCCGCGGCACGCGAGAGCGCCGCGCGCCGTCGCCGACATCGTCGCGCCGGTGCTCGGCTGGGACGACGGAGCGGGTCGAGGCCGAGGTCGCCGCGTACCTGGCCCGGGTCGAGGCCGAGCTCGAGTCGCAGAAGGAGCTCGTCGACTCCGAGGCCAACGCCGAGCGTCTCAGCGCCCCGGATCCGCGCCGCATCCCGGTCAGCCGCGACTAGGTCGGCGGCGTGGAGGGTCGGTTGGCGCCGACGCCCGAGGCTCCAGCCGGGGGGCTCGCTCCCGGCCGGAGCCTCGGAGACGGGGTCAGCCGACGACCGACCGCAGCGGGATCTTGGCGGCCTCGCAAGTCACGCACCAGGTCCCAAGGAACGGGTGCTCGTCGGCTTGGAGTCCTGCCGGGTTGGGGATCACGATGTACGCCGAGCCGTCCGCGACCGAGATCTGGGCGGTGTCGGTGTACCGGCGGACGACGGCCTCGGCCTGGCCGCGGTCCCCTCGGCGACCTGGATGGTGAAGGGCCGCCACTCGCCGCCCAGGTTCGCCGGCACCGGCGCCGCCGCCGCGGCGGCGCGGGCCGCGTCGACCTGGACCGGCGACGCGGTCCGGGCCGTCCGGTGCCGCTGCTCGGGTAGAGCAGCGCGTTGGCGACCAGGTGCAGACCACTCTCGTTGTACGCGCGGAACAGCGGGTTGAACGCGAACAGCACCGCCCGACCGGCGCCGGTCGGCTCGTCGACGACCGCGACCGTGCCCTTGAGCGTGTCGCCCTGCACGGTGTAGCCGTTGGCCCAGAACGTGTCACCGCTCGGGTAGCGGAGCACGTTGCGGCCGGTGCTGCTCGGGGTGAGGATCGGGTCGTTGTTGTTGAACTCGAAGTCCTCCGCCGGCCGGCCCAGCGCCGACCGGGCTGTCCGGGTCGACGTCGACCCGCAGGTGCGAGCCGATCACCGGGTAGCCGGTCGGCTTGGGCTTCTCCGTGGTGGAGGTGAGCCCGGCGGCGCGGGCCAGCCGGGTGCCCTCGTTGCGCAGCCCGAGGTAGGTGTGGCCCTGGGCGATCCAGGCGCGCAGGTTGGCCTGCCCGGTCGCGGTCGAGCCCGCCGGTGGCGCTGCTGCCGTCCGGCACCAGCAGCACCGTCCGGTCGGTGAACGCCGCGGTGTTGTCGTTGATGTCGGCCGTGGTGACCGGTGTGAGGCCGAGGCCCCACCGCTTGCCCAGCACGTAGCGGGCCTCGCCGTGCGAGCCGGAGGTGGTGGAGATGCCGGTGCCCGGGAACAGCCCGACGTCGGGCAGGTCGAGCGCGGGTGCCGGAGGCCGGCCGTCGCGCACGGGGTGAGCGTGACGCCCAGTGCGACCGCGGCGCAGCTTGTCCGCGCGTCAGCTCGACCGGCCGCGCGGGCACGGCTGGCCCGCTGGTCGGAGGTCGCCGGACCAGCGGACACCCTGGCCCAGCAGGCGTGAAGGTGAACTCGGCCGCGGCGGCAGAGTCGAGCGGGTAGGTGTACGAGCCCGTCAGCGGCGGCGCGGCTAGGCGATGCCACCATCGATGCCCTGGACCCGGTCGACCTCGGCGTGGGCGAGGTCGTCTCCGGTGTAGATGGTCGTCCACCCCCATCAGCAGCGGGTTGCTCCACGACGAGACGTCATAGAAGTACGGGAACGGAACGTAGGGGTCTTCGCCCATGAGCGCCTGGATCCAGTGCTTCTGCGGCTGGTCCATCGGGATCCAGTACGGCGCCCGCCGGCACGGTGAGGTTCGGTGCGCTACGGCCGCCGAAGATGCGTGCGTTCGGCAACGGTGACCGACTTCTTGAGCCTGGTAGACCTCGACATCCATCCCGCGCAGCCGCTCGACCAGCGCGCGGACGTCGCCGAGCTGCCGGTCGGGCATCAGGAAGTACGACCGGATCTTGATGTCCGGGACCGGGAACTGAACGGTGTTGGTGGGCTGTACGACCTCGTTGGGCTCGAGCGTGCCGGCCTTGCCCTCGGCGAGCGCGGTCTGTCCAGATGTTGTAGTAGCCCTGCAGGACCTCCTGCTTGTTGGCTGCTGCCCATCCGGTCGTGGCCCATTGGGTGAGGAACTGCTGCTGGACCCGGTCCGCAACCGCCGATGCGCTGCCCTTCTCGTAGGTCATGCCCGCCGCGCCGAACCCTGGTGGCCGGGACGGTGTCGCCGTAGCCCATGAAGAACAGGTCGTAGGACTGGTAGTTGAAGTAGCACTCGACGGTCACGCCCGGACGGCAGGCTCCGTTGTAGTTCTCCTCGAAGGTCTGCGCGTTGGCCGTCCCGATCCGGTTGATCCAGTCGACCGGCTGGTCCGCGATCTCGTGGTGGATGGGGTCGGCATTCGGCGGGAAGAAGTACTGCCGACCGCCCATCTCGTGGGCGTCGATGAAGACCTGCGGCGGGTACGAGCGCAACAGGTCGATCTTGCCGTCGGTCTCCTGCTGGGTCCGGGCGAACCAGTCGCGGTTGAGGTCGAAGCCGAACTCGTTCTGGCGACGGCTCGCGTCCCGGCCGTCCGGGTTCTGGGTCGGCACAATGACGGTGACCAGGTTGTCGTTGCGCTTCTGCACGTCGCAGGACGCGCCGCTGGCCAGCTCGTACAAGGTGCGAAGCGCTGCGTCCGCGCCGCTCTTCTCTCCGCCGTGAACGTTGCCGGCCACCCACACGATCGCCGGGGTCTCGGCGGCATACTGAGCCGCCTTGTCCGGCTTGAGGGACCGTGGGTCACGCATCTCGGCGATCTGCGCGGCGACCTTCTGGAGCTGCCCCGGGACCATGGTGTGCTCGTTCGCCACGATCGCGTACGGGAGGGGCTGGCCATTCACACTCTTGGCCATGACCCCGGTGATGACGCGGTCCGACGCCTGGTCCACCGTCTGCAGGTAGTCGTAGATCTCCTGGGTCGTGACCGGGCGGGTCTGCCCGGTGCCGAGGGGGAAGCCCAAGGCCTGTTCCGGGCTGGGCACTGACCCGACCCGGGCGTCCGCGTCCGGGCTGCACGTGCTGGTTGCTGGCTGGGCGGCGCTGGCGACCGCGCCCGCCCCGACAGGGAGCACCGATACGACGAGTGCGGCGGCGGCTAGGCCCGCGACCCGGCGACGGGATGTCCCCTCTCGACCGTTGTGGAACACCATTGTTCCTCCTTGTTCCGGAGAGGGTTTGCAAGGTACCCCGAGAGAAAAGGGTGTGACGGACGCTATTGGGTCAAGAAGTAAGCCGCAACACGAGAAATTGTCGGGCTGATTCCGTGGTCCGAGGCACACGGAGGCGCTTTTACACTGGCCGGATGAGGACCCGTCGCCGCCTCGTCGCGCTCGGCGCGGCGCTGGGCCTGCTCGTGGCCGGTTGCAGCGCGGTCGGGCCGACCCCAGCGCCCGAGACCCGCCCCGGCGCCACCCCCGCCACCTCCGCGGCTTCCGAGACCCACCACAACACCAGCCCGGCGACCGACAAGCCGGCGCCCGCTCCGCTGCGGGACGGGAAGGGGTCCAGCGGATTGCGATGTCTGCGACTTACCTGCCGAAGGCGCCGAGCGGCGGTACGGATGACTACCGATGCTTCCTGCTTGACCCCAAGCTCACCCGGGACAGTTTCGTCACCGGCTATGACGTGGAGCCCGGCGATGCCTCCATCGTCCACCACGTCATCCTGTATCGGGTCCCGGCGAGCAAGGTCGGCCTGGCCCGGGCGCAGGACGCACGATCGCCGGGCGACGGGTGGACCTGCTTCGGCGGCACGGGCATCGAGCAGCAGGGTGCGAGCCTCGATGACGCGCCCTGGGTGGGTGCGTGGGCACCCGGCGGGAAGGAGACCGTCCTCTCGCCGGATCTCGGAATCCCGCTGGACAAGGGCTCCCAGCTGGTCCTGCAGGTCCACTACAACCTGCTCAACGGTCCCAAGCCCGACCGGACCGCCGTGGACCTGCGCCTGTCGACCTCTGCCAAGCTGACCCCGTTGGAGACGGTGCTCTACCCGGCGCCAGTCGAGCTGCCTTGTCGGCCGGGCAAGTCGGGCCCGCTCTGCGACCGCGATGCCGCAGTGTGGGACGTCGCACAGCGGTTCGGCGACCGCGCTTCGTGGCTGGTCGCCGGCCTTCTCATGCTCTGCGAGGGCGCGGTCATCCCTCACCCCGGGGCGACCCAGTCGTGCACGCGAACCGTCGACGGGCCTGCGGTCGTCCGGGCCTCAGCCGGGCACATGCACCTGTTGGGATCGAGCATCCGCATCGAGCTGAACGCCGGGACTCGGAAGGCCAAGACCCTGCTCGACATCAAGAAGTGGGACTTCGACGACCAAGGATCACGGCCGCTGCCGGCCACCCCAATCAAGCGAGGTGACCGGATCACCGTGACGTGCACGCACGACCAGGCATGGCGCGACAGGCTCCCGGCCCTGCAAGGGATCCCGGAGCGCTACGTGGTCTGGGGAGAGGGCACGACCGACGAGATGTGCCTCGGCATCCTCAGCGTGACCCGGTCCTGAGGCGCCCGGGGAACTTCCTCCACCTGCGAGTTCTTTTGCGGCCCAACGTCTCCGGGCCTGCGCACGCGCCGACTACAGCGATCGGTAGCCCGTGACAGCGACGCACGTGAGCATGCCGATACCGTATGCCGCTGGGCTCACATCGTGCCCCCCTCGGGTCAGGCGTCGGGGTTGACTCCGTCACCACCTGCCCCCGCCGACCACGCGGGCAGCTCCTGCAGTGCCCACTTGTTGCCGTCGGGGTCGGAGAAGTAGACGAAGCGACCCCACGGCTGCTCGTCCACCTGCGACGCCTCGATGCCCCGTTCGACGAGCCCGGCCCGGGTCGCGTCGGCATCGGCGACCACCATCTGGAGGTTGTCCAAGGACCCCGGAGCCATCTCCGTCAGGCCCTGGCCGATGGCGATCGAGCATGCAGAACCGGGTGGGGTGAGCTGGACGAAGCGGACCTCGTCACTCACCGTGTGGTCGTGGTCGGCATTGAAGCCGACCTTGATGTAGAACTCCTTGGCCCGGTCGACATCGCTTACGGGCACCGCTACCAGCTCCAGTCGCATGTCCATGCCCACGACGCTACGCGCCGGGTCCGACAGCCCCGCGCGCCTCGTTGACGACTCTGTGGGGCGGGAGGGCTACCTCGTCTGGGGAACGAGCTGGACTGGTGTCAGCTCCGTCTCCAGGGCGTCGAGCCAGGCGATCACCCCGAGTGCGGTGAACGTCGCGCGGCCGGCCACGCGCGGCGTTGAGGCCTGGTCGCGGAGATGGGATGGCTGAAGCTGGCATGGGCTGAACACCGGGACTCCGAAGGCCACGACCCTGCTGAACATAAAGCAGTGGGACTTCGAAGACCCGGCGTCACGTGGCCTGGAAGAGGGCACGACGGACGAGATGTGCCTCGACATCCTCAGCGTGGCGCGGTCACGAGGCGCCCGGGGAGGAGTCTCCCGCGATGTTGACCATCCAACCGATGCCGAACTTGTCGGTGCACGAACCGAACACGTCACCCCACATCTGCTTCTCGAGGGGCATGGACACGGTGCCGCCATCGGAGAGCTTGGCCCAGTAGCCACGCAGCTCATCGCCGTCGTCACCGCTGAGGCTCACTGTGATGTTGTCCCCGGGGTTGTACTCCATGCCCTGCGGCGTGTCCGACGCCATGAGGGTGTAGCCGCTGTCCGTCTCCAGCTGCGCGTGCATGATCTTGTCGGCGTCTGGGGAGTCGGGCTGGCCGAACTCGCCGAAGGTGCTGAGGTTGAGGGTTCCGCCGAATACGTCCTTGTAGAACTCCATCGCGTCGCGCGCGTTGTCCTTGAACGAGATGTACGGGTTGAGTCGTGAAGCCATCTGATCCTGCTCCTTGGTTGCGGTGCTGATCGGGCGTCTACCAGCGTAGGCCGCAACACCGACGGTGAGCCGGTTCAGCGGCGGAGCACTCGCGCGGGTGCGACGATGTCGCCGTGGCCGAAGTGGACATTCCGGAAGTCACCGACTTCCTCGCCGAGCACGCACCCTTTGCCGCGGTCCCCCGCGAGGACCTCGAGCGGCTCGGCCGGCGCCTCACCGTGCGCTACGCCCGCCGTGGCACGCACCTGATGAGCGTCGGCAAGGGCAACGACGAGGTGTTCGTCGTCCGGTCCGGCGCCGTACAGATCACCGACGAGAACGGCTCGCTGGTGGCACGTGGAGGCGAGGGCACCGGCTTCGGCACGACCGCTCTGGGCGGGCGGCCGTCCCGCTTCGACGTGGTGGCCATCGAGGACAGCCTCCTGCTCGTCATGTCGTCAGAGGTCTTCCAGGCGTTGGCGAACGGGCACGCGGCGGTTGGCGACTTCTTCTCCGAACAGCGCGAGGCCAGGCTGCGCCACGCGCTTCAGTCGCTGCCGCACCACGACCGGACCAACGCCGTGCTCCAGACCCGGCTTCGTGACCTCCTGCGGCGCGAGCCGATCACCACGACCGGCGACGCGACGATCCGTGAGGCGGCCGAACTCATGGCCCGGGAGCAGGTTTCCTCGCTGCTCGTGGTCGACGGCGAACGCCTCACCGGGATCGTCACCGACCGCGACCTGCGGACCCGAGTGCTCGCCTCAGGGCTCGAGACGACCCAGCCGGTCAGCGCCATCATGACGACGGACCCGGTGACGGCCGCACCGGACGATCTCGCGATGGAGCTCGTCCTCGAGATGACGTCCCGCAACATCCATCACATGCCGGTCGTCGAGGACGACCGCCCACTCGGCATGGTGACCAGCACCGACCTCATGCGGCTCGAGCGAGCCAATCCCATCCACCTCGCCGGAGACATGGCCAAGGCGAAGGATCTGGACGCCCTGGTGCTGCTCAGCCAGCGGTTGCCCCGGATCGTCGACCAGCTCGTCCACGAGGACGCGACAGCGGACGGGATCGGACGCATCGTCACCGCAATCGGGGACGCGATCGAGCGACAGCTCATCATGCTCGCCGAGCGCACGCTCGGACCCGCACCCGTGCCCTACGCCTGGGTCGTCCTCGGCTCCCAGGCGCGCCTCGAGCAGGGACCGGGCAGCGACCAGGACAACGCGCTCGTGCTGTCCGACGATGCGACCCCGGAGCACGACGCCTGGTTCGCGTCCTTCGCGTCCTTCGTCGTCGACGGCTTGGTGGCTTGCGGCTATCCGCCGTGCCCCGGCGGGATCATGGCGACGAACCCCCAGTGGCGCCAGCCCCTGCGCGAGTGGCGCCGGATGTTCGCTCGCTGGCTCGACGAGCCGATGCCGGAGGCCGTGCTCCGCTCGGCGATCTTCTTCGACCTGCGGCTCCTGCACGGCGAGGGCAGGCTCGTCGACGCGTTGGACCAGCAGATCGCCGACTCGGCACGCGAGAGCGGCCGCTTCCTCGCCCACCTTGCCCGCAACGCTGCGAGCAACGAGCCACCCCTTGGGTTCTTCCGCGGGTTCGTCCTCGAGCGTGAGGGCGAGCACAAGGATCGGGTCGACCTCAAGCGGGGTGGCGTCGCACGCAATCGTCGAGGTCGCCCGCGTCCAGGCGCTGTCCCGAGGGTTGCCGCAGGTCAACACCCTCGCCCGCATCAGTGCCGCCGCCGGCGCGGGGGCGCTGTCGACGGCGACGGCAGCCGACCTGCACGATGCCTTCGAGTTCATCCGCTACGTGCGCCTCACCCACCAGGCGCACCAGATGCGTCAGGGGCAGGAGCCGGACAACTTTGTCGCGCCGAGCGAGCTGAGCAGCTTCGAGAAGCGGCACCTGCGCGACGCCTTCCAGATCGTCCGGTCGGCACAGCAACTGGTCGTCCAGAGCTATCCCCTCGGATTCGTGACGTGATCCGATCGCTCCTCCGTCCCGACCGGCGGCGGTCCCGGCTGGCCGAGCAGGCGCCACCCGGGCCTGTCCAGGACTACCTCGCGACGCCGCTCCCGGGACCGCGCACCGCCGTGGAGGACCTGCGGCTCCTCGCAGTCGACATCGAGACGACCGGCCTCGATCCACGGACCGACCACATCCTCTCGGTCGGCTTCGTGCCGCTCGACGGTCTTGTCATCGACCTGTCAGGCGCGACGCACCTGCTCTGCCGGGCGGACGCCGAGGTGGGCCAGAGCGCCGTCGTCCACGGGATCACCGACGACGCGCTGGCGGCGGGCCTCCCGCTGTCAGAGGTCGTCGAGCGAGTGGCCGCGGCCCTGCAGGGCCGGGTCCTCCTCGCGCACCATGCCGCCATCGAGACCGAGTTCCTGTCCGCAGCGAGCCGGGGCACTCATGGCGTGCCCTTCCCGGTCGAGGTCGTCGACACGATGGACCTCCAGGCGCGAGTGCTCGGCAGCCACACGGGCGCCGACCTTCCGCCCGGGGCACTGCGCCTCCCGACGGCGCGAGCACACCTCGGCCTGCCGCGCTATGGAGCGCACGAGGCCCTGACCGACGCCCTCGCCTGTGCCGAGCTCTACCTCGCTCAGGTCGCCCGGTTGAGCGGTGGACGTGCCATGGTGCTCAAGGCGCTGCAGCGCTGACCGACCGGGCGACCCCGAAAGCTGTTCACTCGATCGGGAAGGGCGATCCCGAAGGCTGTTCACTCGATTGGGATGAGGCTTCAGGGGCGGTAGCGCCGACGGGCGCCCGCCCGACCGTCCTGCCTCGACTCGGATCCCAGCGGCTGTTGGAGCCGACCGTCGTCGGTCGGGCCCAGACCGCCCTGGCATCCGGGGCAGTAGAACATCGTCCGTTCCCGGGTGGGCTGACCGATGGGGGCGACCCGCACCATCGCGCCGCAGCGCCGGCATGGTCGGCCACTGCGGCCGTGCACGTACGTCGTCTCGCCCCGGGCGCGCGAGCCGGTCGACGACTGGACCGCATCTCGTCGTCCACTGTCGATGAGGCGGTGCGCACGCTCCACGACCTGCTCGACGAGCGACCGCTCCAAGCCGGACGCCGCGGCCCAGGGCGACACCTGGAGCGCAAAGAGTGTCTCGGCCGTCCACAGCGTGCCGAGCCCAGCGAGGTTGCGCTGGTCGAGCAGCGCCTCGCCGATGGGGACCGCCGCAGCCGCGACGTTGGCGACCGCCCGGAGAGCGTCCCAGTCGGGACCGAGCAGGTCCGGGCCAAGGTGTCCGACCAGCTCCCCCTCGCGGGCCGTCTCGACGAGGTCGAGCATCCCGAGCCGCAGCCCGAGTGCGGTCCAGTCCGGCGCGGCCACGAGGGCGCGCAGGTCGGGTGAACGCCGCCAGCCAGGTTCAGCCCTGCCGTTGCCTCGATCCGCCACTGGCCCTCCATCCGCAGGTGCGAGTGGAGGGTCAAGCCGCCCTCGACCCGGTGGAGCAGGTGCTTGCCGCGGCTGAGCACGTCAAGGGTCCGACGGCCGGTGAGGTCCGCCGTAGCGATACCCGGCCAGCGGAGGTCCGACTCGACGATCTCGTGTCCAGCCAGGGCCTCGTGCAGGCGGCGCGCCGTGCGCCACACGGTGTCTCCCTCGGGCACGGCATCCTCCTCCCGGATCCGCCGCCCGACTGCCATCGGTGAACGGCGTTCCCCGCACGACACATTGTGAACCCAGCGGCATATGGCAGAAATGCCTCTACCCACACGAATCGCCCGCCGCTGCGTCACAATGGGCAGATGCGGCTGGGGCACCGTCCTCACGCCGCGGCGGGGACTCCAGACCGGATGGGGACTCACCAGCGCGGCGCGGCTCTTCACGCCGGTGGTGCTCGTCGTGCTCGCCTACGAACGAGGCGGAGCCGGCCTGCTGGCCGGGACCTCGGCCGCCCTTGCCGTCGTCGGCGCCGTCATGTCCGCCGTCGTCGGCCGCCTCGGGACCGCGGCCATCTCGGCCGCGTCATCCGATGGATCGCCTGGGGATCAACCGCGGCCCTCGCGGTCGCGACCCTCGGCGCAGTGGCGCAGTGGTCCGTGCTCGTCGTGCTGGCGCTCGGTGTCATCTCCTGCGGCTGCTCTACGTGTACCGACCGCTCCAGGCGGCGACGCTGCCCTGGCTCGTGCACACGCCGAGGGAGCTCGCCGCGGCCAACGTCGCGTCGACCGCCATCGAGAGCGTCGCCTCGCTCGTCGGACCGGCGCTGGCGGGCGCCGCCCTGCTCCTCCTTTCGCCCGACGAGGCGCTGGGGATCGGAGCAGCCTGCCTCGTGCTCGCCCTGCTGCCCCGTGTCCCGGATCCAGCTGCCGGCTGCGTACCGGCACCGCCGCGTCGAGCCTGAGAGAAAGAGGTCGTATGCCGCTGGGCTCGGCGTGCTCGCCCGCGTCGTTCGCGGGGGCGGGGCTCCGGTCCTCGCGTTCGCTCAGACGTTCGCGAGAGGTGCCCTCACCGTGTTGCTCGTCATCCTCGTCCTCGACGACCTGGCGGTCGGCGACGATGTCGTCGGCTGGTTGTGGGCCGCGCTCGGGTCGGCGGCCTGGCTGGTGCCGCGTTGGGGGTGCGGGTCCTGCACGTGTCCCGGCTCGGGCGCAGTTTCGTCTCCGGAGTCGTGTTGTGGGGTGCCGGTCTGGGAGCGCTGTCGATCGCTGGCACACCGTCGTTCGCGGGCCTCGCGATGGTCGTCATCGGGATCGGCAACGCGCTCGAGGATGCGGCATGCCGCTCTCGGTCGCCCGCCTCGCGCCGCGAGGGATGTCCGCGCAGGCGCTCGGGGCCATCGAGATCGTGGCCTGTGCCGGAATGGCGACCGGCGCCGCCCTTGCCCCGCGATCGTCGGGATCGTCGACGTGCAGACCGCCCTGCTCGCTCTCGGCCTCGCCCTCGTGGTGCTCGCCATGCTCTACCTACGGTCGTTCCACGCGGTGGACCGCGCAGCGAACGTCCCAAGCCACCACCGACCTGCTCACGGACGTGGTCATCTTCGAGCCGCTGCCGGTCGTCATCGTGGAGCACCTCGCGAGCCTCTCGAGAAGCACCAGTACGGGCCCGGTGACGTCGTCATGCGCGAGGGCGAGGACGGCGACACGGTGCACATCATCGGGTCGGGGACGGCCAGGGTGACGGTTGGCGGAGCCCCACGACCGACCTCGGCCTGGCGATGCCTTCGGTGAGATCGCGCTGCTGCGCAGCAGTCCCGGACGGCGACGGTGGGCGCAGGTGATCTGACGACGTACTGTCTCGACCGCGAGGACTTCCTCACGGCCATGCAGGGCAGCTCGGCATCGGCCGAGGCGCTCGCAGATGTCCGTCTCGCCGGGACGCCTCGAGCTGAGCGAGCCAGTCGACCGTCTCCTGCAGGACGAGCTGGAGGCCAGGAGCGCGCTGCTGCGGCTGCGCGCGGGACGGCGCTCGGAGTGCCAGATGACGGACGGAATGGCGTCGGAGCCACGGCGGGAGCACCCGCAGCGCGCAGCGCTCGCAGCCACGGGTCGCGCCACCGGTCGTCCATGTCGACCGCGATGGACCGGACGAGCTCGGCGGCGTCCCCCCGATTTCGTCGCCGTTCGTCCGGTCGGCCTTCGTCTCATGGAGCTTCAACGGATGTAGGTCTGGTGCGACCACGGCGAGGACGTGCGGTGCGCGGCGCCCGAGCGCGACGTCGATGAGCTCCTCCGCGAGACCCCTCGTCGTGTCATCCTCGGCCCCGAGCCCGGCCATGACGCGCGCCGGGCTGACGCCGGGGACGACGATGCCGACGAGCACGAGGAGCCGACGCGAGACCTCGGACAGCTCATCCCGCAGGGCGTCCCTGAGCGGGGCCACCTCCTCGACTCCCTCCAGTGCCGCCAAGCCGTTCACGACGAGCTGAGCTCGGTCGAGGACTCGGTCCACGGCCGCGCCCACCGCATTCCTTGCGCGCGTGTCGACGGCTTGGGCCGAAGCGGTGGCGCGGACGCGCTGCAGGCCGGTGGCCGCTGCCTCGGCGAGCTCGGGCCGCGGGTCGTGCAGTGCAGCGAGGAGCAGCGCACGGCCACGTTCACCGCCCCCGCGCGCGGCCGCCGTGGTGAGCGCGACGAGACCGGGGCCCGCCGTCCCTGCGTCGAGCCACCCCTCGAGCTCGTCCACGAGCTGGTCACCGTGCGCGCAGAGGGCGTCCCTGAGGCCGGGGGTCTCCTGCCCCCGCCGCACGAGGCCGATGAGGTCGGGCACCGAGGGCGGCGCTCGAACAGCGGCAGCCACCATGAGCGCGTGGGCCGACGTGGCGTCGTCATCGAGAAGCTGGCGCCAGACGAGCTGAGCATCCTCACGCCGGCCGGGGTGCCCGCGTGAGACGGCGGCCGCCGCGCGGGCCCGCACCGCAACGTCGGGGTCGCGCAGGAGGTTGCCGACCTGCTCCCGGACCTCGGGACGGCGCATCTCCCCCACTCCCGCGAGCGCCTCGACGGCGGCGCAGCGCACGGAGGCGTCGCGGTCCGAGAGCGCGCTCATCGCTGCGTCGACGAGACGCGGCGACCGGCGTCACGGAGGACGTCGATCCCGGTCCGACGATCGATCGGGTCATCGCTGGCTAGAAGGCGCCCGATCGCCTCTGCCGCGCCGCTGTCGATGCGCAGCGCGACCGGATCCCATGACCGGTCGGCGAGCACCCCGCCCAGGTGCCCCGGCGTAGCCACGGTGTCGCCTTCACCGCGAGCCAGATCCACACGAGCGTGAGCACGCCCGTGGTCCACACCACCGCCTGCACGTCGAGGCCCAGAGCCCGGACGACCAGCAGGTAGGCACCGACGAGTCCCACCGCGAGGGGGATTCCCGCCCCCTCGACAAAGGTCTGCGCGCGGAGCCGGTCGCCGCGCCGGATCCCCTGGTAGGTCGCGGCGATCGACGTCCGAGTGGTGCCGTCCGTCAGCGAGATGTCGACGATCTGGGCGGCGCACACGGCAAGGAGGTAGGTCAGCGTCGCGATTCCGGGACCCAGACCGACCGTGAGCACGACGATTGTCATGACGAGGACGCCCGCCGGGTTCGCGAGCAGGCCGAACCCGATGCCGAACCTACTGAGCAGCCGCCCGGCGAGCAGGAGGGTGAAGAGCACAGCAACGATGTTGAGGATCGCCCCGAAGGCACCCATGAACTGCGCGAGGCTGTCCGGGTCGGCGTAGTAGGCAGCCGCCCGGTCCCAGACGACGTAGTCGAACAGCTGCGTCACGCCGGCCGAGACGATCTGGTACCCGAGGACGAGCAGGACGAACGGCTCCCGGAGCAACCGGAGGTCGGCCAGCCGGGATCTGGTCCCCCTCGGCTCGTGCCGTCCGGTCGCCTGCGAGGGCGCCGTGAGCAGCTGGCCGGGGAACTGCCGGCTCGTGGACCAGACGAGACCGATGAAGGCGAGCGCCATGACGAGGTCGATGAGCAGCAGGTTCGTCGGCCCACCCAGCGGAGCCACCAACGCCGCCGCCGCGAGGCCGCCGACCGCGAAGCCGACCGAGAAGCCGGCCACGACCCGAGGGAAATCCCGCTTGAGCGTCTGGACGTCGTAGAGCCGGACGGCCTGCGAGCCGACGAGCAGGAACCCGGTGGGGATGGAGAGCGGGAAAAGGACGATGAGGACGAACGTCACCCACGCCATGTCCCAGCGGCTGAGCAACACCCAAGCGGTGGTGACCAGCACCACGTAGAGAACGAGCACTGCGAGCGCGAGCCGGCCCAGCGGCATACGACGTTGGGCGACCGTGACGGCTGAGGAGACGGCCACACCGGCGATGGCCACGCCGATGTAGGCGTAGGGCAGCGCTCCCGCCCCGTACGTGTGGAGGAAGACGGCACTCGCGGGCACCACGAGGAAGGCCACGGTCAGGCCCAGGGTCATCGCCTGACCGCCCAGGAGGGCGAGCAGCCGCATTCTCACGGGTGCGGCTCGCGCTTCTCACGGAGCCGGTCGACGAGGGCGAGGATGACCCCGCGGGCGATCTCCGGGCGGCTCTCGAGCGCCTCGTCGAAGTCGGCCTTGGAGAGCCGGAGCGCCGTGACATCGGTAACTGCCAGCACGGTGGCCGATCTGGGCTGCGGGTCGAGGACGGCGAGGTCACCGACCACGACCGGCGCCTCGGAACGGATCCGGCCGTCCGCACGAACGATCTCGATGACCCCCGAGGTGACCACGTGCAGCCAGTCCTCGGTGGCGCCCCGGCGGATGATCTCCTCACCGGCAGCAAAGTCCTCCTCGGTGAGGGCCCCGGCGAGCCCGGCCAGGACCCGCCCGGGCGTTGCCGCGAAGATACCCACGTGGCGCAGCATCGCCACGCGGTCGACGGTCAGGAGGCGTGCCATGGGCGCTCGCCTGCAGCCGTCCTCGTGGGGATGCGCAGCTCGTGGACGCCACCGACGGTGTGCACCTCCGCATCCCCGGCTGCGGTCAGGACATGCAGCATCGGCGGCACCGCGGAGGCCGCCGCCCCTGCGCTCAGCAGTCTGGAACGCCACCCCTCATCGGATGCCGTTGCCGTCGCGTCCGCCCGCCTGGGCGTCGTCGTCACTGGGCCACACCTCCCTGAGCGTGGCGCGGCGACGCGCAGGACGGGAGGATGCAGCGCCCGGCAAGCCACCGCTGGTGGTCCTTCGTTCGAGGATGGCACGCGGCCCACCGCGGCGGGAGCAAACGCCGAAACACCACCGCGCTCTGAAAGATCAACGCCTCAGACGCAGTCCCCGTGGCGTCATGTGGAACCCGGCCCGGGAAAGAGCCTGGACGAGCGGGTGGTCCGAGCCGAGGACCGGCGAGCCATCGGCCTTCTCGACGGTGAGCCGGCCCAAGGCGCCCTCGCGCACCGCGAGCGCCAAGGCGTCCGCGGCCGCCTGGAGCACCTCGAGGTCGTCCGACCAGCAGAGCATCGTCTTCCCCCCGCGCTCCACGTAGAGCACGAGCGCTCCGTCGACGAGCACGACGAGCGCCCCCGCCTTGCGGCCGGGTTGGTGGCCCTTGGCGACCACTGGGCCCACCACCGCGCTCCCCCTGCGCACCCTGGCCATCCAGCCCCCGACTGGGCCGGTCGGGCCAGGCAAGGGCAGCGCCATAGGGGTTGGCCGGGTCACTCGCCGCGAGCACGAGCGCGACCGGGCCCTCGGGACGCCGCATCGCGCTCGGCTGCGTCCCGCTCGGCTGCGTCCCGCTCGGTCCGTGGGCCCCCGTGACTCCGGGAAGCCTCGAGAACGACCGGAGCCGGTCGACCGCACCGGTGGAGGCGAACTGAGAGGCCCCCAGAGACTCGACGAAGTAGCCCCGGCGGACCTTGCCCGCCTCCTCGGCCGCGGCGAGGACGCGATAGACCGCTGCGAAGCCTCCCTGCACGTCCTCCGCGACCACGGAGCCCCTGGTGAGCACGCCGTAGCGGTCAAGGAGGAGCTCCGCGCTCGTCACGGCGCGGACGGTCGGGTCGGTCTCGGCTACGGGCAGCAGCGTCCAGCGTCCCACGCCTGCCGGGGGTGCGGACTCAAGCGATCGAGCGCGCAGCGCCCTCGCGGTTGCGGACTCCTCAGCAGCCGCAAGGCGCTCGGGCGTCACGCCGGCGAGCGAGCCACCCGCTGAGCGCGCTATCGAGCCCTGCAGTGATCCGAAGCGCCCGAGCGACGTCCGACGGCTGCCGTACCGTGCGGACCGAGGGGCCGTGGTCGTTCGCTTGTGGGCAGTGCGCCCGCCCAACAGCAGGCCGCGGAGCGGCGCGATGGTGTCGTTGGTGACGCGCCCGGCCCAGAGCAGTGACCACAACGCGTCGAGGAGGTCGGTGTCGCCGAGCTCCGTCCCTCGCGCGGTGCCCAGCGAGCGGACCCGGTCGGCGAGCGGGCGGAAGAACCAGGCACCGCCGCCCGCGAGGGCCTCGAGGGCCGCGTCCTCGGCGTCGCTGAGGTCGGCCAGCTCCGGCGGGACCAGCGTCAGGTGCGCCGTGTCTGCGAGATGGAGGCTCACCCAGCCGTCGTCCCCCGGCAGTGAGCCGTGGCCGCGCCAGATGACCTCGCCGGCGCTCATCACCTCGTCGAGGAGCGCTGGGCGGTAATCGGCAACCCGAGCGGGCAGGACGAGCGTCTCGAGCGCGCTCGCGGGGACGACTGCACCGGTCAACTGCTCGACGGCGCGCAACAGGCCCTCGCGTCCACGCTGACCACTGCCGACGCCCTGCCAGTGCGGGAGGAACCGGGCCAGGTCGACCTGGGCGACCGGCTCCACCTCGTGCCGCAGGGCCGCCAGCGACCGCCGCCGCAGGATCCGAAGGACCTCGGCGTCGCAGAACTCGGCGCCGTGGCCCCCACCGTTCTCGGTGGGCAGCAGCTCGCCCTCGACGACTCGTCCGGCCGAGACGAGGCGCCGCAGGGAGTCGTGCACGACGGCCGGGCCGACGCCCCACCACGCGGCAACCGTGTGCACGGTGAAGGGTCCGTGGGTCCGAGCGAACCGGGCCACGAGGTCGCCCAGCGGGTCGGGCACCGACCCGAGGAAGGCGTCCGGCACGCCGACCGGAAGGGCGGTGCCGAGGGCGTCGCGCAGGCGGCCCGCGTCCTCGACCGCCGCCCACCGGTCCTCGCCGGCCACCCGGACGCCGATGATCCTGCGGGCCTGCTCGAGCGACCGGAGCGCTGCCTCCACGTCGGCCCCCCCGAAGCCCTCAGCCGAGCGGGCGATGACATCGCTCAGCGAAAGCGGCCCGAGGACGCGCAGGAGATCGGCCAGGTCCTCCGCGTCCCGGGCGGCTCGCTCCGGGGTGAGCCGCTGGAGCTCGGCCTCGGTCCGCGCGACGGCTGCCGGGTCGAGCAGGTCCCGCAGGGCGAGCGCGTCTCCCCGGCCGAGCAGCTCGGACAGCAGCGACGGGTCGAGCGCCAGAGCGGCGGCCCGCCGCTCGGCCAGCGGCGAGTCCCCCTCGTAGAGGTACTGGGCGACGTAGCCGAAGACGAGGGACTTCGCGAACGGGCTGGGCTGCGCCGACTCGACGTCGACGACCGTGACTGCGCGAGAGCGGATCTCAGTCATCAGCTCGACGAGGCCTGGCACGTCGAAGACGTCCTGGACGCACTCCCGAACGGCCTCGAGGACGATGGGGAAGGTGGGGTACTGGCTCGCCACCTGGAGCAGCTGAGCAGCCCGCTGGCGCTGCTGCCACAGGGGCTGGCGCCGGTCCGGGCGCCGGCGCGGCAGGAGCAGCGCTCGTGCTGCACACTCGCGGAACCGAGCCGCGAAGAGGGCCGACCCCCCGATCTCCTGCGTCACGAACTCGACGACGTCCTCCGGCTCGAGCGTCACGAGCTCGACGAGCTGGCGGCCGATCTCGCCACTCGAGGCAGCCGCGCCACCCTCGTCGAACTCGAGGTCGGGCAGGCGGAACACGATGCCGTCGTCACCGTGCATGGCCTGCACATCGATCCCGAAGCGCTCCCGCATCCGGGCCGCGACGCAGAGCGCCCACGGCGCATGGACCTGGCCGCCGAAGGGCGAGAGGACGGCGACGCGCCAGTCGCCGATCTCGTCCCGGAACCGCTCGACGACGATGGTCCGGTCGTCGGGCACGTGCCGGGTGGCCTCGCGCTGCTCGGTGAGGTAGGCGAGCAGGTTGTCGGCCGCCCACTCGTCCAGCCCCGCCTGGACGACTCTGGCCCGCGCCTTGGCGCTGGGCAGCCCGACGACCTCGCGGACGAAGGCGCCGACGGCACGACCCAGCTCGGCGGGCCGGCCCTGCTGGTCGCCCTTCCAGAACGGCAGCCGACCGGCCTGCCCCGGCGCCGGCGTCACGAGGACCCGATCGTGGGTGATGTCCTCGATCCGCCACGACGACGTGCCGAGGGTGAAGACGTCACCGACCCGTGACTCGTAGACCATCTCCTCGTCGAGCTCGCCGACCCGGCGTCCCGGCCCCTCGCCCGACGCGAGGAAGACGGCGTACAGACCTCGGTCGGGGATCGTCCCACCGCTCGTCACGGCAAGGCGCTGTGCACCACGACGCCCGGTGAGAGTGTCGGTGATCCGGTCCCACACGATGCGGGGGCGAAGCTCGGCGAACTCGTCGCTCGGGTACTTGCCGGCGAGCATGTCGAGCGTCGCCACGAGCACTGAGCGAGGCAAACCGGCGAAGCTCGCCGCCCGCCGCACGAGCGCCTCCACCTCATCGACCGTCCACTCGTCCATCGCGCACATGGCGACGATCTGCTGGGCGAGCACGTCGACCGGGTTGGCGGGGATGCGCAGGCTCTCGATCGCGCCGGCCTGCATCCGCTCGACGACGACGGCAGTCTGGACGAGGTCGCCGCGGAACTTCGGGAAGAGCACCCCGCGGCTGACGGCCCCCACCTGGTGGCCCGCCCGCCCGACCCGCTGCAGGCCGCTCGCGACGCTCGGCGGGCTCTCGACCTGGACCACGAGGTCGACGGCACCCATGTCGATGCCGAGCTCGAGGCTGCTCGTCGCGACGACGGCGGGCAGTCGCCCGGCCTTGAGGTCCTCCTCGATCGCTGCCCGGTGTTCCTTGCTCACGGAGCCGTGGTGCGCCCGGGCGAGGACGGCGGGAGCGCCGTGGCTGGCTCCCGACTGCGCCATGATCTGGGCGGGCGGCTTCGCCGATGCCGTATGCCGCTCAGCCCGCTCCGCGCCTGCGTCACCGTCGCTGGGAGCGAGCTCAGCGGCATCCGTCCTCTCCTCCCAGATCTCGTTGAGGCGTGCGGTCAGCCGCTCGGCGAGCCGACGGGAGTTGGCGAAGACGAGGGTCGAACGGTGCTTCGTGATGAGGTCGGCGATCCGCTCCTCGACGTGCGGCCAGATGGACGCCTGGGGAGCGTTGCCCGCAGCCGGGCCGGACAGGTCGGGCACTCCCGGGGAGATCTCGACCGGGGCGCCCGACAGCTCGGCCATGTCGGGGACGGGCACGACGACGTCGAGGTCCCACTCCTTCGTCGACGGTGGCTGCACGATTTGCGCCGGACGACCTCCAGAGAGATAGCGCCCCACCTCCTCGACGGGTCGCACCGTTGCGGAGAGGCCAACCCGCTGGGCGGGCTTGTCGAGCAAGGCGTCCAGGCGCTCGAGGGACAGGGCGAGGTGGGCGCCGCGCTTCGTGCCGGCCACGGCGTGGACCTCGTCGATGATGACCGTCTGGATGCCATGCAGGGCCTCGCGCACCGACGACGTCAGCATGAGGAACAGCGACTCAGGCGTCGTGATGAGGATGTCCGTCGGCGTCCGGGCGAAGGCGCGGCGCTCGGCTGCCGGCGTGTCACCGGAGCGGACCGACACCCCGATCTCGGGGACCGGCACCCCGAGCCGCGTCGCGGCGTGCCCGATACCGACGAGCGGCGCACGGAGGTTCCGCTCGACGTCGACAGCGAGCGCCTTCATGGGCGAGACGTAGAGGACGCGGCACCGCGCCAGTCGCTCCTCCGGCACCGGCTCCGTCGCCATCCGGTCGATGGCCCAGAGGAAGGCGGACAGCGTCTTCCCGGAACCGGTCGGGGCGACGACGAGGCAGTGGTGACCGGACGAGATGGCCTCCCAAGCCCCCGCCTGCGCAGCGGTGGGCGCCCGGAAGCTGCTCCGGAACCACGCTGCCGTCGCCGGAGAGAAGCGGTCGAGCACGTCGACGCCCGCCTGATCTGCCTTCGCCATCAGGCCCAGCCTGCCACCTGCCGCTGACAGCGGACGCCAGAGCCGATGCCTGCGCGGTTGACCTGTTCTGCCGCCACACCGCACCAGCGAGCACGAAGGAACGAGCCATGCCCGACGCCGAGCCGTGCCTGCCCGCCTGGGCGCCTGTACACCTCTCCACGCTGGGCTCGCGTCTTGTCGGGGTTTGGCATCGGGAGGAGAGTGGAGCGTGGGCGACGTGCCGGATGGCCGCTGACGCCCCTCGGCCAATGCCAGCGCCTGCCGACGCACCGCCTCCATCACCACCAGGACACCCTGAGGTACGAGGAGGAACGCATGACGACTGCCCGAGACATCATGAACGCTGGAGCGACCTGCGTCAGCGAGGACCAGAGCCTGCTCGAGGCCGCGCGGATGATGCGTGACATGGGAGTGGGCTCCCTACCCATCTGCGGCAACGACCAGAAGCTGCACGGCATCATCACCGACCGCGACATCGTCCTGAAGTGCGTCGCCGAGGGCAAGGACGCATCGACGTGCACAGCCGGTGAGCTCGCCCAGGGCGAGGTCACCTGGGTGGACGCCATGACCGACGTCAGCGACGTCGTCGATGTCATGGGCCGCGAGCAGGTCAAGCGGCTGCCTGTCATCGAGGACCACCAGCTCGTCGGCATGATCAGCGAGGCCGACCTCGCGCGTCACCTGGACGAGCACCAGCTGAGCGAGTTCGTGGAGAAGGTCTTCGCGCGTCCCTGACCTTCACTGGACAACCCTTCAGCCGTATGCCGCTGGGCCGGCTCCCGTCCGGGAGCCGGCCTTGCGCGCAACGACGTATGACACCAGGGCCTGGGGCCGTTTCCCTTCGAAGCGCGAGGGGTAGTGGGCTGTCGTGAACGCGTCCAACGGCCATCGCCGCACGCCACGACGAGTCGTCGTGACGGGCGGGGCTGGCTTCCTCGGCAGCCACCTGTGCGAGGCGCTCCTCGAAGCTGGCTCAGAGGTCCTGTGCATGGACAACTTCATCACCGGCACGCCCGTCAACGTGCTGCACCTCCAGGAGCACCCTCGCTTCCGGCTCATCCGGTGCGACGTCACCGACTTCGTTCACGTGCCGGGCGAGGTCGACCTCGTCCTCCACTTCGCCTCCCCCGCGTCTCCCATCGACTACCTCAAGCTGCCGATCCACACCCTCAAGGTGGGGGCCATCGGCACGTGGCACGCGCTCGGTCTGGCGAAGGACAAGGGTGCCCGGTTCGTGCTCGCCTCCACGTCGGAGGTCTACGGCGACCCGCAGGTCCACCCCCAGCCGGAGACCTACTGGGGACACGTCAACCCGATCGGTCCGCGGGGCGTGTACGACGAGGGCAAGCGGTACGGCGAGGCGCTGACGACGGCCTACCGTTGCAGCGAGGACGTCGACACGGGCATCGTCCGCATCTTCAACACGTACGGCCCGCGGATGCGCCCCCACGACGGTCGCGCCATCCCGACCTTCATCCGGCAGGCCCTCGGGGACGAGCCGATCACCCTCGCGGGAGACGGCCTGCAGACGCGATCCGTCTGCTACGTGGACGACCTCATCGCCGGGATCCTCGCCTTCGCCGGCAGCGCGCACCCCGGTCCGGTCAACATCGGCAACCCCGACGAGATGACCGTCCGACGCATCGCCGAGGACATCGTCGCGGCGTCAGGCTCGCGGTCGGAGATCATCAGCATCGACCGTCCGGTCGACGACCCGCAGGTCCGCCGCCCCGACACAGCCCTGGCCGAGGAGCTGCTGGGCTGGAGGCCGCTCGTGCCGTGGGAGAAGGGGCTGGAGCGGACGGTTGCGTGGTTCCGCGACGAAGCCACGGCCATGTCTGAGCTGGGCGAGCTACCTCCGGAGAGCCTCGTCGGCTGACAGGCTCCGCGCCTCGGCGAGCACGTCCTCGACTCCGATGCGCCCCAGCCGGAGGTCCATCGCGTCGCCGTGCGGGTCGCCCGGAGGGTCGTTCGACTGAGGCCGCCAGAGCACGCGGTGCCGGTGCGAGTCGATGCGCGGGCCCCACTGGTCCGGAGGGGTCGGACCGAAGAGCAGGACGGAGGGCGTGCCGTAGGCCGTCGCCAGGTGAGCGACACCAGTGTCGCCGGACAGGATGAGCCGGGCGCCGCCGACGAGTGCCGCCAGATCGTGCAGGTCGAGTCGGCCGCAGAGGTCGGTGACGCCCTCGTGGGCAGCCACCGTCCGGCAGGCATCGTGCTCGCCCGGTCCACCGGTCACCACGACCGGCCATCCGTCCTCCGCCACGCTGCTGGCGACCGCGGCCCAGCGTTTCGCAGGCCAGCGCCGGGACCCGGCCGCGGCGCCCGGGTGGACCACGACCGGCGCCTCGGGGAGGTCGCCGGGCAGCGAGCCAGGCTGGGCCTCCAGCGGGGGCAGACGGAGGTCGGCGGCCGAACAGGCGCCACCGACCGAGGTGACGAGCCGGCACCACCGGTCGACCTCGTGCTCATCGGTCTGCCATGGCGGACCATCGACGAATCCCGCTCGTCGGCAACGGAATGCGACCATGTCCCGCGGCTCCAGCAGCGCCAGGGCGCGGTGGCTCTCGGGTCCGGACCCGTGCAGGTTCACCGCGACGTCGGGCGGCGGTCCGTCCCACGGAGGGGTCTGGAGGCCATCGGCGGGCACCACTCGGTCGACGAGGCCGTGGGCAACCATGAGGGCGCCCAGCGCCGGGGCCGCGGCGAGAGCGATCTCCGCCGTGTCCCAGCGCCGGCGGATCCCGCGGAGCGCCGCGACCGCGGCGTAGAGGTCGCCGAGCCCGAGCGCACGGAGCACCAGGATGCGCTCGACCGCTGGGGCCGCGCCCGGGGTCTCGCCTGAGGTCACGGCCAGGACGGCTCCGTCGACGGCGCCGCCACCACCTCGCGCAGCTCGAAGCCCTCGGGCTGCTGGAGCACCATGACGACCGCGCGCGCCACGTCCGCCGGGTCACTGAGCCTGGCGTCCGGTGGCGGCTTGTACTGCTCGTCGCGCCCGTCGAAGAAGTGCGTCCGCATTCCACCCGGGATGACCATCGTGACCCCGACCCGGCCCGCCAGCTCGGTGGCGAGAGCTCGGCTGAAGCCGACGACGCCGAACTTCGACGCGCAGTAGGCGGTGGCATCCCCGGCGGCCCGCAGCCCGAGGGTGGAGCCGATCGTGACGACCGTCCCGTGAGAGCGCTCGAGGTGCGGCAGGCAGGCCCGAACGACGGCGGCCGTGCCGATGAGATTGACGCGGATGACGCGCTCCCAGTCCTCGGCCGGGACCGTGGCAAGGGGCCGCACGAGTCGGTCCCAGCGGCGGTCACGACGGCATCGGGCGGCCCGACCGTGCGGACGAGCTCCTCGACGGAGGACGCGACGGCGGCGGTGTCCGCCACGTCGGTGATGGCATGTGGCGCGCCGCTCTCCGGAGCCACCCGGTCGAGCACGGCCGGCTTGCCGCCGGCGGCGGCCACCGCGTCGACGACGGCGGCGCCGAGGCCGCTGGCGCCTCCGGTGACGTAGACGATTCCGAGGTCACGCATGTCGGTCATCGAGAATTACCCCGCATCCTTGAGGATCGCTGTTGTCGACCGCCCCGGAAGGAGCGGCAGGAGCTGGACCCGCCCGCCCCAGCTGCGGACGAGGTCCGCCTCCGGGAGGACGGCTCCGGCATAGTCGGCGCCCTTGGCCCACACGTCGGGCCGGATCCGATCGAGCACGGCGGACGGCTCGTCCTCGTCGAAGATGACGACGGCGTCGACCGAGTCGAGCGCGAGCAGGACCTGGGCACGGTCCCGCTCCGTCTGCACGGGCCGGCTGGGCCCCTTGATCCGTCGGACGGAGGCGTCCGAGTTGAGCAGGACCACCAGTAGGTCACCCAGAGCGCGCGCCGCCCGAAGGCTCTGGACGTGCCCGGCGTGGAGCACGTCGAAGCACCCTCCCGTTGCAACGACAGTGCCGCCACGCGCGTGCACCTCACCAGCCAGTCCCATCGCGGCGGCCGCGCCGAGCCGGGTGACGCCACCTCCGTGGCGGAGGAACGGGGTGCCACTGTGGGGGCTGCTCGGTGCAGCACCGGAAGCGAACCGATGGGCGCTCGCCCCTCCAGCCGCGACCCATGCCGAGGCCTCTGCGACGCCCAGCCGGACGGCGTCGGCGAGCTCCTGCCCCCGGGCCAGCGCGGCGGCAACGGCTGATGCGTAACGGTCTCCCGCACCGCATGAGTCGCCGTCATGGCACCCGGGAGCCGGAACCCTCAGGACATCGCCGTCCGCTCGAGCGAGCCAGACGCCGTCGGCGCCAACCGTGACTGACACCGCAGCGGAACGCCATCGTTGGACGAGCTCGGCTGCCACCTCCGGCGGTGGGGGGACCGATCGGCCGCTGATTGCCACCGCCTCCGCCGCCTCCGCCGTATTGGGCGTCGCGAGCGCGCAGCCGGGGATGGGCGGCGCACCGCGCGGGTGCGGATCCCAGATGACGGGCACGTGTGCGGCCCGGGCAGCGAGTGCCTGCCGCAGCGGCTCCATGCTGCTGGTCCCAGCGCCGTAGCAGGAGACCAGGATCCCGTCGGCCGCCTCGAGCGCCTCCAACGCCTGCCGCGGCAGTGGCCCGCGTGGCGTGGCGGGTCCCCCCTCGTCGAGCCGGGCCACGACCTGATCGGCGATCCGGATCCGGCACTTCGTCCGCGTCGCTCCCTCGTGCCCGAGGGCGACGAGACCGACTCCGGCCGCAGCCAGGCCCGCCCGAACCTGCTCCCCCGCCGCGTCATCCGCCACAGGAGCGATGAGCGTGACCGCGACGTCTGCCTCCGCTCCCAACACGGCAGCGAGCCCGGCACCGCCCGGCCCCTCGTCGACCCGCTCCACGTCGATGACGGGCGCGGGCGCGTCGGGACACAGCCGCGTCGTCGAGCCAACGACCTCCCGGTCGAGGAGGGCATCGCCGACGACGACGAGGTTTCCCCTGCTCACGACGTCCTCCGTAGGGGCGCTCCCTCGAGCATGGACCGGGCCGCGAGGACGCTGTCCATGGCCGCGCAGAGCGCGTGGATGATGACGAGGTGGACCTCCTGGATCGCGGCGGTCGACCCGGCCGGTACCGCGATGGCGCTGTCCGCCATCGCGGCGAGCGGATTCGGAGCCGGTCCGGTCAGCGCCCACACCGTGAGACCGATGTCGTGGGCTCGCTTGGCCGCGTGCAGCACGTTGCTGCTCGTCCCGCTCGTCGACAGGAGGATGACGATGTCCCCCGGCCGGCCGTGCGCCTCCACCTGTCGGGCGAACACCTCGTCGCCCCCGTAGTCGTTGAGGATCGCGGTGAAGCTCGACGACTCAGCGTGGAGCGAGATCGCCGACAGGGGACGCCGCTCCGCCAGGAACCGGCCGACCAGCTCAGCGGTGAGGTGCTGCGCCTCCGCCGCGCTGCCGCCGTTGCCGGCCGCGAGCACCCGTCCGCCGTCGGGAAGGGACCGGGCGAGCTGTTCGCCCCACGACTGCAGGAGCGGCCATGCGTGCTCGACCTCCACGAGACCATCCCTCAGCTCGCGCTCGTGACGCTCGAGCCACGAGTGGCCCAGCACCACTTCGCCCCAGTCCCCGGGAAGCTCCGAGGCGTGCGGCACCGGGAGGGCGCTCCCGTTCAGCGGGGTCCGCGCCACGTCGGCCAGGATCTGCTCCGTGGCCGCTGCCACGATCGACCAGTCGAAGCGCTGGAGTGCACGGCGGCGAGCCTCGGCGCCGATCCGGGCCCGAGCCGCAGGGTCGGCCAGCAGCTCGCGGACCACCTCCGCCAGCGCGCTCGGGTCCCCCGGCTCGACGAGGCGGCCGGTCTGCCCGTCGATGACGGAGTCGAGCAGCCCTCCCACGGCATGCCCGACGAGCGGCCGGCCAGACGCCGCCGCCTCCAGCGGGGTGATCCCAAAGGGCTCATACCACGGAGTCGAGAGGACGACATCGGCCCACCGGTAGTGCTGGGGCATGTCCTCGTGGGCGATGCCGCCGAGCAGGCGGACCCGGTCGGCGACACCTGCCTCGCGAGCGATCTCGAGCAGGCGCTGTGCCTCCGGGTCGTCCAGGATGCGGCTCTCGTCGGGGCCCCCGGCGATCGCGAGCTCGGCGTCCGGGATCTCCGCGAGCGCCCTGATGACCGTGTCGCACCCCTTTCGGGGCACGAGTCGACCGACGACGAGCAGACGCGCCGGACGGTCCTCAGCGCCGCCGCCCTCGTGGTCATGGGCACCGGCATCGTGGGCGTGGTTGGGATGGGGGCCGGGGCGGAACAGCGCAGTGTCGACGCCGCACGGGACGACGCGCGCCCGGTGCACCGGAGCGCCCATGGCGCCGAGCTCGGCCACCTCGTCGGAGCAGGTCGCGATGATCCGGTCGACCTGCCAGGCGAGCTGGCGCTCGAGGTCGATCCGCTCGGCCGGGCTGGTGTCGTCCGCGCCCTGGTGGCGCTGTTTGACCGTCCCCAGAGCGTGGAAGGTCTGGGCGACCGGGACACCGACCGCCTGGGCGGCCTGGACCGTCGCCAGGCCGGACATCCAGAAGTGGGCGTGGGCCACGTCGGGCGGTCCTTGGGCCCGCCAGTCCTGCTCGAGCCAGCGTCCGAACTCCGGCATGAAGGGGAGCAGCTCGTCCTTCGGCACCGGTCGTGGCGGCCCGGCGGGGACGTGCACCACCGTGACTCCCGGGGCGAGGGGAACCCGCTCGGCGAGGGACTCGTCGTCCCGCCGCGTGTAGACGCAGACGTCGTGGCCGCGCTGCCCGAGGTGCCGGGCGAGGGCGTCGACGTGCACGTTCTGACCTCCGGCGTCAACGCCACCGAGGACGGCCAGGGGGCTGGCGTGCTCGGAGATGAGGGCGATCTTCACGAGGTCACCTCCTTGAGGACGTGGTCCCAGCTGTCGAGGAACCGATCGAGGGAATAGCGGGAGAGGACGTGGGCGCGGGCGGCTTCACCGTGCCGCCGTGCGCTGGTCGGGTCATCGAGCCACTCCTGCGCGGCGGCCTGCAGGCGGGCGAGGTCATTGGAGACGATCCCGGCCTCCGGTGGCACCGCCTCCGGGGCCTCGGTCGTCGACAGGGCGAGGACCGGCAGGCCGAGCGCCATCGCCTCGAGCATGGCCAGCCCGAGGCTCGTCCACCGATACGGGTGGAGGTAGGCCCGATGCCTGCCCAGCGCGGCGTGCAGCTCCGCTTGGCTCAGGTCATGGGTGCGCCCGGCCAGGTCGACGCCGCGTTCCTGGGCCACTCCGACCAGCGCGTCGGTCTGCATCCCGTAGACGTGCACCGGAACGAGCCGCGCCATCCGGAGCAGCAGGTCCGTGCCGGCGACCCGCCAGCGACGCACCGGCTCGTTGACGACCGCCGCGAGGCTCGGGTCATCGCCGGTGTAGCCGTGGCCGGGGTCGGCGATGCCGTGCTCGACGACGAAGACCTCATGGTCGCCGCAGTCCCACGCCATCGCGTTGAAATGCGTTACATGGACAAGGGGTATGCCGCTGAGCCGGCTCTCGCGGGTCACCGCGTGCCCGGTGCCCACCGCGGTTCCCGTCGGAGTGTTGTGCTCGACGTAGACGGCGGGCACGTCCACGCCGACCCGCACGCCCGTCCACTGCTCGAGCAGCTCCGCCTCGTGGGGGCGCTGGAGGACGGCGACGTCGAACGGCTCGTCCCGCAGGTCGGAGGCGGGCACCTCACGCGCCCCCGCCGGCCAGTCCCAGGTCTGGGCTCGACCGCGGCCGTCGGCGTCGCGATCGGGTGTCAGGGGGATGACGTAGTCGTGCCGTCCGGAGACGAACGACGTCATCCAGGAGCCGTGCACGTGCCAGGCGAGGATCCTCATGCGACCACCACTTCCGAGCCCACCAGCTCACGCACCGCCTCGACGACCTCATCTCCGGAAACGCCTGACAGGCAAGGATGCCCGCCGATCGGGCACTCGCGGGCCCGCGTGCCGCGGCAGCCGGCGTGCTGGTCACCGAGGACCCGGGAGGGGACTCGCCACGGGCCCCACCGCTCCACCGGCACGACCGGAGCGAACAGGCTGACCACGGGCGTGCCCACAGCGGCAGCGAGGTGGGCGGGGCCCGAGTTGACGGAGACGACACACTGGGCGCTGGCGAGGATCTGGGCAAGCTCTTCGAAGCTGGTCCGCCCGCGTGCGTCAGTGACTGGCCCGCTGTCCGCCGGCGCGTGCGAGCCGACCAGTCGCGGCGGGTCGGCGGGGGCGGAGATCGCTCCGGTGACGACCACGTGCCAGCCGGCCGCGAGGAGCCTGTCCACCAGGTCGACGGTCTGCGCGTCTGGGATGGAGCGGGAGGAGACCGATGCCGTCGGGTGGACGACCACGTAGTACTGCGGCAGCGACGCCGCCAGTCCTGTGGGCCGACCAAGGGGTCGCAGGCGCAGGCGGAGGTCGTCACCGCGCGGCAGCTCGTGCCCGGCCGCCCGGGCGAGTGCGAGCGCTGCCTGCACCTCGTGCCCGCCCTCTGGTCCACCGGTGTCCGGTGCCCCGTCGGCCAGACGACGATGCCGGACGTCGAGCAGGGAACCGGCATAGTCCTCACTCGTGCCAGCGACGCGCCGGATGCCGGCCAGCCGGGCGAGCAGCGCCATGGGCAGCGGGCTCTGGTGGAAGGAGGTGAAGATGACCGCCTCGTCGTAGCCTCGCTCCGTCAGCAGCTCGACGAGCGCGAGCACGCCTGGCGAGTCGACGGGTGGCGGTTCGTAGCCGACCCAAGGCGGGTCGAAGGTGATGATGTCGTCGATGCCCGGGAGCAGCTCGGCCGCGGGCGCGCCGGCCGGCGAGACGAGCAGGTCGAGGCGGCTTGCTCCGGTGCGCAGGGCCCGCAGTGCTGGTCCCATGAGGAGGATGTCTCCGAGGCTGTCGAGGCGCACGGCGAGAATGGAGCGACGCGGTTCAGGCACGGGTTCGCCCCCGCGCCAGAGCGACGTCCACTGCGGCGGACAGGGTCTGCGCCACCCACGGTGCCGACTCGATCTCCTCTGTCCTGGTCACGGGCGTGGGCACGAGGATCCCCGTCGCCCCCGCCGCGCGCGCCGCCAGCACGTCCGCTCCGATGTCGCCGATGACGACGCACCTCGTCGGGTCGACCCCCAGGCGCCGGGCCGCCGCGCGGACGAGTCCGGGCCGTGGCTTTCGACACTCGCAGCCATCGTCGGGCCCGTGATGGCACACCTCCCACGCGTCGAACGGCCCGATCGCCCGGTCGATCCGCTCGTTGACGGCGCGGACGTCGTCCGTGCTGATGAGGCCGCGCGCCACGCCTGATTGGTTGGTGATGACTGCGACACGAATTCCCTTGATCGCAGGCGATCCACCGAGTGCCGTGCGTCAGTCATCGGCCGGACGTCAGCCGGGTCGCCGTTGTAGGGGACGTCCTCCACGATCGTGCCGTCGCGGTCGAAGAGCACCGCCTTGACGGAGGGGCCACGGCTCGGCGTTGCGGTGCCGCCACCAACCGGTGAGCCGGTGCACCACGGCGAGAGGGGGGATCACGCCGCTCGACCACGCCATCGTGGCGATCTCACGGGGCGTCCTCGGTCCGGGCGCGATGCGGCGCAGGATGAAGTCCCCGGTGAGTCCCGCCCAGGTGGCGGCGCCGAGGGCCCCCACTCGGGTGCTGCGCATCCCCAGGCCGGCCAGCGCTGCCGCTGCCGCCACCGTCGTCGCCACGTGCCAGGGCAGCCGGCCTCGACCGGTCCCCGCCCGGCGGCGCCAGTCCCTCCCGTGCAGACGGCGCATCAGGGCGTCGTCGATGTTGCCGCGCTGCACGCGCACGCTCACCGACGGATCGGCTGGCCGCACGGGGTGCACGATGTGCCGCTCCCCCACCGAGCTCCCAGCCCGCCTCGCGAACTCGCAGGGCGAGGTCCGCGTCCTCGCGGTAGGCCCGTGGGAAGCGTTCGTCGAAGCCGTCGACCGCGGCGAGCGCCGCGGCCCGGTACGCCATGTCGGCGGTGGCCCACTCCGCCTCCTCGAGACCCGCAGTCGAGCGCTCCCAGTCGGTCCTCCGGCGCCCTTCGGGCGGGGGCACGCGAATCCGTCCCTGCACCCCGGCGACCCGGTCGCCGGCGCGGGCGAGATCGCGCTGGAGCGCGAGCGCCCAGCCCTCCGGCACGACCACGTCGTCGTCGAGGAAGGCGATCCACGTCGTGCGGGCGAGGCGTGCCCCGAGGTTGCGGGCCGCTGCAGGACCCCGGCCCAGCCCCGGCACGATGCGCACCGAGAGCCGGCCGGCGACCTCGTCGGGCACCTCGATCGGCGGGGCGGGTTCGGGACGATCGTCCACCACGATGACCTCGGCTGCGAGAACCCCTCCTGACGAGCCAACCCGACGAGCAGCTCGGCCAGCGTGGGTCGCCCCACGGTGGGAATGACGACGGTGTATTCCGTCGCCCGCCGAGCCGATCCGACCCCTGATTTCACGACGAGGACCCCTGCGCCGTGAGGGCGGCGCGCCGCACGAGGTGTGGTCCGAGGACGAGCGCGTCCACCGGCGTCGAGCCGAAGAGCTCGAAAGCTTCCCTCGGGGCTCCACCATCGGACGTCCTGCGGTGTTGAGGCTCGTGTTGATGACGACGGGCAGGCCGGTCCTGCGCTCGAAGTCGCGGATCACCCCGGCCAGTCGCGGCTGGCTCGCCGCGTCGACCGTCTGGATACGAGCCGTGCCGTCGACGTGGACGACGGCCGGGATGCGGTCGACCCACTCCGGAGCGACCCGGTGGACGAAGAGCATGTAGGGACTCGGGATCGGCCCCTCGCGGAAGATTCGTCGGCCCGGTCCACGAGCACCATGGGCGCGACGGGCCGGAACTGCTCGCGACCCTTGACGTCGTTGAGCCGCTCGAGGTTCTCGGCGTGGCCTGGATGGGCGAGCAGGGACCGCTGGCCCAGGGCCCGGGGCCCGAACTCGCTCCGGCCGTCGAACCACGCGATCACCGCGTTGGCGGCAAGGAGGTCGCGCGACCTCAGCGGCCAGGACATCCGGAGTCGTGAACGGCACTGCGGCCGTGACGCAGCGCTGCAGCCAGCTCGTCGTCGGTCCAGCCACGGCCGAGAGCCGCAGTCGTGAAGGGCTCGGCGAGGTCGCCGCCGTTGTCGCGGGCGAGCCGCTGCAGGGCCGCCCCGAGCGACGTGCCCGCATCGCCAGCCGCCGGCTGCACCCACACCTCGTCGAACGGCGACTCCCGCCAGAGGCGGCTGTTCGCGACGCAGTTGAGCGCCACGCCGCCCGCGAGGCACAGGGTGCGGTCACCGGTGCGGGCATGCAACCAGGTGGCGAGGTCCACGAGCACCTCCTCGAGCCGTGCCTGGACGCTGCCGGCGAGGTCGGCATGGGCCTCGGACCACTCGCCGTCACCCTTCGGCCGGGGCGGCGCGAACTCCGACCACGCCGGGATGGGCGCCTCGAATCCTCCGGTCTCCGTTGCGAACACGTTGTCCCGGAACCAGTTCAGATGCCGCGGACGACCGTAGGACGCGAGGGCCATGACCTTGAACTCGTCGCTGGAGCGGAGGAATCCGAGGTGCTCCGTCAGCGACTCGTAGAGCAGGCCCAGTGAGTGCGGCAGCTGCTGCGTGGCGAGCGTGTCCAGGCGTCCGTCCTCATAGCGCCCGGAAAGGTGGGAGGCCTGTTCACCTCGGCCGTCGAGCACGAGGACGCTGGCCGGCCGACCCGGTTGCGGGACCGGAGCTGCCAGAGCGGCCGACGCCGCGTGTGCGACGTGGTGCGCGACGAAGCGGACCTTGGACTGGTCCAGTCCCGGCAGCGCCGACGCGATGAACTCGGGTGCGCGCTCGGCGTAGAGCCGCCTCAGGTGGTCCCAGGGGTCGTCCAGCCCCATGTCCTCCGCCGGCTTGGCCAGCTGGGGGTCGAAGGAGTACGCGACGGCGTCGAGGTCCTGCGGCACGAGGCCGGCGTGCTCGAGACACCACCGCATGGACAGCTCCGGCAGCTCCCAGGCCGAGAAGGGCACGGGCCGTTTGCCGTGCTTGCGCCGGCTGAACCGCTCCTCCTCCGCGGCGGCAACAACACGTCCGTCCACGACGAGCGCCGCCGCTGGGTCGTGGAACAGCGCGTTGACTCCCAAGACTTTCACAACGAAGTGCTACCCATGCTTGGCCGAAAAGCACTTCTCGGGTGGCGAGAGAACATGTCGTATGCCGCTGGGCACGCTCTCGCTCCAGTGCGCAGTCCTCGCGGTGCTGAGCGAGAGAAATGTCTGACTAACTTGACATGTTGGGTCGGGATGAGCAGGATGTCGATGTAAGAGAAATCAGACATCCTCAGGAGCTCGCATGGCCGTTTCGACCATCGTCCGGACGTCCAGGGCACGACTCGTCCTCATCGCCGTCTTGGGCACGTTCCTCGCTGTCGCCACGGCCGTGTTGGCGGCTGCCCTCACGTCGGAAGATGCCGAAAGGCGTGCGATCACCTTCGTCGTGTTCGTCGTGATCGTCGGACCGGTGTTCTATGGGTTGCTCGCCATCCTGGTTGCCGACCCGGAGGCCGAGCCCGACCCGGTCACCCACGAGGACGAGACGGTCGAGCACGCCTGGCTCCAGCGGGCGTGCGCCCGTGCCTTCACCGACCTCATCACGTTCATGGGGCTGTCCACGGCTGCGCACTACGTGGTCGCCACCCCAATGCTGCCAACTCAGGTCTTCCTTGTCGTGGGCATGCTGGATGCCGCCGTCCGGTTCCTCATACTGCGGCACCGCCAGTCCTGATGCGCAACCAGCTCAAGCACCTGCGCGAGCAGGCGGGCCTGTCGCAGCAGGAGTGTGCCGAGGCACTCGGCGTGACGCGGCAGACGGTCATCTCAATCGAGAAGGGCCACTTCGACCCGCGGCTGTCCCTCGCCTTCCGGATCGCTGCCGCCTTCAACACACCGATTGACGAGGTCTTCCACCCAGACGAATGACACTGAGCCGGCCGCCATCTCAGCAACGGGGCCTAGGTTGAAGTCCATGGAGTCCGGAGGCGCACCGCGTCCGGCGCCGTCGGGTGCTGGCCACGTCCGCCAGCTCGGCCGGAGGCTCGTCACGGTCGGTCCCCACCGGGGCGCGCACCGCGTCGCCGTGCGGGCCGGCATCTCGGTTCTCGTCCCGCTGCTCCTCGTCGTGTCCGTGACCCTGGGTGTCGGTGTGTCGCTCGCGCCGGGGTCGCGGTGGCTGGTCGTCCCGGTCGGGGCCCTGCTCGCGGCCTGGGGGTCGCTCACCTCCGACGCCTACGGGTGGCACGTCGGCCACCTCGGCATCCTTCGCGAGCCGGGCTCGTGGGTGCGCCCATCACTCCCGAGGCCGCAGTTCCGGGACGCCCTGGACCCCGTCGGGTCACGGGCCCACCTGCTTCGCTACGTCGTGGCACTCTCCGCGGCGGGAGCGCTGTCCACGGGTCTCGGTTGGGAACACCCGTACTGGGCCATGGTGGCGGCGGTCGTGGTCCTTGCCGTTCCCGACCTGGCCTCACGCCTCGTGCGAGGCCTGCAACGCATGGTCGGCACGCTGCTCGGGATCGGGATCGCCGCAGCCGTGCTGGCCCGTTCGCACCGGCAGGGCGTGTGGGCAGTGGTCGTCATCGCGGCGCTGCAGGTGCTGGCGGAGTTGTTCGTCGGACGGAACTACGCCTTGGCCCTGCTCTTCGTCACGCCGCTGGCGCTGATGATGGGACAGCTCGTCGCGCCCTCGCCGGTCGGGCCACTGCTGGGCGACCGGTTGCTCGAGACGGTGGTCGGCTCGTTCGTCGCCATGGCGGTGCTCCTTGTCGTCCCGGACCGCCTACCCCGCCGGCGGACCGTGCCCAGTGCCCAGTGACGGAGGGTCGATGTCCGATCAGGTCGACGTGGTGGTGGCCCATCACGATTGCGCGACGCTCCGTGTAGGCGAAGTGTTCCTCAAGATCGACGCCGACCAGACGCGCACGGACGTCGAGGTCCAGGCGATGGCCATGGCGCCGATCCCGACTCCGCAGGTCTTGTGGCGCAAGCCGCCGGTCCTCGCGCTCGCCGCTCTACCGGGGACGGCGCTCGGCCGCCTCGGCGAGCCGTCGAGCGCGTCGGCGGCGGCGTGGGGTGCGGCGGGTGCCACTGTGCGGAAGCTGCATGACGCGCCCCTGCCTCCGTGGCCCGGGGCGAGCCTCGACGAGAGGACCACGGACCTCGACCGCGAGTGCACCTGGCTGTTGGCGAACGACGTCCTTCCCGCTGAGCTGGTCACGCGAAACCGCGAGATCGCCGAGGCTGCTCTCCGACCGTGGACACCGGTGTTCGTGCACGGCGACCTCCAGGTCGCCCACGTGTTCGTTGACGGGGACCAGATCACCGGCGTGGTCGACTGGTCCGAGGCCGGTCGAGGCGACGCCATGTACGACCTCGCCATTCTGACGCTCGGACACCCGGAGCACCTCGGCGACGTCGTCGCCGGCTACGGCGGGGACCTCGACCTCGACGTGATCCGCGGCTGGTGGTCACTGCGGAGCCTGACGGCGATCCGCTGGCTCATCGAGCACGGCTTCGACCCGTTCGAACCGGGTTGCGAGGTCGACGTGCTGAGGTCGCACCTGTGAATCCGATCCCCGTGCCGTGCCAGCACGTCGATTCTCATGCGTGAGGTGACCCCGCCCATCTACGATGCCCGGAAAGCAGATGGCTCGGGGTGTCCAACAGAAGGCACGCAGTCATGTTCGGTTTCGAAAAGTCAGCACGCACGGCCCCCGTCACACGGCGGACCTCATCCGGCCGTCGCGCCGCGGCGGCATTGGTGGTCCCGGCGGCGCTCGTCGGCGTGCTCTTCTCCGGTGGCCCGGCGTCTGCCGCGGCGACCTCCACGACCAGCGGCAGCTGCAACGGAGTCCTGAACCAGCTCGCGTCCCGCGGCACCGTGCAGGACAACCTCCTCAAGGCCGCGGCGACGCAGAACGCGGACCTGATCGCGTCCCTGACGGCGCAGCGGACCGCCCTGCAGGCGCAGGGCACGGATCTGCAGGCGCAGATCGACCAGGCCAACCAGCAGCTCGCCGACCTCGAGGCCAATGGCGTCGAGCTCGAGGCGAGCCTCAAGACGCGCCACCTCACCCTGGATGCGGCCACCGCGCAGCAGGCCAGCGTTGCCGGCGAGATCTCGGGCCTGCAGAAGGCGCTGGCCAGCCTTCGGGCCCAAGAGAGCGACGTTCAGGCGCAGTTGGACGCACTGGTCGCCCAGCTTGCCGACCTCAACGGCCAGACCACGCCTGAGGAGGGTGCCATCCTCGACCTGCAGACCCGGATCGGTGCCCTGGTCACGCAGCTGAACCAGCTCACCGGCGAGATCTCCGCGGCGGAAGCTGAGCTGTCCACGCTGCACGGCCAGCTCACGTCCCTGGACGTTCAGGTCGGCACCGAGCAAGCGGCGATCCGCGACCTCGAGGCGCAGGAGAAGGCCAACAACGACGCGATCATCGCCGAGACTGCGAGGTTGCAGGCCCTTCAGGACGAGCTCCGGAGCGTCCAGGACCAGATCAGCACCATCGATCGCACGATCGCACTGGGCGGTTGCGCCGCCTGACCCCGGGCCACCCGAGGGGAGGCGCGTCGGGAAGCCAGCCCAGCGGCATACGGCATCGTCTTGAGACGGCATACTCGCGGGGTGAAGAACCTCACCGAGCGCATCCCGCGGGACGTCGACCCCGACTCCCTCTATGAGGCGTTCGTCGGGTGGGCGACCGACCAGGGGCTCACCCTGTACCCGCACCAGGAGGAGGCGTTCCTCGAGGTCCTGAGCGGCAGCAACGTCATCCTCTCGACGCCCACGGGCTCCGGGAAGTCACTGGTCTGCCAGCGCCGCCCACTTCACCGCCCTCGCCGAGGACCGGGTCTCCTTCTACACGGCCCCGATCAAGGCGCTCGTGTCCGAGAAGTTCTTCGCCCTCGTGCGAGCAGTTCGGCGCCGAGAACGTCGGGATGATCACCGGCGACGCGTCGGTCAACTCCGACGCCCCGATCATCTGCTGCACGGCCGAGATCCTCGCCAACCTCGCCCTCCGCGAGAGGGCAGCCGGCCGACGTCGGCCTCGTCATCATGGACGAGTTCCACTTCTACTCCGAGCCCGATCGCGGCTGGGCGTGGCAGGTGCCGATCCTCGAGCTGCCGCAGGCGCAGTTCGTCCTCATGTCGGCGACCCTCGGCGACGTCACGATGTTCCGCGACGACCTGACCCGGCGGACGGGGCGCGCCACCGCCGTCATCACCGGCACCGAGCGGCCCGTGCCGCTCGAGTTCTCGTATGCCGTGACGCCGATCCACGAGACCATCGAGGAGCTGCTCGAGAAGGACCGGGCGCCCGTCTACGTCGTGCACTTCACGCAGGCGGCGGCGCCTCGAGCGCGCCCAGAGCCTCATGGTCGTCAAGATCACGACGCGCCAGGAGCGCGAGGCGATCGCCGACCGCATCGGCGGCTTCCGGTTCGGCGCCGGCTTCGGCCGAACCCTGTCGCGGCTCGTGCGGCACGGCATCGGCGTGCACCACGCCGGCATGCTGCCGAAGTACCGACGCCTCGTCGAGCAGCTCGCGCAGGACGGCCTGCTCAAGGTCATCTGCGGCACCGACACGCTCGGCGTCGGCATCAACGTGCCGATCCGCACCGTCCTGCTCACCGGACTGACGAAGTTCGACGGGACGAAGCAGCGCGCTGCTCAAGGCGCGCGAGTTCCACCAGATCGTCGGCCGGGCCGGACGCGCCGGCTTCGACGCGCGGGGCTGGGTCGTCGCCCAGGCACCGGAGCACGTCATCGACAACCTCCGCGCCGTCGAGAAGGCGGGCGACGACCCCAAGAAGCAGAAGAAGGTCCAGCGCAAGAAGGCGCCCGACGGCTTCGTCAGCTGGTCGCGAGGAGACGTTCGAGCGGCTCATCGCCGCCGAGCCCGAGCCGCTCCAGCCCAGACTCCGGATGTCTCGCACTCGATGCTCGTCAACATCCTTGCCCGAGAGGGCAACCCGGTGGCCCACGCGGCGCGGCTGCTCATCCGACAACCACCACGAGGCCAAGGACCAGCGCCGGCTGCAGCGGCACGCGCTCGTGCTCGCCAAGGAGCTGCTCACGTCCGGCGTCGTCGAGAGCGCTGCGCCACGGCCGACGCGTCCGGGCGTCGTCACGCCCTGACGATCGACCTCCAGCGCGACTTCGCCCTCAACCAGCCGCTCGCGCCCTTCGCCCTCGCCGTCATGGACACCCTCGACCCGGAGTCGGACACCTATGCCAGGGACATCGTCTCGGTCATCGAGGCGATCCTCGAGGATCCCCGCCAGGTGCTCTGGGCCCAGGAGCACAAGGCCCGCGGCGAGGCCGTCGCGGCCATGAAGCTCGACGGCATCGAGTACGAGGAGCGGATGGAGCGGCTCGAGGAGGTCACCTGGCCCAAGCCGCTCGGCGGACCTGCTCGAGGTGACGCTCGGCGACCTACCGGCAGACCCACCCGTGGATCTCGCCGGACGCCCTGTCGCCGAAGTCGGTCGTCCGCGAGATGTACGAGCGCGGCATGACGTTCAACGAGTTCGTCTCCTCCTACGGCCTGTCGCGCTCCGAGGGCCTGGTGCTGCGCTACCTCACCGACGCCTACCGCACGCTGCGCCACACCGTCCCCGAGTCGCACCGCACCGAGGAGCTCGAGGACATCATCGAGTGGCTCGGCGAGCTGGTCCGGCAGACCGACTCGAGCCTGCTCGACGAGTGGGAGGACCTCGTCAACCCGTCGGACGCGGTGTCGAAGCACTGGCCCGGGAGGCCGACGTCGCACCACCCGGCCCGACCGATCACCGCCAACGAGCGGGCCTTCACCGTGCATGATCCGCAACGCGATGTTCCACCGGGTCGAGCTCGCCTCGCGCGACGAGTGGGAGGCACTCGGCGAGCTCGAGGCCCGCGTCGCCGAGCTGACCGACCCGCCGCAGAAGGTCGTCATGGACGCCCAGGCGTGGAACGACGCGCTCGGCGCCTACTACGACGACCACGACGTCGATCGCGACCGACCAGGGGGCCCGCTCGCCCGTCGCTGCTGCAGGTCGAGCGCACGCCGACCGAGTGGCGGCTGCGCCAGGTCGTCGTCGACCCGGACGACGACAAGGACTGGGGCATCACGGCCGTCGTCGACCTCGCCGCGAGCGACGAGGTCGGCGCTGCCGTCCTCACCGTCACCGGCTTCGAGCGGCTCGGCGGCTAGGACCCGGCTAGGGCGCGGCTGGGGCGCGGCTAGGGCAGCAGCACGACCTTGCCCATGGTTCGGCGCGACTCGAGGTCGGAGTGGGCCCGGGCCGCCTCGTCGAGCGGGTAGGTCGTCACAAGCGGGGCCCAGCCTCCCCGGGCCACCCGCTCGAGGGCCCGGCTCGCAAGGCCTCGGATCCCACCCGGCAGCGCAAGCATCCGCGCACCGAGGGACCACGACACGGTGAGCCCCCGCTCGATGACGTCCGCCGTCGTGAAGGGGGTCGGCTCGCCCGCCGAGTAGCCGAACATGACGAACCGACCACCCGGCCCGAGCAGCTCGAGCGCCCGCCGCCCGACGTCGCCACCCACCCCGTCATAGACCACGCTGGGCTCGCCGACCGCGTCACGGACTCTCTCGTCCCAGCCGTCCTGGCCGTAGTCCTCGGCGTACGACAGACCGAGCGTGCTGAGCCGCTCGACCTTCTCGCGGCTGCCAGCCAACGCGACGACGGCGGCGCCGGCATCTCTCGCACCCTGGGCCAGCAGCCAGCCGAGACCTCCCGCCGCCGAGGGGATGAGCACCGTGTCGGTGGGCCCGACCGGCTCGCTCTCGAGGACGCCCATGGCGGTCCGACCGGTGCCGACGGCGGCGACGGCGTCCGCGACGTCGACGCGGTCCGGCAGGGGGAAGAGCTTCCCCGGATCGGTGACCGCCTGCGATGCGTAGCCGCCCGGGACCATCCCGAGATGGGCGACGACGCGCCGGCCGAGCCATTCCGGTGGCACCTCCGCGCCGATGGCGTCGACGACCCCGGCCACCTCCCGACCAGGGATCGTCGGCAGCTCCGGCTGAGGCATCGGGCCGGGCTTCCCCCAGCGCAAGGTCGTGTCGAGGAGGTGCACGCCGCTCGCCTGGACCGCGATGCGTACCTGTCCCGGCTCGGGCGTGAGGTCCGGCAGGTCCTCCGGCATGAGGTTCCCCGCCGGACCGAACTCGTGAAGTCTGATCGCTCGCATGTGGGCAGCCAACAATCTCAAGTTAACTTGATGTCCAGTGATTTGCGCGGCGGTCGCTGAATGGGTGCCCACGCCCTGACGTCGCTGAACTACCCCAAGACGAGGTCGAGCCGCGTTGCGGGTAAGGGGAGGGCAGACACCAGCGAAAGGACGTTGTGATGGCGAACATGAACACGGGTGAGGTCAGACACGTGGCCCGGCGAGCAGAGAACCAGGATGCGCTCCTGATGGCAGCTCGGGTGGGATACGCCGTGAACGGCGTGCTCCATCTGCTCATCGGCTGGATCGCCCTGTCGCTCGCCTGGGGCCTCGGCACTTCTCAGAGCGCTGATCAATCCGGGGCGCTCGGTGCCCTCGCGTCGAACACGTTCGGGCGGATCCTGCTCTGGATCGCCGTCGTCGGCTGGCTCGGCCTCGGCCTGTGGCATCTGCTCCAGGCCCTGCTCAGCCGCGGTGAGGCGAAGGACCGGCTGAAGTACCTCGCCAAGGGTGTCACCTACCTTGTCCTGACCTGGCTGGCGTTCGCGTTCGCCCGCGGGAGCGGCTCGTCGAGCAAGCAGCAGACGTCCGACTTCACGGCCACCCTGATGGGCCAGCCGTTCGGGACTGGCCTCGTCGTCCTCGTCGGCCTGGTCATCATCGCCGTCGGCATCTACCACATCAACAAGGGCTGGAAGCGGAAGTTCCTCGCCGACCTCCAGGAGCACCCGGGCGAGGCGGTCGAGAAGCTCGCCCGCTTCGGCTACATCGCCAAGGGCGTCGCCCTCATCGTCGTCGGCGGCCTCTTCGGCATCGCCGCCGCACAGAACGACCCCAAGGAGTCCACCGGCCTCGACGGAGCCCTGAAGACCCTGCTCGAGGCCCCGGCGGGACAGTGGCTCGTGACGCTCGTGGCCCTGGGCTTCATCGCCTTCGCGATCTACTCGTTCGTCCGCGCGAAGATGGCTCGCGTCTGAGGGCTGCGTCACGTCGCTCCGACGCCGAAGCCAGTACCAAGCCAGCAGGGCGCAGACAACACCGTTGACCATGCCGACCAGGACGTCGGACAGGTGGTGCATGCCTCGGTAGAGCCGCGCGTAGGACACGAGGAGCGGCACGAGGAGGCACACGATGGTGACGAGCCGGCGCAACCAGGTCCGCTCGATCCGCTGCGCCATGAAGGCGAACGTCAGGTAGAGGGCCGTCGCCGCGCCGACGTGACCGCTCGGGTAGCTCGACGTCGGTGGTGCCGGGTCCAGCTTCGGGACCTCTGGTCGCGGGCGCGCGACGATCCCACGCCGCGATGACGAAGACCGTCGCCTGGATGGAGATGGCGATGGCGGGGACGATGGAGTACCACCATTGCCTCGTTCGCCACAGGACGATGGCGCACACGACGACGCAGGTGCCGATGATGATCTCGGTGTTGCCGATCCGCGACCAGATCTCCGTCGTCGTGTCCCAGAGCGCGGACCGCGAGCGCCCGTCCTGCAGCTCGCGGTTCACTGCGGACTCGCCCTGGAGCCCGGCGAGCGGACCCATGATGAGCCATCCGATCGAGACGATCAGGCCGAAGAGCACGAGGGTCGGCGCGATGACCCGAAGTGCCGCATCGCGCCAGGCCTCCCGCGCGCTGGGCCTGGACTGGTCTCGCTGCCAACGGTGAAGGTCAACGCTCATCGTCATCGCTTTCTTCGGGGGGTAGGGGGTTCGATGATCATGCGGCTCGGGGCCCGTCGTGCCCTCGGGCGGCGGCGGCATGGTCTCGGTGGCCGGTTTCCACCCGAGGTAGCCGACGTACGAGGCGACCCCCAGTCCGATCCCGAAGATGAGCCCGCCGACCACGTCGGAGGGGAAATGCACTCCGAGGAAGACCCGGTCGAGAGCCGTGATGAGCGCGAAGGCCACCGCGCAGACGGTCACCCAGCGGCGGGCGCGGGGCGAGAGGACCGGCCAGACGAGGAGCGTGAGGATCGTCGCGGCGGCGGCGGCGTTGGCGGCGTGGCCACTGGGGAAGCTGTAGCCCGGCGCATGCGAGACCGGGTCAGGCACGATGGGCCGGGCCCGCCTGACGACCTCCTTGATGCCCAACTGCAGCGCCCACGCCACCATCATCACGACGAAGGCCCACAGCGCGCGGGTCTTGAGGTGGTAACGGCGCCACATGACGATGCACACGACGGTGCCCGCGATGTAGACCCACTTCGGCTGCGTCATTTCCTGCCAGACGATGAGTGCGTCGCGCAGGGCCGGGTTCTGCCGCGTCACGCCAGTGGACGCGGTGATCGCCGTCTGGTCCAGTTCGACGACGGGCGTGGACTTCAGGCGCACGACGAAGGCGAGCGCAGTCAGGGGGACGGCGAAGGCGAGCCCGTAGCCGACCGCTTTGACCATCCGACGACCCCGGCCGTATGCCGCTGAGCGCGCTCCCGGCGCGGGTGCGGTTTGGCGGGTGGCTTGGTCAGCCATGGCGCACCAGGAGCGACTGGGGGTCGACTCTGATGTCGAGGCGCTGGCAGGCGCCGATGGGGTCACCGTCGACCTCGGCCTCGATCGGCCGCCCCGTCTCGATGGTGAACTCGCGTCCGCGTATCCGGTCGAGCCGCTTGTGGCCCGCTCGATGCCGGGTGGCGATGTCGGCGATCACGGACGCCCATCCGACGGCGCCGCGGGGCGCGATGACGACGGCGTCGAGCACGCCGTCGTCGACCTTGGCGTCCGGCATGAGCTCGAGACCGCCTTGGAGCGTGCCGCAGTTGCCGACGATGACCGTCCGGGCATGCCGCCGCACGCGGTCACTCGGAGACCCGACGACCCCGCTCCCGCCGGACGCGTCGACACGGACGGCGAAGCCGCGGCCCCACAGGTTGCTCACCCCCGACACGATGTAGGCGGGCCAGCCGAGCACGCCCTTGACCCGCTCGCTCGTGCCGGCCATGATCTCGCCGTCGAGGCCGAGCCCGGTCATGATGAGGAAGACCTCCTCGGGGTCGCCGTCGGCGGAGACGAACCCCACGTCGATCGGCAGGTCCGACCCGGTGAGCAGCGGCTCAATCGCACTCTCGGTTGAATCCACGGGCAGGTCGAGGTTGCGCGCGAGGAGGTTGCCCGTCCCGGCCGGGAGCAGGCCGAGGGGGACGCCGGTGCCGACGAGCGCCGTGGCGACGGCGCGGACGGTGCCGTCACCGCCGAGCGAGGCCACGACGTCCGCGCCAGCCTCGACTGCGTCTCGCCCCTGCTTCTCGCCGGTCTCCTCAGCCGTGGTCTCGATCCAGCTCGGTTCCTCCCAGCCGTGCCGACGGCAGGCCTCGGCGACGACCCCCCGGTCCGCGTCGAGGTCCTCGACCTTCATCGGGTTGTAGACGACCGCGAGTCGTCGGGTCGGTGCCATGGCGCTCATCCTCTTCGGTTCCTGTGTCTCGACCAAGTAACGTCCGAGACGTGCCAACCATCCGTCGACGCCTATTGGCAGCGTTTGTCCTAGGTGTCGTCGCAATGCTTGTACCCCTCGGAGCCGCCGATGCACTCCTGGCGCGCCTGCTCGTCGGCTTCGTCGTCGCGGGTCTCGCCTTCGCGGTGCCGCTGCTCGCGCACATCCTCGGCCATGACGCGCCAGCGACCCGGCTGAAGGTGGAGGGCCGTGACGGCGACCGCGCCTGGTACGACGTCGTCGTCATCGTCGTCGGCCTGGCCAGCCTCACCGGCGTCGCCGTCCTGCTCATCGGTGGCTCCGCCTCGGGCCCGGCACAGGTCATCGACGCCGTCATCGGTCTGCTCAGCGTCGCCGTGGGATGGCTGTGTGTGCACACCGTCTACCTGCTGCGGTACGCCCGGCTGTACTACTCCAGCGACGATCCCCCGATCGACTTCAACCAGGAGGAGGACCCCGCGTTCTCCGACTTCGCCTACTTCTCCTTCGGGCTCGGCGTGGCCTATCAGGTGTCGGACACGGCCCTCAGGACCACCGAGATCCGACGCGTCGTCCTCGGCCACACCATGCTCGCCTATCTCTACGGCACGGTCGTCATCGCCGCTGCGATCAACCTCGTCGCCGGCCTGGGCGGCAGCTAGCCGGCCGCGGCGGTCGGCGCCGCTGCCGACCCGTGCTGGAGCGACTCGAGCAGCGCCGAGGTGAACTGCGGCAGGTCGTCGGGCTTGCGGCTCGTCGTGACGTTGCCGTCCTGGACGACCGTCTCGTCGACCCAGTCGCCACCCGCGTTGCGGATGTCCGTCCTGAGGCTCGGCCACGAGGTGATGCGCCGCCCCGACACGACGTCGGCCTCGACGAGCATCCACGGCGCGTGACAGATGGCCGCGACCGGCTTGCCCGAGGCGACGAACTCCTTGACGAGAGCGACTGCCTGCTGGTCCTGCCGGAGGGCGTCCGGGTTCGCAACGCCGCCCGGGAGGACGAGCGCGTCGAAGTCTGCGACCCGGGCACCGGAGACGGTCAGGTCGACCTGCTGCGTGTCGCCCTTGTCGAGGTGGTTGAACAGCTGGACCGAGCCCGACTTCGGGCTGACGAGGACCGCCTCGTGACCGGCGTCCGTGACTGCCTTCCACGGCTCGGTCAGCTCGATCTGCTCGACCCCTTCGGCGGCGACGAGGAACGCGACCTTCTTGGACATCGGCTCATCCCTTTCGGTGAGTGGACGCCAGGGCAGGGCGTCGCTGGGTGCTGGTCATCGCGCCCTTACCCCGCCGGCCGCGGAGGTCACGGGGGCAGCAGAGCCAGCTCAGCGGCATACGGCCTAAGGTTGTGCGGCCAGCCGCGTCTCCTCGTCCCGAACCCACAGGCCGATCAAGCCCTGGAAGTGGGCCATGAAGCGGTCCCGCTCGTGCGCTGGGTAGGTCAGGTCGACCGTGGTACGCAGCAGCTGGTGGAACGCCTCGGTCTGGAACCACTCGAGCGCGGCGGCATCGAAATGCGCCAGGTGCCGCGCGCACCACTTGTCGTAGGCCGCGGTCTCGAAGTATTCGTCCGCGATCGCGAGGTAGGCGTCGAGCTTCTCCTCGTCGCTGAGGTCGTCCCGGTCCGCCACGTCGAAGTAGCGCCGCGTCTCGAGGCCACGGTCCGGGAGCGGCGACCGGTGACGAGGCAGTAGGCCGACCAGCGCACGAGCGCCTTGATGGCCCACGGGAAGTAGTAGTGCAGCGAGGTGACGGCGACGTCGGGGCAGGCATTGGCATAGTCGATGGGATAGACGTCGTCGCCCTTGACGAGCATCTCGCACGAGTTGAACTCCCAGCCGAACATCGCGTTGACGATCCGGCTGATCGCCGCCGTCTGCTTGCCCGGCGCGAGGGCTGAGGAAGTCGTGGCTGACGGCATACCGGTTGTGCATCGGCTGCGTCGGGCCGGAAGTCCATGACCATCGTCTCGGGGCCGATGGACAGGGCGCGGGCGAAGTGCGTCGTAGTCGATGGTCGACTGCAGGTGCATGAGCATCTCGCCCGACTCGTCGTAGGCGTTGATGAGGCCCTGCTCGTCGTCGATCCGGGAGACGCCCCGCCAGCCGCCGCCGTCGAAGGGCTTCATGTACAGCGGGTAGCCGAGGTCTTGGGCGATCTCCTTGAGGTCGAAGGGCCGGTTGTACTTCGCCGCACGTGTAGGCCCAGCGGACGTTGTCGACGGGGTTCTTGTAGGGGACGAGCACGGTCTCGGGGCACCTTGAGCCCGAGGCGCATGAGGGCGACAGTAGGCGCTGTGCTTCTCCATCGACTGGAAGGTGAACGGGCTGTTGAGCAGGTAGGTGTCGTCGACGAGCGCGGCCTTCTTGAGCCACTCGCGCGGGTGGTAGTACCAGTAGGCGAGGCGGTCGATGACGAGCTCGGTGCGCACCGGCTGGCGCAGGTCGAACGGCTCGATGGTCAGACGCTCGCTCGTCAGCTCGTGCGTCACGCCCTCGTCGGTCGTGATCGGTCCCGACCAGCGCGAGCAGCGCCTCGAAGGCGGTCGGCCAGTCCTCCTCGGCTCCGAGCAGCAAGCCGATGAGGTGCGTGCGGTGGCCGGCCATATGAGCCTCCTGTTCGGATCGCCTGAGTGCCCCGATCCTTGCAGGAAAGTCAACAGAAGTGGCCGTATGCCGCTGGGCTCGCCAGCCGTCCCCGGTGCACAATCGCTGGTGTGGGGTTCACCAGCAGCCGCTTCGCGGCCATCGAGTCGGCGCTCGAACCGGTTGTCGGGACTTCGGTAGCTGACGAGCCGGTCGCGTGGTCGGGCCCACGCTCGTGGTGGGCGGGACCGCTCGACGTCGAAGGACTTGCCGTCGCCAGCGTGACACTGGCCCTGCACGCTGCCTGCGTCCTCGCCGAGGAGCGCGGCCGTCCGATCCGTCTGGGCACTGCGGCAGACCGTGTCGCCGGAGCGTTCGGCTCCCTCGCCCACCTCCGGGTGGACGGCCGGACCCCTGAGGCGTGGGCGCCCATGTCGGGGTGGTTCGAAACGGCCGACGGGTGGATCCGCTTGCACGCCAACTACCCCCACCATGCGGCCGCCCTGTCGCGATCGCTCGGCGTGCAGGATCGAATCGGGCTCGAGCGCGTGCTCCGCCGCATGGGCTCGATCGAGACGGAGGACCGAGTCCGTGCTGGCGGTGGAATAGCCGGCGCGATGCGAACGGTGCAGGAGTGGCGCGCGTCGCCCATGGCCACGGCGCTCGAGGCGGCGCCCTGGATCGCTTTCCACGGCAGCGGAGAGGCGCGGCCCGTCGCGCCGACGACTGACCTGCCCCTCAGCGGGATCCGGGTGCTCGACCTGACTCGGGTTCTGGCGGGGCCCACCTGCACCCAGCTGCTTGCGCTCCTCGGCGCGGACGTGCTCCGGCTCGACCGTCCGGACCGACCCGAGGACCTGGACACCTACCTCGCGACCGGTGCCGGGAAACGCTCGGCCCTGGCCGACCTCCGTCTCGAGCGCTCCGGGCACCGCATCCACCGGCTTCTCGACGACGCGGACATTCTCGTCACGGGCTACCGCCCCGGGGCTCTGGCCAGCCTCGGTCTGGACGACGCCACGATCCGTTCCCGCCACCGGCATCTCGTCCACGTCAGCCTCTCGGCGTGGGGCGATGCCGGCCCTTGGGCGCTCGATCGGGGCTTCGACAGCATCGTCCAAGCCGTTTCGGGAATCGGGCATCTCTACGGGTCGGCTGATGCCACCGGGCGATTCACGCCGGGAGCCCTACCGGTGCAAGCGCTCGACCTCGCGGCTGGCTTCGGCATGGCGGCGGCCGTCCTCGCGCTGCTCGCCACCCGGCCGCGGCAGGGCGCCGGAAGCGCCCACGTATCGCTGGCCCGCACCGCAGGGATACTCCTGGATGCCGGACCGGACCCTGCTGCCCAGACCCGGTCCCTCGCCGTCCTGACGACTGAGACGTCCTCGCCGCATGGTCGGCTCACCCGCGCCGCGTCGCCGGCCACCCTCAACGGCTCACCGCTCCCCCTTCCAGCACCGGGCGAGTACGGCGTCGCTCCCCTCTCCTGGTCCTGACTCGCGCGCCGCCTCGATCAGGCCACTCCCGGGCGCTTCCGGAGCCGGTACCACTGCGGCTGCGTCTTCTTGAGCGGCTTCGGCATGCCGCTCGTGTCGGCTGCATCGACGGAGACGAGGTCCCACCCGGTGAAGGCGTCCTCGACGTCCGCCCGGGTGACACCGCGAGGAACGAAGGGCAGACCTGCGGGCTGGAAGCCGAGGACGAGCACCGTGGACCCCTCGTTGGCGATCGCCGTCATGCCCTCCGCCTCCGCCCGGCGCTGCGAAGCATCGAGTCCGTGGAAACAGCCGACGTCGAGGAAGAAGTCGAACTTCCCGCGCTCGGCCGAACGAAGGTCGGTGACGTCGCCCAGGGTGAACGTGGCCGATGACGGGCCGTTCGCCTCGGCGGCGTGCACAGCGCGAGGGACGTTGTCCAGGCCCACGGCCTGCCAGCCGCGTCGGGCGAGGTGGTGCGTGTGCTGACCGCGGCCGCAGCCGAGGTCGAGGGCCCGACCGAGTGGCTTGACGCGGTCGGCTTCCTCGCGGTCGAGCAGCGCGTCGAAACTGGCCTGGGCCGCCTTGCCGGCGCGCTCCCAGGGCGTGAGTCCGAAGCGGTAGGCCAACGCATAACCAGTGCTCATCTGTCTTTCCTCTCGAATTGGTTCGGGTGGCACCCGAATGAAAGTATGTCTAGGGTGATCCTCGATGACCGAACCTGTCAAGAGGCGGGCCTACCGCTCGACCGTGCGGGCCGAGCGGGCCCGCGCAAACCGCGAGGCGATCCTGCGCGCCGCGCGCGACCTCTTCGTCGCGAACGGCTATCCGAACACGTCGGTCGCGGTAGTGGCTGCCGAGGCAGGCGTCAGCGAGGACCTCGTCTACGTGCAGTTCAAGACGAAGCGACGGCTCCTCGTCGAGGTGCTCAACTACAGCGTCACCGGCGACGTCGAGAGCCCCCGCGTGCTCGAGCAGGACCGACCTCAGGCCGTGCGTCGGGAGCCGGACCAGCGGCGGCAGATCGCCCTGTTCGCCGAGGACATCGCCGGACGAACGAGCCGGGCGCGCCCGATCGACGACGTCATGCAATCAGCCGCCCTCGTCGACACCGAGATCGCGGAGAAGCACCGCGCCATGCACCAGACGCGTCTGGCCAATCTCACGCAGCTCGTGGAGTGGGTGGCGGCGAACGGCCCCCTGCGGGACGGGCTCACCGTCGAGGACGCCGCAGCCACGGTCTGGGCGCTCACCGGGCCACCGATGCACCGGCTCCTCGTCGATGAGCTCGGCTGGGACCTGGACCGGTTCACCGCTTGGGTCCGGGAGACCCTCCAGACCACCCTCCTGCCCCCTCAGCAGTCCGAGCCGGACTGAGCAAGGCTGGGCGCGTCGCGTTCAGGAGGCCAGACTCCGCACCTGCGCCCGCCGCGTGATGTCGGCGCAGTCGAGGCAGACCTCCTCGGGCACGAGGCCCAGTCGCATGAGCTGGCCGAAGAGGACGCAGCCGACGCACAGACCGAGGAACGACTCGAGCGCAGGGAAGATCACCATGACAACGGTGATGCCGATGACGGCGACGAGTGCTCCCTCGGCTCCCGTTGCGACGTGCAACCCGTAGGCGAGTGTTGCGGTGGCGGTCAGGACGGCGCCGATCGCAGCCGCGAAACGTTTCGGCGGGCCTGCGGTAGGGCGTGGGGCGGCCGGTACGCGGGGTCGGACCCACGCCTGGACGAGTCGCGCCACGGGGCTGCGACGCGGCCCCAGCGCGGCACGCAGGATGAAGTCCACGGCGAGCAGCGCGAGGAGCCACCACTGCTGCGTGGCCAACGTGGCGGCCGAGACGAGGAGGACGACGGCGGCGATGAGCCGGACCGTGACGTCGTCGACGATGTCGGGGAAGCGCGAAGATCGCATGCCCCATTATGCATTGCATAAGTTGGGCTTATGCAAACCGGTTCGCCAGCTGGACGCACCCCAGCCCTGATCGAGTGACCAGGATTCGGGCCGAATTCTGGTCACTCGATCAGTGGTTAGGTCGTCGCGCCGACGACGTCCCTCTCCTCTGCGAAGTGGCACGCGCTGGGGTGGCCGGAGCCCGGCCTCACCTCGAGGGCCGGCTCCTCCTGCGCGCAGATCTCCTGAGCCTTCCAGCACCGCGTGCGGAAGCGGCACCCGGATGGCGGGTTGGCCGGCGATGGCACGTCACCCTCGAGGATGATGTGGTCGCGACGCTCTCGAAGGGTCGGGTCGGGCACGGGGACCGCCGACAGCAGCGCCTGGCTGTACGGGTGCGTCGTGTGCTCGTAGATCTCGTCCTCAACGCCCGTCTCGACGATCTTGCCGAGGTACATCACCGCCACGCGGTCGGCGATGTGACGCACGACCGACAGGTCATGGGCGATGAAGATGTAGGCCAGGCCCAGCTCGTTCTGGAGCTTCTCCAGCAGGTTGACGACCTGCGCCTGGATCGACACGTCGAGAGCACTGACCGGCTCGTCGCAGACGATGATCTCGGGGTTGAGCGCAAGCGACCGGGCGATGCCGATGCGCTGGCGCTGACCACCGGAGAACTGGTGCGGGTAGCGGTTGATGTGGTCGGCGTTGAGGCCGACCAGGTCGATCAGCTCGCGGACCTTGGCGGTACGGCCCTTCCTCGGCACCACCTCGGGGTGGATGTCGAAGGGCTCCCCGATGATGTCGCCGACCGTCATGCGGGGGTTGAGCGACGTGTACGGGTCCTGCATGACCATCTGGATGTTGCGGCGGACCTTGCGCATGTCGCGCGCGGAGACGCTGGCGAGGTCATGGCCCTTGAGCATGATCCTGCCTTCGGTGGGCTTCTCGAGGCCGACGAGGAGCCGAGCCAACGTCGACTTGCCACAGCCCGACTCACCGACGACACCAAGCGTCTCGCCACGACGCAGCTGGATGTCCACGCCGTCAACGGCACGCACGGCACCGACCTGCTTCTTGAAGACGATGCCCTGCGTCAGCGGGTAGTGCTTGCGCAGGCCCTCGGTCGCGAGGACCACCTCACCGATCTTGCTCTGCGTCTGGGTCACAGAAGTGTCGGTCATGACTCGATGACCTCCCTCCAGTAGTGGCACGCGGAGATCCGGTCCACGTCGACGTCATAGTGCGGCGGCTCCGGCGGAACCTTGCAGTTGTCCTGGGCGAACTTGCACCGCGGGTGGAAGGCGCAACCCTGCGGGATGTTGGTCAGGACCGGAGGGAGTCCCTTGATGACGGCGAGCTCCCGCCCCTTCATGTCGACGCGCGGGATCGATTCGAGCAGCGCCTTCGTGTAGGGATGGGCCGGCCGCGCGTAGATGTCGCGGACCGGCGCGTCCTCGACGACCCGTCCGGCGTACATGACCGAGATCTCGTCCGCGACGTCGGCCACGACCCCCATGTCGTGGGTGATGAGGATCAAGCTCATGTTCCGCTCGCTCTGGAGCTCGGACAGCAGTCCCATCACCTGCGCCTGGACCGTCACGTCGAGAGCCGTGGTCGGCTCGTCGGCGATGAGGATCTCCGGCTCGAGCGCGAGGGCCATCGCGATCATGACGCGCTGTCGCATGCCGCCCGAGAACTGGTGCGGGAAGTCGTTGACGCGATCCTTGGCTGCGGGGATGCGCACCAGGTCGAGCAGCTCGACGGCCCTGGCCTTCGCCGCCTGACGAGACATGCCGCGGTGCTTCCGGAACTGCTCGGCGAGCTGGAACCCGACCGTGAAGACGGGGTTCAGCGCGGAGAGGGCGTCCTGGAAGATCATCGCGATGTGGTTGGCCCGGACCCTCCGCCGGTCCTCGTCGGAGAGCTTGAGCAGGTCCACGCCGCGGTAGAGGATCTCGCCCTGGGTGATCTCGCGCCGGAGGGCTGTCGAGGATCCCCATGATGGCCTGGGCCGTGACGCTCTTGCCAGAGCCGGACTCGCCGAGGATCGCGCGGGTCTGCCCCTGGTGCAGCACGAAGTTCATGCCGTTGACTGCATGAGCCCGTCCTGTCGTCGTGTGGAACTCCACGTGCAGGTCACGCACCTCCAAGGGGGGTGCGCTCATGTCCAGCTGGGTGAGGAACCGCGCAGTCGACTCGGACTTGACGGGGGTATCGGTGGTCATTCGTCACCGCATCTTCGGGTCGAGGGCATCGCGCAGCGCGTCACCCATGAGGATGAAGCTGAGCACGGTGCCGATGAGCAGGACCATCGGGAAAATGAGCAGCCACGGGGCCTCCAGGAAGTAGACCTGGTGCGCGGTGATCATGATCCCCCACGACTCCTCTGGAGGCTGGAGGCCCACCCCGAGGAAGGTCAGCGTCGCCTCGGTGGCGACGAAGCTGCCGAGCAGGATCGTGGCGAGCACCGTCACGGGGGCAATGGCGTTCGGCAGGATGTGCCGCAGCATGATGCGCCCGTTCCCCGCACCGAGCGACCGCGCCGCAAGGACGTAGTCGAGGTTCTTCGCGGAGAGCACGGCCCCCCGCATGACGCGGGCGATCGTCGTCCAGCCGAGGATGACGAGGACCATCGTGATGGTCAGGATGTTCTGCACCTTGACCACGGTGAGGAACACGAGCGCTCCGAGCAGGAACGGAAGCGACAGGAAGATGTCGACGATCCTGGAGATGATGGTGTCGGCCCAGCCGCCGTAGAAGCCGGCGAGCAGGCCCAGGCCGCCGCCGATGAGCACGACCCCGACGGTGGCTCCGATAGCGATCGTCAGTGACGGCTGGGCGCCGTAGATCGCGTGGGAGTAGTAGTCGCAGCCGAGGATGTTGAACCCGAACGGATGTCCCGCCTGCGGAGGCTGCCGGCTCTTGGAGATGACGCAGTTGCGCGGGTCCTGGTCGGTCCAGAGCGTCGGGAAGACCGCCATGGAGCCCACCATGAGGATGTAGAGCGCCGAGAGCACGAACGTCGGGTTGCGGATCAGCTGCCTGCGGGCGTCGCTCCACAGGCTCGCCGATTCTCCGGAAGCGCCCGGTCCCTCCGTTGTGGGCGGATGGGGGACCGTCTCTTCGGCTGCGGCGGTGGGTACGAGATCACTCATTGTCTGCTCCCGCTCACTCGTATCGGATGCGTGGGTCGAGAACCGCATAGAGGATGTCGACCAGGAGGTTCGCGACCAGGAAGATCAGGGCCGCGAGGGTCACGATGCCGATGACCACGCTGGCATCGCCCGTGCGGGCGCTCTGCGCGGCAACGCGACCGATGCCGGGCACGTTGAAGATGGTCTCAGTGACGACCGCGCCTCCCATGAGGACGCCGACGTCGACGCCGAGGGAGGTGACGACGGGGATGAGGGAGTTGCGCAGCGTGTGCACGCCGGTGACCCGGCGCGGCAACAGGCCCTTCGCCCGGGCCGTGCGGACGTAGTCCGCCCGGACGTTCTCCGCCATGCTCGTCCTGGTCAGCCGGGCGGTGACGGCAAGGTTGGTAGAGCCCAGCACGAGACCGGGAATGACGAGGCTCAGCCAGGGATAGTCCGGCTTGTAGCCGGCCGCGAAGAGCCCTTGGGAAATGGCGTCCGGGATGCTCGGATCCGCGCGCAGGGTGTTGCCGAACTTCACGCCGATGAACTCGCGGATGACGATGCCGAGCACGAAGATCGGCACGGCGATGGCGAGTGTCGTCGAGATCTTGACGAAGTAGTCGACGAACCCGCCGCTGCGAAGGCCCGCGAGGACGCCGGCCACGACGCCGACGATCGCTTCAAAGACGAACGCGATGAGGGCGAGGCGAATGGTGTACGGCAGGGCGTTGGCGATGATGTCGGTGACCTCACGCTGCCCCACCAGGCTGATGCCGAAGTCCCACTGAGCGATGTTCCCGAGGCGCTCGCCGAAGAGGGCGAAACACGGGTTGCCCTGCTGTGTCAGACACGGGTCGCTCAGATTGAGGCGCTCCGAGAGCGCCTCGAGCATTGCCGGCGTGGGTGTGCGGTCGCCGAACAGCGCACGCACGGGGTTGCCGGTCAGCTGGATGCCCAGCGAGGTGATGTAGTGCAGCAGAAACATCGTGCCGAGCACGGTCGGGATGAACTGAAGCACCCGCCGTATGACATATCTCCCCACGGTCGGGGCCTCCTATCGACGTGCTGGTGGCGGCGACGACCCTACTCCGGGTCGCCGCCGCCACCAAGTCTGGAATGGTGTCAGCCGTTGCGGAAGGTCACTGCTGCTTGAGCGTGATCTTTCCGTACTCAGCGTCCGAGATCTTGTTCCAGACGAAGTTGTCGACGTTGGAGCTGTACAGCGCCGCCACCTTGCTGAACCACATCGGGATGACCGGGAGGTCCTCGCCGACGATGTCCTCAGCGGCCTGATACTTGGTGATCGCGCCAGCCGTGTCGGCAGCCGAGTCACCCTCGGTCAGCAGCTTGTCGAACTCCGGGTTCGAGTACCCCGAGTTGTTGCTCGAGGCATCCGTGCCGTAGAGCGGCTTGAGGTAGGTCTCGATGACCGGGTAGTCCGGGCCCCAGCCGAGGCGGAACGGACCGGTGAACTTCTTGGCGTCGGCCGTGGCGAGGTACTCGGGGAACTGGAGGTTCACCTTGATCTCGTAGTCGATGCCGAGAGCGGCCTTGATCTGGTCACCGACGGCCTGGAGCCACTGCTCGTGACCCGCACCGGCGTTGGCCCAGAGGGTGAGCTTGCCACCCTTCCAGCCGCCGGCCTCGGTGAGCAGCTGCTTGGCCTTCGCGGTGTCGACCTTGCAGTACTTGCACACGTCGGGGCGGAAGCCCTCGAAGGTCGGCGCGACGAAGCCCGTGGCGGCCGTGTAGCGACCGTCGAACACGGCGTCGATGATCGGCTGCCGGTCGATCGCCAGCGACAGGGCCTGACGGACGCGCTTGTCCTTGAAGTTGTCGTTGTACATCGGCATGCCGACGTAGGTGAACGAGTCACCCGGGGCTTCGTACAACAGGTCGGCGTACTGGGCCTTGGCTTCCTTGTAACGAGCCGGCGGGAGGGTGTACATCACGTCGATCTCGCCAGCCTGGTAGGCGGCGTAACCGGCGTCGACGTCTGCGTAGATCTTGTACGACAGCGTGTCGGCCATGGCGTCCTTGGAGTCGCCCTTCCACGTGTCGCTACGCGTCAGCTTGACGCCGACGTTGTGCTCCCACGAGCCCTCCATCTTGTAAGGCCCGTTGCCGATCGGCTTCTCGTTGCACGCCTTGGCGTCCTTGAGGCAGGCCTCGGCGACCGGGAAGAAGCCCGAGTAGCCAAGCGTCACCGGGAAAGCGGCGAACGGCGACTTGAGCTCGACCGTGAACTCGGTGTCGCTGACCTTCTTGAGGCCGGACAGCTCCTTGGCCTTCGGCTCGGGCGCCGTCTTCGGCCCGTCGCCATCCGGGTCCTTCGACGTCATCTCGTCGATACCGGCGATGCGGCTCATGAAGTAGGCGTTGTTCTGGGCGTTCGGCGAGTAGGCGGCGTAGTTCCACGCGCGGATGAACGCGTCGGAGTTGACCGGCTCGCCGTTGTCGAAGGTGTAACCCTCCTTGAGCTTGACCGTCCAGTTCTTCTGGTCGCTCGACTCGATCGACTCGGCGAGGTCGTTCTCCTCCTTGCCGGTGTCCTTGTTGTACTTGACCAGGCCGCGATACAGCTGGCGAATGACGAGAATCGAGGGCTCGTCGTCACCTGCGGTCGGGAGCAGGAACGCCGGCTCCGAGGCGTAGATCCGAAGATCACCGCCCGGCTGACCGGCTGCCTGGCCACCGTTCGTCGCGGCTGGATTGGGTGACTCGCTGCTGCTGCAGGCTGCCACCACCATCATTGTCATTGCGGTTGCAACCGCGATATTCACGGACCTGCGAACCTTCATCGGCTCCTCCTTGTGAAACCCCGGGGTTCTGGGGGGGTTGGGGGACACACTTGCACCGTGAGGGGCAGGTAACCCAATCCAGCCGCGTCCTGTTATGGAAGCGTTGTCAACTGGGTGTCCGGATCGTGACGTGCGCATACCGGTCCAAAACGTGCGGTCCGTGCGGATCAGGGCGCCCTCAGAGTCCCGCCTAGGCTGTTCCCATGCCCCTTCACATCGGTGCCCACGTCGACCAGGAGGATCCCATCGCGGAGGCGCGGGCGCGCGGCGCGACGCTCTCCCAGTTCTTCCTCGGGGACCCGCAGAGCTACAAGGGCCCGGTCGTGCGGTATGCCGGCGGTGCGGCCGCCCTCAAGGCGGATGCAGCGGGAGCGGGCATCGACCTCTACGTGCACGCGCCTTATCCGATCAACGTCGCGAGCCTGAACAACCGGATCCGGATCCCGGGCCGCAAGCTGCTCCAGCAACACCTCCACATGGCCGCAGAGATCGGTGCCAAGGGCGTCATCGTCCATGGCGGACACCTCGGCGTCGACGAGGACGCGGCCGTCGGGTTCGACAACTGGCGCAAGTGCATCGACGGACTCGACCTGCCGATCCCGCTCCTCATCGAGAACACGGCCGGTGGGGACAACGCCATGGCCCGCCGCCTCGAGGCGATCGCGCGGCTCTGGGACGCCATCGGCGCGGCCAACGGCGGCGACACGGTTGGGTTCTGCCTCGACACCTGCCATGCCCACGCCGGCGGGAACGACCTGCTGACGATCGTCGACAAGGTCCGCGCGATCACCGGCAGGATCGACCTCGTCCACGCCAACGACTCCCGCGACGCCTTCGACTCGGGCGCCGACCGGCACACCAACTTCGGCTCGGGCACGCTCGACGGGGAGGAGGTCGCAGCCGTGGTCAGCGCGGCCGGCGCTCCGATCGTGTGCGAGACGCCGGGCGGTGTCGAGGGGCAGACTGCCGACATCGCCTGGCTGCGCTCGAAGGTCGACTGACCGCGCTCGAAGGTCGACTGACCGCGCTCGATGTTCGGGCAGAGAGCACTCGCATCCTGCTCCGAGTGCCGGAGCAGGATGCGAGTCCGGTTGTGGGCGGGAGGACCGCTGCCGGTCGCCCCACCAGGCTCAGTCGCGGGTGCGCTTGTTGAAGGCCCGGATCGAGAGGGGGGCCAGGACGAGCGTCAGGGCGACCGACCAGAGGACCGTCGACAGGACCGGGTAGTGCAGCGGCAGCGCCGAGTCCGGTGCCAGCGGGGGTGCGTTGCCCCACAGCTCACGCATCGCCCGGACGACCGAGCTGATCGGGTTCCACTCGGCGATGGTGCGCAGCCAGGTGGGGCTCATGTTGGCTGCCGGCGCGAAGGTGTCCGCGAGGAAGGTCAGCGGGAAGATCGCCGTGAACATGACGCCCTGCACGGCTTCGATCGACTTCAGCGCCGAGCCGGCGACGATCCCGATCCACATCATCGCGAAGCCGAAGAGCAGCAGCAGGGCGTAGCCCAGGAGGCCGTCCCAGAAGCCGTTGTGAATGCGCCAGCCGATGAGCAGGCCGGTGACGGACATGACGACGACGCCGATGCTCGAGTGGATGAGGCTGTAGATGCTCCGCCCGATGAGGACCGACGACCGCGAGATCGGCAGCGACCGGAAGCGGTCGACGATGCCCTTGTTGAGATCGTTGGTCAGGCCGATGGCGACGATGAAGCACGAGAACGCCATCGTCTGGACCATGATCCCCGGCAGCAGCCACTCTCGATAGTTGACCCCGGCGTTGATGGACCCGCCGAAGACGAAAGCGAAGAGCACCACGAACATGATCGGCTGGAAGGTGACGTCGGCGAGCATCTCGGGCATCCGGCGGATGTGCTTGAGGTTGCGCCAGACGTGCACGCGCACCTGCTTCACCAGGCCGGGCGGCTGGATGGCCGGACGGGCGGCGCCTGCGATCTCGGGCGCGGCCCGGACTGTGGTGTCGGTCATCAGGACCGCTCCTTCGTGTCCTGCACGGACGCAGTGGTCTCATCGGTGTCGGCGTCCTCTGCACGATGACCCGTGAGGTGCAGGAAGACGTCGTCGAGGCTGGGGCGCTTCAGGCCGAGGTCGTCGAGGACGATCTCGGAGCCGTCGAAGACGCTCGCGATGCGGGTGACGTCGGCGAGGCCGTCGGCCGGCGCGGTCAGCTGCCGGGCGCCCTCGTCGACGTGGACCTCACGGACGTGAGAGGCCAGCAGGCCGCGGGCCGCCTCGAGCTGGTCGGCGCGCGACACCGTGACGACGAGCGCCGCCTTGCCGGACCGGTCCTTGAGCTCGAGCGGCGTGCCCTCGGCGATGATCCGCCCGCGGTCGATCACGACGATCCGGTCGGCGAGCTGGTCGGCCTCCTCGAGGTACTGGGTCGTGAGCAGCAGCGTGGTGCCGTCCGCGACGAGCTCCCGGAGCACCTCCCAGAGCTCCACCCGGCTGCGCGGGTCGAGACCGGTGGTCGGCTCGTCGAGGAAGAGCACGTGCGGCGCCGCGATGAGCGAGACGGCCAGGTCGAGCCGTCGCCGCATGCCGCCGGAGTACTCCTTGACGACCTTGTCCCCGGCATCGCCGAGCGAGAACCGCTCGAGCAGCTCGTCGGTGAGCGCCCGGATGGCGCTCTTGGAGAGCCCGTAGAGCGACCCCATCAGCAGGATGTTCTCGCTGCCCGTGAGGAACTCGTCGACCGTCGCCGCCTGGCCGGTCAGGCCCATCGAGTGCCGGACCGCGTCGGGGTCCCTGAGGACGTCGTGGCCGGCGACCCGGGCGGTGCCGCTCGTCGGTCGGCTCAGGGTCGTCATCATGCGGACCGTCGTCGTCTTGCCCGCGCCGTTGGGCCCGAGGAGCCCGAGGACCGTGCCCTGCGGCACGGAGAAGCTGACGTCGTCGACGGCGACGAAGTCGCCGAAGCGCTTGACGAGGCGCTCGGCCTCGATCGCCGGCCCCGTGAACTGCTCTCGCGCCGGCCGGGCGCGCGTGGTGATGGTCATGGGTCCTTCCCTGTCTGTGGAGGTTGGGCGCTAGACGCTACGGGCAACCCCTGACAGTCACCTCTGACAGCATTCGAACGCCACCCAGAAAGCCTAGGCGCGGTGTGCACAGCGTCAACATGTTTTTCGGCGCCCGCGGGCCGACCCTCCGCCGGATCGGACGGCGGGCCTGACGGCTCCTCAGGCGGCGAGGAGCACGGGCCCACCGCGCGCGCGGGTGGCGCTCGTGGAGGCATCGCCAGCACCGTCAACGGCCCGCGGGTGGACGCCCCGGCGCGAGGCGAGGTCGAGCACCCGCGCCTCGCGGGACACCGCGTCAGTGAGGTCGCGCAGCTCCACATGAGCCGCGCCGACGAGCCCCACGATGGTCGCATCCAACGCACCACAGACGGCGGCGAGGATCTCGGACGAGGGTTCCTTGAGGCCGCGCTCGATCTCGGACAGGTAGGCCATCGAGATGCCGGCCTCGGCCGCGACCTCGGCGAGCGTTCGTCCCTGCTGCTTCCGCATGCGGCGAAGCAGCCGGCCGTAGACCTCCCGCAGGAGCGGTTGGACCATGCGCGCCCTCGGACGCGGCTGCGACTCAGGCGTTGGTCGGGTCGTTGCCGGGGTCATCGAGGGGCTCATCGCGGTCTCCGTTCCGTCGTCCGCTCCAGCGTCGCACGGCGGCTGTCGCGGCGCAGGTCACTTTCGCCTACGGCGAAACGGGAGCCTGCGCCTCGACGGCCCGCTCGATGACGTGGTCGACGATCCCGAACTCCACGGCCTGCTCCGCGGTGAGCACCTTGTCCCGGTCCGTGTCGGCACGCAGCTGCGCGATCGACCTCCCAGTGTGCCGGCTCAGCACCTCCTCGACCTGGGACCGCACGCGGAGCAGCTCGTCAGCCTGCAGGGCCAGGTCGGAGACCGTGCCCTGGCCACCCGCGGACGGCTGGTGGAGCAGGACCCGGGAGTGCCGGAGGGCGAAACGCCGGCCCTTCTCCCCCGCAGCGAGCAGGACCGCGGCCGCCGACGCCGCCTGCCCGAGGCAGTAGGTCGCCACGGGTGCCGGCACGAACTGCATCGTGTCGTAGATCGCCATCAGGGCCGTGAAGGACCCGCCCGGGCTGTTGATGTAGAGCGAGATCTCCCGGTCGGGACCGACGTCGGCGAGGTGGAGCAGCTGCGCCATGACCACATTCGCCACGCCGTCGTCGATCTCCGTACCCACGAAGATGATCCGCTCCTGGAGCAGTCTGCTGTAGATGTCGAAGCTTCGCTCACCGGCTGGGGTCCGCTCGATGACGTATGGAATCGTGTAGCTGCTCACCGCAGGCCCACCCTTCGCACGGCGGGAGCCGGCCTGACGTCGGTGAGGGACGCGACGACGTGGTCGACGATCCCATAGGCCTTCGCCTCGTCGGCACTGAACCACCGGTCCCGCTCACTGTCGGCGGTGATCTGCTCGACCGTCTGACCGGTGTGCTGCGACTGGAGCTCGTTGACCCGGCGCTTCATCGTCTTGAGGTTGTTCGCCTGCACCTCGACGTCCGCGGCTGTGCCCTGGATGCCGGCGGAGGGCTGGTGCATCATGATCCGCGCGTTCGGCAGGGCGAACCGCTTGCCGGGCGTCCCCGCGCCGAGCAGGAACTGGCCCATCGACGCCGCGAACCCTACTGCGAGAGTGGAGACGTCGTTCGGGACGACGCGCATCGTGTCGTAGATGGCGAGACCCGCGGTGACCGAGCCACCCGGGCTGTTGATGTAGAGGCTGATGTCGGCTCGCGGGTCGCGGGCGGACAGCAGGAGGAGCTGGGCGGTGATCCGGTTCGCGATCGGGTCGTCCACCTCGGCCCCGAGGACGATGATGCGCTCGGCGAGCAGCTGCATGGCGAGCTGCTCGTCGAGCATCACGGGTGCTCTGGTCTCTGTCGTCATGAACCCAGCGTGCGACACCCGCGCTGCCAGTGAGGTGTCTCTCTGCCCCAAGCGGATTCGCCACAGGCGAAGAACAACCAGGTCGTATGCCGCTGAGCTCGCTCCCGAGGTCCGTGCCGTCCCAGCCCTCCCGCCCGAGGCAACCCCTCGGTAACGTGACGCACACACGGAAGCGAGCTCAGCGGCATACGGGCTGATTGCTTGCGAGGAGGGACACGGATGGATACGGACGTCGTCGTCGTGGGGGCCGGGCTGGCCGGTCTCGTCGCCACCGCAGAGCTCGCCGACGCGGGAAGCAGGTCGTGCTGGTCGACCAGGAGGGTGAGCAATCCCTTGGGGGACAAGCGTTCTGGAGTTTCGGCGGGCTCTTCCTCGTCGACAGCCCCGAGCAGCGACGGATGGGCATCCGCGACAGCCTCGAGCTCGCGACGCAGGACTGGATGGGCAGCGCCGCCTTCGACCGTGAGGAGGACCTGTGGCCGCGACGGTGGGCGGAGGCGTACCTCAACTTCGCCGCGGGCGAGAAGCGGTCCTGGCTGCACCGGCAGGGACACCGCCTCTTCCCCGTCGTGGGGTGGGCCGAGCGTGGGGACGGCCGCGCCGACGGCCACGGCAACTCGGTGCCGCGGTTCCACATCACGTGGGGCACCGGCCCCGGCCTCGTCGAGCCGTTCCTGCGGCGTGTCCGGGAGGGCGTCGCGCGGGGGCGGGTGACCCTCGCCTTCCGGCGCCGGGTCGACGAGCTGCTCGTCACGACGGGCACGGTCACCGGGGTGCGTGGCCGGGTGCTGGCGCCCGATGACGCCGCCCGAGGCAGGGCGACGAACCGCGACGAGGTCGGTGAGTTCGAGATCACCGCGCAGGCCGTCATCGTCACCAGCGGCGGCATCGGCGGCAACCACGACCTGGTCCGGCGCGTCTGGCCGGAGCGGCTCGGGACTCCGCCGGTACGGATGGTCGCGGGGGTGCCGGCGCACGTCGACGGCCGCATGCTGCAGATCACCCAGGCGGCCGGGGGACGCCTCATCAACCCGGACCGGATGTGGCACTACACCGAGGGCCTGCGCAACTGGGACCCGATCTGGGAGAACCACGGCATCCGCATCCTGCCCGGCCCCTCGTCGCTGTGGCTCGACGCGCGGGGGCGTCGCCTGCCCGCACCGTACTTCCCGGGCTTCGACACCCTGGGGACGCTGCGTCACATCATGTCGACGGGCTATGACTACTCGTGGTTCGTCCTGACGCAGAAGATCATCGAGAAGGAGTTCGCCCTGTCCGGGTCCGAGCAGAACCCGGACCTGACCGGCAAGGACGTGCGGCAGGTGCTGGGACGGGTCCGGCCCGGGGCGCCGGGACCGGTCGAGGCGTTCAAGCGACACGGCGAGGACTTCGTCGTCGCCCCGGGTCTCGGGGAGCTGGTCCGCCAGATGAACTCCCTCGTCGGCGAGGACCTCATCGACGAGGAGGCGCTCAGGCGCCTCATCGTGGCCCGTGACAACGAGCTGGACAACGACTTCACCAAGGACGCCCAGGTCACCGCCATTCGTGGGGCGCGAAACTACCGTGGCGACAAGCTGATTCGGGTGGCGTCACCGCACAAGATCCTCGACCCGAAGGCAGGGCCGCTCATTGCCGTCCGTCTCAACATCCTGACGCGCAAGACGCTCGGGGGCCTCGAGACCGACCTGTCCGCCCGCGTCCTGACGGAGGGCGGCGAGACGCTGCCGGGTGTCTACGCCGCGGGGGAAGTGGCGGGCTTCGGCGGGGGCGGCATGCACGGCTACAACTCGCTCGAGGGCACCTTCCTCGGCGGGTGCCTGTTCAGCGGGCGGACCGCCGGTCGCGCCGCCGCCGCAGCCCTATAACCCCGCTCCAGTCCGCAACACACCGAGCAACGGCCAACCCGCTGCGGAAATAACCGCCCTGAGTTGCCCGGTGTTCGGTGTGTTGCTGCCGCTGACCACCCGGTGGCGTCGACGCCATGGGTCATGATGGAGCGCATGGCAGAGGGGGCGCGCCCGTGGGTGCTGCACGTCGATCTCGACCAGTTCATCGCGGCGGTCGAGGTCCTGCGGCGCCCCGAGCTCGCCGGCAAGCCCGTCATCGTCGGCGGGCGTGGCGACCCGACGGAGCGCGCGGTCGTGTCGACCGCGTCCTATGAGGCCCGCCAGTTCGGCGTCGGCTCGGGGATGCCGCTCCGGCTCGCCGCCCGCAAGGCGCCTGACGCGATCATCCTGCCGGTGGACGCGGATGCCTACAACGCCGCCTCGGATCAGGTGATGGCGGCCCTCCGGGGGCTCGCGAGTGAGCACGGGCCCGTGGTCGTCGAGGTCCTCGGCTGGGACGAGGCGTTCGTCGGCGTGACGACGGGCGACCCGGAGGCCTTCGCCCGGGAGGCCATGGCTGCGGTGCTCGATGCCACGGAGCTGTACTGCTCGGTCGGTATCGGGGACAACAAGATCCGCGCGAAGATCGCGACCGGCTTCGGCAAGCCACGAGGCGTCTTCCGCCTCACCAAGGACAACTGGCTCGAGGTCATGGGCGACCGCCCGACGATCGACCTCTGGGGGGTCGGCTCGAAGATCTCCAAGCGCCTCGCCACGCTCGGCATCGAGACGGTGCGACAGCTCGCCTACTCGGACGAGGCGGCGCTCGTCGCGGAGTTCGGCCCCCGAATGGGCACCTGGTACCGCGAGCTCGGCCGCGGTCTCGGCTCTGCCGTCGTCGACGACAGCCCGTGGATCGCCCGGGGGCACAGCCGGGAGACGACCTACCAGCAGAACCTCACGACCCCAGAAGAGGTCCGCGACGCCATTCGCGCGCTCGCCGAGCAGGTCCACGGGGACGTCGCGAAGGAGGGGCGGCCCGTCTACCGGGTCACGCTGAAGATCCGCTACGCACCGTTCTTCACGCAGACGAAGGCGCGCAAGCTCAAGGCGCCAACCCACGACAAGGCCGACGTCGTCGCGGCTGCCGTGGCGCTGGCGGACACGGTCGAGCCCGGCCGCGAGGTGCGGCTGCTCGGGGTGCGAGCCGAGATGGTCATGCCCGATGAGGGGGACCCGGCCGACCGGACGCCGATCCGCGGCCGCCTCTAACCAATGGAGGGAACAGCTTTTTGCGGTCACCGCCCGATCGAGTGACCTTTCGGGTCGCAATCAGTCAGCGAGTCAGCCTTGATCCCGATTCCTGTTCACTCGATCAGTTGGGCCAGCCCCGATTCTTGTTCACTCGATCGGGTGAGGGCGGTCAGTGGTCCCGGGGTCGCATGCCTTCCCACCGCGCCAGCCGGTCTGCCACCTCACGCTCCCGCTCCGCGTTGCGGCGTGCCCGGTCCTGCTCGGACGCTGCCGACATCACGCCGCGGTAGACGCTGACCACAGCAAGGGCGGTCGCCGCATAGGCCGCGATGGCCAGCACGAGCGCCGTGCTCCCGCCCCCGAAGGCGGAGCGGAACAGGTGCAGGAAGACCGCCGCCACACCAGAGACGCCAGCGACGACGAACCACGTGATCGTCGCGCGGGTCAGCGTGGAGGGCACGGCGTCACTCTCGCACAGCCGTGGCCGCCGTCGACAGGGAGCCTCCCGAGAGCCACAGCGGCAGCTGGTCGGCGAAATGGTCGTCGCCCTCGACGCCGGAGGCTCCCATGGGAACCACCCACCTGCTCGCGTCCCGGTCGGCCAGGTCCCACACGTACCGCGCCACTGGGCCCACGTAGCAGCGGTCCGTCACTCCCGGGGCACTTGCGGCCGCGAGGACGCACCCCTTGTCGCCCGGAACGGCGGCGTCCGGTGCCGTCGGTACGCCGCCGAGCCCGTCGAGGGCGTGCACCGGATCGAACCAGTGACGGTCGCCCCACACGGTTGCCTCGTCCCCCTGCTGTGCAACGCGCGCCAGGGCCTCGGCAACGCCGGCCGCCACGTCGATCCCGTGACCGGACGCTCCTCGCACCATCGACGGCCAGCCGATGCCGATCTGCAGCGGCACAGTCAGCCACGTCGTGAAGAGCCGCGAGTGTCCGGTGGGCTCGTGCAGCGGCGCCAGGGCACGGTGCTCGGTCAGCCACCGGACGAAGGCATGCCGCCACTCGGCGAAGACGGCGGCGCCGCGGCTGTCCGGCACGCTGCGGCCGTCCCAGGCCAGCAGCACGTCGCGGACCCTGGCAGCGGCACCGGACACCTCCGCAGCGGCAACCAGCTCACGCATCAGATGGGCCTGGCCGTTGAGGGTGTCGACGTGGATCGCGAGGAAGTCAGCCGGGGTCAGGCCGCGCCGGTCGCCGACCAGGTCGCGGATCCGGTCGGCCCGGAACGGGGAGGCGTACCCGACGCCCAGCCCGCCACCGCTGCGGCGGTCGTTGGCGCTCACCATGACGTCGTCGATCTCCGTGGCCGGGCCGTGCCGCCAGCCGAGCCACTCGTGCCGCGGATCCCAGGCGTCGACAGGGACGCTCGAGGTTCACCGCGTCACGCTCCGCAACCCGGCCCACCACCAGGTGGCGGACCCGCCCTCGGGTGTCCGCCACCACGGCACTGTTGACCGGCTCCACCCAACGGCCCAGTGCCGTCTCGACGTCGTCGACCGTCCGGGACCTGAGGAGCGGCAGGAAGGCTTCGAACCCGAGGTCGAGGGTCACCTGCGACGGCGTGCGCAGGCTGAAGCAGTCGGCGCCTCCTGCTGCCGACCCGGCTGGCGACCCGACTGCCGCCACTCGCGACAGCGCCGCCTCGAGGCCGCCCTCGAGTCCAGTGACGATCGGCCCGCGCTCCGTGACGACCACGGGCACCTCGACCGCGTCGGCACCACGGACGCGCACGGTCTCGACGTAGTGGGTGACGGGCGCCCAGCCAGCGACGCCACGAGCCTCGATCAACCCGTCGTCGTGTCGGCGCAGCTCCTCACGGGTCAGGTCCTGGTAGTCGGCCATGGCGTTGGTGATGCCCCATGCGACCGAGCCGGCGTGTGCGAAGTGCTGCACGCCGGGCACGCCGGGGAAGGAGAGACCGACGACGTCGAACTCGTGGCACGCCAGCCCGATCTGCTGATAGCAGCCGGGCAGCTCGATGATCCGGTGCGGATCTCCGGCAATGAGGGGAAAGCCACTGGCGGTCCGCTCGCCTGCCATGACCCACGCGTTGCTCCCCGACTCGGGTGACGCCCTCGGCATGGAAGAGCGGCAGCCAGTCCGCGCCGAGCCGGTGCACGACGTGGTCGTTGAAGAGCTTCGCGGGGAAGGTGCCGAAGAGCAGATGGACCGCCCAGAAGATCCCGAGCGGCGTCCACGGCTCCCACGGGCGCGCACGCACCGCCTCATCGGGCAACCCGCGCAAACCGAGCAGCCCCACCTCCGGGGCCCGCTCCAGACCTGCCGGCATCCCCTCGTTGACACCCTCGACGTACGCGGTGACCCACGCCCGGGTCTCCTCGTCGAGCCGCTCGTAGCAGGCCCGCGCCGTCGGCTCGAGCCGGACCTGCCGGGCGAAGCGGTCCCACGGCACGCCGTCATCGCCGACGTACTCAGCCGTCCGTCCCTCCATCCGCCACCGGAACCACTCGAGCTGCCAGGCCCGGTCCTCCGCCGTCACCAGCCCTTGGAGTCTGGCCAGGTCGAGGACCGTCGCTTCCCGAAGATGGGGGATGCCATGGGAGTCACGGACGACCAGACCACTCATGCCGGACAGCATCACGAGCCAAACCGCCCGCGTCCACGGCAATTCCAGCCGAAGCCAGCCCGATCACAAGGGCACGGTGAGCGCGGTCGAGCCCAGCGGCATACGGCTAGGTTTGCCCCATGGCGCGTGGAGAACGCAACGTTCTGGGTGGCGACCTCGAGTTGTGCAGCGCCGACCCGCTCACCGGGTTCTACCGCGACGGGTTCTGCACCGCGGGCCCGGAGGACCGCGGCACTCACACGATCTGCGCCGTCGTGACCGCCGAGTTCCTCGAGCACCAGCGCAGCATCGGCAACGACCTCCTCACGCCCCGCCCCGAGTGGCGTTTCCCCGGGCTCACGCCCGGCGAGCGTTGGTGCGTCGTCGCGACGCGCTGGCTCGAGTCCCACCAGGCCGGATTCGCGGCGCCCGTCGTCCTCGCTGCCACCCACGAGCGCACCCTCGACATCGTGCCGCTCCAGCTCCTCCAGTCGTATGCCGCTGACGTCCCTGACGACCCGAGTTCCCTTCTCTGACAGCTGGGTTCAAAGGCAGCACCCGCTCGGCCGGGTTGGCGTGGAAGTCCAGCTTGGTGCACATCGTCGTCCACTGGCAGATGCGGGCGACATTGAGTGGCACGTCGCCGTGACCCGTGGGCGAGTGCGCGTGGCCGCAGCGTGTCACCCCAGACGGGTCGGTGGCGTGGGAGCAATCTGCCGATTTCTCCCCACAACCGGCGCCCACGTCGCACAATCAGTGAGCGGCCCCTAGTGTCGGTCCACGTCCGATCACCCCCTCCCCGAGTGGGCGCCGCCGGAGGAGTCCATGCGAGTCGTCCGACTCCGAGTGACACGGACCAGCGCTACCAGGGTCAGCGCTGCGACAGTCTGCGCTGCCGTGCTCGCATCGGCGGCGGTCGCCGGCGTGGCCTCCTGCTCGGGCAACCCGGAGGTCGAGCTCAGCCAGGCCCCGCCCGGGACCACACTGCCGCCGGCCACCGTGACCGTCTCGCAATGGCGAACGGTGACCACCACGGTCACCGCGACAACCACCGTCGTCACGCCCACGACGGTCCTGGCGACCCCGACGGTGACCGTGACCCTGCCGCCGCGACCGGTCGTGACGTCGACGGCCCCCTTCGACCAGGCCACGGCGCTCGCAAGCTACCAGGCGATCATCGGCGACATCTCGGCTCTCGACAGGAGCGGCGGCACCGGCCCGAGCGCGGCCCTGCAGTTCGAGGCGCTGGCCCGCCACCTGACGTCGCTCGAGGGGACCGCAGCGCCGCCCGGACTGGACCCGCCCAGCTGGTTCGGCCGGGTGGCTTCGCTCCGGCTCTTCGCGGACGCCGCATCCGCCGAGGCGCTAGCCGGGTCGCCCCAGGCCCCCGCACGCTACGGCGTGATCCGGTCCGAGGTGGGCGTCCTGCTGGCGATGGTCAACGGCGCCTTGCGCACGAACCTCGTCCTGCCGATACCCGCGGCGACCAGCGCCACGACCCCTCCGCCCTGAGCGACGGGCCGCGACAGCCCCGCGGAGGCGCGAGTCAGCTGCGGGGGAGCGCGAGAGACAGCCGGCGCGCCGCGTCCTCGATGGCGCCCACCTCGATGGTGCCGATCCCCATGACGAGTCCTTGCACGGGCGGCTGCTCGAAATAGCGCGGTGTGAGCGCCTCGACGCGCACGCCGTGCCGGGCCGCCTCCTCGACGACGGACCGGTCGTCGACGCTCTGGTCACGGAAGTGCGCGCACACGTGCAGACCCGCGACGGAGGGCACCACCTCGAGCACGTCATCATGGCGGGACAGTTCGGCGAGCAGGCGCCTCCTCCGCTCGCCGGTAGACCCGGCTCGCTCGGCGCACGTGCGCGGCGTGGTGCCCCTCGGCGAGGAAGTCCGCGAGGGCGCCGTGCGTGACGACGTCGCCCTCCCACATGCGTCACGCGCCTCGCCTCGCGCAGGGCCGGCTGCAGCGACAGCGGGGGCGACGAGGTAGCCGACCCGCAGGGCCGGGAGCAGCGACTTGGAGAACGTGCCGACGTAGACGACCCGGCCGTCGCGGTCGAGGCTCTGCATCGGCTCCAGCGGTCGGTCGGCGAAGCGGAACTCGCTGTCGTAGTCGTCCTCGACGATGACCGCATCGTGGTCGACCGCCCATCGCAGCAGCGCGGCCCGGCGTGCGAGGGACATCGACGACCCCGGTCGGGAACTGGTGTGACGGCGTCACGTAGACGAGCCGGGCGTCGTCCGGCAGCGCGTCGACAACGAGGCCCTCGTCGTCGACGGGCACGCCGCGCACTACGGCGCGGTGCGTCTCGAAGAGCCGGTGCGGCTGCGGAGTAGCCGGGGTCCTCGACGGCGACGACCGTCCCCGGCTCGACGAGCACGCGGGCGACGAGGTCGATGGCCTGCTGGGCGCCGGCGGTCACGATGACGTCGTCGCCCGAGGCGACGACGGACCGGGCCAGACCGAGGTAACGGGCGATCTCGCTCGCGCAGTCGCCGGTGGCCGCGACCGACGTAGGTCGCCGTCGTCGAGTCGGGATCGGCGCAGCTGGGCGGACACGAGCCGGCGCCAGGTCTCGAGCGGGAAGAGCCGATTGTCGGGAACGCCGCGGATAGAGGTCATGGATCCGGCCCGTGAGCGGGCGCTCCGGCTCGCGGCCCGGATCCAGCCACATCGCGAGCGGCTGCACCGCGCCGGTCCTGGCTCGCCGGGCATGGTCGTCGGCGCCCGTCGTGAGCGCCACGTCGGTGACGAAGGTCCCGGACCCGGTGCGGCTCTCGAGAAAGCCCTCGGCCACGAGCCGGTCGTAGGCAGATGTCACGGTGCCGCGCGCCACGCCGAGCTGCCCCGCCAGATCCCGGCGTGGCGGGGACTCGGTCCCCCCTCGCCAGCCGCCCGTCGAGGATCGCCTCGCGCAGGGCCACATAGATCCGGGCCGTCCGGTCGCCCGGCAAGTCCAGGCTCACGTGGATGGTCACCCCAGCAGGGTAGAGCGGACCAGCCCGGTTGTGGGTAAACGGACCTGCTCAGCGGTCCAACCGGTCCTGAGCATTGATCTCATGGCACCGTCCACCAGACATGACACCGCATCGCCGGGCGTGGCGTCCGCAGGCACCTCCACCCCGCGCGCCCGCACCGCCGAACCAGACTCGAGCCACGGCACGCTTACCGTCGCTCAAGGCGCCGCCCTGTCCGTCGGCGCCGTCCTCGGCACCGGGGTCATCACGCTGCCTGCCCTCGCCGCTGAGGTGGCCGGGCCCGCCTCGCTCGTCGCCTGGGCCGCGCTCGTCCTGCTGTCGGTGCCCCTCGCGGCGACGTTCGCCGCACTGGGCGCCCGGTTAGCCGGACACCGGCGGCGTGTCGACCTACGTCCGGCGCGCGTTCGGCGGCCGAGCAGCCGGGGCCGTCGGCTGGTGCTTCTACTTCGCCATCCCGGTCGGGGCGCCTCCCGCGTCGATGATGGCGGGTGGCTACGTCGCCGACGTGGTCGGCGGCGGCCGGACCACCACGCTGGCGGTCGCGGCCGCGCTGATCCTCGCGGGCACCGCGGCGATGAACGCCGTGGGTCTGCGGCTCTCCGGCCGGATCCAGCTCGGCCCTGGCCGCCGCTGCTCGCCCTGCTCATGGTCGCCACGATGGCCCTGGCCCTGCCGCACGGCAACACCGACCACCTGTCACCCTTCGCGCCGAACGGCTGGGGACGCCGTCGGCCACCGCCGCCGCCGTCCTCGTCTGGGGGTTCGCCGGCTGGGAGGCCGTCGCCTCCCTCGCCGCCGACTACCGCAACCCGCGGCGGGACGTCCCGCGCGCCACGGCGATCGCCGTCGCCGTCGTCGGACTGCTCTACCTCGGCCTGGCCAGCGACGAGCCTTCTCGTGCTCGGCCCGGCGACCGGCCGGAGCGAGGCGCCGCTGTCGGACCTCATGGCCGTCGCACTCGGTGACGGTGCCCGCGTCCTCACGGCTGTCGTCGGCCGTGCATGCTGACGCTCGGCGCGATGAACGCCTACTTCGCCGGCGGCTCGCGGCTCGGCGCAGCGCTCGGCCGCGACGGAGGCCTGCCCGTCAGCCCTGGCCAAGGGCAGCGGCGCCGGCGAGGTTCCGCGGCGCAGCCTCGCCGTGCTCACCCTCGGCGGCGCGCTCTCGCTCGTGGTCGCAGCCGTCCTCGACCTCGGCCTGACTCCACTCATGCTGCTCACCACCGGCTGCTTCACCCTCGTCTACGTCTTCGGGACGGGCGCGGCACTGCGCCTCCTCCCACGCTGGAGCCTCGGCTGGTGGACCGCCGCAGTGGCCTTTGTCGCCACCCTCGGCCTGCTCGTCGTCAACGGACTCCACACGCTCTGGGCCCTGGGCATCGTGGCGGCCTCGCTCGCCTATGGACGCGCACGCCGCGAGCGCGGAACTGAGGCCAGTTGATTCGCAGGGCACAAGTGGCTCCAAGGCATTGCATCCCGAGCGGCGGACCGGCAGGCTCACCCTCACAGTCCCGATGGGATAGCTCAATGGGGAGGAACCCGATGCGCCGACTGTCCACGCGTGCCGCTCTCGCTGCGGCCGCCACTGCCCTCGTCGCGGTCCCGATGGCCGCCGCAACCGTCGCCCAAGCCGCGCCGGAACCACCGGGCAAGCCGATCACGGTGATGACCCGCAACATCTACCTCGGCGCCGACATCAACCGACCTGTCGAGGCCGCGCTCGCCGCCCAGGCGCAGGGCAAGACACCGCAGGAGGTCGTCGCCGCGCTCGCCATCTCCACCGACGTGACACGACGCATCGTCGACCAAACCGACTTCCCGGTCCGTTCGACGTTGCTGGCCCGCGAGATCGCCACGGCCAAGCCCGATCTCGTCGGCCTGCAGGAGGTCGCCCTGTGGCGCTCGGGGCCGCTCGAGCTGGACAAGGTCGGCGTGCCCAACGCCACGACGGTCGACTATGACTTCCTCGCAACCCTGCTCGCCGACCTGCGTGCGGCCGGAACCCCTTACGTCGCCGAGGTCGTAGGCGAGCGTGCCGATGTGGAGTCGCCGAGCTTCACCGCGACGATGGGCAACCCGCGTGATGTCCGGCTGACGATGCACGACGTCATCCTCAAGCGAGCCACCAACGCCCTCACCGTGACCGGCGAGCACGACCAGCTCTTCACCCACAACCTCAAGGTGGAGATCTCCGGCGTGACGATGGACTTCTCCCGTGGCTACCAGTGGGTGGACGTGCGAGCGGGTGGGTCATCCTTCCGGTTCGTCAACTCGCACTTCGAGGCGTTCAGCTCGAATCTCGCCCTCGCGCAAGGGATGCAGGTAGCCGCCGAGGCGACGGCTGCCGACCGCACGACGGTCTTCGTCTGCGACTGCAACTCCGACCCGCTGCTCGACGCGGTCAAGCCGCACGACACCGTGCCCCACAAGGCGCCCTACGAGTTCCTCACGGGACCGGCCGGTTACACGGACCAGTGGCTCGAGTGGGCGCCCGCCGAGGAGGGCTGGACCTCCGGCCTGTCCGAGCTCGTCAACGACGACTCGGCCGCAGGGTTCGACCACCGGATCGACATGGTCTTCGCCCACACGCCGGACGGCAAGCCGCTCGACGTGGACCGCGGCTTCATCACCGGGGACCAGCTCACCGACCGTGACCCCCAGACGGGCCTCTGGCCCTCCGACCACGCGGGTGTGGTGCTCCGTCTCCGCGGGTGGTGACCCAGACACCACCACAACGCAGCCGTATGCCGCTGAGCTGGGTCCTGCGTCCATGTGCAGTCCCTGCCCTTCCGCCACCAGGTCGAGTGTGCAGTAGACGCCGGGCGCGAAGTGCACACTCGACGACGGGGGCGGCAGGATGGGCGCATGTCGAGGCGGAGTGACCACCAGCCAGTCGTCCATCGAGCCGTCGGCGAGTACCGCGAGCGTCACCCCCAGCTCGTCGAGGCGACCGGACGCTACGTCGAGATGGTCCAGGCGCTGCTCGACGACGCCGGCATCAACTACCTCAGCGTCTCCGGTCGCACCAAGTCCGTCGAGTCGTTCAAGGGCAAGGCCGAGCGGCTGGTCGACGGGGTTCCGATGCACCCCAACCCGATCGAGGACATCACCGATGTGATCGGCGTGCGGGTGATCACCTACGTCCAGGCCGACGTCGACGGCCGTCGCCGACCTGCTCGCGCGAGGAGCTCGCGGTCCTCGACGACCGCGACCTCGGGCTCGAGACCGCTCGCGCCGGGCGGTTGGGCTACGCGAGCCGGCACCTGCTCGTCGCGGTCGACGCGAGCCGGGCCGTGCCGCACGGCCTACGAGCCGCTCCGCCGGCTCAGTGCATCGGTCCAGATCCGCACCGTCCTCCAGCACGCGTGGGCGGAGTTCGAGCACGACATCCGGTACAAGGGCACGGTGCCCGAGGAGCACGCCTTCGACCTCGACCGGCGGTTCACCCTCGCCGCCGGGCTGCTCGAGCTCGCCGACCGGGAGTTCTCGGCGATCCGCGCGCGGCTGCAGGTCGCGATTCCCGACGAGCCCGAGCCCGAGGAGGCGCCGACACGACCCGCGGATCGGGTCGCAGGACCTCGCCAAGTTCCTCGCCGGCAAGTACGCCGGATGCGGGGTGGTCGCGCACCGACCACTACACCTGGGTTTCCGGGCTGCTGCTGGAGCTCGGCATCACGACGGTTGAGGCTCTCGACCAGGTCCTCGCCTCGGTCGACAGCGCCGAGGTCACGGCCCGGATGGGCTACAAGTACCCGCCTGGTGCTGTGCGTCGTCTCGATGACGCCTTGCTCGCGGCCTTCGGGGAACGCTACGTCGACCTCGCAGGCAACGCGCACCGACGGGCGGCGCTCGAGAGTCGACTGACGAAGCTGCGGGGCTGACGGACCGCCCCCTGCTGTGTGCTGCCAGAGGTACGGCTGGCTGTTCGGGTGGCACCACACTCCCGAGTGGGAAGCACTTGTCCGACAAGTCCGCTATTTGTACGATCACTTCTCATGACCGCCGATCGCATCCGCCATGTCGCGCTCTCGTCCGTCGTCCTGCCGCTGCCCAGACCGATCAGCGACGCCAAGGTCCTCACCGGCCGACAGCGGCCGATGACCGAGGTCGTCCTGCTCTTCGCGGAGGTCGCGACCGAGCAGGACCACCACGGCATCGGCTTCAGCTACTCGAAGCGCGCGGGTGGACCGGCCCAGTTCGCCCACGCCAAGGAGGTCGTCGACCGGCTCATCGGCGAGGACCCGAGCGACATCGCGAGGGTCTACGACACGCTGCTCTGGGCCGGCGCCTCAGTCGGCCGGTCCGGGGTCGCCACCCAGGCGCTCGCCGCGATCGACATCGCGCTGTGGGACCTCAAGGCCAAGCGTGCCGGGCTACCCCTCGCGAAGCTCATTGGTGCCCATCGGGATTCGGTCCGCACCTACAACACGTCAGGCGGCTTCCTCCACGCGCCGATCGAGGAGGTCAAGGAGCGGGCGACCGAGTCCCTCGCGGCCGGTATCGGCGGCATCAAGATCAAGGTGGGCCAACCGAACTGGCGCCTCGACCTCCAGCGCCTCATCGCGGTGCGCGAGCACATCGGAGCCGACGTGCCGCTCATGATCGACGCCAACCAGCAGTGGGATCGGCCGACGGCCCTGCGCTTCGGCCGAGCCGTCGAGGACCTCGGCCTCGTGTGGATCGAGGAGCCGCTCGACGCGTACGACGCGGAGGGCCATGCCCGGCTCGCCGCAGCCCTCGACACGCCGATCGCGACCGGCGAGATGCTCTCCAGCGTCGCCGAGCACGTCCGGCTCATCGAGGCCCGGGCGGCCGACGTCATCCAGCCGGACGCGCCGCGTATCGGTGGCATCACACCGTTCCTCCGGCTCGCCACGCTCGCCGACCACGCGGGGCTCGACCTTGCGCCGCACTTCGCCATGGAGATCCACCTGCACCTCGCGGCGACCTATCCCCGCGAGCCGTGGGTCGAGCACTTCGAGTGGCTCGACCCGCTGTTCAACGAGCGGCTCGAGACCCGCGACGGGCGGATGATCGTGCCGGACCGTCCCGGCCTGGGCTTTTCGCTGAGTGACCAGGCCAAGGGGTGGACCGTGGACACCTTCGAGGTGGGTCGAGCGTGACCCCACGAGGGGAGGACGCCATGACGGAGGCCCTGCTCGACCGCGACACTGGACGCGGGCTCGCGCACGAGCTCGTCGAGCGGCTCAAGGAGCGGATTCTCGGCGGCCACATGAAGCCGGGCCAGAAGCTACCGACCGAGGCGTCGCTCGTGGCGGAGTTCGGGGTCAGCCGCACGGTCGTCCGCGAGGCGATCTCGCGGCTCCAGGCTGCCGGCCTCGTCGAGACGTTCCAGGGTCGCGGCACCTTCGTACTTGCGCTGCCAGAGACGGAGCGCTTCGAGATCGGCGCCGACCGCGTGCGGACCCACCGTGACGTGCTCGACATGATCGACTTCCGTATCGGGGTCGAACCGGAGGCCGCTGCGCTCGCCGCCCAGCGACGAACAGGCGTGCAGCTGAAGGCGATCGAGCGGGCCCTACGTGAGATCTCCAGCTCCCGCGAGCGCCAGAGCGGAGCGGTCGAGGCGGACTTCGAGTTCCACCGCCGGATCGCGGTCGCCTCGGGCAACCGCTTCTACGCCGACCTGCTCGCCTCGCTCGGACCGATGATGATCATGCTGCCACGCACCCGGCTCGAGGCTGCGCACACCGTGTCCGACGCCACCCATCCGACCCGAGTCTCGCTCGAGCACGAGAACATCTACCTGGCGATCGCGCGTTCCGACGCGGAAGCCGCCCGGTCGGCGATGCGGCTGCATCTCTCGAACTCGCGGGCGCGGCTGCAACGCGACTGACCCGCAAGGGCTCCGCGCGAGGGACTCGCGGCATGCCATGCTCGATCGCGTGGGCGCACCGGATCCGCGCGTTGACGACTACATCGCGACCCTGCCTCGCTGGCAGCAGGAGGTTGCCCAGCGCGTGCGGCGGTTGCTGCACGAGGCCGACCCCGAGATGGAGGAAACCATCAAGCGGACTCGCCTGCCCTACTTCGTGCTGGAGGGCAACGTGGCCGCGCTGCTCGGCGCCAAGGACCACCTCGACATCTTCATCTACGATCCGATCGCGCCCGATCCGCACGGCCTCATCAACCAAGGGCAGGAGAACAAGTCGGCCCGGGCCATCCAGGTGCGCCAAGGGGATCCGCTCGACGAGGCGGCCCTCATCGAGCTCTTCCGCGCGGTCATCGCCAACAATCGAGCTGGTGGCTGGCGTCGGGTCACCAAGGCCGACTGACGCGCGCGAGCCAGCCCAGCGGCATACGGCCTGGATTGTCACCAACGCGCGGTGTTCACCTCGAAGTCGGGCTGCACGGAACGCATGTAGGTGGTGTCCTCGCGACGGCGGATGCCGCAGGCGAGGTACTGCTCGTGCAGGACACCAAGCGCGTCCTCATCAAGGTCGACGCCGAGACCCGGCCCCGTCGGCACGGTGACGGACCCTTCGACGAACTCAAGCACGCCCGGCTTGACGATGTCCTCGGTCTTCCACGGATAGTGCGTGTCGCATGCATAGGTGAGGTTCGGCGTGGCGGCGGCGAGGTGGGTCATCGCCGCGAGGCTGACGCCGAGGTGGCTGTTGGAATGCATCGAGAGACCCAGGCCGAACGTCTCGCAGATCCCGGCGAGCAGGCGCGACTGCTGCAGGCCGCCCCACAAATGGTGGTCCGACAACACGACGTCGACGGCCCGCGCCCGGATGGCCGGCTCGAGGTGCTCGAAGGCGATGACGCACATGTTCGTCGCGAGCGGCAGATCAGTGGTCCGCGCGACCTCGGCCATTCCGTCGATGCCGGGCGTGGGGTCCTCGAGGTACTCGATGACGCCCGCCAGCTCAGCCGCCACCTTGGCGGACGTCTCGACGGTCCACGCGCCGTTGGGGTCGATGCGCAGCTTGTGGTCCGGGAACGCGTCGCGCAGCGCGTGCATCGCGGCAATCTCCTCGGCCGGAGGCAGGACGCCGCCCTTGAGCTTGATCGCCGCGAAGCCGTATGCCGCCCACATCCGTCGCGCTTGCGCCACCAACTGGTCTGGCGTGAGGGCCTCACCCCAGTCGTCATCGGGGTGGCCCGGGTGCCCGGCCCACTTGTAGAAGAGGTAGGCACTGAACGGGACGCGGTCGCGCACCGCGCCGCCGAGCAGGTCGCTGACGGGCCGGCCGGTCTCCTTGCCCTGCAGGTCGAGACAGGCGACTTCGAACGGAGAGAAGACCGTGTCGACGGCCGAGTCGAGGTCGAGCATGCCGCCGAAGCTCTGGCCGCCGCCGGAGGTTGCCGCGCCGAGCGTCTCGACGACGCGGCCGCGCAGGCCGTTGAGGTCCCAGATCCGCGTCCCGGGGACCGCGGCGGCGACCGCCCCGAGCCGGGCCAGATGCGTCTCGTCGGCATAGGTCTCCCCCAGCCCGACGAGGCCGGTGTCGGTGTGGACCTGGACGATCGCCCGTAGGGCGAAGGGCTGGTGGACGCCGACGACGTTGAGCAGCGGCGGGTCCGCGAAGGCGACCGGCGTGACGGTGACACGGGAGATCCGGCTACCCGTGGTCCGAGAGGCCATCATCGCTGACGTCACTGGGGGGCCTTGACCGCGAAGACGGGCACCGAGGCGTCGAGCAGGATCCGCTGCGCGGAGCTGCCGAGGATCAGCTTGCCGACCGGGGTGCGCTGGCGGATTCCGATGACGAGGAGCGAGGCGTCCACGTCTCGGACGACGCGCTCGAGGGTCTCGGCCAGCGAGCTGCCGTGGAGCGGCTGCGCCACGTCGACCGCGACGCCGGCGGCGGTCGCACGCGCGAGGACGGCATCCAGCTGCTCGGTCGAGAGCATGTCGTCGTCCACGGGCGCCCCGCTCCGGGGTGAGTTGACCACGACGAGGTCCGTGTCGCGCAGCAGCGCCTCGGCGATGCCTCGGTCGAGGGCGGCCTGGCCCTCCGGGGTGTCGACGTAGCCGACGACGATGGTCATCTCGCCTCCGTGGTCTCGCGGGTGTCGTGGTGGTCACCGGCGTCGATCGTCGACGGCGCGGCGGGCTCCTGGACGGGCCGGCTCCTGCGGAAGAACCGGCGGACCAACGGGAAGAGGACGACCGCGATGATGGCGGCCAGGATCGTTCCGGAGATCGGACGGGTCAGGAAGCCCGTCGGGTCGCCACCGAAGAGCAGCAGCGAGCGCCGCGCCGAGGCCTCGATGAGCTCGCCGAGAACGAAGGCGAGGACGAGGGGGCCGGGCTCGAAGCCGGTCTTCTTCATGAGGTAGCCGACCACGCCGAACACGATGACGAGGAAGATGTCGAAGACCGAGTTGCGGACCGTGTAGACGCCGAGCAGCGTGATGAGCGCGGTGATCGGCGCGAGGATCGCGGGCCGGACCTTGAGGATCCGCACGAAGATCCCGACCATCGGGATGCTCATGATGAGCAGCAGGATGTTGCCGATGTACATCGAGTTGATGACGCCCCAGAAGAGCTCCGGGTGCTCGTCGACCAGCTGGGGGCCGGGCTGGACGCCCTGGATGAGGAGGGCGCCGAACATCAGCGCCATGGTCGCGTTGGCCGGGATGCCGAGGGTGAGCAGCGGGATGAACGACGAGGTGGCCGCGGCGTTGTTGGCCGTCTCCGGTGCTGCGACACCCTCGATGGCGCCGCGGCCGAAGCGCTCGGGCTGCTTCGCGCGGCGCTTCTCGACCGCGTAGGCGACGAGCGAGGAGAGCACCGCCCCACCACCGGGCAGGACGCCGAGGACGAAGCCGATGCCCGAGCCCCGGCCGATGGCGCCGCTCGAGTCCTTGAGGTCCCGGCGGGTCGGCCAGACGCGGGTCACCTTGGCCGGGGCGTGGACCTTCTTGTGGTTCTCCTCGAGGTTGTAGAGGATCTCGCCGAGGCCGAAGAGGCCCATGGCGATCGGCACGAAGTCGATGCCGTCGGCCAGGTTGAGGCTGCCGAAGGTGAATCGCTCGGCACCGGTGAAGGTGTCCCTGCCGACCGTCGCGATGAGCAGGCCGACAGCCGCGGCGATGACGGCCTTGAGCTTGCCGCCGTTGCCGATGGTCGCGACGAGCAGGACGCCCAGCAGACCGAGTGCGGCGTACTCCGGCGGGCCGAAGTCGAGGGCGTAGCCGGCGACGATGGGCGCGAGGACCGTCAGGCCGAGGATCGACACCGTGCCACCGATGAACGAGCCGATGGCCGCGATGCCGAGCGCGGCGCCGGCACGGCCCTGTTTGGCCATGGCGAAGCCGTCGAAGACGGTGACGACCGAACTGGCCTCGCCTGGGAGGCGTAGCAGGACCGACGTGATGGTGCCGCCGTACTGGGCGCCGTAGAAGATGCCGGCGAGCATGATGATCGCCGACACCGGCTCGACGCCGTAGGTGATCGGCAGCAGGATCGCGATGGTCGCCGCCGGACCGAGGCCGGGCAGCACGCCGATGAGCATGCCGATGACGACGCCGACGAGGCAGTAGAGCAGGTTCTCCGGCTGCAGCACCACGCCGAAGCCGTTGATGATCGGGGTGAGGTCCATGGGGTACCTGGGGTCCGGGTGGCGGGCTCAGATGAGCCGGGGAAGGGGGATCTGCAGCGCCAGGACGAAGAGCGCGTAGAAGACCGCGACGGTGAGGACGCTGACGACGACCGACATGCGCCAGGTCTCGCCCCCGAGGAACCTCATCCAGATCAGCATGACGAACAGGGCGGGCACCTCGAAGCCGATGACGGGCAGCAGCAGTGCGAAGCCGACGAGGCTGGCCACGCCGACGGCGGTCAGGATGCTCGACCGGGTGAACTTCTCGGTGTCAGTGGCGTGCCGGCCGAAGGCGAGCAGCGCGACCGACAGCGCGGTGACTGCCACGGACACGATGAAGGGCCAGAGCCCGGGACCCGGCTCCGTCAGCGAGCCGAGGCCGAAGCTGAGGGAGAGCAGGACCCCGCTGACCCCGAGGGCGAGCGCGACGAGCGCCGCGACGACCTGGGTGACCGGACCGGCGTGCGGCGGCCGCTCCTCCTCGAGGTCGGCAGCGACCTCGGCCTTGAGCTCCTCGAGGATGTCTGACTCGTCGCCGGTAGGTGACGGGTGTTGGGGATGTGTCGTGCTCATCCGGGACTCCTCCTCGAGGACCGGGCCGGCGCGGGCGGGTCCGTCCAGTGGGTCGGACCCGCCCCGCGCGGTGGGGTTTGGTGCGTCAGCTCTTCGTCGCGAGCTCGATGCCGAACTTGGTGACCTTGTCGGTGTTGGAGGCGAGGTCGGCCTTGAGCATGGTGACGATCTCGTCGCCGGGCAGCTCGAGCGGGGTCAGCGAGTTGGCCTCGTTGAACTTCTTGTAGTCCGCCGTGGCGTAGGTCGCCTTGGCGGCCGCGATGAGCCGGTCCTTGACGGCCTGCGGCGTGCCCTTCGGCGTCGTGAGGAAGCGGTACTGGGTCACGACGACGTCGAAGCCCTGCTCCTTGGCCGTGGGCACCTCGGGCAGCGCCGTGACGCGCTCCGGAGCGAAGACAGCGAGCGGCACGAGCTTGCCGGCCTTGATGTTCTCGACCGCCTCGCCGATCTGCATCGTCGACGCGTCGACCTGGTTGCCGAGCAGGGCGGTGAGGTTCGGGGCGCCGCCGTCGAACGGCACGGCGGTCGCGTCGATGCCGGCGGACTTGAAGGTCAGCGCGGACGAGAGCTGGGCGCCGGTGCCGACGCCGGTCGTGCCGTACTTGATGGTCTTGCCGGCCGCCTTGAGGTCATCGAGCTTCTTGAAGCCGCTCTGGGCGTTGGTGACCATGACGTAGTCATCGCGCGAGACGCCGTAGAGCACGTCGAAGTCGTCGATCGTCGTCGCCTCGGCCTCGGACACCGCCAGCGGCGTGATGGCGAAGAGCGAAGCGTTCTGGACGGAGATCGCGTAGCCGTCCGACTTGGCTCCCTTGAGCTCCTTGGCGACGAGGGCCCCGTTGGCACCGGGCTTGTTGATGACCGGCATCGACACCTTGAGCTCCTCGCTCATGCCCTTGGAGAGGGCGCGGCTGATGAGGTCGCTGCTGCCACCCGCCGAGGCGCCGACCGTCATCTGGATCGAGCCGCTCGGGTAGGAGTCGCCACCCGAGCCGCTGCTCCCGGCGGTCTTGACGCCACCGCAGGCGGAGAGGACGAGGAGGGCGGTCGCGGCCGCGGCCAGGGCCGGGATCGCGCGGCCCCTCGCAAGCAGGTTTGTCATGGAAAGTCTCCTGGGACGTGGGAACGCCGGGGGACCGGCGTCATGAGATCAGTTGGGGGCGGTGGGAGCGTGAGCGTGCTGCCCATGCCGGGAGACACTATGAACCTCATCGATGCCTGTCCAAACCCGATGCTGCATCAAGTGATGCTTTCGTGGCATTGAGCGGTAGGGTCGCCCACCATGATGACCCTCGACCAGGTCCGGGCCTTCGTCGCCGTTGCCGAAGAGCTCCACTACGGGCGCGCGGCGGAGCGGCTGCAGATGACCCAGCCGCCGCTGAGCCGGCAGATCCAGAAGCTCGAGCGCACCGTGGGGGTCACGCTCCTTGACCGGGACAACCGCCGGGTCGCCCTCACGGAGGCGGGCGGCGCCTTCCTTGACGAGGCGTATCGCCTGCTGGCACTCGTCGAGAGCGCAGGTGACGTCGCACGCCGCATCGACGGTGGGGCGGCGGGCACGCTGCGGCTCGGCTTCACCGCGGTCTCCGCCATCGGCGTGCTCGGCCCGCTGCTGCGCGAGCTCGACCGGAGCCTGCCCGGGGTCGACGTCATCCTCCACGAGCGGGTCACCGCCGCCCAGGCCGACGGGATCCGCCGGGGGGAGCTCGACCTGGGCCTCGCCCGTCCGCCGTTCGACACGGAGGAGCTCGAGTCGCGGATCGTCTTCCGCGAGGCGCTGTGCGCTGCGGTGCCGGCCGGCCACCGCCTGGCCGGACTCGACCGGCCGCTCACCCCGAGTGACTTCGACGGCGTTCCGGTGATCAGCTACAACCCGGTCCAGTCCCGCTACTTCCACGAGCTGACGGTCCGCTTCCTGACGAATGCGCACCCCCGCGTCGAGCAACAGGTGCACCAGATCCTCACTGCCGTTCTCCTTGTCGCTGCCGGGCGCGGCTGCGCCCTCGTGCCGGCCTCCGCGCGCTTCCTCGGGGTCGAGGGGGTGGCCTACGCGGACCTCGTCGACGGGGGCGGCGACCCTGACGGTAGCGAGGTGCCGGGCAAGCCCGTCGAGCTGCACGCCATCTGGGCACGCGGGCGCCGCAGCCCCATGCTTCGACGGGTCCTCGCGCAGATCGGACGGATGCGCCTCGACGGCGAAACCCGGCCGGGCCGGACGTCAGCATGATGCTCGCCAAGCATTGCGGCATACGAAATCCGTCTTGGACAGGTATCGGAGACCCTTCCTAGCCTGTCCTCGACTCACTGGCCCAGCTGCGGGCAGGCGGCCGTCCAGCACGCGCCCGCCGAGCCCGTTGCTCCGTCGCAAAGGACCTCACGTGCCCTCACTCGCCCCCGACGAACTCGCCCACACCCTGGGCACCGGACTCCTGTCCTTCCCCGTCACCCCCTTCACTGCCGACCTGGAGTTCGACGAGGCGGGCTACCGCCAGCACCTGTCGTGGCTCAGCGGCTTCGACGTCGCCGGCCTGTTCGCCGCGGGCGGCACCGGCGAGGGCTTCTCCCTCCGGAGCCACGAGATCGACACCGTCGTGCGCGTCGCGGTCGACGAGATCGGCGGCACGGTGCCCGTCCTCGCCCCGGCTACGGGGGGCACGGCCGTCGCCGTGGCCCAGGCACGCGCCGCCGAGGCGGCGGGCGCAGACGGCATCCTCCTCTTCCCGCCCTACCTGACCGAGGCGAGCCAGCGTGGTCTCGTGGACCACATCTCTGCCGTATGCCGCTCAGTTTCCTTGGGCGTCATCGCGTACTCCCGCGCCAACGCGGTCCTCACCGACACCACCGTCGCGGAGGTCGCCGAGCGCCACCCCAACTTCGTCGGGCTCAAGGACGGCGTCGGCAGCATCGAGGCGATGACCCGCACCTATGCGCGAGTCGGCGACCGGCTGCTCTACATCGGCGGGCTCCCCACGGCGGAGACGTTCGCGTTGCCGCTGCTCCAGCTCGGCGTGACGACGTACTCGTCGGCGATCTTCAACTTCCTCCCCGAGTTCGCCGTCGGCTTCTACGAGGACGTCCGCCGCCAGGACCGCGACGCCGTCTACCGCAAGCTCAACGACTTCGTGCTCCCCTATCTCGACATCCGTGACCGCGAGAACGGCTATGCCGTCTCGATCATCAAGGGCGGGCTCGCCGCGATCGGCCGGCCGGCCGGGCCGGTGCGTCCCCCACTGACCAACCTCACCGAGCGGGATCTGGCCGACCTCAAGATCCTCATCGACAAGATCAGCTAGCAAGATCAGCTGAACCTGCGCCCCCTGCCATCGCCTGAGGAGATCCACCATGACCACCACCCTTGAAGGCCACTCGATCGTCGCCGGCGAGCGACTCGTCGGCGCGTCGAAGGGCCTGATCGGCATAGAGGCGGCCACCGGCCAGCCCCTCGAGCCCACCTACACCCTCGTCGACGACGAGCAGCTCGAGCTCGCGACCGCGGCGGCCGAGGTGGCCTTCGAGACCTACCGCGCGTCGAGCCCAGAGGATCGGGCCGCCTTCCTCGACGAGGTGGCGGCACAGATCGAGGCAGATGGAGAGGCGATCATCGCCCGGGCCGTCGCCGAGTCGGGGCTGCCCGATCGCCCGGATCACGGGCGAGCTGGCCCGGACGACGGGGCAGCTGCGGATGTTCGCCGGCGTGGTTCGGCTCGGGCGACCACCTCGAGGTCCGGATCGACCCGGCGCAGCCGGAGCGGACACCCCTGCCGCGGGCCGACATCCGGCAGCGCCAGGTGCCCCTGGGGCCGGTCGCGGTCTTCGGCGCGAGCAACTTCCCGCTGGCCTTTTCGGTCGCTGGCGGTGACACCGCATCTGCCCTCGCCGCCGGCTGCCCGGTCGTCGTCAAGGCGCACAACGCCCATCCCGGCACGAGCGAGCTCGTCGGCGCAGCGGTGGCCAGGGCGGTTGCGGCACGCGGGCTGCACCCGGGCGTCTTCTCCCTCCTCTACGGCAGCGGCACGTCGATCGGCCAGGCCCTCGTCCGGCGACCCGCGCGATCAAGGCGGTCGGTTTCACCGGCTCCCGCGCCGGCGGACTGGCCCTCGTCGCCGCGGCTGCGGGGCGGCGCGAGCCGATCCCGGTCTATGCCGAGATGAGTTCGGTCAACCCCGTCGTGGTTCTGCCGGGCAGCATTGCCGACGGTCGACGCGGAAGGACTGGCAGCGGCATACGTTGCCTCTCTCACCCTCGGGTCGGGACAGTTCTGCACCAACCCCGGCCTGGCCTTCGTGCCGGCAGGGGCCTGACGGCGACGCCTTCGTCGCGACCGCCGGGCGAGCCGTCGCCCAGGCCAGCGGGCAGAGCATGCTCACCGACCGGCATCGCGCAGGCGTTCGCGCAGGGCACGACGGTGCTCAAGGCCGCCGACGGCGTCACGGTCGAGGCCGAGGGCACCGCCGGCGAGACGGTCAACGCGCCCGCGCCGCTGCTGGCCTCGGTGACGACGTCCGTCCTGCGCCATGACGCGACCGTGGCCGAGGAGGTCTTCGGTGCAGCCGGTGTCATCGTGCGGTGGGCCGACCCCGTCGAGTTGGCGGAGTCCCTGCGTGCGCTGGAGGGCCAGCTCACCGTGACGGTCCAGGCGGCCGAGAACGACCATGACACCGCGCGCAGCCTGCTGCCGCTGCTCGAGACGAAGGCCGGCCGCATCCTCTTCAACGGCTGGCCGACCGGCGTCGAGGTGGGCCACGCGATGGTCCACGGCGGTCCGTTCCCGGCGACCTCCGACACCCGCACCACCTCGGTCGGGTCGCTCGCGATCTACCGTTTCCAGAGGCCGGTCGCCTACCAGGACGTGCCCGCCGACCTGCTGCCGGAGCCGACCCGTGACGACAACCCCTGGGCGCTCACCCAGCGGGTCGACGGCCGGCTGCGACTCTCCCAGAACTGACAGGAGCTCCCTGTGTCACCCAAGATCGCCACTGTCGAGGTCGTCCCCGTTGCCGGCCACGACAGCATGCTGCTCAATCTCAGCGGCGCCCACGGGCCCTTCTTCACGCGCAACGTCGTCATCATCACCGACAGCGACGGCAACACCGGGCTCGGCGAGGTTCCCGGCGGCGAGAAGATTGCCGGGACCATCCGCGAGGCCACGGAACTGCTGCAGGGCAAGGAGATCGCGCGCTACCGCCAGCTGCTTCGACTCGTCTCCGAGACGTATCGCGGCCCACGATGCCGGCGGCCGTGGCATCCAGACGTTCGACCTGCGCACCACGGTGCACGCCATCACGGGGCTCGAGTCGGCCCTGCTCGACCTCATGGGTCAGCATCTCGGCGTGCCGGTGGCGGAGCTGCTCGGCGAAGGGCAGCAGCGCAGCCGCGTCCCGATGCTCGGTTACCTCTTCTACGTCGCCGACCCGGGCCGAACCGACCTGCCCTACGTCGTCGACGACGCGGGCGACGGACCGATGGTCGCAACTGCGCCGGCGCGAGGCGATGACGCCCGAGGCCATCACCGCGCTGGCCGAGGCCGCCCATGAGCGCTACGGCTTCAGCCGACTTCAAGCTCAAGGGCGGCGTCCTGCCGGGCGAGGAGGAGATCGCGGCGGTGACCGCGCTTGCCCGGCGCTTTCCCCAGGCGAGGATCACCCTGGATCCCAACGGCGGTTGGCTGCTCACCGACGCGATCCGTCTGTGCACCGGTCTGCACGACGTCCTCGCCTACGCCGAGGACCCGTGTGGCGGCGAGGGCCGCTTCTCCGCGCGCGAGACCATGGCGGAGTTCAAGCGAGCCACCGGTCTGCGGACCGCGACGAACATGATCGCGACGGACTGGCGCGAGATGGCGCACGCCATCCGGGCGCACGCCGTCGACATCCCGCTCGCGGACCCCCACTTCTGGACCATGGCCGGCTCCGTGCGCGTCGCCCAGCTGTGCCACGACTTCGGCCTGACGTGGGGCTCGCACTCCAACAACCACTTCGACATCTCGCTGGCGATGTTCACCCACGTCGGGGCGGCTGCGCCGGGCGAGATCACGGCCCTCGACACCCACTGGATCTGGCAGGACGGACAGGCCCTGACGAAACGACCGCTGCAGATCGTCAATGGGCAGATCGAGGTGCCGGACGCCGCGGGTCTCGGGGTCGAGCTCGACCGGAAGGCGCTCGACGCCGCCCACGAGCTCTACCTCGAGCACGGCTTGGGGGCCAGGGACGACTCGGTCGCGATGCAGTACCTCGTCGACGGCTGGACCTTCGACCCGAAGCGCCCGGCCCTCGTGCGCTGAGCCCCCTCACGACTCCTTTCAAATACGTGCGTCGCCGATGTCGATTCTGGGAGGACGACTTCGTCAGGATGGTGTGACGAGAGCCGTCACGCGTCAATGACAAGTCACCGACAAGGAGCCGACCATGGCCGACACGTACGTCTACCTCATCCACGAGCCCGACTGGGACTCGGACTACGCCGCGAGCCCCGAGGCGCAGAACGACCCCGAGTTCGGCGCGAGCATGGCCGCGCACGGAGCCTTCGCGGAGGCCGTCGGTGGCGCTCGGCGCACGGCTCGTCGGCGGTCACGCGCTGACAGAACACGAAGTACGGCGGCACCGTCGTCCCCGGCGCCGCGGACCGCAAGGTCGACGACGCCGTCTACACGGACGGGCCGTTCACCGACACCTCCGAGGTCATCACCGGCTTCTACGTCGTCGAGACCGACGACGAGGTGCTCGCCCGCAAGCTCGCGGCCCTCGTCCCCACAGGCGGCCACATCGAGTGGCGCAAGGTCATTCCGCTCGGCTGAGCCTCGATGTCGGTCGGGCGGTGTCCCCCACAGGAGACACAATGTCGCCATGCCGGCGACCGATGGTGATCTCGAGCTCGAGTTCCAGGACGCGTGGCCGCGGATCGTGCGGACGCTTGCGTCCGTCACGGGCAGCCTCGACGACGCGGAGGAGTATGCCGCTGAGTCCGTCGCGCGCGCCGCTGACCACGTGCGCCGGTCGGGTCAACCGATCGACTCCTTGGCGGCGTGGTGCACCTCGGTGGCCAAGCGTGCGTGGATCGACGACCACCGTCGGCGCCGGGTCGAGGGACGACTCGCGCCTGAGCTCGTCCGGCCGGAGGCCGATCCGACCGCGGACACCAGCGCCATGGACCACGATGACCCGATCAGCCGCTCGCTGGACCCTCGGGGCGACGCTCTCGACGACCGGCTCGCACTGCTCTTCGTCGCATGCGACCCGGTCGTCAGCGCGTCCTCACAGATGGTGCTGGCGCTGCGCGTCGTGTGCGGCCTGTCGACCCCTCAGATCGCGGCTCACCTGGGTCTGCAGGAGTCGGCCGCGGCGGCCCGGCTCACCCGGGCGAAGCGCGCGCTCGCCGAGGCCCGCGGCGTCTTCCGCGTCCCGGACGAGGGCGAGCGCCTGGAGCGACTTCCCGTCGTCCTGGCCTGTGTGGCAGGGATGTTCACCTTGGCTCACCGGACGGTGCTCGATCCGGTCGATGCCCTCGCCGACACCGGAGCCCAAGCGCTGTCGATCGCAGACGCCATTGTCGCGGCCTACCCGGCGGACACGGAGGCCCGCGGACTCCGAGCCGTGATCCGCCTCGGTTTGGCCCGGCGGCCGGGTCGGGTCGACGCGACCGGGACGGCGCTCGCCCTTGACGAGGTCGACCGCGGTCGTTGGGACCGACAGCTGCTCGCTCTCGGCCTCGACGACGCAACCTTCGCCGCCACCACCGGCGAGGGCCGGTTCGCCATCGAGGCCGCCATCTCGGGTCTCCATTCGGTCGCCGCAACCTTCCAGGAGACGGACTGGACCCGGATCGTCGATCTCTACGCTGCGCTGGAGCGCGTGTGGCCCGCACCATCCGTGCGCGTCGCCAGGCTTACCGCGACCGCGCACGGGATCATCGCGAATGGCGGACTCGGCGCTGCGGCAAGCGAGCTCAGCCACGTCGAGGAGGAGCTGCTCCGGCTGGAAGCGAGCTCAGCGGCATACGCCTCGCGCGACGCAAGCCTGGCCCTCGCTGACCTGGCCTGGCGCACGGGTCGCCGGGAGGAGGCTGCAGGCCGCTACCGCGACCTCGCGGACATCATGGCCGCCGAGCCGCTCCGACGCTTCTGCCTGCGCCGTGTCGGAACTGTCCGAAACGACCTTCACCGGCCAGACTCGCAGGATGACGTGGGAGGATCTGCGGCTCGCGATCGGTGAGTTCATGACGTCGGCCGGTTTCGCGGGGCTCACTGCTCTCGCTGCCGCGACGATCGCCTACAAGGGCATCGTGGAGCGTGGCCGGATCGACAAGAGTCTCGCGACCGAGGCCGACGATCGGGCGCGGTGGTGGGAGGCACTGATGTGGGTGTGGGCCAACCGTGAGGACCTTCCCTCGCCGGTGAAACTGAAAGTGTTGAGGACGCTCAACAGCCTGTCGCGCAACACGACGCAGTCTGCGATGCTGGAGGCAGCCATGGACGCCATCGTCAAGGTGAAGCGGAAGGGAGGCAGCCGTGGCTGAGGCAGCGAACGAGTCGTACCCGCCTGAGGAGCCGTCGCGCCTCCTGCTGACGGCGACCATCAAGGCGCTGCACGACTGGCGCCGGAAGCGTCACGTGCCCGAGTCGGTGACAACCGAGGAACTGGCTGATGCCGGCGAAATGGCCAGATTCATGCTCACGCACGGAGACGCCTCCGACCAGGAGACCGGGCTGGAGTTCGCGCTCCCCGACTCCCATGACCAGGACGACGGCGTCGAGCCCGAGGAGCTCGAAGCGTTGCGGGCTGAGATCCGGGCGCGACGGGAGACCCTCCCGGCTGGGCCGCTCTGACGTCAGCGTCCGGCCGGGCCGCGAGCTCCGGACACCGTCGCCATGAAGGCAGCGCCGGTCGCGAGGTGCATCGCGGCCAGCAGCGCGCCACTCGAGATCTCGTGGGCGGTGGTCAGCGGACCGAGCGTGGACAGCACGGTCATCACCACCGTCGTGACGAGGACGGCGCGAACGAGGGCGTCCGACCGCCGAGCCGCCCAGGTGACCAGGCCGAGGCCAAGCGCGAAACCGCCGGCCGTGCCCAGGATGACTTCCAGCAGGCCGACCCGCATGTCACCGACCGGCGACCCGACGAGGAAGGAGACGTCTGCCGCCCGACCGCCGATCCAGATACCGGTGTTGATGACGAGCGCGATCGCCGCGCCGACGGCTACCCGTGATCGGTTCGGTGCCCAGACCTTGACGCGCGGGCTGGTCGTCGATGTGGTGCTCATGTCAAACCTCCAAGAGGGACCTCGAAACGGTGTCGTGGGTCTGACGACCTGGCGCCGCAAGATGTCAGGTGGCGGCTGCCGGCCTGACATCCCGCGCGGCTGTCTCGTCAGACTGAGGACGACAGTTGCCTCGAGGAAGTGGCCCCGGATGAGTACCCCGCACGAGCGACGCAAGCTGACCAACCTGGCCTACCGGCTGCTCGGCTCCCTCGCCGACGCCGAGGACGTCGTGCAGGAGACCTACGTCCGGTGGTACGCGATGTCGGACGACCAGCGGGACGCCATCGAGTCCACGGGCGCCTGGCTGACGAAGGTTGCGAGTCGCATCTGTCTGGACCTGCTCCGCTCGGCCCGGCATCGACGCGAGCGCTATGTCGGCGAGTGGATCCCCGAGCCGGTGCCCGACCGCAATGAGTGGGTGGGCGCCGCAGCACCGGCCGGGCCGGCAGACCCTGCCGACCGCGTCACCCTCGACGAGTCGGTCAGCATGGCCTTCCTCGTCGTCCTCGACTCGATGACTCCGGCCGAGCGCGTTGCCTTCATCCTCCACGACGTCTTCCGGTACCCGTTCGCCGAGGTCGCCGAGATCGTGGGGCGCACCCCGGCCGCCTGTCGGCAGCTCGCCTCGTCGGCGCGTGCGCGGATCGAGGCGGTGCCGGTTCCCGTGGCGCCCACCAGCGGGCAGGCAGCGGTCGTCCGGGAGTTCAAGCGGGCCTGGGAGGCCAAGGACATCGGCGCCCTTATCACCCTGCTGGACCCGCAGGTCACCGCGGTCGCGGACGGTGGCGGGCTGGTGAGTGCGGTGCTGCATCCCATTGAGGGCATCGACGAGGTGGTCCGCGCCATCCTGTCGATCGCCGAGACGGCGCCGGATCACACGTTCCTGGAGCGCTCGGTCAACGGATCGCCCGGCCTGGTCATGCAGCACGGAGGCACCACGGTGACGGTCATGGCGTTCGCCGTCGAGTCCGGTCGGATCACGCGCATCTGGGCGGTCCGGAACCCCGAGAAGCTCCGGTCATGGACGCTGGCCTGAGTCGGCTCACTCGCCGGTCTGGCCGTCGATGGCCTCGCGGAGGAGGTCCGCGTGGCCGTTGTGCCGCGCGTACTCCTCGATCATGTGCAGCAGCATCTAGCGAAGAGTGAAGTGCTCTCCTCCCGGTTCGTCCGGGCGGACCGGAAGTCGAGGCCTCCGTCCCGAGGGCCAGCGCGGTGCTGCGTCGCGACGCGCTCGATGGCCTCGTCCATGATCCGACGCAGGCTGTCGGGGTCGTCGTCGGACCGCCGAGTTCAACTCCCAGTCCGGGTCGGCGTCCCAGTCGACCGACGCCCACGGCTCGGTCGGGTCGCACCGACGAGGCACGTAGGCGAACCAGCTTGCTCGATGAGGGCCAGGTGCTTGAGCAGCCCGCCAAGGGTGAGGCTGGAGGCGCGAGCGGTCTGTGCGAGCTGCTCGGCCGTCGAGGCCCTCGGTCTTCAGACGGAGGGTGTCGCGGTGGAAGTCCAGGAAGGCGAGCAGGGTCGTGGCCTCGTCGGCGGCGAGCGGCGGGTCGGTGCGCTCGTCGTCATGGCTGGGACGTCACGACCAGACAGTGTGCTCCGCGCCTCGATAATCCGCCTGCCGTTCTGGCCGCCGCGCGCACACTGGGTCCGGTGCCGACATCGAGCCAATGGATCGCGTTCCTCGTCGCGTCGATCCTCTTCATCCAGGTCCCGGGCCCCAGCCTGCTCTTCACCATCGGTCGCGCCCTGACCGTCGGGCGCCGGGAGGCGCTGCTGTCGGTCGTCGGCAACGGCCTCGGCGTCACGGCCCAGGCTGCTGCTCGTCGCCGTCGGCCTCGGCGCCGTCGTCGCCGCGAGCGCGACCGCTACACGGTCATCAAGGTGGCGGGCGCCGCCTACGTCATCTGGCTCGGCATCCAGGCGATCCGGCACCGGGCCCGAGGCCCGCGAGGCGCTGGAGGCGCAGGTGTCGGCCAAGCGCGGGCACGCCCTGCGCATCGGCTTCGTCGTCGGCGTGACCAACCCGAAGACGATCCTCTTCTTCGTCGCCTTCCTGCCGCAGTTCACCAACGCCGCGGCCGGTCACGTCGGGCGTGCAGATGGCCGTGCTCGGCGTCGTCTTCGGCGCGATGGCGATCTGCTCCGACAGCATGTGGGCCCTGCTCGCCGCGCGGGCCCGTGACTGGTTCGCCCGAAGCCCGCAGCGCCTTGACCGGCTCGGCGTCGCCGGCGGCGTCATGATGGTCGGGCTCGGCGTGACGATGCTGGCCCGCGAGTAGCGACCTGGACAACCGGGCACTCGCCACCAGCGCCTTCTCAGTCGAGTGTGCAGTACGCGCCGACGCGGACTGCACATTCGACCGGGAGGGTGCGGCGCGGACTGCACATTCGACCGGGAGGGTGCGGCGCGGACTGCACACTCGACGGGAAGGAAGGCGGTCAGATTCGGGGGTCTTCGCTTGGGAGGGGGCCAAAGGTGAAGCCGTGGCTGGCCGACTCGCGGGACTCGCGGGCCAGCGGGTCCTCGCCGAACCCGTCGGCCAGCGCTGCGGCGACGTCGAGGAAGGCACGACGCGTCTTGCGGTGCAGCCCGGAGAGCGTCGTGCGCCCGCCGCCCTCCAAGGTCTTGTCCCACGGGACGGAAACGACCTGCCGACAACGGGCCTCGAAGTGCTTGCGGGCGAACTGGACGATCGGGTCGCTCTCGCGCTCGATCCCGTTGATCACCACCACCGCGGACGCGACGAGGTCTGCGTGGCCGTGCTCCTCGAGCCAGTCGAGCGTCTGTGCGCCGACCTTGGCGCCGTCCAACGCCGGGCGCACGACGAGGACGAGCTGGTCGGCCTCGGTGATCAGGCCCTGGTTCGCGCTGTCGAGGATTCCGGTGCCGGTGTCGAGCAGGATGAGGTTGTAGAAGTGGTCGAGCAGCGCGACGACCTGCCGGTAGGCATCGCGGTCGAGGGCCTGGGCGATCCTCGCGTCGTCGTCGGAGGCGAGGACCTCGAGGCGTGACTCGACGCACTGGGACGTGTAGCCCCGCATCTGGGCGAACGACCGGATCCGGCCCGAGTCCGCCAGCAGATCCGTGATGGTGCGCTGGCAGTCCCCCGCGATCCGATGGGCCAGGTTGCCGGCGTCCGGGTTGGCGTCGACGGCCACGACCCGGTCCCCGCGCGCCGACGCGAAGGTGGCACCGACGCCGACCGTCACGGTCGTCTTGCCGACGCCGCCCTTGCGGCTCATCACGACGATTCGGCGAGTGCCGTCGAACGGCGTCCGGACCCGGTTCATCAACTGGTTGCGGCGCATCTCGCCGAGACCCGGGGGCGGTCGCAGTCGACCACCCGTCAGCTCGACGAGCACGTGCCGCCAGCCAGTGCGTGCGGCCTGTCCACGCCGGCCCAGGACCGCAGACTCACTGAAGTCGGACGCCGTGGCGTGCGGCCCGAGCACCGGCTCGAGCAGGTCATCCAGCGTTGCCTCGCCGGAACCCCCGCCCGTCTGCTCATCGGCCTGACCGCTCGCCTGCTCGGCCTGGGTGGGATCGTTGTGCACGGTCTGAGGTTCCATCATTGGCCCTTCATGAGTGACCAGCTGCGCCCGGCCCGGCGCTTCAGTGCCAATTCAACCGTGCCGGTACGCAACTGGGCACCCGGGGCGCGAATTTTCCCTGCACGGCATGTTGCGGCCCTCCAAGAACGCACAGCAAAGTTCGTTGGAATCACTCGAATCCTTTGGTTGACTCGAACCATGTCCTCCCGCGTGACAGTCGATCCACTTCAAGGATCCGTCTCAACAGCGGCCCGGGACTTCGCAGCGCTGCCGCCCGACCGGCCCGTCCGACTGGCGAAGCGGACCTCCAACCTGTTCCGTCACAGCACCGCCCGCAATGGCACCCGGCAAGGGCTCGACCTCTCGGCCTTCCGTGGGGTCTTCGACATCGACGCGGCTGCACGGACCGCCCGCGTCGGTGGGCTGACGACCTATGAAGAACTCGTTGACGCCCTGCTGCCAAGCGGATTCGTCCCGCTCGTCGTCCCGCAGCTGCGCACGATCACCATCGGCGGCGCCGTGACGGGCCTCGGCATCGAGGCCTCGTCCTTCCGCAACGGACTGCCGCACGAGTCGGTCCGGGAGATGCGCATCCTGACGGGTGGCACGGATGGCCGCGGAGAAGTGGTCACCGCCACTGCGGACAATGAGCACGCAGAGCTCTTCCGCACCTTCCCCAACTCCTACGGCTCGCTCGGCTACGCCCTCGACCTCGTCATCGAGCTCGAGCCGGCCTCCCCCTACGTGGCGCTCCGGCACGTCCGCTTCGACGGCGTCGACGCCCTGGCCGACGCCATCGGCGGCGTCATGCGGACGATGGCCTGGGACGGGCAGCGAGTGGACTTCGTCGACGGCGTCGTCTTCGGGCCGCGGGAGTCCTACCTGACCCTGGCCCACTGGGCCGACCAGGTAGCGGGCCAGCCGACCCCGAGCGACTACACGGGCCAGCAGGTCTACTACCGCTCGATCCAGGAACGCCGCAGCGACGTGCTCACCGCACACGACTACCTCTGGCGCTGGGACACCGACTGGTTCTGGTGCTCACGAGCCTTCGGTGCACAGCACCCGGTCATCCGGCGCCTCTGGCCCAAGGACAAGCTCCGCAGCGACGTGTACTGGAGGATCGTCGCCTTCGAGCAGCGCCACGGCGTCATGGCGGCCATCGACGCCAGGCGCGGCCGGCCCCCCCGCGAGCGGGTCATCCAGGACGTGGAGATCCCCCTCGACCGCACCCCCGAGTTCCTCAGCTGGTTCCTCGACACCGTCCCCATCGAGCCGGTCTGGATCTGTCCGATCCAGCTGCGAAGGAAACCCGCGAGCGGAAGCGAGCCCAGCGGCATACGGCCGACTGACGAGGAGCCAACCGACCAGCAAAGGCCACCGTGGCCGCTCTACCCCATGCGTCCTGACGTCCCCTACGTCAACGTCGGCTTCTGGTCGTCGGTCGAGATCGAGCCCGGTCGGCAGCACGGTGACGTCAACCGGGCGATCGAGGCGAAGGTGACCGAACTCGGCGGGCACAAGTCCCTCTACTCGGACGCCTACTACGACGAAGCGACTTTCGCGCGGCTCTACGGCGGCGAGGCGATCGCGGCGGCGAAGCGGCACTACGACCCGCAAGGGCGATTCCCAACCCTCTATGAGAAGGCGGTGCAAGCGCGATGACGATCTCGGTGGGCCAGGCATTCGAGCACCTCCTCGGTGACGATGCGCGAGTGCGCGTCGTCGCATGGGACGGCTCGACCAGCGGCGCGGCGGATGGCGCGGCGGACGGCGTCACGGTCCGGCTGCGCTCGCCGCGAGCGCTCAACTACCTCCTGACGGCGCCCGGCGAGCTCGGCATGGTGCGCGCCTACCTCCAGGACGAGCTGACCATCGACGGCATGGACGAGGGCGACCCTTACGAGGTGCTCAAACACCTTCGAGCGGCGACCCTCTCGCCGCGCCGCCCCTCGCTGCGCGACGTGCCTGAGCTCGTCCAGATGGTGCGGTCCTCGGGTGCCCATCTGCCCGAGCTGCCTCCCCAGGAGACGCCGGGCCAGCTGCGGCGGCTCGCCGCTGGGCTGCGGCACGGGAGGCGGCGGGACGCGGACGCGATCCACCATCACTACGACGTCGGGAACGAGTTCTATGAGCACGTGCTCGGGCCGTCGATGACCTACACGTGCGCCGTCTTCGAGACCCCGGAGACGACGCTCGAGGACGCGCAGTTCGCCAAGTACGACCTCGTCGCCCGCAAGCTCGACCTCCAGCCGGGGATGCGGCTGCTCGACGTCGGCTGTGGCTGGGGCGGCATGGTCCGCCACGCCGTCGCGCACTACGGCGTGACGGCGCTCGGGGTGACCCTCTCGGGTGAGCAGGCCGCGTGGGCCTCCGAGGCGATCCGGCGCGACGGGCTGGAAGGGCGCGCGGAGGTGCGGCACGCCGACTACCGTGACGTCACCGAGCGGGGGTTCGACGCCGTCAGTTCGATCGGCCTGACGGAGCACATCGGCGTGCGAAACTACCCCGCCTACTTCCGGTTCCTCCGCTCGCGCCTCCGCGACGAGGGGCGGCTGCTCAACCACTGCATCACCCGGCCGGACAACGAGCACCCGGGGCTCCCGACGCGCGGCTTCATCAACCGCTACGTCTTCCCCGACGGCGAGCTGACCGGCTCCGGCGACATCGTGCGGGTCATGGAGAACGAGGGCCTCGAGGTGAAGCACCACGAGAACCTCCGCGAGCACTACGCCCTGACGCTCGCCGGCTGGAGCGCGAACCTCGCCAAGAACTGGGATGACTGCGTGGCCCTGGCCGGTCTCGGGCGGGCGCGGGTCTGGGGGCTCTACATGGCCGGGTCGCGCCTCGGTTTCGAGGACAACGGGATCCAGCTGCACCAGGTGTTGGCGACGCGTACCAGCGAAGCCGGGGCGGCCGGGTATCCATTGCGGCCGCAGTTCACCTGAGCAGATCAGGCCGTATGCCGCTGGGCTCGCTCCCAGCGACCGTGCCGCGAGTGCCGCTGGGGCCGGCCAAGGCTCAGTCGGACCCGCCGAGGTCAACGCTGTAGGCCTCGTAGACGAGGTCGCCGCCCGCCTGCCGGTGCCTGACGAGGTGGCCGAGCAGCGCGGTCAGCTCCTCGCGGAAGGCCGGCATGTCCGCCAGCTGCCCGCCATGTTCGAGAACCGCGAGATACCCGTGGATCTGCTCGCGGTACTCGCGGTGCTCGTGGAGCAGTCGGTTGATCGCACCGCCCAGTCGTGGAGCACTCCGCTTGGCACGGTCGTAGATCCCGCCCGGGCTCTCCGTGAGGTCGATGTGGTCGTCGAAGTCGTGGGCCAGCTCGGCGAGCGCCGCACGCACCCGTTCGCGCCAGGCGCCGCCTCGGGCGATGGGCGACTCGAGCGCGAAATCGACCGCGGCGACGGACTCACGCAGCTCGGCCCGGTGCGCCCGGATTCGTTCGATGTACTCGGCGAACCCTCGGGTGGTCGTCGCCGCTTCGGGCGGGGCCAACTCAGCCGGGGCTGGCGCGGCGGGGAGCATCGTGGTGTCTGCGCTGGCATCCATGGTGGCCTCCTCCGGGTGCCTTCCATGGTCACCCGGCAGTGGCCTGCCGTCCACCCCTGGGAGCGACTTCTCTGGCTCAGCCGGCTGTTCAGGCCAGTGAGAGGAAGAGCTTCTCCATCTCGTCGACGTCCATCGCCTCGCCGTCCGGATTGGTGAGACACTCCTTGAGCCCGGTCGCGATGACGGCGAAACCGGCCCGGTCGACGGCCTTCGAGACTGCGGCGAGCTGCGTGACGATGTCGCGGCAGTCCCTCCCGTCCTCGATCATCTTGACGATGCCACCGAGCTGCCCGCGTGCCCGGTTGAGGCGGCGGATCACGGACTGCATCTCTGTAGCGTCCAGCTCCACGGTTTCCTCCTGTGCGTTCACGAGCATTCGTTGGTCAAGGATACCCCACCGGGTATCGATGGTCTCACGTCGGTCGTGGCGCGTACATGATGACGGCGACCCCGACGAGGCACACCGCCGCCCCGATGACGTCCCAGCGGTCGGGCCGGAAGCCATCGAGCGCCATCCCCCACACGAGCGATCCCGCGACGAAGACCCCGCCGTACGCCGCGAGGATCCGGCCGAAGTTCGCGTCGGGTTGGAGCGTCGCCACGAAGCCATAGAGCCCGAGGGCAATCACCCCGGCACCGATCCACAGCCAGCCGCGATGGCCACGGACCCCCTGCCAGACGAGCCAGGCACCACCGATCTCGGCGAGCGCGGCGAGGATGAAGAGCAGGATCGAGCGCGCGATCGTCACGCGGCCAGCCTCGCAGACCCCTGTGGGGCGCTCAGTCCCGGGCGGCGAGGACGCAGAACTCGTTGCCATCCGGGTCGGCCATGACGACCCAGCTGACCTCGCCCTGCCCGATGTCGATCCGCTTCGCGCCCAAGGAGCTGAGGCGTTCGACCTCGCTCTGCTGATCACTGCCCGCGGCAGGGGTGAGGTCGAAGTGCTGCCGGCTCTTCGATGGTCTGGGCATCAAGGGCGGGCCACTCCACGTGATCTTGGAACCCCCATGCGGGGACTGGATCGCGGTCTCCTCGTCCTGGTCCCACACCAGTGGCCAGCCGAGCGCCTGGCTCCAGAAGTACCCGACGTCCCGAGTCCCGTCGCAGTTGACCGCTCCGAGAAAGCCGCAGCCAGCGAGGAAGGTATTGCCTGCATCGATGACGCAGAACTCGTTGCCCTCCGGATCGGCGAGCACCACGTGATCCGCATCCGGGCCCTGCCCGATGTCCAGGTGGCTCGCGCCCAGGCCGAGCGCCCGAGCAACCGTCGCGTCCTGTTCCTCGGGAGACCCGCTGGTCAGGTCGAAGTGGATCCGGTTCTGGAGTGACTTCGCCTCGCGGGTGGGAGCGAACCGGAGCCGGAACCCGGTTCCGTCGCTGGGCGCGAGCGCGACGGCGCCCTCGGGGTCCACGGGGTCCTCGGTCGGCTCCCAGCCGAGGACTCCTGCCCAGAACCGGCCGACGAGCTGGGGATCGATGGCGTCGAAGCAGACGGCGTGGAGGTCGAGTGCCATGGCTCCAGTCTGGCCCAGCCCACGCGTGGGACGGCGCTTGCGACCGGGGTCTTTCCCGGAGAGGGTGGTCGGCATGGACGTGACGGACCTGTCATTCGAGGGGCACGCGGGAACGGTGGTCGGGCGGAGGTGGAGCAGCGGCGCTGATGAGCCGGAATATGTGGTCCTGCTCGTCCACGGCTATGGCGAACACTGTGGCCGGTACGGGCACGTCGCGGCTCGGCTCGTCGAGGACGGCGCCGTCGTCTACGCGATCGACCACGTCGGGCACGGTGGCAGCGCCGGCGAACCCGTCCTCATCACCAGCTTCCAGGAGGTGGAGGAGGACGTCCACATGCTCGAGGCGCACGCCCGCCAAGAGCACCCGACCCTGCCGGTCGTGCTCATCGGCCACTCGATGGGTGGCCTCATCGGGGCGCGCTACGCACAGCGCTGGGGCGATGGCCTGGCCGCGATCGTCCTGTCCGCGCCCGTCCTCGGGCGCTGGCGTGCGGCCGAGGACCTGCTTGCGGCCGACGAGATCCCGGACGCGCCGATCGATCCGACGACGCTGAGCCGTGACCCCTCGGTCGGCGAAGCCTACGTCGCGGACCCGCTCGTCTGGCACGGTCCCTTCAAGCGACCGACGCTAGAGGCGATCCAGGAGACCTTGGGGGTGATCCGCTTCGCCGGCGCAGTGGATGATCCCATCCTGTGGCTGCACGGCGAGGAGGACCAGCTCGTGCCGATGGCCGACACGAAATGGGGCTGGGAGTCGCTGGCCGGAAGGCGAGCGTCCTCGAAGTCGTACCCGGGCGCGCGGCACGAGATCCTCAACGAGACGAACCAGGATGAGGTGCTGGACGACGTCATCGCGTTCATCCGCGCGAACCTCCCAATGCGGGACGCCAAGTGAGCAGGGTCGCGACTCTCAGGTCCGCCTGAGCATCACGACGGTGTCGAGGGCCTCGCGGGGACCGTCCTCCGTCTCGACGGGGCGGACGCGGATGTCCGCGTGCTCGAGAGCGACCGGCAGCCCGTCGACGGCGTCCACCACCTCATCGGGGTCGTAGAGGACCTCGCGCATGCTCGGACCGCCCCACCCCTCGGTGAGGTTGCGTGCGGAGTGCCCGATGACGAGAACGTGGCCACCCGGCCGAACCGCCTGGACGCCGTTGCGCAGGGCCACCTTCCAGTCGGCGGGTGGGAGCTGGAGATAGGAGAACAACGCGAGGTCGTATGCCGCTGGGCCGCCTGGCGCTGCCACGGTTGCGTCGGCGACGAGCGGGGTCAGGCGGGCCGTCTCCGTGCCGAGCAGTTCCGCCGCCCGGGCTCGCATCCGCTCGACGGCGACACTCGAGTAGTCCGTCGCCGTGACCGTCCAGCCCTGCTGAGCCAGCCAGATCGCGTTGCGTCCCTCGCCGGCGGCGATGTCGACGGCGGTGCCTGGTGTCAGCGGCGAGATGAGTTCCGCCACGAAGCGGTTGGGCTCGGCCGACCAGACGAGGTCCGCCGCGGCGTAGCGCTCGTCCCAGTCCTTGGCGTCCATCTGTCGTCTCCTCGGTCGGGATGGTCGGCGGCTCCGCCACGTCCATTGTGCGACCGGCCGTCGAGCTCCGGTGAGCCGCGTCTGTTGGATCACGATTCGCCTCTCGCCGAGCACGAGCCGCCTAGCGTGGAAGGTGGAGGAAGAGGGGGTTTGAACCATGAAGACACTCATCGTTCACGAGTCCCTGTTCGGCAACACCAAGGCCGTTGCCGACGCCATCAAGCGCGGGCTGGGGCGCGGCACGGAGCCCGACGACGTGGGCACGATGCGCTCCGACGAAGCACCCGGCGTGATCCCGCAGGACGTCAGCCTGCTCATCGTCGGCGGGCCCACGCATGCCTTCAGCATGACGCGGGAGTCAACGCGGAAGGACGCCGAGACCAAGGGAGCGAACGAGCACGTGCGGCTCGGCATTCGCGAGTGGATCGAGGCCGTCGTGCCGCGGCCGGAGCTGCCGGTCATCACATTCGACACCCGGGTGAAGGTCAAGCTGCTGCCGGGCTCGGCAGCGAAGTCGGCGGCGAAGGCCCTGCATGCCCGCGGTTTCCGACGCGCCGAGCAGGGCGAGACCTTCTGGGTCGAGGACACGGACGGACCGCTCAAGGACGGCGAGCTGGCGCGCGCCGAGGAGTGGGGCCACAAGCTGGGCAGCCGCGCGGACCTGCACCCCGGCGCTGCCGCTCGTTGAGCTTCAGCCCGGCAGGGGGGCGAGCCAGCGGTCGACGACTGCGACGAACCGGTCCGGCACCTCGAGCTGCGGCGTGTGCCCGACACCGGCCAGCCACTCGGTCTGCCATTCGGGCTTGGCCACAGCGACGCGACGCGCCGCCTCGATGGGGACGAGCCGGTCCTGCTCGCCGTGGATGAGCAGGACCGGAGCCGAGATGCGATGGATGAGCGCGGAGTACGTGCGGCCATGGCGTAGCACGGCGAGCAGCGACCTGGCCGCCCTGAGGAACTCGGCCTCGGACTGTGCCAAGGTGTCCCGGTATGTCAGGAGCGAGGCGCCCGCCTCCATGACCTCGGCGTCGGCGCGCGAGCAGTCGGCGAAGCAGAGCTGGACCATGCCCCTGACCCTCTGGTCGGTCGAGTAGCGCCGACGAAGGCGGACAAGGAACTGCTCGCCCAGGCCCGGCGTCGCGTAGAGCCCGAACTGGAGCGCGACCATCCGGTCAAGGTTCTTCACCCCGGCCGGAATCGAGGGGTCGACGAGGACGAGCGCGGCCACGAGGTCCGGCTCCGTGGCCGCGAGCAGCAGCGACACCATGCCGCCCATGGAGTTGCCGACGAGGACACTCCGTCCACCGAGCTCCTCTCGGATGAACCGCCCGAGCAGAGCGGCGTTGGCCCGAACGCCCGTGTCGCGGCCAGCTCCCGGTGTCAACCCGAAGCCGGCGAGGTCGATGGCGACGACGCGGCGCTTCTCAGCGAGAGCCGGCGCCACCTGGACCCAGTTGAGGTGCGACCCACCGAGTCCGTGGACGAGGACAAGGGGTGCCCGGTCCTCCGCTGGGCCGGTTGTCGGACCTCCGAAGTCGACCCAGTGCACAGGGCCGTCCAGGTCACTGATCCGGCTGCGTCCACCCCATCGCTCGGAGAGGGCGACCGGAGCCGACTCCGGCAGAGCGGTCATACGGGCCAATCTAACCCGTCGAGCCGAGTGACCGACTGCAGTTCGCTACGACCCGAGGACGACGGCACCACCGGAGGTCTGGACATCGACCGTCGGTGGGCGCTGGTCGAGGTTGATCACCACTCCGCCCGACGCCTTTCCCGTGAGCGCGGAACTCACCGACATCGTGGCCACCACACCCCCGCTGAGGTCGACGCGCGCCGTCGTGAGCTTCAGCCCGCCGATCTGGAGGACTGCCCCGCCGCTCGCCTCGACCTCCAGGTCCTTGGCCTCTCCGGACAAGTCAAGGTGGGCGCCACCAGACAGGTTGAGCGCCAGGGACTGCGCCCGGAAGCCGTCGCCCGATGCGCTGGCGCCTCCATGGAGCCCGATTGCGGTGAGCTCGGACGTCGTGACCTTGACCGAGATGCCATGCACCGTCGTGTAGCCCTGCGTCGTGGCGATGGTCAGGCGACGCCAGCGGAGACGTAGCCCATACGTAAGGCGGGCTGATTCGGTTCGCCTGGACGGCTGTGACCTTTGCCGCATGTGCCCGACACAAACTCCGGCCGGCTGCTCTGCGTAGGAGTCCATGTGGGCCGAGCATGAGGCGTCGGCCGCAGACTCGAGAGGGATCACCCATGACCAGCAGCACAAAACGCCGGGTGGCGCACCGCATCGGCGCTGCCGTCGCGGCCGGGGTCGCGTTCGGCACGCTCGGCATCAGCGGTGTTCGCGATCGCGTACAGGGTGCTCGGCGATACCGGCCTCGCGGAGGATGCCACTCAGCAGACGTTCGTGCAGGCGTGGCGTGCGGCGGGAAGCTACGACCCGACTCGGGCGCTGGGGGCCTGGCTCACCACGATCGCGAAGCGGGTTGCCATCGATGTGCACCGGCGTGAGCGCCGGCACCGCAACCTCGACAACATCGACACCGCCGACAGCGCCTCGCTGGTCACGCTGCCGCCGTCGGCGGAGCAGATCCACGACGTGGCCGAGGTACGCCGGGCGCTGGACGAGCTGTCCCCCACCGAACGCGACCTGATCCGGATGAAGCACTTCGACGAGCTCAGCCACTCGGAGATCGCCAGCCGGCCGTAGGTCTGGTAGACGACCCGGACCGAGTCCGCCGCGCCAACCCCCGCGTCATCAAACGCAAGTACGTCAAATGGCACGTCAAACGCGCCCACCACGGAGCCTGGCCACAACCACGACACCCACCGCTCTACGCCACGACGCCCAAGCACCTAACTTAACGGTATTTGGACTAGGCCTCGCCACCCTGGTCAGGGTCGTCATCCTCGTCGTGGCGCTCGTCCTCGAATTCGTTCACGAGTTGCTGCGCGCGCTCGTCGCGGCCCGCGCTGTCTTCGTCATTCAAGCCATCCATCGCCTGCCCCATTGCCCAGTCGGGAAGGGGGGCGCTCGGGTCGGCGCTGGAGTTTTCTGACACGTCTCACGCTCCGGTACGCGGACGGGGCCGCGCGGTGCCCCCATTGTGCTCCTCTCGCCGCGCCTGGGCTACCGGCCCGGGCCCATCACGGCTTCGGTGCCACGCGGCTGGCCCCCAGTGGATCTGGCTGGCACACCCGGTCGCGCACGACGAGACCTCAGACGTAGTAGCCCCAATAGGCCCCGGACTCATCCTTGCGCAGGTCGATGCCCTCGGGGTGGTCCAAGCGAAAGCCAAGGCTGGTCAGCACCTCCTCATACAGGTCGGCATCGCCTCCGGCGACCGTATGGACCGTCGGCCGGTCTCTACCGGCGGTGCTGTACCACACCCGACACAGGAACGAGGGACCACCATGGTCCTCATCACGCAGAACCTGGTCGCCGTCCGGCGGATCACCGAGGACACGGACGGTTCCGGGCTGGATCATGAGCCAGCCCCCCGCGGCCGCCGGCTCCACGTGGCCCACCATGCCCGAGGCATCCCGCCACGCCGGACCAGAGAAGAGCTCCATGACGATGACCCGGCGCATCACCTTCACATGCTAGTCCGGCGCATCACCTTCACATGCTAGTAGCGTGTCGCCTCTTGGTTGATACTCGACGAGAAGGACTTGACGGCGTGCCTCGTCCGAAAGAGTTCACGGTCACCTTGACGGCAAGGGATCGTGCGAAGCTGACCAGAGTGAACTCGTCCGGGACGCACCGCCCGGATGATCACTCGAGCCCGGGTGTTGCTGGCCCTGGACGAGACCGGCGGGCCGGCGCCGGATCGGCGCGTGGTGGCCGAACGGGTCGGCACCTCCGAGTCCACGGTGTACCTGGTCGCGAAGGCGTTGACGACGCACGCCGGCCAGGTCGAGGAGGCGATCACGCGCAAGAAGCGGGCCACGCCTCCGGTGGAGCCGAAGGTGACCGGGGACGTCGAGGCCCGGGTGATCGCGTTGGCGTGCAGCCAACCACCGCGGGTGGTTCGCGCTGGACGCTGCGGCCGTTCCGACAGCGGATCCGTGCAACATCAACGCGGGGCGGCGGTGAGCGTGTCAGCGCGACCAACTCCCCGATCAGCTAATCGCCTGGAAGATCTGGGCAGAGCGTATTGCCGCCGGTCCTGCTTCTCTTCTTGATCGGCTCGAGCACGACGCGTCAGGGGCCGGCATCTTCGCCGACGGCTCATGGAACTTCGCGCAGCGCAACCAGTAGGACGGGCAGCGTTCTTTCTTCCAGCAACACGTCCGGTCGTGCAATGAACGATCTCGTCGTGGGCCTTTGGTATGAACGTCGCCCGAGGCGCCGTCTACTGTGCGAACTCCGTGTGGAGGCCGCGAAACTCACTGCAATCGGCCATGGAGCGGCGCGGTATCAGGTCCTCTGGCCGGTTATCGTCGAAGGGGCACGGAGCGCCCTCCGTGGCATCCCGACCTCCGTGAGCGCCCGACCATGACGACGCCCCTCGCTCCAACCGCCACCGCCAGGAGAACGCGCCTCCTGCCCTCCACGCCGGAACCTCGCCTCCTGGTCCCAGTGGTCATCACCGCTGCATTCCTGCTGACCCGAGGCGTCGCCCAGGCGCTGACCCCGTTCATCCGCCAAGACGACTGGCCGTTCCTGCTGCCCGCGGGCACGCACGGAGTGCTTCCCACCAGCTACTACAACGAGAGCGAAGGACGCTGGCTGAACTTCGCGTGGTGGGCCGCCGTCGGCCAGCACGGCACGCCCACGACAGCGGCACTCACATACGCCGTTGGCTATGCCGCACTTGTCGCGGGCATGTGGCGCGTGCTTCACCGCTCCGGCATCCGGCCAAGGCCCGCGGTCGACGTTCTGCTCGGCATCACACTCTTCGCTTCCTGCGTCTGGGTGCAGCTGCTGTACTGGCCGGGCACGCTCACGCCGTCGGTCCTCATCGCTGCTGCCGCCATCTGGCTTCTGCCCTGGGCTGCGCGCACACCCGTGCGGCTCGGACTGTGGCTCGTCATCGGCGAAGTTGCAGCCGTGCTGACCTACCCACCGATCGGCGTCGTCCTGCTGGTGTTCGCTGTCGTGTTGCTCCGCGACGCCCCTTGGCGCCGCGTGCTCGCCATGGCCGCCGCGTGGGTGGCCGGGTTCGCTCTGGGCGTCGGCGTCGCCTACACCCTCAACTGGATTGTCTACGGTCACTTCAGTCTCGAGCTCGCCGCCTGGCGCCGCCTCAACCCGCTGACCTCGCTCGACGCTCTCGGGGTCAACAGCGGGCGCTGGCTCGAGGCCACCGGGGCCTTGTGGGCCGCCCAGTGGTGGGCCGTGCTCGTGGGTCTCGTCGGGATGGTCCTCGGTTGGCGCGACCCCGCCGTCCGTCCACGACTACAGCGCCTCCTGCTCGCCTTCGCCGTCGCCTATGCTCTGGACGCCGCGCAGACACTCTCGACAGGTGTCGTCACGGAAGCCCGGGGCCAGCTGTGGACCTGGTTGTTCGCCGTGCTACCGGTCGCGCTCCTACTCATTGGCCGTCGGCAACTCCGGGCTGGCATCCCGACCGACCACGGTGTGCCCGTCGCCCGCGTCGCCACGGTGCTGCTCGGTGTCCTCGCCCTCGGCGGAGTGCTGGCGTGGCGCGCCGACATCGGCGAGCACCAGGCCACGCGGATGCAGTACGCGGCCATAGCCACAACCGCCACGACGCACGACCCCGGGACCGACGCGCCGACGGTCGTGGTCTACCAGGACCCCGCCGTGCGCAACACCCGCGAGGGCCGGATCATGGCCAGCACACTGTTCATGGCGGTGCGTCAGGAGCAGGGCGGGGTGCCGCCCAGGTGGTGCAATGGCACCGAGTGCCTTCAGCTGGCCCAGCGCGCTGGTTCGGGGCCGGTCATCCAACTCGGTCAGGTCGGTGGACTGGGCAACGTCGTGGGTGTCATCGTGCCCGCACCGCCCAGCTGGATCTGAGCCCTCCGCGGACGGGCGGCCAAGATCGCCGTCGCTTGCCGGTGTGCCCAAGAGGTGCGCGAGTTCCTGCCCGACCCGAACGCCTGACCAACGGGCCGGGCGTCAACGGGGGCTTACATCCTGCTCCGCGTTGCGGAGCAGGATGCGATCCGCTGAGCCACCTATGTGCCGAGCGAGCGCCGCCCCAGACTCACGTTGCCAAGCCCAGTCCGGAGAGTCGCTTGCGCAGGTGGGCGCGCTCCACCTCGTTGTCAGTGAGCTGGAGCGCTCGCTCATACGCCCGGGCCCCCTCGGCGCGGCGGCCGAGGCGCCGCAGGAGCTCGGCACGCGCCACGTGGTAGCCGTCGTATCCGGCCAGCTCCTTGCCCTCCAGCTCATCGACGAGCTCTAGCGCACGCGCGGGGCCCTCCACCTCAGCAACCGCCACGGCCCGGTTGAGCGCCGTGATCGGCGTCGGCGCGATGGTCATGAGCTGGTCGTACAGCGCAACCACCTGCGGCCAGTCGGTATCGGCCGCTCGAAATGCATCGGTGTGGACGGCGTTGATGGCGGCCTGGAGTTGATACGGCCCTGGAGCGCCTCGCCGGAGACACTGGCGAACCAGCCGATGCCCCTCGGCAATGAGCGCCTGGTCCCAGAGCGACCGGTCCTGCTCCGCAAGGAGGACGAGCTCTCCGTGCGCGTCGGTCCGTGCCGACCGCCGCGCCTCCGTGAGCAGCATGAGCGCGAGCAGCCCCTTCGCCTCCGGCTCGTCGGGCATGAGCTCGACGAGGACGCGGCCGAGCCGGATCGCCTCGGCGCAGAGGTCGGTGCGCACGAGGTCGGTGCCCGCCGTCGCCGAGTGCCCCTCGGTGAAGACGAGGTAGAGCACCGCCAGCACGGAAGCCAGCCGGTCCGGCAGGTCCGCGTCACGCGGCACGCGGTAGGGGATGCCGGCATCGCGGATCTTCTTCTTGGCGCGGACGATTCGCTGCGCCATGGTCGGCTCGGGCACGAGGAATGAGCGCGCGATCTCGGGCGTCGAGAGGCCACCGAGCAGCCGCAGCGTCAGCGCCACCTGGGCCTCGCGCGAAAGCGCCGGGTGGCAGCACGTGAAGATGAGGCGGAGCCGGTCATCGCGCACGGGCCCCTCCTCCCACGTTTCGTGGAGCGTGTCGTCGGGCGCGTGGAGCAACAGCGATTCCGTATGCCGCTGGGCTCGCGTCGCTTCCCGGCGCAGTCGGTCTGTGGCCCGGTTTCGAGCCGTCGTGATGATCCAGCCGGCCGGGCTGGGCGGCAGCCCCTCCCGGGGCCACCGCTCGACGGCGACCGTGAAGGCGTCCTGGACCGCGTCCTCGGCGAGGTCGATGTCGCCGAGGACGCGGATGAGGACGGAGACCGCCCGCCCGTGCTCCTCGCGGAAGATCCGGGCGATGTCGTCGGACGTGACCGTCATCCCGTGCAGACCGTCCCGCTCACTCGGTCGTGGGCTGCTGCCCCGGGTCGTGCTCATCGACGAACGGGCGCACCTCCACCGGGAAGCCGGTCGCGCTCGCGATCCGTTCCGCCCAGCGGAGCACGCGGTCATAGTCGTCCGATCGGACGATGGACAGGCCGCCGAGGTGCTCTCGGACCTCGGCATAGGGCCCGTCGGTCAACAGCGGCGATCCGTTTCCTCCGAGGGTCACGGTCGTGGCCGAACCGAGGTCGCCCAGGCCGCCGGCGAACACCCAGCCGCCCGCCGCCCGGATCTCGTCGTTGACCCGCTCGATCTCCGCCATGATCGGGCCGAGGTCGAGGTCCTCGGGCGGCGCCATGTTGGGGGTGAACAGGCTGAGCAGATACGTCTTCATCGTCGTGTCCTCTTCCGTACTCACGTTGACTCGGTGACGGACGTCGGTCGTGGACGTCTCACCTGCTACACGAACAGGCACGATGGGAAATCGACAGCCGCCGGATGCCGCCGACTCAGGTGCGGGCACGCTGCTCGACGAGGCCGACGGTGTTGCCCTCCGAATCCGTGACGAAGGCCATCCACTCGTCGGTGCCCGCAGGGCCGAGAGTGGCGTCCTCGTGCGTGAAGATGACGTGCGGCTCCCCGACGACCTCGATGCCGCGCTCCCGGAGCCGCCTCAGCGTCGCCTCGATGTCGGCGACTCTGAGGTAGGCAGAGCGAGCTCGGAGCGCCTTTGTCGAGGAGGAGCCGCACCCCACCGAGGTCGAAGAAGACGAGACCGGGCGGGTCGAAGGTCGCGAGCGGCTTGGCCCCGAGCAGGTCCGCGTAGAACGCCGAGGCACGGCCAAGGTCCTCGGCGCGCTGGGCGACCTGCACCAGGCCACCTGGAGTCTGACCAGTCACGTCACATCCACCTCATCAGCCGATCCCCGGCGACCGTTCGTCCGCCGCTGTCAGGCCATCGTCCAGCACAATGGCCCGCATGAGCGAGCATCGACCGGTGGACACGTGGCTGACCGACATGGACGGCGTGCTCGTCCACGAGGAGCAGGCGATCCCCGGCGCGCCGGAGTTCGTCGCGGCTCTTCGCACCTCGGGCAAGCACTTCCTCGTCCTGACGAACAACTCGATCTTCACGCCCCGTGACCTGCGCGCCCGGCTGGCCGCCAGCGGCATCGACGTCCCCGAGGAGGCGCATCTGGACCTCGGCGCTGGCGACCGCCAAGTTCCTGGCCGACCAGCGACCCGGGGGCAGCGCCTACGTCGTCGGGGAGGCGGGGTTGCTCACCGCGATGCACGACGTCGGCTTCGTCATGACCGACCGCCATCCCGACTACGTCGTGCTCGGCGAGACGCGGACCTACTCGTTCGAGTCGATCACCCGCGCGATCCGCCTCATCGAGAACGGCGCCCGCTTCATCGCAACCAACCCCGACCCGAGTGGTCCGAGCCCCTTCGGCACGCTGCCCGCCACCGGGCTCGGTCGCCGCACTCATCTCGACGGCGACCGGACGCCAGCCCTACTACGTCGGCAAGCCGAACCCGCTCATGATGCGCAGCGCGCTCAACCGGATCGACGCCCACTCGGAGACGACCATCATGGTCGGCGACCGGATGGACACCGACATCATCGCGGGCTCGAGGCCGGGCTGCGCACCGTCCTCGTCCTGACGGGGTCGACGCGCCGCGAGCAGGTCGAGACGTTTCCCTACCGTCCCAGCCGGATCGTCGACTCCGTCGCCGACCTCATCCGCTTCGTCGACCACGATCACCGAGCCACAGACACCGACTGAGATGCCGTATGCCGCTGAGCCGGCTCCTCGTCGGGTGTGCAGTCCGCGCCGACACCCTCACCGTCGAGTGTGCAGTACACGCCGCCACCAAGGACGTTCAGGCTCGGTCGGATTGACCGGCGCGGCAGCGGACTGGGCTGCGAGCTGGGCGTCCTGCTGAGCCTGCTGCTGCTCCCGCAGCCGTCGCCAGGCCTCCACCATGTCGTCGACGTCGAGGGTCTTGGCGAGCATGGGTGGCAGCTTCCCGACGGCGGGCCGGAGGCGATCGGCGAGCACCCGCCGGTTGTAGTCCTCGATGATCTCCCGGACGTTCTGTTCCGTCGTCACGTCCATGAGGGAGTCCGGGTAGGTCGCGGCCTCCTTGCGCAGCGCGAGCGCGCCCGGGAGCGCCCCGCCCAGGTCGAGGTTCTCCCGGGCGGCGTAGCGCTTGATCCACCAGTCCGGGTCGTTGGCGTCGCGCAGGTCGAGCGGCTTGCCGGCGCCCGGCAGGTTGTCGAAGTCGCCGCGTTCCTGGGCCTCCCGGATCGCCTTCTCGACGGCGCTCTCGTAGTGAGGCGGTTGCGACATGACTCCACGCTAACCCCGCGCCGCCGCCGACTACGCCGAGGCCAGTGCACCGGCTCGGGCGAGCTGGGGTGGTCGACCGAGTCTGCGGCGGAGGGCGTGGCGGCAGACTCCTCGGAGGTGACGCGGAGACCAGCGGCTTGGCTCAGAGGCGGGTGAGCACGTCGTCGAGCATCGCCTCCGTGAGCTTGCCGGTGAAGGTGTTCTGCTGGCTGACGTGATAGCTGCCGAGGAGCCGGACCTCCTGGCCGTCCGGGCGGCAAAGGACCGCCTCCGCGCCGTGGCCGAAGCGCGCCTTGGGCCGCGGCACCTGCCACCCGAGACGCCGGGCTGCGCCGAGCGCCGCGTCCCAGCCGATCGAGCCCAGGGCGAGCATCGCTCGCAGGCCGGTTGGCGAGACTGCGGTCAGCTCGAGGTCGCGGTCGAGCCAGCCGGAGCACGTGGCCTTTTCCTCCGTCGTCGGCCGGTTGGCGGGGGGCGCGCACCTCACCGTGGCGATGATCCGGATTCCCTTGAGCTCCAATCCATCCCCTGCAGCGACAGACGTCGGCTGGGAGGCATACCCGGCTCGGTGGAGGGCTGCGTAGAGCCAGTCGCCCGAGCGGTCGCCGGTGAACATCCGACCGGTGCGGTTGGTTCCGTTCGCCGCCGGCGCGAGCCCGACGATCAGCACGTCAGCCTCGGGGTCCCCGAACGACGGTCCCGGGCGACCCCAGTAGGGCTGGTCGGCGAAAGACGCCCGGCGCCCTTGGGTCGCAACGGACTCCCGCCACGCGACCAGTCGCGGACACGCACGGCAGACCGACACCCGCGCGTCGAGCTCCGTGAGACTGCTCGCGTCACCCGCGAGCTGTCGTACCTGGGCGGAAGTGCGCGCGACGGCAGTGTCTGGCGTGGCGGGATCGCCGGGCCACCCTGTCCCCGGAGGCACGGGCGACGGGAAGAGCTTGCCCGTCATCGGGTGCGCGTCCAGACGCTCGGTCGTCATGGCCCGACTCTGCCAGCCCGATGGTCAGTAACCGAACCCGCCCGAGCCGTTGTCCGGCATCCTCTTCACCGGTGTGCCGGTGGCGCCGAGCACGTACCACTCACCGTCGACCCCTTGGCCATCGACGTCGCCTGCGGCCACATCCGGCGCGTAGTAGTGCAGCGGCCACCCGTCGAGCGTGAGCTGCTTCTTCCCGGAGACGTCGATGGTGCCGATCGTCCCCGTGACCCCGGTCGCCTCCGGTGCAGTCGTGCCCGAGAACGCCGGCGGCCACAAGGCGAGGCAGTCGCCCGTGCACGCACTGGTCATTGCGCCCGGCATGTCCTTCGTGAACATGTACAGCGTGCGCCCGTTGGCATCCGTGACGACCTGCCCGAGCGTGGTTGCGCGCAACGTCAGCTCTGTCACCACGGATTGGGGTGCAACAGGCGTCTTGGGATCGGAGGAGCCACAGGCATCGAGCATGGTGGCGAAGGCCAGCGCCGCGAGCATGATGGACGCATGACGGCGGTTCATACACCGGGGGACGCCGAGCCGCGTGAGCCGGTTCGATGAACCGGAGCGCTCGTCGGGACGTCTCCGAGGACAGCAGTGCCGAGGGAGGTTGGTGGTCAGATGCCACTCGACGACGACGCCGTCGAGGCGATCTACCGCGAGCACGGCCCGATGCTCCGGCGGGTCGTCTGGCGGGCGACGAGCTGACGCCGACCGGGTGGACGACATCGTGCAGGAGACGATCTTGCGCGTCTGGCGCCAGGCTCCCGAGGCCGACAACCTCCGCGCCTACCTCATCACCACGGCCAGACACCTCATCGTCGACCAGCACCGCGCCGCCGGGCGTCGGCCGCAGCAGGCCCGCCTCGTCGACCTGCCCGAGACCGAGTCCGCCATCGACCGGGCCCTCGACCAGGTGCTCGTCGAGGAGGCCCTCGGCGCGGCTGCAGCCCACCCACCGCGAGGTCGTGCAGCTGTCTCTACTACGAAAGGCTCTCGGTGGCCGAGACCGCCAGCCGCGTGGGGGTGCCCGAGGGCACCGTGAAGTCCCGCGCCTTCTACGCCGTGCGCAGCCTGCGCGTCATCCTGGACGAGATGGGGGTGACCCGATGACCGTCGACCAGAACCAGCACGAGCAGCTGCATCAGTCTCCTCGGCGCCTACCTCCTCGGGGGCCTGTCCGACGATGACCACCGCGCGTTCACGGAGCACCTGCGCACGTGCGCGACGTGCCAGCAGGAGCTCGGCCAGGTGTCCGGGTTGCCGAGGCTGCTCTCGCTCGTCGACACACAGACCCAGATGCCGTATGCCGCCGAGCTCGCTCCCGAGACAGCTGCAGCCGGGAGCGTGGGTGGGTCTTCCAGCACTGGTCTGGCTGACCTCCTCGATGCGGCTCGGCGTCGGCGTCGGCGGCGACGGTCCTGGTTCGCCGCCGCGGCCGCAGCGGCCGCTGTGGGGGTATTCGGCGCTGGGGCGGGGTTTGGCCCGGGGCTGCTCGACCCGCCGCCGCCGGCGGAGCACTACGTTGCCACCGCAGACGGCTCGTCCGCGAAGGTCGGGGTCGACCTCGTGGAGCGCGGGTGGGGCACCCAACTCAACCTTGCCTGCCAGGACATGCCCGTCGGCGAGGAGATCGTTGTCTATGTCGTCGATGCCAATGGGCGTGAGTCGGCTGCTGGCTCGTGGCTCGGCACCGAGTCGGGCTACTCCAGGGTGACCGGGGCGACGGCCTTGCGGCCAGACCAGATCCGGTCCATCGAGGTTCGCACGAGCTCCGGCGACGTCATCGCCACCGCCAAGACCTGAGGCCGACCGGTCAGTCGGTCTCGTGCTTGGTCACCGCGCCGGTGCCGGCGTCGATGGTGACCTCGTGCTTGGCATGGTTCGTGCCGAGGACCTCGATGTGCCACCGGACGGCGCCGTCGTCCTCGTCGAGGTCGAGCTCGACGACCCGGCCACCCGGAACCTCGGCCAGAGCAGCCCGGAGTGCGGCGGCGTGGTCGACCTCGGCCGCGTGGAGGTGCCGGTGGTCGTCGGCTGCGTCGTCGCCGCGGTCGGTGACGCGATTGGCGAGGACCCTGCTTCGAGTCGCGTCGACGAGGACCTCGCGCGTGGCGTCACCTGCGACGACGTCGACGTCCCACACCACGCGGCTCTGCTCTCGGTCGAGCTCGATGCCGACGACACGGCTCGATGGGACTGTGGCGAGGGCCACTGCTGCGGCCTGTTCGGGCGTCACCGTCACGGAGCGGAGCAGCGCGTCTGTGCTCGTGCCGGAGGGCTGGGTCGGGGCCGTGGTCGACGCGGTCGCCGTGGCCCCGGTGGGCGGTGTGGTCCCGGACTCGGAGCTGTCGGCGAGCTGCACAGCCGGAGTCACTGTCGCATCGGGGGTGCTCGTCCCACAGGCCGTCAGTACTCCGGTCAGACCCACGGTGCAGGCCAGCAGGAAGGCTGCGCGGCGGCGGCTCGTCGTCATGGCGTTCATCGTCTACTCCTTTCGTCCACCGACCTCTTCGGGCCGGCTGTCTGCTCTCGTTCTCATCGTGCGACAGGCGTGCTGAAGCCACGCTGAAGGCGTCCTGCCGGGCTTCAGCCCACCTTCAGGTCGGCCGTGACATGCTGCCGACATGCGCCTGCTGGTGGTCGAGGGCGAGCGCCGGCTCGCCAGTGCCCTGCAGAAGGGCTTGCGCGCAGAGGGTTTCGACGTGGACGTCGCGCTCGACGGAACTCTCGGGCTCAACCTGGCAACCGAGCACGCCTATGACCTCATGGTGCTCGACATCATGCTGCCCGGCATCAACGGCTACCGGATCTGCGCCACCGGGGGCACGCGGAGCGGATCGAGGTCGGCGGACCTCACCCTGCTGACCGCCGAAGATCGCTGCTTCCGCGGAGAGGATGCCCTGACAGCAAGGTCGCCGTCCTCGAGCAGCTCGCCCGTCGTCCCGTCGAGGTCGTGACGAAGTCAGAGATCGTCGACGAGGTCTGGGACATGGCCTACGACGGCGATCTCAACGTCGTCGAGGTGCACATCCGCGCGCTGCGACGCAAGGTCGACGCGCCGTTCGGCCGCCACGGCATCGAGACGGTGCGTGGTGTCGGCTACCGGCTGGTCGACGATGCGAGCTACCCGGCGTCCCACCTCGGTTCGCGCTCGCGTGACCCTCGGGGCGGTCGCCGTAGTCGCGGTCGCCCTCGTCGTCCTCGGGGTCGTGATCGTCGCGCTCGTCCGGGACGGGATGGTCCGCACCATCGAGGCCACGGCGACTGCCCAGGCGAACAGCGTGGCCACCCTCGCCGCGGCGGGTCAGCTGCCCGGGCTCCTCGAGGTCGACTCGGTCGACCGAACGGTCCTTCAAGTTGTCGACGCCAACGGACGGGTGCTGGCCAGCTCACCGCAGCTGGCGGGCCTCGGTCCCATCACCGGCTCCCTGCCCATCTGGGCTCTCTCGGGCGCCCGAACCATCCAGCTCGCGCTGTCCGGGTCCGAGCCCGCTCTCTTCCGCGTCGTCTCGATCGTCACGGACACGCCCAGCGGGCGTGTCGTCACGCTGGGTGGCAGCTCCCTCGAGGACGCGGACCAGTCGCTCACCTCGCTGACTTCGCTCATGCTCGCCGGGCTCGCGGTGGCTCTGGTCGTCAGCGGCGTCGTGACCTGGGTCGTCGGACGAGCCCGGCAGCCTGTGGACGCCATCCGCTCGGAGGGCGACCGGATCACGAGCACGGACCTTGGCCGCCGAGTGCCCGTGCCCCCTTCCGGGGACGAGGTCACCAAGCTCGCGACGACGATGAACCAGATGCTCGACCGGCCGCACACCGCGGTCGAGCAGCAGCGACGGCTCGTGGCCGACGTCTCGCACGAGGTCCGCAGTCCGATCGCATCGATCCGCACCCAGCTGGAGGTCGCCGTGGCCCACCCCGAGGATACCGACCGGCTGCAGGTGCTCTCGAGCGACCTGCTCGTGCTCGCGCGGATCGAGGCCGGCGAACGGGTCCCCTCCGAACCGGTCGACCTCGGCCTGCTCGTCCGCGACGTCGTGACCCGTGCGGCCGAGGGACGCTTGCCGGTCGACCTGGCCATCGCGGACGGGATCTCGGTCTCCGGGAACCGGTCCCAGCTGGAGCGCGTCGTCGGCAACTGCTCGACAACACGCGCCGCCACGCCGCCACCTCCATCCGGGTCACGGTCAGCAGCTCCCCCGGCCCGGGACCGGCCGGGGGGCCAGCCACGCGCGGAGGGGGCAGGCACGCGCAGCAAGCCCAGCGGCATACGGCATCGTGGAATTGTGCAACGACGGTGACCCGACCCCGGAATGGGACCCATAGCGGACCTTCGAGCGGTTCGTCCGCCTCGAGGACGCCCGCGCACGTGACACGGGCGGGTCGGGTCTCGGCCTGTCGATCGCCCCGGAAGCTGGCCCGCGCGCACGGCGGCGATCTGCAGGTGTCCCCGCACAGCGGGGAACGTGCTTCATGCTGACGGTCCCCTGCCCCTGACCGCCCAGGCGGCGGACGAGGACTGATTCCGGGCGCTTCAGGTCACCGACTTGGGCGCTTGGCGCTCAGATGACGTCGACGTACTGCACCTCGATCGCGTTGTTGCCGTAGCCGAGGCGGTTCCAGGGCGGCACGTCGGGCTGGACGTTGCCGACGGCGTCGGTGGCTCGTGCCCGCAGGGAGTGCCGACCCGGGGTGGCTTCCCAAGGGAACGTCCAGGTCTGCCAGTGGTAGGGGCCGGTTGGCGGGTCGACTTCGGCGGGCTGCCATTCGCCAGCGCCCGTCAGGCTGACCTCGACCGCAGCGATGGAGCCGCTCCCTGACCACGCCTTGCCGCGCACCGTGCACATGCCGGCGGGGATGACGGCCGCGGGGACCGGGTCGGTGATGCGGGCTCGGACTCGCATGTAGGTGACGGGCTCGTGCGGACGGTCCGGCCACTCGTAGATGTAGTGGCCGGTCTGGAACTCGCCCCTGAAGGGCTGGGTGAGCACGTCGATGCTCTGGAGCCACTTCACCGAGGCCACGGCGAACCAGTGCGGCACGATGAGCCGGAAGGGGCTGCCGTGGTCCGGCCCGAGTGGCTCGCCGTTCATGTCGTAGGCGATGAGGATGTCGCTGGCGGGATCGGCCGCGTGAGCCAGGGCGAGCGACCGGACGAAGGTCAGGTTCTCCCCGGTCTCGGGCAGCACCGGGGTGAGGTGGTAGGTGCCGCTGTCGGCCCCGGTGAAGCGAACCTCGACCCCGTCGGCCCGGGGGCGGGCCTCCGCCAGGACGTCGCTCAGCCGGGCGCCTCTCCACACCGCCGTCGAGACGGCGTAGCCGCCCCACGGCTCGCCGGTGGGCAAGGGGCGGGTGTCGAGCCGACCGTTCCCGGCGCACTCCAAGGTGACTGCATGCTCAACGGCAGGAAGGGCCCGCAGATCTGCCAAGGTGAGCGAGAGTGGCCGGTCGATGGCTCCGCCGACGGTGAGTGTGCCGTCGTGGGTCGGCACGGCGAAGTTGCTGCGTACGTAGTGCTCGCGCGTCGGGGTGATCTCAGGATCGAGCGCCCGCGCTGGCGCCTCGGCGTTGTAGGGCAGCGGGTTGATCATGACCAGCTGCTCGCGTGCCTGCTCGAGGTCCATCTCGGATGTCACGGGGTCCTCCGGTGGGGTCGTTGAGGTGCCTGGTTTAGGCAGACGTCGTCAGTAGTCCGCATCGCGGAAGACCGGGTCGCGGTTGTCGTTGAAGGCCCCGATTCCCTCGATGCGGTCAGGGTGCACCGCGGAGCGCCAGTGGGACTCCATCATGATCGCGATCGCCTGCTCTATCGGCTCGCCCTCCCCGGCGCGGACGGCGTGCTTCACGGCTTGCACGGCTGTCGGGGAGTTGCTCGCGATCTTCGCGGCGATGCGCAGGGCCGCGTCCATGAGGTCGGCCCGGTCGTGGAGCTCGTTGACCATGCCGAGCCGATGCGCCTCCGCGGCAGTGATGGGCTCGCCGGTCATGAGCATCTGCAGTGCCTTCCCCGGAGGGAGGGCCCGCGGCAGGAAGACCGGCGAGCCACCGCCAGCGGCGAGACCCAGCATCGCCTCGGGTTGACCGAAAAGGGCGTTGTCGCTGGCGATGATGAAGTCGGTGCTCTGGGCGATCTCGGAGCCGCCGCCGTACGCGATCCCGTTGACGGCGGCGAAGATCGGCTTACGCAGCTGACGCAAGGTGTACAGTGTGCGGTCGAAATCCTGGCGCTGCCGCAGCCACTGCTCCTTGGTCATGTTCTTGCGCTCGCGCAGGTCGCTGCCGACCGAGAAGGCGCGGTCCCCGGCGCCGGTGATCACGACGACGCGTATGGCGCTGGTGACCGCGACGGTCTCGAGCACGTCGGTCAGCAGTGCTCCCATCTCCGTCGAGATGGCATTGTCGGCGTGGGGGCGGTTGAGGGTGACCACGGCGACACGTCCCTCGTCGACATGGTCGAGCAGGATGGCCGGCTCGGTGTCCTCTCCGCCTGACGGCGGTCCGAAGTCGAGGGTGCGCCACCTGTCGGTGGTCTTGGCCGGCTCTGGGGTCTTCTGGTCGGTCACAGCTTCTCCTCAGGTCTCCAGCTCGCCCAGCCACTTCAGGGCTCTCAGGCCGGGCGCGAAGCAGTACTCGCCGCCGCGCGTCACCACGAATGACGGCAGGTGGGCGCAGCCGACGACGGATGGGCACGTGCGGGATGGTGAAGTCGGTCGGCGCCTGCGCGCCGGCAACCAGGGGTCGCTCTCGTCGGGTACGCCGATGAAGACGCCGTCGTTGATCCATTGGGTCTTGACGAACTCGAACTGCCGCTTCAGGTGTGACCCGGCGAAGACGAAGACGATCCCGCGGTCGACTCCGTCGTCCTCGAGGACACCGTCGGGCAGCATCGGGCCGTAGTTGGTCCCCCGGCGGATCATGCGATGCAAGCGGACGTCGACGCTGTCTCGTCTTGGAGGGCGTCGCGGGGGTTGGCCCGGCGGGCGTGCGCGCCCGCGGGGCACTTGAAGCCTCGAAGGTCGTCGCGGTAGCCGAAGGAGTTGTTGCGTGCCGGGTCCACGCCAAGGTCCGGGTCATCAGCGTCAGGTGCCAGGGCCAGCGGCGCACCACTCGGCCACCGCCCGACCATCTTGGCGGCGAGCAGACGCTCCTCCTCGCGGCTGGGCACCTCTCGGAGGTAGCGGCGGTAGGCCGCGACGTCGGTACGCAGCTTGCGAAAGACCAGGTAGGTCCCGTTGCATCCGAGCACCTCCGGATCCGGCATCGGGGGGAGCGACCCGGTCTCGTCGGGGTAGCCGAGGATGAACTCGCCGGCCTTGATCGGTCGCTCCGCGGTGTTGCGCAAGGGCAGCCCGCTTCCCTCGACGTCGGGGTTGCCGATGCCGTCCTTGAAGCCGAACGATGTGCGCCCCGTCGGCAGCTGGTAGCAGTCCTGCCGCCAGACCACCTCGACCGAGGGGAGGTCCTCGTACCTGTCCCGGGCACGATCCGCCACGGCCCTCAGACGCTGCTCGTCCGGCGCCAGCACGGAGACGGCGACGTGCACGGCATCGGTCCCCAAGGGCCACTCCCAGTGCTCGGGGCTGCTCGCACCGACGTCGCCCAGCTCGCTGGCGCGGCGCGCCATCCCCTCGCGAAACTCGTCAGGGAAGCTGTCCAACGTCGACTGCGGCACGCCGAGCGCGGCCAGTCCCGCATGGGTGAACGCGACGGTCACCCACGCCAGCGGGTCCGAGTGCTGGGCCCGGTTCTCGGCGGCCAGCAGGGCGTGCAGACGCCGCACGAGCTCGCGCCCTTCCTCAGCGTCGTGCAGGCGAAGGAGGAGATAGCGGCCGACGTACGGCGACGGGCGCTCACGGAGCGCTCCAGCCTGGACGTCGTCGACTTCAAGGGCCACCTGCTGCTCGCTGCCCATGCTTGCCTCCTGGTGCGTCACGATGGTCAAAGGTGCTCGGGTGGCACCGGTGGATCCGGGTTGGGTGGCGAGAGGTAAGGGAAGATGGTCGACGCCGGGCGGCTCGACGCGTCGACACCGTCACTGATCACCGGACCGGAGCCCGCGTTGATCCAGAGGTTGTACAGGACATCGATGACGTCATCGTTGAGCGCCCGGCCGCCGCAGGTCCGCGGCAGGTCACCGGACATGACGGCGCGCTCGATCTCGAGGAAGGATCCGTGCTCGACGTACGGTTGTGAGGGGTCGACGACCAGGTAGTCGGCAAGGACGAGCCCGGTCAGGGGGTGCGCCCCTGACGCATCGACCGGCCACTGCACCACTCCGTCGAGGCCGTCCCAGAACGTCAGGTTCGCGTGCAGCCTGGCTCGGTAGGCACCGGCGTAGGAGCTGCCGAGGTGGAAGGCGTCCTCCATGTTGTACAAGTCCCTGATCTCGAGGTCCCGGTTCACCTGGTCGAACTGTTTCGGTCCCAGGAGCAGGTTCTTCACCTCCGGGCGCCCGACCCGTTCGATTCGCACGGAGAACGTGCCGCGGGTCAGCGTCTCCGCGACCACGGCCACCGGATCGACCCTTCCGAGCAATCTGGCGCAGTCGAGCTCGACAACCAGGGCGAGCACGTTCTTTCCGTCGAGGTAGATCGACCCCGGATCGGTGAACGAGAGTCGCTGCTCGGCGATGGTTCGCAGGCCGGCGGGCGCGTCCATGATGAAGGGGTCCCAGCGAGGCCCGGCGAAGATGCGCACGCCTGCCCCGTCGTCACTCCCGGACTCGTCACCCAGGTCGAACGAGGTCACCGCGCCGCTTGGGCGAGTGAGCTGACCTCGCTGGGCGCCGTTCGCGGCACGGGCATCGAAGACACAGTCGATGACCCACTCCGGCGACTCCGACGCGCCGACACGTCGCCCGATGCGATCGACGTCGACCGGGCGAAGCCTGAACCGGTAGATCAGGCCATCGGAGAACCCGCCATTCGCCGGCGCGAACGGCAACGTGTTCATGACCAGAACGAGCCAACCCGGTCGCTCCGGGCTCGGGAACGCGTAGACGTCGGTGATGTCCGCGATGGGCTCCGCGAGTGCCCGCGGCCCTGAGATGTGATCCGACACGATTATCGCCTGCCAGACAGAGCCTTGGCGGCCCTATGCGTCCGCTGCCTCGTCGAGCAGCGGTTTCAGCGCCGGATGGCTCAGCGCCTCCTCGGCTTTGGGATCGTCGAGCACTGTGTCGAACGCGCCCTCAAGCGATTCGCCTTGCGCAGCTGCTTGACCGTTCCCGGGTAGTTTCGGGCGTACGCCGCCGCGGTCACCTGGGCGCCCATGACGAAGCTCTTCACCGCCGCGACGTCCGGCAGTCCGGCGTACCCCTCGGTGTGGCGGAAGATGGGGTCGAACAGCTGCAGCGGTCCGGCCGCGAAGTCCTCCATGTAAGCGTCCCAGGAGCCGTCGAAGCTCGTGGCAAACAGCAGGCGCGTCTCATCGTCGAACAGCACGAACCTCGCCTCGTGGATGCTGGCGATTGCCATCTCGTAATCGCCCGGCCGGTAGCCCGGCGTGTTCTGTAGATCGGTCAATGCCTCACGCAGCTCGTCGGCGTGCCCGGGAATGACACGGAAGAACAGGCTGAACTCGCTCGCCGACCCAGCCCGGACGCCGGGGCGCGGGTTGCTCATGTCATCTGCTCCAGTCATCTCGACGCCTCCCGGCCTCCGTGTGGCGCCCCGAGGCGCCGATCGCACTCAATGTGCCCACGGGCTCCATTGAATGGGATCACCCGCAGCGGGTGATAGGCCGCTTCTTGACCGGCACGAGCCAAGGGGCTGGCCCGGTCCAGCGGCCCCTGACCGCCCGCTCAGTCGGCGTGCTCCGGCGGCCAGACGACCCGGAACCGCTCGAGGACGATCTCGTCCGACTCGGACCAGGTGGCACCGCGGGCAGCGCAGGTGCGCTCCCAGTATCGACGATGGTTCACGCGCCAGCTCGCGAGGGTTCGGTCGTCCTCCCCCTCGTCGTAGGCGAAGGCCGCGTCGACGTCGTCGAAGGTCGCGATGCGCAGCTCGATGGAGCGGATGACCAGGCGAGGCCTTCCGGAGCCGTCGCAGGCGATCCAGTGGGAGCCGGCCCTGGGCAACGGCTCCTCCTCAGCCACGAAGTCATCGACGAGCGCGGCGGTCGCACGCTTGGGGCCGTCGAGCACCTGAGCGAGCAGTTCATCGGCGAGGGTGTCCGAGTCGCCGAACCGCTCGACGGTGTAGCCCGGGGCGGCGCGGATGGCCTCGGGATGCGCCTCGGCGTAGGCCCGCCACATGACTGCTGCCGCGTCCCGGTCGACCGGGGTCGGCCCTGATCCGGTGATGATTCACCTCGCCTCGTCGGGGACGAGTGCGGGCGCGGGACCAGCCCCCCGGTCCCGCGCCACTTTCCCCTCGTCTGCCCAGAGCTCGTGCACTCCGCCCTGATACCTGTCCATCGCGATTTCTCGCGAGTCGTTACACGAGGGCGATCAGATGGCGATCAGATGGCGATCAGATGGCGATCAGGTAGTCGGCCAGCTCGGCCGGCCGGGAGAGCGCCATGAGATGACCCCCAGGGAGGACATCCGCTTCGATCCCGAGTCGCTTGCGCGCAACGCACTGTTGGAACGCCACCGGGAAGAAGCGGTCGTCCCGACCAGCAACGACGCGGATGGTGATGGGCGGCCACTCGGTGAAGTCGCACGGTGCGGCGAAGACGGTGTCGGTCTCATCCCGCTGGTGGTCGGCTCCGGACGCGAGGACCTCGGGCGGTACGTCATGCGTGAAGTGGGTCTCCAGGTCGAACTCCGCGGGCCAGCCACCGGCCTCAGCGGCCGCTCGCATGGCCTTCTCCTGGTCGACGTGGGACCACCAGTCACCTGCCGTCTCACCAGGGTCCGGGATCATCGCGTTGACGAAGACCAAGGCGCGGAGACCTGGGTGTTCGCCCGAGGCCGCCGCCTGCGTGGCGGAGAAGCCGCCGAGGGACTGGGCCACGAGGACGACGTCGGACCGTGAGCCGACCGCAGCGGAGATGAGGCGGGCATATTCGGGCAGGCCGCTCCCCGGGTCGTCAGCGGGCAGGTCGAGAGCAATGGCCTCGTGGCCGGCCTCGATGAGAAGCGGGACGACGCGGTGCCAGTACCAGGCGGCACCACCGGCACCGGGCACGAGAACGAATGTGGTCACTGTGAACATGCTAGGCGAGTCACAACCAGTGCGCGACGGTAATTCAAAGGGCTCAACGTCGACAGAAGGATGGCCGGGCTAGGGTCGCAATCGTGATGATCGAGGTGAGGGCCCCGGATGGGACCGCCGAGGCGTGGCTCTCTCGCCCTGCCGGCGTCGACGAGAACGAATCGCTGCCGGGCGTCCTGCTCTTCATGGACGCCGTCGGCCTGCGACCCCGGATCGTCGAGATGGCCGACCGCATCGCCTCCTGGGGTTATGTCGTCCTGGCACCGAACGTCTTCTACCGCAACGGAACTGCTGCGGCGACCTCCCCCGATGGACCGCTCGACTCAGACAGGAAGCGCGCCGACTTCTTCAAGGGTGTCCGGCCGCGGATCTCAGGCCTGACGACCAAGCTCGCCCTGCGCGACATCGCCGCCTACCTCGACGAGCTCATCTCCAGGCCCGAGGTGAGGACGCCGGTCGGCGTCGTCGGGTACTGCATGGGGGCGCGGCTGGCTGTCCGCGCTGCGTGTGCGCACCCCGACGTCGTCGCGGCATGCGGAGGCTTCCATGGCGGCGGCCTCGCGAGTGATGCCGCCGACAGCCCACACCTCGGGCTCGCCGCTGCCCGTGCGGAGTTCGTCTTCGGGCACGCGGACCACGACGCGTCGATGAATGTCGACGCTGTCGCGCAGCTGGACGAGGCACTGCGCAACGCCGGCCTCACCGCGACGAACGAGATCTACGAGGGCATGGCCCACGGTTACACGATGGCCGACACGATGGTCTACGACGAAGCTGCCACGGAGCGCCACTTCGCAGCACTGCGCGAGCTCTTCGACCGGACACTGCGCTGACTGCAGCGCGGGTTCCCGGGTCAGTCGTCGAGCCAGGCTCCGTCACGCATGAGGTCCCGCGCGGCGAGCTCGTTCTCCTCGCGCCACGCCTGGATCCGCGTCGGCCGCACCCGGAAGTAGAGGTAGCGCGTCCGAAGGGATCTGGGGTCGAAGCCCGTGCGCACGGCGAACCGATCGCCTTCCTCCGTCGACAGGTCCGCGGCGTCGATCACTTCGACGTCGCCGTCGACCATGACGACGTCCCGGGTCGCACCGAACGCGAGCCGGAGGCCACCAGTCGCGACGAGCGCACGTCCGGTCGGGCTTGACGCGCCCGTGGAGAGCAGGGCGGTCCTGCCGTCCCAGACGAAGGACAACGGCACGAGCTGCGGCGCACCCGTGTCCGGGTCACTCGTCGCGACCCAGCAGTCGACCTCGCGGACCAGCATCGCCAGAGTGTCTGCGATCCGCTGGCGCCGTGGCCGCGCCGACGGGATATGCGTCGTGGAATCCGTCACCGTGCCGATCCTCCCAGAGGATGCGACCCCGCCAGAGCGCGAGGTGCCGTGCACCTCGCTGGCGACTCTCGCGAGTCAGCGGCGCCGCGCCGCCCGCGCCTTGACCTTGGCGACCCGCGGCCGGACCAGCAGGTAGACGGCGGCGACGATGCCGAGGACGGTGACGATCCGGTTGGGGTCGACGGCGGGCTCCCACTTGACCTCACTACCGCGGATGACGTAAGCCCCGGCAGGCCGGCCACCCAGGCCAAAGCCACCTCCTTCGCCCTCTTGGTGCTTCTCGTCGTCGTGGCCCCCTCCGCCGCCACCCCCGCCAAAGACCTTCGCGGCCGGGATGATCGTGAGGCCATCCTTCTCGTAGGGCTCGCCGTACACCCTGCGGACGGAGATTGCGTCGGATGTCTTGAGCAGCTCTGAGATGTTCATCGGCCCTCCTTCAAGGACTGTGCACCCGGACGGGCGCTCTCTCCAGCCTGCTGGCCCAACGCACCGAATGGAAGGTCCAACGTCCCGGACTCGGCTGTCAGCCGTCCTGTCAGTGGTGCCCGCAAGGGTGGTGGCGTGACAAAGGTCCTGTTCCACGCCGACGGCGACGCGTTCCTCGCGTCGGTCGAGCAGCGCGACGACGACCGGCTCCGTGGACGACCTCTCGCGGTGGGTGAGCAGGTCGTCGCGTGCGCGTCGTACGAGGCGCGAGCGCTGGGCGTCCACGCGGGGATGCCGCTCGGCCAGGTGCGCCGACGCTGGCCACAGATCTGCGTCGTGCCGTACCGGCCAGAGGTCTACGAGGAGGCGTCGGCCCGGTTGTTCGAGGTATTCCGTCGTGTCACCCCGCTCGTCGAGCCGGGTTCGATGGAGGAGGCCTTCCTCGACGTCACCGGGCGTGACCGGGGGGACCCAGTGGGTCTTGCCCAGGCCCTGCGCGCCGAGGCCCGATCCTGCGTGGGCGTCCCGATCAGCGTGGGCATCGGCCGGACCAAGCTCATGGCGAAGCTGGCGAGCCGACGGGCCAAGCCGGATGGGCTCGTCGTCGTCGATGCGGCCCTCGAGCAGCGGCTCCGACCGCGCCTCCGGCTCGATGACCTGTGGGGAGTCGGCCCCGCCACGTATGAGAAGCTTCATGCCGCCGGACTCGTCACCGTCAGCGACCTCTCGGGCGTGAGCCAGGAGGACCTGCGCGCGCACGGGATCTCCACCGCGATGGCCCGTCGGCTCGTCTCGATCGCGGCTGGCACCGACGACGCGACGATCCGCCTGCCGACAGCCCGCAAGTCCGTCGGCGCCAGCCGGTCGATGCCGCCGACCCGCACGCGGTCGACCGTGCACGCCGCGCTCGCTGTCCAGGTGTCCCGGGCACTCGAGCGGCTCGGCGCGGACCCGCGCCTTCCCCGCCGCATCGAGGTGCTGGTCCGCTTCGACGACGGCGCCGTTCTGGTCCAGCGAGGCCCGCTGCCTGCACCCACCCGAGATCTAGCCGCCATCCTCGCCTCCGCAGAAGCGCTCCTGGAGACGAGTGGCTGGGAGCAGGATGGCCGCGGCGTCTCGCTCGTCGGGATCACGCTCCACCTCGGCTGAGACCCGGCACGGCGCACCCGTCCCAGCCCAGCGGCATACGACATATTCCCGTATGCCGCTGGGCTCGCTCCCGCTCGGGCGCTCAGTCGCGCGGCAGCGCGGGAGGCAGATCCGCGGGGTCCGCGGTCGGCCACGCGTCGGGTTCGGGGCCGAGTCGGCTGAGCTGCTCCACCTGCTCGCGGGACCACGACGAAATCGGGCGTCGATCGGCGAGGACCTCGCCCGCGAACTCCTCCCAGCCCGCCCAGGCCGTCGCGGCGACCTCGTCGCCGTTGGGCACGGGGTCCCCGTCGACCCGGCCGACGAGGACGGGGCACTGCTCCCACTCGACGATGCCGCCCATCTCTGCCCGGTAGACGAAGCGCGGGAGGACGAGGCGAAGCTTGCGCACCTCGAGCCCGAGCTCATCGGCGGCGCGGCGGAGCACAGCGTCGGGCAGGCGCTCGCCGGGGGCGGGATGCCCGCAGACCGAATTGGTCCACACTCCCGGGAACGTCGCCTTGTCGAGGGCCCGCTGGGTGAGGAGGAGTTCGCCGCGGTCGTTGAACAGGTAGGCGGAGAAGGCGAGGTGCAGCGGCGTCTCGGCGTGATGGACGGTCGCCTTGGGTGCGGTGCCGATCGCCTCGCCGTCCGGTGACAGGAGGACGACGAGCTCCTCGGCCGTCATGGGACCGGCCTCGCGAGCTCGTTGACGGCGACCCGGAAGACGGCCGGCAGGGCGGCGGCCGCGGGCACGACGAGGCGCCGACCCCAAGAGGGACGGCTCACCTGGACGAGGCTGCGCGTCAGCAGCGCGTAGCGCCGCGTGGCCGCCCTCCAGGAGCGCTCATAGGACTGGGGGTCCCCGGCTGCGATCGCCGCCAGGGCAGCTCGGGCGTGGGCCATGCCCAAGGAGATCCCCTCGCCAGTGAGGGCGTCGACGTAGCCGCTGGCGTCGCCGGCGAGCAGGACACGGCCGGCCGCGCGCCGGGTTGTTCTCTGGTGGAAGGGTCCTGCCCCGCGCAGCGACGTCACGACGGGCGCATCGGCGAGTCGATCACGCAGTTCCGGGAAGCCCTCCAGATGGTCCTGGGCCGTCTGGCGACGCTGCGTCAGGACGGCAACCCCGACCAGGTCGTCCGCCACCGGGGTGACGTAGGCCTCGCCTGAGGCGCTCCAGTGCACCTCGACATGGTTCCCCCACGGCGCGATGCGGTAGTGCTGTCGCAGCCCATACCGCTTCGCGGTGCGCAGCTGCGCGGGACCGGACTGCATCCCGCGGTCGAGTCCCAAGAACCTTCGCGTGGGTGAATGGAGACCGTCGGCAGCGACGACCCAGGGTGCGCGAAGGGTCGGGCCCGGTGCGCCGCTCGTCTCGGTGAGGACGGTGACGCCCGCATCGTCCTGGGTCATGCCCGTTGCCGCGAGGGCCATCATGTCGATGCCGGCCCGGGCGACCGCGTCGAGGAGCGCTGCATGCAGTGTGGTGCGCCTGATGCCACGGCCCAGGCCGGCTGCGAAGTCCGCCTCCGCGCCACGGCCGCCGGCGAGATAGCGGATCCCCCGCAGGTCGTGGCCGGGTGCGTCGATGCCCAGGTCGAGCAGGGCCTGCAGACCGCCTGGCATCAGCCCCTCTCCGCATGCCTTGTCGATGACTCCGCTGCGCGGCTCCACGACCAGCGGGACGAGTCCACGACGCTCGGCGTAGAGGGCCGTGGCCAGGCCGACTGGCCCCCCGCCGATGACGAGCACGTCGACCGTGCCGGGCTGGTCGGTCATGCTGCAGCCGCGAGTTCGCGCAGGGCCTGGTTCTCGACGCGGATCCGCTCCCCGAGCAGGGCGGCGTTCGCGACGGTGAAGACGAGGGCGGTGACCCATGCGGTGTGGACGAGCGGGAGGGCGAGGCCCTCTGCGACGACCGCGACGTAATTCGGGTGCGGCACGAGCCGGTACGGGCCGCGGCGGACCAGCGGCAACCCGGGGACCACGATGACGCGGGTGTTCCACTGGTTGCCGAGGGTCGCGATGCACCACCACCGGAGGGCCTGCGAGAGGAGGACGACGGCGAGCATGGACCAGCCGAGGGCCGGGAGGAACGGGCGATCGGCGACCCACACCTCCACGACGGCGCCGACCAGCAGGCCGGTGTGCAGAAGGACCATGAACGGGTAGTGGCTCTGGCCTCGTTCGACCCCGCCACGCGAGAACGCCCACGCCGCATGGCGTTTCGACACGACGAGCTCGGCGAGCCGCTCGAGCCCCACGAGGACGACGAGGCCCGTGAACAGCCACTGGGACAGATGGGACACGGCCGTCGGCACGTCAGCCCGCCATACGGAGCAGCACGAGCTCGAGGCAGAAGCCGGGTCCCATGGCGAGGAGCAGGCCCCAGCTGTCGGGCTCCGGGGTGCGGTCACGCAACGTGTCGGCAAGGACGTGGAGGACTGACGCCGAGCTGAGGTTGCCGATCTGGTCGAGAGAGCGCCAGGTGACGATGAGCGCGTCCCGGTCGACCTCAAGCGCCTCCTCCATGGCCTCGAGCACCTTCGGGCCGCCGGGATGGGCGACCCACCAGCCAATGTCCGCGCGGGTGAGTCCGTGGTCACCGAGGAACCGGTCCACGTCGCCACGGACGTTGCTGCGGACGAGGTCGGGCACTTCGACGCCCAGGACGATGCGCAGCCCCGTCGCACCGACGTCCCAGCCCATGGCTCGCTCGGTGTCGGCGTAGAGCCTGCTCCGCGTGGCCACGACGCAGGGCTGATCGGCGGCCAGGCCGGGGGCCCGGCCGGACCCCACCATGACGACCGCTGCGGCGCCGTCCCCGAACAGGCCGCTTGCGACGAGGTTCGCCAGCGACGCGTCGTCGCGCTGGACCGTGAGGCTGCAGAGCTCGACCGACAGGAGGACGGCGACGTCGTCCGGGTGGCCGAGGAGGTAGTCGTGGACCCTGGCGATGCCGGCCGCGCCAGCGACGCACCCGAGGCCCACGAGCGGCACCCGCTTGACGTCATCACGCAGGCCCATCTCTGCGGCGATACGCGCCTCGAGCGACGGGACAGCGAGCCCGGTGATCGTCGTGGAGACGATGAGGTCGACGTCCCCGGGGCCGACCCCTGCGGCAGCCAAGGCCTTGGTCACGGCATGGGCGCCGAGCTGAGTGGCGACGCGGATGAACTCATCGTTGGCCTCGCCGAAATCGGCCAGCTCCCAGTAGCGCTCGAGGGGCAACGCGAGGTGCCGCTGGCTGACACCGGCATTGGCGTGGAGACGCTCGAGTACCTCCCGGCCAGACCCGACCGCGCCCAACACTCCCGCGAACGCCGCGGTGATGTCGGCCTGCGCGTAGGTGTGCTCCGGTAGGACGCCTTCGACAGCCGCTAGGTGGCTCACGCCGTCAGCCTAAGCGCCACAGCGCCGATAGGGGCATTGGCGAGGGCCGGTCGCTGGGCCGACCCTTGCTCGTTTGGCCGGAATCTCACCCAAACGGCCAAGGATCGCCCTCGCGGTCGGACAACGTCAGCACCCTCAGGCCAAGGGCCGCATCTACGGGCGCCTGCACACTCTGGTGTGACGCGTTGGGTCCACTTCGATCCGGGTGGGTGCCGGAGGCAGTTGGGACGCGGCCGCAGCCTGACCCTCTGCTGACTCGAGCACCAGAGCCAGAGGTTCCGCGGATCAGGGCTCTACGCTCGAGTCGTGTCGACAGTCGGGGCCATCCGCGGTCTGGCGCTGTCCTGCCACCCGGGCCCCACCGTGGCGGTCACGACCTTCACTGCCCTGCTCGCTGCCTCGGCCGGACACACGCTGCCCCGCGGTCTGCTCGTCACCGCGGCCGTCTTCGCCGGCCAGCTCTCGATCGGCTGGTCGAACGACCTCATCGACGCCTCCCGCGACCGCGCCGTCGGCCGGGGCGACAAGCCGATCGCCCGCGGCGACGTCGCTGAGGGAACCGTGCGCACCGCGACGATCACCGCCCTCGCCGCCTGCGTCCTCCTCTCTTTCGCGTGCGGGATCGCCGCAGGGACGGTCCACCTCGTGCTCGGTGTCGCTTCCGGCTGGGCCTACAACCTCTGGTTCAAGCGGACCCCGCTCTCGCCGCTGCCCTACGCCCTGGCCTTCGCGATCCTTCCGGCCGTCGTCACCCTCGCCCTCCCGACGCCCGAGTGGCCGCCCGCGTGGGTCATGGTGACCGGTGGACTGCTCGGCGTCGGCGCGCACTTCCTCAATGCACTTCCGGATCTCGCCGACGACGCCGCCACTGGTGTGCAGGGCCTCCCCCACAGGCTCGGAGCACCGGTCGTGCGTGTCGTCGCACCCGCCGTCCTCCTGGCCGGATCCGTTGTCGCCGCTGTGGGACCGGGACTCGACCCGACCTCCGCCGTCCTGCTCGTTGGTTGTACCGTCCTGGCGGTCATCGCGGTCACTGCCAAGGGACGCGTCCCCTTCGTCGCCGCCATCGGCATCGCCCTTCTCAACGTGGTGAGCCTCGTGGTCCACAGCTGACCGCCTTTTCGTCCACTCGGGCGCTGACTGCACACTCGACGGGAAGGGCGGGAGGTGCGGAACGGTGGCTGGGCGCGGTGTCGGCCCAGCGGCATACGATCGAGCCGTGAGCGCCAAGCCAGCGGTACTCGAGGTCCCCGGCCCAGACGGCACCGTCCGCGACGTGCGGATCTCCAGCCCTGACCGGGTGCTGTGGCCCGCAAACGGGATGGCTGACGGCGAGCCCGTCACCAAGCTGGATCTGGCCAACTACGTGCTCGCTGTGGGCGATCCGCTCCTGCGGGCCCTCGGCGACCGACCCGTGACGCTCCAGCGCTTCCCGGAGGGCATTGAAGGCGAGGAGTTCTTCAGCAAGAACCCGCCCAAGGGCGTGCCCGAGTTCACGCGCACGGTGATGTGCACCTATCCTTCCGGCCGCAAGCACCTGCAGCTCGTCTTCGACGAGGTCGCGAGCGCGATGTGGGCCGTGCAGATGAACGCGATCACCTTCCACCCCTGGCCGGTGCGCACGGCGAACGTCGACAACCCGGACGAGCTGCGGATCGACCTCGACCCCCAACCGGGGCGTGACTTCCGCGACGCGGTCGAGGCAGCGTTCGCGCTGCGCGAGGTCATGGCCGAGATCGGCCTGACGGCCTGGGCGAAGACGTCCGGCAACCGCGGCGTCCACGTCTATGCCCGCATCGCCCCGACCCACGAGTTCCTCGACGTCAGGCACGGTGTCATCGGCATCGCCCGCGAGCTGGAGCGGCGCCTGCCCGATCTCGTGACGACCTCGTGGTGGAAGGAGGAGCGAGGCGAGCGCATCTTCGTCGACTTCAACCAGGCATGCCGTGACCGAACCATCGCCTCGGCCTACTCCCCGCGTCCACTGCCCGGCGCCCCGGTCTCCACCCCGGTCACGTGGGAGGAGCTGCGCGACACAGACCCCCGGGCGTTGACGATCCGCACCGTCCCGGCGCTCGTGGCCGATCGCGGGGACGCGTGGGCCGGCATCGATACCGCCGTGGGTGATGTGGCGAATGCCATTGCCCTGTGGGACAAGGACGTCGAGCGTGGTCTCGGTGAGCTGAACTTCCCGCCCGACTACCCGAAGATGCCCGGCGAGCCGCCCCGCGTCCAGCCGAGCAAGCGCCGGCAGGACAAGTCCGACGACGAGTACATGGCGCCCAAGGCCGAGCGCGACGCCGAGCTGCGTGGGCTCTGGGGCCCCGTGCCGCCGCCAGTCCCGCCGATGCTGGCCAAGGCGGTCAAGGACTTCGGCGCGGTCAGGGGCGAGGTCGTCTACGAGCCGAAGTGGGACGGCTTCCGCTCGATCATCTTCCGCTCTGGAGACGAGGTCGAGATCGGCAGCCGCAACGAGAAGCCGATGACCCGGTACTTCCCCGACATCGTCGAGGCCGTCAAGGCCAGCTTTCCCGAGCGGGCCGTCATCGACGGCGAGATCATCCTCATCGACCCCACGGACGGCAACCGGCTCGACTTCGAGCTGCTGCAGCAGCGGATCCACCCTGCCGCGTCGCGGGTGCGCAAGCTGTCCCTCGAGACGCCCGCGAGCTTCGTCGCCTTCGACCTGTTGGCCCTCGACGACGAGAACTTCACGGACCGTCCCTTCAGCGAGCGCCGCGCCGCACTGGAGCAGGCGCTCGCCAAGGCGGAGGCTCCGATCCACCTCACGGCGATGACCTCGGACCGGGACGAGGCCAAGGACTGGTTCGAGCAGTTCGAGGGAGCCGGCCTGGACGGCGTCATCGCCAAGCCGGTCGACGTGCGCTACGAGCCGGACAAGCGGCTCATGTTCAAGATCAAGCACGAGCGCACGGCCGACTGCGTCGTCGCGGGCTACCGCACCCACAAGACCGACGCCGAGGCGATCGGCTCGCTCCTGCTCGGCCTCTACGACGCGGACGGCAACCTTGCCAGCGTCGGTGTCATCGGCGCGTTCCCGATGGCCCGGCGGCGTGAGCTCTACGAGGAGCTGCAGCCCCTCGTCGCCGAGTGGGACGACCATCCCTGGAACTGGGCCAAGCCGGAGGAGGGGGTGCGGACGCCACGGTCCTCCGAGTTCTCCCGGTGGAACAACCAGAAGGACCTCTCCTTCACGCCGCTGCGGCCCGAGCGGGTCGTCGAGGTCCGCTACGACCACATGGAGGGCAACCGCTTCCGCCACACGGCACAGTTCGTGCGGTGGCGAGACGACCGCACACCCGAGTCGTGCACCTTCGAGCAGCTCGAGGAGCCCGTCAGCTACGACCTCGCCGACGTGCTCTCCGCAGGGCGCGACTGAGCCACCCACGCGAGCGGGGTTGCAGCGCAAGCCAACTCAGCGGCATACGGCATCATCGTTTGCCGTTGAACGCCTCAACCACCAGGTCGTATGCCGCTGGGCTGGCGGCGGCGACCAAGCCTGGGGCCGCGATGTCGCTGGCGACGTAGGGCTGGCCGTCCGTCCGCCCGACGAGGCCGCCCGCCTCGTGGACGATGAGCGAGCCGGGCACGTGGTCCCAGGGTCGGGTCGAGCCGTAGAGCAGGTAGTCGGTCTCGCCCTCGACGAGCTTGGGGTAGTCGATGCCACAGGAGACCCACGTCAGGGTGAGCGGCGCGAGGTCGCCGAAGGCCTTGCCGAGCCACGTGCGTCGCGAGGTCCGCCCGGCCAGCGCGGTCTCGTCCGGGGCGTTGCGGTGCAGGCGCTCGCCGTTGCGGTAGGCGCCCGCCCCGCGCTCGGCGACGTACGCGAGGCCGTGCTGCGGCTGCCAGATCCAGCCACGGACCCCCACGCCGTTGCGGACCTCGCCCACCATGACGGCATGGTCGGGCGATCCGTGCACGAAGTTCTTGGTGCCGTCGACAGGGTCGACCGTGAACGCGTGCCGCGCCGATGTATAGGCCTCGAGCAGCAGTCCCTGAGCCGCGTGCGCCTCCTCACCGAGCACCACGGCATCCGGGTAGGCGGCGTTGAGGGCCCTGGTGATGAGGACCTCGGCCTCGTGGTCGGCGACCGTGACGAGGTCGCCCGGGTTCTTCTCGTGGATCTCTCCGGTGGCCAGGGCGCGGAACCTCGGGTTGATGACCTCCTCGGCCACGTCCTTGAGCAGCGTCAGGACGGCATCGGTATCCACAGGCACAACCTATCCGGGCCCCGGCTCGAGGCCGCGGACCAGCGCCTGCAGGCCCAGCTCGAAGCTGTCGCGGTCGATCCGAGCAGCGTCCGAGCGCAACCGATGGGCCTGCGTCAGGTGCGGGTAGCGGTCGAGGTAGACCTGCACGTCGTCGGCGAACCCGGAGGCGAACGGCGTGGACGCGGCGCCGATGACGAGGTACTTGACGGCCCCGGAGATCTCGGTGGCCCGTCTGGCCGGCCATCCACCGCCGACCAGTCCGCCGTGCACGGCGTTGGCCATGTCGAGGAACTCGTCCCGGCGCTGGGTCCCCGACGCGATGATCGGCGCGGCGTTGGGGTGGGCCGTGAGGGCGGCATGGTACGAGCGGGCCCACGTCAGCAGTCCCTGGCGCCAGCCCTGCTCGAAGCCGCTCGTGTCGACCTCCGCGATGAGCTTGTTGGCGACGGCGTCGAGGACGTCGTCCTTCGTCGCGTAATGGGTGTAGAGCGAGGCGGCCTGCACCCCCAAGGCGTCGGCGAGGCGGCGCATCGAGAGCGCCGACAGCCCGTGCTCGTCGATGAGCTCGAGCGCGACATCACGGATGCGCTCCCGGCTGAGCAGTGGCGTGCGCGGCCGCGGCATGGCCCTCCCTCTTGTGGAAACTAACGTCGTTAGGTTAACATCCAAACACTGTTAGGTAAGAGTTCATGGCATCGCCCACGCGGCCCTGAAACGAGAGACGATCGATCCATGGCACGTCACACACCCATCGCCCCGCTCCGCCTGTTCGACACGGACCACCTCATCGGCGAGGACGACCGGGCCATCCGCGACGCCGTCCGCCACTTCGTCGACAACAAGATCAAGCCCGAGGTCGGCCAGTGGTTCGAGGACGGGGACCTGCCGGTGCGGGAGCTGGCCCGGCAGCTCGGTGCGCTCGGAGTGCTCGGGATGCACCTCGAGGGCTACGGCTGCGCCGGCACGAGCGCGACCGCCTACGGCCTGGCCTGCATGGAGCTCGAGGCCGGCGACTCCGGCATCCGCTCGCTCGTCTCGGTCCAGGGCTCGCTCGCCATGTTCGCCATCTGGAAGCACGGCTCCGAGGAGCAGAAGCAGGAGTGGCTTCCCCGCATGGCGGCCGGCGAGGCGATCGGCTGCTTCGGCCTCACCGAGCCGGACTTCGGCTCCAACCCGGCCGGCATGCGCACCCGCGCCCGCCGCGACGGTGACGACTGGGTCCTCACCGGCACCAAGATGTGGATCACGAACGGCTCCATCGCCGACGTGGCCGTCGTCTGGGCCCAGACCGACGACCGCATCCGCGGCTTCGTCGTCCCCACCGACACGCCCGGCTTCTCCGCGCCCGAGATCACAAAGAAGCTCTCGCTGCGCGCGTCGGTGACGAGCGAGCTCGTCCTCGACGAGGTTCGGCTGCCGGCCTCCGCGATACTGCCCGAGGCCGTCGGGCTGTCCGGTCCGCTCTCCTGCCTCAACGAGGCCCGCTACGGCATCATCTTCGGCTCGCTGGGCGCGGCCCGCGACTGCCTGGAGACGGCCATCGCGCTACGCGCAGGAGCGGGAGATCTTCGACCGGCCGCTCGCCTCCTACCAGCTCACCCAGGCCAAGCTCGCCGACATGGCCCTCGAGCTGGGCAAGGGCATGCTGCTCGCCCTCCACCTCGGCCGACTCAAGGACGAGGGCCGGCTCCGCTCCGAGCAGGTCAGCCTCGGCAAGCTCAACAACGTGCGCGAGGCCATCGCCATCGCGCGCGAGTGCCGGACGATCCTCGGCGCCGCCGGGATCACGCTGGAGTACCCGGTCATGCGGCACGCCAACAACCTCGAGTCGGTGCTCACCTACGAGGGCACGTCCGAGGTCCACCAGCTCGTCATCGGCCAGGCCCTCACGGGCGAGGCCGCCTTCCGCTGACCCCGCCAGTTCAGGACCACGATTCCCAGTTGGTGGAAACATCGGCCCCAAGCCCGCCCGTTCGGGACCACGGCCCCGATCTGGCGGCAGTGCGGTCGGGCCGTCGCCGGGAACGACGAGCACGGCGCGGCCGTTCACCGAGTAGGAGTTCACTCACGGGGTAAGGAGACAAAGGTGACGTTCGGTGAGCAGATGAAGCACAAGGCCGACGAGGTCAACCTCCAGGGCAAGGCCAAGGACTTCGGCGACGCCGTGGTCGAGGTGGTCAAGGCCGCGCTCGGCCTCGCCGCCGGCTACGCGGCCGAGAACCGCGAGAAGGTCGATGGAGCGCTCAACAAGGCGACGCAGACGATCGACGAAAAGACCGGCGGCAAGCACGCCGACACGGTCACCAAGGTGCGCGCGCAGGTCGACAAGGGCATCGACAAGCTCGTCGAGCACAAGCCGCAGCCTGAGCCGACCACGCCGACCGTGCCCGACGACACCCACTCGGCCTTCGACGACGACGCGGCCTCGGGGCCCCGGGAGTCGTCACCGGAGTAGCCAAACTCCACATATCGCCCTTGCCGACGTAGGTTGGTGGCGGGCCAGGTGGGTACGAGTACAAGGCTGGGCGGCGCTCCCGAGCCTGGTGCTGGAGGCCCGTTCGCCCAAAGCGCTCGCGTATGATTCCTGCTGACGAAGGCCCCTGAGATGTCAAACGACGTGCACCTTCCGTCCGAAAGGCCATGGGTGCCCGTGATATGAACCGACTCCACGAGGGATTCGTCCTCGGCGACCGGTACCACCTCGAGAGCCGCATCGCCTCGGGCGGCATGGCCGACGTCTGGGCCGGCAACGACGAGGTCCTCCAGCGCCTGGTCGCGATCAAGATCATGCGGCCCGACTCCGACCACGAGCAGCTCTTCGCCCTGCGCTTCCGCGACGAGGCCGTCCACTCCGCGGGCTCATGCCACACCAACATCGCCACGGTCTTCGACTACGGCGAGGATGACGGCCTCGCCTACCTCGTCATGGAGCTCGTCGCCGGTGAGCCGCTGTCGGCCATCCTCCGTGAGCGCGGGCCGCTCCCCCCGGCTGAGGTGCGCTCGATCCTCGGGCAGGCCGCCCTGGCTCTGGCCGTCGCCCACGAGGCCCGCGTCATCCATCGCGATGTCAAGCCGGCCAACATCCTCGTGCGACCTGACGGCGTCGTGAAGCTGACCGACTTCGGCATCGCGCGCGCCCTCGACGCGTCCGGGCACACCCAGCACGGCGAGATGCTCGGCACGCCCAACTACATCAGCCCGGAGCAGGCCATGGGCCAGCCAGCCACCGGCTCCAGCGACCTCTACGCGCTCGGCGTGGTGGGGCACGAGATGCTTTCGGGCAGCCGCCCCTTCGATCGAGGCACGCCCATCGCCACGGCTCTCAGCCACGTCAACGAGTCGCCGCCGTCGCTGCCGGACGACGTCCCGGACGACCTCGCGCAGGTCATCCACGACTGCCTGCAGAAGAGCCCGGCGGACCGTCCACCCAACGCGGCCGCTGTGGCGGTCCGGCTGGGTCTGGGGGACGAGGAGGTCACCGGGCTGGCACTCGGCCTCGCCCATGCGCTCGGGGGAGCCTCCGAGGAGGCGCGGCACTCCGAGCAGCTACCGACGCAGGCCATGCCCTGGCCCGCTGACCGCTGAGCTCCTTCCTTCCTGGGGCGGCGGGGCACTCACTGTGCCGTATGCCGCTGAGCCGGCTCACCGGCATACGGCAAGATCGGCTCGTCGGCGGGCCACGCGAGCAGGGCTGCCCGGATGACGATGGCCTCCTCGGCGTCGGTCGCGTCGAGGCCCGACAGATCCGCACAGCGTCGGAGCCGGTTGTCGACGCTGTTGGGATGCAGGTGCAGCAGCTGGGCAGTCCGCCTCCGGTCGCGCCCGGTCAGGACATACGTGCGCAGGGTCTGAAGCAGCTCGTGCCGACCCGTCAAGGGCGTGAGCATCTCCTTGAAGCGCTCCTGCGCCGGACTGGCTCGCATCAGCTGAAAGTCGACGAGGACGTCGTCGAGGGAGTAGATCCCGGGCGGGCGCCGGGTTGCCCGGACGACGTCACAGACCTCCCTCGCCAGCTTGGCCGCCTCGGACACGTCCTGGGGCGCGGCCGCCGCCCAACCCGTGTAGATGGGCACGTCGACGACTGCCTGCACGCGCCGGTGCGACAGTGCCAACCAGGCCCGGTCTTCCATCGACACCCAGTCCGGACCAGCCGGGCGGGGCACGAACGCGATCCAACCGGAGCGAGGTGATGCCCAGAGCACGGGCTCGTCGACAATCCGGGTCGCCTCGTGCTGGATGCGCCGGATCGCGCGGCGCACCCCATCGTCGTCCTCCGGGAGATCCCGCTGCCCGAGCGAGAACGCGGCGACGATGTAGGCGGCGGGCAGGCGGACGCCAGCTCGAAGCGCCGACTCATCGGTCGCGGTGCCGTCGAGCAGGTCTGCGACGAGCGTCTGACGCGTGGCGAGCTCCTCGCCGAGGATCGACTGTCGCTCGCTCGTGTAGCCGGTCGCCACGGCGACGGCGACGACCCGGACGAGGTCGAACCCGAAGGACTGGACGGCGACGGCGGCTCCGGCGTCGTCGACACCTGCCAGCCTGGCGACCTCTTCCGTGACGGTTCCAGCGGCAAGGTGGAAAGCGGACATCACCTCCTCCATCGGCACGCCGCCGACGGCGCGCCGTTCCGCAGCGCCCCTCACCGGAGCGAGCATCTCCTGGGTGGGCAGCTCCCGGCGGCGGAAGGCATGGATGTAGTAGCCGAGGAACAGCCGCGCCATGTCGCTCATCTGACCGTCGGGCTGATCGTCGGGCCTGGCGCCAGCCAACGTGGCGTAGCTCGGGAGCTCGGCACGAAGTCGGCTCAGCATCGCCGCGGCAAGTTCGTCCCGGTGCTGCTCCAAGGCCTCCGCCAGAGGAGTCCCACGGACGGCAACCGTTGCGTGACGCCACGAGAGTGGAACGACCGAACTGTGATCCATCACAACCTCCCCGACGAAAGACTAGGCCAAGTCCCAGTACACGGACGCGACCGGAGGGAGGAACATGGGACGCATTCCACTTCTCGCGGAGCGGCGGATCTGCTGCGCCGGGACGAGTTGGTGGCGAGGTGACACGCCCAGTGGTGCGTGGACGCATCGAGGCGGGTCCCGTGGCCGACCTCCACCGGCCGCGGGCCCAGGCGAGCGCGCCGCACCACCCTGCCAATCAGGTCGAGGTCCGCGCCGTCGATGCGGGGCGACCGCCCCCGCTCAGCGGCCCGCCTGAGCCGCGAGGGCTCGGACGAACCGCACGAGCGCCACGATGATCGCGACAATGCACCCAAAGATGCCCACCCCGATCACCCAGCGTGCGACCAGGTCCCACGGCACCGCGGTGGTGTCGAAGTCGAAGGGGAACACCTGCCAGATCCGGACCAGTGAAGCGAGTCCCACCGACGTGGTCAGCGCATCGCCGAGTGCCCGCACCCATGGCGGATCGAACACCGAGTACACCGCGTTGGCGACCACCGCGGAAGCCATCGAGAGGTTCACCAGCAGCAGCACGTCGGTCGTGCTCTCGGTGAGGAAGGGCACCGCCTGCCAACCCGGGGTCACATTGACGAGGAAGAGCAGGATGAGGTTGACCGTCATCGCCACCGCGTAGCCGGCCCGTCTCCCGGCGACGGACGGCCCGGTCTGACTGACGTGGGTCGTCATGGCTGCGCCTGCTCCTGGCGTGGCGGGTCCGTCGGCGAACCCGGTGCACTCGGCGGCGGAAGCATTGCCCCAGCACCCGGCGCAGCCGCCTCGATCGGCGGAGTTCCCGGCCCCGGCGGCGTGTGGACCCACGGCTCGGTACCGCCGCCGTCGTAACGGAACGGCGGGTACACATCAGTCATGAGCAGCGCATAGACCCCGACGCGGGTGGTCCACCGGTTGAGGCCCACGATGACGTCGAAGAGGCCCCGGTTCGGTGTGCCGTTGAAGAGCAGCACCACCCCGGCGACGAAGGTGATCAGCGCCAGGATGCCCGGCCAGCCCCCGACCTGAACGCCGTTCTCATTCGTGTGGGACTGGGTCCCGGCGATGATCGCGACGATGATCCAGTGCGGCAGCAGGAGGAGCCACTTGACGAAGATCAGGCCGCGCGAGAGGTGCTCGGGGTAGTCGACCGTGAGCCGCGTGTCGTCGTCCGGTAGCGCATCGAGCGTGAACGGTGGATAGCGGTCCGTGCCGAGGCCACCGGTCCCGCAGTAGTGCGAGACCCGCCAGGTCCACCGCAGGACCCCGACGTTGAAGTCGAAGAGGCTGCGCGGGTAGCGCGCCGTGAAGAGGATGGCGAACCACGCGATGATCGTGGTGACCACGACGGCGCACCACAAGAAGAACAGCACGATGAAGTGCGGGATCGCCAGGAACCACTTGACCAGCCACAGCCATCTGGACAGGTCCGGGGCCAGTCGGGCCTCGAGCACCAGCGGATGGGGCTTGGCCGCGTCCACGCTCGCGACGTCAGCCCGCCTGTCAGGTGGAGGCGCCGCGACGACAGGCGGTGGCGCGCCGACCGGCGGTGGCGCCGTGGCGAAGGGCGGTGGTGCCGCCGCTGCGAGCGGCACGGCGCCGCCGCCCGGGGTGGCACCGGAGGTCGGGGGCCTGTTCGACACGGCATAGACGACCAGGATGGTCCCGATGACCGCCAGCACGATCCCGGCCACGAGGAGCCCGATGGCGATGCCGGCCAGCGCGCCCGAGCGAACCGCTGCCTGGACGTTCATCGCGACGCCCGGCTCACCGGAGGCGTTGAGGAACGCGGCCGACCAGCGCCCCGTGGTAGGCGTCCAGGTCAGCTCCTGCGTGCCGGGCCCGGTGGCCCGGGCCACCCAGAAGTCCTGCCCGGCGGGCGTCGCAACGGCGGCGTCCGTGCCGGCGACGTGCCGGTACCGCACCGTCCCGTTCCAGTTGACGATGACGGCCTCGTCTCGCCTGACGCCACCGAGGTAGGCGTTGAGCTCACTCGTCGGGGCGACCCCGACGAAGGCCTCTTGGCCGTTCACCGGGGTGGCCCGGAACCTGAAGTCGAGGTCGATCCAGTCGACGAGGCCGGCCGGGCCCCGGAAGTCGATGACGGCGTCGCCCGTCGTGACGGCGGCACCCTCGGACTGCAGCCGGTCGATGTCCACCGCGTGCCACCCGTTGTCGTTCCGGGCGGCCAGTTCATAGACCCCGATGGCGCCACCACCGATGAGCAGCCCCAGCGCCGGGGCCAGCAGAAGAATGCCGATGACCAGCGAGACGATATGACGTGTTCGCATGATGACCCCCAAGGAAAATACCCCTGACACTCTTGACGATACGCCGTCAGTGGGTGGCGACCTCCGTCTGTGACCCAACAGTCAGGGGTCGGGAGAGCACCTCGCGAACCGCCGCTTCGAGCCCGCCCGGGGTGTGCTCGCGCAGCTCGTAGCGGGCTCGGACGAGCGGCTTGCTCACGCTGAGGATGCGCCCCAGGTCGATGGGCGTGCCCGACACGACGGCATCGGCACCCGTGGCTGCGATCGTCGCCTCGATCGTCGCCTCGAGGTCGCGGACCTGGGCCTCGCCGTAGCCCATGGCAGGGAGGACCCCTCGCGCGTTGGGGTACTTCGCGTAGGTCGTACGCCGATGGACCCGACGGCATACGGGGCTCGGGTCGACGATCTCCGCGGCGCCGGCCGCGCGGGCACCGACGACCGCCGCGCCGTAGCTCATCGAGCCGTGCGTCAGCGTCGGGCCGTCCTCGACGACGATGACGCCGCTTGCCCGCCACGACCGCCGACGTCGTCGACGGTCACAGGGCTGTCGGCGCGAAGCACCGTGGCGCCGCGGGTTGAGCCGCCGAACCGTGCGCCTCGACCGCCTCGATGTCCTCCGGTCGAGCGCAGTCGCACTTGGTGACGACGACGACGTCGCGCCATCCGCAGGTTGGCCTCGCCCGGGTGGTAGCCGTCCTCGTCGCCCGGCGCGCAGCGGGTCGGCGAGCACGATGTGCAGGTCGGGCACGTAGAACGGCAGGTCGTTGTTGCCGCCATCCCAGAGGATGACGTCGGCCTCCTGCTCGGCCGCGCGGAGGATCTGCTCGTAGTCGACGCCGGCATAGACGACGACGCCAGCGTCGATGTGCGGCTCGTACTCCTCCCGCTCCTCGATGGTGCACTCGTGGCGGTCGAGGTCGGCGTACGTCGCGAACCGCTGGCAGGCCTGGGCAGCGAGGTCGCCGTAGGGCATGGGGTGGCGGATCGCGACGACGCGCTGGCCGAGGTCGCGCAGCATCCGCGACAGGTAGCGGGTGGTCTGGCTCTTGCCGACGCCGGTGCGCACGGCCGTCACGGCGACCACCGGGCGGCGTGCTGCGCAACATGGTGCGTCCGCGCGCTGTGCAGCCGGAAGTCCGCACCCGCTGCGATGCATCGCGACGCCACGTGCATGACCTGCTCGTGGCGCACGTCCGAGTAGGCGAAGACGACGACGTCGACGCTGCTCGCGCTCGATCAGATCGGTCAGCTCGTCCTCCGCGACGATCGGGATGCCCTGCGGATAGAGGGTCGCCGCGAGCTCCGGCGGATAGCGCCGCCCGTCGATGTCGGGGATCTGGGTCGCGGTGAAGGCGACGACCTCGTGGTCGCGGGTCGTCGCGGAAGACGACGTTGAAGTCGTGGAAGTCGCGGCCGGCGGCTCCGAGGATGACGACGCGGGTGCGTGACGGCGTGTCCATGTGGTGCTCATGGCGCATCTCCGCGGCTGGGTCGCCGACGTGACCGACACACCCGAACTGGGTAGTCCTGGCTGCGGGACCCGCCCGCCGAGTCTCCCACCGGGATGCGCCGGCCCGCCGGCGATCCGAGGCCCGAGATCACGCTCACATTCCGGCCGGTGTCGGCCCACAGTGCCACGATCGAAGGGTGAGCGACACGGCCGCACGACCCGGGGCCCGTGAGCAGACCGTCCCGACCTCGGCACGCCCACGCACGAGCACGTCTCCCTGGCCGAGGAGTGGGTGGCGAGCAACTACCACCCGCTGCCCGTCGTCATCTCGCACGCCGAGGGCGCCTGGGTCACCGACGTCGACGGGCCGGCGCTACCTCGACGCCCTGGCCGGCTACTCGGCCCTCAACTTCGGGCACCTTCACCCGACCCTCGTCGCCGCGGCGCGGACGCAGCTCGACCGCCTGACCCTGACGAGCCGCGCCTTCCACAGCGACCGGCTCGGCGCCCTTCTGCCGCGACCTCGCGACGCTCGCCGGCAAGGAGCTCGTGCTGCCGATGAACACCGGCGCCGAGGCCGTCGAGACGGCGATCAAGACGGCCCGCCGGTGGGGCTACGAGGTCAAGGGCGTGCCGGACGGCCGGGCGCGGATCGTCGTCATGGCCGGCAACTTCCACGGCCGCACGACGACGATCATCAGCTTCTCCGACGACCCGGTGGCGCACGACCACTACGGCCCCTACACGCCGGGCTTCGACATGGTGCCCTTCGGCGACATCGGGGCCCTCGAGGCGGCGATCACCGACGACACCGTCGCCGTGCTGCTCGAGCCGATCCAGGGCGAGGGCGGCGTCATCCTCCCGCCGCGACGGCTGGCTGCGCGACGTGCGCGACCTGACCCGGCGCCGCAACGTGCTCATGGTCGCCGACGAGATCCAGTCCGGGCTGGGCCGCACCGGCACGACCTTCGCCTGCGACATCGAGGGCGTCGTGCCCGACATCTACATCCTCGGCAAGGCGCTCGGCGGCGGCATCGTCCCGGTGTCGGCGATCGTCGCGGACGTGACGTGCTCGGCGTCTTCACCCCCGGCAGCCACGGGTCGACCTTCGGCGGCAACCCGCTCGCGGCGGCCGTCGGGCCAGGCGGTCGTCGGGCTCCTCGCGACCGGCGAGTACCAGCAGCGGGCGCGGCCGGCTCGGGGCGGTGCTCGAGGACGGCCTCGCGACGCTCGTCGGCCACGGCGTCGAGCGCATGCGGTGCCGCGGGCTGTGGGCGGGCGTCGACATCGACCCGTCGGCTGGCTGACCGGGCGGGAGGCCTCGCACCGGCTCCTCGAGCACGGCGTGCTCGTCAAGGACACCCACGGCTCGACGGTGCGCCTCGCTCCGCCCCTCGTCGTCGAGCGAGCCGGAGGTCGAGATCCTCCTCGACGCCCTCGGTCGCGATCCTCCGCTGACGCCTGAGTGCAGCGGGAGCGGGAAGCCAGCTCAGCGGCATACGGCCAATGTGGTTGTGACTCAACCCTTCTCGCGGAGGGCGGCCACGGTCTGGGCCAACCCCTCGCTCAGAGGTCGCGGATCCCAGCCGAGGTCTCTCTCGGCCTTGGCTCGCGTGCCGAGGTAGTCGGCCAACGCGGCACGGAGCGACTCCGGGTGGTACATCGGCGGCAGCGGCACCAGCCCGAGCAACCGGGGCCATGATCCGCTCGGTCGCGCGCAGCAACCCAGCCGGTACCAGAACCGGCCCCTTGGTCCCGGCGACGGCAGCGACCTGGTTCAGGAGTTTCTCCAGCGTCGCCGGTTCCCCGGCGAGCATGTAGCTCTCCCCCGGTACGCCACGCTCCATCGCGAGGATGTGTCCCCGAGCGATGTCGCTGACGTGGGCCCAGGTGAACCGACCACCGCCAGCCGGAGCCGCAGGTCGCTTGCCCGCCACCACCTGTCTGATGAGCTCGCCGGTCTGGGAAGTGTCGCCAGGTCCGTAGATGGCGCCGGGCATGACGATGACGACCGGTAGCCCTGCCGTCGCGAACTCCTTTGCCACGACGTGCGCCTCGGCCTTGGTCCGGTCGTACGCCGAGATGTGGCCGCCGTGGTGCTGGTGGCTCTCGTCGAGGATGCGACCGCGCGTGTCGGAGTTGACGGCCAGAGTGCTCGTGTAGACGACCCTCGGTGTCCCGGCGCGCTGGGCAGCGGAGAGGACGTTGCGTGTCCCCTCCACGTTGACGCGCTCGCCCGGAGACGGATCCCGCTGACCGACCTTGTACCAGCCGGCCACGTGGAAGAGCCCGTCCGCCCCCGCGAGGAGTCGGTCGAGCGCGTCGCTGTCGTCGAGGTCCCCCTCCACCAGGTCGACCCCGATGGCGTCGAGCTGGATGGCGCGAGCCGGAGAGCGCACCAGCGCGGCCACCTCGTGACCAGCGTCGATGAGCTGACGCGCGAGCTCGCCGCCGACGAAGCCGGTTGCCCCGGTCAGTGCATAGCGCATGGATGCCATTGTCGGATCTGACGCCGACCCGGTGTCAACGAAACGAGAACCGATCGGAGCCCCGAGGTCGACAGTAGGGATATGGCTGATGGTGTCGTCCGAGACGACCAGGCCCTCCTCGAGGCTCTGGCCGAGGGCGACCTCGCTGCCCTCCAACAGCTCTATGACCGTCATGCGCCCTGGCTCTCAGTGCGGCTCACTCGCCGCTGCAACGATGGTGAGGTCGTGGCGGACGTCCTACAGGACACGTTCGTCGCCGCGTGGCAGGGTGCGGGCCGCTACCAGGGCAGGGGCGAGGTCGGCGCCTGGCTGTGGGGCATCGCGATTCGCCAGCTGGTCAGCCGCCTGCGCCGACGCCACAACGTGCCCCTCCTGCGTGACCCCGGCGCGTCGACCGCCATGTCCCCGAGCCTCGAGGACGAGCTGCTGAGCGGCGTCGAGTACGGCGACCTCGGCCGGGCGATGGCCCGCCTCCCGTCCGAGCTGCGCGCCGTCATCCAGGCCACGGTGCTCGACGGCCTCACGACCAGGGAGGCCGGGCAGCTGCTCGGCATCCCCCAGAACACCGTGAAGACCCGAGTCCATCGCGCCAAGGCGAGCCTCCGGGCCAGCCTCCTGGAAGGGAGACCGTCATGAGCACGCACCACGTGCGTCCCGCCGACCTGCGAGCCTGGGTGCTCGGCGAGGCCGACGGCCTCGTGTCGATGTCGGTCGAGCAGCACGTCGTGGTCTGCCCCGCGTGTCAGGCCGCCGTCGCGACGTCGATGAACCCCATGCCGTATGCCGCTGGGCTCGTTCCCGACGCACCCTCCCCCGCGCCCGTGGACTTCACAGACGTCTGGGCGGCGGTACGCGATGCGATCGAGCTGCCCCGTGCCTCGCGGCTCGAGCGGCTCCTCGTCCGACTCGGCCTGCCACCTGGCGACGCGACACTGGCCGCAGCCGCACCGGCGCTGCGGGGCTCGTGGATCTGCGCCCTCGCCCTGGCGGTCACCTTCGCCCTGGCCGGGGTGCTGTCGATGCACGCCGGAAGCGCCACCTTGGTGCTCATGATCGCGCCCATCATGCCGGTGCTCGGCGTCGCGATCGCCTTCGGCCCGGAAGCGGGACCCGTGCTGGAGCAGGAGAGCAGCACGCCCTACCCGCTCGAGCGGCTCATCCTGCTGCGCACGGCGGCCGTGCTGCTCGCCGCCGTGCCGGTGGTCCTGCTCGGCCAGCTCGTCCTGCGCGAGAGCGCCGCCTGGCTCTGGCTCCTGCCGGCGCTGGGATTCACGGCCGCCGTGCTCGGCCTGTCGACGTGGTTCGGGCCGTGGCGCCCGGCCGTCGCCATCAGTCTCGCCTGGGTGGCCATCACCTTCTCCGCGGCCCGACTGCACACCATCTGGGGTGTTGTCGCACCCCGCTACCTCGTGCTCTACCTCGTCATGCTCGTCGCCGGGTCGCTCGTCTTCGTCGTCCGGTCCCGCCGTCTGGGCACCATCGGAAGGATCCCGTCATGACCACCTCCTCCACATCGACGGCTGTCGCGACCGTCTCCCTGAGCGGAGTGACCAAGCGCTACCGGTCCCTCGCCGCGCTCGACGACGTCGACCTGGAGCTCGGGCCCGGCATCACCGGGCTGCTCGGGCCGAACGGCGCCGGCAAGACGACGATGCTGCGCGTCATGGCGACCGTGCTGCGGCCCGATGACGGAACGGTGCGGCTGCTCGGCCGGGACCCGATGGACCCGGACGCCCGCACGGACGTGCGGCGCCGGCTGGGGTACCAGCCTCAGGAGCTCGGCTTCCCCCGCGGTTTCACCACCTTCGCGTTCGTCAACTACATGGCGGTGCTCAAGGAGTGGGCTGACCGCAGTTCTCGTGCGGCCGAGGTCCGCCGCGTGCTCGACCTCGTCGGGCTCGGCGACGTGACGACGAAGCGGATCAGCCGGCTGTCCGGGGGCCAGCGGCGCCGGGTCGCCCTGGCCCAGGCTCTCATCGGCGCGCCGCAGCTACTGGTCCTCGACGAGCCGACGACCGGCCTCGACCCCGAGCAGCGCGCGTCGCTCCGGGGAGTCCTCTCCGATATCGCCGCGACGTCGACGATGGTCATCTCGACGCACCAGACCGAGGACGTCGCAGCACTCTGCAAGCGCGTCGTGGTGCTCGACTCCGGGCGGGTCCACTTCGACGGAAGCGTCCCCGACCTCGTTGCCCTGGGCCAGGGGCGGGTCTGGATGAGCGATGATCCCACACCGGGCGCTCTGGCATCATGGCGCACCGCCTCGGGTCGTCACCGCAATGTCGGGGAGAACGTGCCGCCCGGAGCCGGGCTTGTCGAACCCAGCCTCGAGGACGCCTACCTGCTGCTTCGCGGCGGTCGAGCGGGGGACAACACCAGCAGCAGCACCGGAGCGGAGGTTTCGTCATGACCACCAGCGCAGCAGTGGCGTCCGTTCCGACGCCGGCGCCGACGATGGCCCCCGGCAGGGAGTCCTTCTGGGCTCTCGCCCGGATCGAGATGGTGCGACTTGCGCGGCACCCGCTGCTGCTCGCCGGTGTGGTCTTCGGAGCCTTCAGCACCGCCCTCAGCATTCAGGAGCTCGGCGCGGGCGGAGGTCAGGACCTCCTCGGACTACCGGTGGCGGCCCTGTGTGTCGGCGTGCCCGCGATGATCGCGGCCCAGCGGCTGACCACAGCGTTCCGTCGCGCAGGCGAGGTCGTCGAGGCGGCCCCCATGAGCACCGTCACACGGACGGGCGCGATGTGCACGAGCGCTGTGGCGCCGGTGGTCATGGCTTCGATGTGGCTCGTCTTCTACTACGCCTCCCTGAACCGGCTCTGGACCACGCCCGACTGGATGCTGGGTACGTTGTCTCGGACCGACTTGGCGATGATCCTCGTCGGCCACACTGCGATTGCAGCGACAGGCGGCACCCTGCTCGGCATCGCAGCGGCGCGGTGGTGGCGGTTCCGCGGCGCTGCAGTGGTGCTCGTCCTCGGGGTGTCGATCTGGACGCTCGGGTCCGTCGGCGTCTTCAGCGCGGAGGGCGTTCCATCCCCTTGGACGCGCTGGGTGCGGCTCTTCACGCCGCTCAGCGGCTTCACCAACCCCGCTCCCGATCGCTCCGGTCAGGACACCATGACCGGCTCCCCCGGCTGGTACGTCGTCTGGCTCGTCACCCTGTGCGCCCTCGCAGGCCTGGCCGCCCTGCTCAAGGGGTCGGAGGGCTCCGTCCGACGGCGGCTGGTGCGACTTGGCGCGGTCTTTCTCGCCGCCTCGGCCTTGACCTACGTCCTCGCAGCAGGAGGCGGTAACAGCTCACCCGTCCGCACCTACCCGGATGGCCACAGCGCCGTCCTCCTCAAGTGAATCCGGCACGGGGGGTCGGGGCCGCCACGGGTATCCCGTGGCGGCCCGTCGCCGGCCTTACCGCGGCTGGCACCGGCCTGCTGGCCGTCGCTGCGATCTGGGTGACCAGCCCCCTCGCCGGCACTGCGGTCACGGTTGGCGTTCCATTGTTCGCCGCTGCGACGGCCTACGTCCTCGACGAGGCTGCCACGGAGGCCGTCGCGGCAACCCCCACGTCGTTGCCGGCCCGAAGCCGAGCTCGACTTGCTGCCGCCGCTGTGGTTCTCGCCATCGGCGCTCTCGGGGTCGCTGCCCTGGCCCTGCGCAGCGACACGAGCGCCCGGCTCGCAATTCTGGTGTGGCTGACCGGCTGCACGCTCGTCGCTGTTGCCGCCTCCGCCATTCTGCGCCGACGCTCCGCCGAGCCAGGCGATGTGGTCGCCGGTGGCCTGATCGCCCTCGTCCTGGCCCTGGCCATCGCCCATCCGCTCGATCGGTGGGTCGACCTCTTCCCAACCGACGCCGGCCAGCGCTGGGGTGGCTCGCTCGTCGTATGGGGATCAGTCGCGGCGGTCGCCGTCATCGCGACCCTTGCCGGCACGCGCGACCCCTTGGACTGACGACTCCAACGCATCGGGCCCCTCACGTCGAGTGTGCAGTTGATGCCGCCCCAGACGGGCAGCGGAGCGGCGGGAACTGCACACTCGACTATGAGGGGACGGAGGCGACCCGGCGCGTGGGGGACGGAGGCGACCCGGCGCGTGGGCGCCTGAGCGAGCCCGGGGGGCGCGAGCGCGTGGGCGCGTGGGCGCGCCCAGCGGCATACCGCACCCTCACGTCGAGTGTGCAGTTGATGCGGCCCCGGACGAGCAGCGGAGCGGCGGGAACTGCACACTCGATCAAAGGGAGAGGGAAACTGCTTACGCAGAACTCCCCCGCTGGCGAGGCGCCGCCCCTATGTTTGGTCTGTCAAGAGGGTCGGCAGCGTAGCCGTCGTCTGCGGTCGGTGACGCCGCTCCCATCCACCTCGGGGACAGAGGAGGAGTCGAGTGTCGCGCTTGTCCCGGTTTGGAAAGCGGCCTGCTGTCACGACAGCGATGGCGGCCGCGGTGTCACTGCTCCTGATTCCCGCCGTCGCACCCAATGCGGCGCCGGCACCTGCCGCGCTGGCTGGACCCGCAGCCGCGGCGACCGGGGCGAGGCCAGCCCCGTCCGACAAGGCGGTCTTCTTCGCTTCGGACGGCTTGCGCCAGGACCTTGTCGAGAAGTACGCCGCGATGGGGCTCATGCCCACGATGGGCGACCTCCTCAAGAAGGGCACCAAGGCGAGCGGCAACGGCATGCTCACCCAGGCGCCGCCCAACACGGGAGCGGGCTGGTACACGCTGGCAACCGGTGCGTGGCCCGGTGTCCACGGCTCGACGAACAACACCTTCCACAAGAACGGCGACAGCTTCACCAACCGGACGGCCGCGTTCGATCCCGGCGTGCTGCAGGCCGAGTCGATCGCCCAGTCCGCCGAGCGCGGCGGTCTCAAGGTGGCGCAGGTCGAGTGGGCCGGTGGGCGCAACGCCCTCATCAACGGGCCGACGATCGACTTCCAGACCTTCCACTCAGGTCGCGGCGTTGCGACGAACTTCATCGGCAAGGCGGGCGACGAGCTGTTTGACGACGCCAGCTTCATCGCGTCGTTCGGGCTCCAGTTCGACCACCCGGACGGGTACGCCGGCCAGGCGCCCTTCGCCGGCGCCGAGCCGACTCCGGCGAGCGGCTGGACCGACGTCCCGACGTCCTACAGCCCGGCCATGGAGATGCGGCTGCGGGTCCTCGACTTCGGCGTGGACAAGTACGGGCTCAACGCCTACCTGTACGACAGCACCGACGACGCCATGACGAACTACGACCGCGTCCTCTTCTCGACCACCAAGAGCGGCGTGAACCCCGCAGCCGACCTAGCTGAGGGCGAGTGGGGCGACGTCAAGGTGAAGATCAGCGGTGGCACGCTGGACGGCAAGACCGCCGGCATGCTGGTCCGGGTCGAGGAGCTCTCCGCGGACCTGTCCCGGGTCCGGCTCTTCCACACCTCGGTGAGCCGTGCCATCGCGAGCTGGCCGAACTGGCCCGGCGAGCCGGGCTTCACCGGCGACTTCGACGAGTACCTCGCCCAGAAGTTCCCGACCTCGACCGCCGCGGACTTCGCGATTCTCGAGGCCGGCGTCACGAGTGAGGAGACCTACGCCGAGCAGGGCCTCTACTGGTCGACCGGTCACTGGCCGATGCTCGAGTACGTCGCCAAGACGTACCGCCCGGACCTGCTGCTCGTCGGGATGCCGACGACCGACGAGTTCCAGCACCAGTTCCTCGGGCTCGTGTCGCCGAAGCTGCCCAACGGCCAGGCGAACCCGGCCTACGACGACGTCGACCTGAACGGGGTCGCCGAGGCCGCGTCGCGGCCCGTGAGGGCTTCCTGCGCGAGGCGTACTCCGAGTCCGACCAGACCCTCGCCCTGGCGCGCAGCCTCGTCGGGCAAGGACCCGACGACGTTCGTCGGCTCCGACCACGGCTTCGCACCACAGTTCCTCGCCATCGACGCGAGCAAGGTGCTCGTCGACCTCGGCCTGCTGTCCCAGCCCCAGACCTCGAACTGCCGCCCTGCCACGGGAGAGACGATCGGCAAGGCGAAGGCCTGCTGGGCCGGTGGAACGGTGCAGATCTATCTCAACCTCGCCGGACGGGATCCCGCTGGTGCCGGCCTGCAGCAGGTCGCGGCGGCCGATGAGGCTGCGACGGTCGCGGCGATCAAGTCCGCCTTCCTGGCCCTGAAGGACCCGAACGACTGGACCCACGACGGCAAGGCCGAGGACTGGAAAGCCATCGACCGGGCCTTCACCAAGGCGGAGTCTCGCCACATCCCGAACGGCCCGAACTCGACCTCAGACATGGCGCATCCGACCCGCACCGGTGACCTCGTCGTGTTCTCCTACCCGCCGTACCAGTTCGACGCGGCGACGCCCGGGACCCTGGTCTCGCCGTCGCACTTCTTCGGGCAGCACGGCTACGTGCCTGACGTGCAGGACCTCGCCGCGAGCGTCAACATGCGTGCGACGTTCATCGCCGGCGGCACCGGAGTCGCCAAGGGCACCGTTTCCGCGCGGGCGATCGACCTCGCGCCGACCCTTGCCTTCATGCTCGGCATCCCCGAGCCGCAGCACAGCCAGGGCCGGGTGCTGCTCGACGTCATCAAGGGCGGCGCCGCCTACCAGCCGATCTCGATCATCGGGCTGAACGACTTCCACGGCCAGCTCGACCCGACGACACGCGCCTACGACTCGGCCGCAACGCCAACGTCGGCGGGGCGGCCCAGCTCGCGACGATGTTCGACGAGGAGCTGGGGTCACTGCCGCGCGGCAGCCTCATCCTCGCCGGTGGCGACAACGTCGGAGCCTCGCCGCCCAACTCGGCGTTGCTGCAGGACATGCCGGCCATCGACGTCGAGAACGCGTGGCGCCTGGACGCGACGTCCTACGGCAACCACGAGTTCGACTACGGGGTCGCGCGGCTGCTCGAGCAGCAGGCGCGGGCGAACTTCCCGTTCCTGGCCACGAACATCGTGGAGAGCTCGACCGGCGTAGCGCCGAGCTGGGTGACCCCGTCGGTCGTCTTCGACGTCAACGGGACCAAGGTCGGCGTCATCGGGGCCGGCCTGACCTCGACGCCGGAGCTGGTCTCCGCCGGTGCGACGGCCGGGCTGACCTTCCTGCCTGAAGCGCCACGGATCGCAGCCGAGTCCAAGCGCCTGGCGGACCAAGGCGTTCGGGTCCAGGTCGTCGTCATCCACGAGGGCACGGCCAACGGCGCCAACCCGGTGGGGACGGCCCCCGGCGTGCCGTGGGACGGCCCGATCATCGCGATCGCCGACCAGTTGCAGGACACGACCGTCGACGCCATGATCGTCGGCCACACGCACCGGGTGTCCAACCTCATGCGCGGCCAGATCCTCATCACCGAGGGGATCAACGCGGGTGCGAGCTACTCGGTGCTCCAGCTCATGGTGCAGGGCGGCGACGTTGCCTGGGCCGGCGGGGCGACCCGGGTGGCAAAGACGCTCGGTGTGGCACCGCGGCCGGACGTCCAGGCCATCGTCGATCAGGCGAACGCCGAGACGGCCGTGCTGCGCAACCAGGTGATCGGCACCCAGGTCGACGACATCCTGCGAGCCCCGAACCGACTATTCGAGTCCGAGATGGGCAACATGGTGACGGACGCCATGCGCCTCAAGTATCCCAGCGTGGAGGCCGCGCTGACGAACTCGGGCGGGCTGCGTCAGGACATCGTCTGCTCGCCGCCCAGCGCGAACGAGCAGCCGTGCGAGATCACGTGGGGCGAGATGTTCGCCGTGCTGCCGTTCGGCAACCGCACGACGATCCTCACCCTGACCGGAGCCCAGCTCGAGCAGGCCCTGCTCAACGGGTTCTCGCCGTTCTGCAACCCGGACATCGCAACCGGTCGGTTCCCACAGGTCTCCGGATTGAGGCTGACGTTCACCTGCAACGGCACCACGCCGGAGGTGACGGGTATGTGGAAGACGCCTCAGGGCATCAACGGTCCGCAGACTCCGATCGGTCCGACGGACACCATCCGCCTGGTGACGAACGACTTCATGTATGGCGGCGGCGATGGTTACACGGCGCTCGCGGGCGGGACGGATGTCCAGCAGCCGGGTGACGACCTGATGCAGATCGCGGTCGACTACGTCACCGCCAACTCCCCCGTCAACCCGGTCGTCGAGGGGAGGATCACCGGACCGTGATGGAAGCGCTGGGCGCCCGACCCTTGGTTGAGGGCCGGGCGCCCAGCAATGTCCACTCGATGTCCACTCGATGTCTACTCGTTGGGGTGGCGCGGGTGGTGGTCAGCTCGCCTCGTGACGTTGGAGCGCAGCTGCGAGAGGACCTTGGCCTCGGCGTCGTTGAGGGCGTCCTTGGTGTCGGTGAGATAGGAGACGCCGACCATGGCGGGGAGTCCGTGGACGTGCAGCTCGAGCGACGTGCGCATGCCCGGCTGGCCACGATCCTTGAACCGCACCCCGATGTCGACCAACTCCGGGTCGAATCGTGACAGCTGCGTGAAGAGCTGGGCGAGGGCTCGCTCGATGAACCGGAGGTCGTCCTGGTTCGCGCCGCCCTCGAGGCGGACCCGGTTCATGAGGATGTGGCTGGATTCGGCGTTCATGTCACGCTCCTTCAGCGAAGGGGAGAAATACAGCTCCCGCCTTCATGGTAACGAAACAACTTGTGCCGCAGAGAAGCCCGCACGGGTGAGACGTGTCACCCAACCGGTTCGCGCGGGCACCACCGTCGCGTGCTTCGTCTGGTCCGGGTTGGCTGCCGGTTCGTGGGAGGCTGGGGCATGCGGTCCAACTGCGCCCTCTACGTCGATGCCGGCTACCTCCTCGCGGCCGCCGCCACCCGCGTCACCGGGACCAGTCTGCGCGGCAGCGTCGTCATCTCCTACCCCGACCTCGTCCAGCGCCTCATCCAGCAGGCTGAGCAGCTGAGCGGGCTGCCGCTGCTGCGACTAACTGGTACGACTCGGGGAACCGGCCCGGTGGCGCCCCTGACGCCACGCAGGAGACGGTCGGGATGCTGCCGCGGGTCAAGCTGCGGCTCGGCCGGACGTCGCCGCACGGCGAGCAGAAGGGCGTGGACCTTCGGATCGGCCTCGACCTCGCCGCTCACGGACGCAACCACGTGGTCGACATCATGTACCTCGTCTCGGGAGACGACGACCTCTCCGAGGCGGTGGAGGAGGCCCAGAGCCACGGTTCCCAGGTCGTCATCCTCGCTGTTCCCGACCCGTCCGGCCGCCCACACGCCGTCTCGAACCACCTCATCCGCGAGTCCGATGGCCTCGAGCTGGTGGACCCGGCGACGATCGACGAGACGGTGCGTGCGCGACAGCTGCAGCCGGATGCTGTTGCGGACCTGTCGCCCGAGGCGGCTGGCGTGGTCGTCCCCCTCCCTGGCCCTCGTCCCGCGACCGGGGACACCTCCTCAGCCCCGGCCGGGAAGCGCCGGGACGCCGCCCCGTCCCACGAGGTCGTTCCCACTCCTGCGATCCTCGCCCACAGCAGACCGCAGACCATCGTCGCAGGCACCGGGAGCACCGGCACCGGCACGGGCAGCAAGGTGGCGTGGTCGAGCAGCCGCGAGCATCCGGTGAACCGGCCACACACGCTCTCTCCGGCGATGATCGAGATGATCGACGACGTGTGCCGGGGTGTCGTCACCGCTTGGCGGGCCTCGGCGACGGACGATGATCGCCGGCGGGTCCTGAGCGAGCGCCCGTTCATCCCGAGCGACCTCGACCGGACGCTGTTGACGGACCTGTCGGCGCGCCTCGGCGTCTACGACATCCCCGACGAGCTGCGCTACCGCCTGCGTGAGCAGTTCTGGGACGCGATCGACGAGCTCGGCCGCTGACGCCAAAGCCCCCTGCCCGATCGAGTGAACAGCTTTTGGGCCCAAAAGCTGTTCACTCGATCAGGGGAGGCGCGGTGGCGGTGGCGGCGGATCAGCTTGGACAGCTCCTCGAGCCAGAGCACCATCGAGGCCATCGCGACACAGACGGCCCACTGCCCCACGCTGAGCGACTCGGTGCCGAACGCCGTCTGGAGGAACGGGAGCTGCACCACGAGGATCTGCAGGCCGAGAGCGAGGGCGATCGCCGCCCAGAGCCAGTGGTTGTCCGTCACGTGCCAGAAGGCGCTCGTCAGGTCGGACCGCGAGTTCAGGGCGTTGAACAGCTGAGCCAGGACCAGCGTCGTGAATCCGGCGGTGCGGGCGACCTCGAGCGACGACGTGCCCCCCTCCACCACGCCTCCCGGCAGCATGATGTCGATCGTCAGCAGGGTGACCACGGCCATGACGACACCGATGAAGGCGATCCTTGTCCACATGGCTCGGTCGAGGATCCGGTCGGACTGCCGCCGGGGTGGCCGCGCCATGACGTCGTCGATCTCGGGGTCGACGCCCATGGCAAGCGCCGGTCCCGAGTCGGTGACGAGGTTGATCCAGAGGATCTGCGTCGCAAGCAGCGGGAGCACGCAGGTCGTCGGCCTCACCGGCCTCGGTGAGGCCGATGACCCCGGCGAGCACGACGCCGAAGAACACAGTTGCGACCTCGCCGAGGTTGGACGAGAGCAGGTAGCGCAGGAACTTCTTGATGTTGTCGAAGATGACGCGGCCCTGTCGGACAGCATCGACGATCGTGGCGAAGTTGTCGTCGCCGAGGATCATCCGGGCGGACTCCTTGGTGACCTCCGTGCCGGTGATGCCCATCGCGATGCCAATGTCCGCCGACTTGAGGGCCGGGGCGTCGTTGACCCCGTCGCCGGTCATCGCAACGACGTGGCCGTGGCTCTGCAGCGCGTCGACGATCCGGAGCTTGTGCTGCGGGCGCGACGCGGGCGTAGACGGTCGTGTCGGCACGGCATCGACGGAACCCCTCGTCGTCGATGCGCGTCGATCTCGCTCGCCGGTCAACGCGCGCTGGTCGCCGCGCCGGCGATGCCGAGGTCCGCGGCGATGCGCGCCGCGGTGCCGGGATGGTCGCCGGTGATCATCACGGTGCGGATACCGGCGCGGTGGGCCTCGGCGACGGCGTCACGGGCCTCGTCGCGCGGCGGGTCGATGATCCCGACGACGCCAAGTAGCACGAGCTCGGACTCCGCGGACTCGTCGAGCGCGGGCGGTCCGCCCTCGCCCCCCTCGGCGACGCATCGGCAACGACGTCGCGGTAGGCGACGCCGAGCGTGCGATACGCCTCGGTCGAGAGCCCCTCGACAGCGCGAGAGGAAGCCGCCGCGGTGGTCCCCGTCGAGCGGGACGACCTGGTCCCCCACGCGCACCCACTCGCAGTGCCCGAGCAGGACGTCGGGCGCGCCCTTGACGAAGAGGCGGTGCTCATCGGCCTCGACGTGGTGGCCGAGGATCGACATCATCTTGCGCTGTGAGGTGAAGGGGACCTCCGCCTCCCGCTCGTAGCCGGCCACCAGACGCTCGGCGTCCTCGAGCTTGCGCAGGGCGACGAGCAAGGCCGCCTCGGTCGGGTCGCCCTGGATCTGCCACGCGCCATCGCGCTCGCTGCAGCTGCGCGTTGTTGGCCAGCGACCCGGCCGCGAGGACGTTGCGCGCCTCGCGGAGCAGGCTCCGGCGTCGCTGCCGCCGGGGGCCGGTACGTCGCCTCGCCAGCGGGGTGGTAGCCGATGCCGGACAGCTCGACGCGGCCGCCGGGAGTGATGATCCGTTGCTCATCGTCATCTCGTTTCGGGTCAGCGTGCCGGTCTTGTCCGAGCAGATGACGGAGGCAGCGCCGAGGGTCTCGACCGAGTGGAGGTCCTTCATGACGGCGTTGCGGCGCGCCATGGCCCGGACGCCGATGGCGAGGACGACGGAGAGGATCGCCGGGAGCCCCTCGGGCACGGCGGCGACGGCCAGCGAGACGCCGAGGAGCAGGACCGTGACCGCGTCGCTCGCGTCGTCGATACCGTTGAGCAGGGCGATCGCAGCCATGACGACGATCGCGATGCCGATGACGAGCAGGCCGAGCATCTTCGAGACGGCCGCGATCTCCCGCTGGAGGGGCGAGGGCTCCTGCTCCGTCCGATCGAGCAGGTCGGCGATCTTGCCCATCTCCGTTTCCATGCCGGTGCTCGGTGACGACGGCGCGCCCGACTCCCTGCACCACCGCGGTGCCGCGGTAGACCATGTTCCGACGGTCCCCGAGGGACGCCGGTGCGCCCAGGGGGTCGGGCGACTTCGACGCCGAGGTCGACTCACCTGTGAGGGACGCCTCTTGGAGCCGCAGGGCCGACGCCGACAGGAGTCGCGCGTCAGCCCCGACGGAGTCGCCCTCGGACAGGCTCAGCACGTCACCGCGCACGAGGTCCTGAGCGGGGACCGTCAGGAGCCGCCCCTCCGCGGACCACGGTCGACGCGGCTGCGGTCATCGAGGCCAGGGCGGCGACGGCACTCTCGGCCTTCGCCTCCTGCACGAGACCGAGAATTGCGTTGGCGATGACGATCAGGGCGATGACGATCGCATCGATCGGCAGGGATGCGGCCCCCTCGGCCAGCCAGGCTGCGAGAGAGATGACGATCGCAGCGAGGAGCAGATAGATCAGCGGGTCCTGGAACTGGCTGAGTACCTTGCGCCACAAGGGAACCGGCGGCTTGGCCCGCAGTTGGTTGGGCCCGTCCGCCTCCAGCCGGGCCTGTGCCTCCGCATCGGACAGACCCGCCTCCGGGTCGACGTCCAGCTGTGCGGCAACGCCCTCGGCCGGCAGGACCGTGGGATCCTCGATCTGCACGCCGCTGGTCGTGATCACACCGTCCTAACGGCCGCGCGCGGTGCCGTGAGGACGTGCCAGAACGCGCCCTTGTGCACGTACCGCGGCACGAAGCCATGGCCGTGCAGGACCGCTTTCATCACCTCCGGCGGGTGGGCAAAGGCGCGGTACTCCTTGCCCAGGATCCGTTGCACGGCGTTCACCACAGTGAGCGTGGCCACCGAGCCGATGTGGCGCGGCGGGTGCGTAAGGACAACCGCCCTTCGCGCATGTCGCGCCGCAGCCTCGAGCAGTCGCTCGACGTCCGGGTAACAGCACACGACCCGGTTCAGGACCACGAAGTCGTGCGCGTCCGCGACGCCGGCATCGACCGCGATGTCACCCAGGCGACGTGTCATCCGGCTCGCCATCCCGGCCTCGGCCGCGAGGGCCGTGGCCTCGGCGTCATAGGCGGAGCTCAGCTCGAGATTCGTTGTGCGGGCTGCTCCACGCCGGAGCAGTTCGAGCTGGATCTCCCCGACGCCACCGCCGATCTCGAGCACACTGGCACCCTCGATGCCCTGGCCCACGAGCCAGTCGACGAGTCGCCGTGAGGTCCGGTCCGGGCCACGGCGGCGATACCGGCTCGCGGAGCTGGTGGGCCATGCGAGGCCCGAAGAACTTGTCGCAACCCCTTGCGTCACAGCAACCGGCCATGGGTCGAGTATCGCCGATCCCATGGGCCGACCCAGCGTGAGGAGGGCCAGCTCATCACGTTCAAGCGTCCCAAGGTGTGACGTAAGCGCGAGCCAGCTCAGCGGCATACCACTTTGTGGTTTTTGGCCGTATGCCGCTGGGCTTGCCCCCGCTGGCCGGCTCAGTGGGTGCGGCGGCCGAGTCGACGCGCCAAGCGGTAGGCCGGCTCACGCAACGCGGTGACCCAGCTGGGTGGCGACGTGCCGTCGAGCCGACGCACGAGCGGATCGAAGCGCGGTGACGCCCCCGCCATCTCCGCGCCGACCTCGATGATCCCCACCGGCGACCAGTCCGCACCATCCAGACCCACGCTCAGCTCGAACTTCTCCTCGGCACGGCCGGCGAGCGGACGTACGAGGAGCAGGAGCGAAGACGCCCCGGCGCGAACGGGCAGCAGGGTCGTCATCGGCTCGTCCATTGGGTGCCGAGTCGCGCGAAGCACATGACGTCCGACCCGACCCACGCCGGTGCTTGCGAAGAGCAGGTCCGCCGGGCCGCCGTCAGCGCCGGCACGCTCGACCCGAAGCGCGAAGCCGCCGATGTCCCACCACCCGTCCGGAGTGCTCAGCGCTCGCGAGAGCCGCACGATGCACTGATGCTGACCTCGCTCGGAAAGCAGTCGCACTCCGGTGCCGACGACCGGCGCGTCCACCCGCAGGAACGCGTGGTGCGTGCGGCCCTTGGCGTGGAGCGGCTTGCGGCGGGTCAACAAGGCAATGGCACCGAGGGTGCCGGCGAGGGCTCCGCCAGCGGCCTTGGCGCCGGCCTGTACTGGCGCGGTCGTCACGACGGATCCATACCCCCCGGCGCGCGCCCCTCACGCCAGAGGTCCTGCGGTCCTCCACAGCCCGCAGGACCCGCTTGGCGAAATCGACGACGTCGTGCGTGATTCCAACCGCCTCCATTGCACTCCTGCGTGCGCGCGGGGAAGCCTGCGGTGGCGGACCTCACACCCCTGGCGGTGGCAGCGTGGTGTTGCTTATCCCCCCGGGGGGTTACGGTTGGAGAACAGGCCCGATCCGTCTTCCGCACGGCAGGAGTCACCCGATGCAGCTGGATGCAGATGCGATGACCGCGATTCTCAACCGCACCAAGCGCGCTCACGGCCACTTGGGCAAGGTCGTGTCGATGATGGAGGACGGTGCTGACTGCCGGGACGTCGCGCTCCAGCTGTCCGCGGTCATCAAGGCCCTCCAGCGCACCGGTGTGGTGCTCGTCACGGACGGGATGAAGGCCTGCTTCGAGCCCGGACGCGACCCCGAGGACACAGAGCTGAAGGAACTGCAACGGCTCCTGCTGACTCTCGCCTGATCCACCCGCTCTCCCATGAAAGGCACAGCAATGACCGAGACCGCCGCCATCGACAACCACACCCACGGCAAGCAGGTGCTGCAGGACATCGCCCCGCTCAGCCGGTCCCTGCGCCGGGCCATCCCCGACGTGTACGCAGGCTTCAGTGAGCTGCACAAGGCGGCCCTCGCGCCCGGCGTCCTCGACACGAAGACGAAGGAGCTCATCGCTCTGGCGATCGCCGTCAGCGAGGAGTGCGACGGCTGCATCGCCTCGCACGCGCGCGGCGCAGCGCGAGCAGGTGCAACTCGGCAGGAGGTGGCCGAGGCCATCGGCGTGACCATCCTCATGTCCGGCGGTCCCGCGACCGTTTTTGGTCCGCGCGCCTACGCCGCCTTCGAGGACTTCATCGAGGACTGACGAGCCCGGCAGGGGCTCAGGGCCCCCTCAGTGCCGGCCCTTGGCCAGGGCGAGGAACTCCGCCCTGCTGGCCGGGTCCTCCCGGAACCGGCCGTGCAGCGCCGAGGTCACGGTCCGGGCGCCCTGCGCTCGGGCCCCCCGGACGCTCATGCACGTGTGCTCCGCCTCGATGACGACGCCGATCCCTTGCGGCTCGAGGAGCTCCCCGAGGTGGTCGGCGATCTGCTTCGTCAGGCGCTCCTGCGTCTGGGGCCGACGGGCGTGGAACTCGACCATCCGGGCGAGCTTCGACAGGCCCAGGATTCGCTTCCCCGGGAGATAGCCGACGTGCGCCACGCCGAGGAACGGCAGCATGTGGTGCTCGCACAGCGACCGGACCGGGATGTTCTCGACGAGGACCATCTCGTCGTAGCCGCCGTCGTTGGGAAAGGTCGTGAAGTCGAACTCCGGAGCGCTCGTCATCTCCGCCAACGCGTGAGCCATGCGGCGCGGGGTGTCGGCCAGTGACTCGTCCGTGAGCTCGAGGCCGAGGGCCTCGAGCAGGCGACGCGCCCCCTCCTCGGCCGCGGCAAGGTCCACGTCGCGAACGGCAGGAACGATCCTGGGTCGCCAGCGACCCGGCACCGTCGAGAACTCCGGCTCAGCCGGCTGGGCGATGGTTTCGACAGTGGCCGGCGTCTGCATCGTTGACCTCGCTTCTAAAGTTGCGTTTTATTGATTTTAGAAGTCCTGGCAACCGCCGTCAACTATTTTTCCGATCCACCCTCCTCGACGCGGGCCAAGCCTCCCAATCAGCATCCCGATCGCGCGAGGGTGGCCAGGAGCGCTAGCGTGGTCAATGCCAGGGGGGACTGGTGTTCGCCTCCGCTGCGCAAGCAAACCATGAACCACCGACGGAGGAACCATGTCGACGCCTGAACAACAGCCAGATCAGCAGCCTGCCCAAGCGAACCCGCCCGCCGGTTGGTACCCGGACCCGGAGGGGAAGCCGATGTCGCGCTATTGGGACGGCGTGTCCTGGACCGAGCAGCTGGCTCCGCTCAACACGGCTGCACCCGGACAGATCGGCACGCACTACAGCGTGGACGCTATGGGCCAGCCGGTCAGCCCGAGCTCGCGCCTCGCCGCGACGCTGCTGTGCTTCTTCCTCGGCGTCCTCGGCGTGCACCGGTTCTACGTCGGCAAGGTCGGCACGGGGGTGCTCCAGATCGTCACCCTCGGCGGGCTCGGCATCTGGGCCCTCATCGACTTGGTCATGATCATCGTCGGCGCCTTCCGCGACAAGCAGGACCGGCTCCTCCTCAACTGGTGATCTGCCGCTTCAGGCGAGCGGCTCGGGTCGGCCAACCTCTGGCCGCGGGATGTCGATGAACGGCTGGATGGCGATGCCGTGGTCGACCTCTCGCATGCCGAGCTCATACGCGGCCGTGCCGCTGGCGTGCAGCACGAGTTCGGGACGCTTGGGCCGACTGACCCGGACCTCGATGTCCGCGATGGAGCAGTTGGCGACGTCGTGGGTGTTGCCGTTCGGATCGGCATAGCTCCACCCGACGAAACGCTCCCGCCCGGCCCCGACGTCGACCTCAACGGAGAGGCCGTCAGGTCCGCCGAGCGACAGGCGCGCGCCCGTGGGCTGCTCTGCGACCTTCGTCCCCAGGATGCGGCCGATGCCGCCGAGGTGTGTGCGCACGCCGTCGATCGAGATCGCTCCGCCGGCCACCCACGGCGCCAGCACCGGGCCGGCCTTGACCCGGCCGAGGACGACGTCGATCCAGGTGTCGTCGCCGGCGCCGTCGAAGCGCATGCCGTGCAGCCAGATCCACCGCTCGGCGTGCTGGGAGCCCCAGTTGTGGCCGACCATCCCCGGCCAGTTGTCGATGTCATAGTGATGGCCGTCGATGCTCACGAATCCGGTGAAGCGCGCGAAGGGATGCAGGCTGACCGGCTTGGTCTTCGGTAGCGGTGCGGTGTACAGCCTCGACTGGGCGAGGTGCTCGAGTCGCGGCTCGCCGGTGAAGGCGAGGTCCCACTGCGCTGCCGGCCGGTGGTCGGCGTGACCGATGGCCCCGACCGCCCAGCCGTCGCCGAACGTGGCGCCGCCGATCTGTAGGCGCGGACCGGCCGCACCGTCGGCTGCCTCCGGCCCGGGGACCGTGAGCTTCGTGGCGACCGGCCCCTCGGTCGCGTCGAACCAGGTCAGCCAGAGTGAGCCGGTCGGCTGCTCGCCGTGACCGACCCGGACGGTGTACCGCAACCAGAAACCCCGACCACCTTCCGGTGCCGACGCGCGGAAGAAGAAGCTCTCGTAGCCCGCCGTCATGCCGGTGAACCGAGCCACCGGGGCACCTGCGTCCATGTCGTGAGAGTACAAGCGGAGGTATGCCGCTGAGCTGGTTTGCGTGCGGGACTGCGCTGACAGTTGCAATCCGTACCAGCATACGGGTTTACCGTGAAGGGAGATCGCTGACGAACGGCGCTCGACCGATCGAGGAGACCGACATGAGTGAACTGCCCATCAGAGTTGCCGAGGCCTGCACGCTGCCCACCGTGGAGCGGCCGGCGCGGTCGGCCGAGTGGGGCTCCCTCTTCCGCGAGGTGACCGCCACGGAATCCGTTGGCGCCCAATGGGGCCGACTCGTCTTCCCCCTGGATTCGGTCCTCGAGATGAGGGTCCGCGACCTGGCGTCGAGGGAGTCCTCGTGCTGCAGCTTCTTCACCTTCCAGCTCGGCGAGGGCGTGGACGCGGCCGGCGCTCAGACCATGACTCTCGACGTCAGCGTGCCGCCGTTGCAGTCGGCGGTTCTCGACGCGTTCATCGCCTGGGCCGACGGCGTGCGAACGGGTCGGTTGGCCTGATGCGCGCCGGAGCGGTCGCCGCAGCAGCAGGGGTGAACCTCGAGACCCTGCGCTACTACGAGGGCCGGGGCTTGTTGCCGACGCCGGAGCGCAGCCTCGGAGGGCACCGCATCTACGCGCCCGAGACGGTGACAACGTTGCGCGTGATCAAGGCTGCCCAACGGCTCGGGTTCACGCTCGACGAGATCGCGGACCTGCTGACTGTCGGGCGCCACCACCACGGCACCGGGCGCCGTCCGGCTGGGCTTCAGGCTCTCGCCCGGGACAAGCTCGTCGAGGTGGACGCCCGCATCTCCGACCTGCACACGATCCGGGATCGCCTCGCCGCGGCCATGGACGCCGGCTGCGACGACCTGAGGGCGTGCGTAGACAGTGATGGCTGCCCCATCCCATTCGAACCCATCGCGGCGCGTGTTCGTTAGGTCCCTTCTGGCGCGGGTAGAACACCAGGCACGCACCCCCGAGGGAAGGAGTGGCTCATGACCGCCCAGAACTGGGATCCGTGGAACTACCGCGAGAACATCTACTCACGGCGTGACCGGGACGTCACGAGCGAGTTGGCGGAGGACACGACGGGTAGGCAGCACGATCTCGTCGGCTTCCGCGTCGAGGCGACCGATGGGTCCATCGGCAAGGTCGACGGCGCGACGGACGAGGTGGGCTCCAGCTACGTCGTCGTAGACACCGGGCCGTGGATCTTCGGCCGCAAGGTGATGCTTCCCGCTGGCACGATCGAGCGGGTCGACTGGGACGACAAGGCAATCCACGTCGACCGCAGCAAGGACGAGATCAAGGACTCGCCGGAGCTCGGCGAGACCGGCTGGGACGACCCGGACTACCGGGACCGTCTCGGCGGGTACTACGGCGACCATTACGGACCGCGGGTCTGAATTGTCGCTGGAGGAAACGGACAGGGCGGCGCGCCGGCGAAGGGCCGGCGCGCCGCTCACTTCTTGTGAGCGACGCGATCGTCGAACCCTTGTGACCGCCCCTCCAAGCAAGCAGACTTGGGTCGGGGAGGAGGTCTCATGCCCAGGAGGCTCGCTCGGCTGGCTCGGCTCGTGATTGCGGTCGCGCTCATCGCAGTGCTGTCGGGTTGCGCGGCTTCCGGCAACCAGCTGGCGAGCAGCAGCTCGGACGTCGGCTTCTGGCTCGGTCTGTGGCACGGATTCATTTCCCCGGTGACCTTCATCGTCTCGCTGTTCAACAACAGCGTGGGCATCTATGAGGTGCGCAACAACGGCAACTGGTATGACTTCGGTTTCATGATGGGTGTCTCGACCGTCTTCGGTTCCGTGCTCGGCGGCTCCAGCGCGGCGCGATCGGCCCGCAGCCACTAGAGACGTCCGGGCCGCCCGTGACGTGGACTCGCATGTGTGAAAGCGGAGCGCGATACGAGGTGGTGTCCAGAGCCCAGGCGAACGACGGGGTCGCCGAGCGGCATGTCGCGCCCACCCGTTCCGAGCATCCCCAAAGCTGCGGCTCGCCACATGGGCGTGTGCCTTCGCAGACTCTTACACCGGAGATCAGGGGAGCCGTGCTCGAGAGGCGTTGAGCGGCCGACTCCTGATGGAGTGGTCAGCCAGGTTCTGACACCTGACAGCCCGTTCGCCTGGCGGCTATTACGTGGAGATGTTTCACGGTCATGCTTGATATGTGGGTGATCCTTCGGGGTCGCCGGCGCTCCTACGTTGGGGTGTCCGTTCTCCTCGAGGAGGCCCCGCATGTCGCAGGTTCGTGCCGTGTCTGATTCCGTCCGCTGAGCGTCGGTCAGCCGAGCCGTTCGGTGATCCGCTGCTGGATGCGTACCTGGAGTTCCTGGCGGGGCGGTGCCGGCCGAACACGGTGCTGGCGGCGCGCGTATGACCTGAAGGTGTTCTTCGCGGTGGTGGCCAAGCCGGCCGAGGCGGTGACCGCGGCCGATGTGCTGGCGTTCATCACCGCGCAGCGCACCGGCGCGCGCAGCCTGCCTGGTCCGCTGCAGCCGGTCGCCGGCGACGCGGTCGGGGTGTCGGCGCGGACGGTGCGGCGGCGGCTGTCGAGCGTGTCGGGCTTCTTCGCGTTCTTGCAGGCCCGCGGTGACGTGGCCGCCAACCCGGTGCCGCGGGGGCTGCCGACCCGCCGGGAGCGGTCACCGGCCGCGCAGGGGGTGCCGCTGGTGCGGGCGCCGCGCGGACGCTGCCGCGGATCCTGACCCCGGCCGAGGTCGACGCGCTGACCGCGGCGCTGCGCACGCACCGGGACCGGGCGATGGTCGCGGCGATGGTGCTGGGCGGGCTGCGCCGCTGCGAGGTCCTCGGGCTGCGGCTGGAGGACCTGCGCGTCGCCGAGCGGCGGGTGTTCATCGCCGAGGGCAAGGGCGGCCACCAGCGGCTGGTCCCGGTCTCGGCCCGGTTCTTCGCCGCGGTGGCCGCCTACCTGGAGCCGAGCGGCCCGCCGGACGCCGGCACCGACCGGGTGTTCGTGGTGCTCAAGGGGCCCCGCCGGGGCCAGCCGCTGTCGCGCGTACGGGCCTCGACGAGGTCCTCGACGGCGCCCGGCGCGCGGGCCGGGCTGGCGCACGCGACCTGCCACGAGCTGCGGCACACCTGCCTGACCCGGCTGCGGGAGGCCGGGATGGCGCTGGAGGCGGTGCAGGCCCAGGCCGGGCACGCCTCGATCGAGTCGACCCGGATCTACCTGCACCTGGCCGATGACTGGCTCGCCTCCCAGTACCGCAAGGCCGCCGAGGTCATCGACGCGCAGGTCTTCGCCGGCACGCCCACGGCCGGCGCCGAGCCGCACCGTGCCGGCGAGCTCGTGCGGTGACCGGGCCGCCGGTCCCGGGGTTCCGGAGGCTGCGGTGAGCGGCCCGCTGCTGCTGCCGACCTGGGATCAGCTCGAGGCGGCCCTCCCGCAGGTCGTGGCCACGATGCGCCGCTACCTGGCCCAGATCGCGCTGCGTGCTGCGCCCGGGCAGCGTCGGCGGCGCCGACCTGGCGCTGCGCTCGCTTCGCCGCGTTCCTGGCCGCAGACCACCCCGCGGTGCAACGCGTTCGCGCAGGTCGACCCGCCGCCACATCGAGGACTACAAGCCCTGGCTCGCCGCCCGGCCCGGGCAGAACAAGCCCCGGCGTGACCCCGGCCACCATCGCCCACCGGCTCGGCACGCTGCGGATGTTCTTCGTCCGCATCGACGAATGGGGCTGGGACGAGGCCCCGCCCCGGGTGCCGATGTTCCCCGGCGACCTGCCCCGCCAGGACCACCCGCTGCCCAAGGCCCTCGACGACGCCGCCGCCGCCAAGCTGCTGCGCGCCGCGCAGGCCGACCGCCGGATGCTGGTCGCGGGTCACCGTCGAGATGCTGCTGCGCACCGGGCTGCGGGTCAGCGAGTACACCGGCCTGCGCGCCGACGCGGTCGTGCTGATCGGCGCCGGCCCACTGGCTGCACGTCCCGGTCGGCAAGCTCCGCGAGGACCGCTACCTGCCGCTGCACCCGCACCTGGTCGCCCTGATCGACGACTACCGCGCCGCGCACGTCCCGCCCGGGCACCCGCTGCTGCTGCCCCGGGAGAACGGCCGAGCCCTGGACCGGCACACCGTCACCCGGATGATCAACAGAGCCGGCGCCGCCGCCGGGCTGCCCCACATCCACCCCCACCAGCTGCGGCACACCCTGGCCACCCAGGCCATCAACCGCGGCATGAGCCTGGAGGCCATCGCCGCGCTGCTCGGCCACCGCAGCCTGGACATGACCCTGCGCTACGCCAAGATCGCCAACCGCACCGTCGCCGACGAGTACTTCGCCGTCACCGAGAAGGTCGAGGCCCTCTACGGCCAGACCCGCCCAGCTGCCCGCCGACGCGATCGGCCCGAAGATGGCCCGGCTGCGCCGCGAGCACCACCGGCATGCTCGGCAACGGCTACTGCACCCGCCCCCCCGAACTGGACTGCGCGTTCGAGACCATCTGCGAGACCTGCACGTTCTTCCAGACCAGCATCGAGTTCCGGCCCACCCTGCACGCCCAACACGCCGACGCCACCGCCAAAGGCCAAACCCGACGAGCCGAGATCTACGACAACGGCTCATCACCAGCCTCGACACCACCGAAGCCTCTTGACACCGATCACCCACATAATGCCGATGTCCGCGCCTTCGCGAACAGAGCTGACGCCGTTAGAACTCGGTGTGCACTCGGCTCCGCTCGTCGGTGACCCGGCGCTCCTTGTAGATCTCGCCGGCCCGCGCCTTTGCCCGCCAGGGCCTGGCGAAGTCGAGCGCGCCGCGAAGTGCCGGGTCTCCTCGGTCCAACGTGCCGACCACCAACCCGGACTCGCCGCCGACGTCCGGCCAGCACCTCGCCGTGCGGGCCGATGAGTGCGGAGTGGAACAGGTGCGTGGCCTGCGCCGGCACCGACAGGCTCAGCCAGTAGTTGTGGATCGCGGCGTACGCGCGAGCCTTGGTCGCCAAGATCGAGTCGACCGGGTAGGCGGACAGCAGCAGACAGTCGACGCCGAGCCGGTCGTACTCGGCAAACACGTCGGAGAAGTTGATCTCGATGCAGATCGCCATGCCGAAGCGAAACCCGTCGACCTCGAAGACCACCGGCTCGAAGCCAGGTGTGTAGAACCGCGTGACCTCGGTGTGCGAGCACTTCCGATTGTCGTATCGGTCGACGAGCCTCCCCTCGTCCGAGACGACGACAGGCTGTTGTGCGGCCAGTCGGCTAGGTCAACGGGTGGGCAGACCCGAGCACCACCCAGATCCCCAGCTCGCCGGCGAACGTGGCCACATCCTCGAGCTCGCTGCGGACGAGTGCCCAGTCGAAACCGTCCCAGGAGGCCACGTCCTCAACCGCGTAGCCAGACAGGAACCCCTCGGGGAAGTGGGCTAGCGCGCGCGCCTGCTGCCCAGGCCTCCCTGAGCATGCGACGCACCTCGGCACCGTTGGCGCCGGGATCGGACGACGCGGTGGGCTGGCAGGTGGCGATGGCGAGGCTCATCCGCGCATGCTGGCAGGTCACGGTGACAAGGGGCAGTCGACTCACAGGTAAACCAATCGTTTGATCGGCGTGGGTCCGCAGGTCTCCTCACTGGATGCGAGGCCGCCCAGCGCGCATGCTGAACTTCCTCATTTGCCGCCGACCGAGACGTAAGGACCTGCAGTCTTGGCGACGCAGGTCACCGGTCGGCAGGCCAAGACTCGCCATCGGAACGTCGCAGGGGACGTTCGAGTCTTCGAGAGATATCCCCCACCAGCTCAAGGCTTGTGCCAAGTGCGGTCGCGGCACGCGCAACCGTGGCTACCGTCGTCTCGTCCACGGCGCCCACCCTCTCACGCACACGCGACGCAGTAAGGGGCCAGCGCTCAACGATCACTAGGCGGCAGCGCATTGTTGTCGGCATGATCAGCCCCGGTGAACGTGCCACCCGCGTTTCCGCACATGCCGCCGCGCGCGCGATCGGTCGTGCCGATGGTCGCGCTTGCTGTGAAAGGCTGATCTGCACGCTGAGACGTGGAGGAACAAGTGCGGTTCGAGTTCGTTCGGACAGGCGAGGGCTTCGTCGACGTTGCCATCGATGACGACCTTCCTCTATTGCGCCACGCCCTGGAAGACAGCCTAGGCAGCCGGCCCCCGCGAGGCGCACGTCAGGACGGCCCCTCCACCTATTGGCTCGACGAGGCGATAGCCGACCTTCGAAATCGCCTGAGACACCACAGTTCCGAGCCGTTCGCGTCGGGGAACGTGACGTATCTTCAGCTGTCCGCGGAGCAGGTTGAAGCGCGTTATGACTTCGACCCGCCGGACAGCGACGCGGTCGATCGCGTTCCTGTCGTCGAGTTCCTCGAGTTGCTGACGGCATGGCGGGAGCGCGTGACGGACGAGTCGCCCGATGCCGACAAGCGGATTCCGCCACCAAGAATTGTTCACCCGATGCCTCCGGCGTAGCGCACGCTCCTGCCGCGGTGAGAAAGGACGTCCGACCATGCGGCGGCGAGGATCTTCCAGCGACAACTATCTCTTGCGACGACGGTTCCAGCGCGAACGCAGTCTCACGCCTGGCGCTCTGATCGGTTCCGGGTAGTACTCGACGTGCCAGTGATCGCCGAGGACTTCCTGTAGCGCATCGGCGAGCGCCTTTCCGGCATCGACGAACCGCTCCGCCTCTCGGATCGACGCGAACCCACCCTCGCCCATCGAATCTGTCCACTGTCGCCGCCACGTGAGGAGGCGCACTGCCAACTCTTCTGGAATCGGCAGCTCGTCGAGCCCCCGACTGGACGGGCCCGACGTGGTCGCCAAGGACAGGACATGGCCGTCACCGGCCTGTAGTCGCAGCCAGCGCCGTGGCCGCTGACGTCAGTAGCGACCGGCACTCGGTGACGACTTCATCCGCAATGTCCTGTTGATGTTCCGGATGATCTTCCGCCTGCGAGGCCAGCCCCATGAAGACACGCAGGTCTCCTTCTGGTTCCATCCGATGGCTCGCTGACCACATCCACTCTGCGCCGGCAATCGGATCAACAGCGCCGCCGACCACACGATTGGCGGTCTGACGGACGAGATGCCAGAGCGCAACCTGCTCGCCGACAAAGTCAATGCCCTGCTCTGCGAGTACGCCGCGCCAAAGGTCTCGTAGGTCGCGAGGATCCCACGAATTTGCCCCAGCCAACTCCACGAGTTGTGGTCCGTCCATTCCGGCAACGACGGCGTCCAAGGCCAATCCAACAAGGTCTTCAGATGGCAGCTCACCGATCTCGTCGCGCCAAGACGCCACCTGCAACGCCGCGCGAGCCTCCTCGACAGTTTGGGCCATGGGAGCATCCTCTGGCAGAAGAGCCAGTCAGTGGCATTTTCACGCTCATGCCGCAGATCGTGGTCCGGGTCCTCTTGCATCCGGCTCTTCAGGCCAGCGCGTTCACGGCAGCCTGCAGGGTTGTGCCCTCGACCCTATGGATCACCAGCTGGCTCGCGACGACCTCGGCGACGCACTCCTTCAGCGGGGCGATGTAGTGGTCGAGGAAGTCGTAGCGTCTCGGGTCATGCATGGGGTGGACCGCGTTCTGGCGACGTAGGGCGCGTATCCGTTCGCTTCCCTGGACGAGGGCCAGCCACTGCACGTCCTTCAGGCCCGCGTTCCACAGCGGGTGACCGCTGAGAGCTTCATCGTTCGGTGCGCTCAGCGAGGCCGATTCCACGCGGGACCACTCGAAGACGACATTGCGCTGGTCCTGATCGTCGGGATGCGCGTGTACGGCCATGACCGTGCGCCCTTGGTCGTCGCTGATCATCACCGCCTCGGGGGCGTTCGGGTCCCACGTAACACGCAGACCACTACCGACGACTCTCTCGGGCACGATCCCGAACCTATCGGCCAAGCACCCGTCCAGGAGGATCCCCGCAGACGCATGGCCCCTCTTCCGCTCATGCTTGTTATTCGGCCAGTGCGCCATGCGGGCCACCCGACGATCCGCGAGATGCGACGCGGACTCGGATCCTGCTCCGCAAAGGGGAGCAGGATGCGAGCCAGCGCGGGAGGAGTGCACATCGACTGCCGCAGCCACCCCCGTGTCCTGGCGTGATCGGACGAGGCAGAATCGTGGGATGGGCCAGACGGGCAACGAGGACCGGTTCGTGAACCCGACAGTGGGCAAGAAGTACTGGGTCAAGCACGCGTACGACGCCCTCGTCGAGACCGCCAGCCGCTACAACGCGGTGATCACGTACGGGGACCTCGCCGAGGAGGTGCAGCGCCGGTCTGGATTGCACACTGAGGCTCCGCTGCGAAACTGGGTCGGGGACCTGCTCAAGATGATCGCCCAGGCCAACCACCTCCGTGACGAACCAGCCCTGACCTCTCTCGTCGTCCACAAGCACGACGGGCGGGTCGGTGCCGGTTACGACGAGGTACTGAGGCTTGCCGGTCAGCCCCCGATCGCCGACGAGATCGAGCGAGAGAACCAAGCAGCGGCGGCACGGCTCGAGTGCTACCGGCGCTGGTGCGACGACGTGCCCGTGGATGCGCGGCCGACCCTCGCAACCCACACGCGCCCAGTTCGGGCCACGTCGGACCGCTCTGGATCGAGGGCAGCGCCAACGACATCGCGGGCGGCCCCGAGGTCTCGTGAGGAGCGACGTGGCGGCGTCTGTCCCACCTGCTTCATGGAGATGCCGGTCGCGGGCCCGTGCCCCAACTGCTCCTGAGCGTTACTCGTCGCAGTCGGTCTTCTCGGCGAAGGACTGCGGCTTGCCGAGCACGTCCTTGAGCACCTCGATCGGCACGGCATAGTTGCGGCCGGGTCCGGTGGACGCATACACGACGCCGACGAGCTCGCCCGTGATGTCGACGAGCGGGCTGCCCGAGCTGCCGTGCTCCACTGGCGCGGAGTTGAGCAGCATGGGGAGATCGGACTTCGCGACGGGGTCCTCTCGATAGCCGAGCACCTTGCCACTCGTCGTCGTCAGCGGTCCGCCCAAGGGGTAGCCGATGGCCGTGACCGTCTGTCCCACTTCGGGATTCGACGGCGCGAGAGTTATCGATGCCGGAAGCTTCTCCTTCGTCCGCACGATCGCCAGGTCAGCGACGGTTGCGGCTCCGGACGTGCGGACGTCGATGTCCTTGCCATCGAACGTGCTCACCTCCAGCGACGTGGCGCCAGCCACCACGTGCCGGTTCGTCACCAGCACCTGGTCGCCGATGGCGAAGCCGGAGCCCGTGCGCACCCCGCCGCAACCGATGTTGCGAATCCGCAGGGCAGCCCTTTCGAGCTCGGTGAACCCCTCGATGGTCGCCTCCCCCGCCTCGAGGTCGAGCGACCGCGACGGCGTCACGAGCAGGGCCGTGGCCACGGGAACCTCCGGCGGCGCAACTGGCGCAAGGTCGCCGCAGGCCGCCGATGACGTCAACACGAGGGCGACTCCCGCGATGGCACGGACCGAACGCCGCACCTCAGTCCCCCTCCAGCCAGCTGACGAACGCGTCACTGGCCTCCTGCGCCCGGTCACATCCCTGGTTGATCTCATCGGCCACGCCGAGGACGACGGACATCTCGTAGCTGTCGATGTCGAGCAGGTAGTCCTGCAGCTCCTGGAGTCCGGCGACGCACCGGTCGAGCTGGAGCGCAACGTTGCGTGACCGCTCGACGGCTGAGCCGAGTACGCCGACAGTGTCGGCGGCCTGCGCCTTCTCGTCGGCGAGGCTGCGGATCCGGTCCGAGGCGTCGTTGTACTGCTCGGTGACCTCTTGGAGCGCGCTCTTCGTCTGGGCGAGCGCCGCCTGCGATGCATCGAGCAGCCCCTGAACCTGCTCCCGCTGTGCCGTCATGTCGGCCAGCTCGGCCACGTGCTGCTCCGCCGTGGCCTTCCACTCCCGGGACGAGTTGTTGGTGTAGACGTATGCCGCTGAGCCGGCCACCAGCGTCAGGACCAGGAGGCACGTGGTTGCGATCAACGCGATGCGGGTGCGGTCGCGATGGCGGACCGGCGGCGTCGTCACGTAGGGCGGGACGAACGGTTCCGTATCCCGGTCCGCGGCGGAGTGGTCAGGTGAGTCACTCATAGCGGACATCGTGGCCCAGCTCGCTCCTCCCGTCAGGGGATCGACGGGGACACTGAGGGGCTATTTTTTACATGGAGACAGCCGTAGTATTTCGGGCAGAGTGCTCCAGCGACGGGCCCGTCGCCGGGTGAGGGGCGTGAGGCGGTTGAGCGAGATGGCGACGACGGCAGAACCAAGGATCGCGACGCCCGAGGCGACCATTCCGCGGGCGCCAGCTCGCCGGGCACCGGGACGAATGCTCTACCGGGTGCTCACGACGACGGACCACAAGGTCATCGGAAACCTCTACTTCGCCACGACGTTCGCCTTCTTCCTGTTCGGCGGCGTGCTCGCCCTCCTCATCCGCGCGGAGCTGGTCTCGCCCGGCCTGCAGGTTGTGGACACCAAGGAGCAGTTCAACCAGCTGTTCACGATGCACGGCACGATCATGCTGCTGCTCTTCGCGACGCCGCTCTTCGCCGCGTTCACGAACGCCGTCATGCCGCTGCAGATCGGGGCGCCGGACGTCGCGTTCCCGCGGCTGAACATGTTTGCCTACTGGCTCTACCTCTTCGGCGGCCTCATCACGGTGGCCGGGTTCCTGACCCCGCAGGGTGCGGCCTCCTTCGGCTGGTTCGCCTATGCGCCGCTGTCCGACGTCAGCTACAGCCCGGGGCTGGGCGGTGACCTATGGGTCTTCGGCCTGGCGTTGGCCGGCTTCGGCACCATCCTCGGCGCGGTCAACTTCGTCACGACCATCATCTGCATGCGTGCCCCTGGTATGACGATGTTCCGGATGCCGATGTTCACGTGGACCGCCCTGATCACCTCGATCATGGTCCTCATCGTCTTCCCGATCCTGGCCGCCGCACTCTTCGCGCTGGGTGGTGACCGCCGCTTCGGGATGCACATCTTCGACCCGGAGAACGGCGGCCCGCTGCTCTGGCAGCACCTGTTCTGGTTCTTCGGTCATCCCGAGGTGTACATCATCGCGCTGCCGTTCTTCGGCATCATCAGCGAGGTCGTGCCGGTCTTCAGCCGCAAACCACTGTTCGGCTACAAGACGATGGCGTTCGCGACGATCGCCATCGCCGCACTCTCGACGAGCGTCTGGGCGCACCACATGTACGTGACCGGGCAGGTGCTGTTGCCCTTCTTCGCGGTGATGTCGATGCTCATCGCCGTGCCGACAGGCCTGAAGTTCTTCAACTGGATCGGCACGATGTGGGGCGGCAAGGTCTCCATGGACACCCCCATGCTCTGGGCGATGGGCTTCCTCGTCACGTTCCTCTTCGGCGGCCTGACCGGGGTCATCATCGCCAGTCCGGCGCTCGACTTCCACGTCTCGGACACGTACTTCATCGTCGCCCACTTCCACTACACCGTCTTCGGCACGGTCGTGTTCGCCATGTTCGCCGGGTACTACTTCTGGTGGCCGAAGCTGACCGGCCGGAGGCTCGACGAGAGGCTCGGGAAGATCCACTTCTGGATGCTCTTCATCGGCTTCCACACGACCTTCCTCATCCAGCACTGGCTCGGCATCGAGGGCATGGCCCGCCGCTACGCCGACTACCTGCCCGAGGAGGGATTCCAGGCCGGGAACATCGTCTCCAGCCTCGGTGCCTTCCTGCTCGGGGCGTCGATGATCCCCTTCGTCTACAACGTGTGGCGCACGTGGAAGAAGGCCCCGCTCGTCAACACGGATGACCCATGGGGCTACGGCGCCTCCCTCGAGTGGGCGACGTCCTCCCCGCCGCCGCGGCACAACTTCACCTCGCTTCCCCGGATCCGTTCCGAGCGTCCTGCCTTCGACCTGCACCACCCCGAGACTGCGCCGCCGTCGTGGCATGCGCCTGCTGACTTCACGCTGAACATCGAGCCGGCGGATCAGGAGGCGCCCCCAAAGGGCGGCTGAGGTCTACTACTGCGGCGTACATTCGTGAGATGACCGGGTCGGATTCCAAGATGTCGCCCGAAGACATCCGTCTCTACATGATGGGCGAGCACCCCGGCATGGCCGAGCACCGCCGGCGCTTCAAGCACATCCCATCGGAGCCGCGGTGCAAGCTGTGCCTGGTCCCGTTCGGCGGCATCGGGGGCGCTGCGTTCCGGGTCCGGGGCTTCGGCCGCTCGTCCAACCCGATGCTGTGCTCGAAGTGCACAGTGGAGCTGGCCAAGAACGGCCTCACCGGTGTCGAGATCCCGTGCACGCTGCTGTTCTCGGACATCCGAGGCTCGACCGCGCTGGGTGAGAAGATGCGGCCCACCGAGTTCCATGCCTTCCTCGACCGCTTCTACAAGCTCGCCACCCGGGCCATCGTCGACCACGACGGGATCGTCGACAAGCTCGTCGGCGACGAGGTCATCGGCCTGTTCTTCGGCGGCGTCAGCGGCCCGGACCACGCGGGCGCCGGCATCCGCGCGGCCCTCGACCTGGCCGCCCGGGCCGCCGACCGCAGGGCGACCCCGATGGGCGCGATCCCTGTCGGGACGGCGGTCCACACCGGGGACGCCTTCGTCGGCGCGACCGCTCTCAACGGCTCGGTCGATGACTTCACCGCCCTGGGCGACACGGTGAACACGACGGCCCGGCTCGCCTCGGCGGCCGGTCCCGGGGAGGTGCTCGTGAGCAGCGCCTCGGCCGCGGGCGCCCACCTCGCCGTGGAGCAGGAGGAGCACCGAGTCGTGGAGATCCGGGGCCGCACCGAGCCGATCGAGGTCGTCGTCCTGCACGTTTCCCGGCCAGTTCCTGCGGCAGACTGAGGGCGTGCCCGACGACTTCCTCGTGGCCCGGAACCCGGAGGCGGACAGCTCCCTGCCCTACCTCGTGCGGATCCCGCTCGGGCGGGAGGGGGTGGTGCTCAAGGCCCGAGAGACGTGGCCACGCACCAGCAAGGTCTACTGCCACCGCGCCGACGGGTGGCCCGTGAACCCGGAGATCGTCGAACGCGTGCCCACCCGCGTCTGCACGAGCCGCGGCGCCGCCATCGACCTCGTCCTCGACCGCGGCCGGGAGAACCGATCCCAGTTCGTGCTTGCGCGAGCCAAGGGACGGCAGGTCATCTTCTGGCAGACACCGCGCACGGCCAAACAGGCCCGACCCAACGTCCGGATCCCCACGGCGCGGCCGCGCACGACCGACGGAGAGCCCGGAACGGCGCCCGCCGAGCTGGAGATCCTCGTCGATACCCACGAGCGCTACGCGTGGAAGTTCAGCCAGCAGCAGGCGACCACCCACAAGAGGTCACTGCCCGTCGGGGACTATGCGGTGGAACTCGACGCACAGGTCGTGGCCGCGGTCGAGCGCAAGTCCCTGCAGGACCTGTCCTCGAGCCTGCTGAACGGGAAGCTCCGGTACGCGCTGGCCGAGCTCAGCGGCATACGGCATGGGGCGGTGGTGGTCGAGGACAAGTACTCGCGCGTGTTCTCGCTGGCGCACGTGCGGCCGTCGGCGGTGGCGGACGCCATCGCCGAGTGCCAGGCGAGGTACCCGTCAGTGCCGATCGTGTTCTGCGAGACCCGGGCCCTGGCGCAGGAGTGGACCTACCGTTTCCTGGCAGCCGCGCTGCACGAGGCGAGACTGGAACTCGGCGCAGCGCCGCACCTCTATGACCTCGAATCCGCCGGACCCGTGCCACCGCGCGAGCCCACGACGGCCGAGGTCCGCGCGTGGGCCCTCGCGGCGGGTCTCCCGGTGAGCGACCGAGGGCGGATGCGTCCGGAGATCTGGGAGGCCTACCGCGCCGCGATCGGTCAGTGACCCCGAACCCGTCACATCCAAACGCATCCCGTGCCACCGTTGATCCATGGGGGCACACGGGGCACTGAGGTGGATATTGCGATGAACAACGAGGATGTGGTCGTTGTCCTGCCCGGGATCATGGGTAGCACCCTCGGGGTGCGCGGCAAGGACGGCTCGCCAGCCGGGGACAACCTCTTCTGGGCGCCGTCAGGTGGCGCGGTCTGGAACCTGTTGACCAGGCGCAACAGCATTCTCGACCACGCGCTGCCGGAGGGGATCGGTGACGCCCACCCGGGAGACGGGGTGGAACCAGTGGGCCTGATGCCGGACGTCCATGCGATACCCGGGATCTGGACCCCGTTGAAGGGCTATGACGTCCTCGTGAACCACCTGCGATCGCTCGGCTACCACGAGGCGACTGACGATCGCCCCGCGAATCTCGTTCTCGCCCCGTACGACTGGCGCCTGTCGAACCGCTACAACGGTCAGCGCCTCGCGACCATCATCGAGCCGGCACTCGCCCGCTGGCGCGCCCAGGGCGGGCAGTACTCCGACGCGCGTGTGGTCTTCGTGTGCCACTCGATGGGGGGCCTCGTCGCGCGCTGGTACATCGAGCGGTGCGGCGGCCATGAGGTCACCCGCAAGCTCATCACCCTGGGCACGCCATGGCGAGGTGCGACCAACGCGATCGAGCAGCTGGTCAACGGCGTCCGCAAGGGTGTCGGGCCCCTGTCGATCAACCTCACGGACTTCGCCAGGAGCCTTCCGTCGCTGCACCAGCTGATGCCCGAGTTCGCTTGCATCACAGACGGGTCCGGATTCCTCAAGACCACCGAGACCACGGTGCCGGAGCTGCGCACCGAGATGGTCCAGGACGCGATGGCCTTCCACACCGACCTGCAGGAGGCCGAGCGCGCGCGGGCCGAGAGCCGGGCGATGGCCCACCTCGTCGTCGGAATCCGCCAGCCGACGAACACCACGGTCCGGTTGGGCAACGGGCGCGCCACGGTCTCGGAGACGTTCGGGTCGGAGAACGACTACGGCGATGGGACCGTCCCACTGACCGGGGCGATTGGGCACGACGAGCGCCTGGACACCAACATCGCGGTGCGCGTGCCCGAGAACCACAGCGCCCTGCAGTGCAACCGCTTCGTGCTCGACCAGGTCCAGGAACTCCTCACGGCCACGCCGGTCCGTCGTCGCGACCTCTCGACCGTGAGTCTGCGTGCCCGGGTGCCGGACCTCGTCGTCGAGGGCGAGCTGCTCGAGGTGGACGTCGGCACCGACGTGGATGCCGATGCCGGCCCGCTCGGGGCCGGACCGCCGACCTCGCTCGCGATCACGGTCAGCACCGAGAGGGGCAAGGTCATCGCCCGAGAGGTCGTCACGCTCGACGGTGACGGATCCGGACGGGCCTCGTTGGCAGACCTCCCGCCCGGCACCCACACCGTGACGGTCTCGGGCGTCACCCCGTCGGCCGGAGTCCGCACGGTCACATCGTCGACGATGGTCTGGCCGACATCGCCGGTCTGACCAGACCGGCCGAGGAGCCTCAGGGCACGCCAGACAGCAACCAGGTCTGCCCGGTGGAGCTGTCGACCAGAGCCGCCCGGTTGACCGTGCCGGTGAGGGGCAGGATGTCGGCCACCTCCTTGACGACGACCGCGAGCGCCGATCCCGTGGCGCGCGTCGCCAGCGAGACGTGCGGCACCCAGCGGCCCGGGCCATAGTGCCGGTGGAGCAGCGCTCCGGCCTCGGTGACGGCCGCCGCGACCGCCTCCTGCCGTGCCACCACGTCAGCCGGGACGGCCGGTGCGAGCGCCGCACGACCGCGGGGAAACGCCACCGTCCCCTGGAAGCTCACCTGGAAAGCGCCCTTGTCCGGCAGGTCCTCCATCGCCGACTGGACGAGCCCCATGTCCCACTCCAGCAGGACCGCGTAGGAGAGATGCGGCAGGTGCTTCCCATGGGTGTGCGACTCGAGCGTCCGAATCCCTCTCTGCTCCAGCCGTGCCCATAACTCGCGGATCAGCCGGTCGGTCCGCGGGTCGAAGAGCAGGCACACAGCCAGAGCCATCCCCATAGCCTGCCACGCGATCACACACCGGGTCGGACCTTGGCAAACCGGGCGGATTCGGGCTGGGTACCCGCACTCATCCTCACGCCATCGCGTATCTCCCTGCTGCGTCACGCACCTGTGCTGTCGACGCCAACAGCACTCCCAAGGAGAATCACCATGTCGCAGTTTGTCGCCGACCGTCCCGGTCGTCAGATCCACCTCCCGAAGCCAGATGTCGCTACCGCCGTCGGCCAGCTCCACGGCCTGCTCGAGCGCTACAGCATCGCCCTCCTTCGCATCAGCCTCGGGCTCGTCTTCCTCGGCTTCGGCATCCTGAAGTTCTTCCCGGGCCTCAGCCCGGCCGAGGACATTGCCGCTGCCACCACCGAGCGCCTCACCTTCGGCGTCATCGCCGGGCACCACGCCGTCCTCGTGACCGCGGTCGTCGAGACCTTCATCGGCCTCACCCTCGTCACCGGCCGATTCGTCCGCCTCGGGCTCGTCGTCCTGACCGGCGCATTGGTCGGGATCATGTCGCCTCTCGTCCTCTTCACCGACCAGCTCTTCCCGCACGGCCCCTCGCTCATGGGCCAGTACGTCGTCAAGGACATCGTCCTCGCCGCCGGCGCCATGGTCGTGGCCGCCTATGCCCTCGGGTCGCGGCTTCACACGGAGGATGACGAGGACTGAGCCGCCCTCCCACGGCACCTTCCACGCGAAGCCGGCTGAGCGGCATACGGAATCATCCGTATGCCGCTCAGCTCACTCATGCGGGCGCCGGTGCCTTGCGCTGGTGCTGAGGTGCATGCACCACCTGCCTGCCGACCGCCGCACGCGCCACCCTTAGTGCGGTAGGGGGTGCCATGAGAGATTCCGGTGGCGCGAGGAGGTTCACCACGCGCATCAACGCCCGTGCGACGTGGACGTCCTCGCGCGCCGCCCGCTGGGCGGCCCGCACGTAGGGGGCGACCACGCCGTGACCGCGTGGCCGAGTGCCGGTGACCCCGTCGAGCTGGACAACCGCGCCGACGACGAGGGACCACACGTGGTCCACGAGGGTGACCGCCTGGCGGTGGTAGCCGGACAGCACCCCCGAGAGCTCTCCGGGGCGCAGGACTGAGAGGCAGTCCCCGAGCGAGACCGCTTCGAGCGCGGCCACGCTCATCCCTTGGCCGAACGTGGGGTCGAAGGAGCTGATCGCGTCTCCGATGACCGCATATCGCTCGGGAAGTCGCACCTGCTCGATGCGCCGGCGCACGCAGTGGGGGAAGCGGTAGTGGGCGATGTCCCCGATGAACTCGTGTCGGTCCACCAGCTGGCCGATCTCCGGTGCGACAAGGGTGTGTGCGAAGGCGCGGAAGCCCTCGGGGTCGACCGGCGGCTGGTGCTCGGTATAGCCGGCGATCGTCAGCGCCCAGGTGCCGTCCTCCTGGCGGATCGCGGCGGCGGCACGGGGGACCTCCGGAGTCGCCGCCGAGATCACGAAGGCCCTGCCATCGAGGTCCGTCGGGTCCCGTGGCAGTCGCGCCGTGGCGTAGCGGACACCGACGACCGCCTTCTCTTCCGGTCCCGCGGGCCAGCCGTGCTCGACGAACCAGCGCGCTGCCCGGCCCGGACGACCGGTTGCGTCGACGACCAGATCGGCCATGAGGACCTCTTCGTGGGCGGTCTCGTCCGTGAGGTCTCGAATGCGCACGCCGGTGACCACGCCGGGATGGTCGGACCGGAGCCCCAGCACGTCCGTGCGGTCCAGGACGGTGACGTTGGGCAGGTCCCGCACCCGGAGGCGGAGATAGGCCTCGAGGAGCGGACGAGACACGGCCAGGCCCTGCGCGTCGAGCTGGCAGTCGGCGATCAGGCCGCCGCCGATGTACCAAAGGCCGGCAGAGCCGATGTCGCCACTACCCTCGGCTCCTTGCGCCAGGAGGTCCTCCCCGGTCCCGGGTAGGAGCCGCTCGATGGCGCCCCGGCCCGTGGCGAGCACTCCATGGGTGTGCCGGACCTGCGGCGTCCCGGTGCGAAGCCCCGGTTGGTCGGGGAGCTCGTCACGATCGATGACGACGACACGCACGGCGTGGGGGGCCACCGCCGCCGCGGCAAGGAGCCCTGCAATGCTGCCGCCCAGCACGGCGACGGTCCCGATGCGATGGCTCTGGAAGGCCATGGGTCCCCCTTTAGGACGTTGCGGGCGGAATGACCCGCGTACCGTGCCGCGCTCCGCTGCCCATGCGACAGGTCAGGGGCTGCTCACTCGCTGTTCACCGGTGGCCATGCACTTCCCAGTGCCAGAGGACCTCGGCGACAGCCTGGACCCCCTTGGCGAGCTGGCGGCGATAGGTGCTGAACGACATCCCGAGGACCTCGGCGGCGCTCTCCTGGGTGGCAGCTCGGCGCACATACGTCCTGTCGACGGCCCGCGCGGCCCGCTCGGTCACCGGGTCGTCCTCGACCATGGCGATCGCGTCGATGACTGTTTCACGGAGCTGGTCGGCCGCGGTCGAGTCCTGGCGAGTGGCATCGACGAGGTTCGGACGCCGTCAGCGGGCTGTCGCCGAGCCGGTCGGGGCGGTTGAGGTCTCGTAGCGCGGCGCGAACGTGGTCGGCGAAGTCGGTGCGCGACCACGCGATCGGCGCTGCCACAGGCCCGGGCATGGTTCCCGAGTCATCGATCTCCCGGCGAGCCATCTCCTCGAGCCAGACGTCGTAGGGGCTGCGGGCGAAGTCACGCCCCCAGATCGACACGACGGTGTCGTCCGAGAGCGTGACCCGGCCCAGCTCCTCGAAACCGATGTACTCCCAGATCCGCTTCCAGGCCCCCACCTGGGCCGACGCCATCACGACCCACCCGAGCCCGGGCTCGCTCCAGGTCAGGAGGGAATGGACAGCGATGAGGTCGGTGACGCTCCGGATGCCGTCCGGGTGGCGCGCGTCGACCGCACCTTGGTGGATGACCTTCTCGCCCGGCTCCGGTGGTCGACGAGTCGCGATGAGCTCCCAGGCGGCTGCCGACACGGGGTCGCGACTGCGTTGCACCGGGTCGGTGTCGAGCCGGATGGACAGGGCGACGCCGAGCAGGCCCCCCGCAGCGTCCTCGAGGACGTGAAAGGCGTCCGGCTGCGCCGCCAGCCACCCGCGGAGGGTCTCGGCCCGTTCGCGGCCCTCGACCCGGCTCACCACGTCGAGGACCGTCGTGTGATCGTCGTCGCGAGCCGGGCGGATGGCGCACCGTCCGAGGTCGTCGTAGTCGTACATCGCCCTGGTGGCCGGGTTGCCGCGATGGAGGAAGAGCAGGTCGGCGGCGGCCCGCTGGCGGGTCCTGTCCTCACCACGGCGGAGCCGCCCCACGACGACGGACCGGATGGCCGCGTGAAGGGCTTCGTAGGCGTCCGGGTCGCGCCATCGCAGGTCCTGGTCGAGCGCGTCCCGAACAATGTCGTGCAGCCCGAGCCCGTCCGGATGCGCCTCGGCGAAGGGTCGCTCGCGCAACCAACCGAGCAGGTCGTCGGCCATGGCACTGTCCACGCCCAGCACCTCACGAAGCAGGACGCGGTCGACCCGGCGGGCGTGCCCGGCGATGTGGAGCGCGTCGCGCTGCAGCGGGTCCTGGACGTCGTCGACGAACCGTCCGAGCAGCCGGGCGGCCGGATCCGGGTGACCGAGCAGGGTGGAGCGGGTGCCCGGCTCAGCAGGTGGTCCCAGCCGGCTCGACACCCAGTTGTCCGCGGCGATGACGAGGGCAAGCGGATGACCGTAGGTCTGGCGGACCGTCGCCGTGACATCGGCCTCCGCTGGGACTCCCCGCGACCGCAACAGGCCAGCCGACTCGTCCGGTCCGAGGTTCCGCAGCGGGAGCACCTCGACGATCCCGGAGACGAGGAGCCGGTCGTCGACGTCGCGGGGCACGTGGCGCGACCCGACGAAGACCAGGGCGTCGGCCGGAAGCGCAGGCAGCAGAGCGGTCCAGAACCAGCGCTCGAGCCCGGCCATCACCTCGAACCGGTCGATAAGTGTCACCGAACGGGGCGGCACGACCTCGACGAGATCCTCGAGGCGGCAGGCTCCCAGCGCCTCGACCAGCGCCTCCACCATCCCGGCCGAACTGCCACCGACGTCGGCGCAGTCCAACCAGGTCGTCGGCAGCTGCTCCGCTGCGGCCATCCTCTCGATCTCGCGCAGGTAGGCGGTCTTGCCGACCCCGCCGGGGCCGTGGACGTGCAGGACGGATGGCCCCTCGCCCTGCCCGTCGAGCATCGTGCGGGCGCGACCGATCTCGATGTCGCGGCCCACGAGCAGGCCCGCCTCAGCACGCAACCGATCGGCGACCGTCTGCCTCACCGGACCATGGTCCCGCTGGGCCGCCCGGCCGGGTACTCCTTTGGGCAACTACGCGGTGCGACAACCGGGCGATGAGGAGCAAACCGCATCGAATCGGCACGAACCACCTGAGCGTCGCTACCCATTCGCCGTGCTGCGGGTATCTCCGTCCCGGCTCAGCGCCCTGAGGCACAGCTGACCTGACAACCACGGCTGCCGCCCACCATGAGAGAGATGCAATGATGTCCAACGCAACCCGCTACGACGCCCCCTGGGACTTCACCCGCCAACGGGAGACGCACCGCTTCCCGCCCGCCACGTATCTACGGCCAGAGGTCGCCCGCGAGGAGCGAACCCACGCGCAGACGATGCTGAGCGCCGTCAACGACGCCGCGTCGATCCGGATCGGTCTGGCTGGTGGGCTCACCGTCGGCCTCATCATCGCCGTCGCCGTCGTGTCCCTCGGCAACGACGAGCTGACTCGCAGCGTCGTCGCCAAACTGGCCATCCTCGGCGCGATCCTCCTCGTTGCGGTCACCTCGCTCATGGGCCTCATCCATCGTCACACCGCGATCTCCGACGCCCTTTCCGAACGAGTCCGGCACTACGAGACCCGGCTCGCCGAGTTCGATGCCGTGCGTCCCGGTCGGCCCTGACCCGCGTGGAGGGCGGAGCAGGACCGACCGGCCCCCCTGTGGAATCCCCGGGGTCAGCCGAGGGGATCCGGCACTGCGACGACCGTCCAGGGCGGACTTCCCGGAGTGGTGTCGAGCTGGCTGTTGACGACGAGGTAGCGGCCGCCGGACGCAGCCACCGTCGTCGGGGTCGAGAAGTCCGCGTCCGTCGTGGCGGCCACCACTGAGCCGGTGTGCCACTCCGGGTCCAGCCGGGCGACATCGAGCCCCTGCCCGGTGTCGGGCGCGCCATAGTTGAGGACGCCGTTGACCACGTCCCGCTCGAGCACCATCCCGTCGGGGCCGAAGTTGCCGAAGACGCTGCCGTCCATCACGACGAACTCGGCCGCTGCCGCCTCGGTATCGACCCGGATGAGTGCGCCGAGGCCCTGGGCGGAGACAAGCAGGCGCGAGCCGTCGGGCGAGACGACGATCCCGTTGAGGTAGAACCAGCCCGGCTCGAACGACGGCATGAGCTCCCGAGCTCGCAGCCACGGCCTCAGCTCGCCGATGACGTTGCCCTGCAAGCCCATCCGCCACACCAACGCATTCGCCGAGTCGGTGACGTAGACGGCGTCCGAGGTGATGACCAGGTCGTTGAGGTACGTCGAGGTCACCTCATCGGCAGCGGCCCGCCGCTGGGCCAGCAGCTCCCCGCTCGGCGAGTACACATCGATACCCGACGGGCTGGCCACGAAGACCCGGCCTCTCGCGTCGGCGTGGACTCCGAGGGCGCTCGCTCGACCGACGTCCGACCCGCGGGCGAATGTGCTCATCGTGGCCGAGCCGACGGAGCCGACGTGCACGTCTCCGGTCGCCGACGAGGTCACGTAGATCCGGCCGGCCGGCGTGACCTCGATGCCCTCGGGCAGGACTCCCGGCTCCTGGCTCACGACGTAGGTGCTCGGGAGGTCGCTCCGACCGGCCTCGGGCGCCGGCTGCGCACCGGCCGAGGGGCCGAGAAGCAATGCGGTCGCAGCGAGAACCGCCGAGACGGCGATCGTGGCCAGGCGGCTCGGTCCGGGGCGGCGGGGCGCGGGCATCGGCGGCCTCTCAAGGTCAAAGTACTTCGGACCCGAACCAATATGCCGCAACCAAGGCAGCCCCGAAATAGTTCGCACCCGAAGTTGTTTGATCGTTACCTGAGCGTGAGACGCCGGATGCCGCCCACCAGGTCGGTGGGCGGCATCCGTGAGGGGACGATTCAGGCGACTCGGTCAGCCGTTGCCGCCGGCCCGGAACGCCAGCCAGCCGTCACTCATGCGCTCGGCCTGGCCCTCCGTGAACATGTTCATGCACTCATCCTGCGTGTAGTCCATGAAGTTGTGGATCGGGTCGAGCCCAGGGGCCGCACAGCTGTCCGCACCAACGGGGCAGTTGAACTGCGGGTGGGCCTCCTTCGGAGTGTCGGCCACATGGTCTCCCGAGGCCGAGCACCCGTTGTTGAACGTGTGGTGCAGCATCATCCAGTGCCCCACCTCGTGCGTGAGGGTGTCGCCGAAGGCGTACTTGCCCGCCGTTCCGCCGGGCATCGACTCGTCGAGGATGACGACGCCGTCGATGTAGTCGCGGCCGTTGTTGTAGTCCTTCGGGAAGTACGCCCAGCCCAGCAGGCCGGCGCCGATGTTCGCGGAGTAGACGTTGAGCGTCTCCGAGTTGCCCTCGTGGAGCGACTTCTTCAGGTCACGCTCGATCTTGCCGGGCACGACGTCGTACCACGCGTCGTTGACGACCCAGTTGATCTTGCTCAGCTCGAAGCGGAAGGGCGTGTCCGCGGCGTCCGGCGCTGTCGTGCCGGCGAACGAGTCGTTGAGGACCTCTATCTGGTTCTCGATCATCGTCTGGAACCGGGTCTTCCCCGTGGCGCTGAGCTCGTGGTCGGAGATCGAGTGGAACACGGTCTGGATGGTGACGCTGCCGTTCGGCAGGCGCGGGAGGTCAGGAAGGAGGCCGTAGGCCTTGGCCTCGTTGTCGGGGAAGAGCTTCGGCTCCTTGGCCGCACTGCCGTCCCGGACCCGAGCCAGGTCGGCGAGGCCTCCGCCCTGGTCGCACTCCGCCGCGGCAGAGGAGCTCGCGAGACGCTACCCTCGATGCCGAGCCCGTGGGCCCTTGTGACTCCTTCGATCTGGGAGAGCCGCGCCGGCCTCGAATGCGCCTATCACCTCGGCCAGCACGGCGCGGGCCTGCTCGACGTCGAGATCCTTCGACACAGGTCGCCACACCTTTCGCACCGCGCCCACCGCCGCCTCGTGCACTCGGCGGCCCTCCTGCGTCAGTCGCAGGTCGACCGAGCGGCCGTCCGTGCCGGGGGTCCGGCTCAGGATCCCGTCCCGGACCAGCTTCGAGAGGTGAGCGCTGAGCGTGGACGGCTTCGCCCCGATCATCTCCGCCACCTCTGACGGCGTCGTGCTGCCCAAGGCTTCGACCAGGCTCGTCACGGCATAGCCCGTCGGGGTGAGGCCACTGGACTCGAGCGCGGTCCGCAGCATGGCGCCGAGGCCCTCGCTGGCCCGCAACAGGTCGAAGAGCAGCCCGAGCTCGGGAGGGCGGCGCGCGGTCATGGGTCCAAGGATGCCCGTCGAGAAGGGCACTCGCGCCCGGAAGCCGGCTCAGCGGCATACGGCATCGACGTGCCAGAAGAATAGGGAGCCCGGCTCGTGAACGAGCCGGGCTCCAGTGGCGGTTCACGTACCACAACGGGCCAACCGCCGAAGTTCTCCTCACCCTCGCTGGGCAACCTCCGCGACGATAGCGGCGCCGACGCTCGGGCCGCTGTGACGTTGACCTGATCGTGACCATTCCGTCGCAGTTTCGCTGCATGATGGCTTTGGTACTCCCCGAGTAAGTCGCACAAGGAGAGCTCATGACCAATCTCGCCACCAATCTCGTCGCCACCGCGCGGCGGCTGCCGGACAAGACCGGCATCAAGCTCGACCAGGGCGAGGTGACATGGGCGCAGCTCCACGGCGCTGCCGCCACGGTTGCGGGACAGCTGCGCGCGGCCGGACTGGAGCCGGGCGACCGCGTCTCCCTCATCCTGCCGAACGTGCCCGCCTACCCCGTCCTCTTCTACGGGACCCTGCTCGCCGGCGGCATCGTCGTGCCGATGAACCCGCTGCTCAAGAGCGGCGAGATCGCGTACTACTACCAGGACGCGGGCACGACGTTCTCCTTCGTCTGGCCGGACTTCGCGGAGGAGGCCGCAAGGCGGCCCAGATCGCGGCCATCGAGGGGGTCGCCACCCAGGTCATCGAGTGCGGCCCGATGGGCCCGGTGGCGGGCGCGCTGCCGGACGGCGAGCCGGTCGACCGAGCCGGTCGAGCGCGCCGACGACGACACCGCGGTGATCCTCTACACCTCGGGCACGACGGGCAAACCGAAGGGCGCCGAGCTGACGCACTTCAACCTGCACCGCAATGCCGAGCGGTCGGCCACGGACATCATGGAGATGACCGAGGACGACGTCATCATGGGCTGCCTGCCGCTCTTCCACGTCTTCGGCCTGACCTGCGGGCTCAACACGCGCGTCCTGCGCGGCTGCGACCCTGACCCTGATCCCTCGCTTCGACCCCGCGAAGGCGCATCGAGGTCATCGGTCGCGACCACGTGACGATCTTCCAGGGCGTGCCGACGATGTATGCCGCGATCCTCAACCACCCCGACGCCGAAACCGCCGACACGTCCAGCCTGCGCACCTGCGCCTCCGGCGGGTCGGCGCTTCGCCGAGGCCGTGATGCGCAACTTCGAGAAGACGTTCGACGCACAGATCCTCGAGGGCTACGGCCTGTCCGAGACCTCGCCGGTCGCGTCGTTCAACATGCCCGACCGGCCCACCAAGCCCGGCACGATCGGCTGCGCCATCCCCGGCTGCGAGATGAAGCTCGTCGACCTCGACGGCAACGACACGGCGCCCGGCGAGATCGGCGAGATCGCGATCCGCGGCGAGAACGTCATGAAGGGCTACTGGCGGCGGCCCGAGGCCACCGCGGAGGCGATCCCGGACGGCTGGTTCCGCACCGGGGACCTCGCGACGGTCGACGAGGAGGGCTACTACACGATCGTCGACCGCAAGAAGGACCTGATCATCCGCGGCGGCATGAACGTGTACCCGCGCGAGGTCGAGGAGGTCCTCTACACGCACCCCGACGTCCTCGAGGCCGCCGTGGTCGGGGTGCCGGACGCGCTGATGGGCGAGGAGATCGGTGCCGCGGTCGGCGCTGCGGCCGGGGTCGTCGACGACGCTCGACGAGGTCCAGGAGTACGTCAAGGAGCGGATCGCCGCCTACAAGTACCCGCGTCGCGTGTGGCGGCTCGACGAGCTGCCCAAGGGTCCGACGGGCAAGATCCTGCGCCGCGAGGTGCATCCGCCGGCCTGACCCAGGTCACTGCCTGGGTGGCTGTGAAAGGTCGCCTTCCCTCCCGGGTCGGCGACCTTTCACATTCGCCCGTATGCCGCTGAGCTCGGTTCGCGTCCCACGTGTCCTTCCACTCCGGTGGCCTTGGTGATCGTTATCGGTTCTCGTCCCGGGGTAGTGGAGCGGGAGCACTCGAAGCCTTCAGAAGGGTGGGCTGTCGAGTTTTTCTGGCGCGGCCTACGCCACGCCCACGATTGGAGGACACATGTCCCAGCACACCAACGGACCGACGTCCGGGAGCCTGCAGGACACCGGCCTACCCGAGTCGGGCACGACCAGTTCAACCAGTTCGATGCCGGGCTCCATGACGAGTTCGACCACCACCGGCTCGAGGGGCTACGCCGGTTCCGGCGGATCGACCGGGTCCACCGGTTCGAGCAGCTCCACGACGGATGCGGCCAAGCACGCCACCCGCGAGACGGCCGAGACGACAAAGAACGAGGCCCGCAACCTGGCCGACACCGCGAAGAGCGAGCTCGGCAACGTCACGTCCACGGCAACGGACCAGATGCGTCGCCTGATGGACCAGTCCCGCTCCGAACTGACGGAGCAGGCCCGGTCGCAGCAGCAGCGGCTCACCACCACCCTTCGGACGCTGACCGACGAGCTCGACTCGATGGCCGGCCACGGCGACCAGCAGGGTGTCGCGCATGACCTGGTCCGCCAGGTCTCGCAGCAGGCCCGGGCGCTCGGCGACTGGCTTGATGGCAACGAGCCCGGCGCCGTCTTCGACGAGGTCAAGCGGTTCGCACGGCGCAAGCCGGGCACGTTCCTCGCAGTGGCGGCCGGTCTCGGCATTCTGGCTGGCCGGATGACGCGTGGCCTCAAGGCAGCGTCTGACGACGAGGACTCGCAGTCGTACCGCGCCACCGGCTACACCGCGTACGGCACCCCGACCTACCCGTCGTATCCGACGGAGACGACCGGGGTGACCGAGACCGTCATGGACGGGCCCCTCACCACGACCGGGACGACCGCGACCTACCCCACCGAGACCTACCCGACGGAGACCTACCCGGCGTCGAGCGAGTCGCTGCGGGGTGACGCCCGATGATCGAGGTGCCCGGCGCGCGCGAGGCGCCGCGCCACGAGATGCACGAGGGGTCCGACGACCTCCCGGGCGAGCCTCTCGGAAACCTCGGGGACGTCGTGTCGGACATCGCCAGGGACATGTCGACCCTGGTCCGGCAGGAGACCGAGCTCGCCAAGGCGGAGCTGCGGGAGTCGGCGAAGCGGGCCGGCAAGGCATCTGGCCTCCTGGGCGGCGCGGGACTGGGCGGCTGGTTCGCCCTGCTCTTCCTGTCCGTCGCCTTGTGGTGGGCAATCGGCGACGCCATCGGACTCGGCTGGTCCGCCCTCATCGTCGCAGCCATCTGGGCCATCATCGCCGCCGTCCTCTACTCGATGGGCCGCAGCGAGCTCAGGCGCGTCCAAGGCATGCCCAAGACGGCTGAGACCGCCAAGCACATACCTGAAGCCATGAAGGGACACGAATCATGACCGAGTACGAGACCGAGAGACTGCGCACCGAGGTGGAGCGCACCCGTCAGGACCTGAGCAACAACGTCAACCGACTCGGGGCTACCGTCTCACCGAGCAGCATTGCCGAGCGACAGAAGGCGAAGGTGAGCCAGCGCGTCTCGGGGTGGAAGGACCGCGTCATGGGCGTCGCCGAGGATGTCAAGGACTCCACGATGGGCGCGGCCCACGGTGTCGCGGACACCGGCCAATCGGCCGTCGACACCGTCCAGGAGGGCGCGCACGACGTGAAGGTCAAGGCGCGCCAGCAGACCCAGGGCAACCCCCTCGCGGCCGGCGTGGTCGCATTGGCCGCCGGCTGGCTGGTCGGGTCGATCCTGCCCGCGTCCGAGAAGGAGAAGCAGGCGGCGACGGCGGTGAAGGAGCAGGCGCAGCCGCTGCTTGAGCAGGCCAAGACGGAGGTGAAGGACGCCGGGAGCGAGATGGCCGAGCACCTCAAGCAGCCGGCGCAGGAGGCTGTCGAGGAGGTCAAGACGGCGGCGAGCGACTCGGCGCAGGAGCTCAAGTCCCAGACCCAGAGCTCGGCCGAGACGGTCAAGACGGAGGCGCAGGAGCGCGCGCAGGACGTCCAGCACTGACGCACACCGTCGGTTGGCTCGGCCTCGGGATCAGGACCTGTCCTGCCCGAGGCCGAGTTCACGTGTCTCGGCGATGGTGCGAGCACCGCTGAGTGCCATGGTGAGGTCGAGCTCGGCGAGCAGGTGCTCCATGACGGCCCGGGCTCCGGCGCCGCCGCCGACGCCGAGCCCGTAGACCCAGGGTCGCCCGATCAGGACCGCGTCGGCTCCCAGGGCGAGCGCCTTGTAGATGTCGGCGCCACTCCGGATCCCGCTGTCGAAGAGGACCGGCACTCGACCCCGGGTCTCACGCACGACCTCAGGCAGCGCGTGGAGGGACGCGACGGCGCCGTCGACCTGGCGCCCGCCGTGGTTCGAGACAATGAGCCCATCGACACCATGATCGATCGCCTTGGCCGCATCGGCTGGATGCTGGATCCCCTTGAGCAGGAAGGGCAGCCGGGTGTGCTCACGCAGCGACGCGAGGTCGTCCCACGTGAGCGATGGGCGGGAGAAGACGTCGAGGAAGGTCTCGACGGCTGCTCGCGGTAGCGGAGACCTGAGGTTCTCTCTGAGGTTGCCGGGCCAGTGCCGCGCCATGGAGACGGCCGCTGCGACCGCCGACCTGGTCGGACGAGGTCTGGGCTCGGCGGCAGCCACCGGGTTGGCCACCCGCTCCTCGACGAGACGACGGAAGACCGGGTCACTGATGTACTGCGCAATGCCCTCCGCCCGGATGAAGGGCAGGCTGCCCAGGTCGAGGTCCATCGTCCGCCAGCCGAGGGTGTGCGTGTCGAGCGTGACGACGATGGCATCGCTGCCGACGGCCTCGGCCCGGCGCACGAGCGACCCGACGAGGTCGTCGTTGCTGCTCCAGTAGAGCTGGAACCAGCGCGGACAGTTCCCCAGGGTGGCGGCCGTCTCCTCCATCGGCCTCGAGCCCTGAGTCGAGATGACGACCGGGAGCCCGAGCTCACGGACGCCCTCGGCGAGCTCGACGTCGGAGCGCGCGTGCACGAGCTCGAGGGCGCCGATGGGAGCGAACAGGACGGGGGCCGGAAGTCGCCGACCGAGGAGTTCGATCCCGAGATCCCGCGAAGAGACGTCGACGAGCATGCGGGGAACGATCGCGTGGTCGTCGAAGGCGGCCCGGTTCGCCGCATCGGTGCGGTGCTGCCCGGCGCTGCCGGCCACGTAGGCCCACGCGCGAGCACTCAACTTCCTGCGGGCGGCCCGCTCGAGCGCGCTCGGCTCCACCGGCGCCGCCGGCAGCCGCCCGAACAGTCCCTCTCGGTAGATCCGGCTCTGGACGCGCCGTCCGACGCTCTCCTGCTCGCTCATGCGATCAAGAATGCACCCGGCGTCCCCCATCGAGTGAACAACTTTCGGCCCGAAAGCTGTTCACTCGATCGGATGGCTAGTTGATCTCGACGTCGCCAGAGCCCGTCCTCACCTTGATGAGCTGGTCCGCGGTGGGGCTGGACGGGACGTCCACGTTTTGGTCGCCCGAGCCGGTGGCCACGTCGAGGCGGAACTGGTCGGCATCGGGAGCGTCGATCGACACGTCACCAGAGCCAGTCACGACATCGAGGCTGTCCGGTGCGGACGGCAGCTCGACGTCGATGTCGCCGCTGCCCGCGCGGAGGACGGCGTCCCTTGTGTCGGAGTCGAGGCGGAGGTCCATGTCGCCGCTGCCCGTGCGGACATCCACTTTGGTTGCCCGGGAGTCCAGGCCAAGGTCCACGTCGCCGCTCCCGGTCCGGAGCAGCACGTCCGCGCTGCTCAGCGCGTCGGCCTCGACGTCACCCGAGCCGACCTCGAGGTCGACCGCGCCGAGCGACCCACCGAGGACCACGTCCCCCGATCCGCCGCGGAGCTTGACCGCAGTGCTGTCCGGCACGCGGACGATGTAGTCGATCCCGCAGCGCCACGACACGCCCTTGGCAGTCCGCGCCGGAGATCGCGACGCCGTCGGCATCCCAGGTCTCGTTCGGCTTCGGCTTGGAGCCACCCAGACCCCAGTCGAACCGCCTGGTCACCTCGATCGTCCCGGCGGGTGCACCGCCGACGATGTCGACGTCGTTGGAGCTGACGTCGAAGGAGATCGTGTCACCCGTGAACGGGCGGACCTCGGTCTGCGTCTCGGACTCGGTGACGACCCCGAAGCTACCGATGATCAGAGCCAGCCCGACGCCGGCGACGGCCAGCCATGGGCCACGGGAGCGGCCGGGAGGACGCGCGGCGGTCGAAGGGACATCGGTGACGGAGCCTGCCACGCACTCGGTGGCGCTGGGGGCGGTGCGGTCGGTGAGGGTGCCGGAGCCGCCTCGAGACTGTCGCCATGGATGCGGTCGTCAGGCACGTCCGTCACCGGAGGCATGGTCGGCCGAGGGAGGAATGGACCTTGGGTCGGGGTATTCGCTGAGCCGCCCGGCGATGGAGCGCTGGGTGTGGAGGTCACCGCACCACCGTAGGCGCGACCCGTGAGCTGGTCCACGAGATATCCGCCCTTCGGGAATGCGTCAGGGGATCAGCTTGCCGGGGTTGAGGATCCCCGATGGGTCGAGTTCGGTCTTGATCGCACGAAGTAGACCCACCCCGACCTCGCCGATCTCGACAGGGAGGTAAGCGCGGTGGTCAGTGCCGACGGCGTGATGGTGGGTGATGGTCCCGCCGGTATCGATGATCGCCTGGCTCGCCGCGGCCTTGACCTCGACGCCACTGGGCGAGCGGGTCGCTCGGACTCGGGCGTGACGAACGTGTAGTAGAGCGAGGCGCCGTCCGGGTAGACGTGCGAGACGTGGCACATGACCACCGCGCGGCGTTCCTCGACCTCGAGCGCGCCGCGGATCGCGGCGCCTACGGCCGCGTGCAGACGGGAGAGGTTGGCCCAGCTCGTCGCCGTCTCGAGGGTCTCGACGAGGAACCGGTGGTCCATCAGCTCGTCCCGCAGGTACGGCCCCGAGAACCGGCCGCGCTCCCAGGCCCGGCCGACCTGCTTGGGCAGCCGGCGGCCCCCCGCCTGTCCGAGCAGTCGGCGGGCGGCGCGGTCCCGGTGCCGGAGCTCGCGCTCGTCGGTTCCCTCCCAGACGAGGACGAGGAGGGTCGGCCGGTCCAGCCCACGTGCCCTGAGGTAGCGGAGCAGGTGCCGGCCCGAGCCTCCCGCCAGGGTGAGGTTGACGCGCGTCTCGTCCTCGTCCGACAGGCGGCAGATCGTCGGCAGCGCAGCCCGGCCGAGCTCGTGGGCCAGCCCGTGCAGGGCGTTGGTCCCGGCCACGAAGGACGGGAAGACCCACGCAGCGTGCCGCTTCGCGGTCGGCAGCGGGGCGACCCGCAGCGTCACCTCGGTGATGACGCCCAACGTCCCCTCACTCCCGACGACCACGTCGAGCAGGCGAGGGCCGGCGGCCGAGGCGGGGGCCGCGTCCGCCGAGGACGAGCTCGCCCCGCGGTGTGGCGAGCCGCAGACCGACCACGTTGTCGTCGATGCGGCCGTACCCCGTGGAGGCCTGGCCCGCTGACCGCGTCGCGACGTAACCGCCGACCGTTGCCTCCTGATGGCTCTGTGGGTAGTGCCCGAGGGTGAGGCCGTAGGCGTGCAGCGCCTGCTCTGCCTCCGGGCCTCGAAGGCCCGGGCCGAGGGTGGCCGTCCTGCTGATGGGGTCGACGGCCACCGACGTGGTCGAGCCGTCGCAGGTCGAGCGCGATCACGGCGGTGAAGCGTTCGGGGTCGGTCCGCGCGCCCACGCCACCGACGACACTCGTGCCGCCGCCGAACGGCACGACTGCGACCCGGTGCTCGGCACACGCCGTGAGCAGGGCTGCGACCTCACCGGGACTACCCGGGACGACGACGGCGTCGGGCGCGTAGGACCCGTCGCCCGTGCGCAGCCGGTACAGGTCGGGATAGCCCTTGCCCCCGGCGTGCTCGATGCGCCAAACCCGTTCGAGATGAACGTGATCCAGGTCCGACGAGATCGGCGAGCGCCTGCTGAGCCGCCGCCCCGGCGCCGACCTCCTCCAGCCGTGACGGCGCGAGAGCGACCTCCTCGAGTGCGACGGGCGGTGAGGTCTGGCGCTGGCTGACGTCGCCACCGCGCAGGCCCAGCTCGGTCCGGAGGAACCGCCACGCCATGTCGCTCAGCGGGTGAGCCTGCGTCGGGTCGCCCCACCCGTGCCACACGGACCGCGGGATGACGTCGGTGAGAAGATCTATCACATGTAACACTGTTACAGAAAACGTTTCATCAGTACAGTGGATGACATGGACACTGCCCACCCGGCCGCTCCCAGCGCTCCGAACACGGACGAGGCACTGCTCGCGGCCGTCAGGGACGAGGTCCTCGCCTACGGGGTGCGTCGTGCCACGGCAACGTCGATTGCCCAGCGGGCCGGTGTCTCACGCGTGACGGTCTATCGACGCGGAGGGGGCATCAAACAGCTCCTCCTCGACGCGCTCGTGGCCGAGTTCCGCAACGCCGTCGAGGAGGTCACGGCCGAGGTTCTCGCGGAGCAGTCGCCTGGGCATGGACGGGCAGCGGTCACCGCCATCGCCGCGGGCATGGTCAAGAAGCTCAGCCACGCGCCTCTCGTAGCAGCCCTGCTCAAGCACGACCCGGAGATGCTGCTTCCCTATCTCGTCGATCGCCACGGGCGCAGCCAGCAGCTGATGATCGAGGCGATGACCAGCGCGATCGCCGCAGGCATGGCGGACGGCTCCATCCGCGACGGCGACCCGGTGCTCCTGTCCGTCGTCCTCCTGCACGCTCTCACGCCCTTCGTCATCGGCCTCGGCGTCGTCACCGCGAAGCACGACCCCACTGAGGTCCTGGCCGAGGTGCGACACCTCGTCGATGCCTACCTGGCCCCGGAGGCCACGAGCTGAGGAAGCCGCCATGACCGTCTCCATCAACGCGCGGACCCGCTCGCAGGCCCTGCACCGACTTGCTAGTGAGTCGTACGACGTCATCGTCGTGGGTGGAGGTGTCACCGGCGCGGGCGTTGCACTGGATGCAGCCTCGCGTGGGCTGCGCACAGCGCTCGTCGAGCGTCATGACCTGGCCGCGGGCACGAGTCGCTGGAGCTCCAAGCTCGTCCATGGCGGCCTGCGCTACCTCGCGAAGGGAGACGTGGCGATCGCGTGGGAGTCGGCTCGCGAACGGCACGCCCTCATGACCGCGATCGCACCCCACCTGACGCGAGCCATGCCGAATCTCGTCCCTCTGGGGGCCGCGACACCGCCCGTCACCGGGCTCGCCCTCGAGGCCGCGATCCGCCTGGCCGACGGACTCAGGGTTGCGTCGGGCACCCCGAGGAGGCTGCTGCCCCGACCGTCACGCATCAGCGCCGCCGAGACGCTCGTCCTTGCGCCGGCACTGCGGTCAACCGGTCTCCGCGGTGCCTTGCTCTACTGGGACGGCCAACTCGAGGACGATGCGCGACTCGTCACGTGCATCGCCCGGACGGCGGTTGCCCATGGGGCGGACGTCGTCACCCGGTGCAGCGCGACGGCGCTCGACGACCGCAGCGTGATCCTGCGCGACGAATTGACCGGCGAGTCGTTCGAGGCACGCGGCCACGTCGTCAACGCGACGGGGGTCTGGGCCGGCGAGCACGAGCCGTCCGTTCACATCCTGCCCAGCCGCGGCTCCCACCTCATCGTCCGCGCCAGCGCTGTCGGGTCCCCGAAGGCGATCTTCAGCGCGCCGGTGCCGGGCCACCGGGCCCGGTTCGTGTTCGCCGTGCCACAGCCGGACGGGCTCGTCATCCTCGGACTCACCGACGAGCCGGCCCCTGGAGTCGACGGCTTCGCCCCGGCGGTGCCGGACGTTGACGCACGGTTCCTCCTCGACACCATCAACGCTGCTCTCGCACGGCCGCTGGAGGCCGGTGACGTCGTCGGCCGCTACGCCGGACTTCGTCCACTCGTCGAGGACGGGGGCGGGACGAGCGCCGACGTCTCGCGCCGGCACCTGCTCGTCGACGAGCCCGGGCGTGCCGTGACGATCACCGGGGGCAAGCTGACCACGTACCGCCAGATGGCCGAAGACGCCGTCGATGCCGTATGCCGCCGGGCCGGCTCCCCGGTCGCGTGCCGGACTCCCTCCCTCCCCCTGGTCGGCGCGGCGCCCAGGGACGTCCTGGCGCGGACCGTTGCGCCGACGCGACTCGTCCGCCGCTATGGCACCGAGGCCATCACCGTGTCGGAATTGCGCGACGCCCATCCGGACCTCGCCGCGCCGGTCAGTGACTCGTGCCCGACCCTGGGCATCGAGTTCCTCTTCGGCGTCCTCCACGAAGGCGCCATGGTGGTCGAGGACCTGCTCGAGCGGCGGACCCGCGTCGCGTTCGACGAGGCTGCCCTGCCCGCCGCGCGCGAGCTGGCGGAGCGTGCGCTCGACCGCGCAGGCGAGTTGGTCGGGCCCTCGAAATGAGTCGCCACGCGGCAGGCCCGCTGGCAGGGTGACCACATGACCACCCCCGCAGCGCCGGCGCCCCTCCTCACCGACGGCACCGTGACGCTGCGGCGACACACCGCAGCCGACGTGGACGGCATCGTCGGGCAGTCCATGGATGCGCTCTCACAGCGCTGGACGACCGTGCCGCGTCGGTACACACCCCCGGATGCGATCGCTTTCCTGGAGCACGTCCAGGGCGAGTGGGAGAACCCGGGAGGCAAGCGCTACTGGGCCATCGAGGTCACCGGAGCCGACGGCAGGCCGCAGTTCGGGGGGACGATCGATCTTCGACCCGGTGAGGCGTGGGACCACGCGTCGATCGGGTTCGGCCTCCACCCGGCCGCTCGAGGCAGAGGAGCGATGTCGCGAGCAGTGCGTCTCGTGGCGGCCCACGCGTTCGAGCATGGCCCCTGGGGACGACCGCTGAGCCGGATCCACTGGCGCGCCATCGCCGGGAACTGGGCTTCACGCCGGGTGGCCTGGGCAACCGGATTCACCTTCCACGGCACCCTCCCGGGCACGCACCCCAACGTCCTCGACCCGTCCGGGCCGGCAATGGACTGTTGGTACGCCAGCCTTGCGGCCGGAGAACCGATGCACCCCCGGACCCCTTGGCTGGAGCCAGTTGGATTGGAGGACGGGCGACTCCGGCTCCGTGCCTTTCGCGAATCAGACGTCGACGCCCTCGAGGCGCGGAACGACCCGGAGCACTGGTTCCCGCAGCGGTCACTCCTCAGCCCCGACACGTTCGCGGCCTGGCTGGCGCGCCGACTCGAGCTCATGGCGAGCGGCTCCGCCATCGAGTGGGCCATCGCCGACGCTGGCACGGACCGGGCGCTCGGCCACCTCACGGTCTTCGTCCGCGACGGGACGCTGACTCGCGACGTCGCCGAGCTCGGCTACCAGCTCGTGCCGAGCGCTCGCGGCAAGGGCGCTGCGAAAGCAGCCTGCCGCCTCGCGATCAGCTACGCGTTCACGCCGAAGGAGGACGGCGGTCTCGGCTTGCGAAGGCTCGTCGCCGAGACGGCCGCGGACAACGTCGCGAGCAACGCCGTGCTTCGTGCGGTCGGTTTCACCGAGTTCGGCCGGGAGCGTGCAACCGACCTGCTGCCCGACGGCACCTATGGTGACGGCCTGCACTGGGAGCTCCTCAGCTAGGCCGCCGCATCCTTCCGGGGACGACCCCGGCCCCGCTTGCGCGCGACGATCGCGCCGTCTACGACCAGCTGGCCGCCCCAGACGCCCCAGGGCTCGCGCCGCTCGAGCGCCCCCGCGAGGCACTCCTGCCGCAACGGGCACTCCCCGCAGAGCGCCTTGGCCAGCTCGACCTGTTCCGGCCGCTCGGCGAACCAGAGCTGCGGGTCGTACTCGCGACAGGGGATTGCCCCGGTGGCTTCCAGACGTAATCGAGCCCGACGGGGCCTGGTCAGCGATGGTCCCTGCGTGGAGGTCATGGCCCTATCCTCAAAAGTGAAGCGAACTTGAAGTCAAGGGAAGCGATCGGCGCTGCCCCTCACTCGCATGTCGAAGCAGAAGTACCGGATTCGACACAGACGGCGTGTCCCGGCCGAGAAATACCGCGAGACGTTCCTGGACACGCGTGTACGACTTCTAGAGTACGGAAGTCATACACGGATGTTCAACATAAATCTCGCGACAGCGTCCCGGGCCCAGCGGAAGGCAGGCGAGGCCCCACGGAAAGTGCCGTGTGCAGCTGACTCAGCTCAGCGGCATACGGCGCTCTCCGTGGGTAGCGACAGCAGAGGTTGTCGTCAGGCGGCGACCGGCTGCTTGCGCGGGCGGCCCCTCCCTCGCTTGTACGCGACGACGACACCGTCGACGACCAGCTGTCCACCCCAGACTCCCCAGGGCTCCCCTCGCTCGAGCGCGCCGGCGAGGCACTCGACCCGCAGCGGGCAGGTCCCGCACAGGGTCTTGGCGAACTCGACCTGCTCCGGCCGCTCCGCGAACCAGAGCTCCGGGTCGTACACCCGACACGGAATCGTCTCGCCTCGTCGGAGCACCTCGCCGTTGAGGTTGGGTTGCTTGCTCTCCTTCATTGTCTACCCCTGTAATCCGGCGCACCCGTGGAGGCGGCCCGCCGGTTCAGATGTTGTGGCCAGCGGTGGAGCGCTGGCGGTCATTGGGTCGCGATGACGTGAGTGGCATTCCTCCTTCCGAATGTCGATGTGGCGGTTCGGCGGTCGGCTCGTCAGCCGGTCGGCGCCACGGTGTGGCTGCGGTGGAAGACGTTGTCCGGATCCCACTCCGCCTTGACCGTGGCCAGTCGGGCGTAGGTCTCGGGCGGATATATGTCGTGGATGCGGTCGGGTCCCTCGTCCCCGACGAAGTTGCCGTACGCGCCCGGCGTGCCACCGGACAGCGAGGCCTGGAGTGCCTCGACCCAAGGACGCTGGGCGTCAAGGGTGCTCGGGTCGCTGACGATCGCGGCAACGTTGACCATGAGCGGCCACTCACGGTGGGCATACGCGGTGGCGCCGGAGTCGACCCGCGAGATGGCTCCCCCGAGGACCCGGGTGTTGACGACAGCCATCTGCACGTCGGGCGAGGCGAGCTGCTTCGTCAGCATATCGAGGATGAGCTGCGCATCGTCGCGGTCGAACCCGCGGGAGTAGCCGTTGCGGCTTGTGGCGACCGGGTGGAAGTCGTCCGGCTCCGGCTGGAACATTCCCCGGTAGGGAATCTCTTGGAGCAGGTCGGCCAGTGGTGTGGCAACAGCACGGAACGGCGCGAGCACCGGCTCGGCGGCCGCGGCGGGGCCGGCATACGTCAGCAACGCCAGCACCACGAGCTTCCCGTGCTGCTCCTTGGGCAGGAACGGCATGGGCGGTGCCGGCATGATGTTGATCATGGCGCTCAGCTCCTCGGGTGCCGCCTGGGCCAGGCGGACGAACTCCGTGACGGTGTCAACCGTCGCGGGGACCATGAGCATTCCGCCGACCACCTGGGGCAGCGGGCGAAGGCGGTAGGTGAACGTCGTGACCACGCCGAAACCACCGCCGCCCCCGCGTAGGGCCCAGAAGAGGTCAGGATGGCGCTCGGCGTCCGCAATGACGACGCGTCCATCGGCGGTGACGAGCTCGACCGCAAGCAGGTTGTCGATGGTCAACCCGTGCGCCCGGCTGAGGAACCCGGCACCACCGCCAAGGGTGATCCCGCCGACACCGACGGAGCCGGTGTCACCGAACCCGATGACGAGCCCGTGCTCGCCCGCTGCCGCCGTGACCGCGCCTGCCGTGGCACCCCCGCCGACCCGGGCGACGCCCTCGTGGACGTCGATGTCGATGCTGTCGAGGTGGCGCAGGTCGATGACGAGCCCGTCCTCGACCGTGCTGTGGGCCGCGAGGCTGTGTCCGCCGCCCCGGACGGCGATCTCGAGCCCGGTCGCCACGGCGAAGGCGATGGCGGCTGCGACGTCATCTGTGTCGCGTGGTTGCACGATGACCGCGGGCGTCCGGTCGAGGTGTCGGTAGTACAGCTGGTGGGCGGCCCCGAATCCCTCGGACTCGGGAGTGAGGACCTCGCCGGCGATGGCGTCACCCAGCGCCTGCAATCGGTCCCGTTCGATGGTCAGTGGTCCATGTGTGGAGGTCATGGCGTCCATCCTTCGATTTGAACTACACGTGAAGTCAAAGCTTTTTCGCCGGGCTGGTTCCTCCTCTCTGTCTGGCCCGGGCACTGCGTCGGCGTCAGCCGCCGCACCCTTACGTCGATCGAGAGCCCACCTTTATGACGCATCAGGCCGGCGATGTGTGACAGTCCCCGGACGACGCTACGTCGCACCACTGACAGTGGAAACGCTTCGCGCTCGATTTACTCCCAACGGAGTAGACGCATGTGCGGGGACCTACCCCTCAGGGCGTAGGTGCCGCCGGGTCTCGTGGTTGAACGGACGAACGGTGTGCCAGAGCAGGGCGAGGGCGAGGAGCTGCGTCGCCCCGACCGTCGCGACGAGAGCAGGTAGCGATACGTCGTAGAGCCACCCGATGACGACGCCGCCCACGACGGCGAAGGCCCCCTGGATTCCCGCGAAGACGCCGTAGGCGGTCGCCCGTCGAGGTGCGGGGACGAGCTCGGCGACGAGCGCCTTGACCGCGGAGTCCTGGACGCCGGCCGCGAGCCCCCAGACGACGATGCCGGCCACGACGATCGACATCGAGTCGCTCAGGGTCAGGGGTGGGACGGCGGCCACGAGGACCGGCACGACCAACAGCACGTGCGCACCGACTCGGTCGTAGACCCAGCCGACGACGAGCGCAGAGACGGCGCCCACCGCCATCGCCAACGCATAGATGAGGGGGACCCCGGCCACCGGGACGCACACGGTCAGCTGCTAGGTGGTAGCCGATGATCCCGAACGTGACGAGTCCGCCGGTCGTCAGGCTCGCAGCCACGGCGAAGCGGAAGAACTCTGCGGGCAGCTCCCGACCGAGCGCGTCGGCCAGCCAGGTCCCTGCGGGACCCCGATGCCGTATGCCGCTGGGCCGGCTCCCGTCGTCAGCGGCAGTCCGCGCCCCCAGGAGACCCTCGAAGAGGGCACCCTCACGCGTCCGGGCCCGGAGCACCAGCAGGATGATCATCGCCGCAGCTCCGGGGACGGCGAGGACGAGCATCCCGGGCCAGATGACGCCTGTTGCGGCGACGACCGCTGCCACGAGCAAGGGTCCGGCGAAGGCCCCGACCTGGTCCATGGCCTTCTGGACGCCAAACCCCTTTCCGCGGCCCACTGCTCGTGCTGCCTCTGCCAGCAGGGTGGACTTCGATGGGCTGCGGACGGCCTTGCCGCTGCGCTCCAGCAGGATCAGTGCCGCAGCGACGGCCAGGCCGGCCGCGCCGAGGAAGGGCGTCACGGCGAGGAGTGGCACGCACACGGCGGTGAGACCGTAGCCGGTGATCGTCAGGGCCCAGTATCGGCCGGACCGGTCCGCCAGCGGTCCGAAGACGAGTCGCAGCACGAGGGCCATCGCCTCCCCGAGGCCCGTGACCAGTCCGACGACGAGTGCCGTCGCGCCGAGGGAGGCGAGGAGCGGCCCGTACATGGAGCGCGCCCCCTCGTAGACCATGTCGGCGGTCAGGCTGATGAAGCCGAACCAGATCACGACCCGCCACTCGGTCATCGGTCTGGACACACGCACCATGATGCCTCCGCTCAGGGCCACCTCAGGGTTGGTGCGGGGACGATCCCCATGGCGGTGGTGACCGGGCCGGGTTGACGGTGGAAGCATGCCCCCGACCGCTCGATCCTCAACCCTCGTGCTCAGTCACCGCCCGCCCATCAGCACCACCCCGACCCCACCCGGCCGGCGCGCCACGGCCCTCGCCCTCTTCGGACCGCTGCTGCTGTTCGTCCACGGCATCCTCGGCTGGCTCGACGGCCCTGACGCCAGGCCCGGCACGAGCTCGGTCGCCGTCGTCGCCGGCCTGACCCTCGTCGCTGCGGTGGTCGCGCTGGCCCTGCTCGCTGCGCGACTGGGAGCGCAGACGGGAGGCGGGGTTCTGGCGACGGTCGCCGTCGTCGCCTCCGCCTTCGGTGCAGGGGCGGTCGGCGCAGTCACGGTGGGACGGATGCTGGGCTACCTCGGCGAAGACCTCCCCACCGCGTTGACCGCCGGCGGACCGATCCTCATCGCGGTTGGCCTGGGTCTCCTGCTCTACCGGCTCGATCTCGCCGGCCGGGTCCCGACCTCCGCTGTTGCCCTCACCCTGCTCGGTGCCGCCATCGTGGCGATGCCGTGGGGACTCCTACCGCTGGGTGCCCTCCTCCTTCTCCTGGGACTGGCTCCCGTCGGCGGGACGTGAACGGCAGGATGGCGGCATGCGCGCCACCACGATCCATGCCCCACGAGACATTCGCCTGAGCGAGGTCGCCGACCCGACGATCACCGCAGCCACCGACGCCATCGTCCGCGTCGTCGCGGCCTGCATCTGTGGCTCGGACCTGTGGTCCTATCGCGGCGAGAACCCGATCACTGCCGGCTCGACGATCGGCCACGAGGCGATCGGAGTCGTCGAGGAGGTGGGGTCGCAGGTCCGGTCCTTCGGGCCCGGCGACTTCGTCATCGCGCCGTTCGACCACTGCGACAACACCTGTCCGCACTGTCTGGTCGGCGCTCAGTCAGCCTGCATCAACCTGGGCTTCACGACGAGCGGGCAGGCCGAGTTCACCCGCGTCAACCAGGCCGAGGGCTCCCTCGTGAAGATGGACGGCACACCCGACGAGTCGCTGCTGCCGTCGCTGCTGGCCCTGTCCGACGTCATGGCGACGGGCTGGCACGCCGCGGTCGCCGCGGGTGTCCGGCCGGGCGCAACGGCGGTTGTGGTGGGCGACGGAGCCGTTGGACTCTGCGGCGTGCTCGCTGCACGCGAGCTCGGCGCAGCACGGATCGTCGCCATGTCCCGGCACGCGGACCGGCAGCGGCTCGCACGCGAGTTCGGCGCGACCGACGTCATCGCCGAGCGCGATGAGGCCGGGGTCGAGGCGGTCCTCGACCTCACTGACGGCGTCGGGGCCGACGCAGTGCTGGAGTGCGTGGGGACGGACCAGGCAATAGGGACGGCGTTCCAGATCGCCCGACCCGGTTCGACGGTCGGCTTCGTCGGCGTGCCGCACGGCGTGCAGCTGCCCGTGCGGCGGATGTTCCAGCGCAACATCGGTCTCGCGGGAGGCATGGCCCCGGTGCGCCGCTACCTGCCCGACCTGCTCGAGCGGGTGCTCTCCGGCCGGATCGATCCCGGCCGCGTCTTCGACGTGACGCTACCCCTCGACGACGTGGCTGATGGCTACCGCGCGATGGACGAGCGGCGCGCCATCAAAGTGCTCCTCCGTCCCTGACAAGAAAACCATGCCGTATGCCGCTGGGCCGGGTCAGCGCGTCCGTGCGGGCCGCGTCCTGGCCGAGACTCCGGCCACAACCGCCATCAGGGCAGTAGCTCCAAGGCCGCCGACCCACCAGACGACGATGCCCGCACGGTGTTGCTCCACCAGCAGGTCGGTGAGCCAGGGCAGCCGGAGACCGTCGAAGAACTCGGCGGCCAAGGGCGTGGTCCCGATCGCGAGCACGAGCCCCAGCAGGCCGATGACGACGAGGAGCGCGACCAGCGCCGCCCCGGCCAGAGTGCGCGCTCCGTGCCGGAACGCCTCGACGATGGACGAGACGAGCACGTAACCGAGGAGGGGCAGGGCCACTGTCGCGATGACGTGGCCCGGGTGAGCCAGCAGCGTCCACTCGAGGCCCGGGCTCAGCACGAGGCCGATGAGCGCCAGGGCCGTGATGCCGACGACGACGAAGGGCTGCCGGGACGACCGGTCGACGACGCCAGCGATGGCCACTGCCGTCTCGTGGATCCCGATCGTCCCGTCCTCCCTGGGGGCGGATGCTTTGACAGCCAAGCCGATCGGGTCGCCGATGACGAGCAGCACCGGCACGATGAGCAGCTCGACGAGAACGAGCGCGAGGTGCCACGACAGCGCAACCCGGCCGAGCGTTCCAGCACCCCCCGAGGTGGCCGCCGCGAAGACGACCCAGCCCCCCACCCAGGCTGCGGTCCGTCCACCCGGCCACGTGCGGTCTGCGCGTCGGAGGCGGACGAGCCCAGCGGCATACGTGCTGATGGCGACGGCGGCAAGGGTGAGCATGAGCCAGTCAGTTCGCCACGGGAGCAGCCAGGACCACGCGCCTGGGGCCGCAGGCGCCGGGAAGCCCGTCAGCGCGAGCGCCGGCGTCGGGTCCACGACGTCCTCGGACAGCGGTGGGGCGCTGCGCGTCAGCGCGGTCGCGACGCCGATCGTCGCGGCCATGACGGCGACCTCGACAGCCGCGAGGCGCCAGAATCCACGTCCCGACTCCTCGAGCCGCGGGATGGTCCAGCGGCGGTGCAGCCAGCCGGCGACGCCAAGCGCCAACAGGGCGACGGCCTTGACGACGACGAGAACCCCGTAGGGAGTGGTGAGATCTGACCAGCTCCCGAGCCTCGTGGTGGCGGCGACGACGCCCGAGACGGCGACCGCGCAGAAGCACCACAGTGCGATCGTCGACCATCGGCGCACGGTGGGCGTGGCAGCAACTCCGGTCGGGCGGAGCGTCAGGAGTCCCAGGAGGCCCCCAACCCAGGTGGCCGCCGCGACGATGTGGACGGCCATGGCGTTGACGGACGTCTCGTGGTTGGACGATCCGCCGGTGTGGCTGGCGAGCCCGAGCACCGCGACCGAGACAACGGCCACCGCCAGGAGCGCTGCCGTTGTCTCCCGGCGGACAGGCCCCGCCGTGAAGAGAGCGCCGAGCGCCACTGAGCCCACCATGGCCGCACCGACGGAGCTGATCAGGCCGATCCGGGTCGCCTCGAAGGCCCACACGTTGGTGCGCAGGGCGGCGAGGAAGCCCGGAGACTCCAGGGGCAGGCCGGAAGCGTCGGCGAAGGTGAGGACGGTCCCGGCCAGGCCGCAGGCGCCCCAGACCAGCGCTGCGACCCCGGCGAGGCGCGTCAGCGTGGGTGCGCGCACGACGAAGAGACCCAGGACGAGCGCTCCCAGAGTCACCGCCGCCGCGAGGTCATGAACGACGCGAAGCAACGGGGCCGACCACCGCACGAGGGGGCCCGCGTCAGCGACGAAGAAGAGTGGGTCGGCAGCCCCGGTCGACCGGACTGCCAACGCCGAGGCAACGATTCCGAGAGTGCCGAGCGCGACCAGCCCGATGGCGGAGCGTGCGTTCATGTGGACGAGTTGACGAAGCCGATGACCACGGCGCCCCACCAGCCGATCTGGGACACCGTCGTCGCGAGCACCATGCGCCGCCACTCCCGCTCGGGGACGTCGACGGGGGACGCATCCGCGGAGAGCTCGGTGAGCTTGAGGCGGACCGGAGCCATGACGGCGCCGTTGACCGAGACCGCAAGGACGAGGGCCAGCTTGACGAGGGTGAGGGGAGAGCCCAGGTCGGGCCGGAGAAGGGCGCCGGTGACCAAGAGACCGCCGAGGCCGGCCCAGATGATGGGCGAGGCTGCAGCCGCGAGGCGGGTCGACTCCGGGAGGGTGCGCCTCCGGGCGAGCCAGAGCAGCCCATGCCAGTCGACGAGGAGCACTGCCCCGAAGGAGGCCACGAGCGACATGACGTGCAGGTCAACGATCAACGGCCGCAATCGGTAGTCCTCGGGCACGAGACGTGACAGGACCACGGCGGCGACGAACGCTACGGCGACCATCCCGAGGCGCTGCGCCGATCCCAACCGTGCCGTGGCCGGGAAGATGATGTCATCGACCCGAGCCGGCGCGGGAGCGGGCGCAGCCGGCTGCCCGGGGGCAGGGTGTGTCCGGAGTGGTTCGGGCGCGCTGGGTTCGGGCGCGCTGGGTTCAGGCCCCGGGGGCTCGCTCAGGACGTTGCCCTCCCCCGGCTCGGGCGAAGGCAGGACGGGCCAGTCGAAGGATCGCCAGTCCGGCCACTCGTCCTCGATGCGCTCGTGGACCGGTCGGGGGTCAGCAGTCACGGTCTCGTGGACCCAGCGCCTGAGCGTGCTCGGACTCACCCCGATGTCTGCCGCGGCAGCCGCGATGGTCAGATCCGGCCTGGCGGCAAGCGCCACGGCCCTCGTGCGGAACTCGGTGGAGTACTGCCTCCGCTGCGGTCGGGCAGGTGGGGAGGGACCGCTGTCCTGGGGCAACCGCTCAGCCGGTGGTTGCGACATGGCGCACCTCGCTTGTCCGCGGCACCGGATGTGTGAACGCAGGTCCGGTCAACCCTGCGAGAATAGCGAGATCGGGCCGCAGCCGGGCCTTCCGGAAGTTCGTCAGGCACCGTTAATGTCCAGCATCGGCACCAGCGACTCCGCGACGAAACCGCGAAGAAGGGGACCACGGGAGCTCACGTCGTGGTAGCACCCGGCGTTGCCGGGTACGTGCCCTGCCGGATCGGCCTTTTGGGGGTTATCCGATGACTGACCAGCCAAAGACCCGCCGCGAGCTGCGCGAGCGCGAGCGTCGGCATGGACCTGGGGCGGCAGTGGCGCTGACGGTCGTGGCCCTGCTCGTCCTCGGCGCTGCTGTGTGGTTCGGCAAGGGCCTGTTTCTCGGATCTCCGACGGCCGGGCCAGCCGCCCTTGAAAACACGTCGACAGCGACGGCAACGACAGCGGCAACGACAGCCGCGACGGCCACGGCCAAAGCGACGACGTCGACCGAACCTACGGCTTCGGAGTCCTCACCGCCGACAGTTGATCCGGTCGCCGCGCAGGTCGAGGCCTGCCGCAGCGGATGGCAGCTGCAGGCGGCGGCCAACAAGGCGGCGGCAGCCGTTCTCGCCGAGTGGGATGCCCACCTCGACATCATGAACAATCTCCAAGCCGGAAAGACCACGCTCGAGCAGGCCAAGAAGGACTGGGGGCCCACCACGGCGAACGCTCCGCAGCACATCGCGGCCTTCCATGCCGCCGATCACGCGTTCACGTCCTCGAAGCTGCGCTGTGTGAAGCCCGCCGCTGCCATCGGCAGCGCGGCGGCCGCTCTCGCGACGTGTGCGGCGAACATGCAGGTCGTCGACGGCGTCCTCGCCAAGGCCCGGACGGCGATCCAGCCGTGGGAGACCCACCTGAAGGACCAGTCTCACTTCAAGGCCGGGGGCATCACGGCAGCCAAGGCCGAGGCGCTGTGGCGTTCTCTCTGGCAGAAGGGCCTGGCGCTCAACCCGCCCTATTTCGCCGCCGCCCAGGCCGGCGCCAAGGCCACCTGCACGCCGTCCGGCTGAAGACGCAGTCGCTTTACCAATTGATGGACATGCCGTTACCTCAGTGTGACATCCCCCGATTCGTGCTCTAGTGTCTATCGCGACCCCCTCCCCGTGGGGGCCCGCCCAGAGGCAGACGCCTAGTCCTGCCACTGCCTCGAGGCGCCGTTTGACCCGTATGGCAGGAGCGGGGGAACCACAGTTCCTCCGAGCGTCGTGGAGTTCGCAGTGAGCGAAACCCGCGTCGCTCTTGGGGTGCAGCACTCGAGGAAGGCTTTCGGGCCGGAGACGAGAGCCGGGCAATCTCCGCCCGAACCCGACAGCTAACCTCGCAGGCGCGGAGGTTCTTTGTGAACATTGACACCCGCCCCGGACGCCACCGCGCGCCGGGTGGCTACAGCCCCTTTGGCGAGCTCAAGAGCATCGCACGCGAGTCCGCCCAGCCAGCGATGAAGGGCGCAGCGGTCGTTGCTGCCGCTGGTGGCCTCGTTGCCACGCTTTCCGCCCCGGCTTCAGCCGAGACCATCACCGATACGTCCGCAGCCGTTGCCGCCCAGAAGGTCGCCGCCCCGAAAGCGGCGGCCGCCATCGGCCCCGACGCTGCCACTGTCCCCGCTCTTGCTCTGGCACCGGCCCTGAGCTCGATCGGCTACACGGCGCCGGTGGCGAAGAAGGCCGCCAAGCCGAAGCCGCTCGTCATCAAGGACGTCGTCGTCGAGAAGGACCGCAAGGAGGCGGCTGCAAAGAAGGCCGCCGCCGAGAAGGCGCGCAAGGCGGCCGCAGCGAAGGCGGCAGCCGCCCGCGACGCAGCAGAGCGGGCCTCGCGTGACTCCTCCCGGACCAGCCTGACGACGCCGACGTACACGCAGAAGTCGACCGTCAACGGCACGTCCGGCAAGAAGTCCTCGTACAACTGGGCAACTGCCGGCCAGTGCACGTGGGGCGCCCTCAACAAGTGGTACCAGTCCGAGGGTTACTACCCGGGCGGCTGGACCGGCAACGCCATGGAGTGGGCGTGGGGCGCCGCCAACGCGGGCTACACCGTCTCCGGCACGCCGCGTACCCGGTCCATCCTCGTCATGCAGCCCGGAGTCCACGGTTCCTCCAGCGTGGGCCACGTGGCCTGGGTGACAGGCGTGAACGGCAACGAGGTCACGATCATCGAGATGAACGCGCTCGCCGGGGCCTACAACTACAACACGCGTACGCTCACCGACATCAGCGGGATGAAGTACATCTACGCGCCGTGGAGCTGACTCCGCGCCACCTTCAGAGAGGGCGGTGAGGTTGCCGAGGCGACCTCACCGCCCTCCGTCGTGCGACGTGGTGGTTCCTTTACCGATTCTTGGACATTCCGTTACCGCGGCGTGACATCGCCCGATCTGTCATCTACTGTCAACCCCAGCCCCCTTCCCCGTGGGGCCCACCAGGGGCGGACGCCGAGTCCTGCCACTGCCTCCAGGTGCCGCTTGACCCGCATGGCAGGAGCGGGGGAACCACAGTTCCTCCGAGCGGCGGCGAGCAGGTTTTCGCACCGCGTTCACGTCGCTCTTTGGGGTGAAGCTCTCGACAAGGGCCTCCGGGCCGTAGACGAGAGCCGGGCAACCTCAGCCCGAACCCGACAGCTAACCTCGCAGGCGCTGAGAGGTTCAGCCGTGAACAGTGACTACCGTCCCGGACGTCACCGCGCGCCGGGTGGCTACAGCCCCGTAGGCGAGCTCAAGAGCATCGCTCGCGCATCCGCCCAGCCGGCCATCAGGGGCGCAGCAGTCGTTGCTGCCGCTGGTGGCCTCGTTGCCACACTCTCCGCCCCCGCCTCGGCCCAAACCACGGCGGAGGGCGCAGCGGTGGCCGCCGCCCCGGTCCGGGCACCCAAGGCCCCAGCGATCGTCGGCCCCGATGCCACCACCAGTCCGGCCGCGGCACCATCGACGGCCCTCAGCTCGATCGGCTATGTGGCGTCGGCGCCGAAGAAGGCCGCCAAGCCGAAGCCGATCGTCATCAAGGACGTCGTCGTCGAGAAGGCCCGCAAGGAAGCAGCCGAGAAGGCCCGCCGAGAGGCGGCTGCGAAGAAGGCCGCAGCAGCGGCGAAGGCTCGCAAGGAAGCCGCTGCGAAGAAGGCGGCCGCCGAGAGGGCCGCCGCCGAACGGGCCGCCGCCCAGAGGGCGCGCAAGGACGCGGCTGCCAAGAAGGCTCCCGCCGAGAAGGCCCGCAAGGCAGCCCAGCGAGCTTCGCGCACCTCGTCACGAGCCAGCACCACGAAGTCGACCTACAAGCCCAAGACCACGGTCAACAAGACGACGGCCAACAAGACGACGGCCAAGAAGACGACGGCGAGGGCAACCACGGGCAAGAGGTCATCGCACAACTGGGCGACCCCGGGCCAGTGCACATGGGGCGCTCTCAACAAGTGGTACCAGTCCGAGGGCTACTACCCCGGCGGCTGGACCGGCAACGCGATGGCGTGGGCCTGGGGGGCTGCCAACGCCGGCTACACCGTCTCGAGCACGCCGCGCACGCGCTCCATCGTGGTCATGCAGCCCGGGGTCCACGGCTCGTCGAGCGTGGGGCACGTCGCCTGGGTCACCGCGCGTCAGCGGCAACAAGGTCACCATCATCGAGATGAACGCCCTCGCCGGGCCTTACAACTACAACACACGCACAGTCACGCATCAGAGCGGAATGAAGTACATCTACGCGCCGTGAGGTGACTCCGTGCCTCTTTGGATGAGGTGCCGGGGCCAGGGCCGCTGAGTCAGCGCTGAGCCAACTCAGGGGCCTTGGTGTCGGTAACCGCGGACCGACCACTGCGACTGTGCAGAGAGCGTCGAGAGATCACTCTGGGACGACAGGGCCGACAGCCGCGACTGGAACGACAAGAACGACAACGCGCTCATCGCCGATCCGATGGAGCCGATCGACGCGAAGGACCCGACGCTGCCAATCGACAGGATCGACCCGGCACTGCCGATCGACAGGATTGAGTTCGTCGAGCCGATCGACAGGATCGACCCATGCGACTTGAAAGACCACTTCGAAGGTCGGCTTTGCCTCACGGGGACCCCTCCAAACTATCGTCGGCCTATGGCCAATGTATGCCGCTGAGTCAGCCCTGAGCCAGACTTCGCCGTGCTCCCCGCAACGACGCCGAACCAGCGGGCTCAGAAGGGTGGGGGTTCCTCCTCGCGGGTCGTGTCGGGTTCGGCGGGTTCGTCGTGGATGCTCTCGCGCCAGTTCTTCGGGTAGGTGACGTACTCCCGCCCCGCCAGCGTGGTCCATGCCAGCGCGCCGTCGGGACGGGGCGTGCTGGTCCACAGCCGGGCGGTCTTGGTGTTGTGGCAGCGGCGGGACTTCGCGTACAGGTTGCCCGGCTCGGTCGGCCCGGCCGGCCACGGCAGCTCATGGTCCAGGTCGCACCGGTCCGCGGGCACGGTGCAGCCCGGGCCGCGGCAGACCCCGTCCCTGGCCCGGACGTGCGCGGCCAGCCGCGGGCCGGGGCTGTACCCGCTGGAGGCGAGCCCGAGCACCTGCCCGGTGTCGATCTCGACGGGCAGGTGCTGCCAGAGCGAGCCGGGGGCGGTGATGATCTGCCGGGCGTGCGCGGCGGTGACCCAGCCGTGCCCGGGCACCTCGCAGGGGGCGTCGCTGGTGCCGGCGGCGACCTCGAACGGCACCACGATCCACACCCTGGCCGACACCGGCCGGCCCAGGCCGGCCCACCCGTCCCGCGCCAGCACCGTCACACCCTCCGTGACACCCCCCGTGACATCCTCGGTCACGCCGCCGGTCACACCGCCTGTCACGCACTCCGTGACAGCGTGCGTGACATCGTCGGTCACACCGTTGGTGACGTCTGCGGGGCGGGACCGGCGGTTCCGCTGGGTGTGGGGTGGGTGTGGTCGGTGTGGTCGGGCCACCAGGTCAGTACCGCGTCGAGGACGAAGTCGGAACGCAGCTGTTCCAGGTTGCGCGGGTCCCCGCCCGCGCGCGCCGCCCGGGCCGCGGCGTCCGCCCGGTCCAGCGCCGCGACGACCCGCTCGAGGGCGCCGGTCACCGTCAGCACCCCGGTGCCCTCCTCGGTCACCCGCCCGTACGCGGCCCGGTCGCGCACCGCGGCCGCGCGGCGCCGGTTGGCGCCGTCCGGGTCCGCGGCCAGCAGCGCCCGCCGCAGCCGCTGCCGGAACGTCGGCGCCGACACCGGCGCCGGCACCGGCACCGGCGACGGCACGGTGTCGACGGGGCCCGGCGCGTCCGCCCCGGACGAGCCGGCACCACCCGGGGTACCACCGGGTTCGCCGGGTTCGCCGGGCTCCCCGGCGGGGTCGCCGGGGCGGCGCGGCGGGGCGAGCACCTTCGCCTCCAACGCGGCGACCGCCGCGTCGTCATCGAGGCACGCGGACGCCTCGGACAACGCCAGCGCCCGCCCCAACCCGAGCAGCCCGCACGCCATCCGCTCGCGGACCACCCGGTGCCGCCGCGGCCGGATCGCCAACGCCAACCGGCGCGACACCTCGCCCTCGCCGAGCCCGGTCGCCGCGCAGATCTCCTTCGTCACGACCTGGTCCAACCCGATCGGCAGCCTCCGGCCACCGGACCGCCTCCGTGAGACGATCCCGTCGTACTGCTGCCCCAGCACCGTGTGCAACCAGCCGTAGGTGTCCAGCAGCTGCGCCTCCACCCGCGCCTTGACCCCCTCCAGCTCGACGATCCGCTCCACCGCGGCCCCGGACGCCTCGTCCAACGCCAGCGCCTCCCGGACCGGGTCCGGCCAGCACCGGCGCATCACCCCCGGCGCACCCTCCGTGCCCTCGCCCCCGGCGACCCGCCGCCCACGGGCGAACACCCGCGACCCCAGCTCCAGCTCCAACTCGGTCAAACCACACTCGTGCGGTGCCATCCCCTTCGTGGCCTCTCATCCAGTGCCCCAACCACATTCGACCACCCACCACCGACAACACCCCAGGCGACTCAGGTCAGCGGCATAGGGGAGGAGGACCGCCTGAGGTCACGGTCTGGGACCGGAAGTGGGGCACGTCCTTGGCCGATCCGGGCCGAGTGGTGACACTGAGGTGTGGGGAGGAGCGCCTACGTCGGCATCTCGCTGACGGCCCTACTGGCCGTCGGCGCCTGTACGGGCGGCGGCAGCGAGCCTCCAAGCCCCACCGTTGCGGACCGGACCACCGCAGCCACGAGCGCATTGCCAACGTCCGCGCCGACGACGGAGGCGACGCCGATCCCCGGCACAACGACGACGGCGGCGCCCGACCCGGCATCCATGCAGGCCCTCATCGACAAGGACTACGACGGCCGCAACCTCCGGCTCGGCCGCGAGAGCGGCAGCACGAGCGCCTATCGGCAGTACTACGCGACCTACCAGGGCGACGGCCTGACCATCTCCGGTCGGATCAACATCCCGCGCGGTCAGGGCCCTTTCCCTGCCGTCGTGCTCGCCCACGGCTACGTCCCCCTCGAGGAGTACACGAACGGGGCGACGATGCTGCGTGAACGCGACTACCTCGCGCGGCATGGCTACGTCACGCTCCACATCGACTATCGCAACCACGCCCAGTCCGACGACGACCCGGACAACGGCGCCAACCTTCGCGTCGGCTACGCCATCGACGCGATCAACGCTGGCCTGGCGCTCCAGCAGTTCGGATCGGTCGACCCGGATCGCATCGGCATCGTCGGGCGGTCGATGGGTGGCGGCGTCGTCTACGAGGCGGTCGTCGCGAAGCCTGGCCTCTTCAAGGCCGCCGTCGCGTATGCGCCGGTGAGCTCCGACGCCGTCGACAACTTCAACATGTGGGTGCGCCGCGACAACGACCAGGATGGCGACGCCCAGAAGATCATCCGGCGGCTGGGGACCCCTGAGCAGTCCCCGGAAACCTGGGCCCTGATGAGCCCCCGCACCTACTTCGACCGCGTCAGCGACCCGATTCTCATCCACCACGGCACGGCCGACGAGAGCTGCCCCATCGAGTGGTCTCAAGAGACAGTGGCCGCCCTCAAGCAGGCCGGCAAGAAGGTGACCTACTACGTCTACGAGGGTCAGCGGCACACCTTCACGTCCCAGTGGCCGCTCTCGATCCGCCGGACCGAGGCCTTCCTCGACGCGAACCTCGGCGACTGACGCAACCACAAACACACGGCGGTATGCCGCTGAGCTGGCTCAGCGGCATACCGCTCAGTGGTCGTGTGGCTGGGTCAGAAGCCGGCGACGTTGACAAAGGGTTCCCGGACGCCGTCCGGGTCGCCGGTCCAGTCGAAGGTCCCGGCACCGATGAGCGCTGCTTTAACCGCAGCTGGTGAGGACACTCATCGGCATACAGCTCAGTCGTGCTACTGCTGGATCGCGTACTGCGCGTCCGTGGGCTCGACCCACTGGACGAGTTGGTAGACGACCCCGTTGGGGTCGGTCATCTGGAAGTAGCGCTCGCCCCACGGCTCGGTCTCGATGGGCGTGACGATCGTGACCGCCTCGCGTTGGAGGCGGGCGTACTCGGCGTCGATTTCGTCGACGGTGAAGACGACGAGGAGCCCGTCGGCGTGCCCGGCGGCGGAGGCCGGCTTGAAGGTCGACAGGCCGGTTGCGAGGTAGATCAGGTTGAAGGCGGCCCTCGGGTGGCTGAGGGAGCAGAAGCCCTCTGCGGACATCTCCTCGCCGAACCCGAGGTACGTCGTGGCCCAGTCTGCGGAGGCGCGGACGTCCTTCACGTTGAGCGAGATCGCTGAGGCGGTGATCTTCATGGGACTCCTGTCGTGGTGTGGACCAATTACCGTACGTTGTACAGCGTACGATGTACAACCGATAGGTCGCGAGGATGGTTCCCATGGCTGACGTCTCGACCGGCTCGGGGGAGCCGAGCCGGACGCTCGCCCTCCTGTGGCGCAACGCCGACGCCAGCGACGGGGCGGGCGGCGAACGGCGCCGTGGACCGGGTCGCAGCGTCACCGTCGACGCGGTCGTCGACGCCGGGCTCGCGCTTGCCGACGCCGACGGTCTGGCGGCAGTGACGATGCGGGGTGTCGCACAGCGGGTCGGCGTGTCGACGATGTCCGTCTACACCTACGTGCCCGGAAAGGCCGAGCTCCTCGACCTCATGGTGGACCTCCTCTATCTACGCATGCCACGGCGCCCCTGGCGCATCCGGACGTGGAGGCGCCGGCTCGAGCGCGTCGCCGAGACGAACCGCGACCTGTTCGCGGAGCATCCCTGGCTCACCGAGGTTGCCGTCCTGAGCCGGCCGCCACTCGGACCGGGCCTCATGGCCAAGTACGAGCATGAGCTGGCGGCACTCGACGGCACCGGGCTCGACGATGTGACCGCGGACGCGGTGCTGGCCCATCTGCTGGGCTTCGTCCAGGGCCACGCCCGGGCTGCGCATGACGCGTCACGGACGACGAGGGACACGGCGACGTCCGACGCGGCCTGGTGGGCCGCGAACCAGCCCCTCCTCGAGCGGGTACTCGACCCGACCGCCTATCCCCGCGCAGTTCGCATCGGCGCGGCGGCGGGCGAGGCCCACGGTTCGTCGTGGAGCGCGGAGCATGCGTGGCGGTTCGGGCTGGCCCGGACGCTGGACGGTCTCGGGGCCCTCATCGAGCGCTGAGGGCTGGCCGGGTCGATTTGCCGGGGTGTGCCGCCGGGTGTGGGTGACGTCCGTCATGATGTCGAGACCATGACTCGATGGACCCCCCAACAGGTCGCCGCGCTGGCTCCGGATGCCTCGTCGCTCGCGGCCGCGCGCAGGCTCGCGCGACCCGGCCCCTGGTCGGACACCGGGTCGACCGGCACCCTCGTGTGGGGCAAGTGCCAGGGCTCGGGCAAGACGCCCTACCAGGTGAGCGTTGACCTCACCGAGCCGGCCTTCCGGTGCTCCTGCCCGAGCCGGAAGTTCCCGTGCAAGCACGGTCTGGCGCTGCTCATGCTCTGGGTCGAGGGCTCGGGCTCGGTCCAGGACGCCGCCGAAGCGACCGGCTTCGCCGCCGAGTGGGCGGCAGAGCGCGCCGCCCGTGCCGACGACCAGGTCTGCGGGACCGGCGGCACGTACGGAGCGGGCGCCCGACCCGACGGCGCAGGCCAAGCGGCTCGAGGAGCGGCTCGCCCTGATGACGTCGGGCATGGACGACTTCGCGCGGTGGCTCGGCGACCTCGCCCGGGGCGGCACGGCGTCGGTGCGCTCCCAGCCGTACACCTGGTGGGACACGACCGCGGCACGGCTCGTCGACGCGCAGCTGCCCGGTCTGGCCGACCAGGTGCCGGTCGATGGCGTCCGACGTCGCCACCCGCTCGGACTGGCCGGAGCACCTCCTCGCCGCGATGGGCCGTTGGTGGACCGTGACGCGGGCCTGGTCGCAGCGAGCGGCGGCGGACGACGACGCCGCGGGCGACCTGCGTACCGTCCTCGGCTGGTCGGTCTCGCACCGAGTCGGTGCGGCAGCGCGATTCCGTCAACGACCGGTGGACTCGTCCTCGGGGCGCATCGGACCGACGACGGCCGGCTTCAGCAGCAGCGCACGTGGTTGCGGGGGCAGGCCTCGGGCGAGACCGTCCAGGTGCTGGACTTCGCAGCCGGTGGACAGGTGCTGCCCATGGCCCGGGTCGTCGGGTCGGTCCTCGACGCAACCCTCGCCCGGTATCCCGGCAAGGCCGTGCACCGGGCCCTCTTCGTCGACGAGCCCGTTCTTTCGGATGCGAGGGGTGGGCTCGCGGACGCCGGCTCGGTCGACGCCGCCCACGCGAAGGCTGCGGCGACGTGGGCCGTCAACCCATGGGCCTGGCGGGTGCCGGTCGCCCTCGAGCACGTCCGGGCGACGGTGCTCGATCGTGGTGGCGGCGCAGGCCGACCTGGCGACCGGCGAGGTCCGGTCGGCGAGGCAGTTCCGGTGTCAGCCGCTCTCGTGGACGAGGCGGGCGACGCCCTGCGGCTGACGGAGGACAGCCCGGTGTGGCCGCTGCTCGCCCTGACCGGGGGGCACCCGACCGACGTCTTCGCCGAGCTCGAGGGCCAGCGGGCCAGACCGCTGTCCGCGGTCGTCGACGGCGAGCTGGTGGCGCTGTGAGCGACCTGCCGTTCAGCGACTGGTGGCATGAGCTCGGCTCGGTCGCGCTCCTTGGCACGGCCCGACGTCCGGTGCCGGCGCTGCCCGCCTTCGGGTCGGTCTCCATCGCCCTCGAGCCTGGGGCGAGGTCGGAGGAGGCCTTGCTCGCGTCGGCCGCCCTCGGCGCCGCAGCACGACGGGCGGGTCGGCGTCCCGAACGCGTGACCGCTGGGGCGCCGGCTGGGGCGGACGAACGACCTGCCGCCGGGCGGCTGGCGATCCAGCTCCTCGAGCTGGTGCTCACCCATCCCCCCGCGGGTGCGCAGCAGCGCGACAGCCTCGTCCTGCACTGGCTCCTCACCGCCGCAGCCGCCGGGCGACGCGTGCCGCATTCGCTCCTGCCCACCGTTCTCGACCTCGCCACGACGTCCCGACGCCTCCGCGGGCCCACCGCCGCGGTGCTCGACCGTCGGGGCGCGTGGCTCGCCGCACAACGCCCGGACTGGCCGTGGGTTGCAGACGCACTGTCGGGGATCGTCGCGACGTCTGCGGCCGCTGAGCACACGGACGTCGACTGGGCCCGACTCCCCTCTTCCGAACGGCTCCCCGTCCTCACGGTCGTGCGCGCCGACGACCCAGCACGGGCGCGCAGTCTCATCGAGTCGACGTGGCCGTCCGACAGCGCCCGGGACCGAGCCGCCCATCTCGGAGCGCTGCGCGTCGGTCTCGGCCCGGAGGACGAGGCGCTGCTCGAGCGTGCCCTCGACGACCGGGCGGCGACGGTCCGTGAAGCAGCGGCCATGCTCCTCGACGGGCTCCCCGGGTCGGCCCGCGCCGGGCGGATGGCGGAACGGCTCCGGGCCCTCGATCCAGACCAAGGGCGTGCTCAAGCGCAGCCTCGAGGTGACCCTCCCCGATGCCCCCGACGTCGCAGGCGTGCGAGACGGGCTCGGCAAGCCACCGGGCCGCCGGTCAGTACGAGGCTGGTGGCTCGAGCGGATCTGCGCCGGCGCACCGCTCGACCTGTGGACGGACATGACCGGTTGGGACCCGGCCACGATCGTGAGCCGGCTGTCCGACGCGGACGCACTCAGCGGCATACGGCAGGCTGTTCGCCTGCGGCGAGACCCGCTGTGGGCAGCCGCGGTACTGGCGCGCGTGTGGGATGCGGAGCTCGTCCCGGCGTTGCCGGCCGCCGAGCGCGAAGCCGCCGTGCTGGCCCGGTTGACGACCGACAAGAGCGCCTCCGTGGCCGGACTCCTCGCGGCCGTGCCGCCGCCGTGGTCGGCTGAGTTCAGCCTCGCCGTGTTGGCCCGGCTCGGGACGTTGAAGGCACCGGGCGTGCACCTGCCGCAGGCCATGCCGCAGCTCCTCGCGGGGCTGCACCGGGACGCCCTTCCAGCCCTCGAGGCGTGGCTCGCGCGGGCTCGCAACGAATCCTCGGTGGCCACCCACCTGCGCAACCTGCTCCAGTTCCACTCCGTCAAGCGATCGATCACCGAGGCCTTCGGATGAGCGAATCCCCCACCACGACAACGGTTCTGCGCGCGCACGCGGAGGATGCGAACTCCGCTGAGCTCGCCGCGCTCGCGGCCGTCGGACGACCGCCCGCGACCACCGCGCTGGCGGCTATCGCCCGTGGGCGGTCACGACCTACCTCCTCGGCGGCACGCTCGACGACGGCACCGAGATCACGCCGAAGTACCTCGGCTCGCGACGGCTCATGGAGGTCGCGGTCGCCTCGCTCGCCACCGACCGCGCGCTGCTGCTCCTCGGCGTGCCCGGCACGGCGAAGACGTGGGTCAGCGAGCACCTCGCCGCGGCGATCAGCGGCGACTCGACGCTCGTCGTGCAGGGCACGGCGGGCACGCCGGAGGAGGCGCTGCGCTACGGCTGGAACTACGCGCGGCTGCTCGCCGAGGGCCCGACCCGCGCAGCGCTCGTGCCGAGCCCGGTGATGCGCGCCATGGAGACGGGCGCGCTCGTGCGGATCGAGGAGCTGACCCGCATCCCGGCCGACGTGCAGGACGCGCTCATCACGATCCTGTCGGAGAAGCACCTGCCGATCCCCGAGCTCGACGCGGAGGTGCAGGCGCAGCAGGGATTCAACGTCATCGCCACGGCCAACAACCGCGACAAGGGCGTCAACGACCTGTCGTCGGCGCTCGAAGCGGCGCTTCAACACCGTCGTGCTGCCGCTGCCCGACACCCTCGAGCAGGAGGTCGAGATCGTCGCGCGACCCGGGTCGACGCGCTCGGCCGCGTCGCTCGAGCTGCCGCCGGGCTCGAGTCGCTCGCGGAGATCGAGCGCGTCGTCACGGTCTTCCGCGAGCTGCGGTCGGGCGTCACCGCCGACCAGCGCACGACGGTGAAGTCGCCGTCGGCGACCCTGTCGACGGCCGAGGCGATCTCGGTCGATGACCAACGGCCTCGTCGCTGGCGGCGCACTTCGGCGACGGCGTCGTGCGGGCCGACGACGTGGCGGCCGGCCTGGTCGGGGCCGTCGTCAAGGACCCGGTCCAGGACCGAATCGTCTGGCAGGAGTACCTCGAGACCGTGGTCAAGGACCGAGCGCGAGTGGGCCGACCTCTACCGCGCCGCCGCGAGCTCGGCTGACATGACGCCGGTGACGTGCGCGTCGAGGTGCTCGGGGTCCGGCACCACGGCCCGGGCTCGGCGCGGTCGGTCGCGCGCGCCCTGGAGGAGCTGCTGCCCGACGTCGTCGTCATCGAGGGGCCGCCCGAGCTCGACGCCTCGTCCCGCTGGCCGCGCGACCCGGACCTCGTGCCCCGGTGGCCGGGCTCGTCTATGCCGTCGACGAGCCCCGCGGGCGGCGCCTTCTATCCCTTCGCGGTCTTCTCTCCCGAGTGGGTCGCGCTGCGCTGGGCGCGTCGACCGCGGGGTCGACGTGCGGCTTCGCCGACCTGCCGGCGACGCACCACGCTCGGCCGACTCGCGAGCCGAGGCACCGCAGCGATCGCTCGGGCAGGCGCGTCGACCCGATCTCGGCGCTGGCGTCGGCCGCGGGCTACGACGATCCCGAGCGGTGGTGGGAGGACGCCGTCGAGCACCGGCGCGTCATCGGTCTTGAGCAGTTCGCACACGTTGCGCCGACGGCGATGGCGGAGGTGCGGGCGTCCGACGGCAGCCACGACGACGTCGACGAACGCGCGGCGGGAGGCCTTCATGCGCAAGGTGATCCGCGCCGGGATGCGGGACGGGCGCGAGCGCATCGCCGTCGTCTGCGGCGCCTATCACGCGCCCGCGCTCGACCCGTCGGCGTTCCCGCCGGTCAGCCGCGACAACGCGCTGCTCGCCGAAGCTGCCCAAGGTCAAGGTCGCCGCGACGTGGGTGCCCTGGAGCTCGAGCGGCCTGTCGTATGCCAGCGGCTACGGCGCCGGGGTCGCGCTCGCCCGGCTGGTACCACCACCTCTTCGTCACGCCCGACGACGTCCGTCGTGCCGTCGTGGTTCGTCCGGGTCGCCCGCGCCCTGCGCGGCGAGGACCTCGACGCGTCGACGGCGCTCGGTCGTCGAGGCGACCCGGCTGGCCGGGGCGCTGGCCGCCGTGCGGGGCCGGCCCTCGGTCGGGCTGAGCCGAGCTGACCGATGCCGCGCGAGCGGTGCTCACCGAGGGCTCCGACCTGCCGCTGCGGCTCGTCGACCGCACCCTCGTCATCGGCGAGGAGCTGGGTCAGGTGCCCGAGTCGACGCCGATGGTGCCGCTCGCCGGCGACCTCGCGCGGCAGCAGCGGTCGTTGCGGCTCAAGGCGTCCGCGACCTCGCGACGGTCGTCGAGCTCGACCTGCGGCGGCGAGTCGCAGCTGCCCGGTCGGTGCTGCTGCACCGGCTCGGCGTGCTCGGCATCCCGTGGGGCACGCCGGTCGAGACGGGCCGCACCACCGGCACCTTCAAGGAGGCCTGGGAGCTCGAGTGGACGCCCGAGCTCGCCGTCGCCGTCATCGAGGCGAGCCTCTACGGCACGACCGTCGCCTCGGCCGCCGAGGCCCGATCGCCGAGCAGGCCGCGCGAGGCGGCCGACCTCGGCTGTGCTCGGCCGGCTCATCGAGCAGTGCCTGCTCGCCGACCTGCCCGACGGGACTGCGCGCCGTCGTCGCGGCGCTCGCCGAGCGCACCGCCCGCGCAGCACGACACCGCGCGCCCTGCTCGAGACCGTCGAGCCGCTCGCCCGCACCTGCCGCTACGGCGACGTGCGCGGGGTCGACGTCGCGGAGGTCGCGCACGTGCTCCGGACCGGTCGTCGTCCGGGCGTCGGTCGGGCTGCGCGCCGCCGTGCGCCAGCCTCGACGACGACGCGCGCGCAGCGATGCGCGACCGCGATCGAGGCCGCGCACCGCGGCGTCGGCGCTGGTGGACGCGACGACCTGCGCGACCCGTGGACCGGGCGCTCTGGCCGTCGGTCGCAGACGAGGCCATCCACGGGCGCTGTGGCCGGACGGGTCAACCGGCTGCTGCTCGACGTCGGTGGCTCGACCCACGACGAGGCGGCCGCGCGCCTGAGCCGCCGCCTGTCGCCGCGGTGCCCCGGCGCCGGCGCGGCGGCCTGGCTCGACGGATTCCTCGCCGGCGAGGCGCTCCTGCTCCTCCACGGCGAGCGAGCTGCTCGTCCATCGTCGACGAGTGGCTCGCCGCGATCCCGACGAGGCGTTCGAGGACCTCCTGCCGCTCGCTGCGCCGCACGTTCTCCCGCTACCAGCCGCGCCGGAGCGCCGCCCGATCGGGACCGCACCTGCGCGACCTGGGCAGCGGCCGCCTGCGCGCGGTCAGCGTCGACGACCTCGACCTCGAGCGGGCGGCCCCAGCCGTCGCAGCCGGTCGCTCGGCTGCTTGGCCTGGAGGTGGCCGCGTGACCGATGAGCGCGACCGGCTCACCCGCTGGCGGCTGGTGCTCGGCGGCGAGCGGCCGACGGCATCGGCGAGGCGCGCCGAGCCTCGACGCCGACGACCTGCGTGCGCGACGAGGCGCTGCGGCGAGCTCTACGACGGCGAGCCGCACGCGGCGGCCTGGGCGCCTCGGCGCCCACGGGTCGCGCGCTGGCTCGGCGACATCCGCGGCTACTTCCCGTCTCGGTCGTCCAGGTCATGCAGGCCGACGCGATGGAGCGGCTCGGGCCTGACCCAGCTGCTCCTGGAGCCCGAGCTGCTGAGGCGGTGCAGCCCGACATCAACCTCGTCGAGACGCTCGTCGGCCTCGAGCCGGGTCATCCCCGAGCGGTCCCGGCGACCGCGCGCGCGGTCGTCCGGACGGTGACCGACGAGCTGGAGGAGCGGCTGCGCGCCGAGACCGTCCAGGCCGTCACCGGCGCGCTCAACCGCGCCGCCCGAACCCGGCGGCCGCGGCACGTCCGACATCGACTGGAACCGCACGATCGCGCGCCAACCTCAAGCACTACCAGCCCGAGCACCGGCACGGTCGTCCCGGAGCGGCTCGTCGGCTATGCCCGGCGCGCGCACCGCGTCGAGCGCGACATCATCCTGTGCATCGACCAGTCCGGGCTCGATGGCCGAGTCGGTCGTCTACTCCAGCGTCTTCGGCGCCGTGCTCGCGTCGCTGCGGTCGCGTCGCGACGCCGGCTGGTCGTCTTCGACACCGCGGTCGTCGACCTGACCGAGCGAGCTCGACGACCCGGTCGACGTGCTCTTCGGCGTGCAGCTCGGCGGCGGCACCGACATCAACCGGCGCTCGCCTACTGCGAGGGCCTCATCACCCAGCCGGGCGAGACGATCTTGGTGCTGATCAGCGACCTCTACGAGGGCGGGATCGCCGAGGAGATGCTGCGCCGGGCCGCGCCGGTACGGCGTCCGGCGCGACGATGATCGCCCTGCTGGCGCTGTCAGCGACTCGGGCGCGCCCGGCGTACGACGCGGACCACGCGGCCGCGCTCGCCGCCGTCGGGGTGCCGACCTTCGCCTGCACGCCCGGACCAGTTCCCCGACCTCATGGCCGCCGCCATCGAGCGCCGCGACATCGCGGCCTGGGCGGCAGCCAACGACATCGTGACGACGCATGGCGACGAGGACTGAGCGCAAGAGCCCCCGGGCTCGGGGTTCAGCCCTCGGTGATCTGTCGGACCACGTCCTGCGCGCGAAGATGGTTTGGCAGGGAGATGTGCAGCCGCGTAACCGCAACGGCGCTCGGCACTCGAACCGCTGAGATCACCTGGTCATTGATCCCCAGCACGAGGCGTCCGCGGTCACCCTTGTCACCCACCTGTCTGGAGGCCTCGAGGAACGCTGTCGCTCCCTCCGGGTCGAACACCACGTCTACCGCCGCACTGCCGTCGGGAGCAGGGGTGGCCGTGAGGACTCCAACCCGGGTGAACTCGGATGGGCTGACGACGTGCTCGTCGCCGACTGCTCGGCACTCGGGTCCGGAACCCGGCTTACACGTCAGTGAGACCGCGAACTGCACTGCGCCGCCAGGGTTTGAGCTCGACGGGGCCGGGTCGCCGGTTGTGGCTTGGCCGCACGCGCCCAAGGCAAGCATCACGCCGGCCACTCCGGCGGCCACGCTCAATGCCCACAGCGACCCCTCGTCGGCACGTCCTCCGCTCGGTCACCCTAGCCAAGAGAGGCCGCGTCACCTGCCGAGCTCCAGGAAAGGTCGCGCAGCTTGCCGCTCCGGCAAGGCTCGGGTCGGTGCTCAGTGCCGTCACTCACTGACTCTGGGGTCGAGCCTGAGCCGGCTTGATATCGAGGTGGAGGCGCAGCCCGGGGCCAAGCTCGGTGGCGACCTGTTCGCTCCCGACGAACCCAACGGCCGTGTAGAAGGCAACCGCGTGCGGGTTTGCCGTGACCCACAAGCGCCGGTGCCCAGACTTGCCCACCGCCGAACGGCGTCCTCGATGAGTCGGCGTGCGACGCCTCGTCGTTGCCACGGGGGTCGACAAAGGCGTCTTCGAGCTCGGGCTCGCCGTCGTGTCCCATGGTCACCGTGGCGAAGCCAAGGATCGCTCCCCTCTCCTCGAGGCCGGCCACCGCCACGCGAGTGCGGCCCTGGACGATCCCCTCGCCGGTGAAGTGGAGGAACTCGGGCCGGGCCAGCAACTGCGGGGCGTCCCCGGGATTGGACAAGGACGCGGACCGGAAGATCCGCTGCAGCTCGGGCAGATCCGCTGAGACTGCCGTGCGGATGGTGCTGACCGGGTCCTCGGCGCCGCTCAGCCGGGGCACGCTCATCGTCCTCCAATCGGCTTTGCCCGGCGCGAGATCCGCATCATCGGTCCAGTCGCCTCAAGCGGGTCAGGCGTGGCCGCTAAGCTGCGCCAAGCGGTCGGCGAGGGCGTCGACCATGGCGCCGGCGCGCTTGTCGGGGACGGCGGACTTGCGGTCGCCGCCCTGGCTGGACACAGGGAGCACGTCGATCGAGAGCTTCGCGCCGCCTGCGAGGGCCCGCAGGGCGTCGACCTTGTCGCCGAACGGCGAGCCGCTGCCGGGCGAGTAGTAGCGCACCACCTCGTCGACGTCGTCGGGGTAGAGGTCGGTCTTGGTCACGGCGATGATGAGCCAGATCGGCTTGTGGCGGCGTACGGCCATCGAGGCGATGCGGTGCGAGGTGATCGTCCAGTCCTCGAGCTCGGCGGCGAGCTGCTCCTCGCGGGTCGCGGACGCCGCGCCGGTCGTGCCCGCGGTGCGTCGTGGGGTGGCGTAGCCGTTGGCGACCACATGGATGACGCCGTCGACCGGCTCGTCATGGAAGACCTCGTCGAGGGCACCGAGCCGCGTGGCCGCGTTGTCGCCCGGCACCACGAGGAAGCGGAAGCCGTGCAGCCGCGGCGAGCGGCGGGTCCGACGCTCCATCACCGCCGAGCCCACCTCGGCCACGCCGTCGTCGGAGGCGCGGCGCGTGAGCCGGTCAACGAGCTGGCTCTTGCCGACGCCGGTCATTCCCGTCACGGCCACCATGGGGTAGCGGTCGCCGGAACAGCCGGCTCATCCGCTCAGGCGCCGACGCGAGACCGGTCAGCACACCGCCGGCGAGGGTCGCGCCCAGGGCGGTGCGACTCGAACTCGGCAGGATCGTCCGGAGTCGGGATGGTGTGTGAGACACAGAGCCTCCTCGGCGTGCGAATCAGGAGCCAATTGGCACCCCGAGCCTACGTTCCGTTGGTCAGTGCTCGGGCACTGCCAGAGACCGAGGGTTCCGTATGCCGCTGAGCCGGCTCAGCGGCATACGCCTCGCTGTTCGTCGTGGCTGGGACTGCCGCTTTCGGCAGGCGAAACGTAGAGTCGAGAGGTGGCACGTCTCTCCGTACCACCCGAGGTGCCTGTCGCCGTCGAGGCTGGCGACTCGGAGGAACGTGTCGTCAAACCCTCGGAAGTCGCCTGGCTACGGCGCCTCAGTCGCAGGACGTGGACCGCGGTCGTGGCGGTTCTCCTGGTCGCAGGGATCGCCGCGTTCGTCGCACTGCGCGATCCCGGACCTCCCCTGCTGACCCAACGGGACGTCGACGCACGCGTGACGGTCGGTCTCAACGCCCAGGCCGAGGAGGAGGCCAGGGCACCCGCCGAGGGGACGGTCGCCTACGCGGCAATCCAGCCGTCGCTCGTCCTCATCACGACACGGGGGTCCAACGCCGAGGGTGAGTTCGGCGGCACGGGCGCCGGCGTCATCGTCAACGCCAAGGGCACGGTCCTCACCGCGCTGCACGTCGTCGGGGACGCCGACTCGATCACCGTCGCCTACACCGACGGCACGAGCTCACCGGCCACCATCGCCTCCACGGACCCCGACAACGACATGGCCGCGCTGACGCCCAAGACCCTCCCCAAGACCGTGGTGCCGGCCGTCCTGGGTGGCCGGGTGCAGGTCGGCACCCCCGTCTACGCCGTCGGACATCCACTCGGGCTGCCGGGATCCCTCTCGGCGGGCGTCGTGTCCGCACTGGACCGCGATGTCCGCGTCGACGGAGGCCGCCGCCTCGAGCACCTCATCCAGATCGATGCCGCGGTCAACCCGGGCAACTCCGGAGGTCCGCTCCTCAACAGGGCCGGCCAGGTCGTGGGCATCGTCACCGGCCTGGCCAACCCGACGAACGAGAGCCTCTTCGTCGGGATCGGCTTCGCCGTCCCCATCGCCACCGCCGGCGGCGCCGTCGGCGGGCCCCCACGCTGACACCGCGCAGGCAACAGCCCGGTGCACGCCGACCCACGAGCAGGAGGAGCCGACATGGAGGGCGAGAGGACACCTGAGACGCGAACCGGCTCGGGACACCAGCTCCTCGAGCAGATGCTCTACGAGGTCAAGCGGACCATCGTCGGGCAGGACGACCTGCTCGAGCGCATGGTCGTCGCCCTGCTCGCGCGCGGCCACCTGCTCGTCGAGGGGGTGCCCGGCCTGGCCAAGACCCTGGCGATCAAGACGCTCGCCCAGGCGATCGGTGGCGAGTTCCAGCGCATCCAGTTCACCCCGGACCTCGTGCCCGCCGACCTCGTCGGGACGCGGATCTACAACCAGAGGGACGGCGAGTTCCAGGTCTCGCTCGGTCCGGTCTTCGCCAACCTCGTCCTCGCCGACGAGATCAACCGCGCACCGGCCAAGGTCCAGAGCGCCCTCCTCGAGGTGATGCAGGAGCGCCAGGTCACGATCGGCCGCGAGACCTACCCGGCGCCCGACCCGTTCCTCGTCATGGCGACGCAGAACCCCATCGAGTCGGAGGGCACCTACCAGCTCCCCGAGGCGCAGGTGGACCGGTTCATGCTCAAGGTCCTCATCGGGTACCCCTCGGCCGCGGAGGAGTTCGTCGTCGTCGAGCGGCAGGATCGGCGCCCAGCCGCACCGCAGCGGGTGCTCGACCCGGACACGCTGCGGGAGTACCAGAGGGCAGGTCGACGAGGTCTACATGGACCCGTCGATCATCGAGTATGCCGTCCGGCTCGCACCGCGACCCGTGACCCGGCCGGCGTCGGACGCGCCGAGCTCGCCCGCTTCGTCACCTACGGCGCGAGCCCGCGTGCGTCGATCAACCTCGTGCTGGCCGCTCGCGCACTGGCGTTCCTCCGCGGGCGCGACTACACCCTGCCCGACGACGTGCGCGACCTCGCCCGCGACGTGCTGCGCCACCGGATCGTCCTGTCCTACGAGGCGCTCGCCGAGGACCTCAGCGCCGACGACCTGCTCCTGCCGATCATCGACGGCGGTCCCGCGACCCGACGAGCGCCGCCCACGAGCCCGAGCATCATGGACCACGACCGCCACGCTGACGCCGGAGCGGCTGCTGCGGCGGCTCGAGTGGCGGGTCGTCCGGCGGCTGGACGGCCGGCTCCAGGGCGACTACCGCAGCCTGTTCCGCGGCGATGGGGATCGACTTCACCGACCTGCGCGAGTACGAGCCCGGCGACGACCTGCGCCACATCGAGTGGAACGTCACCGCGCGGCTGGACACGCCCTACGTCCGCGAGTACATCGAGGACCGCGAGGTCACGGCGTGGCTGCTGCTCGACCATTCCGCGTCGATGGGCTTCGGGCCGGTCGACCGGCAGAAGGACCTCGTCCTCGCCGAGCTGGCGACGACGCTCGCCCACGTGCTCACTCGCGGCGGCAGCCGGGTCGGGGCGGTCCTCTTCGACACGGACGTGCGGACGCATCATCCCGCCGGCGAGTGGCGCGCACCCAGGTCCTGCGCATCGCGCAGCGCCCGGTCCTGCGACAGCCGCGAGGAGCCCGCGGACCGGAAGCGCACGGACCTCGGCGGCGCTCTTCCGCGCGGCCAGCCCGGCGCTGGCGCGGCGACGCGCTCGCTCGTCGTCGTCGTCTCCGACTTCATCAGCGCCGCGGGCTGGCAGCGCCCACTCGGCCCTGCTCGCCCGCCGCCACGAGGTCGTGGCCCTCCAGGTCAGCGACCCACGGGAGTCCGAGCTGCCCGACGTCGGCTCGATCTACGTCGAGGATGCCGAGACGGGCGAGCAGATCTTCGTCGACACGAGCGACGCTGGTTTCCGCCAGCGGCTCCGTGCCGCTGCCGACGAGCGCCAGGCGGCCCTCGAGGGAGAGACCCGCCGGGCCGGCGTCGACCTCCATCAGCGTGAGCACCGACGAGGACCTGGTCCGTCCCTCGTGCGCATCTCCGCCCTGCGCCGGAGGCGACGGCGATGACCCTCGACGCTGGCCATGGGCATTGCTCGGACTGCTCGCCTTGCCGGTCGTCGTCGTGGCGCTACCGCCGGCTGCTGCGCGCGGCAGGCGGAACGGCGGGCCGAGCTCGCCCGCAGGGCCTGGTGGTCCCCGCCCGCGCGCGGGACCGGTGGCGGCACGTCGCGCCGGCCCTGCTCGTCGCGGCGCTCGCCGTCATGCTCGCTGGCGCTGACGCCGCCCGGTGGCCGCGGTCGCCGAGCCGCGTCGCGAGGGCACCGTCGTGCTCGCCTTCGACGTGTCGACGAGCATGGCGGCCACCGACATCAGCCGACCCGGCTCGACGCGGCCAAGGCGGCGGCCAAGCAGTTCGTCGACAAGCAGCCGTCGACCGTCAGGTCGGCGTTGTAGCCTTCGGCGGCACCGGGATCGTCCGCCCAGCAGCCGACGACCGACAAGGCGACCGTGCTCGCCGCGGTCAACCGGCTTGAGCCGCAGGGGGAGACGTCGCTCGGTCGGTGGCATCCTCGACGCCCTCAGCGCCATCGCCGGCAAGCCGATCAGCAACGGCTGCCACGCGGAGCCGGCACCGACGGCGGAGACCCGATCGGCTACTACGGCGGCACCGCCATCGTCCTGCTCACCGACGGGGAGAACACCAGCGGTCCGGACCCGCGCGAACGTCGCCGACCTCGCTTCGGCCGCGGGCGTACGATCGAGCCCGATCGGCCTCGGGACCCCGGGGGACGGTGCTGGAGGTCGACGGCTTCAGCATCGCGACGGCCCTCGACGAGGCCGCGCTGCAAGACATCGCCGACGCGACCGGCGGGACCTACCGACGAGGCCGACGACGCCGCCTCGCTCGCGCAGGTCTACGACTCGATCGAGCTGAACTGGACGATCGCGGACCGTCCCGCACGAGGTCACCTCCCTCGTCGCCGCGCTCGCCGCCCTGCTCCTCTCGCCGGAGCGACCGTCTCGGTCCTGCGGCGAGGGCCGGGTGGTCTGATGTCGTTCGCGCAGCCGCTACCTGCTCCTCCTCGCTGCTCGCCGTCCCGGTTCTGCTCGCCGCCTACCTGTGGCAGCTGCGCCGGCGGCGCCGGCCGCACGGTCCGGTACTCCAACGTCGCCCTCGTCCGGGTCGCCGCCGGTCGGAGCCGGTCGCTGGCGTCGGCACGTCCCGATCGCCCTCGTCCTCGCCAGCCTGGCCTGCTCGGGGTGGCCGCGGCCCGGCCGCAGGTGCGGGCGGACGTGCCCGTCTCGGGCACGACCATCATCCTCGCGCTCGACGTCTCGGGGTCGATGTGCGCCACCGATGTCGTCCCGAACCGACTGTCCGCCGCCCAGGCTGCAGTCCGTGACTTCGTCGAGGAGCAGCCGCCGGAGGCGAAGCTCGGCCTCGTCGTCTTCTCCGGGTTCGCACAGCTCGCCGTTGCCCCTCGACCAACCGGGACGACCTGCTCAGCGCGCTCGACGGCGGTGACGACCGGCCGGGGCACGACGATCGGCGCCGCGATCCTCACGCGATCGATGCGATCGCCGAGCTCGACCCGAACGTCGCGCCGAGCGACCCGGTCAGGTCGCCGGCGACGTCGACCAGGGCGGCGCGCCGCCCCTGACCCTGCGCCACGCCCGCCCCCACCGATCCCACCGACCGAGCGAGCGGTGACCCGTCGGTTCGGACAGCACCGGTCCCCGAGATCATCGTGCTGCTCACGGACGGTGCGAACACCCGTGGCGTCACCCCCGAGCAGGCTGCGGACCAGGCCGCGGAGCGCGGGGTGCGGGTCTATCCGATCGGCTTCGGCACGAAGAACCCGACACGATGGCCTGCTCGCGGGAGCAGTACGGCGGCTTTGAGCCACGGCAGAACTTCGGCTTCGGCGCCCCCGGGAGGCGGCGGTGGGGTGACCCGGAACTTCCTCGTCGTCGATGAACCCGCACTGCGAGAGGTCGCCGAGACGACCGGCGGCGAGTACTTCGGCGCGACCGATGCAGACGAGCTGTCGACGGTCCTGGCCGACCTGCCCAAGCACGTCACGACCCAGCAGCAGGACGTCGACCTCAGCGCGGGGTTCGCCGCATTGGCTGCGTTGCTGCTCGCCGCCGGACTGGTCCTCTCCATCCGGTGGAGCACCCTGACCTGAGGACAAACCCGGACGCTTACCGCGGGTTTTGACTGTTCCCCGGACAGTGAGGTCAGGCCGCCCCTACCGTCGACGGGACAGATTCCGCGTCAGGGGACTCAGCGAAGAGGTGCCCCATGAGCAGACATCACCGATCGGGACGACTCGTCGCGGCTGGAGCGGCATCGCTCCTCCTCGCGGTGACCGGAGGCGTGACGGCTTCAGCGCACGGTGGGCATCATGGTGGGCCCACCGTCATCGCCTCCGGCCTCAACAGCCCCAGGCAGCTCGCCTTCACCCCCGGCGGCGACCTCTATGTCACCGAGGCCGGGACCACGGGCACACCCGGCGGCGACACCTGTAAGCAGAGTCCCGAGTTCGGCGAGGTGTGTTTCGGCTTCACTGGATCGCTGAGCAAGATCAAGCGCGGCGGCGGGTTCGTTCGTGTCCTCGAGGGGCTTCCCTGGGTCGGAACCGCCGACGAGCCGCTCGGACCCGGTTCCATCGCGTTCACGGGGAACCACAAGTTCGCCCTGACGATCGGGCTCGGCGGCTCGCCGGAGTACGCGATGGCTTCGGTCCGGATGCCAGGCTCCTCGGAACAGTCCTGACCGGCGACCTCCGGCACCTCGACGGGCTGGACTCACTGTCCGTGGCCTTCGACGCCGCCGCCTTCGAAGCGAAGGCCAACCCGGACGGCACCGACATCGACAGCAACCCGGTCGGTATCGCGAAGTCCGGCAACGGGTGGGTCATCGCCGATGCCGGTGGCAACGCCGTCAACTCAACCCGGAAGGGCGGCTCGAACGTGGCCACGTTCGCGCCCGTACCGACCACGCGGGCCGTCGAGATTCCCGGCCCTCCGCCGTTCACCCTGCCCGCCGGGTTCCCCGCGGATGCCGTACCGACGGATGTCGTCAAGGGACCGGACGGCGCTTGGTACGTCTCTCAGCTCGTCGGATTCCCCTTCGAGAAGGGATCATCGACGATCTGGCGGGTCGTCCCGGGACAGCAGCCCACGGCGTGGGCGACCGGCCTGACGAACGTCACGTCCCTCGCCTTCGCCAGCGACGGCTCGCTCTACGCGGTAGAGCTCGCTTCCAACGGCCTGCTCCAAGGGCCCATCGGCTCGCTCGTCAAGGTGCGCGCGCACTCCAACACCCACACGGTGGTGGCCGGCGGGCTCTTCGCACCGTACGGCGTCGCCATCCGGGGCCATGACGCCTACGTCACCACGGGATCCGGTGGTTGCCGGCGGTGGGCAGGTCGTCCGCATCCACCTCTGAACCACAGACAAAGGGTGCCGTATGCCGCTCAGCCAGCTCAGCGGCATACGGCATCTTCTCTAGTCGTCGAGTTCGAGGACGTAGGCCGTTCCCGTGTCGCGGAAACCCACGCGCCGGTAGATGCGGGCCGCGGCATCGGCGCCAGCCGTGAGGAAGACGAGGTCGACGCCCCGCTCGCGGCAGGCAGCCACGAGCGAGCGAGTGATGGCGCTGCCGTGGCCGCGGTTTCGGTGACCCGGCGGCACCGCGATCCCCATCAACTCGGCAACGTCCCCCCGAGGGGCCGCTGATCCGGCGCCGCAGAGGCGCCCGCCTTCGTAAGAGGCGACGACGATGAGCACCCCCTGCTCGATCAGCTCAGGCTTGCGGCCAGTGTCGTGGTGCTCGACCTGGTCCTTGCCGTTGAAGCCGGCCTTGACCGTGCCGAAGGCGATGCCGAGGTGTGGGTCGGCGTGCGGCAGCTGTCGGGCCCGCGGGTCAGCCTCGATCGGGACGTCGGCGGGCAGCGTGAGCAGGGGATATCGGTGCGGCTCGTAGCCTGCGCCCCGGACGGCCGGGAGCAAGGAGGGCGTGACCTCGGCGACCCACTCGATCGCCCGGGGCAGGCCGAGCTCGGCCTGGCGTGCGAGCACCCGCTCGACCGCCTTGGCGGTGAAGGTCGAGGACCCGTGCAGCCTCGGTCGTGCGTAGAAGTGCCACCCCGTGCCCTCCTCGGGGACGAAGAGCGTGAACGGCGGCCAACCTCCTCGGTTGTTGCCGCGGCTCGGGGAACCAGGTCGTAGCACTCCTCGATCCGCGCGAACAGGCAGTGGTCACGCGTCATGCCGCCACCCTCGCAGGCGTGGTCTGCCCGATCCAGTGCATTTCTCAACGGTTACCCGAGCGTCACCTCGGCCGTGAAATCCACGGAGGCGATTGGGGTTGGGGGTGGTGTCTCGTCCCCTGGTCGAGGGTGTGCGGGCGCGCCCCCCGCGGGTCTACCCTGCCGACTGTGGTGACGAGCGGCGACCGGGCCGGCGGCAACGGGGCCGAAGCTGCTGCGCGACGTGCTGCGAGCGCCCGTGTACGAGGCTGCCGTCGTCACTCCCCTCGAGGTCATGGAGTCCCTCTCCGAGCGCCTCGGCAACACTGTCGAGGTCAAGCGCGAGGACCGCCAGCCAGTCCACTCGTTCAAGATCCGCGGCGCCTACACGCGGATGCGGGCGCTGACCCGCGACGAAGCCGCCCGTGGAGTCATCGCCGCCTCAGCCGGCAACCACGCCCAGGGCGTCGCCCTCTCGGCCTCCCTGCTCGGCATCGAGGCCGTCGTCGTCATGCCGGTGACGACCGCCCCCATCAAGGTCGACGCGGTCCGCAGCCACGGCGCAACTGTCGTCCTCTTCGGCGACACCTTCGACGAGGCGAAGGAGGAGGCCCTCGGCCTGGCGGCGCAGCACGGCCACACGTACATCGCCCCCTTCGACGACCCGCTCGTGATCGCCGGACAGGGCACGCTCGGGCTCGAGCTGATCCAGCAGGACGCCCACCTCGACCGGGTGTTCGTGCCGGTCGGTGGCGGGGGCCTCGCGGCCGGCATCGCGGGCCTCATCAAGAACCTCATGCCGGGGATCAAGGTCATCGGTGTCGAGCCGGAGGACGCCGCGTGCCTCAGCGCCGCGTTGTCGGCGGGCACGCCGGTCGAGCTCCCCGAGGTGAGCCGCTTCGCAGAGGGCGTGGCGGTCAAGCGGATCGGCGACACGACGTTCGAGATGTGCCGGACCTACCTCGATGACGTCGTCACCGTGGACTCGGACGAGATCTGCGCCGCGATCAAGGACATCTTCGAGGACGTGCGAGCGGTGGCCGAGCCCGCCGGGGCGGTGGCCCTGGCCGGCCTCAAGAAGTACGTCGAGTCCCATGACCTGAGGGGCGAGCGCCTCGCCCACGTGCTGTCCGGTGCCAATGTCAACTTCCACACCCTGCGCTACATCTCCGAACGTGCTGAGATCGGCGAGCAGCGCGAGGCCCTCTATGGCGTGACCATCCCGGAGCGCGCCGGGTCGTTCCTCGAGTTCCTCAGGGTGCTCAAGGGTCGCGCTGTCACGGAGTTCAACTACCGCGTCGACGGGTCGGAGGACGCGCGGATCTTCGTCGGCGTCCAGCTCGTGCGGGGCCACTCGGAGCGGACCGAGATCGCGGAGGCGATGTCGGCGGCGGGCTATCCGGTCATCGACCTGTCCGATGACGACACTGCGAAGACGCATGTGCGCTACATGATCGGCGGCCACCCGCCCGCGCTCCCCGAGCAGGTCTACTCGTTCGAGTTCCCCGAGCATCCGGGGCGCTCAGCCGGTTCCTCACCCAGCTCGGCACGCGCTGGAACATCACGATGTTCCACTACCGCAGCCACGGCGCGGACTACGGCCGAGTGCTCTGCGCCTTCGAGGGCGTGGCGGGGGATGCGGACTTCCACCAGCACGTCGAGGCCCTCGGCTACCCGTACGTCGACGTGACGACGAGTCCCGCGCTGTCCTACTTCCTTCTCCCGCGCTGAGCGGGGTTGCCGCGCTTGGGGTCTCAGCTCGGTCTATCGTCGGGGGCGTGGACGTCCAACGGCTCACCGGTGAGCAGGCGCGCCGCATCGCAGTCCGCGCGCAGTTGCTCGATGCGCCCCGCCCGACGGAGCTCGTCGACGTGGTTCGGCAGCTGACCCTGCTCCAGCTCGACCCGACGGCGGCCGTGGCGCCGAGTGCGGACCTCGTCGCGTGGAGCCGCCTGGGATCGTCGTATCAGCCGGAGCAGCTGAAGGAGGCGCTCGAGCAGGACCGGTCGCTCGTCGAGTTCAATGCACTGATCCGGCCGATGGAGGACCTGCCCCTCTACCTCGCGGACGCGGACGACATCCCGAGGTATCCCGATTCCCGGGCCTGGTTCGAGGGCAACGCCCCGTTCCTGCGCGACATCCTGGCTCGGCTCGAGGCCGAGGGGCCGCTGCAGTCCAAGGACATTCCCGATACGTGCGTCGTCCCATGGCCCTCCACCGGCTGGACGAACAACCGCAACGTGACGCAGATGCTCGAGTTCCTCGTCCTCCGCGGCGAGGTCGCCATCGTGGGTCGGCGAGGGCGGCAGCGGATCTGGGATCTCGCCTCACGGGTGTACCCAGCGGATCTGCCGCGCTTGACGCCGGAGGAGGCCAAGCGGATCCGGGATGAGCGACGGTTGCGGGCGCTCGGCATCGCTCGCGCGACCGGGACGGCGATGCCGACCGAGCCGCACTTCGTCGGCGAGGCCGGGGTCGCTGTGGTGGTCGAGGGCGTCGCCGGTGAGTGGCACGTGGATCCCGGACAGCTCGACCGCGTCGACGAGGAGTTCGAGGGGCGGACGGCGCTGCTGTCCCCCTTCGACCGCCTGTCGCACGACCGGAAGCGGGCGCTCGAGCTCTTCGACTTCGACTACACGCTGGAGATGTACAAGCCGGCCGCGCAACGACGCTGGGGCTTCTTCGCGCTCCCGGTGCTGCATGGCGACCGGCTCGTCGGCAAGGTCGACGCCAAGGTCGACCGCAAGGCGAAGGTGCTCCGGGTGGAGGCCATCCACCAGGACGTCCGCTTCACCCGGGCCATGACGGCTGAGGTCCTGGCAGAGCTCGAGGACCTCGCCGCCTGGCTCGGGGTCGGGCTTGACGGCCCCGCCCTGATCGAGTGAACAGGATTCGGGCCGAAAGCTGTTCACTCGAGCAGGGGTGCGAGGGAATCACCGGCGGGGCATCAGCACGATGTTCTCGTCGAAGAGCACGCCCGGGCATAGTCCGTCTGGAACCTCGCAGACCTGGAGCAGTCCGTGCGCGAAGGCGTGACCGGGCCGGGCGTTCTCGGCTGCTACCGTGACCTGCCATCGATGGTCCGCCCCATCACAGATGAGCGCCTCGAGCGCGACATCCGCGACGCGATCTCCGCGTTGAAACACCTCGACGGAGGCGTTGCCCAGCCGCTCACCCGGGCCCTCGCACTGGTAGGTGCCCCCAATCGTCAGCGCGCCGTCCTGGAGCACGACCCGCTTGTCAACGTTCACGTCGCCGTAGTCGGGTGCGCCGCCGGCCACGGCGGAGGTGGCGGAGAGGAGTGAGGCGGTAACGGCCGTAGCAAGGACGGCGCTGCGCAGCATCGCATGCATGAGGATTCCCCCTGTTCGGTTGGTGCTCGCGTTTCGAGCACTCACCGTCTGAACCCGAGATGCACGTCGAATGGTTGTCACCGCCCCGCCCCGATCGAGTGAACAGAATCCGGCCCGGAAGTCGTTCCTTCGATCAGGGGTGGGTGGGGGTGGAGGTGGCGAGGTGCTGCGCGATGCGGTCGAGCAGACCGGCGAGGGGCGGCGGGGTCGTGGCCGCGTCGAGACGGACGGCGAGGCGCTCGGCGAGCGCCACCTTCCGGCCTGAGCCACTGCCGGCGAACCGGTGCAGCTGGTCGGTCAGGCTGCGGTCGCGCCACTCGGGCTGGTACTGGAAGGTGCGGAACCGGTCGAGATGGCCCAGCTCCTCGAGTGCGTCTTCGACAGCCGCCGTCCCGACTGCCCGGATCAGCTCGTCCTCCAGGTCAATGTCGCAGACGAAGAAGCCGTGATCGACGAGGTCGACCGGCACCTCGAGCGGCACGCCGGACCGCCGCAGCGCACCGAGGACGAAGCGCTCCTCCGCGACGTCGTACAGCCCCAGCACCACGGCCTCGGGGTGCTCTTCGCGCGATCTGCGCAGGTCCCGCGCGATGTTGGTCACCCCACCCATCGGGACGAGCTTCACCCGCCCCTGGCCATCGAGCCCGTGGGCCCTCAGCAGCACGGCGACAGCGGCGGCGTCACTCCGCCCCTCGACGAGGACGACGATGTGTGGGTCCGCGCTCGGCGGCATATGGCCCGGTCCTAGTCCTCGCTCACGTCGAGGTCGACGAGAAGCTCCGTCGCGAGGTGCTCGAGGTCAGCGCGGATCTGCCCGACCTGCGCTGAGGGCGGCAAGCCGACGATGACGTGCGCCTCGAAGAGGCGTCCACCCGCCATCGGCGCGTCGCGCGTCTCCGTCTCGATCGTCTCGATGCTGAGGCCGTGCCGGGCCAGCACCGCGGACACGTCGTGGACGATCCCCGGGTGGTCGTTGCCGACCAGGTCGATGGTCAGAGTGTGCTGGGCCTCCACGGTGTCGACAGTCTCGGCCTCGGCGCCCGGATGGGCCGACACCTCGAGGAGCCCCTCGAGCTCGCCCAATGCGCTGGTCAGCTCGTCGACGCGATCGGCCGGAACGGATACGACGACGATGCCGGCGAACTTACCGGCCAGCTCGGCCATCTGGCTGCGCTCCCAGTTGCCTCCGTGGTTGCTGACGACGTTCGCGAGCGCCTCAACGAGGCCGGACCGGTCGTCTCCGATGACGGTGAGCACGAGTCGGGGCATGGACGCATCGTAACGACGGCTGCCTCCACCGCGCTCCTGGTGAGGACTCAGCTGAGGTCGGGCTCGAGGTCATGGGGCAGCGCGTCACCATCGGGCGCGGCCGGTCGGGATGACCTGTCCGGCGCGGCGTGCGGCTCGAGACCCGCGATGTGGATGAGGGCATCCCCGCGGTTCACGAGCGGCGTGGTCGTCCTGCCGACGACGATGCCGGAACGGTCGGCATGGACGAGCCGCAGCGTCTTGCCGAACGAGTCGGAGAGGCTGCCGAGCCGGTCGCCGTACCTCGACTCGCTGGCCAAGGACCGCATCGAGCTGGAGGATTCCCGTGCGCCGGGCCCGAACCCAGCCGCTGGAGCGGGAGACGAGGCTCGGGGTGGGCGCGGCCTCGTCGACGGGCTCGACCATGCCCAGGGCCGCGAGCACCCGGCGGACCCCGACGACCCCAGCCTCGATGGCCCACGCGTCGAAGCGCCACGCCTCGCCGGCCTCGTAGAGCAGCACCACCGAGCCGCGCTCGTGGGCGGCTGCCCGAAGCGAGCCGTCGCGCAGCCTCGCATTGATCATCACCGGCGCTGCGAACGCCTCGGCCAGCTCACGGGTCCGCGGGTCGTCGAGGTCGGCGCGGATCTGCGGGTGGTTGGTCCGACCGAAGGAGCCGGTGTGCAGGTCGATCCCGACCTCGCACCGCGCCCGACCACTTCAGTCATGACGAGGTGCGCGATGCGGCTCGCCAACGACCCTCGCGCCGAGCCCGGGAACGACCGGTTGAGATCGCGCCGGTCCGGCAGATAGCGATCGCCCGACGTGAAGCCGAAGACGTTGACGATGGGCACGGCGACGAGAGTGCCCCGGAAGGCCTTCGGGTTCAGCCGCGCCACAACTCGACGGATCACCTCGATCCCGACGACCTCGTCACCGTGGATCGCGGCGGTCACCCACACCGTCGGACCGTCCTCGCGCCCGTGCACGACCCGGACCGGCAGGGTGATCTCGGCGCCGGTGACGAGTCGGGTGATGGGCAGCTCGACCTCACGGGCGTAGCCCGGCGCGGACGCGGACCGGTCCGATACGCGAAGGACGTCTCGCGCCATCAGCGGCCCCTGTTCCGGCGGCGCATCGCGAGGCGCGGACGCCCGCCGAGGTAGGACCTGGCGGGGTCGACGACGTAGCCCTGGCGCAGCGCCTCGCGGCCGACGAGCATCCGAAAGCCCATCTGGTCGCGGTTGGAGAGGCTGATCTCCGCCTGAATGGTGCGCCTGCCGAGGACCAGGTCGACGAGCACGACGATGCGCTCCTCGGCGTGTCCGGACGAGCTGCGGACGATCCGCTCGTCCTGGATCGGGCATTCGACGACCACGGCGTCCTGGTCGGACCGCTGCCACGGGTGCACCGAGAAGCGCACCCACGGCTCGCCGTCTCGCACGACGTGTTCGATGTCGAAAGCGTGCAGCGACGAGGACCGCGCGCCGGTGTCGACCTTCGCCTTGATCCACGGCACCCCGAACCCGGGGAGGGTGACCCACTCACGCCACCCGACCGGGGTGCGCACACGAGTCGGCTCCACCACGTCGACATCTTCGCAGGTCGGCGTGCGCAAAACCGGGAGCCTCACGATCACCACCACCACGCGCTTCGCCATGATCGGCTACAGTCCGGCTGGAGTGGCCGACGTACTCGGTGAGTCCCTTTGAGCTGCACCATCTCCGGTGCCGCCAGCCAGTTCATGGAAGGGACCCTTCATGCGCACCGACATCCTTCTCGGCAATCCTGCGGCCTACCGCCAACTGCTCGATCACGTCACTCGCACGGCGGCGCCGAGCAGCGGGCACGACCTGGGGGGCATGAGCGTCGACGTCGAGTACTACCTCGGCGAGAACCCCCTCCTCACCGGGTTCGAACTTCAGGTTCGGCACCCCCATGGCCATGCGCCTGCAAGCGTTCCGCTCATCCAGGCATCGGCCGCCTGGAGCCCCGAGGCTCGGGACCTCGAGCTGTCGGAACGCGCGGCCTTCCTCGAGTGGGTCTGGACGCAATGGCTGTGCTACTCGCTACGCAGGCGCTCACGTCATCTCCACCACTTCCGAGGCCCACGTGCGGCTCGACGCCGTGACGCAGATCGACGCCGACGACTTCTTCGTGACGCTGCACGTCGACATCGCGCCATGACGTCGTATGCCGCTGAGCCGGGTCCGCGTCCGGCCAGCGGTCTACCGTGGGTTGATGGCTGGTCCCCCTGCTTCGGTCAAGACGTTCAACCGGTTCGCCCTCCTCCTGGCCGGCCGCCGCCTCGTACCGGTCTGGGGAGTGCTCCGGCACCGTGGGCGCAAGAGCGGACATGACTACTCGACACCCCTCGCATTCATCTCGACGCCCGGCGCCTTCTACATCGGCTTGCCCTGGGGGCCTCGCACGGACTGGGTGCGCAATGTGCGAGCGGCCGGCCGGTGCACAGTTCGGCTGCGCGGACGCGAGTACGAGTGCACCCAACCGGAGCTCGTCAGCAAGGACGTCGTGGTGGCCGCAGCAACGGGACCCCTGCGCGCGGTGGTGAAGCGGATCAACTTCACCGGTGGCTTCCTCCGCCTGGGGCGCGCGCCCGCTCGCGGGCAGGGCAACTGAGCCACGTCGCGAGGTCAGCTGACCCGGCAAGCGGGCTCAGCGGCATACCCCTTGCTGTTGCTTCACGCGTTCGGCCCGCCTCCTACTTTCGTAGGACGACCCCCGAAGCCCGGGCTGAGTACCGTGAGGACGTGGGGAGCGCGTGGCGTTTCGCGTCGAGGCACGGAGTCGACGTCCTGATCGCAGGGACGGCGCTCGCGAGCGTGGTCGGCGTCCTCGCGCGGGACGATCCTGGGCGGCCGACCGGAGTCCTGTTGTGGCTCGAGGCTGTCGCTGTCGCCCTCCTCGTGCTCCTGCTCCTCGCGCGACGCCGGTTCCCGTTCGCCGCGCCGGCGGCCATGTGGCTCTCCAGCGCGGCCCTGTCGTTCCTGGACGGGCGGCTGATCGTGACCCAGGCCGGCGTCTTCCTCGCCGGGATGGGCGCGGCGCTGCTCCTGGGCAACCTGCGTCGCGACATCGAGGCGCGCGTGGGCCTGGTCATCGTGCTCGGCGGCGCGGCGATCGTCGTCTACAACGAGCCCGAACCACTCGGCCGGCGACCTCATCTTCACGCCGGTGCTGTTCGCGGTCGGCTGGCTGGTCGGCTTCGCCTCTGCGCGAGCGGTCAGGCAGACGGAGGTCGCGGAGGAGCGGGCGCTGCGGGCCGAGCGGGAGCGCGAGTCGGCGGCGCGGGTGGCGGTGGCCGAGGAGCGGGCCCGGATGGCGCGCGAGCTCCACGACGTCGTCGCCCACGCGGTGAGCGTGATGGTGCTCCAGGTCGGGGCGGTCCGGCACCGGATGCCGGCGGCGACCCGGAGGACCGCGAGGCGCTCGGAACGTCGAGCAGGCCGGGCGCACGGCGCTCGCGGAGATGCGCCGACTGCTCGGCGCGATGCGGCAGCGGGGACGACGTCGCTCGAGCTGACGCCGCATCCCGGCCTGCGACGACCTGCGAGACGCTGGCGTGGAGACGTGCGCGCCGCGGGGCTGCGACGTACGGCTGCAGGTCGAGGGCGAGCCGGTCGCGCTGCCGCCCGGTCGCTCGACCTCTCGGCGTACCGCATCGTGCAGGAGGGGCTCACCAACGCCCTCAAGCACGCCGGCGCGCCGCCGGGCGGAGGTGACCGTCGACTACGCGCCCGGCGAGCTGCGGCTCGAGGTGCGCGACGACGGGCCGCGGCGGCGTCGCGCTGCGGAGCGACGCGGCGACGGTCGGGCACGGGCTGGTCGGCATCGGCGAGCGGGTCAAGAGCTACGGCGGGGACATGTCGGCGTGCGCCTCCGGCGCCGGCGGCTTCGTGCTCCGCGCCTCGCTTCCCGCTGGACGGAGGCGACTCATGACCATCCGGGTCCTCGTGGTGGACGACCAGGCGATGGTGCGGGCGGGCTTCCGGCTGCTGCTCGCCGACGAGCCCGACATCGAGGTCGTCGCCGAGGCGAGCAACGGGCTCGAGGCGGTCGCCGCAGGCCGCGCGCTTCCACCCGCACGTCGATCCTGATGGACATCCGGATGCCCGAGCTCGACGGGCTCGAGGCGACCCGGCGGATCCTGGCCGCCGACCCGGCGGCCCGGATCCTGATCCTGACCACCTTCGACCTCGACGAGTACGTCTACGGGCGCTGCGAGGCCGGCGCGAGCGGCTTCGTCCTCAAGGACGACCCGCCCGAGCAGCTGATCGCCGCCGTCCGCACCGTCGCCGGCGGCGACGCGCTGCTCTCCCCGTCGGTCACCCGGCGCGTGATCCAGCAGTTCACCCGCGTCCACCAGCAGCCCCGCCGAAGGCGGTGGAGACGCCTGACCGCCGCGGGAGATGGACGTCTTCCGCCTGATCACCGCGGGCTACTCGAACGCCGAGATCGGGCGCGAGCTGTTCATCAGCGACACCACGGTCAAGACCCACGTGACCCGGCTGCTGCAGAAGCTCGACCTGCGTGACCGCGCGCAGGCGATCGTGCTCGCCTACCAGACCGGGCTGTTCGACGACGTCCGACCTGGCCTGACCGGCACGCGGGCCCGTCCGGAAGGTCGGACGCGCAGGACCTCGGTCGGCTCGTCGCGACCTGCGTCGCGACCTCGCGACGACGCGCGAGACGCGACCCCGTTCCTAGCGTCGACGGCACGCGCCGACCACCTCAGCGCGAACCAAGGACGCTCCGACCCATGATCACCATCGACTCACTGACCAAGAAGTACGGCGCCAGCACCGTCGTCGCACGACATCAGCTTCACCGCCCGAGCCGGCCGGGTGACCGGCTTCCTCGGCCCGAACGGGGCCGGCAAGTCCACCTCGATGCGGATGATGGTCGGCCTGACCGACGCCCACCGCGGGCACCGCCACCATCTTCGGTCGCCGGTTCGCCGACCTGCCCAACCCGGGCCGCGAGGTCGGCGTCATGCTCGACGCCTCGGCCCAGCACGCCGGCCGCACCGGTCGCGAGATCCTCACCATCGCCCAGCGGATCATGGGCGCTCCCGGCCCGCCGGGTCGCCGAGATGCTCGAGCTGGTCAGCCTCACCGAGACCGAGGCGGACCGGCGGGTGGGCAACTACTCGCTCGGGATGCGCCAGCGGCTCGGCATCGCCGCCGCCCTGATCGGCGACCCGCCGGTGCTGATCCTGGACGAGCCGGCCAACGGGCTCGACCCGGCCGGCATCCGGTGGATGCGCGACCTGCTCCGCGACTACGCCGACCAGGGCGGGACCGTCCTGCTGTCCTCGCACCTGCTGCACGAGATCGAGATCATCGCCGACGACATCGTGATGATCGGGCAGGGCCGGATCGTCTGCCCAGGGCTCCAAGGCGGAGCTGCTCGAGGCCGCCGGGCACCGTCGTCCGCGCCGCGGACGTCGTCCGCCCTCCAGCGGGCCCTGGCCGACGCCGGCGTCACCGCGACCGTCGCCCGAGGACGGATCGCTCCGCACCGACGCCGACCCGGCCGCGTCGGGCGGGCGGCGCACGACGGCGGCGTGGCGCTCACCGAGCTGCGCACCGCCGACAGCGGCGGCCTCGAGGAGATGTTCCTCGAGCTCACCGCCGACACCCAACGAGAAGAGGAAAGCGGCATGACCGCCATCACCGTCGACCAGCGACCACCACCAGCGATCGACGTACCGAGTCCGCACCGATCCCGCTCAGTCCGGGTCGTCCGCGTCGAGCTCCGCAAGATGTTCGACACCCGGTCCGGCTTCTGGCTGATCGCGAGCATCGTCATCACCGGCCTCGATCGCCACGATCGCGACCATCGCGTTCGCGCCCGACGCGGACCTGACGTACTACACCTTCGCCAAGGCGATCGGCTTCCCGATGACGGTCATCCTGCCGATGATCGCGATCCTGTCGATCACCAGCGAGTGGAGCCAGCGCAGCGGCCTGACGACGTTCACCTACGTCCCGCAGCCGGCGGCGCGTGGTCATCGGCCAAGACCTCGTCCTCGGTCGATCGTGGCCGTCGCCTCGATGCTGTTCGCCTTCGTGATCGGGGCCGTCGGCAACGTCGTCGGCACCGCCATCGCCGGCGCCCGACCGGTGTGGGACGTCTCGTTCGCCCACGGCGTCGACCATCGTGCTCGGGCAGCCTGGTCTCCCTGCTCGATCGGCACCATGCTCGGCATGCTGCTCCGCAGCTCCGCCGGTGGCGCTGGTCGCGTACTTCGTCTACCGTCCTGCTGCCCACCTGTTCGGGCTGCTGGCCACCAGCCAGGACTGGTTCCGCGGACCTGCAGCCCTGGGTGGACCTGAACTTCGCGCAGACCTTCCTGTTCGACGGCATGCACACCGGGGAGCAGTGGGCGCACGTCGCGGTCACCGCGACGCTGTGGATCGTCCTGCCCGCGCTCCTCGGGCTCCGCCTGGTCATGCGGTCCGAGGTGAAGTGACGGGGTCGCCCGACCCCCTCCCACGAGCCGGCCTGGAGAAGCCCTGGCGCTCATCGGAGCGCCGGGGCTTCTCGCATCCACCGGCCAGCGCCGCTCACATCGCCCCCGGCGAGTGCTTAGATGGTTCGGCTCCATAACGTCGATCGACCTCGCAGGTAGGCACCATGAAAATCCGATCCTCGCGCGCCCCCCGGTCGTACTCGACACAGCGGCTGCGGACCGCTGCCCTCGACCGTGGACACGAGGTGAAGGTCCTCAACACCCTGCGCTTCGCGATCGACCTCTCCGGTCCCGACCCTGATCTCCAGTTCCGGGGCCGGCCGATCTCGGACTACGACGCCGTGCTGCCCCGCATCGGCAACTCGATCACCTACTTCGGCACCGCGGTCGTGCGGCAGTTCGAGCAGATGGATGTCTACACGCCCAACACCGCCAACGGCATCGCCAACTCACGCGACAAGCTGCGCGCCACGCAGATCCTCTCGCGGCACAACATCGGGATGCCAGCGACCACGTTCGTGCGCAATCGCGCCGACGTGCGTCCCGCGATCCAGCGGGTCGGCGGCGCCCCGGTGGTCATCAAGCTGCTCGAGGGCACCCAGGGCATCGGCGTCATCCTGGCCCCCGAGGTCAACGTCGCTGAGGCCATCATCGAGACGCTGCACAGCACGAAACAGAACGTGCTCATCCAGAGCTTCGTCAAGGAGAGCCGCGGCCGGGACATCCGGGCTCTCGTCGTCGGTGACCGGATCGTGGCTGCGATGCGCCGAGTGGCCCATGGCGACGAGTTCCGCTCGAACGTCCATCGCGGCGGCGCGGTCGAGGCCGTGTCGCTGCCCCCGGAGTACGAGGAGGCGGCGGTGCGGTCGGCGCAGATCATGGGACTGCGGGTCGCCGGCGTCGACATGCTCGAGAGCGTCAACGGACCACTCGTCATGGAGGTCAACTCCTCCCCCGGCCTCGAGGGCATCGAGACGGCGACCAGGCTCGACGTCGCGGGAGCCATCATCGACTACGTCTCCCATCAGGTCGGCTTCCCGGAAATCGACGTCCGCCAGCGCCTCACCGTGTCGACCGGCTACGGCGTCGCCGAGCTCGTCGTGCACGCAGGCGCCGATCTCGTCGGCAAGACGATCGCGGAGTCAGGCCTCGACGACCGCGACATCACCGTCCTCACCCTCCACCGCGGCACCTCCGTCATCCCGAACCCGCGTCGCCGCACCGAGCTGCAGGCCGAGGACCGGCTGCTGTGCTTCGGCAAGCTCGAGGAGATGCGGTCGATGATTCCCGAGCGTCGGCGTCGGCGGCACAAGGTCCGACGCCTGCCCAAGGAGCCACTCGTCGACGACCGCGAGTGACGCAGCGTGGGTGCTGCCCCAAGTGCGCTGCGACCTGCACCCTGCCCTACCGTTGGGCAGATGGAATGGCAGAACGCCGGCGCCGTCCTGTTCGACCTCGACGGCGTGCTGACGCCGACCGCCGAGGTGCACATGCGCGCCTGGGCGGAGATGTTCACCGGCTTCCTCGACCGGCTTCGGAGGACGTCGACGGCCGACCGCTCGCCCTACACCGACGAGGACTACTTCGCCCACGTCGACGGCAAGCCGCGCTACGACGGCGTCGCGGCCTCCTGCGCTCCCGCGGCATCGACCTGCCGGAGGGCGAGCCCGACCGACCCGCCCGAGCGGAGACCGTCTGCGGCCTCGGCAACCGGAAGAACGCGCGTTCAACGTCGTGCTCGACGCCGACGGCGTCAGCCCTACCCCGGCTCGGTGGCGCTGCTCGACCACCTGCGCGAGCTGGGGATCCGGCTCGCGGTCGTCTCCTCCTCGGCGAACGCGCCCGCGGTGCTCGCGGCGGCCGGCCTGGCCGACCGGTTCGACATCGTCGTCGACGGCGCGGGTGGCGACCGACGCAGGGGCTGGCCGGCAAGCCGGCGCCGGACACCTTCGTGCACGCCGCGGACGAAGCTGCGGCGTCGGCCGGCCCGCTGCGGTCGTGGTCGAGGACGCCGTCTCGGGGGTCACCGCCGGGGCCGCCGGGCGATTCGGGCTGGTCATCGGCGTCGACCGCGGGGCCGGCGCCGACACCCTGCGCCAGCCGGGGCCGACGTGGTCGTCGACGACCTCGCCGAGCTGGTCCCGTGAGCGCCTGCGCACGCCGAGGACCCCGGCAGTCCGTCGGGCACCGCCCGACGTCGACCCGCTCGACCGCAGCCGCTTCCCCGTCGACCCGTGGCGGCTGGTCGAGTGCGACCACGACCGCGCACGACCTCGGCGTCACCGAGACCCTGTTCGCGGTCGCGCAACGGCTACCTCGGCATGCGCGGCAACCCCGAGGAGGGGCGCGACGCGCTACGACGCACGGCACCTTCGTCAACGGCTTCCACGAGACCTGGCCGATCCGGCACGCCGAGGAGGCCTTCGGGTTCGCCCGGACGGGCCAGACGATCGTCAACGTGCCCGACGCCAAGCGATGAAGCTCTACGTCGACGACGAGCCGCTGCTGGTCGTCGGCACGCCGACCTCGAGTCACTACGAGCGCAGCCTCGACTTCCGCGACGGGTGCTGCGCCGCTCCCTGATCTGGCGCACCCCGTCGGGCAAGCGCGTGCGGATCGACTCCACCCGGATGGTCGTCGATGACCCAGCGGCACCTCGGCAGTCATGACCTTCGAGGTGACGATGCTCGACGGGCGATGCCCCGCTGGTGATCTCCTCGCAGATCCTGAACCGCCAGGACGGCGAGGACGAGTACCACGTGCCGCCCAGCGGCCATGGGCGAGCGGCCCGACCCGCGCAAGGCCGGAGTCGTTCGAGCGACCGGGTGCTGCTGCCCCAGCTGCACTGCGCGCCGAGGACCGGATGCTGCTCGGCTACCGGTGCGCCAACTCGCGGATGACGATCGCCGTCGCCGCCGACCACCATCTGCGACACGGCAGACCCGTCACCGAGGTGCATCCTGCGCGACGACCCGGACCTCGCCAAGATGGTCTTCCGGATCGACGCCTCGCGAGGGCAACACGGTGCGCCTGGAGAAGTCGTCGCCGTACCACACCTCCCGCGGCGCTGCCGGTGCGTGAGCTGGCCGACCGCTGCGACCGCACCCTGGACCGGGCCGCCCGCTACGGCGTCGACCACTACCTCGCGAGCAGCGCGGCCTGGTACGACCGGTTCTGGGCCGCAGCGACGTCGAGGTCCGACGGGCCAGCCGGACGACGCTGCAGCAGGCGATCCGGTTCAACCTGTTCAGCCTCGCCCAGGCCAGCGGCCCGGGCCGACCAGCAGGGCGTGCCGGCCAAGGGCGTGACGGGCTCCGGCTACGAGGGCCACTACTTCTGGGACACCGAGGTCTACGTCGTGCCCGTTCCTCACCTACACCCAGCCCGCAGGCGCCGCGCAACCTCCTGCACTTCCGCAGCCGGATGCTGCCGGCGGCCCGCGCGACGCGGGCCCGCGAGCTGTCGCAGCGCGGGGCGCTGTTCCCGTGGCGCACGATCAACGGCGAGGAGGCCTCGGCCTACTACGCGGCCGGCACCGCCCAGGTGCACATCGACGCCGACATCGCCCACGCCCTGTGCAGTACGTCAACGCCACCGGCGACGTCGGCTTCCTCGTGCGCGACGGGCGTCGACATCCTCGTCGAGACCGCCCGGCTGTGCGCCGACCTGGGCTTCTGGCGCAGCAACGGCGACCGCTCGCTTCCACATCCACGGCGTCACCGGGCCCGACGAGTACACGACCGTCGTCAACAACAACCTCTTCACCAACGTCATGGCCCGCTACAACCTCGAGCAGGCCGTCGGCTGGCGTCGAGTGGACGCGCGGCAGGAGCCCGAGGAGTTCGCCCGGCTGGTCGCACCGGCTCGGCCTGAACGACGACGAGGTGCGCGAGTGGGAGCGGTGCGCCGAGGGGCATGCACATCCCCTTCGACGAGCGGGCTCGGGATCCACCCGCAGGACGACTTCTTCCTCGACCGCGAGGTGTGGGACCTCAGCCGACGCCCCGAGGAGCTCGCGGCCCCTGCTGCTGCACTACCACCCGCTGGTCATCTACCGCTTCCAGGTGCTCAAGCAGGCCGACGTCGTGCTGGCGCTGTTCCTGCAGGGCGACCGCTTCAGCGACGGAGGAGAAGCGGGAGGACTTCGAGTACTACGACCCGATCACGACCGGCGACTCCACGCTCTCCGCGGTCGTGCAGTCGATCGTCGCGGCCGAGGTCGGCTACCACGAGCTGGCGCCTGCGACTACTTCCACGCCGGCCCTGTTCGTCGACCTGGCCGACCTGCACGGCAACACCGTCGACGGGCTGCACGTCGCCTCCACCGGAGGGGTGTGGAGCGCGCTGGTCACCGGCTTCGGCGGGATGCGCGACCACGGCGGCCGGCTGACCTTCGACCCCCGGCTGCCCGACGGCTGGCCGTCGCTGGTCTGGCGGATGCGCTGGCATCAGACCCGGCTCCGCGTCCGGCTGGATCGCGAATCAATCACCTTCGTCGTCGAGGTGGGCGAGCCGGTGACCTTGAGCGTACGCGGTGAGCAGGTGGCGGTCGGCCACGAGGAGGTGCGCGTCCTGCTCGACGGGCAAGGCCCACGGCGGGACGGTGGCCCGCAGCTGCAACTGGTCGGCGACAGCCCTTCGGGCACCAGGCGCCGGGCGACCGAGGGTCGAGCCGCCGCGGCCGGGGTCGTCCCGCACAGCTGGTCCATCGAGCTGGATGACCCGACGGGCCCGATCCCGATCCGCGCGCCGCAGGCGGACCCGGCCACCTGACGTCCGGACGCCACGGGGGTCGACCCGTCGTGGTCGGAGGACTAGCGTCGATACCTGTCCAACTCGGGCACGCGTGCCGAGCGAGGGAGGTCAACGATGCCGCGAACAGTCCCGTGCCTGTGGTTCAACGGCCAAGCTGAGGAGGCGGCCGCCTTCTACTGCTCCGTGTTTCCCAACTCTCGGGTCACGCGGGTCCAGCCCTACCCCGAGGGCAGTCCGTTCCCCGCTCCGTTCGGCCCGGGGACCGCAATGACCGTGGACTTCGAGCTGGACGGGCAGCCGTACACCGCCCTGAACGGTGGGCCGGAGTTCACCTTCTCGGAGGCCACTTCCATGCAGGTCTTCTGTGCCGACCAGGACGAGATAGACCACTACTGGGACGGTCTGACTGCGGACGGTGGCGAGGAGAGCATGTGCGGCTGGCTCAGGGACAAGTACGGCTTCTCATGGCAGGTCGTCCCGAGCGCGCTGAACCAACTGGACTCCGATGACCCGGCCAAGCAGAAGGCTGTCGCCGATGCGATCTTCCGCATGAAGAAGCTTGACATCGCGGAACTGCAGCGGGCCTTCGACTCCGCCTGACGTCCAGGGTGCCGACCAGATCACCCGATGATGATTTGCTCGTCCTCTTCCTGCTCGGCCGCGTTGAGCTTGGCTATGACGCTCCTGACCTGCTCACGGACGTCCGCCTCGTCATGGCCGAACGTACCGAGGAAGGACTGCATGGCGTTCCGGGTCAGCGCCAGCTCAGTGTCGGTGAGATGCACTGTGTTCACGCTTCAAACGGTACGCCGCTGGGCACCGTCTCGCTGGCATTGAAGCCAGCCACCGGACGACGGGTCGTTGGGCAGGTCGCGAGCCCAGCGGCATACGGCATGGCACGTCTGTCGCTGGGCTCCGCCGACAGGATCAGCCGTTGTTGGTCAGGAGCACCTTGAGGGCTCGGTTGTCGGCCGCGTTCGCGAAGGTGTCGTACGCCTCCATGAACTGGTCGAACGTGAACCGGTGGGTGACGAACTTGCCCGGGTCGATCGAACCCGCCTCGATCTGGTCGAGCAGCTCCTGGGCCGTCGTCGCGTTGACGAGACCAGTCGTGATGGTGATGTTGTTGATCCAGTCGCGCTCGATCGGGAAGCTGACCGGCTGGCCGTGCACGCCGACGTTGGCGACGCGACCGCCCGGCCGGATCGAGTCGAGCGCGGTGCCGAAGGTGGCCGGGATCCCGACCGCCTCGATCGCCACGTCGACGCCGAGGCCGTCGCGGCTCAGTTTCTTCAGCTCCCCGACGACGTCGTCGGTCTTCGTGATGTCGATCGTGTCGGTTGCCCCGAACTCCCGCGACTGCTCGAGCCGGTAGGCGTCGCCGTCGACGGCGATGACCTTGGACGCGCCGCGCGGTCCCGCGGTCATGATCGCCGCGAGCCCGATGGGACCGGCACCGATGACGGCGACGACGTCGCCCTCCTTGACCTCGCCGTACTGGACGCCGATCTCGTAGCCGGTCGGGCAGGATGTCGCTCAGCATGGCGGCCTGCTCCGGGGCTGACGCCCTCGGGCAGCGGGATGAGGCCGTTGTCGGCGAAGGGCACGCGGACGAACTCGGCCTGCGTGCCGTCAATGAGGTGGCCGAAGACCCAGCCGATGCCGCCGAGGGTCTGGCAGTGGGAGGTCAGGCCGGCCTTGCAGTAGTCGCAGCTTCATGCACTTGCTGATGCACGACACGATGACCCGGTCACCGACCTTGACCTTGCCGACCTCCGAGCCGACCTCGGTGACGACGCCGACCCCTTCGTGGCCCAGGATGCGGCCGTCGGTCACGGCCGGCACGTCGCCCTTGAGGATGTGCAGGTCGGTGCCGCAGATCGTCGTCGTCTCGATCTTGACGATGGCGTCGGCGGGATCCTTGATGGTGGGCTTCGGGACCTCCTCCCACACCTTGCGGCCCGGTCCGTGGTAAACAAGCGCCTTCATCTCATACACCTCGTACTTCATCGAAGTGCCGTCCGCCCGGCTGGGCGTACGGCCGAACGCCCTCCGTCCATTGTCATGCGGGCCTCCTCCGGTGCGGCACCGTCGCACCAGTGACAATGCCCACCGGCCGCCCAGAGCCGGTCCGGGACCTTTGGCCTTGACTGCTCCGGCCACGACGGAATCCGAAGGAACATTGGCTGTCGATTGACGGTTTCGGCGGTGAACTAGCATTCGATCACACGGATTCGTTAGTCTTAGGGCTAAAGCGAAGGAGACTGAGATGACCGAGATGCTCCAGATCAACACGGCGCACGACCCGGGGACCCAGCGCCGCCTGCCCGAGCGGTCCCAGCCGATCGACCGCCGCCAGGTCGTCGAGCAGCTGCTGGCGGCCGAGTGGGAGCGGTTCACATCGTGGTCCCAGGGCTCCGGCGAGCACAACAGGCGGGCGAGCCAGCTCGCTGCCGCTCGGGGTGACGAGCTCGTTCCAGCACTGGGAGCCCTACCCGATCTCGATCGCCTCCGCGCGCGGCGCGTGGCTCACCGACGTCGACGACAACCGGCTGCTCGACCTGTCGATGGGCTTCGGCGCGATGCTCGTCGGCCACCTCAACCCAGTCGTCGTCGAGCACGTCACAGAGGCGCTGACGCACACCGGCACGCTGTTCGTGACGCCCTCTCCGCAGGCGACCGAGATGGCGGAGCGGTTCCAGCGAGCGGTTCGGGCTCGACATGCTCCGGTTCACCAACTCCGGCACCGAGTCGCTCATGTACGCGATCCGGGTGGCCCGGGCCTACACCGGCCGCAAGGCGATCATCAAGATCGAGGGCGGCTACCACGGCGGCTACGACGCGCTCCAGGTGTCGGTCAAGCCGGACCTCGCGGACATCGGCCCGGCCGAGGCGCCCATCCCGGAGGTGCCCGTTCGACGTCGAGGCGGGCACCGTCCACGTCATCGCCTACAACGACCTCGGGCAGCTCGAGCGCGTGCTCGCCGAGCACGGCCGCGAGATCGCCGCGCTCGTCATCGAGCCGGTCATCGAGAACCTCTCGATCGTCGTCCCCGACGAGGGATACCTCGCCGGCGTGCGCGCGGCGTGCGACGAGCACGGCGTCGTCCTCATCTTCGACGAGGTCAAGACCGGACTCACCGCGGGCTACGCGGGCGCAGCACAGCGGCTCGGCGTCCAGCCCGACCTCATCACCCTGGCCAAGTCGATCGGCGGCGGCCTGCCGCTGGCGGCGTTCGGCGGCAAGCGCGAGGTCATGGAGGTCGTCGTCGACGGCCGGATGGCCCACTTCGGCACCTACAACGGCAACCCGCTCGTGATGGCGGCCGCGCGGGCGGTCGACGAGATCTGCACGCCGCGAGGCGCTCGACGCGGCCGAGGCGATGAACAACCGTGCCCTGCACGCGATCGACGCGATCATCGCCGAGTACGAGCTGCCCGCCCACACCGTCGGTCTCGGCGTCAAGGGCTGCGTCACCTGGTCGACGACGCCGGTGCGCAACTACCGCGACTACAAGGCGACCGACTTCGGCCTGGCCGAGCTGTCCTGGCTGTGGGGCGTCAACCGGGGTGTCCTCACGCCGCCCGGGCTCGACGAGCAGTGGCTCGTGTCGCTGGCCCACACGGACGACGACATGGCGATCCTCGTCGACGACTTCCGCCAGCTGGCCGAGGCGCTGCGAGCCTGACCCGGTCCGGCGGGGCGACTCGCATCCTGCTCCGCTCGGCGGAGCAGGATGCGAGTCGCCGGCCCGAGCTGTTCACGAAACCGCCCCTCGCCGGCCATCACAGGTCAACGCCACGACACCACCGCTCCCTACGTTGAGGCCGTCCCTCACCAACAGACTCAGGGAGCAGTTCACATGCGTATTCGCAGCATTGCGGCCGCCGTCGCCCTCTCCGCGACAGTCGCCGCCATGATTCCCGCAGGCGCCACCGCCGCCAATGGTCCGATGGGCTTCGAGCCGATCGACGGCACCCCCTACGCCACGGCCAGCGCCGACTGGACCGACCCGTTCGTCATCCCCAGCGGCTTCACCCAGCAGCTCGTCGTCGACGAGATGCAGCTCGACATCTACGCCGGCGACGACGACCTCACCGACATGAACACTGTCAACGAGACCGGCCCCATGGCCGGCCGCTTCCTCTACCGCACCCACGAGGTCGGCTCCAACGGATCGCTCTCCGTCGTCGACCTCAAGACGGGCGAGGCGAAGGTCATCGCCCAGCGCGAGGACTGGCGGCGCCTCGACGGCCTGCGGTGGACGCCGTGGGGCACGCTGCTCTTCGCCGAGGAGACCGGCGGCGGCCGCATCTTCGAGGCCTTCCTCGACCCGAAGGACCCGACGGTCGTCACGAGGGTGGAGGAGCGCCGCGAGGTCGGCATCCTGCGGCACGAGGGCATCGAGGCGCTCGGCGACGGCACCGTCTACGTCATCGACGAGCTCAACGGCGGATCGATCTTCAAGTTCGTACCGACCACCCGCGGCGACCTGTCCGACGGCCAGCTCTACGCCCTGAAGCTCATGGACCTGACCGATGCCGAGCAGAAGTGGAGCTCGAGCACCTACCAGCAGAAGGTGGGCGCCTTCGAGTGGGTGGCCCTCGACATGGACGAGGTCATCGCCGACGCCGACGCCGCCGCAGACGAGGTCGCCGCAACCGAATTCGGCCGTCCGGAGGACGTCGAGGTCATCGGCAGCACGCTCTACGTCGCCAACACCTCGGAGGACCGCGTCGTGGCGATCGACCTCACCACGAACGAGCTCACCTCGTTCGTCGAGAAGGGCGTCAACGTCCCGGTCGAGGACTCGGGCGCGGGCGTGACCGGCTTCAACAACCCGGACAACCTGGCTCAGGGTCCCGACGGCCGGCTCTGGGTCGTCGAGGACAACTACCTCTCCGACGTGTGGGTCGCCGGACTCGACACCGACCAGGACGGCTCAGCTGATTCGGTCGATCACTTCGCGTCGCTCAACGACACCGGCGGGGAGATCTCGGGCATCTACTTCGGTAAAGACCCCCAGACGCTGTTCCTCAACATCCAGCACCCGGACAAGGCACTCGCCGACGGGACGTGGACGATCACCAAGCGCTGACAGCGCAACCCAGCTCAGCGGCATACGGCCAATGTCGTATGCCGCTGAGTTGCCTTCCAGCGCAACTACTGTCACGTCGTCGGCAGCACGCGATGGAAGCGGCCGGCTGGGTATGAAAGATTGGCCCCCCGTGGCGGGGGTGAACTTTCACACCCAGGCCGTATGCCGCTGGGCTTGCCCCGTTACTAGGGTGGGATCGCCGTGGAGTCCTGGTCCCCCTCGAATCCGGGAGGAACGATGACAGACGCCGTCGTGCCGTTGTGGTCGCCGAGCGAGCATGATCTGCGGGAGAGCGTGCTGGCGCGGTTCCAGCAGCACGTCGGGAGCCGGCACGGCTTGGCCACCAGCGGGTACGCCGCCCTCTGGCGCTGGTCCGTCACGCAACCTGTGGCCTTCTGGGGCGAGGTGTGGGACTGGTTCGACCTGCCGGAACGGCCGTCGCCCGAGCGGGTGCTCGAAGGTGAGCACGCACCCGGCGGGCACCGATGGTTCCCCGGGACACGCCTCAATTACGCGGCCCACGTCCTCGCTCTCGGCGACGACGACGACATCGCCGTCATCGGGACGACTGAGGCCGGCAGGCGGCACGTGCTGACCCGCGGCGAGCTGCGCGAACAGGCGCTCGCGTTCGCTGCGACCCTCACCGGACTCGGCGTGCGGCCGGGCGACCGGGTCGTCGGCTACCTGCCGAACATCCCCGAGGCGGTGGTCGCCTTCCTCGGAGCCGCTGCCGTCGGCGCGACGTGGAGTTCGGTTGGGCAGGACTACCAGCCGAGCGCCGTCGCGGACCGATTCGGTCAGCTCGAGCCACGTGTCCTCGTGGCGGCGGACGGCTACCACTGGGGTGGCCGGGAGGTGGACCGGCTCCCTGCTGTCGACGAGCTCGCGGGCCTGCTGCCGACGATCGAGCACACGGTCGTCGTTCCACACCTTGGCACCTCTCGGGGAGCGCCGGCCCCGACAAAGACGGTCACGTGGGCGCAGGCCACGACGGTTCCGTCTCGGGACATTGCGCCTGAGGCCTCGTCTGAAACGGCCCTTCCCGTGCCCCGTGACGTGCGGTTCGACCACCCGCTCTGGGTCGTCTACTCCTCCGGGACAACCGGTCTGCCGAAGGGGATGGTCCACGGCCACGGCGGCATCCTCCTCGAGATGCTGAAGCTGCACGGCCTCCACCATGACCTCACCGAGACCGACCGCTTCTTCTGGTACACCTCGCCCAGCTGGATCATGTGGAACATTCAGACCTCCGCGCTGGCCGTCGGCGCGAGCATCGTCTGCTATGACGGGTCTCCGATGCACCCGACACCCGCGGCGCTGTGGCGAGTCGTGCAGGACGAGCGGGTCACCTTCTTCGGCATGTCGCCGGGCTACCTAGAGGCCACCGAGAATGCCGGCCTCCGTCCCGGCGACGAGTTCGACCTCTCCACGCTGCGATCCCTGGCGTCAACCGGATCACCACTGCCGCCCCACCTGCACCGCTGGGCCGGTGACGCCGTGGGTCCGCTGCCGCTGTGGTCGATCAGCGGCGGCACCGACGTCGGAAGCGGTTTCGCCGTCGGCTCTCCCACGGTCCCGATCTGGCCCGGTGAGATCTCGGTGCCTGCCCTCGGCGTCGCCCTCGATGCCTGGGACGACGTGGGCGGGCCCGTCCGCGGCGAGGTCGGCGAGATGGTCATCACCGAGCCAATGCCGAGCATGCCGATCCGGTTCTGGAACGATCACGACAACGAGCGGTACCTGGAGTCGTACTACGCCGTGTATCCCGGGGTCTGGCGCCACGGCGACTGGATCACGATCACGGAGCGGGGTTCGGTCATCGTCCACGGGCGCTCCGACTTCGACCCTGAACCGCAACGGGGTGCGCATGGGGAGCGCCGACATCTACGCAGCCGTGGAGACCATCCCCGAGGTCGTCGAGGCGCTCGTCATCGGCGCCGAGCAGGAGGACGGTTCCTACTGGATGCCGCTCTTCGTCGTGCTCGCGGACGACCAGACCCTCGACGAGGCGCTTGCGGACCGGATCCGGGGCGCGATCCGCGACAAGGCCTCGCCACGGCACGTTCCCGACGAGATTCACCAGGTCCGGGGCGTCCCGCACACGCGCACGGGCAAGAAGCTGGAGGTCCCCGTCAAGCGCATCCTCCAGGGCGTGCCGATCACGCGCGCAGCAAACCCGGACACCGTCGACGACCCGGCACTGCTCGACCTCTTCGCCGACCTTCGGACACAAAGGTATTCGCGAAGATGAGTCACATACAGTGATGCCGTATGCCGCTGAGTTTCCTTCCAGCGCAAGGATCCCCGCGCGGTGGTGGAGTCCCACGTAGCCCCGCGTGGCGAGGCCACGCCAGACTCAGGGGCATGGACGACCTTCTCAGCCCGCCCTTCGACACGAAGATCGCCGTCGTCGTGCGTGACGACCTCGAGGTCTGGCAGCGGCTCAACGTCACGGCCTTCCTCATCAGCGGTGTCACGGCGGCACACCCGGAGCTCGTCGGAGAGCCCTATGCCGATGCAGCCGGACGCTCCTACCTCTCGCTGCTCGGGATGCCGGTGCTCATCTTCGAGGGCTCGCCAGCGGCGGTAGCGACGGCGCACGAGTTGCCCTGTGTCAACGTCCGCCAGTTCAGGCGGCTTGCGCGGCGTGTTCGTTGAGGACGCGTTGGAGCGCTCCGTGCTGGTCCGGGTGGTAGGTGGCGCCGTCTTGCCAGCAGCGCCAGATGATGTTGGCCCAGGCTCGTCCGAGGATGCGGACGGCGTGGGGATGGTCGTGGTTGCGGGCTCGGGCTCGGTTGTAGAGGTCGGCCGCCCAGGGGTTGGCGTGGCGGGAGTCGCCGGCGAAGTCGCACAGCGCGTCGCGGAGTTCCTTGTCGGCGGACCAGCGGAAGGTGACGGTCTTGACCTTGCCGGATTGGCGGGTCGAGGGTGCGACGCCGGCCAGGCAGGCCAGCGAGTCGGCGGTGGGGAACCTGCCGCGCGCGTCGCCGATCTCGGCCAGCAGCCGCGCGGCGCGCAGGGTGCCGGCGCGGGGCAGCGACTTGACGATGGCGGCGTCGGGGTGAACGTCGAGCTGGTCGGCGATGGACTCGGCCAGGACCTCGATCTGGGCGTTGAGGCCACGCAGCACGGCGACGAATGCCAGGGTTACCGTGGCGTGCGCGGCGGCGTCGGTGTCGGTGGTCCCGGGTGGCGCGGTGACGAGACGCTGGTGCAGAACCTGGGGTTCGACGCGACCGGAGTAGCCGATCTGGCCAGCCAGGCACCGAGTCGGTTGGTGGTGAGCCAGTCTGCCTTGGCCTGGGTGGTGAATCGTTCCAGGAACGACAGGCTGACCTGGGAGTCGAGGGCGGCGAACAGGCCTACGACACCGGGAAACACGATCTGCAGATGCGCGCGGAGCTGGTTGGCAGCCGCGACGCGGTGCTCGACCAGATCGCGGCGGGCACGCACGCTGCTGCGCAGCGCGATAGTCCCCGGGGTGGAGCGGGTCAGCGGGGTGAGGCGGCGCCGGTCGGTGCGGATCACGTCGGCCAGGACGTAGGCGTCGAACCGGTCGTCCTTGTTGCCGGCCGACCCGTAACGGGAGCGCAGGTTCTTCAGCTGGTTCGGGGCGATCACGAGCACGACCAGCTCGGCGGTGAGCAGGGCTTCGACGACGGGGCCGTCGCCGCGTTCGATGCCGACCTCGGCCACGCCGGCCTTGAGCAGCCGGCTGACCAGTCGCTTCAGCCCGGCGGCAGTGTGCTCGACCATGAACCGGTCGAGGACCTCCCCGTCGGCATCAACGATGCAGACTGCGTGGTCGTCCTTGGCCCAGTCGACACCCGCGCAGACTCGCGCGGGTGCATCCATCGGGGTGACACTCATCCTGGTTTCCTGACTGTTGCAGCAGTGGGAAGCCACCCGGTGGTCCCGGGACCCCGCAGCCGGTCGCTCACTGATCGGCGCTCTCCGGCGCACAGCCCTGTAGCCGGTCTGGGTGTCCTGGGCCACCGGACCCCGCAGAACTCATGCTGGACCTCGAGAGTCGAGCGCGCTTGGCGGTGGTCCGGTGGGGACCAGGGGTGCATCAGCAGATCATCTGAACCTGCCGACCAGAGGATGGTGCACCAGTGAGCACGCGTCGCTTCGCCGTCATCGCAGTGGTCGTCAGCCTGCTGCTCGCGGGAGTCCTCTCCTGGTACGCGTCGAGCAGCCCGGACGGCCTGGAGCACGTCGCGCAGACAACGGGATTCGGCCAGACAGCGCAGGAGCACGCAACTGCTGGTGGCCCGCTCGCCGACTACGAGACCAAGGGCGTCGGCGCGGGAGGCTGTCCACCGGGCTCGCCGGTGTCATCGGGGTCGCCGTGACCGGTCTGGTCATGGGCGGTCTCGTCCTCGCCCTCCGCCGACGTGGTCGATCGACCCCGACCGACCTGCCCGAGGTCGAGCCGGCCGAGCACGGCTGACCGATGGGCGCTCCGCACGGCCACGCCCTCCACTTCCACGGCCACTCTCCCCTTCACCGGCTCCCGGCGCACGTCAAGATCGTCGCGCTCGTCGGGTACGTCCTCGCCGTCGTGGCCACCCCGAGAGGCATTTATTGGCCGTATGCCGCTCACCTCCTTGCGCTTGCCTGCGCCGTTATCGTGTCGCGAGTTCCCTTCGGGCATTTGGCGAGACGCATGGTGATCGAGGTGCCGTTCGTCGTCTTCGCGCTGGTGCTGCCCCTCGTCGCGACCGGCGAACGCGTGGCGATCGGACCGATCGAGGTCTCCCAGTCCGGCCTGGAGGCTGCTGCCGCGCTCCTGGCGAAGGGCACGCTCGGCGTCCTCGCGTCCCTCCTGCTCGCCGCGACGACCGAGGCGCGCGACATCGTCGCCGGCTTCGAGAAGCTGCGGATGCCCCAGCCGCTCGTCCAGATCATGAGCTTCATGCTGCGCTACACCGAGGTCGTGGCGGCGGACCTCGCTCGGATGCGGATCGCCCGGGAGTCGAGGGGCTTCCGGGCGCGGTCGGTGCGCCAGTGGCCCGCTCTCGGAGCGACTCTGGGCACGCTCTTCATCCGGTCGTACGAGCGTGGGGAGCGGGTCCACCTGGCCATGCTGTCGCGGGGCTACACCGGCCGCATGCCAACGCTCCGACCGCTGACGGCCACGGGGGCACAGTGGGCACTCACCGGCATACTCCCTCTGGGGTGTGCCCTCGTCAGCCTGACTGCGCTGGTCACGACGTGAGCGCCCCCGTCCTCGACGTGCGCGGCCTGGCGTTCGCCTACCCGGACGGGCACCAGGCGCTCTTCGGCGTGGACCTCCACGTGCATCGCGGCGAGCGGGTCGCCATGTTGGGTCCCAACGGCGCCGGCAAGACCACGCTCGTGCTGCATCTCAACGGCATCCTGACCGCCGGGTCGGGGGCCGTCGCGGTGTCCGGCCTGCCCGTCACCAAGGACAACCTCGCCGAGATCCGGCGCCGCGTCGGCATCGTCTTCCAGGATCCCGACGACCAGCTGTTCATGCCGACGGTCCGCGACGACGTGGCGTTCGGGCCGGGCAACCTCGGCCTGTGCGGCGACGAGCTCGACGCCCGGGTGCGCCATGCCCTGGAGCAGGTGGGCATGGCCGAGTTCGCCGACCGGCCGCCGCACCACCTGTCCTTCGGCCAGCGGCGGCGGGTCGCCGTGGCGACGGTCCTCGCCATGAACCCGGAGATCCTCGTCCTCGACGAGCCGTCCTCGAACCTCGACCCGGCCTCCCGCCGCGAGCTGGCCGACATCATCCGATCCCTCGGCGTCACCGTCCTCATGGTGACCCACGACCTGCCGTACGCCCTCGAGCTGTGCGAACGGGCGGTGATCCTCTCGGAGGGCATCATCGCCGCAGACGGTCCGACCTCGGAGGTGCTCGGCGACTCGGAGCTGATGGCGCGTCACCGGCTCGAGCTGCCCTACGGCTTCACCGTCCCCCCACGGCAACACACCCGCTGATCGACTGTCCACCCCTGCTGCAGCAGGGGTGGACAGTCGATGTGCGGGTGTGTTGCGCGCGAGGGTGAGGGGCTATTTCACCTCGGCCCGGCGAAGGAGCAACATGCCGACGGCCACCGGCAGCGCGACCCAGAGACCGACGGAGGTGCCGAGCTGGGCCCACTGCTCACCGGTCATCGACTCGACGGTGAAGAGCGCGTTCGTCGTGCGGTTCATGTCAAGCCACGACGCGGCGCTGTCGAGCCAGCTGACCATCTGGCCAAGGATCGCCCACGCCGTCGGCAGCACGAAGAGGAGGACGATCGCAGCGGGCGTGTTGCGGAGCAGCATTCCGAAGCCCACTCCCTGGGCCACGCCGAGGAGGACGAAGAGCCCGGCGCCGAGCAGCGTGTTGTTGTCCAGTGCCCAGTCCCCGCCATATCCCTGGATCGTGATCGCCGCTTGGTGGGCGACGGCGGCCAGCGCCACCGACATGACGATCGCGGCGACCCCGACGAGCATGGCGGCGAGGAACTTCCCCCAGATCACCCGACCCCGGCGCGGCTCGAGGGTGAAGGTCACCAGGCCGGTCCGCTGCGACCACTCCGAGGTCACGGCGAGGATGCCGGCGATCGGCAGCAGGATCGCCTACGGCGTCGTCGTCGCCGTGAGGTAGTCCTCGAAGCGATGGTGGCCCGACTCGTTGAAGAACATGATGACGAGCGTGGTCGCGATGATCGCCCCGATGGCGATGAGCAGCCATCGCCCAGCACGGGTGTTGAACATCTTGCGCAGCTCGAGCCCGATGAGGCGGAGGAACGGCACACCGGTCGTCGGCCGCTCGCCGGCGATGCGTCGGGCATCCGGACGACCGACGGCAGCGCGGACTCGGCGGTCGGCGGAGACGACGGAGCTGTTCGACGTCGGGCCGGTGGTCGTTGTGCTCATGCCGCCACCTCCTCGCGGGCCGACGCGGCGGTGAGTTCGAGGAACATCTCCTCGAGGCCGCGGCTGCCGCCGGCGCGCAGCTCGACGAGCACGATGCTCGACGCCGCGGCGACCTGGCCCACGGTCATCGGCTCGGCCTCGACCTGCAGGCCGCCGGTGGCCGCCCGCGAGACGGCGACGTCCTCGGCCATGAGGGCCAGGGCAAGGGCCTCGTCGTCGGTGGACCGGACGACCGTGCCGGCGCCCGGCAGCAGCTGCTCCTTGGTGCCCTGCGCGACGATCCTGACCGTGGCCGATGACGATGATCTCGTCGGCGACGCGCTCGATCTCGTTGAGCAGGTGCGAGCTGAGCAGGACCGTGCCGCCCGGTTCGCGTAGCCGCGAAGCAGGTCGCGCATCCAGCGGATGCCGGCCGGGTCGAGGCCGTTGGCCGGCTCGTCGAGGATGAGCACCTCCGGGTCGCCGAGCAGCGCGTGGGCGATGCCGAGCCGCTGGCGCATGCCGAGCGAGTAGTTGCGGACGCGCCGCGCCGCCTCCTTGTCGGTGAGTCCGACGAGGTCGACAACTCGTCGACCGCGCTGCGGTCGACGCCCATCAGATGGCTCCGAGCGTGAGGACCTCGCGGCCGGTGCGGCCGGCGTGCTGGGCGGAGGCGTCAGCAGGACGCCGACGTGGCGGCCGGGGTTGGGCAGGTGGCAGTAGGCGCGGCCGAGGACCGTGTGGTGCCGGCGGTGGCCGGGCGTGAGCCCGGCCATGATGCGCATGGCGGTGGACTTGCCGGCGCCGTTCGGTCCGAGGAAGCCGGTCACGTGCCCGGGCTTGACCTCGAACGAGACGTCGTCGACGGCGGTGAAGGGCCCGTAGCGCTTCGTGAGTCTGTCGACTGTGATCATGTTGTCAACCCTGTCGCACTTGCCCGCTCGCCGACATCAGTCATCAGCCTGATTCGACCCCTACCTGGGTATGACTCGACCCTGACCCGAGTAGGGATTGCATCTCCAGGCGCACGTCGACCCAGACGAGACGGTGGTCGCTCGACGGGAAGGGGAAGACGCCGGTGAGTCGGGACAGCGGATCGGCCTGAACCGGCCAGAAGACCCCGGCATCGAGAATCCGGAGGGCCTTGCTGGGCAGCACGTAATCGGTCACGCAGGTTGCCCGGAGCCGGGTTGTCGTTGAAGTCCGCAGTGTCATGGGCGGGATCACCGACGTGCGCCAGGTTGGCGCCGGCCTGGAGGAGGCTCGGCCTCGGGGGCTCGCGTCGCTCGTCGGGGGCGACCGCGGTGTTGACCTCGCGGGTGGTCGAGCAGCTGCTCGATCGCGCCTGGGACCGAGTCGCCGTCGGGGGGTCGAGTTCTGGTCGCCGGCGATGACGAAGCGCTCGCGGGGCCGCAGGCCTCCGGTGCGAACCGCGTCGTCATAGATGTAGGCGGACGCCTCGGCCCGGGCGCATGTAGTCGGCCCAGAAGCGGATCTCGTCGTGGTTGCGCCGGCCGTTGCGGTCCTCCGGGCCGTCGAAGGTCGGCGGCGTCGGGTGGCTGACCAGGAAGTGGACGGTTCGGGCCGCCCACCAGATCGGGATGTCCCAGTGGGTCTTCGCTCGACAGGCGCAGGAGCCCTGCTCTTCGGGCGAGTACCACGACGACGTCGGCGGCGGCCGGAACATCGCGCCCGGCATGTCCTTCCAGCGGAAGTGCTGGAAGGTGCGGACGGCGTCTGGTCGATCGGGAACCTGGAGAAGACGGCCAGGCCGAACTGGCCGGGAAAGAGCCCGAACCCGAAGGCATCGTCCCCGCCACCGAGGACCCCGTCGCTGTTCAGATCGAAGCCGGTCGGGATGCCGGTGTTGGACGGGGCCACGAAGTAGTACGGGTAGTCGATGGGGTCGGCGCCGTGCTGCG